>NZ_BSPC01000054.1 GCF_030160835.1 Labrys miyagiensis | reverse complement strand
GGAATCAGAGCTATAGCTTGGTTTTAACGGGGGGCCCACTTTAGCGCTGATTTACAGTCAGGGCCGCTATCGCGACTTGCAGCCGTGCGGGGAGGGTCGTCGCCGTCGGCCAGAGCAGATGAATGTCGTGGTGGCGAGCCGGGAGATCGGGCAGGAGCTGCAAAAGCCTTCCCGCTCCGAGCGCTTCCTCTATCAGCCAGTCGGGTAGCCACGCGACCCCCCGTCCGAAAACCGCGGCGTCCAGAATGATGCCAAGATCGGCGGCGCGAATGCGGGAACGTGGCTCGACCAGTTCCATGCGTCCGTCCTTGTCGGGGAAGGCCCAAGGCTCAGTCCATCCGTCGCGATGATAGACAAGCGCATCGTATCGTCCGAGATCCTCGAGCGAGCCGGGCATCCCCAGTCGTTCGATCAGCGACGGCGCTGAGCACGTCTTCCAGGCGATGATCTTCGTCGCTATGGGTGGCATCCTTCTCCATAGAACCGCTCACCCGTGATCTTCAAAACAGACTCTAACAGGGACAAAAAACGACTTAAAACAAAGGATAGTGAGTGCGTCTCCGGCAAGACCGCACGATGATATGGGCGGGCTCACCATTTCGAACCTCGCTGTTTAATTGCGCTTCATTTGACCGACTTTCGAGCCATCGTCGGAAGTGAGATAGCTCGCCCACGCCTCCATAAGCTTGCGCCGCTTTTGCAGGGCATCGCTTCGCCGGTATGCAATTTCTGTCTCGTCACCGACCTGATGGGCCAACTGCATCTCGGCAAGGTCGCGGTCAAAATTGGTGGCGTCACCAACCCAATCGCGAAAGCTGGAGCGGAAGCCGTGTGTGGTGACATTCGCCTTCATACGGCGCAGTAGCATCTCGGTCGCGTTTATACTGGGGGCGGTCGTCCCTCCGGGCTGGGTGAAGATATGACCCTTTTCGCTCCATTGTCGTCCGATTACTTGGGATTCCGTTTGCTGACGTTCCCGGATAGCAGTCAGAATTTCCATCGATCGAGGCGACAATGGCAGCCTATGTTCCCTGGCCATTTTCATGCGCTCAGCCGGTATGATCCACAATTTCTCGTCAAATTCGATTTCTGACCAGGACGCGAGCCTGACCTCGCTTGAGCGCGAGGCGTTGAGAATCAGGAACTCTAACTGAGTGGCGGATGCGCCAGGTCGGGCGCGGAGTCTTTCCATGAAAGCAGGCAACTCGGCAAAGGGAAGAGCAGCGTGATGGCCCCGTGTGAGACGCTTCCTGGAAGATAGCAGATGCTTCAGGTTGCCCTTCCATGTGGCTGGGTTTTCGCCCGTGCGATGGCCGCTGACCTTGGCCGCGTCGAGGATGGCTTCCATACGGCCACGCACGCGACTAGCGGTTTCTGGAATCTTCGACCAGATCGGTTGCAGCACCTTCAACACCTCGGCAACGTCGATCTGGTCGACAGGCTTGTCAGTCAGCAGCTTCGCGTGTTGCGCCAGAGTGTTCTCCCACTGCTGCCTGTGCTTGGTGTTCTTCCAAGAGGCTGAGTGCGAATCGATGTAGATTTTTGTCATCGCGCCAAAGGTCGGCACAGGCTTATCGCGCTTTCGCTCCTCGATCGGGTTGACGCCGTCCGCGACCCTTGCGCGCGCTTCCTTTGCCAGATCGCGCGCCCGAGCTAGCGAGACGCTCGACAGGCCGCCTAACCCCATTTCCTTCAGCTTTCCCTGCCAGCGAAAGATAAAAGACCAACGCTTGGCGCCGTTGTGGTCGACGATCAGATAGAGGCCGCCGCCATCTGCGTGCCTTCCCTGAGTCGAAAGGGCTGTTATCGACCTGGCATTGAGCCGATCCACCTGTCGTGCCATGTTCCGCCACACTCCCAACATTCACCCTAACGGCAGACGCGATTTTCAGCGAACGCCCGCGAATGAATATGACACGACAAACCGGCCAAGTGAAGGAATCACAAGGGTTTATCGAACGTCAGTGAATGATGGTGAACGAAGGATTGGCGGAGAGGGAGGGATTTGAACCCCCGATGGAGTTGCCCCCATGCCGCATTTCGAGTGCGGTGCATTCAACCACTCTGCCACCTCTCCGCAGCTGGTCGGGCGCTACATATAGAGTTGTTCGGTGCGGGGCAAGATCGGAGTGGGGGAAAAGTCGGGGGAATTTTCGCCGCTTTTGCCGCCGGCTGTTGCCCGTTTGCACTGGTGGGCGGGAAGGGGCTCTGCTATCAGCGCGTCCCTCGGTCGAGGGCACCTTGCTCTCCCGCCAAGCGAAAGGACCAGGCCATGACGATGCCGATCCGCCCGGTCAGGGCTGCAAGCTGACTACCCCGCGTCGCCTCGGCGGCTGTTGAAGGGTGACGTGTTCCTGGGAGTGTCGATCACTGATCGACATTACTTTCCGATGAGTGCGCCGTTTCCGAGAATGTCGATCCCGTCACTTCGGCATGCCGACGTGGCGGGAGCGTTTTGCTCTAGAGATCGACACTCCGTATTTGACGCGTCTTGTCTGTGAAGTCAGCGCATGCAGGTTCGTCCTTGCGCTCGTTCCCGCCCCAAGAACACGCCTTTCGTTTGAAGAATTCTCATGGGCAATTTCCCCGAAGCGGGCGCCGTGGCGCGTATCCGCTTGTTTGCTTCGTCCAATGCCTGGATCGAAGGGGCTGCCACGCGGCAGCTCGACCAACTGGCCGGGCGGCCGGACATGCTGGCGGTGGCCGGCATGCCCGATCTCCACCCCGGCCATCATGCGCCGGTGGGCAGTGCCGCCTTGGCGAGGGGGCGTGTGTTCCCCGATGTCATCGGCACCGATATCGGCTGCGGCATGCAGTTCTGGTCGCTCGACCTGCCGGAGCGGCGTCTCAAGCTCGACAAGGCCGTCGAGCGCATGGCGGTGCTGGAGGGCGCCTGGGAGGGCAATGCCGCTGCGCTGCTTGACGAGCATGGCCTGCCTCTCGACTTTGCCGCCTCGCTCGGCACGGTCGGCGGCGGCAACCATTTCTGCGAGCTGCAGGCGGTGGAGGAGATCTTCGATCCCGCCACGGCGGCGCAGGCCGGCGTCGTGGCGGGCGGCCTGTCGCTGCTCGTGCATTCCGGTTCGCGCGGGCTCGGTCCGGCAGTGCTGGCGCACCATCATGTCGATGGCACCGGTGGCCTGCCGCTGGAGGGCGCGGGGATGGACTATCTCGCCGACCACGACCTCGCCTTGCGCTTTGCCAGGCTCAACCGGCAGGTGATCGCCGGCCGGGCCCTGCAGGCGCTGCGCACTGAGGGGGAGGAGCGGATCGACAATCCGCACAACCTCGCCGAACGCCAGGGTGACCTTGTGCTGCACCGCAAGGGTGCAGCGCCGTCGGACCGGGGGCTGGTTCCCATCCCCGGCTCGCGCGGCAGCGTGACCTATCTCGTCGAGCCCCTGCCGGCGCCGCCGGACGCGCTCGCCTCCCTCGCCCATGGCGCGGGGCGCAAGCACGACCGGGCCTCGATGCTGGGTGGAAAGCGCCAGGTCGCCAGCAATCTCGATCGGCTGACGCGCAATCCCTATGGCGGGCACGTCATCTGCACGGATCGCCAGCTCCTGCTGGAGGAGGCGCCCGAAGCCTACAAGGATGTCACGAAAGTCGTGGCGGATCTGGAGGCCGAGGGGCTGGTGCGCGTGGTCGCCATTCTGCGGCCGGTGCTGACCTTCAAGACGGCACGGATGAAGCGCGAGCAGGGGAGGGTGAAGCGATGAGCACCATCCTCGTCTGCGTCACCTCGGGGCGAGGGCCGGCGGAATGCCGTGCTGCCGTTGCCGAGGTGGTCGCGGCCCTGCAGCGCGAGGCCGCTTCCGCCGGTGTCGACTGCGCCGCCGAGGCCAACCCGATGGGTGACAAGCCCTCCGTGCTGATCTCGCTCGGCGGAGAGGGCGCGGCGGCGCTGTTGCGCGATTGGGAGGGCACGGTGCAATGCGTGGCCGATAGCCGCATGCGCCCGCATCATCGGCGCAAGAACTGGTTCGTGGCCGTCCACCGCGTGCCCGAACCCCCAGCCGTGCCCGATCTCCTGCCTGGCGATCTCGTCTTCGAGACGAGGCGCGCCGGCGGGCCGGGCGGCCAGCACCAGAACCGCACGGAGAGCGCCGTCAGGGTGGTGCACAAGCCGACCGGCGCCAGTGCCATCGCCCGCGACGACCGCTGCCAGCACCGCAACCGCGCGCTGGCGGTGGCCAGGCTCAGGGCGGTGCTGGCTGGCATGCAGGAGCGTGAGCGCAATGCCGGACGGTTCCGCGAGTGGCTGGCGCGCATCCAGGTGGAGCGCGGCAACCCGGTGCGGGTGATCTGAGGAAGTCCGGCAAGGGTGCCGGATAGAAAGAGGAGTGACGACAATGAAGAAGCATCGCAACTTCGAAGAGCAAGCTCGTTTCGAAGACATGGCGCGCTTTTGAAGTATCGAGCAAGCGCCGCAGGTCCTATCCCTCGGAGACGAGCGTCAAGCGCGGCGTCCGCTTCGTACATGGCGATGTGGAGCTGACAGAAAAGCTCGGCCGCAACGATCCGTGCGTCTGCGGTTCCCTGAGGCGGTTTCAAGAACTGCTGCATGAAGAGCGGCAGGTTCGATGGGGCGGAGCGGGGTATTGCCTGCGTGAATGGGGGAGGGGCACTCTATGCTGGAGTGTAAAGAGAACTTGACAGTGCGGCGACTGTCAAGTATTTCTTACACATGCTAATGACTAGAGGAAGCCGTGCCGGAAGAAACGCCGCCGCCAAAGACTATCGTCCAGACGGACGACTATGCCAAGTGGATCGGCAAGCTCAGGGACCGTGTCGCGGTCCAGCGTATCAATAAGTCAATCCACGACGTCCAGCACGGCAAGACGGGGAAGGTGAACCCCCTGCGGGCAGGGGTCAGTGAGATCAAGGTGGACTACGGCCCTGGCTACAGGGTCTATTTCACAGAGCGCGAGGGCATCTACATCATCCTGCTTTGCGGGGGCGACAAGACCACTCAACAGGCGGATATCAATGCCGCCATCGACATGGCGAGGAAATACTGAGGAGAACTGGCCTTCATCACAGTTCTAGACTGGAGCACCACACACCCATGACGACCACCGACAAGAATCACCGGAAGTTCAATCCAGCCGATCATCCGGAACTGAAGCCCTGGAAGATCGAAGATCATCTTCAGACGGAAGAGGACATCGAGGCTGGACTCAATGTCGGCCTGGAGGCGGTGGTCGAGGAGGGAGATCCGTCCTACCTCGTCGCGGTCCTCGCGGCCCTCTGCCGAAAGGACAACATCAGCCATCTGGCCAAGGTATCCGGTGTCAGCCGCCAGACCATTCATGCCGTGATCAACCAGCAGGCGGATGTGCGCCTGTCGACTCTGTCGAGCCTGCTCACTGCGCTCGGATACGGTCTCAACGTTCACCGGACAACCCGCGAAGTCGCTTGAATGCAATGGGTTGCAGCTTGCCAACTGCTGCCTCTTGTACAAGGCACCACAAATCCGGTTGCCTCATCCCCATCTCGTGCTCTATGCCGGGAACCGTAACGGCATTTGTCCGAGGCCCATGGTTCGCTATTCCGGATTTCGCCTTCTCGCCGAGGCTCTGCGCGGTCATCGCGGCTGGGGGCCGGCCTGGCGCAAGGCTTCGCCCAAATCCTCCTATGAGGTCGTCATCGTCGGCGGCGGCGGGCATGGGCTCGCCACGGCCTATTACCTCGCCAAGAATCACGGCATTACCGATGTCGCGGTGCTGGAGCGCGGCGGCATCGGGCTCGGCAATGTCGGGCGCAATACCACCATCATCCGCTCGAACTATTTTTCGCGAGAAAACATCCGCTTCTACGACTTCTCGCTCAAACTCTGGGAAGGCCTGGAGCAGGATCTCAACTACAACGCCATGGTTTCCCAGCGCGGCGCGCTCAATCTCGTGCATGCCGACGGCCAGCGCGACCAGCTTGCCCGCCGGGCCAACCAGATGCTGCTGGAAGGCGTCGATGCCGAGTTGCTCGACAAGCAGGGCGTGAAGAAGCTGGTGCCGCTGATCGATACCGACAATGGCCGCTTCCCGGTGATCGGCGGCTTCCTGCAGAAGCGCGGCGGCACGGTGCGGCATGATGCGGTGGCCTGGGGCTATGCCAGGGCGGCGGACGCGCGCGGCGTCGACATCGTCGAGACCTGCGAGGTCACGGGCCTGAGGCGCGAGGGCGAGGCGATCACGGGTGTGGAGACCAGCCGCGGCTTCATCGGGGCGAAGAAGGTGCTGTTCGCCGTCGCCGGCCACTCCTCGCGGCTTGCCGAGATGGCGGGCTTCCGCCTGCCGATCGAGACCCATGTGCTGCAGGCCTTCGTCTCCGAGGGCGTCAAGCCGCTGATCGACTGCGTCGTCACCTATGGCGCCGGGCATTTCTACGTCAGCCAGTCCGACAAGGGCGGCCTCGTCTTCGGCGGCGCGCTCGACGGCTACAACACCTATGCGCGGCGCGGCAACCTGCCGATGGTGGAGGATGTGCTGGCGGCCGGCCTCACCCTGATGCCCGCGCTGGGGCGCCTGCGCGTGCTCAGGCAATGGGGCGGGACGATGGACATGTCACTCGACGGCAATCCGATCATTTCGACCACGCCGGTGGCCAATCTCTTCCTCAATGGCGGCTGGTGCTATGGCGGCTTCAAGGCCATCCCGGCCGGCGGCTTCACCACGGCGCATCTGGTCGCGACGGGGCAGCCGCATCCGCTGATCGCGCATTTCGGGCTGGAGCGCTTCCGCGAGGGCCGCATGATCGACGAGCGCGGGGTCGGGCCCTATGCCTGGATGCATTGAGATGGGGATCCGGCTGGGCGAGATGAGACGCATGAGGATAGGGCGAGCCGTCAAAGTCCCCTCTCCCCGTTCTTACGGGGAGAGGATGGAGGTGAGGGGCAGCGTGACACTGGGAGATTGGTATTCTACCTGGCGCGCCTTGCTCTCTCCCGCATTCCTTACTCCGGAAGCCTGTGCTGCCCCTCACCTCTATCCTCTCCCCGTAAACGGGGCGAGGGGACTTCGAAGGCGTGCTCCATTCTCAACTCCCTCATCTCGCCTAACCGAGAGCTTGCACGTCCGGACCCACCGCCCATGCTGAGAATTCCCTGTCCCCATTGCGGCGTGCGTGACGAGTTCGAGTTCCGCTATCGCGGCGATGCCAGCGTGAGGCGCCCCGCCGCCGATGCGGGTATCGACGCCTTCCACGCCTATGTCTATGAGCGCACGAACCCGGCCGGCTGGCATCTCGAATGGTGGCAGCATGTCTCCGGCTGCCGGCGGCTCCTCAAGGTGGCCCGCCACACCCTGAGCCACGAGATCCACGCCGTGGGCCTGCCCGATGACGAGATCGTCCTGCCGGAGGCCTCGGCATGAGCGGGCCCTACCGCCTCGAGACGGGCGGCCTCATCGATCGCGACAAGCCGCTCTCCTTTCGCTTCGACGGCAAGGCCTATCAGGGCTTTGCCGGCGATACGCTGGCCTCGGCCCTGCTTGCCAATGGCGTGCGCATCTTCGGCCGTTCCTTCAAATATCACCGCCCTCGCGGCGTCTTCACCGCCGGGCCGGAGGAGCCCAACGCGCTGGTTGAGCTGCGCAGCGGGGCCAGGCGCGAGCCCAACATTCCTGCCACCACCATCGAGCTCTATGAGGGGCTGGAGGCCAGGAGTCAGAACCGCTGGCCCTCGCTCGGCTTCGACATCGGGGCGGTGAACAACCTGTTGTCGCCCTTCCTGCCGGCCGGCTTCTACTACAAGACCTTCATGTGGCCGCCCAAATGGTGGGAGGAGCTCTATGAGCCGGTCATCCGCCGGGCCGCCGGCCTCGGCCGCGCCGCCGTGGAGCCCGATCCCGACCATTACGACATCATGCACGCCCATTGCGATGTGCTGGTTGTCGGCTCGGGGCCGCATGGTGTCGTCAGCGCGGTGCGCGCCGCGCGGGCCGGGCAGCGTGTGATCCTGATCGAGCAGGATTTCGAATTCGGCGGTTCCTCGCTGCTCGATCCGATCGCGGCGGGAGAGTTCGGCCCTGATTTCCGCGAGCTCTCGCATTTTCCCGATGTCACCCTGCTCAGGCGCACTACCGCCTTCGGCCTCTATGACGGCCTGGTCGTCGGGGCCGTCGAGCGCGTGGCCGACCATCTGCCCGCGCCCGGCGCCAACCAGGTGCGTCAGCGCCAGTGGATCATCCGTCCCGGGCGCATCGTGCTCGCCACCGGGGCGCTGGAGCGGCCGATCGCCTTCCCGGGCAATGACCGGCCGGGCGTGATGCTGGCCTCGGCCGCCGCGGCCTACGTCACGCGCTTCGGCGTGGCGCCGGGCAAGAAGGCCGTGTTCTTCCTCAACAATGACGCCGCCTATCACGACGCGGATGTTCTCGCAGCAGCGGGTGTCGAGATTGCCGGCATCGTCGATGTCAGGCCGGACTCGCTCAAGGGCCGCGAGGCCGAGCGCAAGGGCTTTCCTGTCTGGTTCGGCTCGCAGATCGTGGCGACCGAGGGCGCGCCGCTCCACATCGTCACCCTCGCACCGATCCTCGGCGGCGGGCGCTCGCAGATGCTGCTGGCGGACCTGCTCTGCGTCTCCGGCGGCTACAATCCGCAGCTCCAGCTTGCCAGCCAGGCGGGGCTGAAGCTCGCCTGGGACGAAGCGGCCGCGACCTTCGTGGCGAAGGGGAGTGATCGCATCAAGATCGCAGGCGGCGCGGCCGGGCTTGCCACCGGCGAGACGCCGCTGCTGCCCTTCTGGGAGGTGAAGACCGAAGGCCGCGCCAAGGCTTTCGTCGACCTCCAGCACGATGTCACCGCCGACGACCTGCGGCTCGCTCACCGCGAGGGCTATTCCCATGTCGAGCATGCCAAGCGCTACACCACGCAGGGCATGGCGACCGACCAGGGCAAGACCGGCGGCCTCGTCGGCAGCGCCATCCTCGCCGAAGCCAGGGGTGTGAGTATCGCCGAGACGGGCCTGCCGACCTCCAGGCCCTATGTCTCGCCCGTCTCCTTCGGCGCGCTGGCGGGCGGGGAGACCGGCAAGCACTTCAAGCCGCAGCGGCGCCTTGCCTTGCATGACTGGCACGCTCGCCATGGGGCCGTCTTCGTCAAGCTCGGCCTCTGGCTGCGCCCGCTGGTCTATTCGCCGGCCAAGGACATGAGCTGGGTGCCCGTGCTGGCGGAAGCCACGAACGCGCGCGAACGCGTCGGCGTGACCGATGCCTCCTCGCTCGGCAAGATCGACATCCAGGGCCGCGACGCCGGCGCCTTCCTCGACCGCATCTACGCCAACACCTTCTCGACGCTGCCCGTCGGCCGCGCCCGCTACGGGCTGATGCTGCGCGAGGACGGCATCCTGATGGACGACGGCACCACTTCGCGCCTGGCGCCGGATCATTTTTTCGTCACCACCACCACCGCCAATGCCGGGCCGGTGCTGGAGCATCTCGAATTCCACCACGAGGCGGTCTGGCCGGAGCTCGACGTGCAGATCACCAATGTCGCCGACCAATGGTCGACCTTCGCGGTGGCCGGGCCGAAGTCGCGCGCCGTGCTCGCTCGCATCGTCGATCTCGACCTGGAGGATGCTGCCTTCCCCTTCATGGCGGTGGCGGAGACCACCATCGCAGGCGTGGCGGGCCGGCTCTTCCGCATCTCCTTTTCCGGTGAGATGGCCTATGAGGTCAGCGTGCCCTCCGGCCATGCCGAGCCGGTGTGGGAGGCGATCATCGCTGCCGGCAAGCCCTTCGGCATCAAGCCCTATGCCCTCGACGCGCTCAATATGATGCGGGTGGAGAAGGGCCATGTCGCCGGCAGCGAGCTAAACGGCCAGACCACCGCCGCGGATCTCGGCCTCGGCCGCATGCTGAAGAAGAACGGCGATTTCATCGGCAAGGCGCTCGTCACGCGTTCTGGACTGAACGATCCGCAACGTCTGTCGCTGGTGGGCGTCAAGGTCACCGATGCCGAGAAGAAGCTGCGGGCCGGTGCGCATCTCCTCATGAATGCCGAGTCGAAGGAGAGCCTGGGCTTCGTCACCGCCGCCTGCCCGACCACGGAAGGGCCTGGCTTCATCGGCCTGGCGCTGCTCGCCGGCGGCGCGGCGCATCAGGGCAAGGTGCTGCACGCCGCCGATCCCGTGCGGGGCGAGGCCTGCGAGGTCACCGTCACCTCTCCGCATGTCGTCGATCCCCAGAACCTGCGGGTGAAGGACGCGACGCCCGTCGGCGAGGTCGAGAAGCTCATGCTGCGCCCCACGCCCCCCGGCGGCCACACCCTCATCCCCGACCGCGCCTCGGATCGCAACGGCCAGGTGCGCCTCACCGAGCGCAGCCCCGACATCGCCGGGTTGAAGGTCCGCACGGGCAGCGAGGAGGCGCTGCGGCGCGCGCTGCAGGCCCAGTTCGCCCTCGACCTGCCCGCAACCGGCAGCATCGCCAGCGCCGGCCCGCTGACGGCGCTTGGCCTCAGCCCGGGGGACTGGCTTGTTCTCGACGAGCATGGCCGGGCGGGCGGTCTCGCCGTCAGCCTGAAGCATGCGGCAGGCGAGGCGGCCTCGGTGACCGACCAGTCCTTCGCTTATGGCGCGCTCACCATCTCAGGCCCCAAGGCGCGCCTGGCACTCGCCAAGGGCTGCCGCCTCGACCTGCACCCGAAGGTGTTCGGCCTTCGGCGCGTGGCGCGCACGGTGATGGCGCAGGTCAACGTGATCCTCTGCCAGGGCAGCGAGGACGGCGTCTACGACCTGCTGGCACCCTCCACGCTGGCCCAGTCCTTTGCGGAGTTCCTGGTCGAGAGCGCTGCGGAATATGGGCTAAGCCTCTGAAGCGGCGATCGCTATTGGCCCCATCAAATCGGGGTGAGTTTCGCGGTGGCACGTAAGGCGCTTTAGGGCGGTGGCAGGCATGCCTATCCATAGATACGAGCACCTTTGTTTCCGCAGCTATTCGACAGCGAAGCTGATGATGCAGGACGGCCCGGCGGCAGCCCCCGAGCTATAATCCCAGATTGGCTTTTCCTGCGAAATTTCACCTATATTTCAGGGTTATGTCAGGAATAGTGTCTTTCACGGGTGATATACAAGGAGGTATTATATTATCGTTATGGACAGGAGGGAAGGTAAAATGATGCGAGTGTTGTCATGGTTCAAGATTTCCATTGCTGTTCTCTTCGCTATCCTCTTCTTCTCAGCGAGATCAGCGCAAGCCGATCCAGTCTTCGCCATCTCGCAGGATGGCAATATGCTATTCTACCGTTATGATGGCGGTGCGGACGGTTCGGCGAACTGGCCCATCCAGGCCAAGAAGATCGGCAATGGCTGGAACTTCAAGCAGGTGTTCGCGGGAAGCAACGGCGCGATCTACGCCATCACTGAAACAGGCGACATGCTGTTCTACCGCTATGCCGGCGGTGCGGACGGTTCGGCGAACTGGCCCATCCAGGCCAAGAAGATCGGCAATGGCTGGAACTTCAAGCAGGTGTTCGCGGGAAGCAACGGCGCGATCTACGCCATCACTGAAACAGGCGACATGCTGTTCTACCGCTATGCCGGCGGTGTGGATGGCTCCGCGAACTGGCCCATCCAGGCCAAGAAGATCGGCAATGGCTGGAACTTCAAGCAGGTGTTCGCGGGAAGCAACGGCGCGATCTACGCCATCACTGAAACAGGCGACATGCTGTTCTACCGCTATGCCGGCGGTGCGGACGGTTCGCCGAACTGGCCCATCCAGGCCAAGAAGATCGGCAATGGCTGGAACTTCAAGCAGGTGTTCGCGGGAAGCAACGGCGCGATCTACGCCATCACTGAAACAGGCGACATGCTGTTCTATCGCTATGCCGGCGGTGCGGACGGTTCGCCGAACTGGCCCATCCAAGCCAGGAAGATCGGCAATGGCTGGAATTTCGCCGAGGTCTTTGCCGGCGAATAACCCAGGAGACAAGCGCACGGATAGGGCGGGGCTATTGTGGGCCGGTCCACACACCTCGCCTGCCTCAAATTCGTCCGGTCGCTCACGGAACTGTCTATCGGAAGCGTGGGCTGAACATAGGCTAAGTCCTGAGTAAATTTAGGCTGCTAGACGGGGCTCAATGTGACCCTTCCCCAGAAACGCCATCTTGAGCGCCCATCACCCCTCCCGACCGAATAGCCGCGCGCCCTGGCGTGTTCACCCGGCACCTGCCACAGGAATCCCCCCTTGACCACCGATATCTTGACCTCCAGCCCCGCCCGTTCCCGCCATGACGGGCTGACCATCGCCCTGCATTGGCTCACCGCCCTCCTCGTCATCGCACTGTTCGCCAGCGCCGAGACGTGGGGCTTCCTGCCCAAGGGCAGCTTTCTGCGCAATGGCCTGCAATCGCTGCATATTTCCATGGGTATCACTTTGGCCGCGGTGATGGTGGCGCGCATCCTCTGGCGCCTCGCCCGCCGCTACGAATTGCCCTCCGACCTGCCGCGCTGGCAGGAGATGGCCTCCTCGCTGGTGCATCTGGCGCTCTATCTCCTGCTCGCCGCGCAACTCACCCTCGGCTTCCTGTTCCGCTGGGCGCAGGGCGAACCCTTCTCGTTCTTCGGTCTGTTCGAGATCCCCCACGTCGCCATCGACCCCGATCTCGCCCGCACCTTCGGCGAACTGCACAACATCGTCGCCTGGACCATCATCTGCCTCGCCGGCCTGCACGCCGTGGCCGCGCTGGGCCATCATTATGTGCTGAAGGACAAGGTGCTGCTGCGCATGATGCCGGGGAAATAGCTGGAGCGCGGATGCCGCATTGCGGTCCCGATGCAAATGATCCAGCCGCCATGGTGCATCCGTGGTGCGGCATGGCTCTTGGTCTGTACTGCCGCCGCAAGATAGCTGCCGCGAAAGCGGTCAGCGAATGAGCCTGTCAGCCAGACTTCCGTCCTCCTCGATGCCGGGCGAATTGTAGTGTCGGCGATTCCGGCTCACCAAGGCCTCGGCCACATGCACGCCGTCCGGTGAGCTTGCGAGTCCTCAGCCCGTAAATGCAGGCGCGGGCCCAGTTGCAATGCGGCGGCCGGCGAGCGTGACGTGGAGGTCCCGCGACCGTGCATCGGATGCGCTCTAACGTAACGCGATGTGGCAAAACGCACCTCGCGCACCGGCTTCTGATGAGATACCTCGTGTGCCCTGTCCTTAGCCCAAAAGTGGTAGATATGACTGAAGCCAACCATGTCGAGCGTGTCGTTGCCATGAAGGCGGCCTATGCGGTGCTGGAAGGGGCGATGACCCAGCTGGTGTCCGTGTTCGGGCAGGTCGACTCGGCGATGGCCGACCGCGCCATCGATAAGGCGATAGCAGCCTCCCGCAACCATCTGAGCGTGCTGCTGGGGGAGTCGCGCCTGCCGATGGCCGATGTCGCCATGATCAGCGGTGTCGTGGAGCTGTCGATGAACAAGGCGAGGATCCAGCTCGCGGACGCCGCCGGCAGGCAGTGAGCGGACGCGAGCGGCTTTTTCCACGCCGCGCCGGATTCTCGATGGTGCGCCCTATTGGTGTTTCCCAAGTAACACTCGGGTAACGCCACCCTCTTCATAGTGCCCATGACGGCCTCGCCAGACCGTCTATCTGGGGAAATGAATTTTTACCCACCCCGGCTCCCGTCGAGCCGGGTTTTTTGTTGGGTGTCGCCGTTTGGATACGCGCCGATTGCCGCCCCCCATGCAGCTCATTGGTTGGGGACCTCGTAGACCTTGCCATGCCAGGGCGCCTTGTCGATCTGGTCGAGCGCCATCACGTAGATGACTTTCTCGTCAGGCCCGAAGGCGAGATTGGGCATGGAGACCGATGGCACGGCGATCGTGCGCAGAAGCTTGGCGTCGCCATCCACCACGATGATCTTGCCGGGAGCGTCGAGGGAGCGCGGGCTCTGCCCGATATAGAGTTCGCCCTTGGCGTCGATCTTCACGCCATCCGGCCAGATATGCGGCGCGTTGGGGAAGAGATCGTCGAGGCGCAGGAAGACGCGGCGATTGGCCAGCGAACCATCGTCCTGGATGTCGAATTCGATCAGGCGGTTGTCTTCGGTCTCGATCAGATAAAGGATCTTGCCGTCGTTGGAGACCGCCAGGCCGTTGGCATTGTGAAGATTGCCGGCAACCTTGACGGCCTTGCCATCCCTGGTGAGGTAATAGGCCGAGGCGTCGATCGCCGGGCCCTCATGGCCGGAACCGGTGAAATACACGCCGCCCTTCCTGTCGGGGGCGAAATCGTTGGGGCCGATGAAGGGATTGCCGTCGGTGTCCTTGTCGTAAGGCGGCAACGTCTTGCCGTCGGCGGAAACGTGGCCGATCGTGTTCGAGTCGTAGCAGGTCACCAGGAATTCGCCTGTCGAGGTCGGCACGACTGCCGAGGGGCCGCAGCCGTCCTGGCGCCAGAACACCTCATTCTTGCTACCGTCCCAGGTCATGACGGTGTTGCGGCCATACTCGACATAGAACAGCTTGCCGTTGTGCCAGATTGGCCCCTCGGGAAAATAGGCATCGGCGTTGATGACCTTGGCGTCAGCCGCCAAAGCGGACGTGCCGAGCAGGAGTCCCACGACAAGTCCCAGAAAGCGAGGTTTCATGATGTTCCCTTTGCTGTAGCGCCGAACGCGACACGCGCAGCCAAAGCTTGCCGCCCGCCCAGAGCCTGGATGGTTCGATGGATGATGACGCGCCTGCTGTTTTCAGGCCTGCTGCTTGAGATTTGGCCGAATAATCAAGGAGAAGGGACCAGTCGGCGCACTCAGTGAAGCCCGTTTTGGCGCAAACGAAAACGACGGCAGGCGACATGCGAGCGCAGTAATGCGACAAAGTCGCATGGTTGTGCGAGCGAGCCGGTTCAAATCAGGCTTGACGATGCACTTCTCTGGCGGGTCTTCCTCATGCCGTGGCAACCAGGACTGATCCGCAACGCCGGATGTGCTATGCCAGGGTGAGTTGCCCGCAAGCGGTTCAGGCGCCCAAGACCGGCCTCCTTGAGAATCGTCGGGAGATCTACCGCAGGATTCAGCCCCATGCCCCAGGTTACCTATTATGTCGTGCAGCCCTTCATCCGTGGCGAGGATGGCGATCTGATCCCGGCCAAGGCGACGGAAGCCCCTGCGTCAAACGCCGCCAAATATCGGGCACAGGCGGCCGCGACGGCCGGCGATCATGTCGGCGCGATCGCCTTTTCCCGCACGGGCGATCCCCAGCTTGGCGATTTCGACAGCGCCATCGTCCTCGGCCGCTACGGCGAAACGCCGGACGACATCGCGTTTCTGGAGTGATGCCACTGACGATTGGTGGCAACCATCCACTCCCTGCTGTTCCCTGCGATGCTGCCGCGTTTCCGGCGCTCATGCCACGGTATCGTGGCCGCGACATAGATCGGCCCGTGATGGGCCTGGAGATATCGATGACCATACACAAGACCCGCACCCTTGTCGCAGCAGCGCTCCTGCTTGTCGGAGGATCGCAGACCCTGAGAGCGGCGGAGGCGGTGCCGGCCGCCTTGCAGCCGCCGGCCGGCTACACGCTGGCCTTCACCGCCGAGGCCAAGGGCGTACAGATCTATACGAGCACGGCGGAGGCCGGCGCGGCGCCCAAATGGGTTCTCGAAGCCCCCCTTGCGGAACTGGCGGCGCCCAAGACCTCCATCCATCATTATGCCGGCCCTTCCTGGGAGGCAGCGGATGGCAGCAAGGTCGCGCGTGACAAGGATACGCCCGTGGCTGCGGTGCCGGCAAAGCAGGCCAACGCCGACATTCCCTGGCTTCTCGTCAAGGTGACGGCCGATCCTGCCGCGGGTGTGCTGAGCAGGGTCAGCTATGTGCAGCGCATCGCGACGCATGGCGGCGTCGCCCCCGCCACGCCGCCCGTCCGGACCGATACGAAGGTGGGCGTGCCCTACACCGCGACCTATGTGTTCTACGCGAAGGCAAACTGAAGCAGTGTGAGAGCGCGGGCGTTCCGCGCCTTGGTTCTGCTGGCCCCGATTGCGTGCTCGCGCAATCGGGGAGAGAACGAGCCCGTGGGTTACGGCGCAGGCTGTGCCAAAACCCGTCTGCTTACTCCCGCAAAGCATGGCCTCGACGCGCGAGCGCGCCGGCGGAATCAGGCCGCCTTGATCAGTTTGTCCATTTCAAAGGCGTTTGCGGCGTGGGATCGAAAGGACGCCGCGCGAAGCCACCTTAGGGCGTCGAGAGTCGAGTATCGGGGCGACCTTGCGTTCGCCTGCCGAGGCGCTGTCTCAGGCATTTGGGGGGCGCTTCATCTGCTTCCAGCGGCTCAGAGCGTCGTCCATCGCGCTACACATCACTCGATAGAATTCCGCCATCTGCTTCAGCCGCACGCCGGCCTCATTCGATCCGACGACGTCAAAGCCTGCGTCCATCTGGTCGGCCAACGCGTCGAGTAGACGGTTCTGCTGCCTGATCATGGCCTCGTAGTTGTCCGCCACCGCGTAGAGCGCCCGTTTGGTTCCCCTCTCGCGATGCCGGCGGGCGAGCGTGTAGCGTTCCAACAGCCGGGCGGCCACGCTCGCCGTGCTCTTGCTGACGCCGAGGCCCGCGGTGATCTCGTCGAGGCTCGCCGGCTGGTCGCTTAGCAGCAGATAGCCGTAGAGGCGTGCGGCGACAGGTGGCACGCCCCAAGGCAGCAGCAGACCCGCCACGCCCTCGATGAAGTGCAGCTCCGGACCGTCGAGGTGTTTGTTTGACAAATTCGGCATTTACCGAATATACAGTTTATCACGACAAAGGCCAAGCCTGGAGGTGACCCATGCTTCCCTGCCTCGTGTCTGCAATCTTCATCGGTTTGTATCGCCCTGCATCGCCGACAACGGCGAAATCCAAGCCGGAGGATCAGGCGTGACTCAAAAATTTGCCGAGGTGTTGCTGCTGTGCCCCGCCGCGCTGGCCGCCGGATTTATTTTGTTCGTTGCGGACGTCGTTCAAAATACCATAGACGACATGGAGGCTGCTGAGTTCAAGCGGTTCCTCGCGAGCTTGACGGCTCATGCGATAAGGTCACCGGTCGCGATCTTGGCGAGTACGATCACCTTCGTGGGCATGTTTCCGTACTGGTATTTCTACGGATTCAATAATTGGTGGTTCTCAGTCGGGCTGATCCTCTGGGCTATCACCTTATCCATTTCAAAGCAGATGACCCTTCCGATTTATTCGCGCGTTACTGGCAGAAAGTTTCCCGCGTACAAAGCGAGACCCGAAATTGACGCAACGGATGCGGTAGCGCTTGAAAAGGAGCGCCGTAAGCTCCGTCGGGCCAATCTCATTCGAGCAGGGCTCTCTCTTGCGTCGGTCGCGGCAATGGTAATTGGCTTGGCATAGCGCCGGGGCAGGTCCGCTGCGGGTCGGACGCGACGGCAGGCATCTGACCTCGGAGCGGACGTTGAGCTTAATTGATCGTGCCACGCTCAACTGAACGTTTTTGCACAGCCTGGGTGGCAGTACGCTGAGTGTTCCGACAGTGCGAAAGCGCGTTAGGAAGTCTCGAGTCAATTGCCTGTCAGGGTAATCTCGTGCGGTAATTCGCGGCGGCTCCATAAGGGCCAGGACGTATAGCTGCCGAGTGTGCCACACTCGTACCGCTCAATTAAAGCTTAGCCAACAGGGGAGGCACCGATGACCACGACGGTGGGCTGGAAGATCTTCGCCATCAGCGCGGACATGTCGGACGCCCAGCTTTGGGTGGTTGCCAGGCCCGACCTCGAGCAAGCCATTCTTGGGGTCGCGGGCGCGGTAAACAGCGCCAAGCCGGATAGCTACCACTACATTCACAAGCCGACGACGCAGGCGACCCTTGACGATTTGAGTCTGCAGCCTGGTGACATGGTCCAGTGGGCGTGAGGCGTTCAAGCCCTCACAAGGCCGATCCATGCCTGCCGGGTTGCGCGGCCATCCAGCCGGATACACCCTAAGGTCCGCAACCGGCTATGAAAGATACCGATGTTGGAGCAATCATTCATTAAAAGGGTAAGGCAACTCCACCAGCGGAGACCTTGCGTTTTCGCCGCTCTATCTCATCTCGCTATTTGTGGTATCCGTAAAGGGCACTGGTGAGCCGGCAGTGCGCCCCCTAACATTGCTCATCGAAACGCAATGGACGGGGATTGTCGTGTCTGCTGGTACCTTTTACGCCATAGTCCCTTTTGTTCGGGATACTCTCGATGAATTGATTGCCCTGGAGCCGTCTCCCGCGAATACACGCTATTCGGCTCTTCGAGAGGCTTCCTATTCCGTCGGACGAATAGTGGGAGATGCGCCCATCGTCGGTGCTGTCGTCTTCGCGAGGGAAATGGACGATAGCGGCACGTTCGACGACATCGTTGTTGTTGCCCGCTACGGCGAAACATTTGAGAGCCGCAGCTTACGCTAGACATTTAGAGTAAGATGCGTTCAGGTCGAGACGTTATTCTGAATCAATTCGCTGGAAACAGAAGCATTTTGCGATTCTTGGTGGTTCAATCCGACGGAATACCGCTTTCAGCGGGAACCGCGCAAATCATCACGCTTTCTTCCGAGACACCCTCGCTGAGCTTTGCCAGGATGTCATCCGCCGTCAGGTCGGAAATAATAACCCACACCCCGTCCGGCTGAGACTCGGCATCCGGGAACTCGCCGGAGATCGTTGCCGCCAGATGGCTCTCTTCGCCAAACGCAGAGTCGTCGGTGACGGCGTGGCTGACAATATATCTCGACATTGCGCCTACTCCTGAGAGAGATACCATACCCGTGCCGGGAACCTGCAGACAGTCGCCAGGGAATGAAGCTGAGCATTCCAGCTTTACCGTAACACATCGCAGCGGGAAGAGTTTCCTGCCATCCAATATGAATGGAGCGCGATCAGCGGCCGGCATTGGCCTCCGTCATGAGGGAACGACAATCTCGGGCCATCATGCTGGAGCGTGTGTCTGCAAAAAGAAGACCCGCTTTCTGCCAAGGCATGCTAGTTTGCAAGCCGTGGAACCACCATATCCCGGCCGCGTTGAGTGTTGCTATTCTCTAGAGCAAAATGTGTTCAGGTAGGAGCGGATTTTCAGGTTAACGCATTGGCGTCAAAAGCATTTTGCGATTCTTGCTGATTTGATCTGAAGGTAAACCGCTCTAACCGCCAGGGTGTCAAATGGATTTTCGCCGCGAACTCTATCGAAGCTCCAACGGCGACCTCTGGTCTCTTGCCAGAGACCCGGCGGACGGTGCCGCGATGATTGTGCATCAGGCGAACGGTCCATCCGGCGCGGCTGTCTCGTTTATCACCCTGCGCGATTTTCTCGCGTCAGGTGCAAATGGACCCGAACATCAGGCGCTCTTGCGCTTGATCGGATCGTTGGTCACAACTCATACGCCAACCAGTCGCAATGATAATGGGAATTCCCCTGAAATTTCGCCATCAGGCCGCTGAACCGATTCAACTATAAATTGCCATCGAAGTGCAAACAGACGTCTCAACATATAGGGATAACCTATGACCTATTCGCAGTCAGATTACGAAAACGCCCATCTGTCAGAGTTGCCCGCGAACGTTCGGGGAGAGATCTTCAGGCAGATCAGAACGGAGAAGGGATATAGCCTGGAAGATCTGGCTGAAACCTGTGGCCTCACGGCAAGCGAGATTTTGGGCGTGGAAGCAGGTGACATTGCCAATCCCAGCTATGTGACGCGCATAGCGCACGCGCTCGGCCTGGTCGCTCCTTGAGCGCGGGCGCCGGGGCCGAAGCCTTCCGTGCTTCTGGCCGCTGTCATAGGCGATGAGCACTCATGCTTCTGATTGTCGGAACCATCCGCCTGTCGCCCGAGAACCTCGAGGCGGCCCGTCCGGTGATGAAGCGCATGGTGGAAGCCAGCCGCAACGAGGAGGGCTGCATTGAGTATTCCTATGCGCAGGACGTCCTCGATTCCGGGCTCATCCATGTGAAGGAGATCTGGCGCGACCAGGCCATGCTCGATCGCCACTTCGCCTCGGCGCATATCGGCGAGTGGCGCGCCGCCTGGCCGCGGCTCGGCATCAGGGATCGCAGGCTGCGCAGCCATGAGGTGGGGGAGGGGCGCGAGGTCTGAAGCAAGACACGTGGTGCTTTGCGTCAGGGAGCGGATGGCGTCTTATTTCGAGGGGCATGTCGGATCCCCATGCGCCGGCGCGTCCTCGGGGCAAGCCTATGACATGGAGGAACCGGCCGATGCCCCGCAAGATCGTCGTAACCGAATATATCTCGCTCGACGGTGTCATCGAAGATCCCGTCGGCATGGAGAATTCCGGGCTGGGGGACTGGACCGGCCCGTTCGAGCGCGGGCCGGAAGGCGACAAGTTCAAGCATGAGGAGATGCTTGCCGCCGAAGCCGTCCTGCTCGGCCGCGTCACCTATGATGCCTTCGCCGCGGTGTGGCCCAGCGTGAAGGATGAAGCCGGTTTTGCCGATCGCCTCAACAGCATGCCCAAATTCGTGGCGTCCAACACGCTTCGGCGGGCTGAATGGCACAATACGACGATCCTCTCGGGCGACGTTGTCGACGATATTCGCACTCTGAAGGCGCAGCCCGGGGGCGATATTCTCGTCTATGGCAGCACCGCGCTCGTGCATGCCCTCATGCCGCATGGCCTGATCGATGCGTACAACCTGATGGTCTATCCCACCGTGCTGGGGAGGGGTAAGCGCCTCTTCCCGGACGGCTATGCCTCGCAGTTGGCTCTGGCGGAAAGCAAGCCGCTGGGTTCGGGTATCGTCCTGTTGCGCTACGGGGTGGGGCCGTGAGCGGGGAGAGAGAGAGGCGGAGGGCCGCTCAGTCCCGCGCCTCTCGCGGTTCGCGGAACAGCAGCCAGAGAGCCAGGTAAACGCTGGCGATCACCAGCCCGAGGACCCAGTGGTCCGTTCCCATCGCGCCCGCCGCGGCTCCGCCGGCGCCGGCGTGCCGCCATTGGCGTCTGGCTGCAGCCTTGTTGGCGTGGTCGTGGTCCGGGCCGTTGCCGGTCCATTGGCTGGCGGCGATGCCCTGCTCCGGTTCTGCCATGGGGTGATTCTTTGCAGTTGCGGCCCCTTCGCGAGCTCGATGTCCTGCGGCAGATATGGGGAGGTTTAAGCTGTCTACCAGTCTCCTTGTGGTGGACTGGCGCAAGGCCTGTCATTGGAAGGCGAGGTTTTTCTCCCGCCTCAGGGCGTTGGCCAGGAAGTCGACGAACACCCGTGCCCTGGTCGGAAGCCTGCGACCCGCCGTGTGGACGGCGCTGATGGCGAAGCTCCCCGGTTCGAGGTCGCGCAGCACCACGCGCACTGCGCCGGACGCGATTTCGGGGGCAAACAGCCAGGCCGGCACTTGGGCAAGGCCGAGGCCGGCGAGTACGGCGGCGCGCACCTGCTCGGCATCGCCGGTGCGGAAATTCCCTTGGGGATGATGGATGAGTGGCCCGGCCGCTGTCTTGAACTCCCAGGCGCGCGGCTCGCCGCGAAGCGCGAAGATCACGCAGGAATGCCGCTCCAGATCCGTGGGCGAAGCGGGAACGCCGCGCGCTTCGAGATAGGCCGGGGCCGCCACCGTGATGATCGGGGTGGAGGCGAGCCGCAGGGCAATCAGCGAGGAGTCGGCAAAATTGCCGATGCGGATGCCGACATCGATGCCTTCCTCCACCAGGTTGATCATGCGTTCGGAAGCTGAGAGTTCAACGGCGACATCGGGATAGCGTGCGAAAAACTCCGGCAGCCGGGGCGTGATGTAGAGCCGCCCGAACACAGGCGAGGTGCTCACGCGGACCAGGCCCGACGGCGAGAACTGGCCGCGGCCGATGAGGGAAGCTGCGGCATCGTAATCGGCGACGAGGCGCAGCGCTGCCTCGTAGAAGGTCTGTCCGGCTTCGCTCAGGGTCATGCTGCGCGAGGTGCGCCGCAGCAGTTGCGCGCAGAGATGCGCTTCCAGCGCGGCGATCTGTTTGCTGACCGCTGGCTGGCCGATTCCAGCCTCGCGGGCGGCAGCCGCGAAATTGCCGCGCTCGACCACACGCAGGAACAGACGGATCGCATCCAGACGGTCCATGGTTGCTCACCCTCTTCAAAGCTTCCCATCTGGAATGGATCCTATTCCCAACGCCTGTCTTCCGGAAGCATCTGGAATGGATAAATTCGGGCCAGAACTGAGGCGTTGGGCGGTTCCAGCGCCATGCGGAGGCTCAATCGATGCAAAATTCCATCATCTCCCGGCTCGTGGAGACCCGGCACGTCCTGCCGGCGGACGAGCACCAGATCGAACAGGATGTCCTGGCGGCGACGGGGCGGCACATGGCCGGCTTCGCGGGCTCCCTGCGCGAGATCTATGACGCGCTGATTGCGCAGACGCCGATTGCCGAGGGTGTAAGCCTCACCCCCGTAGACCAGGACGGCACCAAGGGCTGGTGGATCCGTCCTTCCGGGGTCCCGGCCGGGCGAGCCATCCTCTTCCTGCATGGCGGGGCCTATATGCTCGGCTCGGCTGCGGCCTATCGCGGCTTCGCCAGCCAGATCGCGGTGCGCGCTGATGTGGCGACCTTCGTCCCCGACTATCCCCTGGCGCCCGAGCAGCCCTTCCCGGCGGCTTTCGACGCCGCCATCGCGGCACGGCGCTGGCTGGGAGGGCAGGGCTTCGCACAGATCGCCATGACAGGCGACTCCGCCGGTGGCGCTCTTGCGCTCGCGGCCCTGCAGGAGACAAGCGAGACCTCACCCCCTGTCGCATCTGTCGTGGTGTTCTCGCCATGGCTGGACCTCGCCTTTACCGGGCCGTCCTTCAACAGCCCGGCGACCCATGATCCGATCTTCCAGCCTCAGGTGCTGACCGGGGCCGCAGCCGCCTATCTCAACGGCGCCGATCCCAGGGATGGCCGCGCCTCGCCGCTTTACGCCATCCCCGCCCGCCTGCCGCCGCTCGCCATCCAGGTGGGCACGGACGAATTGCTGCTCGACGACGCGCTGCGCTATGCCAAGGCGGCGGCCGAGAGGGGCGGCGAGGTGCGCCTCGACATCCATGAGGGGCTCCACCACGTCTTCCAGCGCTCCACCAGCGAACGGCCGAGCGCCCGCCGTGCCCTCGATGCCGCAGCCGGCTTCATCGCGCGCCATTGGGCGTGAGACGGTCGGCCGACAGAGCGGCATCGCGCAGCGCCTCGAACGCGGCGAGACGCTGCGACAGGCCCCGGGCGATGGAAGCATGGGCCGTGCTGCCGAGGGCGAGGAGGTCACACCCTGCCCGGCCTCCTCCACCGACGACGCAAGAATATAAAGAGAACGTATATTGACTTACGTCCGTTCCCATGTTCTCATCTCTCCCGGAACGAAGCGTCAGCAGCCGGCGTATGATCAACTCGGCTCCGAACGCTTCCATCCACCCGATGCCTATCCAGGTGATAGGTGCGCGGCGGTCCTGCTTCCTTCGAAGCCGGCCTCCAGGGGTGACGAGCGGGACAGACGGGATCGGCACCCCATGGAAGTGCCACGCGATCCCTGGACGGAGCGTGACGGGCTTGAGCCCGGCAACGCCTTCGTCCCATCTCCCGCCGATGCGGTGAAGACGGCCTATGCCACTGTCCGGCCAGGACTGCAGCGCTGAGCCCCTTCGCCGAGCCGGCTGGTCAGGTTCGGATGGTCCGTGCCATCCGCTCCCGGCTCGCCTCCGCCTTCATAAGGCGGAAAAAAACAGGTGGCCTTGCGCGCCTTGTCAGCGGGCCGGGCAGCCGGAACGGGGCGATGGCGGCCTGCACCGACAGTGCGGCCTGCATCTTCCATGATCTTGCCTTCACGGCTGCCTCGCAGCCGCCATCGCCCGGTCTCCTCATCAACCCAGCCGGAAAGGGCGTGGGAACGAGAGCGTTTGCGCATTGTGGTGAGAGGGCGGCGGAGGCGAGAGAGTCGGGCGCTTGGGGATCGTCAAGAAATCAGTGACTCGGCAAGCCGGTGTTCAGAGAGCAGGAGCGGCGCGCAAGCGTCACGCTTGAAGCACTTATTTTTTAACGATCCTGGCTGTGAAAGCGTGGCCTCGCGGTGAGGCTCCGCGCTGAGATGAGCACAGCACCCGGGGGCAGGGCAGCTTTGGCAAACATGGCCGTTTGGAATCATTCGTTTACCTTTCCCCATTCTGTTTTCCAAAATCCCCTTTTGTGCCCAAATTCCTTCTCGTTGATCCCTCTCCCCGTTTGTTTGGTCAACAAACCGTTGCGCGCATCATCGTCGCGAAGCGGTGAATCATCGTGTATCAGGGCTGATTGCTTGAGAAGGGTTCCTGATAATGAAGACCGAGGTTCGTGCCGTCGTGATTGGCGGGGGTGTCGTGGGATGCTCCATTCTCTACCATCTTGCCAAGATCGGCTGGAGCGACGTGGTGCTTCTCGACAAGAACCAGCTCACCTCCGGCTCCACCTGGCATGCGGCCGGGGGCATGCATACCTTCAACGGCGACGCCAACGTCTCCAAGCTGCAGAAATATACCATCGACCTCTATCGCGAGCTGGAGGAGCTCACCGGCCAGTCCTGCGGCATCCACCACAATGGCGGGCTTATGCTGGCGGCAAACGAGGGCGAGATGGATTATCTGCGCCTCGTCGCCAGCCGCGCGCGCTATCTGAGCATGGAGACCGAGATCATCCCGGTGGCCGAGGCCAAGCGCCGCAATGTGCTGATCGAGGAGAAATATTTCACCGGCGCGCTCTGGCGCTCGGATGGCGGCCATGTCGATCCCTGGGGTACCACCCATGCCTATGCCGCCGCCGCGCGCAAGCTCGGGGCCGAGGTCTACCAGTACACCAAGGTTACCGGCCTCTCGCAGCGCCCCGACGGCTCCTGGGACGTTTCCACCGACAAGGGCTCCATCCACGCCGAGCATGTGGTGAATGCCGGCGGGCTATGGGCGCGCGAGGTCGGCCGCATGGTCGGCATCGAGCTGCCGGTGCTGGCCATGGAGCACCATTACATCGTCACCGATGCCATTCCTGAGCTGGAAGGGCTGGAGCGCGAGATCATCAACACCACCGACTTCTCGGGCGAGATCTATGTGCGCCAGGAAGGCAAGGGCGCGCTGCTCGGCACCTATGAGCATAATTGCACGCCCTGGTCGGTCGACCATACGCCCGACGATTTCCACACCCAGCTGCTGCCCGACAATTTCGACCGCATCGCGCCGGAGCTGGAAGTCGGCTTCGAGCATTTCCCCGCCGTCGGCCGCGCCGGCATCAAGAAGTCGATCAACGGCCCTTTCACCTTCGCCCCCGATGGCAATCCGCTGGTCGGTCCGGTGAAGGGCCTGCCGAATTTCTGGGTGGCCTGCGCCGTGATGGCCGGCTTCAGCCAGGGCGGCGGCATCGGCCTCACGCTGTCGCGTTGGATGGCGGAGGGGGACCCGGGCGCCGATATCATGGCGATGGACGTCGCCCGCTTCGGCATCTTCGCCACGCCGCGCTACACCAAGGCCAAGGTGATCGAGAACTATCGCCGCCGCTTCCGCCTCGCCTTTCCGAATGAGGAGCTGCCGGATGCCCGTCCGCTGCGCCGCACGCCGATCTATGGCCGCCTGGAAAAGGCCGGCGCTGTCTTCGGCGCCAATTTCGGCCTGGAGCACGCGCTTTGGTTCGCGCCCGAGGGCGTCGAGCTCACCGAAAACCCGACCTATCGCCGCTCCAACGCTTTCCCTCATGTGAAGGCCGAATGCCTGGCGGTGCGCGAGGCCGTGGGCATCTACGAGACCTCGAATTACGGCAAATACGAGATCGAGGGCAAGGGCGCCCGTGCCTGGCTCGACAAGCTGCTGGCCTGCAAGCTGCCCAAGCCCGGCCGCATGGCGATCGCGCCGATGCTGAACAAGGAAGGCCGCATCGTCGGCGATCTCTCCGTTGCCTGCCTCGATCGGGACCGCTACCTGCTGATCGGTTCGGGGTTCGCCGAGGCCTTCCACATGCGCTGGTTCTGGCTGCAGAATCCGCCCGCCGACGTGCATGTGCGCTCGGCCGCTTCGACGCTCACCGGCTTCTCGGTGGCCGGCCCCAATGCCCGCACGCTGATGCAGCGCCTGGTGCGCGAGGATCTCTCGCCTGACGCCTTCAAGCTCTTCGCGGTGAAGGAGACGGCCGTCGGCCTATCGCCAGTGATCTTCTCGCGCGCCGGCTTCACGGGCGAGCTCGGCTACGAGATGTGGACGACGCCGGACTTCCAGGCAACGCTCTATGACGAGATCTTCGAGGCGGGTAGGGATCTCGGCCTCAAGCATTTCGGCGGCCGCGCGCTCTCTTCGCTCCGCCTCGAAAAGGCCTATGGCTCTTTCAACAAGGATTTCCGGCCCGATTACACGCCGGCCGAGACCGGGCTCGACCTCTTCGTCGACTTCAAGAAGGAAGGCTTCACCGGCCGCGACGCCGTTTTGGCCGAGCGCGAGAAGGGGCCGAAGAAGCGCTTCGCCGTACTGGAGGTCGACACCGACACCGAGGTGATCGGCTATGAGCCGATCCTCAAGCGTGGCGAGGTGGTGGGTCACGTCACCTCCGGCGGCTACGGCCATTATGTCAGCAAGTCCCTCGCCATCGGCTATGTGAAGGCCGAGCATTACGAGGACGGCGGCGAATTCGCCATCGACATCTTCGGGGAGGACCGCCCTGCTATCTTGCGCAAGGCGCCGCTGCACGACCCGAACGGCGGAAGGTTGCGCGGATGAGCCGGGAAAACGCAGGAGCCGAACATACCGGGCGGGGAGGGCGTCGTGAGCGCGGCACCCGCAACACGGGCGCCTCGACGCCGCCGATGCCGCGGTTGAGCAACCGCTTCGCGCCCGTCGACATCCTCTCGTCCGAGCAGGTGGAGCGCATCGTCGACGCCGCTTTCACGCTGCTCGAGACGGATGGCATGAAGATCATCAGCCGCCGGGCGCGCGACCTCTATCGGGCGCATGGGGCTCTGGTTGACGACGAGACGCAGATGGTGCGCCTTGGTCGCGACATCGTCGAGGCCAGCCTGAAGACGGCGCCCTCGAGCTTCGTGCTGCATGCGCGCAATCCTGAGCGCGATCTCCATATCGGGGGCAATGTCGTCAATTTCGGTCCGGTCAATGGCGCGCCCAATATTCGCGACCTCGAACGCGGCCGGCGCTATGGCGACCTCGAAGCCTTCCGCGATGTGCTGAAGATCACCAACGGCCTGGGCCTGCTGCACTGGCAGGGCGGCGTGGTGGTGGAACCGGTCGACATCGCCGTGCCCGTCCGCCACCTGGAAATGTATCGCGCCCATATCGAACTCTCGGACCTCGTCTGGGCGGCGCGCGGCGTCGGTGGCGTGCAGGCGCGCGACGCGCTGGCGCTCTCGGCCATCGAGCATGGCACCACGATCGAGGCGCTGGCCGAGCGGCCAACGCTGATGACGGTTACCAATGTCAACTCGCCGCGCGTGGTCGACGAAGAGATCATGGACTCCATCATGATCATGGCCGAGCACGGCCAATGCGTGGTGATCACCCCGTTCACCCTGATGGGCGCCATGGCCCCGGTGACGCTGGCCGGCGCGCTGGTGCAGCAGACGGCCGAAGCCCTGAGCATCATCGCGCTCTGCCAGATGCTGCGGCCCGGCGCGCCCTGCGTGATGGGCGGCTTCACCTCCAATGTCGACATGAAGACGGGTTCGCCCGCCTTCGGCACGCCCGAATATGTCAATGCCTGCCTTGCCACCGCGCAGCTCGGCCGGCGTCTTGGCCTGCCCGTGCGCACCAGCGCCGTCAACGCCAGCCCGGCCCCGGACGCGCAGGCGACCTGGGAGACCAGCTTCTCGCTCTGGGCGGCCATCATGAGCCACAGCCACCTGATCAACCACGCCGCCGGCTGGTTGGAGGGGGGCCTGTCGGCGAGCCTCGAAAAGATCGTCATCGACGCCGAGCTGCTGCGCGGCTGGGCCGAGATCCTCAAACCCGTGGAGTTCGGGGACGACGAGATCGCCCTCGACGCGATCCGGGGCGTCGCTCCTGGCGGCCATTTCTTCGGTTCGCCCCACACGCTGGCCCGCTATGAGAATGCCTTCTACCGCCCAGTGCTCTCCGACTGGTCGAATTACGAAAACTGGCGCGACGCGGGTGAGCGCACGGCGACAGACCGCGCGCTGGACGTGTGGAAGAAGACCCGGGATGCCTATGTGCCGCCGCCGCTCGACCAGGCGGTGAAGGAGGCGATGGATGCGTATATCGCGAAGCGCAAGGAGGAGATCGGAGGGTAGGGCGGAGGATATGTCGATTTTTTGAGTGAATATCGACATATCAGCACACCGGCAAGCGTCGACCTCCCTCACATCCCATCGCCACATCGTGATACCGCCTGGCCGTGATTTGACTCCGTTCTCCTCGTTTTCCCCCCAATTCGCCCTCAAACGAATATTCGAAGCCCTCGCGTGTTCTTTTTGCGAACCCGCTTTCGCGAGCATTGTTGTATCATTTGGTATTGGAGGTTTCCGCCATGATCGGTCGGAACGCTTTTTCGGGCGTGCGCCTGTTCGCCGCCACTCTTTCAGTGATGGCCCTGCTTGGCACCGCGCATGCCGACTCGGCGGAGGCGCGCAACTGGCGCATCAATCCCGCGCGCACTTCGGTGGGCTTCGTGGTCGACGGCATCGGCTGGCCGCGCACCAAGGGCCAGTTCCATGATTTCGACGGCAAGATCTCGATCAATTTCGACAACCCGGCCGCCAGCCACGTCTCGTTCAAGGTGGCGGCGAAGTCGGTGGATGTCGGCTCGCCCTCCTTCAACGACTACCTGCGCACCGACGCCTTCTTCGACGCCAGCCAATATCCCACCATCTCCTTCTCCTCGACCAAGGTCGAGAAGGTCGACAGCAGCCATGCCAAGGTCACCGGTGATCTCACCATCCGCGGCGTCACCCGTCCCCTGACCATCGATGTCGCTCTCGACAGGCCTGCCGACAATTCGCGTTCGCAGATCGGCTTCCGCGCCACCGGCGTGATCAAGCGCCTCGCCTTCAACATGAGCGCGGGCTTCCCGGCGATCAGCAATGACGTCGACCTGATCGTCACCACCGAGGCACAGGCGCAATGATCACCGCCGCCACCCCGCGCCGCCGCTGGAGCGGCGTGGGCCAGGTGCTGCACTGGACATGCGCCGGCCTGATCCTGTTCATGCTGGGGCTCGGCCTCTACATGGTGGAATGGGTCGACGACCCCGCGCAGAAATTCGACCTCTACCAGCTGCACAAGACCACCGGCGCCTTCGTCTTCCTCCTGATGGCGATCCGCGCGCTCTGGCGCCTGTTCACGGCGGCGCCGGCCTTGCCGCAGACCATGCCGCGGCACGAGCAGCTGATCAGCAAGGGCGTGCATCTCCTGCTCTACGGCCTGATCTTCGGCGTGCTGATCGCCGGCTACGTCTATGTCTCGGCCTCCACGCTGCCGCTGCCGATCGAGCTGCCGGGCGGCTACCACGTGCCGAACCTGGTGGCGCCAGATTACGAATTGTCGGAGAGCGCGAAGGTGGTGCACCATCGCCTCGCTTTTGTGCTGATGGCGCTGGTGGGGCTGCATATCCTGGCGGCGCTGAAGCACCGGCTCTGGGACCGCGACGAGGTGCTGCAGAGCATGCTGCCGGGGCGGGGGTAGGGCACGGGAAACGCTACCGATTCCCGGGACCGCAGGCGTCTCGCCTGCTCTTGGAAACGTCGGTGGCTCAAGATGCAGGCGAGACGCCTGCGGTCCCAGGAGCGTATCGTGCGGTCCGCTTCCCTTACCTGCCTTGCCTACCCCAGCCTCGTCATTCCGTGCCCTGTTCAGTCGCGCTGACCTCGGTGCTCGGTATCTCCAGGGAATCATAGTCGAGCGGACGGCGGCGCGCCTGGTAGACACGCGGGATGTAGAGCACATTCCCGCGCACCAGATAGGGTATGATGAAGCCGTAGCGTGGTTCTATCACTTCGCGGATAGGCTCGCGCACCGTCTTGCGCCCGACCAGCGGATTTGTCTTGGACGAGGCGGATTCGAGCCGTGATCGCCTTGGTTACATTGGCGAGGCCGACCCGGCTCAGCGGCTCGAGCCAGATCCTCAATTCGTCGAGGTCGCGTCTTGCGGCCCCGCTGAAGATCAGTTTCATGCGCCGATCTTGCCGGATCCGGAAGCGGGGAAAATATCTGGCTTGGGCGAAGGAAGTTCGTTCTCACTTCCCCAGGATTCCAGCCAGGCGAAAATCTGTTCGGCAGAATGGGCAGGCTCAGTGTCGAGACCTGCGACGATCTCATCGAGGCTGCGGATATAATCGGCCTGGTCCCGCATATAGGACGAGACGGCTTCGCCAATGATGGTCGATCGGCTGCGGTTGGTCTGCCGGGCAAGCTCGTCCACCTGCTGTCTCACCCGTTCCGGCAGCTTCACCGAGACCTCTTCCATCTTGCTCGCCATGGGGTCCACTCTCAAGCAATGCCATGAATCATAATGTAGTTGTTCCCCGGGCAGAGGCAAGCTTGATCATCTCAACGAAAGATGGCTCAACTGTCGGTGTTGAACAGTCCCATCCCTTCCGGAGCTTCCCATGAACGGTGCGCAGGATCTCGGCGGCATGATGGGCTTCGGGCCTGTTGCGCCGGAGAAGGACGAGCCCTTCTTCCACGCGCCCTGGGAGAAGCGGGCGATGGCGGTGACCCTGGCGATGGGCGCCACCGGCTCCTGGCCGCTCGATGCCGTGCGCCATGCCCGCGAGAGCCTGCCGCCGGCCGAGTATCTATCCTCCTCCTATTACGAGATCTGGATCAAGGGGCTGACAGAGCAGTTGCTGGCCAAGGGCCTGGCCAGCGAGGCCGAACTCGCCGAGGGCAGGGCGATCGAGCCGGGCAAGCCCGTCAGGCGCGTGATCAAGGCGGCCGAGGTGCCGGCGGCGCTGCTCACGGGCACGCGCTGCGACCGGCCGGTGACGCAGCCGGCGCGTTTTACAGCCGGGGACCGCATCAGGGCGCGCAATGAGCACAAGCTGACCCATACCCGCCTGCCGCGCTATGCCCGCGGCCATGTCGGCACCATCGTCGAGGCCCACACGATGTTCGTGCTGCCCGACTCAAATGCCAATGGCGAGGGGGAAAACCCTGAATGGCTCTATACCGTGCGCTTTGCCGGCAGCGAGCTCTGGGGCTGTGAGGCCGATCCCACCCTTACCGTGATGCTCGATCTGTGGGAGAGTTATCTTGACCCCGCTTGAGGCCATTCCCTCCATCCCGCGTGACCGCGGCGAGCCCGTCTTCCGCGAGCCCTGGGAGGCGCGCGCCTTCGCCATGGCCGTTTCGCTTCATGAAAAAGGCGTGTTCACCTGGCCTGAATGGGCACAGGCGCTCGCTAGGGAAATCGCGGTGGCGCCCGCCGATGACGGCTCGCATTATTACGAGCACTGGCTGTCGGCCCTCGAGAACCTGGTCGAGCGCAAAGGGCTGACATAGTCCCGGGTGCGCGGACGTCTCGTCCGCTCCTTGGAAAGGGTGAATTGAAAGAAGAGGGCGCGAACCGTGACGGTCGCGCCCTCTTTCGTAACATGGTCGTTCAAGAGGCGGACGAGACGTCCGCGCACCCGGGAGGAACCTATCGCACCAATATATTCCGGAACTGCCAGGGATCCGACGTATCGATATCCTCGGGGAAGAAGCCCGGGCGGCTGTCGAGCGGGGTCCAGTCAGTGTAATAACCCTTCACCGGACCGAGATAGGGCCGCTGCACTTCGAGGCAGCGATGGAAATCCATCTCGTCGGCCTCGACGATGCCGGCAGCCGGATTTTCCAGCGCCCAGACCATGCCGGCGAGCACGGCGGAGGTCACCTGCATACCGGTGGCGTTCTGGTAGGGCGCGAGCTTGCGCGTCTCCTCGACGGTGAGCTGCGAGCCGAACCAGTAGGCGTTCTTGGCATGGCCGTAGAGCAGCACGCCGAGTTCGTCGGCGCCGTCGACGATCTCGTTTTCGTCCAGGATGACGAATTTGTCCTGCGCCTTGCCGGCGGCGCCGAACATTTCGTGCAGGGAGAGCACGGCATCGTTGGCCGGGTGATAGGCGTAGTGGCAGGTCGGCCGGTAGACAGCCTTGTCGCCCTCGTGCACCGTTAGATAATCGGCGATGGAGATCGCCTCGTTGTGGGTGACGAGGAAGCCATATTGCGGGCCGGGCGTCGGGCACCAGGTCCGCACCCGCGTGTTGGCGCCGGGCTGGAGCAGATAGATCGCCGCACCGCAGCCTTCCTTATGGGTGCGACCGGTCTCGGGCATCCAGGTCTCATGCGTGCCCCAGCCGAGCTCGGCCGGCTGCAGGCCTTCGGAGATGAAGCCCTCCACCGACCAAGTGTTGACGAAGACGTCGCGGGGCTTGGGATGCTTGGCGCGCTGGGTGTCGCGCTCGGCGATATGGATGCCCTTGACGCCGACAGCCTGCGCCAGCGCGGCCCATTCCTCGCGGTTCTTGGGATCGGGCGTGCCGTGGCCGGTTTCCTTCGCAACGTCGAGCAGCGCCTGCTTGACGAACCAGGACACCATGCCGGGATTGGCGCCGCAGCAGGACACGGCCGTGGGGCCGCCGGGATTGCGGTGCTTGGCGGCGAGCATGCTCTCGCGCAGGGCATAGTTGGTGCGCGCCTCCGGGCCGGCATTCTTGTCGAAATAGAAGCCGAGCCAGGGCTCGACCACCGTGTCGATATAGAGCGAGCCGAGGCTGCGGCAGAACTCCATGATGTCGACGGAGGAGGTGTCGACCGACAGATTCACGCAGAAGCCCTGGCCGCCGCCCTTGGTCAGCAGCGGCTCGAGCAGGCTCTTGTAATTGTCCCTGGTTACCGCCTCCTGGATGAAGCGGATGCCGCGTTCCTCGATGAGCTTGCGGTCGGCGGGCAGGGGGTGCGGATCGATGATGACGAGGCGGCTCTTGTCATAGGTGAAATGGCGTTCGATCAGCGGCAGCACGCCGCGCCCGATCGAGCCAAAGCCGATCATCACAATGGGACCGGAAATCTTACCGTAGACTGGCCACTCAGCCATGATACCTCCAAAATGCTTGAACCCAAGCGTTTAGGGCGCGCCGGGGCTAGCTGCAAGTTTTTGTCGAGAGAGTGTGAAGGGGGGATGACGGCTGGGAGCGCGGACGTCTTCCTGGGACCGCAGGCTTCCAGCCTGCCTCTTCTGCCCAGAGCGCAGGCCGACATCGGTGTGCCGGTCTTCAGACCGGCATGCCCTCGACACGGGTGGCAAGATGCCGGTCTGAAGACCGGCACACCGAACTTGCGCCTTCCTCGGCTCTGGTATCCTATTCAAGAGCAGGCAGGGACGTCCGCGCTCCCAGGTTAAGCCGCGAACTTCCAGCCCGTATCGTTCGCGGCCTTCGCGACCAGCGCCGCGAAGTCCGGCGTGGCGACCTTCTCGCCCGTCGCGTTCACCAGGCCGCTGGCGCCGACCAGGCCGTCGGGCACCAGCTCCAGGCCGAGGAAGCGGTTGCGCTCCACGGGGCCGGGCAGCCAGAGGCGCTCGGTGAGGTCGGTCGAGAAGCCGAAGCGGCTGTAATAGGGTGCATCGCCCACCAGCAGGATGGCCTTGTGGCCGTGATGCTGGGCATGGCCGATGGCGTGCCACATCATGCGCGCGCCGAGGCCCTCGCTGCGGCGCTCGCCGTCGATGGCGAGCGGGCCGAGCAGCAGCGCCGCGCGGCCGGGGCCGGCCGAGATGTTCCACAGACGCAGCGTGCCGATCAGCTTGCCATCGTCGAGAGCCGAGAAGGCCAGGCCCTTGGCGGGCAGGCGGCCTTCGCGCAGGCGCTCCGAGGTCTTGGCGAAGCGGGACGGCCCGAAAGCGGCATCGAGCAGCTTCTCGCGGGCATCGAAATGGGACAGGGCTTCCTGGACAATACGGACCATGGCCGTGGCTCCTTAGAGGCTAGAGCGACAGCCCTCGCACCGACAAAGCGGCCGTACGGGATGATGGGTGGGAGGTCATCCCGTGCGCGGTGCATCATGCAATGGTGCGCCGCAGACACGGGATCGTGAGACGACAAAGGCTTGCTGGAGGACGGTCCCGGATAGCGCTGCGCGCTTCCGGGATGACGCCTCAGATCACCACCGAGGCAAGCGGCGGGAAGCCGTTGAAGCCCACCGTGGAGTAGGTGGTGGTGTAGGCCCCACAGGCCTCGAACAGCACCTTGTCGCCGATCGACAGGCTCACGGGAAGATCATAGGGGGTCTTCTCGTAGAGCACGTCGACGCTGTCGCAGGTCGGTCCGGCCAGGACGCAGGGCGCCTTGACGTCACCGTCCCGCTCGGTGCGGATCGGGTAGCGGATGGCTTCGTCCATGGTCTCGGCGAGGCCGTGGAACTTGCCGATGTCGAGATAGACCCAGCGGATTTCATCGTCCGCCGCCTTCTTCGACACCAGCACCACCTCGGCCTCGATCATGCCGGCATCGCCGACCATGCCGCGGCCCGGCTCGATGATGGTCTCCGGCAGCTGGTTACCGAAATGGCGGCGGAGCGCGCCGAAGATCGCATCGCCATAGGCCGGTACACCCGGCATGGCACGCAGATATTTGGCCGGGAAGCCACCGCCCATATTGACCATCGACAGCGTGATGCCACGCTCGGCCAGCTCGCGGAAGATACCCGCGGCGGTCGACAGCGCGCTGTCCCAGGCCTGGACGTTGCCCTGCTGCGAGCCGACATGGAACGATACGCCATAGGCCGTCAGGCCGAGCGACTGGGCACGCTCCAGCACCTCCGGCGCCATTGCGGGCACGCAGCCGAACTTCTTCGACAGCGGCCACTCGGCGCCGGCGCCGTCGCACAGGATGCGGCAGAACACGCGCGAGCCGGGAGCAACGCGGGCGATCTTCTCCACTTCGGCTTCGCAGTCCACCGCGAAGAGGCGCACGCCGAGCTCGAAGGCACGGGCGATGTCGCGCTCCTTCTTGATGGTGTTGCCGAAGGAGACGCGGTCGGCCTCTGCGCCGGTGGCGAGCGCCTGCTCGATCTCGACCACGGAAGCGCAGTCGAAATTCGAGCCGAGCTCGGCCAGGAGATTGAGGATCTCCGGCGCCGGGTTGGCCTTGACGGCATAGAACACGCGGGTGTCCGGCAGCGCATGAGCGAACGCTTGATAGTTCCGCTCAACCACGTCGAGATCGACGACGAGGCGGGGGCCTTCGGCAGGGTTGGCGCGCAGGTAGTCGCGGATGCGGTCGGTCATGGTGGGTTCCCCCAATCCTGGAAATGGCACGGATCGGAGCGCCGTCATCGTCGCCGCGGGGTGGAAACGCGGGCAGACCATGAAGACGCGCCGCCCACCGCCGGTCAGGCACAAGCCTCACCGCGACGGGATGCATAACGCCACGCAACGGAGCAAACCGCTGCATGGTTGGAGCTGCCTTGGATTGGATCGGGAAACCCGGTCCGCACGCCTGGCAAAGAGAAACAAGCCTCTTCAGTCGCTGGATCTGGACACCAGCCGAGACCAAAAAAGCCCGCTTCGTCGTTGCTTCAAGCTGCGTCCCCCGCGGAGTACGGGGTTCACCGGTCGCCTCCGGCTGCCGATCGTTGTTCGGGATTCGATGGTTTCGGCACCTTGGTGCTTGACCACCTCAAGGGATCACTGCCGCGATCCCTAGTCCATCCCTGGCGACCGTCCAGCCTCTTGTCTGGATGTCCACCGACCGGCACGCGGCCACAGGCACGTGCGAAATTGGGCAAGCCGGGAAATAGGGATTCCGGACGTCACATGCAAGAAAAAATTTGAGGTGAAACCCAAAAAAATCCGTGACGCGGAGGAATTGAAATTTGCTTGGCCGGAGAAGGGGTTGCTGGGAGCGCGGACATCCCCGTCCGCTCTTCCGATCTTCCGGAACACATCGTTTCCAAGAGCGGATCGTCCGACACTCTTTTGAGTGTCGTAGGGACGTCCGCGCTCCCAGCGTCAAAACCCCGCCTCCGCCAGTCCATGGACATGCTCGCGCACATCCTGCGGCCAGGATTCGATCAGGGTGCCGAACTTTTCCCGGTCCCCTGCGAACAGGGCGCGAATCGCTTCCTCGTAGTGGGGAGCGTCACCAGCCATGGCGCTCATGAAGCGGTAGGCGGCTTCGCGCGCATCACGAATGCGATCCTTCTCCTCCGAGGCGTGACGGGCTTCGTCCACCAGCTTGCGCAGCGCCACGGAGGCGCCGCCCGGCTGAGCCGCAAGCCAGTCCCAGTGACGCGGCAGCAGCGTGACCTCTCGGGCGACGACGCCGAGCTTGGGGCGGCCGGGACCGCGCGGAGGATCGATGGCGATGTAGCGCGCCCGGATCTCGGCCGGCGTGCCGCGCAGGTCGAGATCGACCGGGCGGCTGCTGTCCCGCTCGAACACGAAGATGGAGGCGGCCTCGCCGCTATCCTGCGCCTGCCGGATGGCGACGGCGACATTGGCGGTATCTCCCTCGGCCAGGCGACGCGGGCCGGCAAAGGCGATGAGGGTGTGTGTCATGGTCTCTATCCTGTGGTGATGCACGGGATATATCCGGGTAAAATCGGGAAGTCAATATTACCCGGATTAAATAGGGTTCATCACGCGGGACAAGCCGCTGCTTACTGTTTTGACCGTCCCCCGCCCAGCCAGCGCCGGAGGCGCGCCATCAAGCCGTTGGCGCTGTCGGAGACGGCCACGGCGTGATCGTCAACCGCGTCAGCCGCGGCGCTCATACGGTTCCCGATGCGGCCGAACACCGGATCCAGGCGCTCGCGCTTGAAGCGGCGCAGGCGGAAATAGAGCCAGATCAGCAGGATGGCGAGGAAGCCGAACACAAAAATGCGCAGCCAGGGGATGACATATTCGTCCGGACCGCTCGCGGCGCGGATCGAGATCGCATTCGGGAACATGGTGAGGAGGGTGACGCGCCAGCCATAGCTTTTGATCACCACCCATTTCGGGTTGTCGGCACTGGACTGCAAGGCCTGCGCGGCCGCCATCAGGTTGCCGGAATCGAACTTGTAGTACCAGGGAAAGCCCCAGTCGGTGTCCTCGTTGCGGAAGACACGCGGCGACCCGCTCGGATAGACCGTGTTGATGAAGCGCACGTCGCGGCTGCTGGTGCTCTTCGGGCCCGGCTGGTCACTGTCGAAATAGCCCGAGGAGTCCAGGCGCTTGGTGTCGGTGCCGACGATGCGCACCACATCATAGCGCGGCAGAACTTGGTCGAGCCAGCAGGCGCCCGTGGCGAGCACCAGGATGATCACGATCCATTTGAGCAGGCGCAGCATGCAATCTCCCGGGTGCGCGGGCGTCTCGCCCGCATCTCCTATCCAACAAGCCAGGCGTTTCCAAGATACGGGCAAGGGGCCCGCGCAGTCGAGGAAGAGCCGGCTCGAAGGCGTCGTTCCAGAACTACTCCTTCGCGACCTCCTGTACCACCGGCGCGATCCTGAGCGAAGCAGTCCAGTTCTTCTGCTTGCGCAGGATCTGGAGGCGGTAAGTAGCCTCGCGCATCTCGGATGCGATCCTTCTTGCAGGCGTGACAGGCTTCGCTCACCAGCTTTCACTGCGCCACGCAAGGTCCTGAAATCAGTCCGTACGACGCGTTTCCGAAATAAATCTGAAGTCACTCTGAAAAATTTGCCATTTGTGCGTTCCAGCACTGCTGGCCTGTTGCTTTTAATCCCATAAGGTTTGAAAATACGGGCCGAGCATAGAAGGGGCCGTGTCTCTCAGAATTTGGGAGGATCCGACCAGCACCCTCTGCGGACGCTTGTTTCAGGTAAGTATAAGTATTCGTGGCTGCCGTAGGCTCGGCTTGCCGCTACTTGCAATTGAAAGCTGAAGAATCCGGATTGGCTCGTAGGGAGGCATCCATGGCAGCGCTCATCTCGAATCGAGATCCCGCCGGTCGTCCTTGCTTTGCCCGGAAAGCCACTCTGCCGCTGGCGGCGCTCGCGGCTGTGACGCTGGCCATTACGCCGAGCGCCAACGCGGCGGAACGGCGCATCGCCTTCGTTGTCGGCAACAGCAACTACACGGTGGTGCCGCCGCTCAACAATCCCGACAATGACGCCCGCGCCGTGGCGGAAGCCCTGACGCGCCAGGGCTTCCAGGTGATCTCGGTTCTCGATCTCAAGCGCAAGGACTTCGACGAGGCCATGCGGCTCTTCATCCAGTCCCTGAAGGGCTCCGACCTCAGCCTGCTCTATTATTCCGGCCACGGCATCCAGGTCGGGGGCGACAACCGCATCATTCCCATCGATGCCAAGCTGAAGGATCCGGCCGATCTCGAAATCGAAACCATCCAGGTTCAGACGATCCTGCTCGCCATGCGGCAATACTCCAAGACGCAACTGGTCTATCTCGATTCCTGCCGGAACAACCCCTTCCAGGCGCGTTCCTACCTTGTGGGGCCGAAGAAGCAGATGGCGGTCGCCGGCGTCGGCCTTGCGCCCCTGACCAGTTTCCCGGGGAGTTTCGTCGCCTATTCGACGCAGCCCGGCGCGGTGGCCGAGGACGGCGCGGGCGACAAGTCGCCTTTCACCGCCTCCATGCTCAAATATTCCTTCACGCTTGGCGTCGATGTGCAGAAGGCCCTCGATGAGGTGACGCAGGATGTCTGGCAGGCGACCCATGAGCGCCAGCGCCCCTGGCTGATGAGCACATTGACGCAGCCCGTCTACCTGGCCAAGCCGGTCATCCATATCGAGCCGGTGAAACCGGTGCAGACCGCGAATGCAGGCGCGGTGAAAATCGGCCCCGCGCCGAGGCAGGATACGGCCACTGCCGAGTCGCCGCAGGCCGCCCCGGTGCAGATGGCGGCTCTCCTGGATGAGACCTTCAGCAAGCCGCGCCGCGTGCCGATCGGCATCGGCGAGGTGGCGATGCTCGACGACCTTCCACTCATCCGCGACGCCACCGGCGCCGAGATCCAAGTCGCCGCCGCCCCGAGCCGCGGGGTGCTCTACCTCAACGGCAAGCCCCTCGGCGAGGGCGATATCATTGACCAGAATGCCCTTCGAGCCGTGAGCTTCGAGCCCGCCATCGGTTCGGAAGGCAAGGTGCAAACCATCCAGCTCAAAGTCGAGCAGCCTGGTGGTGACAGTCAGGTCGTGACAGGCCGGATCGAGCCCTTCGTGCCGGCCTGCGACGCCCTGGCCGGCGAGCCGCTCGATCCCGAGGGCGTGACCGCCGGCAAACTGCCGAACGAGATCGATGCCAAGGCGGCCATTGCGGCCTGCAGCCAGGCCGTTGCGAAGTTTCCCGGGATCGCGCGCTACAAATATGAACTCGGCCGCGCCAAGCTCGCCGACAACGACGTGGCCGGGGCGAGCGAGCAATTCAAGGCCGCGGCCGATGCCGGCTATATCCGCGCTTATCATGGCTTGGGCATCCTGGCCGAGCGCGGTGCCGGGGAACCGCAAAACCTGACGGTTGCCAACCAGCTCTTCAAGAAAGGCGCCGGCGTCGACGCCTACGCCATGCTGGATTATGGCCGCAACCGCACCCTTGGGCGGGGAACTCCCAAGTCCGTCGCCGATGGCGTCAAGCTCATCGGCCAGGCCGTCGAACTCGGCAACACCTCCGCGATGAATACGCTCGGCGCCATGTATTATTACGGCCAGAACGTGCCGGCCGATCCCACACGCGGCGCCAAGTTCTTCCAGGCTGCCCTGGTGCGCAACGATGTTTGCGGCATGCGCAACCTGGGTGTCGCCTATCTGGAGGGCAAGGGCGTGACCCGCGACGCCGCCACCGCAATGGGGCTCTTGAAGACCGCCACCGACAAGGCACATCCCTACGCCCCCACCACGATCGGGACCATGTATTTCAACGGCAATGGCGTCAAAAAGGACCTGCCAACGGCAATCGGCTGGTTCGAGACCGGCGCCGAGCGCGGTGATTATTACGCCGCCTCAAATCTGGCCTGGATCTATGCCAGGGGGCCCGTGGATGTGCGCGATCCGGAGAGGGCCAGACACTATGCCGGCCTCATGGCGGCGCTGGATCCGAATGGAAGGCAGTGGCAATACTCCTTCGATCCGTGTGGCCTGCCGAAGGGCGACAAGATGGAAGTTGTGCTCCCGCCGGTGCGCAAGGTCGCGGTCACACCGCCGCCGCGCAAGAAATTCCGTGTCGAGCCGCAGGTGATCTTCACACCGCCGCCACCGGATGTAACCGGCCCGCGCATTCTTTACGATCAGGGCACAGGCGGCCAGGGGAACGGCAACGGCAACAACGGCAACAACGGCACCACCCATGGATCCGGCAATTCCGGAGGAGGTAGGGGAGGGGGTACGACGGGCCCTAGTTGATTTGAGCGTTTTGTCTTCACACAGAATCACCAAGAATCGCAAAATGCTTTTGATACCAAAAAAGTTCGTTTGGAGATCTGCTCCAGTGTCAACGCATTTTGCTCTCGACGCGGCGGGGTGGCAGCAGCCATTCCATCGCCATGCCGGCGCATTTCCACCGGCATGAACCTCACTCGGCCTTGGCCACCGCGGTGTCGACAGGCGTGATCCGCAGCGAAGCAATCCGGTTCTTCTGCTTGCGCAGGATCTGGAAGCGGTAGCCGTAGAAGGTGAAGGTCTGCCCGGCCTCAGGGATGGTGCGCGCTTCATGGATGACGAGGCCGGCAATGGTGGTGGCTTCCTCGTCCGGCAGGCTCCAGTCCATGGCGCGGTTGAGATCGCGGATCGGCACCGAGCCGTCGACATTCACGGCGCCATCGGCCTGCGGGCGCACGCCGCTCACCGCCACGTCGTGCTCGTCGGAGATGTCGCCGACGATTTCCTCGATGATGTCCTCGAGCGTGACGATGCCCTGCACCGAGCCATATTCGTCGACCACGAAGGCGAAATGCATCTTCTTGCGGCGGAAGGAGCGCAACTGGTCGGCGAGCGAGGTGGTGTCGGGCACGAACCAGGCGGGCAGGGCGATCTCTTCGAGGTCGAGCTTGCCGGGATCGTTGCCGGCGGCGTCAAGGGCACGCAGGAGGTCCTTGGCATGCAGCACGCCGATGATGTTCTCGGGCGTGTCCTTCCAGACCGGGATGCGCGTATAGGGGGCCGCCAGCACACTCTGCACGATGTGGCTGGGATCCTCGTCGATATCGACCGACAGCATGGTGGTGCGGTGGACCATGACGTCGCCCACCGTCAGCTCCTGCAGGTCGATCAGGCCACCGAACATGTCGCGGTCGGTCTTCTCCACCGACCCTTCCTTGTGCAGGAGGTCGACGGTGCCGCGCAACTCGTCCGCCGCGGAGAGGATCGAGGTGTGCTCGCCAATGCGCAGGCCAAACAGGAGCAGGATGCCGCGCACCAGCCAGCCGAGCGCCGTGGTCAGCGGGGAGAAGACGATGACCACGATGCGCACCGGCCAGGCCACCGCGAGCGAGAAGCGTTCGGGGAAATTGATGGCGATGGTCTTGGGCAGGATCTCGACGAAGACGATCGTCAGCACCGAGATGACGATGGTGGCGTAGAAGATGCCGACATCGCCGAAAATGTCGAGCAGGATGCCCGTGGTCAGCGCCGCCGCCGCCGTGTTGACGATGCTGGTGCCGACCAGAAGCGAACCGATCATCGCCTCGCGGATGTCGAGTAACTGGTTGACGACCTTGGCGGCCCGGTTGCCGTGCCTTTCGAGCGCCAGGAGGCGCGCGCGTGAGGCCGCCGTCAGCGCCGTCTCGGAGCCTGCGAAGAAGAAGCCCGCCAGGAGCAGCAGGAAGACGATGAGAATAGAGAACCACATCTGGGCGGTCATGGCGTCTATATGCCCCTGGGCGGGAAGGGCGCCACGCGAGAAACCTCCCCCACGAAGCTGGCCATGGCATGCACATATCTCAGCATCGTTGAACGGGGCGCGAAAATCCTTCCCCGACTGCGGGGAAGGTGGCCGAACGCAGTGAGGTCGGAAGGGGTAGAGTGGCGCCTTGCTCGCCCAAATCGGTCCTGTCGCGCCGCCCTCCCCCTTCCGTCATTGCTTCGCAATGACACCTTCCCCGAAGGCGGGGAAGGATTCCCCCGCTCTTCCTGCCCGTATCGAGATATGTGCATGCCATAGCCAGCTTCGTGGGGGAGGCTTTTCGCGTTGAGCCTTTCCGAAATCAAGTCAGCGGCCATCGCTCACGCGCCCACTTTTTGAGCGTCGGCCAGCTTCTCTTCCAAAAACCCCGTCACCGCGGCCGGGTCGACGTCGTTGGCGATGAAGCTCTCGCCAAGGCCGCGCGTGAGGATGAAGGTGAGCTTGCCGCGCTTGACCTTCTTGTCCTGCGTGATGGCGTTCATCAACTCCGCCGCCGTGCCCACGCCGCCCGGCACCTGGTCGATGCGGGTGGGCAGGCCGGCTTCGGCCAGATGGCCGGCGACACGCGAGGGCATTTCCTGCGAGCACAGGCCGAGGCGCGCCGAGAATTCATGGGCGAGCACCATGCCGATCGAAACGCCTTCGCCATGCACGAGGCGCTTCGAATTATAGCCCGTCAACGCCTCCAGCGCATGGCCGAAGGTATGGCCGAGATTGAGGAGGGCGCGTTCGCCCGTCTCGGTTTCGTCGCGCGCCACGATGCCGGCCTTGGAGCGGCAGGAGACGGCGATCGCTTCTTCGCGCGCCTTTCCACCGGCCATCACGTCCCGCCAGTTGCGCTCCAGCCAGAGGAAGAAGGGTGCATCGTTGATCAGGCCATATTTGGCAACCTCGGCGTAGCCGGCGCGGAATTCGCGCTTCGAGAGCGTGTCGAGTACGCTGGTGTCAGCCAGCACCAGGCTCGGCTGGTGGAAGGCGCCGACCAGGTTCTTGCCGTGGCGCGAATTGATGCCGGTCTTGCCGCCGACGGAGGAATCGACCTGGGCGAGCAGGCTGGTCGGGATCTGGATGAAGCGCATGCCGCGCCGGATCACCGCCGCGGCAAAGCCGGCGAGATCGCCGATCACGCCGCCGCCGAAGGCGATGACGAAATCGCCGCGCTCGACCCTGGTGGCGAGCAGCCCGTCGCAGACCTCGGCGAAGGTGGCGTAGCTCTTGGAGGCTTCGCCCGGCTTCACCACGATGGTTTGGTGCGCAAGACCGGCCTTGTCGAGGCTGGCGGTGAGGGTGGCAAGATGCAGGGCGGCGACATTCTCGTCGGTGACGATGGCGAGCCGCGCCTGTGGCGCCAGGGCAGCGATGCGGGCGCCGGCTTCGGGCAGCAGGCCCGGTCCTATGAGAATCTCGTAGGAGCGCGCTCCCAGGACGACGGGAACGGTGATCGGCGTGCTCATGCGAGGGAGTCCGGCTTCTGGGCGTTCAGCTCCGGCATCGCAGGATCCCGGAGCTTGAGATAGGTTTCGAGGGCGGAGATCACATCCTCCAGCACCATGTCATGCGCCACATCCCGCGACAGGACGGTGACATCCGCCTCGGCATAGATGGGGTAGCGCAGGTCGATCAGCTTTTTCAGCGTGCCCTCGGGATCGGGGTTCTGCAGCAGCGGCCGGGTCAGCTTGCGGCGCACGCGGCGCATCAGCACGTCGAATTCGGCCTTCAGCCAGATCGAGACGCTGCATCCGGCGATCAGGGCCCGGGTCTCGCTGTTCATATAGGCGCCGCCGCCGGTCGCCAGCACGATCGGCTCCTCGCAGGAAAGCAGTCGGGCGATGACGCGCCGCTCCTTGTCGCGGAAAAAGGTCTCGCCGTCGCTGGCGAAGATCTCAGCGATGGTCTTCTTGGCCGCTTCCTCGATCTCGGCATCGGCGTCGCGGAATTCAAGCCCGAGCCGGCCTGCCAGGCGCTTGCCCACCGCGCTCTTTCCCGCGCCCATCATGCCCACCAGCACGACCGATCGGCCTGCGAGGGCCTGCGTCAGCTTCTTCTCGCGTTCGGCCGGAGCAAGAGATGTCGCAACGCCGCCCATTTCGTCCTGCATCAACAAAGTCATGTTTCTATAGAACCGGAGACGGGCCGGGACGCAAGGGTTTCCCACATTTCATTCGTTGTATGGCCGCGCCGAAGACATAGCTCCGCCCGGATTCGCACAGTATTGTGCGGCTGAAATCTCCAGGTTCCCAATGCCCAGTCTGCTCCGTTTCCTGCTTATCCTCGCTATAACCGGGCTTGCCGGATATGGCATCGTCTATGCGCTGGGTACCTATGTGAGACCGGCCACGCGGCCAATGAGCGTGGATGTGCCGCTCAGGAACCTGCAGCCCGGGCCGGATGGTCCTCCGGGGAAAACGCCTTGATGCTTTTGGATGGGAACGTGGGGATGGAGTGTCGATCACCGATCGACATCCTTGGAAGCAGCACGTCTGCAGGAGTGGAAGATGTCGATCGGTGATCGACACTCCGAGTTTTGGCCTCCTCTCCCTCCGGCAAAGTTGGTGCCTCTGCCTCACGCTAGATTTCCCTCTCGCGCCCGGTTCCAATTCGCCCGCTGAGCCTCTATTCCCGTAAGCATGCCCAGTCCTGCCTCCCTCCGTTCGCGCTTTGCCGTCCTGGTGCCGCATGTGTCCCTGCCGCCTCGGGCGGACTGGATCTTTGCGCTGCGCACGACGCTGGTGGGCCTCGTCGCGCTGGTCATCGCCTATCTGCTTGGCCTTGGGCAGCCGCAATGGGCGATGATGACGGTGTTCATCGTCAGCCAGCCCGTCGCTGGCATGGTGCTGGCCAAGGGCCTGTTCCGCCTCGCCGGCACCCTGATCGGCGCGCTCGCCTCGGTGACGATGGTCAAGGCCACCGGCACAGAGCATGTCGCCTATGTCGGCCTGCTCACTGTGTGGATCGCGGTGTGCACCTATGTCGCCTCGGTGCTGCGCAATCCCGAATCCTATGGCGCGGTGCTGGCCGGCTATACCGCCGCCATCATCGGCCTGCCCGCCTTCGACAATCCCCATCTCGTCACCGATCTTGCCGCCGCGCGCTGCATCGAGATCATGCTCGGCATCACCTGCGCCGGCATTGCCGGGCGCTTCTTCATGCCCCAGCTCGCCCGCGACGTGCTGGTCGAGCGCGTCGGCGCGGGCCTGCGCGACATTGCCCGCTACAGCGCCGGCGCCATCGGCGGCACCGCCAAACCCGAGCTCGACGCCCGCTACCAAAGGCTGATCGTCGACATCGAGGCGCTGGCCGGCATGCGCGCCTATGCCCGCATCGAGGCGCCGGGGCTGGTGACCCATGGCCGCATGGCCCGGCATACGATCGGCCACATGCTCTCGGCGATCTCGGCCATCCACACGCTCCTCGCCCATGCGAGCGCGCCCGACTCGAGCTGGCGCCCGCTGCTGGGCCGCGTCAAGGCCATGCTGGACGGCCTCGTGCAGCGCGACTGGCTGGTCGAGGATGCCAGGCCCTGGTTGCGCCAGATCGACGAACTCACCCGCGAATCCGAGGCGATGCGCACCGCCCCGCTTCAGCCGGGCGAGGATCGCGCCGCAGCGGCCGCCCGCATCACGCTGCTGATCGAGTTCCTCGCAGCTCTCAGCCTCGTGCTGGAGGGCCTCACCGCTTTGCGCCTGCGCGCGCCAGATCCTCCCGGCCCGCCCGGCCAATGGAAGCTGCCGACGCTTACCATCGACCGCGACCAGAATGTCGCCTTCGTCAATGCCGTGCGCGCCGCCATCGCCACAGCCGTCGTCACCGCCTACTGGATCGCGACGCGCTGGGCCGATCTCGCCGGCGCCGCGGTGATGGTCGCGGTGGTGTCGAGCCTGTTCGCCACCATGCCCAACCCGATGCGCTCCTCCCTCGAATTCCTGAAGGGAGCGGCTTTTTCGGTGCCGGCGGCCTTCCTCGTGGGGCAGGTCCTCTTGCCGGAGCTACAGGGCCTGTTCTGGCTGCTGCTGCTCATCGCGCTCGTGCTTGTCCCGGTGGCGCTGGCCATGGCCAATCCGCGCTACACCAGCATCGCCACCTCCTTCGCCATCAACTTCCTGCTCTTCGTCAATCCGCGCCAGCCCATGGTGGCGCAGCCCTGGCCCTTCCTGAACGAGGCGATCGCCGTGCTGGGCGGCATCCTGCTCAGCGTCGGCATCTTCGCCGTGGTGCTGCCGCGCCGGCCGGAAAGCGTGGTCGAGCGTGTAGTGGAAGCCTTCCGCGCCGACCTCACGCGGCTATGCCTGCATGAGCGCCTGCCCAAGCCCTCGGCCTTCGAGAGTCTCGCCTATGACCGCATAAACCAATTGATGGCCCCACTGGAGCGCGTCGGCGCCAAGGCGCAATATGTGCTCGACGGCAGCCTCGCCGCCGTGACCATGGGGCTGGAGATCCTGCGCCTGCGCCGCTTCATCCGCGACAGCCAACTCGAGGCCGCCCATGCCGGCGAGGTGAGCGCCATGCTCGTGCGCCTCGCCAAGCTCCTGGCCATCCGCGGCCCACACGCCAAGACCCTGCGCGACATGATCGACGCCTTGCGCACCTTGGCGGCCTCAAGCGCTACCGACGCCAGCCCCAACATCCACCTCCAGGCCGCCGCCTCGCTGCGCGTGATCGCCTTGGCGCTCGAGGATCATCCGCTCTATTTCTGAGCCGGAATAGACGAGAGAGATGTCGCGCTTCGCACTTGCAGCGATCCGATCATCTGAGCGACAATAGAGGAACGATGCAGAGGGGAATTGGTGAGCTGGGCCTCTGAAACAATCGGCTATTCACAGCAGCAGACGAAAATTCTTGGGGGAGTGCCATGGCGAGCCTGGTTGTCATGTATGGAACGCCGGTCGATAGTGCAGAATTCGACAGATACTATTTCGAGACCCATGTTCCGATCGCAAAGAAGATTCCGGGCTTGAGGAAGTATGAGGTCAGTCGCGGGCCAGTGGTTACGCCCGCCGGTCCGTCCAAGGTTCATCTGATCGCGACCTTGCACTTCGACGATGTCGCATCGATCCAGAAAGCCTTCGCCAGTGCCGAAGGCGAGGCCGCCGCCGCGGATGTGCAAAGCTTTGCCACCGGCGGCACCGACATGCTGATCTTTCACAGCGAAGAAGTTTGAGGCGCGGGCACCGCGGCCGGGTCTATTGCCCGGTCGTGAGCACCATGCGGAAGCGGGCTGCACCGCTCATCATCCGCTCATAGGCCTCGGCCGCCCGTTCGAGCGGCATCGTTTCGATCATCGGCCTGATGTTGGCGAGGGCGCTGAACGCCAGCGTATCTTCGGATTCGATCGAAGTTCCGGATGGCCATCCCTGGATTCCCCGGCGGGCGCCGATCAGCAGGAAGGGCGAGACCTCGATGGGATCGGGTGTGGCGCCCACGACGATCATCTTGCCATCGATGGCCAACCCGCCGAGCACTGCGCTCATCGCCTGGGCGCTGGTGACGGTGGAGAGGATCACATGAGCCCCACCCATCTTGGTCAGCTCGGCTGCGACATCCTGCGTGGTGCTGTCGAGATAGCGATGAGCGCCGAGCTGGCGCGCCAGCGGCCCCTTGTCGGCACCGCGCGCGATGGCGACTGTGCGGCAGCCCATCTTGGCCGCGAACTGCACGCCGAGATGGCCAAGGCCGCCGATGCCGAGCACCGCGACGGTATCGCCGGCGCGCACGCCGCTGTTGCGCAACGCATTGTAGGTCGTGATGCCGGCACACAAAAGCGGTGCAGCCTCGGCCGCCCCCAGATCGTCTGGGATTGCAGCCAGCGCCTCGAAAGGCGCGATCATGTAGTCCGCATAGCCGCCATCATAGCTGATGCCGGGGATCTGCCCGTTCGAACATGTGATGAAGTCACCGCGCCGGCAGGAAGGACAATGGCCGCAATGGCCACCGTGCCAGCCGACGCCGACACGCTGCCCCGCCTGCCAGTCCGGCACGCGTTCGCCAACCGCCTCGATGACGCCGACAACCTCGTGGCCAGGCACACGCGGGTAGACGATGCCCGGAATCGCTCCCGTCTTGGTGAAGGCATCGCTGTGGCACACCCCGCACGCCTGCACCTTGATCAGGACCTGGCCCGCGGCCGGAATCGGGACCTCGCGCTCGACGAGTTCGAAGGGACCGTTGGCGTTCTTCACTTGAACAGCACGCATGCGTGGCATTGGAGCCTCCCATAATTGGTGTTGTGATCAGGTGCCGACCGAGATCGTCGAATGTCGCGCTATCAGAAGTGGCGTTCGCGCAAAGTGTCGATGCCGCGTGGATGGCCAGGATCGAACCACGCGAGCACAAAGTTGTCCAGGTAAAGGATACCGGCCGGGCGCGCTTCCGCGACCAGGTTTTGCTGTCCCCGCCGCATCTGTCATCGGCCCGTCACCCCAGGGTGGCATCTGGCGCGAGTTCCGCAACCAATGGGTGCTCCCTTGCGCAAGATCATTGCTCTCGCTGCCATGCTGGCCCTTGCAGGCCTTTCCCCGGCTATCGCCGACGAGGCCAAGCCCTTCACCGACGCCAAGGTGGTCAATCTCACCATTCTGCTGCCGCCCCCGCCGGCCGCCGATTCGATGCAGACCAAGAGCGAGATCGCCGCGGTGCTGGCGCTGCAGGTCGAGCGCACGCCCGAAGAGCTGAAGCACGCCCAGGCCGATGACGAGGAGACCGTCTGGCGCTTCGGCGGCGAGCTGTTCGGCGCTAAATTCGACAAGGCCAAGCTGCCGAAATTCGCGGCTTTCTTCGACCGCATCATTGAGACGGAAGCCGCCGTGGTGGATCCCGCCAAGAAGACCCTTGGTCGCCTGCGTCCGCATCTGGTCAGCGATCTCGTGCGCCCGGCGGTCGAGCCCAGCAAGTCCGGCTCCTATCCCTCCGGTCACACCACGCTCGGCACGCTGGAGGGCATCGTGCTCGCCAACATGGTGCCGGAGAAGCGGGCCGAGATCATGGCCCGCGCCTGGGACTACGGCCATAGCCGCCTGGTGGTGGGCATCCACTATCCCTCCGACATCGAGATGGGCCGTATCTCTGGCACGGTGATCGCTGAGACGATCATGCGCCAGGACGATTTCAAGGCCGAGTTCGAGCCTGCCAAGGCGGAGCTTCGCGCCGCTCTCGGCCTGAACTGATCTTTTCAGCCTGTTAACCGCGGCGGGCTAGGGTATCGCAATGCCCAAGCCCGCCAGCGATACCAGGCTGATCAACGCCTTCCTCGACATGGTGTCCGCCGAACGCGGCGGCGCCGACAATACGCTGGAAGCCTATCGGCGCGATCTCACCGACTACAGCGACTTCCTTGCCGGCCGTGGCGGCGCCATCGCCACCGCGACCTCGGACCAGGCGCGTGACCACCTCGCCTCCCTCACCGCCCTCGGCTTCAAGGCGACCACCTTGGCGCGGCATCTTTCGGCCATCCGGCAACTGCACAAATTCCTCTATGCCGAGGGTTTTCGCGACGACGATCCGACCAGCGTGCTCGACGGCCCCAAGCGCGGCCGGCCCCTGCCCAAGGTCCTGAGCGTGGAAGAGGTCGACCGCCTCCTGACCGCCGCCGGCGAGAGGATCGAGGACGCCGCGCGTCCCATGCTGGAGCGCCTGCGCGCCGGCCGCATGAGCGCCCTGCTCGAAACGCTCTATGCCTCGGGCCTGCGCGTCTCCGAACTCGTCAGCCTCAAGCGCTCGGCGGCCCGCCCCGGCCTTGCCATGCTCAGCGTGGTCGGCAAGGGCAACAAGGAGCGCCTGGTGCCGCTCACCGACATGGCGCGCCGGGCGATGCAGGCCTATCTCGCGCTGCTGGCGGAAGCGGGCCGGGGCCAGGCCTCGCCCTGGCTCTTCCCCTCCTTCGGGGAGAGCGGTCACCTCACCCGCCAGCATTTCGCCCGCGACCTCAAGGCGCTCGGCGCCTCGGTCGGCATAAGGGGCGACCGCATCAGTCCCCACGTCCTGCGCCACGCCTTCGCCAGCCACCTCCTGCAGAATGGCGCGGACCTGCGTTCCGTCCAGATGATGCTCGGCCACGCCGACATCGCCACGACGCAGATCTATACCCATGTGCTGGACGAGCGCATGAAAGCGATGGTGCGCGACCTGCATCCGATGGGGGATTGATGTCGCGTCTCACGAAAAAGGATAGGTTCTCGGAAGAGATGACGGCGACACCGAGGGTTCTCGCATAAGTCGACGTGGTCGCCTCGACGCTAAATTATCGCATCAAACAGCCTCACCCTCATGAAATCGGCTTTCACCAGAATTTGGATGCACTTTATAGGCCAATGACCTAAGGTCACCGCTATCAGCAGCAGAAAGATAACCAGTATTCAGGAGAGCGGCGTGTGAGCCATGTGTCAGTCGATGATGCACATTGGGAGCCAGGCGAAAACGGAGTGGTCCCTATTCACACATTGTGGATTGGGGAAGTGCTCGGACCGATTGAGCGGCTTTGTTTGATTTCCTGGGTCCGCCTTGGGTACGAAGTTGTATTACACTCTTATGCTGATTTGCAGGTACCAGCCGGCGTCAAAACCGTTGATGCATCGTTGCTGCTCTCTGCCGACAAAATATTCCGAAATGAACGGAATGGGAGCCTGGCTGTATTTTCAGATGTATACAGGGCTCTTATTCTCAAGAGATTTTTCGCGATCTGGCTCGATATCGATATTTTTCTGGTTCGCAGGTTCGACTTTTCCGCCCCGAATATTCTGGCCATGGAAGGAGGCGACAGAACCGTCGTGAGTGGCCCTTGCCGCATGCCTTGACCATATCGGGAGAGGTCATCATCGATAGACGGACGCCACCGTCGGTCAATCCTTCGGCAAGTCCTGACAAAAGGGGCTTGAGGCGAAGGGCTCAGGCAGCCTATGCCGCTTCGCCCGAAGAAAGAGGAGCCCGAATCTCTTCCAGCGCTCGCAGAATTTCATTGCGGAGGATGGCCTGCATCAAACCGCTCTGATGGACCGCGTCTGGCAGGTGTTCAGCGCCGCCAATTTCAGCCGCTATGGCGTCGACATCGATGATGGCGATGTCGCGCGTTTCGGCGATATCATGCAGCATCAGGTTCATTTCCTTCGCGGCGATATTCGCCAGCGTATCGCTCATTGGCGCGTCGAAGGGAGCATAGCTTGAGATGTCCTCGTGCCCCTGTGTCGACATGCGATTTATGATCACGAGCTTCGCGCCGGTCATGCGTGCCACGGTGTCAATCAGTTTTTCATAGTCGCGCCGGATGTCATCAAGTGATCGTTTGACCGCCTCGAAGGCGCTACCGAGCCATTCGCGGATGGCTGGGCCCGCCGCCGCCTGATAGTGGCGCAGAATGTTGAGATGGTAGCCAAGTTTCTTATGCCGTAGAATTGTTTGCGGTTCCGCGACCAGCGACAGAAGTATTGCGTTTGCTGGGCCCAGGCGAGCAGAACCGGATGCTGAAAAAATCGGATAGGTATCCGTGATCGGAGATCTCTGCAATGCCTGCAACAAGGTGCCCGCAAACACCAAGTCGTCTGGTGTGGAAGTTGTCGATGCTTCGGTGAGTACGGCTTGGATGTCTGCCGCAATGGCTTTGTATTGCGCCGGTGTTCGGCTCAACTGATCGAGCAATAGCTGCGTCGTATACGCTATGGGATGGTCTGGAACATAAACCATCTGCGCGGCCTGCGCGGCTGCCTCAAATGTCTCGAGGAAAGCGCCTTTATCTCCGGTAACGACACCGGCGGCGTCGCAAACGCCAAGGCTCAGCAAACTGATCGGAGTTTCGCCTTTGTCACACCACCAGCCACGGCTTCTGCCGTGCCAACTTGGCAAAAGCCCGGCGTGCTGAAGGTCGGCGAGGCCTGTCATTCGACGGCCCGCCAGCATCAGTAGACGCACGTTGCCGGCGCCCTCCTGTTCGACCTCCACGTCCGTTTCCAGATGCGCGACAATATCCTCGGCGTTCCAGGTTTCCACGCTGTGCATGCTCAGATAGCCACCGCGCAGCAGCTCCGAGTTGATAGAAATTCGTCCCGGGAGACGCGGCGCAAAAGCGACCTGTAGTTCCTGCTCCTCCGCAAACGGAGGCGGGCCGCTCAGCCTTAGGCCGGCCGGCTGCAAGGAAATATTGCAGAAGCCTATGATTTGATTGGCACGGACTTCCTCTCCCTGCGAGCACAGCCAGTGCACGCCTGACCGGAGGATCTTCTGGCTGTCCACAGACAGCGGACCCAAATGCAATGCAAGGCTGCTCATCACGTGCCGCTCGACCACATGCCAGGATAATGCATAATACCAGCCACCGTCACCCGTACGCCTCGCGCCGGTGACTGATCCAGACTTTCCTCCGGTTCGGTGCTGAATATCGCCAACAACTCATCGACGGCATAAAGCTGACCGGGAGTCGCCTTGATCTCCCGCAAAAATGCGGGCTCACGCATTACAAAGCGATAGTAAGAAACGGGTGGACAATCCTGGGTAAACGCGCCGCCAAGATCGACACTGATATCCAGAACTTTGGCGCCGGCCTTCAGGGCGGCTGCCTGCGAGTGAAGAAATTCTACGGTTGCGCCCGACATGTGCGGGCTGATCTTTGGCAATCTGAATTCTAAAATCATCTTGGGAGCCCAAACAAACTTCCTCGATAGAGTGCGATATCATCAAAAAAAAGATAAGTCATTATTGTGGATGTTTTCCAGGACAATATTGAGGGCAAATGTTCACAGGAAATCGCAATCTTGAAGGTACGCCTACTTCAGATATGAGGTTGCGTTATCCAGATGAGGTGGCGTAGCGACAGTAATATTGATGTCGTAACGTCTCTTATGAATATAATATTTGATTTTCAATTAATTTTCTTACTATATATTATAAGATCATGCTTGATGGTGCTGAATTCATACAAGGAAACTAAATAATCCATATGTTTCTTCGCTGCTGACCGGAAGAACTGGACTGCCTCCCGATGACAAGCTTCAAAACACTCCGAGGCCGCCTCGGCATAGCGGCCTCGGCTCGACGCGGTCGCCTCCGCCGTTGGCTCTGGATCAATGAAGCGCACGGAGAGGCTCCCTCAAGGCAAGCTATACGCAATGACGTAGTCGCCGATCTTGGTGCCGAAGGAACCGTGGCCGCCCGCTGCCGTGACGACGAACTGCTTGCCGTTCGCCTTGTAGGTCATGGGTGTGGATTGACCGCCAGCAGGTAGCCGATCTTCCCAGATTTTCTCGCCGGTGCTGACGTCGTAAGCTCGAATATAGGCGTCCATGGTTCCGGTCATAAAGGCAACGCCACCCCCGGTGACGATCGGTCCCCCGAGTGCCGGCACCCCCAGCTTGAATGGCAGGGGGAACCTTGTGCTGTCCCGGACCGTGCCGTTGCGGAGCTTCCAGGCGATTTTATTGGTCCGCAGGTCAATGCCGGCAACGAACCCCCAGGGCGGCTGATTGCATGGTAGACCCAGCGGAGATAGCAGCGGGCCGAGCTTCAGGCCAAAGGGAACGCCAAACTGTGGTTCAATGCCAATCTCCGAGCCGGGTAAATCACCCGGTCTGGGCTTGTCTGGATTGCTTTCACTTCGCGGAATGAGGCGCGAAACGAAGGCAACAGAGATCGGATTGGCTATCGCAATCTGGCGGGTCGGGTCGACAGCCAGGCCGCCCCACTCGAAGATACCAAGGCTACCGGGGAATACCAGGGAGCCTTGCAGGGACGGCGGCGTGAAGGGGCCGTCATAACGCAATCGATGAAAGATGATCCTGCAGGCAAGCTGATCCACGACGCTGATACCCCACATATCGGCACCCGTCAGTTTCGCTTTGGGCCGGAAGGTAAGTTCTGAGGCAGGTTGCGTGGGCGAGGTATGGTCGCCGGGCGCCGGGCCCTGCGGTGCCGCCAATTCCGGAGCTGGAATGATTGGCTTGCCGTCGCGCCGATCGAGCACGAAGATGTCACCTGTCTTCGCCGGGGCATAGATCGCCGGCACGACACCGCCATCGGGCCGCTTGATGTCGACGAGGCTTGGCTGGGCCGGCAGATCCAGGTCCCACAAATCATGATGGACGGTTTGGTAGGACCACGCCAGTTTTCCGGTATCCGCATGGAGCGCCAGCAGCGAACTCGAATAGCGCTCGGCATCCGGCGTGCGATTGCCACCCCAGCTATCGGGAGTCTGCACGCCGGTCGGGATGTAGATTAGGCCCAACTTCGCGTCATAGGCGGAGATAGTCCAGGAGTTTGGGGAATTGGCGACGTATTGATGTGTGTCCGACGCCGGTTCATTGGGATCGGGATTACCCGGATCGAAGGCCCAGAGCAGCCGGCCCGTGTATACGTCGAAGGCGCGGATTACACCGGAAGGCTCCTTGGTGGAATAGTTGTCTATCACGGCACCGGCGACGATAACCGCCTTTGAGGTTACGACTGGCGGCGACGTTGCTTCATAGAAGCCATTGGTTGTAACACTCATGCCCTCCTTGAGATTGATGACACCATTGTTGCCGAAACCCTGGCACGGAGTACCGCTGGAAGCATCCAGTGCGAACAAGCGTCCGTCATTGGTCGGCAGGAATATACGAGCGGGGCAGTCGACCGAGCCCGCGGAGCCATCCGGCCGTACCCCTCCCGGAGGTGTCTCGAAATAGGATACACCGCGGCAGGTCATGTGCTGGAAGGCTCGATTGAAGACGATCTTGGGGTCGAACTTCCACTTGAGCGCGCCATTTGCGGCATTGAGCGCAAAGGCGATCTGGTGGGGCGAGCACAGAAAAAGCGTATCGTTGATCTTGATGGGGGTGACTTCGTCGGTCGTCTCGGAGGGATCATCCGGGCCCTTGAGATCGCCGGTGCGAAAGGTCCACGCCACTTTCAGGTTCGCGACATTCTTTGGCGTGATATCGGCCAGCGGCGAGAAACGATTGCCAAATTGTGTGCGTCCATAGGATCGCCAGTCGGCGTCAGGCATTTCGCGTGAGTCGGCGGCTTGCGGGTTGGATGGATCTGTCGGCGGAAGTACACCTGCGATTTCGTGGGGGTCCTTGAGCAAGGAAGCCAGGAGTACGCCGAAGCTTGCTAGAAGAGCCAGAACAAGCGGTGCTGTCTTCGCAGCATTTGAAGACAAGGAGCCGGCGTTCAGCTTCCTCACCATGAAGGGCAGCAAGAGCCAGAGACCGAGAAGTACGAAGATATCCCCGCGCGGCACAAGCGCCCAGAAGTCAAAGCCGACTTCCCAAACAGCCCAGACCAAGGTGCCGAGCAGCAGGATGGCATACATCCACAGTGCCCAGCCACTACGACGTGCCATCAAGAAGGACGAAACGAGCAGGAGCGGGCCAGCGACGACATAGTAGGGCGACCCCCCGATTGCCAGCAACCACACGCCTCCCGCGGCCAGGATCAGGCCGAGAATAGCAACGCAAATAATAGTAAGTAGAAACAGTGCCTTACCGAGCCAATGCATACAGATCTCCGGTTTCAAAGATGCCTAGCTTCTAGATAAGAATATCGATAGTATTAATAAAATCTCTGGATATTACAATTGAACAGACACGAAATCTCGGATTTCACTATATTCTTGCCCGCCGCACGAAAAATAGTGTGACCCCACACGCAATCGTCCATTGGAAGGTTCGTTGCGCGTGGTATTGGTCCCACCTGTGAGTTTCGTTGCATAGCTTAGACTGGGCCGCCTCGCAGCAGGGCAAAGCGCGTTTACGCGTCATCGCCGAAGATCTGTTAGCTCTTCTTGCAAGCCCACCAGCCATCCACCGCGCGCGAGGCGAAGAAAGCGCTCTATCAGGTCACCTCGAAATCCACAGCCAATTCGGCGAGATCTTTATCGTCGGCTGGCGTCGGCTCGTCTGCCGTGTCGCTGAATACGGCCAGCGCGAGGCCAATTTCCTTCCAGTCCCCAGCCTCGGCAAGCACACGACGCAGCACGCCTGGCTGCCCCGCTCGAACCTCGACCACGGCCTTATGGGTCTCGAGTTCGACGATCAACTCGCCCTGGGCGAAGCTGCGGCCCACGTCGCCATGCCATTCCAGCACTCGGATTTCATCGACGCCCTTCACAGCGGCAGGCACAGTCAATTGATAGATCATTTGCAGCGGCTCTCCAAAAAACAGGCAGTATGGGTGAGGACGAGGAGTCTCCGATCGCCCTCACCGAATTTCGATGGGACGACGTTCATTGACCAGCGCTCGGGCGGCTGACATGACACGCGCGGCGTCCGGGATACAGGCCGCTTCCAGGACGGGATTGGAAGAAACGGGTGCGGGCAGGGCGCCGACCCGGGCGCTCGGATGATATCCGATGCGCTCCGTCACACGAGCGGCGACCTCGACGCCGACGCCGCAAGTCAATTGGCCCTCTTCAATGGTGAGAAGCAAACCGGTGCGCTTCACCGATCCAGCGACGGTCTCGACGTCGAGCGGCGCGAGGCTGCGCAGGTCGATGACCTCGCAGGACAGGCCTGATTCCTCCAGCTTCTGGGCCGCCTCGAGCGCTACCCGCGCCATAAAGCCATGCGTGGCAATCGTCAGATCTGTTCCGCTGCGGCGGATGATTGCCTTGCCAAACGGAATGACGGTTTCAGCGACGGGTACCTCCCCGGGGACAGGGAAAAGCCGCTTGTGATCGATATAGACCACGGGGCCTTCCGACCGTAACGCTGCCTTCATGAGGCCATAGGCGTCCGCCGGCGTCGACGGGGCCACGACCTTAAGCCCTGGCACGCTCATCAACCAAGCCTCGATACACTGCGAATGGGCTACTCCCTGGCCGAGGGCACCCGCCGTGGTCTTGACAACCAGCGGCGCCGAAAGCAGGCCACCGGTCTTGTACCGAAGCTTGGCTGCATAGTTGATCAAAGGATCGAAGCCCAACATGGTGAAGTCCATGTAGGTGATGCTGACCAGCGGGCGATATCCCGCCGCAGCCGCTCCCGCGCCTACGCCGACCGCCGCAGCCTCGGCAACCGGTGTGTCGCGCACGCGCTCAGGCCCAAATTCGACGAACAGCCCGTCGAATTCCCGATACGAGCCACCGAACGAGCCCACATCCTGGCCAAGTATGATGACACGGGGATTGCTACGCATCTCCTCGCGCAGCGATTTGATGATGGCCTCTCGAAAGAACATCTTGGTGGTGGCAGGCGTGCCGTCAGCCGACATTCTCAAGCACCTCGCTGGCATCCGGGAAGGGGGAAGCATCTGCAAAGGCAAGCGCTGCACCAGCCTGCTGCTCGGCTTCGGCACGAAGTGCATTGGTTTCCTCGGCACCGAGCGCCAGCCTGGCTATTTGCCTCTCGATTGGACAGAGCTCCCACAGTCGCGCGAGTTCCTCGCGACTGCGTGTCTCGCGGGCCGTGGTGGAATGGGACCGAAGACGAATGGATTCGCATTCGACAAAGGCGGGCCCCTTCCCAGCGCGTACATGCTGCGCTGCCTCTCGGAAGGCCGCCGTGGTTGCCATAAGATCCATCCCGTCAATTGTTTGCGCCGGAAGGCCGAAAGCAAGCGCTATGTCGGAAATGCGGGCTGGGGCCAGGGCCGCCAAGCGCGACGTGGAGACCGAGAGCTGGTTATTGTTGCACGCGAAAAGCAAGGGCAACTTCCAGAGTGCCGCGATGTTCAGCGTCTCGTGAAGCGCTCCGGCCCCAGCGGCCCCGTCTCCGAAAAGAATGGCAACGATGCCGCCCTTCCCTTCCATTTTCCGCGCGAGTGCGACGCCGGCCGCGATGCTGATATTGCCAGCTACCACTGCGTGGGCGCCGAAGAATCCAGAGTCGGGATCCGCCAAATGGCCGCGGCCACCGCGCCCTCGATTGACGCCCGTGCTGCGGGCGAGAAGCTCGGCCATTGCCCGCCGAGGATCAACGCCGCGCGCCAGGGCGGGACCGATGGATCGCCCGCCCGTGAGGAGTTGATCATCCCGCTCCAGCGCCTCGGCAAGCCCGACAGCAACAGCCTCCTCGCCGGTGGAAAGTAGCTGGAAACCGTGGTCGGGCCGCTTTGCCAGAGCGGTTTCGAAGGCGCGTATCAACATCATCCGGCGTAGGGGGCCGAGGTGCTCACTCATCGCCGATGGCTCCGTACCATGCGCAGGACTGCAGAAGCCAGAAGTGTGCCACTTTCCACTGCTCCCCTGCTGCGAACGGCCTTCATCAGCTTGGCGAACGCCTCGCCAGGCGCGATCTCACGCCTTAATGCCTGACGCAGCAAGCGCCCTGCTTGGCTGCCACCATCGGAATCCGTTATTGTGACAACGTTCTGCTTGTGTCGCCCCCTTCCGAACGCCATCACATTGGCTGGCACAAGGCTTGAGGGTGTTGCCGGGCCTACGTTCTTCTGCATCAGAATCTCGCGTAACTTATCCTGGAGCTCGAAGGGAACGAACTCGTCCAGACCGTTGACAATGAGCCCGATGGCAATCGCGTGTCCAGCAACGGATGCGGCGGCCGCGGTGTCGAGCCTATAGTCAGTCTGCAGGTTACGCCCACCAATATCGGCGATCACACGGTCTAGGTCGATAACGAAGGCGCCGGTTTCCCGCGAAAGTTCGGCTGCCAGAAGATCGAGCCGTCGGATTCGTACGCGGCGGCGATACAAGAGATCGGCGTCCTCCCCGTCGCCCGCGATACGGACTACTGTGCAGATGAACACCGGATTTCCTGTCGCCGCCAGATTTCCAAAAGAAACCCGGAGCCGTGCCTGCACCTCATCCCAGGCGTCGTCGACGCGGTCAATCTCCGGCAGCAGCGAGGCGAGACGAATACTGCCGGGCGGACTCTGCGCAAGTGCCTCCAGACTCTCTACAAAGACGGGTTCGCAGATCGCGGGTGTTCCGGTTGCCACGGCGAGGGCGTCCACAATGGTCTTTGCAGCGCTCCTCGCGGCTGCATGCTCGGAAGTGGCCGTGTAGGCGTAAAGCGGGATGGCTGTCATGGCGAGCCTAATGACCATTGCATGTGGGCACTTCTGACGGCTTCACGGCTCGTCGACGAAGGACAGCGCGCCGCAGCCGCCTCAAGCTCGGGAAGGGAATGGATACGTGCAGCTTCAGGGAGAGAACTGTCCCCAAGGCTCGCCCAAAGAATAGGCATCAGTGCCACTTCCGCCGTGGGATGCTCGGCGTAGAAAATGTCTTCCCAGTCCTTTTCCTGGAGTGGGTCACGCCAGCCGCTGCGATGGATCATGTGATAGGTCCGCGCTGGTGTTCCCGTCATCCGGTAGCCGTTTTGGGTGAGGCGTAGAGCGAGCTCGCGATGCTCGTTGATGCTGAGATTGGGATGAAAGCCGCCAACATTCAGAAAAGCGTCGCGACGCAGCGACTGGTTCGAGCCTGACGCCGCCGCCCACAGGACTTTGCATTCGGGAGCATTGGTCAGCGCCTCCATTTCGAGCTCAAAGAGACGTCGCGGCCCATAGCCTGGGTAAACGCCTGGCTGAGCGCTGCCATCGATCTCCTCAAAGGCCTCGGCGATTTTCCGGCGCGTGACGAGTGCACGCGCAAATTCCGCAGGCGGCATGCGCGCGACTTTTGCCTCCTGCCCCGCTCTTGGAGAACCCGTCTCCGGGTCAAGGAAAGGTTGAGTGCCGCGCAGATGCCAGGTCTCACCGCGCACCACCAAATTGTCCTGCCCGATATGTTTGGAGAGATGTTGGGCCACGAGGTCCGGGGCGGCCAGCGTATCGCCATCGAGAAAGAGAACGATTTCGCCGGTCGCGCGAGCCGCGCCAACATTTGCTGCGCCAGATCTTCCCGCCGGGGCAGCGTGATGGATGGCGATAAGGTCGAGATCACCCGCCGCCGCGGCGACGACATCCGCGGTATGATCGGTAGAGCCGTCGTTTACGACCACAACTTCCGGCCATTCGGTCTGACATGCCAGGGACGATAGAGTCAGCCTCAGCCTGTCAGCCTCGTCCTTCGATCGGATGACGACGCTCACTCGCATGGTCAAAGCTGCCTCCCCTCATGCAAATCCTCAAGGACTCCAAGGTCGTCCAGGATACGGACGACCTCTTCAGCGACAAGGCGATAGGCTTGGGGCGCCAGATGAAAGGCGTCGAGCTTCATCGTGTCCGCGCCGTGACGCGCCATCAAAGTATCGACATCCACAATTGAGATGCCCGCGCGCTCGGACAGTCCCACCAGACCAAGATTAAAGCGGCGAATGCGGTTGGCAAACGTCTCGTCCAGGCCCTGATAGCAGTGAATTCTCTCGCCCGGAATGATGGGCGAGACGTTGTAGATCAAGATCGGGACGTCCTTATGCTTGCGAATTTCATCAACGATCGCCTCGAGGTTGGCCATGGAGGTCTCAAAATCGAGGAAGCCCGTTGGCGTAAAGTCGGACTTCAACCAGCCACGATCCTCTGGGGCCCAGCTGTTGAAATCGGCCGCGTAAAACAGGAAACCCTCCTGCTTGTGCCGCACCAAACCTGTCGCTATGTCCGGCAAGAGCGAGAGGATCACGGCGTCTGCCGGTGTCTCGAAAACGGCGCGACTGAACTGGCTGGCAGAGGGATAGACACCTAAAGGCAGGCTGCGCTCAGAAACCGCCTCAGGAACTTCACCCGTGCACGATACGAGAGAATCCGAGCGTGTCCACGTTTCATGTCGGATGCGAGCCGTAATCCCAGGATGGCTCTGCCTCAGTACATCATTAATACCGTTCCAAAGCAACTGGCCACCGACTCTGCATGAGTGTAAGGAATCGTGGACATCGACATTGCCTTTGATGAATAACCCCAGGCGCTTCGCCACTTAACAAACCTTCGATGTTGCACTGGTAACACAATACGGAAAATAGCATTGCGGTAAATGGACGTGGCGCCTATTTTTTAGGCGACGCTCCAAACAGCTCTCGGTAGCACAAATTATTGTCAGTTTTTGAGGTCAGCGCCTTCTGATCCGCGTGTTAGCACAGCCTTGATATGTCTTCGCCGTGCTTGAGGACAGGTAATCCAGACCGACCTTCAGCAATTGCGGATCCGGTGGTTTGCGTGCTCCTGCGGACCCCGCTCGACTTGCCAACGAGATTGCACGGCCATTTATGAGGTAAGGCAAGTGGAGTCCTCCGGCGCATGGTGATGTCTTAATCAGGCACAAACGGCTCAAGGTCACCCAGCCACCGCTCACACTGCGCCCCTTTTTTTATGACCGCAGAATTAGATTAGAATTAGGGACGGTGCTTAGGAGGGGCATTGACGGTAAGCCAAGAACGCCAACCAACAGCCCTCGACGCCGTAGGCACGAAGTGTAAAATCTCAGTGACATTTATGCTTATTTTCCATGCAGCTAGAACGCGTAACTGGCTCCGCGTATTCAGGGGTTGACGCGGCCGAACGCCCATAGTTCCTTGCGGGATAGAAAAGCTCGGCGAATGGCGCCGACCGAGGATCGGAAATAGAACGCGATGATGCGTGGCATTGATTTTCGCGATCATTATCGAAATTTCCCGGAACAACTCATCGTCAATATGCTGGTGGTAAAGGGATGGGCCCACGAAGCGGATCGTTCGCAGGCTGAGGCGGCAACGCGCCAGGCGCTGGAGCGCTGGATCGATATCGGGCTTGGTGTCAGACACGGTGACCATGAGCGAATGTTTGACCCGGTCGAGGTCATCAATTTCCTAAAATGGGCCGGCGTGAACGAGCGTGATACATTTTGGGCCGACCGATATGTTGCCACCGAGCGACGGTTGACAGACGATCTCGCCTCCTTGGGTGAGAGCGAGACCTTCAAGGTTGTTTTTCGGCGAAGCTTCCATATTCGTGAAGGGGCCGACCGCGCGCGTTTGCGAATGCCGCTCCCACTCGCGAGCCCCCATCTCGTCGATCTTGTGATTTCACCGTTCGCGGAAACACCTGGCGATGTAAGCTTGCACGTCAGCGCTGGCCGCCTCGAAGCCCGGGTTTCGGCGCTGAGACCAGGCGACCTGACGATTGGCGCAGAACTTTCGTTCAAGGCCCTTCGCAGACCCGTAGGCACGACTGAACAGTTGAGCGAAAAAGAGTTCGAGCTTTATCTCCGCCCCAACGAGGGCTTGATCGTCGTGTCGGAACGCATCAAGGCACTTGCGCGATCGCTGACGGTGCAGGCGCGGACCTCAGCAGAGGCTCTCCGATCTTTCTGGGATTTCATACTCGACGAGTTCTTCATCGGGTCGATCCACTATGACCAGGTTGATGTCCAACAGCCCTGCGATTGGGCATTGGAGGCGGGATGGTGCGACTGCCAACTCGCCTCCGCCCTCTTCGTCGCATTGTGTCGCGCGAACAATATCCCGGCCCGGCTGACAGGAGGCTACATGCTCTATCGGCCGGCACCGGCCAATCACTATTGGGCCGAGGCTTGGCTCGACGGCCGGGGCTGGACGCCCTTTGATTTCCTAAGCTGGGATCTCTCAAGGGGTGGCCGCGACGCCCAATGGCGCGACCGATGCTTCGGACGCTTGGACCCCCGCATGACGACACAAGCCATGCCGTTGGCATTTACTGGTGCGCTAGGAATTCCAATGCCTGCCGACTTCATTGTCGTGCCAACGGCCGGACCTGGCGGGTTCGAGATTCCGCTGTTCGGCGCCGATGGCAACGCTGTGTACAGCGATCTCATCGAGTTTAGAACCTAGAGCAAAACGCGTTTAGGCGTAAACGCTGCATTGCTCTAAGTCTTTGTTTCGACGCGTCTTTGCGATTCTTGCCGATTCCGACAAATCGCAAAACGCTTTAGGTTAAACTTATGATATTCCCAGAAAAATCCTAGGCATAATCGGGTCACGATCGGCCCGCTCAGCGCAAGAGCCGCCAGGACCTGACTTCGAACGGCCGGAGATCGGCACCGTCGCCGCGGTCCATCGCTTCCTCCAGGATGTTGAGCGGGCCTTCCGCGCTCCAGCCCTGCGCCAGGGCGAGTTTGAAATCCCCCCGCCGGCCGGCCGGTTCGTAGACGCGCAGGATCAGCCCGTTGCCGTCCTCGGCGGCCTTCAGGCCGGAAAAGGCGGCCGGAATGCCGGTGGTGGCGATAGGCGCCAGGACACCCTCGGCGAGGCCATTGGCAACTGTCGCCAGCAGCGGCTGGTTGAGATCTTCGGCCTCCTCGCGCACGCCCGCGTCGAACCAATCGTCGGTATGCGGCATCAGCGAATAGGTGAAGCTCTGCTCGCCTTCATCGGCTTGCGGATCCGGATAGGTCGGCGAGCGCAACAGGCTGAGGCCGATTACATTACCGCGCACGCTATGGCCGTATTTGGCGTTGTTAAGCAGGGCAAGGCCGAAGCCGGGCTCGGAGAGATCCACGAAGCGGTGGCCCGGCGCCTCGAACATCGCTTCGTCCCATGAGGTGTTGGTGTGGGTCGTGCGCCTGATGACGCCATAGGCGCATTCGAAGGTGGCGGTGGAAGAGCGTACCGCAGCGGAGGTCTGGGTGCGCAGGAAGACGCGGCGATCATGCCAGTCCAGATGCGTCTCGATGTCGAGCCGCAGCCCATTGGCCGCGAGCGCCAGCGTTTGCGTGATGGTGGAATGGCGATAGCGCCTGACAATGCGGAGCGCGGCGCGGTGCGGACCCTGCTCCGTGACCTCGATGCTTTCGACGTCGAGCAGCTCCTCGCCGCGCTCGGCATAGTCCTCCTCGACATCCCAGGCATCCCAGTTGCGCGGCTTGTCGGCCGGATAGGCCCAGAGCTGGTTGCCCCGGCCGGCGAGCGCCTCGCGGCCGCTGGCCTTGTGAACCAGGCTGGCGATGGTGCCATCGGCGCCGATCGTCACCCGCAGATGGGCGTTTTCGAGATGCGTCCTGCTGACGGACAGGCCCGGCACGGCAGCCAGGCGCGATCTGTCGAACACGGCGATGCCCATCGGCGGCACGCTCTCCCCGGCGGCGAGGAAGCTGCCATCGGCAAGGCGCAGCCGCAACGGCCGGGCCGACAGGGATGGATTGACCACGACCAGGGCATCGCTGACTGATCCCTTGGCGAGGTTGCCGGCGATCGCCGTCATCGCGGCCTGCTGGGCGGCAAGGCCGTTGTCGATGACGGCGCCAAGCTCGCGCTCGGCATCCTGATAGACCTCGCGGATCGACGAGCCCGGCAGGATGTCGTGGAACTCATTCTTCAGCACCACGCGCCAGAGCGTTTCGAGGCTGCCCGGCCTCTCGCCACCGATCATATGGTTGAGGCCCGCGAGCGCTTCCGCCGTGATGAGGGCGCGTTCGGCCTGCCGGTGCATGCGCTTGACGCCGCTTTGCGTGGTCAGGGTGCCGCGGTGCAGTTCGAGATAGATCTCACCCAGCCAGACCGGCATCTTCTGTGCCCGTGCGCTCTGCTGCGCGCCCTCGAAGAAGGCTTTGATCGTGGTCCAGCGCGCCTTGGGCAGAGCGGGGAAATCGCGCAGCTGTTCTTCGCGCTCGATCATGCCGGGCGTTACGCCGCCGCCACCATCGCCATAGCCCACGGCGAGCAGCGTGGTGGGATGCTTGGTCTTGCCGCGGAAATTCTTCCAGGTCGGCACGAAGCAATCGGGCTGCACGAAGCCGTTATAGCCATGCATGGGATTGTCGAAGGTGTGGGTCAGCACGCGGCTGCCGTCGAGCCCTTCCCACCAGAACAGATCGGCGGGGATATGGTTGGTCTCGCTCCAATTGACCTTGATGGTGAAGAAATTGTCGACGCCGCCCTGCCTGAGCAATTGCGGCAATGCTCCTGAAAAACCGAAGCAGTCGGGCAGCCAGCACACGGTGTGGCGCAGGCCGAAGGTCTTTTCGAAATAGCGCTGGCCATAGAGAATCTGGCGAGCCAGGCTTTCGCCCGTAGGCATGTTGGTGTCGGGTTCGACCCACATGGCGCCGACAGTTTCCCAATTGCCGGCCTTCACCCGCGCCGCGATCTTTTCGAACAGCGCCGGATCGTCTTCTTGCATCTGTGCATAATAATGGGCCGTCGACTGATTGAAGCGGAAGTCCCCGGACTTCTCCATCAGCGAGAGAGCGGTGTGGAAGGTGCGGCGCATCTTGCGGCGCGTTTCGTCATAGGGCCACAGCCAGGCCAGATCGATATGAGCATGGCCGGTCAGGGCGATTTCGCCCTGCTGGGGGAAGCGCTGCTTCAGGATCTTCAACTGCGCCACCAGGGCGTCGTAGGCCGTCGCGACGCTGGCCCGCTCGGCCTGGTTGAGGCCCGCCGGCGCGTCGATGAGTTCGGGCAACTGCCATATCCGTTGCTGGCCGGCCTCCCGGGCGGTGCGCGCGACATAATCGGCGGTTGCCGAGGGCCAGTCGAGGGCGCGGGTCGTCGCCTCCGCGGCGTCGAGCAGATGGGGCACCACTTCGTGGCCCTCGAGTGTCGCCACCGCCTCGGCGATCTGGGTCAGCAGCAGATGCAGCCGGTGGACCGGCAGGTCCAGCCAGACAAGCTCGGCGCGGTTAAGGCGGGGTTCGCGCACCGGCTCGCCGAACGGCAGGCGTGCCACGCTGTCGGTCGCAATGGTGAAAGGCCCGGCCTTCAGCGGGAATTCCTCATGATAGGGATCGAGGCCGAAACGGACGACCTGCCCATCGGCATAGGTCAGGGAAAGCAGGCTTTCGCCGCCGACATTCAGCGACAGACGAGTCTCGGCCAGCGGCCAGCCTTCGGGAACCTCGGCGGAAGCCGCCAGATGCACCACGCCATCACGGCGCGGCCAGAAGGCCCCCCTGGCGATCGGCTCGCCTTCGAAGGTCCAGTTGTCGATGGGACGGCGTTCGCGCTCGCGCCAGAAGGCGAGTTCCGCCAACCGCACCTTGAGTCGATTGAGCCGCTGGGCGAGGGTGAGAGCCATGGATCTGTCCTGTCGCGAAAAACCGTGGGGGAATGGAGCCGCGCTCCGAAGGCCGCGCGAGGGCGGCGTCTCCGGGACGCGACGAATGGCGGGCGCTAGCGCGAGCCGATGACGCCTCTGAGGAAGGCGAGGGCCTTGCGCTCCCCTTCCTTGCGAGCCGCCAGATCCTTGCCCGGCCAGCCATAGTCCGAATCCTCGTGCTCGATCGATATCGTGCCGTCGAAGCCGAAATCGCGGGCCTGGGCGATGAATCGCGGCCAATCGAGAAGGCCGCTGCCGGGCAGGCGATAACGCCACCAGCCCTTGGCGTGATAGCCGATGGCCTGCAGCCGCTCGGGGTCGATCGAGGTATCCTTGCCGTGCAGGATCTTGACGCGGTCCTTGACGAGATCCAGCGCCGCATAGGGGTCGATGCCGAGGCGTATCAGGTGCGACGGATCGAATTCGAGGCCGAAGCGGTTGCTGGGGATCAGCGAGAACAGCTTCAGCCAGCCTTCCGGCGTGACACCGATGAAATCATCGTTCGGCCCCGGCCAGTTCTCGATCGCAAATTGCAATCCGCTGGCGGCGGTGTCGGCGATGAGCTGGTTCACATGGGCGGCGAAGCTGGCATAGTTGTCCTCTTCCGATGAGGTTCTGTCACGCCCCGGAAAGATCACCAAGAGCGGGACGCCCGCATCGCCGACGGCCTGGGCGAACTCGCCTGTAATTGTGCGCAAGGCCTGGCGCTGAGCCGGATCGGGATCAAGCTGGTTGCCGAAATGGGTGATCGAGCAGACGAAAAGGCCCGCCTCCCGCGCCTTGGCGACGACGGGCGCCACGTTCTCGGGCGTCTTGATATGGCCCCTGACGTCGAGTTCGATGGCGTCGAATCCGGCGTCCTTGGCAAAGCCGATCACTTCCTCGGCGGGCCGGTCGTTGAAGGTGGAGGTGTAAAAGCCGATCTTCATCATAATGTCTTTCAGCTATTCGATGACTTGCTAGGGAGAGTTCGGTTCAAAAGCCTGTCGGTCGTTGTAAATTCTGGAGCGGCATGCGCGTACGCTGGGCTGGATCGACTGAGCCGAGCATCAGCGCCGAGGCTGTCGACATCGCCGCCGCGCCCAACGCTCCGGCATCCTCGGCAATCGAGGCGCGGTGAATGGAGGGCAGGTTCGGGTCTGCCTTGGCGAGATGCTCGTGGATGTAGCGCAGCAACTCGTCGATCATGCGAACCGGGAGCCGTCCGCCAACAAGCACGGCGTCGGGATCGACGATCAGGCCGATATGGACGACCGCATCGGCGATGTGGATGCTCATCTGCTTGAGCCAGGCGGAGACCAGGGCTCGCCCGCGAGCGTCCAGGGCCAGCAGATCCTGCGGCTTGCTGACGTGCACATCGTGCTGGCGCAGATATTCGTAGAGCCAGAGCAACGCAAAGACTTGCCCGAGCAAGGTGATCTTGCGGGGCGCCGGGCCATCGTCGGTGATAACCGGCATCCAGCCTATTTCGCCACTGAGACCCATGGCACCGCGATGGCGCACGCCGTCGAGCACCAGGCCACCGCCGAGGAGGGCGTTGATGGAGATGTAGAAGAAGTCGCGGCTCTCCGCGCCAAGGCCATAGTCGAGTTCGGCCACCGCCGCGGCGTTGGACTCATTATCGATGAAGATCGGGCACGCGGTAAAATTGGCCAAAGCGGTGCGGACGTCGAAATTGGTCCATTGCGAGTAATTATCCGGCATGCCGAGAAACGGGATCTCGCCGAGCCAGTCGGGGATGGCGAGGCCGATGCCGCTCAACCTGGCCTCGTCGATCAGCTTGCTGCGGCGGAAATAGGAGATCGCCTCGCCGGTAAGTTCGACGAATTCAGCGGGGAGGATGGCGCGTTTCTCGTGGTGGACGCGCCCGCGCACCGTGCCGATGGCGTCAACCGCCAGGATGGTCAGGTGGTCGCGGTCGATATGCACACCGATGGAGTAGCAGCCTTCGGGGTTGATCTCGAGCTCGATGGCCGGCTGGCCGCGCAGGCCGTGGCGGCGGCGCGCCTCCATGATCAGCCCCTCGTCGAGGAGCCTGTCCACGATGCGGGCGATCGTTTGCTTGGTCAATCCGGTCTTGCGTGCGATTTCGACGCGCGAGATCGGTGCATCCCAGTGGATCGCCCGCAGCACCAGGGCACGATTGTGCTCCCCGGCATGCCCCGCATTGGAGCCGGCAAGGTCCTCGGTCTGGATTGGCTGGGTCCGTTGTCGCGCGACCATGATACTGAAAGCCCACTTTCGAATTGACACGGCTCGAATTGCATCTCGCGCCGTTGCGAAGCTGTTGACCGCCATCCGTGAGGGATCCGGCCTATCCCTTGACCGCTCCCGAGGTCATCGCCCCTAGGATCAGCCTCTGGAGCAGGAGGAAGGCCACGATCGCCGGCACGACCGAGATCAGGCAGGCGGACGCGAGCAATTGGATCGAGGAATCGGTCTGCATGCCCTTGAAGTTGAAGATGCCGACCCCGATGGGCAGCAGATCGTTCTTCGTCAGCAGCAGAAACGGCACCAGGAACTGCGACCAGCCGGCGATCACGGTGATGATGAAGACCGAGGCGATGCCCGGCCCGGACAGCGGCAGGATGATGCGCCAGAATGTCGAGAAGCGGCTGCAGCCGTCGATCATCGCCGCCTCGTCGAGGCTCTTGGGAATGGCGTCGATCGTCCCCTTGAGCAGCCAGGCCGCGAGCGGCACGCCAAGGGCGATATAGACCATGATGACGCCGAAGTGACTGTCGGTCAGGCCGACGCGGTTCATGTAGCGATAGAGCGGCACCATGATCACCAGCGGCGAGATCATCTGGAAGGCCAGCAGCCCCATCATCCACAGGCCCTTGCCGCGGAAGGTAAAGCGCGAGAAGGCATAGGCGGCGGGCATCGCCACGATCAGCACGCCGATGGCGCTGAGCGAGGCGAGCTTCAGCCCATTCCACAGATAGGTGGGGAAGAAGCTGTTGGTCATCACCGCGATGAAATTGTCGAAGGTCGGGTTCTTGGGAATGTAGCGGGAGACGCCGAGATAGATCTCCCGCTTGTCGCGCATGGCGATCGACAGCAGCCAGGAAAGCGGCCCGGCGAAGAACACGAAGGTGAGCGCCATGAAGACATAGCTCAGCACGTCGCCGACGCGATCCACGGTCCTGCCGGTCATGTCGGCTCCTCCCGTGGCAGGAACCAGGCATAGACGAGGGCAAGCCCCAGGCTGATCACCAGCATCAGCACCGACAACACGCTGCCGCCGGAAAGGTCGTAATTGCGGAAGACGATGTTGAAGACATAGAGCGAGAGCACTTCCGTGGCGCGTCCCGGTCCGCCGCCCGTCAGCGCAATGATGGCGTCGAAGGTATTGATGGTCAGGATCGTGATCAGGATCATGTTGACCAGGATGGCCGCCCGCAATTGCGGCAGCGTGATGTAGATCAGGCGCTGGCCGGCCGAGGCGCCGTCCATCTCGGCTGCTTCATAGAGCGCGGGGTCGATGCTCTTGAGGGCGGCATACATCACCACCATCGAGAAGGCGGTGCCGCGCCAGACATTGGCGATCACGGCCGACCACGGCGCCATGGCGGGATCGGAGAGCCAGGCCACGGGGTGCAGGTGCATGACCCGCAACATGCTGTTGAGCGCGCCGTAAGGCGCCTCGCTGAACAGCATCTGCCAGATGATGCCGCCCGCGATGCCGGGAACCACCCAGGCGACGAGCGCGGTCGTGCGCAGCACCGTGGTGCCCCACAGGCGGCGCTTTTCCCCACGGATGACCACCAGCGCAATCGCCAGGCCGAACAATTGCTGGCCGACCACACTGCCCCCCGTGAAGATCAGCGTGGTCAGCAGGATGCCCGGCAGCGCCGGGGAGCTCAGCCCGTTGACGATCGAGCCCAGCGTATAGCTTTCGCGATTGCCGATCAGGGTGGCGTCCGTGAACGCCAGACGAAACACGTCGAAGACCGGATAGAGATAGAAGACGCCGATCACCAGGATAACCGGCAGTATCCAGGGCAAGGGCGCACCTGTGAAGCGGCGTCCCAACCGGCTGGCAAGTCGGCCTGTCAGGGGGGCCGCGGTCACTGCGCTCATGGTTCGCCTGGTTCGCCTGGATCGAGAAAAAGGTCGGCGCCGCCCGGGGAGGAAGCAGACGGCGCCGGCTCATCGCCGCTAAGCAGACTATCGTTGGCAGGCCAACGCTTCGTCCGCTTAGTTGCTTGTTTTGCCGCAGATTCTTGTCGGAAAACCGCGGAACACTTTTCCGGAATCTGCTCAGAGGCGCTTGTAGGCCTCGAGCGCGGCGTTATAGGCGCCCGTCAAGGCGTCCTCGGGAGACTTGGTCCCCGACAACACGTCGCCCATCATAATCTGAATCTGATTGGAGATTTCAGGATAGATCGGCGCGCCCGGCCGGGCCTGGCCATCCTTCAGCGCCGCTGCGAAGGTCTTGTTCTCTTCGGTCGCGAACACCGGATATTTGTCGAACAGCGATGCCCTGGTCGGCAATTGCTGCTGCAAGGCGTTGGCCGGGCCCATATAGACGTCGCGCACCAGGTTGGCGCACATCTCGATCTTCTTGGGGTCCTTGCTGAAGGAAGCGAAGGTCCAGCCGCCGGTGCCAGTCTGGCGCTTGTCGGCGGTTGGTCCCGGAAGCGGCGAGAAGGCCCATTTGGCGAAGGCGTCGGGTTCGAGGGTCGCCTTGAGTTGGGCGAGCTGCCAGTTGCCGCCGAAGAACAAGGAGGTTGTTCCGGCAGCGGCCGCGGCATTCAGGTCATCGTAGTTGGCGATGGTTGTCACACGCTTGGGCGCGGCGCCCGAATCCACCAGGCCCTTGTAGTAGTTGAGGGCCTTGAGGAATTTGGGCCGATTCTCGTCGTCGCCGAACACCGGCTTGCCGGTATCGTCGACGAGCTTGCCGCCGAGATCCCAATAATTGGAAAGCCAGTCGAAGGTGGCGCCTTCATAGCGGCCGCCATTGAACAGCACGCCCTCCATGCCCTGGTCCTTGGAGGCGAGGCCCGCCTTCTTGAGATCGTCCCAGGTCTGCGGCGCATCCTTGTTGATATCGGTGCGACGGTAGAGGACGCGCAGATCGGTGTCCCACCACCAGGCGTAGATCTTGCCATCCTTGTCGCTGATGCCATCGCGTACGAAGGGGAAGAGGTCGGAGATCTCTTCCTTGCTGAAGAACGGCGTGAAGTCGGCCAGGACGTGATTGACCTTGAACTGGCCGAGGACGAAGGAGTCGACCGAGGCGCAATCGGGTGCCGTGCCGGCCTTGGCCTGCTCGAGCATCTTGGCCTGTTCGGTACCGATGTCCTGCGACATGTACTGCATCTGAAGTTGCCAGTCGGGGTGCTTCTTGATGAAGTCGACATAGAGATCCTGGTAGCCCTTGGCGATGTTCGCATCGGCATTGCCGGGGCTGTCGAGGGTTACGCGCAGGATCAGCTTGTTGGGTGCGCTGGCCAGCCCGATACGGTCAGGGGCCGTCAGATCATCGGAATAGGCGGGCAGTGCGGAGCATAGGATCGTGCTCAGCGCCAAGGCGCCGACGAGATGTCTCATCACAATGGTTTCCTCCCAAGGGAATGCCCTGCAGCGGAATTCTCACAGTTGACCTGAGGTAGTTTTGATGCTGCATTGATTAGATTAAGTGACTTTGTTTTCGTGTCAAGTCGCCAAAAGACGACCCCGGGAGGAAACCAGCATGGCTTCGGTCAGCATCGAGAACGTGCGCAAAAGCTATGGCGCCCTCGAAGTCGTGCATGGCCTGAATGTCGAGATGGAGGACGGTTATTTCATCGTCCTGGTGGGTCCGTCGGGATGCGGAAAATCGACCCTGCTTCGCATGATCGCCGGCCTGGAAACGATCACCTCGGGCACCATCCGCGTCGGCGACCGGGTTGTCAACGACCTCGCCCCCAAGGAACGCGACATTGCGATGGTGTTCCAGAACTACGCTCTCTACCCGCATATGACGGTCTACCAGAACATGGGGTTCTCGCTGAAGATCGCGCGGCGGCCCAAGTCCGAGATCAGCCAGAAGGTGGGAGGCGCCTCCTCGATCCTCGACCTTGATCGCTATTTGGAGCGCAAGCCCGTGGCGCTGTCGGGCGGCCAGCGCCAGCGCGTCGCCATGGGCCGGGCCATCGTGCGCGATCCCAAGGTCTTCCTGTTCGACGAGCCCTTGTCCAACCTGGACGCCAAGCTCCGGGTGCAGATGCGCTCGGAGATCCGTGACCTGCACCGGCGCCTGGGCACCACCACGGTTTACGTCACCCACGACCAGACCGAGGCCATGACCATGGCCGACAAGATCGTCGTGCTCAATGCGGGCCGGATCGAGCAGGTCGGCTCGCCGCTGGACCTCTATCGCAACCCGGTGAACCTCTTCGTCGCCGGCTTCATCGGCTCGCCCCACATGAACATCATTTCGGGCCCGATCGCCCAGCGGCTCGGCGCCGAGACCATCGGCATACGGCCGGAACATCTGCTGGTCAGCCGGGAGGGCGAGGGCTGGGAAGGCGTCGTCGCCGTCGCCGAGCATCTGGGCAGTGATACATTCCTCTATGCCGACGTGCCGGATGCCGGACGCGTCACCGTTCGCACAGGAGGTGAGTTTGCCGTGCGCCTGGGCGAGACGGTCCGGCTCAACCCGATGCCGGACCAGATCCATCGCTTCCAGCAGGACGGCTCGGTCGTCGGCCGGTCCTGATCCCTTTCACCCCAACCGGCGTTCCGGGGGGCGCGCCTTATTGCTCACGCTCAAGGAAAGAACATGCGCATTCTCATTCTCGGCACTGGCGGCATGGCCAAGCAGCACGCCGAAAACTTCTCCGCGATCGACGGCGTCAGCGTCGTGGGGGGCGTCGATGTCGTGCCCGACCGGCTCGCGGCCTTCTGCGCCGCGCACAACATAGCCCGGCAGTTCGCTAGCCTCGAAGACGCCCTGAAATGGGGTGAGTTCGACGCGGTGGCCAATGTCACACCTGACCGTATCCATCATCCCACCACCATGCAGGCCATCGCCGCCGGCAAGCATGTCTTCTGCGAAAAGCCGCTGGCGACGGATGCCAGTCTCGCCATGGAAATGACCGAGGCTATGGAGAAATCCGGCAAGGTCGGCATGGTCAACTTCACCTATCGCAACTCGCCCGCCTTGCAGAAGGGCCGGCAGATGGTGCTCGCCGGCGAGATCGGCGCCGTGCGTCATATCGAGGCTTCCCACCTGCAGAGCTGGCTGGTCGGCAAGGCCTGGGGGGATTGGAAGACCGAAAGCAAATGGCTCTGGCGCCTGTCCAGGAAGCATGGCTCCAACGGCGCGCTCGGTGATATCGGCATCCACATCGTCGACTTCACGTCCTATGGATCGGGCCTGGACGTCGCCCATGTGTTCGCCCGCCTGAAAACCTTCGACAAGATAGAGGGCAACGCCATCGGCGAGTATGATCTCGACGCCAATGACAGCTTCACCATGAATGTCGATTTCAGCAATGGCGCCGTCGGCACCATCCAGGCCACCCGCACGGCGGCGGGACAGCTCGATCAGCTTCGCCTGCGGGTCTATGGCGAGAAGGGCTCGATCGAGATGATCTATGACACCGGCAGGTCGTATCTGCGCGCCTGCCTCGGCCGCGACCTCGACACGGCCAACTGGCGCGATATTCCCTACGATCCCGTCGACACCAACTACAAGCGTTTCGTGGCCGCGGTGCGGGCGGGCAAGACGCTGGAACCCTCCTTCCGGCGCGCCGCCGATATCCAGAAGGTGCTGGACAAGGCGATGGCCTCCGATCACAGCCGCCGCGACGAAGCCATCGTGTAAGGCTCGAGGGGTGGGTCTGAAACACAGCTTGGGGATCGTCAAAACGTAAGTGCTTCGAGCGCGCCACTCCTGGTTCGCTGAACACCGGCTTGCCGATTCACTGCTCTTTTAACGATCCCAAGCGTCAATCTCTTTCGCCTCCGCCGCCTTCCCACCACAACGCACAAACGCCCTCGTTCCCACGCCCTTTCCGGCTGGGTTGATAAGGAGACCGGGCGATGGCGGCTGCGGAGCAGCCGTGAATGCAAGATCATGGAAGATGCAAGGCCGCACTGTCGGTGCAGGCCGCCATCGCCCCGTTCCGGTTGCCTGGCCCGCTGACAAGGCGTGCAAGGCCACCTGTTTTTTCCGCCTTCTGAAGGCGGAGGCGAGCCGGGAGCGGACGGCACGGACCATCCGAACCTGACCAGCCGGCTCGGTGAAGGGGCTCAGCGCTGCAGTCCTGGCCGGACAGTGGCATGAGCCGTCTTCACCGCATCGGCGGGACGTGGAGACGAAGGCGTTGCCGGGCTCAAGCCCTTCACGCTCCGTCCAGGGATCGCGTGGCACTTCCATGGGGTGCCGATCCCGTCTGTCCCGCTCGTCACCCCCTGGAAGCCGGCTTCGAGAGAAGCGTGACCGCCGGCGCCTACCCGCGTGGACAGGCTGTCGGGGTGGATGGAAGCGTTCGGAGCCGGGTTGCGCTTGCGCCGGCTGCTGACGCCTCATTCCATTAGGGAATAAAGCATGGCAACGAACAGGAGTCAAGATCCGTTCTCTTTTTGTGTCGATGAACACCAACGGCGTATATCACCGGCGGAGGAGGTCGCGCGGCGTGTTGTCGATTGATCTGGTCGCTGGCGAGGGGTTTGACCGGCTAACCAAGGGATCGTTCAAGAATGCGCTTCTCGCGCCACGCCTCTCCCGCACTCTCAACAACGGCTTGCCGATTCACTTATTTCTTAACGACCCCTTAGACGGCTGCCATCGGCGAGGGCAGCAGTTGATCGAACAGGGGCAGCAGGGCGGCGCCGACGGCGATGCCGCCTCCGGCAAAGCTTGCTGGCCGGATCGGCGAAATCCACGGTGTCGAGACCGGCCGAATCGTGCGGTCGCCGCGTTCCATCGCCATGCGCGCGATCAGGGCATCGATTGCGTTGCGCGGCAGGTCGCCCCCGATCAGGATCGCGCCAGGCGCCACGAATCCCGCCATCGCGATGATGGCGTCGAGCAAATGGCCGGCCGCGGTTTCGATCCAGGCGCATACCGCAGGCGTCATCGGCAAATCCTCGCCGTCCTGCAGCATCTTCTTCTCGGCAGGGGTCAGCTTGGCGTGCAGGGCACCCAAGCCCACCACGGAATCGAGCGGCACCTGGTCGGGGCCGGTTCGCATGGCGCCGATATCGCCGGCCCGTCCATGCACGCCGCCGAAGGGAACACCTTGCAACAGGAGGCCGGCCCGCACCGCCGCGTCGATGACGATGAGGACGAGGCCGCCATCGACCGGACCCGCACCGAACATGCGCTCCGCCAGGGCGCCGACCACGCAATCGCGCTCCACCATCACGCGGAGTGGGCTGAGGCCGGCGCTCAGGGATCCCGGGTCCAGGGCGCCTGGCGTGCTGGCACCGATGCCGATGCCGACGATATTCTGTGGCTGGGCCGGCCCGCTCCTGAGGCGCGCCAGGATTTCGCCGATCGCCGCAGCCAGGTCGGCGCCGGGATCGAAGATGACCCTGTCGCGCACCTGCCCGCCAAGATCGATCAGCACCGCCTCGCTCACAGCCCCCGCCAGGCGAATGCCGATGGCGAAGGCGCCGTTCGGGTTGATGGCAAATTCCACCGACGGCTGGCCCGATCCCTCGCCGCGGCGCCGGCTGGCCGTCACCAGCCCGTTTTCGCTGAGACGACGCAGGATGTTGGTCAGTCCCGGCGCGGACAAGCCGCTGCGGCGCGCGAGTTCAAGGCGGGTGAGGGGACCGGCGCGGCGGATCGCCTCGAGCGTAACGCGCAGATTGTGCTCGGCAACCAGGAGCGGCGTGCGCCCGGTGCCGGCGCCGGGAGCGGCCACCGATGCTGGCTTTTCTCGTCGCCTTACCCGGGCTCGTCCGCTCTGCATGATCGCTCCTGCGCGCCAAATTCGCCGGCTCAGCTTTGGCCCGAGCCGTGTGCGCCCATCATTTTCGCGAGTCAAGTCATCCTAAAGTGGAGCAATCCCGAGGCCAGTTTCCCTAAAGCGTTTTGCGATTTGACGGACTCGGCAAGAATCGCAAAGACGCGCCGAAACAAAGAGTTAGAGTAAAGCAGCGTTTACGCTTAAACGCGCTTTGCTCCAGGAAAAGCAACGGTTTCTGCCGCGAGTTCTTACGCAGGGCCGAGTGAAGACCGCGCCCTTCGTCGTTCCGGCCATTCACTGGACCCGACCTGTTCAAGGCGACCTGCCTGTCCGAACAAAGAGAGGGCGGGATCACGCCCGCCCTCTCTTCGTTTTCTTCAGATCGGCTTCCTATTCAGCAATCGCGTAGGCGTTCTCGGTGGGCAGAGGCGCTCTTGCATCCACGAGGCCCTCGGTCTTGAGGTCGGACCAGAGCGAAGCCGGAATGGTCCAGCGCATATAAGCGAGATTCTGTTCAAGCTCGGCCACGGCGCGTGCGCCGGGAATGACGCTGGCCACAATGGGATGGCCGAGCGGGAACTGCAGGGCGGCGGCGGGGAGGGGCACGCCATGGCTTTCGCAGACCTTCTGGATGCGCCGCACCCGCTCCAGCACCGTTGGGGGAGCGATTTTCGTATTGAAGGTCGCGCCTTCCACCGGGCCTGTCGCCAGGATACCGGAATTGTAGGGGCCGCCGATGACGATCCTGGTGCCGCGCTTCTCGCATTCGGGCAGCAGGGTGGCGAGCGGTTCCTGTTCGAGCAGCGTGTAGCGGCCCGCGAGCAGGAAATAGTCGAAGCGCCCGGCCGTGACGAAATCCGCCAGCATCTGCCACTGGTTGATGCCCACGCCCACCGCCTTGATCACGCCTTGCGAGCGCAATTCATCAAGGGCGGGATAGGCGCCCTCCATCGCTTCCCTGAAGCGGCTGCGGGCGAAGGGATCCTCTCCGGGGGCGAAATGCAGCGCCTCGTCGGGATCGTGGATCGCCAGCATGTCGATGGTATCGACCCCGAGACGCTTCAGGCTGCCCTCGATCGAACGCAGCACGGCGTCGCGCGAATAATCAAAATCGGCCCGGAAGGGTGGGGCGGCGTCCCAGAGCACCGGCTTCACCTCCTCGGGGGGGATGGGTACGAGGTCGTAACCGACCTTGGATGAAATCACGATCTCGTCGCGGGGCAGGGAAGCAATCGCCTCGCCCAGCCGGCTTTCGGCAAGGCCGAAGCCGTAGACGGGCGCTGTGTCGAAGTAGCGCAGGCCGTTCGCAAAGGCGGCATGCACGGTGTCATGAGCCACCTTGGGATCGGTGGCGCGATACATGTTGCCGAGGCCGGTGCCGCCGAGGCCCATCGTGGTCACCTTCAATCCGCTACCCGTGACGGCTCTCGTTTCCATCTTAAACATTGATTTTCCTGAATATTTCTTGCTTCGCCGCACATGCCGGCCACCGCCCGGCAGCTGTGCCGCCGCAGGGCGTGAAAAACATATTGACAGAAAATTTGTCGTACAACAAGGTAACCGTACGATGGGAAGCGCGCTCAAGGCGTCGCTCATATCGGCTCAAGGGGAGGTTGCAGTGACCAAGGAATTCCAGGACGAAGAGGCCGAGCTTCTTGCGCGGCGCCGGCTCAACCGCCGGCAGGCTTTCAGCTTCGCCACCAAGGCCGGCCTCGGCGCGGCGGCGCTGGCGAGCGGCGCGGCCGGACTGCTGGCGAAGACCGATCTCGCACTGGCCCAGGCCGCAGGGGCCAGCGCCGGGCTGCCGAAGAAGCCCTTCAAGTTCCATTTCGTCTGCCACGTGACGCTGGACCAGTTCTTCACTCCCTGCATCTACGGCATCCAGGACGCCTGCGCCGCCTTCGGCACCACCTATCAGTGGACGGGCTCGCAGAAGAATGTCGTCTCCGAGATGGTGTCTGCCATGCAGACGGCCATCGCCCAGAAGGCCGACGGCATCGCGGTCTGCCTGGTTGATCCCAAGGCCTTCGACGCCGCCACCGACATGGCCACCGCCGCCGGTATCCCGGTGATCGCCTTCAATGCGGATGTGCCGGCCGGCAGCCCCAACAAGCGCCTGTCCTATGTCGGCCAGCCGCTCTACACGGCCGGCTACAACGTTGCCATGAAGTGGCTGAAACTCCTGCCCAAGGACGCCCATGTGATGTTGACGATCGGTGTGCCCGGTTCGCTCAACACCCAGCCGCGACTCGACGGCTATATCCAGGCCATCAAGGATTTCGGCAACGGCGTCACCTATGACGTCGTCAATTCCGGCCCGGATCCGCAGACCGAAATCTCTCGCGTGGAGAGCTATTATCTCAGCCACCAGAACGTCGCCGGCCTGTTCGGCACGGGCGGCTCGGATACCTATGCCTGCGGCTTCGTCTCCAACAAATATGGTCTGGCCAAGAAGGGCGGCGTTGTCGCCGGCTTCGACCTCTTCCCGCAGACATTGACCTATATCAAGAGCGGGGACGTGACCTTCACCACCGACCAGCAGGCCTATCTGCAGGGCTTCCTGCCGGTGCAGCAGATGGTCCTCTACAAGATCTCCGGAGGCCTGGTCGGCCCTGCGAACAGCGACACCAGCCAAGCTTACGTGACCAAGGACAATGTCGACAATTATCTCGGGCAGACCCGCTTCGAGGGCCGCACCAACGCGGAGCCGACTTGATCCAGCGTTGGCACTCCGACTGGCGCACCAAACACGGAGTGGCAGTCTCCGACTGCCATCTTCCCGTCTTGCCTGCGCATCGTTTCCAAGAATGGCGGTCGGAGACCGCCACTCCACTGGCGCGAAAGTTCCTTATCGATGAACACGAACTCCGGTAATCCCGAAGCAAGGTCGGCCAGCATCGCGCCACGGCCGAAATTGTCGGTGGGCAATGTCCTGATCATGCTGCTCTCCCGCTACAGGGAGGCCAGCATCGCGGTCGTCGCCGTCCTGCTGGTCATCTATTTCCAGATCGGCAGCAATGGCGGCTTCCTCACCACGCAGTTGATGAGCGTGGTGCTTCGCGATGCCGGCCGGCTCGGCATGATCGCCGCCGCCGAGGTGATGCTGATGATCACCGGCGAGATCGACCTCTCGCTGAGCAGCACATTTTCGCTCGCGCCCTATCTGATGGTGCTGATGTCGATCACCTTCGGGCTGCCACTCTATGCGGGTGCGGCCATCGGTATCCTGCTCAGCGTGCTGGTGGGGTTCGTCAACGGCTTCATCACGGTCAGGCTGCGTGTACCCTCGCTCATCACCACGGTGGGCACGCTGTTCCTTCTGAATGGCATCACCGTTTCGATCTATGACAGCCAGCCCATCGTCGCGCCGAGCGAAGAGCCCTTCAATGCGATTTTCGGCGAGAGCCTGTTCGCGCCGAACGATTCACCGTTCTCGGTGCATGGCCTCTCGGCCTTCTCGCCCTTCCTGTGGGCGCTGCTCGTGGTGCTGGTGCTCGCCGTGGTGTTGACGCGCACGCGTTTCGGCCTTCACACCATCGCCACCGGCAGCAACATCACTGGGGCCCGCGAGATCGGCATCCGCACGGACTGGATGAAGATCTATAATTTCATGATCGCCGGCGGCATCGCCGCCTTTGCCGGCATCATCAACACGGCGGAATTCTCGTCCGCGGATCCCACGGCCGGCAGCCCCTTCCTGACCCTGCAGGCAATCGCCGCGGCGGTGATCGGCGGCACTTCGCTGATGGGTGGTTCGGGCACGGTGGTCGGCTCGCTGATCGGTGCCTTCGTGGTCGCCGCCCTCAACAACGGGCTGGTGATGGTGGGCGCCCAGGCCACCACCTCGGACATTTATCTCGGAGCCGCCATCGTCGCGGCGATGATCCTCAACGTGCAGGTCGGCCGGCTGCGGCTGAGGAGGCGGACATGACGAGCGATATTTTGCCCCCGCTGCCGGTGGATGCCCCGGTCATCCTGGAGATGCAGCATATCTCCAAGAGCTTCGGCCCGGTGACGGCGCTCGTCGATGTCAGCCTGAAGCTACGCAAGGGCGAGGTGCTGGCCCTGGTCGGCGACAATGGCGCCGGCAAGTCGACCCTCATCAAGACCATGTCCGGCTTCCACGCGCCCGACGGTGGCAAGATGTTCTTCAACGGCAAGGAGACGCATTTCGCCTCGCCTCGTGATGCGCGGGCGCTGGGCATCGAGACCGTCTACCAGGACCTGGCCCTGATCGGCGATCTCAGCGTCTACCACAATATGTTTCTCGGTCGGGAGCAGCGCCGGCGCTTTCTCGGCTTCAACCTTCTCGACAATGAACGCATGCGCGAACTCTCGCGCTCCTATCTCGACACACTCGGCATCGCCATTCCGAGCGTCAACAGCACGGTCGACATGCTCTCCGGCGGCCAGCGCCAGTGCATCGCCGTGGCACGCTCGATCTATTCCTCGCCCACCGTCCTGATCCTCGACGAGCCGCTCGCCGCCCTCGGTGTGCGCGAAAGCGCCCATGTGCTCGGCCTGATCCAGAATCTGCGACGCCAGCGCGAAGTCTCGGTCGTGCTGATCGTGCACAATTACAACCAGATCTTCGAGGTCTGCGACCGCATCAACTTCCTGCATTCCGGCGAGATCGTGCTCGATGCCGCAACCTCCGAGACCAGCGAGGAAGAGCTGATCCGCATCGTCAAATCCGGCCTCGGCAAGCGCGCCATCCTGGCCGCCGAGCAGGAGATCGGACCGATCTCGCCGATTGAGCTGAGAAACTGAGAGGACATTCCATGAAGATCGACGTCAGGCACGCCTCGCATGCCGATGCGGTGCGCGGATACGACACGCAGACGCTGCGGCGCCATTTCCTGGTCGAGACCGTGTTTGCCGATGGCGAGATCCGCCTCACCTATTCTCACTATGACCGCATGGTGATCGGCGGCGCCATGCCGCTCGGCGAAAGTTTGACCCTGACCGCACCGAAGGCGGTCGGCCAGGAGACCTTCCTGGCCGAGCGCGAACTCGGTGTGCTGGCCATCGGCGGTGCCGGCCGCGTTGTCGTCGATGGCAATGCTCATGAACTGAGGAAATATGACTGCCTCTATGTCGGCCGCGGCGCGGGCGAGGTGCGCTTTGAAAGCGTGGATGCGGCGGCGCCGGCCAAATTCTACCTCGTCTCGACCCCGGCTCACGCCAACCACCCCACGGTGCTCCTCACCCGCGACAAGGCAAGGCACCTGGCGCCCGGGGACGCCGCCACGGCCAACAGGCGTGCCATCTTCCAGTTCATCCATCCGGAGGTCTGCCAGTCCTGCCAGCTCACCATGGGCCTGACCATGCTGGAGACGGGCAGCGTGTGGAACACCATGCCCAGCCACACTCATGACCGGCGCATGGAGGCCTATCTCTATTTCGATCTCGATGCCGACCAGCGCGTTTTTCACTTCATGGGCGAGCCGCAGGAGACGCGGCACATGCTGGTGGCCAATGAGCAGGCGATCATCTCCCCACCCTGGTCGATCCATTCGGGCGCGGGCACCAAGAACTACAGCTTCATCTGGGCCATGGCCGGCGACAACAAGAGCTTCACCGACATGGACCATGTCGCCATCGGCGATCTGAGGTGAGCATGGCGGCGAACCCCTTCTCTCTCACCGGCCGCGTCGCCGTCGTCACCGGCGCCAACACCGGCATCGGCCAGGCCATTGCGCTTGCCCTTGGCCAGGCGGGGGCGGCGATCGTTGCCGTCGGACGCTCACCCATGGACGAGACCGAGGCGCTGGTGCGGGGGGCGGGTGCCCGCTTCCATGCCATCCACGCCGATCTCGGCAGCATCGCACCGGTGAAGGCCATCGTTGCAGAGACGCTTTCGACCTTCGGCGGCCTCGACATCCTGGTCAACAATGCCGGCATCATCCGCCGCAGCGATGCGATCGACTTCAGCGAAGAAGACTGGGACGCGGTGATGGCCGTCAACCTGAAGACGGCCTTCTTCCTGTCGCAAGCGGCCGCCCGCCACATGATCGGACAGGGGAGGGGCAAGATCGTCAACATCGCTTCGCTGCTCTCCTTCCAGGGCGGTATCCGCGTGCCGTCCTACACGGCCTCCAAGAGCGGGCTTGCCGGCATCACCCGGCTGCTCGCCTGCGAATGGGCGGGCAAGGGCATCAATGTCAACGCCATCGCGCCCGGCTATTTCGTCACCAACAATACCACCGCCCTGCGCGAGGATCCCGACCGCAGCGCGGCCATCCTGGCGCGCGTGCCGGCGGGACGGTGGGGCGACCCGGCGGATCTCGGCGGCGCGGCGGTGTTCCTGGCCTCATCCGCCTCGGATTATGTCTATGGCACCATTATCCCCGTGGATGGCGGGTGGATGGCGCGGTAGGGACGCGGTCTGCCATGCACTGTCGCAGCCGGTCAGCCGGTTTGTCATCCTGAAAACGCCGGGTCTGCAAATAGGGGTGATATCGGCCGCGAGATGGATGCTCCTGATTGTGCCTCGTCAGCTTGCCGTTTCTGCCTAGGCATGGAGCTGTCAACTAGCGGAATTCCCTGTCTTTTCCAACCCAGGTCGTCTTCCAGACCCAAAGCCTCTTGCCCATCACAGAGAGAAAGAGTACGGTTGCCGTCTTGAGGGGTTGTCGTACAATCTCTTCAACAAGATCGCCCTGATCGGAATGTCGCGAAACAGCGATGGCAGCAGCTCCGGGGGCCATTCAACGGGAGGTATTTCATGATCGACAAGGTCAGTTCGCGTTTCGGCGTCCTCAATCGCCGCTCGTTCCTCGCCACCGTCGCGGCCGGCGCCACGGTCGCCGCATTGCCCAGCCGGCTCTTCGCGGCCGACAAGCCCACGCTCGTCACCTCGATCCGCTCGCTCTCGAACCCCTATCACGCCGTCTGGAAGACCGGTGCCGAGGCCTTTGCCTCCGCCATCGGCCTCGACCATGTCACGCTCGTCTCCGAGGGCAACAGCGAGAAGGGCATCGCCGACATCAAGGCCATGCTTGCCAAGACGGGCGGTAACATGGTGCTCAATTCCGACCCCAACGACACGCCGGACGCCCGGCCGATCGTCGAGTCATGCGCCAAGGCCGGTGCCTATGTCGTCACGCAGTGGAACAAGCCGGATGACCTGCATCCGCGCGACCTCAACCCCTATTACGTCTCGCATATCGAGTTTGATGGCATCGCCAGCGGCAAGCAGATCGCCGAGATCCTGTTCAAGGCGATGGGCGGCTCCGGCGGCATCGTCGCCCTTGGCGGCCAGATCTCGAACACGGCGGCGATCGAACGCAAAAAGGGCCTCGATGCCGCGCTGGCAGCCAACCCGAATATCAAGCTGCTCGACTTCCAGGTCGCCAACTGGAAATCCTCGGAAGCCTATGACCTCACCGGCAACCTGCTGACCCGCTTCGGCGATGACGTCAAGGGCGTGTGGGCCGCCAATGACGACATGGGCACCGGCGCCCTGGAATCCCTCCGTTCCGAGAACCTTGCCGGCAAGGTGCCGGTGGTCGGCGTCGACGGTATCAAGGCGGCCGTGGATGCGGTGCGCAAGGGCGAGTTTGCCTGCACGGTTACCTCCGACCCCTTCTGGCAGGGCGGCATGGGCCTCGCCATCGGCCTGGCGGCGCTGCAAAAGAAGATCGATCCGGCCAAGGAACCGCCGGAGCACCGCGAGTTCTATGGCAAAGCCGTGCTGATCTCGAAGGATAATGTCGAGGACTACTACAAGACCAATATCGACTCCCATCCCACCCTGGACTGGAGCGACCTGTGGGGCCGTGTCGTCGGCCCGATCCGTTCTTAAGGGCAGATCTTGCCCTAACTCTCTGTCTGGCCGTCAGCGGTGCTTCCTCTCGCGACTGGCCTACTGCTGGCGGGCGCCTCGTGTCCGCCAGCCTTTTCAGATGGCGTAGCGAGGTGTTCTCTTTTGACCATCGATGCCGAGAACCTTAAAACTGTCGCGAAAAGCGAGCGGGAAGGTGTGATGCCGGCCTTTGCGAGCCGCCTGTCCGGCAGGCTGAATCTCAAGCGCTGGCGCAATTATGCACCGGCCCTCGTCCTGATCGCGTTGTGCATCCTGATTGCGATCGCCAATCCGAACTTCATCGAGCTGCGCAACCTGGTGCGTGTCGCCAATTCGGCGGCCGTGCCGCTGACGCTTGCCATGGGGCTGACCTTCATCATCCTGCTCGGCAGCATCGATCTCTCCGTCGAAGGCTCGCTCTCCATCTCGGCCATGGTCACGGTGCTGCTCGCCGCCAATGACCTGAACGGCAATTCCTATGGCTGGCTTGCCGTGCTTGCCGCCATCGTGGCCAGCACGGCAATGGGCTTCACCACAGGGGTGATCCAGACCTATCTGCGCATTCCCTCCTTCATGGCGACGCTCGGCGTCTGGTTCATCGGCCTCGGCGTCTCCGTCTACATGCTGGGTGGGTCGGCCGTCAGGTTGATGGATCCCTCGATCCGCGACCTTGCCCTGGCGCGCTTCCTCGGCCTGCCGCTGGCGGTCTGGGTGGCGCTTGGGGCCTTCGTGCTGGCTTGCATCGTGCAATATTTCACCCGGCTCGGCCGGCATATCATGGCGATCGGCGGCGGCGAGGATGTCGCCGAGCTGTCGGGCATCAATCTGCGCCGTGTGCGCATCATGGCCTTCGGCCTTGCCGGCTTCTTCTTCGGGGTGGCCGGCGTGCTGTCCGCCTCCCAGCTTGGCCGCTCGGATGCGGTGATCGCCGACGGGCGCCTGTTTGCCGCCGTCACGGCTGTCGTCGTCGGCGGCACAGCGCTGACGGGCGGGGAGGGCGGCGTGATCAACACCCTCGTCGGCGTGCTGATCGTCACCGTCCTCGGCAATGGCATGATCCTGCTCGGCGTCTCGCCCTATGTGCAGCAGACCGTCCAGGGCCTGATGATCATCGCGGCCGTCGCCCTTTCCCTCGATCGCCTGCGCCTGAGGATCGTGAAATGACCGCCCTGCTGTCAGCCAGCGCCATCAGCAAATCCTTCGCCGGCGTTCCCGCCTTGCGGGAGGTCTCCCTCGATATCCGGCCCAACGAGGTGGTGGGACTGATCGGCGAGAATGGCGCCGGCAAGTCGACGCTGATGCGCATCCTGGCCGGCACGCACCAGCCCGACAGCGGCACGCTCCTGCTCGACGGGCAGCCGGTGAAGCTCCGCAGCGCTCGTGACGGGGCCGGGCACGGCATCGGCATGGTCTTCCAGGAGCAGTCCCTGCTACTCAACCTCTCGGTCGCCGAGAACATCTATCTCGGCCAGGAGGACCGGTTCATCCGCTTCGGGCTGATGAACTGGCGGGCGATGCGGGCTGCGGCGCGGCGCCAGCTTGCCAAGGTAGGCGTCGACATCGACGTGGCCGCCCGCACCTCCGAGCTCACCTTCGCCGCGCGTCAGATGGTGGAACTCGCCAAGGCCCTGACGCTGGAAGAGGCAGTCTCGCGTCCCCTGGTGATCCTGCTCGACGAACCGACCTCGGTCCTCGGCGGCAGCGACATCGAGATGCTGTTCAGCCGGGTGCGGTCCCTGAAATCGCGCGCGAGCTTCGTCTTCGTCTCCCACCGCCTCGAGGAGGTGCTGCATGTCTCCGACCGCGTCTACACCATGAAGGACGGGCAGGTGGTCGCCGAGCATCAGGCTCGCGACGTCAGCGCGCCGCAGCTCCATCAGATCATGGTCGGCCGCGGCCTGCAGGCGGCCTATTACAAGGAAGACAAGCAAGTCCCGCCACGCAGCGAAATCGTGGTGGATGCCAGCAGGCTTGGTGTCGAGGGCGTCTTCCGCGGTGTCGACCTGCAGATCCGCGCCGGCGAGATCGTCGGCATCGCCGGCGTGGTGGGTTCCGGCCGCGAGGAGGTGACGCGCACCATCGGCGGCTTCCTCACCCACACCTCCGGCACGCTCAGGATCAAGGGCGAGGCGGTGCATTTCCGCTCGCCCGAGCAGGCCGTGCGCAAGCAGATCGGCTACATCCCGCGCGAGCGGCGCGTCGAGGGGCTGGTGATGTTCCTTTCCATCGCCGAGAACATCTCGCTGGCCGACCTTTCCTCGGTGATGCGCGGCGGCGCCATCAATTATGGCCTGGAGCGGCGGCTGGCCGGCGAGTGGATCAAGCGCCTCCACATCAAGGCTCCCAGCCCCGACATCGCCTGCCGCAAGCTTTCCGGCGGCAATCAGCAGAAGGTGGTGCTGGCGCGCTGGATGACCGCGGGCTCGCGCATCCTCGTCCTCGACCATCCGACCCGAGGGCTGGATGTGGGCGCCAAGGAGGAGGTCTACGAACTGGTGCGGGAGCTGTCGTCCCAGGGGGTGGCGATCCTGCTGATCTCCGACACGCTGGAGGAGACGATCGGCCTCTCGCACCGCGTGCTGGTGATGCGCGACGGCGCGGTGACAGCCCATTTCGACGCGGCCCCGGGCCACAAGCCCGACCAGGTCGAACTCGTGCGGGCGATGGTTTGAGGAGTACGTGGTTTGAGGAGTACGTCATGGAGCGAACCAACAGCCTGAAGACCCTCCTGGCCACCGGATGGCTGCAGGGCGCCATTCCCGTCGCCTTGCTGGTTGCGCTGGTGCTGGTCATCGAGATCGCCGCGCCAGGCTTCCTGACGGGCGATACGCTCCTCCTCCTGCTCTCCAACACGGCGGTGCTCTTCATCCTGGCCGCCGGCGTCACCTTCGTGATCCTGATCGGCGGCATCGACTTGTCGATCCAGTCGGTGGCCTCGCTCGCCAGCGTCATCCTCGCGCAGCTCCTGCCGCGCCTCGGCTTGCTGGCCTTTCCTGTCGCCATCCTGTCGGGCTTCGCCTTCGGCCTGCTCAGCGGCTATGTGCATGTGCGGCTGAAGGTGCCCTCGTTCGTGGCGACACTGGCCACAGGCGGCGTAGTGGCGGGCATTGCGCTCTGGGTCGCGGACGGCCGGGCGATCACCATCGAGGAAGGCGGTCGCGAAAACACGGCCTGGATCAATGGCAGCCTCGGCGGCTTGCCGACGGTGGTGATCATCGCCGCAGTGATCGGCATCGTGGCCTATGTCGGTCTGCGCTATACGCGCTTCGGGCGCTACAGCATGGCCATCGGGGCCGGGGAGCCGGCCGCCATCGCGGCGGGCATCAATGTCGACCGCACCAAGATCATCGCCTTCGCCATTTCCGGCATGCTCGCCGCCATTGCCGGCACGATCCTCGCCGCGCGCCTCTCCAGCGGCTCGCCGGTCCTTGCCAACCAGCTGCTGCTGCCGGCGATCGCCGCCGTCATCGTCGGAGGGACGGCGATCACCGGCGGTCTCGGTGGCATTGCACGCACCGCGGTGGGAGCGCTGATCATTTCCATCGTGCGCATCGGCACGACTTTCGTGGGGATCAACATCTTCGCCGAGAACATCGTCTTCGGCGCCGTGCTCGTCATGGCCGTCGCCATCACAATCGACCGCAGCAAGATCGCCATCATCAAATGAGGGAGCGGTGGCAAAGGGAACGGGAGGACGGAGGGCCGGGCTTGAAGGCGCGGCTCCCCGATGGGTCGGGCGTCACTTCATGGTGTCGAGGCCGATCAGCTCGATCTTGTAACCGTCCGGATCCTCGACGAAGGCGATATGCGTGGTGCCGTGCTTCATCGGGCCGGGAGGGCGGGGAATCCTTGCGCCCTGCTCTTCCAGCGCGCCGCAGACGGCATAGATGTCGTTGACCCCGAGGGCGAGATGGCCGAAGCCGGTGCCGATCTCATAAGGCGTCGCCTGGTCCCAGTTGTAGGTCAGCTCGACCACCGTGCTGTTCTCCTCGGGGCCGTAGCCGACAAAGGCGAGGGTGAAGCGGCCGCCTGGGAACTCCTCCTTGCGCAGCAGCTTCATGCCGAGCAGCTCCGTATAGAACTTGATAGACGTATCGAGATCGAAGACTCGGATCATCGTATGCATCATTCGAAATTGGCCGGACGCATCGGTCATCGTACGGATCCTCCTACAAGTTGTCGTTTTCACACTGGTTTTTAGGAAAGCAGGGCGCGGGAGGGGCCCTCTGCTCTTGATGTTCCAAGCCAGCGTTGTATGATAACCATGCAAGCAGTCCAATTGTCCAGATGTTTTCCCCTCCAGTCGGAGCTTCCGAATGAATGCCCTTCCGCCGTCCCAGCAAAAAGCGCTCGCGGCTCTGTTCGCGGCGATGCCGGCGGATCTGCTTTTGTCGGATGGAGAGGCGCTGGAGCGCTACAGCCGGGACTGGTCCGGCGACCATTACGGGCGCCCGCTGGCGGTCGCAAGACCGCGCTCGAAGGAAGAGCTCAGCCTGCTGATGGGTTGCTGCTACGAGCAGCAGATCCATGTGGTGCCGCAGGGCGGCCTGACCGGGCTGGTGGGCGCCGCCGTGGCGAGCTATCCCGGCGGGGAGGTCGTCGTCTCGCTCGAGCGCATGAACAAAGTCCGCTCGGTCAATCCGATCGATTTCGCGATGGTCGTCGAGGCGGGCTGCATCCTGGAGGATGCCAAGCGCCAAGCCGAGGCCGCCGATTGCATCCTGCCCATCACTTTCGGCGCGCAGGGCAGCTGCCGTATCGGGGGCAATGTCTCCACCAATGCCGGTGGCTTCAACGTGCTGCGCTATGGCATGTCGCGCGATCTGGTGCTCGGTCTCGAAGTCGTGCTTGCCGACGGGCAGGTCTGGAATGGCCTGCGAACCCTGCGCAAGGATAATCGCGGCTATGATCTCAAGCAGCTCTTCATCGGCAGCGAAGGGACGCTCGGTATCGTCACGGCCGCTGCCCTGAAGCTCTTCCCAAAGCCGACGCAGGTCGAGACCGCGCTTGTCGGCCTCGCCTCCGTCGACGCCGCCATGCAGCTCTACGCCCGGGCACGGCGCGAATGCAGCGATCTCCTCTCGGCCTTCGAGCTGATCCTGCGCGGCGGCATCGAGATCGCCCTCAACGCCAGGGATGATCTGCACGATCCCCTCGGCGAGGCCTACCCCGTCTATGTGCTGATCGAGGCCTCCGCAGCGGGCAGGGTCGACCTCAGGGGCCTGCTGGAGGGCTTCCTTGCCGATGCTTCCGACCTCGTGCTCGACGGTGTCATCGCGGGGAGCCGAGCCCAGGCCGACAGGCTCTGGCTCTTGCGCGAAATGATGGTGGAGGCGCAGGGCCGGGGCGGGCGCTACCTTCGAACGGATGTCTCGGTGTCGATATCGAGCCTTGCCACTTTCGTCACGGACACGCTCGACGCACTCGCGCAGATGCTGCCAGAGGCCATCGCCGTTACCTACGGCCATGTCGGCGACGGCAATATCCATCTCAACATCGTGCCACCCGAAACCATGCCGCCAGCCGACTTCGACGGGCTGTTTCACGCCGCCGAGGAGGTGATCTTCGACATCGTCGACAGGCATGGCGGCTCGATCAGTGCCGAGCATGGCATCGGCCGCGTCAAGCAGGCCGCTTTCCTCAAACGCGCCGATCCTTTGACGCTGGAACTTTCCCGCCGAATCAAGGACGCTTTCGATCCCAAGCATTTGCTGAGCGAGGGGCGGATCTTGGCAAGCGCGCAGGGGGTGTGGAATGACGCTGAAGCTCGGTAAGGTCAATCGGGGGCCGCATCTTTCGACCTTGGTGGCAAGCTCGATCTCCCGCGAGATCGCGCAGGGCCGGCTGAAATCCGGCGACCAGCTGCCGACGGAGCAGCAACTCGCGCAGACCTTCGGGGTGAGCCGCAACGTCGTGCGCGAGGCCATTGCGCGCCTGCGCTCGGAAGGGCGCATCTGGTCGCAGCAGGGCCGCGGCGCCTTCGTGGCCGACGAGCCCAATGCGACCGTGCTGACCATCGATTTCGAGGCACTCCAGCAGGGCGACGCCTTCCGCTCCCTCTTCGAACTGCGCGGCATCCTGGAGGTTCAGGCGGCGGCACTTGCCGCCAGGCGCCGGACCGAGGAGGATCTGTCGGCCCTGGAGGGGGCGCTCGCGACGATGCGGGAAGCGCCCTATGGCAGCGTCACGTGGCTGAAGACCGATCTCGAATTCCATAAGAAGGTCGCTGCCGCCACTGGCAACGCCTATATGGTGCAATTTCTCATGTTCGTTTCCGAGAAAGTCCGCGAGAGCATCCTCGCCTCCGGCAACCAGCAGCGCTCGGAAGACCTCGCCGCCGTGACGCTCGGCGAGCATCAGCGCATCCTCGACGCCATCGCCGCCGGCGATGCCGACGAAGCCCAGGACGCCATGCGCGCCCATCTCCATAACGCCGCCGGCCGTGTAGGCCTTGCCGACGAGCAATCCGGATAGGTTCCTATCATCAAGTCAGCGCTCCAATTGCCTGGCTCTGACTGGTCGATACCGCTGCCTCGTCTTTGTCCCGTGCAAAGCATGGCTTTGCTTTTTGGGCTGCCGCAGGGTAGCTACGTTGACAATATTGGTTGTCGGACAGCGGGCGGGCTTCGAGCGGCATGAGAGACAGGGACAGCGCAGTCTTCAACACGATCCAGCAGACGCCAAATCTGCGGAGCGGGCTCGCCGACCGCCTGATAGCCCAGATCGAATCCGGCGACCTGAAACCCGGCCAGCGCCTTCCCACCGAACAGGCGATCATGGAGGCGACCGGTGTCAGCCGCACGATCGTCCGCGAGGCGCTGGCGACCTTGCGGGCAAAGGGGTTGATCACAACGCGGCAGGGGCTGGGGGCGTTCGTTTCCAACGATCCGAATCCGCGTTCCTTTTCAATCATTCCGACCGATCTCGAGTCGATCGACGAAGTCCTGCGCGTGCTGGAGTTGCGGATCGGCATCGAATATGAGGCGGCAGGATTGGCGGCCCTCCGGCGCACGCCCGATGACATTGCCCGCATGCAGAAGCGCCTGGACGCGCTCGACCGCGCCATCCAGCAGGGTGGATATGGCGCCGAGGAAGATTATGCCTTCCACCGTTCGATCCTGGTGGCCACGCAAAACTCCTATTACGGGCGGCTTTTCGATACGTTCGGTACGTCGATGGTTCCGCGCCAATGGATGCGGCTGGACAGGATGACCGACGCCGAACGCCAGCGGCACACCACGCGGATGCGCAAGGAGCACTACGCAATCTTCACCGCGATCCGCGACGGCAACGAGGCTGCGGCGAGGAAAGCGCTTCGCAACCATCTGTCTCGCAGCGCCGCGCGTTTCGAAAGCCTGCGTGACGAGGGCCTGTCCAGGTAGCAACACCCGGCGCCGGCAATTGCGGATCGCTCATGGTATCTTTTCGGTGATGCCGCCCAGATAGAGTTCCCGCATGAGCGACATATCCCGAAGCTCGCCAATGGGACCGGAAATGGCGATGCGGCCGTTCTGCATGAGATAGCCGCGCGATGCCACCGAAAGCGCCAGGCCTGCGTTCTGCTCGACGAGCAGCACGGAGGCGCCGAAACGCTGCCCGATATCGAGGATGATGGCCTGGATCTCCCTCACGAGCAGGGGGGAGAGGCCGAGCGAGGGTTCATCGAGCAGCAGCACGCGCGGCCGCGCCATCAGGCCGCGCGCGATGGCAAGCATCTGCTGCTGCCCGCCGCTCAGGGAGCCGCCCTTGTGCCGGCGCTTTGTCGCGAGGATGGGAAAGAACCGTTCCATTGTCCGCACGTCGGCGTCGACCCCGGTCGCATCGCGGCGGGCATAGGCGCCGAGCCGCAGATTCTCCTCCACGGTCATGTCGGCGAAGATGCGCCGGCCTTCCGGCACGAGTACGACACCGCGCTTGGCCATGGCATCAGGGGCAAGACCGGTGACGTCCTCGCCATTGAGCGAGATGCTGCCGATGCGCGGTTTGACCAGGCCCACGATCGTCTTGAGCAGGGTTGACTTGCCTGCGCCGTTCGGCCCGAGAATGGTGACGATCTCATTGTCGGCCAGCGTGAGCGAGACGTCACGATCGACAATGGTGGCGCCGTAGCCATTGGTGACGTTGGAGACGGAAAGAAGCGTCACAACGCAGCTCCAAGATAGACTTCCAGGACCTTCGGATCGTTGAGCACCTCCTGCGTGGGGCCGTCGGCGATCTTCGAGCCGAAATCGAGCACCGCCAGCCGCTTGCAGAGCATCTGCATCAGCTTCATGTCGTGGTCGATCACGCAGACACTGATGCCATGCCCCGGAAACTGCCTGACGAGCCCGACGAGCGTCGCGGTCTCGCGGTCATTGAGGCCGGCGGCCGGTTCGTCGAGCAGGATCAGGGACGGTCGGGTCGCGAGAGCCAATGCGATGCCGAGCAGGCGCAGGTTGCCGAAAGGCAGGATCCTGGCCTCGTCTCCCGACAGCGCCGAAAGCCCGACGAAATCGAGCAGCGCCTGCGGCGTCGTCCAGGGATAGGAGCCATCCGTCCGGCGCACATGCTCGCAGGCGATGCGGACATTCTCCATTACCGACAGGCCGGGAAAGGCCATGGCCTGCTGGAAGGTATAGCCGATGCCGGCGCGCGAGATCTCATGGGCGGCGAGACCGGTGATGTCGCGCCCCCGCCAGAGGACTCTACCCGCCGTCGCCTTGTGGACGCCCGTGACGACATTGAAAAGCGTGGTCTTGCCCGAGCCGTTCGGGCCGACGACACCGAGGATCTCTCCTTCCTCGATGGCAAGGTCTACGCCCGAGAGGGCGGTGACACCGCCGAACTGTTTGCGAAGGCCCCTGATTTCCAGGATGGCGCTCATCGCTCGGCTCCGGAAGTCTGTCCGGCGGCGGTCGGCGCACCGCTGCCATTGCGGGAGGGGCCGAAAAGGGCGCGCCAGCCAGCCATCAGCCCGGCGATGACGCCGTTCGGGAGGAGCAGGATGACGGCGATCAGGCAGACGCCATAGAGGATGCGTGATTCCACAGGATCGAGATTCATGATCTCCGGCAGGAAGGACACGAGGATGCCGCCGGCGATCGGCCCAAGCAGCAGGCGAGCGCCGCCGATCATCACCATGAGCGCCAGATAGATGCTGGGGAAGGAGGCGAACTGCATCGGCGAGATGTGGCGCAGGAAGTAGCCGAGCAGCACGCCGGAGACGCCGGCGAACACGCCGCTGACGATGAAGGCGCCGATCTTGTGGCGCCCGACATTGATGCCGAGGGAGGCGGCGAGCTTCTCGTTTTCGCGGATGGCGCGCAGCGTACGGCCATAGGGCGAGTTGATGATCGCCCAGCTTGCGATGGCGCTGACGGTGACCATCGCGAACACCAGGGTGTAGTAGAAGGGCAAATCGTCGATGGGGTGGCCGAACAGGGTTACCGGGAACTGCAGGTCGAGGCCGGTGGCCGCACCGGTATAGTCGCCGCCATTGGTGAGTATGATGGTCAGCAACTGTCCGAAGGCGAAGGTCATGATCACGAAATGGTGGCCGCTGACACGCAGCGAGGGAATGCCGATGATAGCGGCGGCCACCGCCGCGAACAGGCCGCCGAAGGGCAGGGCCACCCAGAAGCCGACGCCGAAGTCGCGGGCCAGCAAGGCGGCTGCATAGGCACCGACGCCGACCAGCGCGGCATGGCCCATCGAGAGGATGCCTGTCTGGCCGAACAACACCGAGAGGCCGTAGAGCGCCACGATGTTGATCCCAGCGGAGATGGCCAGCGACAGCAGGCGATTGCTCGGGGACAACAAGGGCACGAGCGCCAGCAGTGCCAGCACGATCAGGGCGGGCAGCAACGACCGGAGGGGCGAGACGGATTTCTTCATGGTATCAGGCCATCTTCGGGCCACTGGTGCCGCCGAAGAGGCCATTCGGCCGAAACAGCAGAACGAGGATCATCAGGCCGAAGGAATAGGCATCGGTCCATTGGGAGAGGCCGTAGCCGGCGCTGAAACCTTCCACCACGCCCAGGATGAGGCCGGCGACGACGGCGCCCGTCAGATTGCCGAGGCCGCCGATCAGCGCCACGGCGAAACCCTTCATGACCATGGTGCCGCCGGTGAAGGGTGTGACGGGAAAGAGCGCGATGAGCAGGGCGCCGCCCAGGCCCGCGAGCGCACTGCCGAGCACGAAGACGCCCGTGATGTAGCGGCGCACGGGAATGCCCATCAGGGCGGCGGTGTCGCGATCCTCGACGCTGGCGCGCAAAGCCCGGCCGTAGCGGCCGCGGGTGACCATGGCGATCGTCAGGGCGACGACGGCGATGGTCACCAGGATCACCATGACGCGCACCGAGGCGATGCGGACCCCGCCGACATTCCAGATGCCGGTGAGCGGCCGGGGGATGCTCTTCTGGTTGGGATCCCAGAAGAAGATGACGATGTGCTGCAGCACGACGATCAGGCCGAGCGACACGATGAAGCCGTTGGTGGGCCGCTCCAGCGTGAAACGGAACAGCGCCCGCTCGAGAACAAGGCCCATCAAGGCCACGGCAAGAATCGCGAGGACCAGGGCGAGCGGAAAGACGAGACCATTGCTCACCGCAAGCCAGGTGATGATGCTGCCGACCATCAGAAATTCGCCATGAGCGAAATTGATGATGCCTGTCAATCCGAAAATGAGCGTCACGCCAACCGCGATCAGAGTGATCACGCTGGCGATGCAAAGCCCGTTGAGGAGTTGCTGTACCAGAATGTCCAAGGCCGTCTTCCGTCTGCTTGGTCTATCCGCCAGGCGGATGGAGGGCGGGGCGCTCGATGAAGGCAGCGGCCCCGTCCCGATGTCAGGCGATCATTGCGGTGCGTCGGCAGGAGGCTGCTGCATCGAGCATTTGAAGTCACCATTGGGCGCGGCGGCGCAAACCTCCGTCGCATGGGTTACCTGATGCGAGGGATTGAAGGAGAGGTCATCGGAGACGACACCCTTGTAATGCAGCTCCTCCATGGCGGCGACTGTCTTGTCCGGATCGGTCGTGCCGGCCTTCTCCCAGGCATCGACGAGGAAGTGGACATAGTCGTAGTAGAGCAGCGACACCGAGGAGGTGACGCCCTTCGGCGCGCCGGAGGCGAAGTAGCGCTGGAAGTAATCCTTGGCCTTGTCGCTCGAAGATTCACCCCAGCACAGCGGTACGCAGCTCATGGCCACCGGAACGTCGGCGCTCAGCCCGCGCTGCTTCCAGATGCCTGGATCGACGCCGAACAGGAAATAGCTGGGGGCAACTCCAAGCTCGATGGCCTGGGGCAGGGCGGTGAGCGTGGAGTCGCCATTGTACCAGAAGTGCACCACGTCCGGGTTCAGGCCCTTGGCGCGGGTGAGGAAGGGCGAGAAGTCCGTCGTATCCGGCGGATAGAAGATGATGTCGGGGACTTCCTGGCCTTCCGCTTTCAGTGCCTTGACGTAGTAGGAGGTCAGGAACTGGCCCGTCGCGTCATTGCCTACGATGACGACGGACTTCTTCAAGGGATGGCCGACCAGCGGCGTCAGCAGGTTGAGGACGCCACGAGCGGTGGAGCCGGAGCGCTGGAACTCCTGTGGTTCCGACTGGAAGAGATAGTGATCCTCACCGCCGGCAGCGACCGATTGCGGGTTGAGGATCTTGGCCAGCGTGCTGTTGCCCGCAATGTGGATGACCTTGGCGGGCTGGGTGATCTTCGCCATGGCCAGCGTGAAGTCATGCGTCTCGGAACCGAAGATCGCCGCGACCTTCTCGTCGCGCACCAGTTCCTGCGTCGCGGCGATGGCGGTCGCGATATCCGTGCGGTCGTCGCGCTTCAGCAGCTGAAGCGTATAGGTCTTGTCACCGAGCTTGACGCCACCGGCCTTGTTGATTTCGTCGACGGCCAGGCTGACGCCGGCCGGCAAGGTGTGGCCGGCGGAAACGAAGGCGCCGGATTCGGCGGCGACCACGCCGATCTTGATCACGTTCCCCGAATCCTGTGCCGACGCGGCCGCCAGAGGCAGGCCGAAGCATAGCGCCGCAAGGGCGCCCTTCCTGAGCAGGTTCCTCACGATCGTCCTCCCGATCCGATTTTGCATTCTTACATGGTTGTACGACAACCGTGTTTTCTGATAATAGCCGTCCCCGTGGATGTCAAGTCCGGGGCCGGCTGGCATGGAAGCCCGCCGCGAGAGGCTGAATTCTGGGATAGAGCGAGATGCGATCAAGACAGTTTGGCCGGACGGGCCGCAGCGTGAGTGAAATCGGCTTCGGGGCCTGGGCGATCGGCGCGGCCTGGGGAGAGATCAATGACGAGGACGCCCTGGCCGCCCTGCATGCTGCTCTCGACGCGGGCGTGACCTTCATCGACACCGCGGATGTCTATGGCGACGGCCATTCCGAGCAGTTGATCGCCCGGGTCATGCGGGAGCGCGGCGGGGAGCGTCCGTTCATCGCGACCAAGGCCGGGCGCCGCCTGCCGGCGCAGTCCGTGGAGGGCTACAGCGCCGAAAACCTTGCGACTTGGATCGATCGCAGCCTGAAGAACCTCGAGACCGAGGTGCTCGACCTGGTGCAGTTGCACTGCCCGCCGACCGATCTCTATTACCATCCGGAGGTGTTCGAACGCCTCGACCGGCTGGTCAAGCAGGGCAAGATCCGCAATTACGGCGTGAGCGTGGAGCGTGTCGAAGAGGCCTTCAAGGCGATCGAATATCCGGGCGTCGTCAGCGTCCAGATCATCTTCAACGCCTTCCGCCTGCGCCCGAGCGAGCATTTCTTCCGACAGGCGAGGGAAAAGAACATCGCCATCATTGCCCGCGTGCCGCTGGCCAGCGGTCTCCTCTCCGGCAAGTTCAGGAAGGACACGAAGTTCGAGAGCACCGACCATCGCCTCTTCAATCGCAGCGGCAAGGCTTTCGATGTCGGCGAGACCTTCTCGGGCGTGCCCTATGAGGTCGGGCTTCAGGCTGTCGAGAAGGTCCGTCCGCTGGTGGGTGATGACACCACCATGGCGAAATTCGCCCTGCGCTGGATCCTGATGTTCGACGCCGTCAGCGTCGCCATTCCCGGGGCCCGCAATCCCGCCCAGGCTCGTTCGAATGCCGAGGCGGCGGATCTTCCCGCGATCCCGCAACAGGCGATGGCGGAGATCCGCGCGATCTACGACACCTGCATCAAGCCCTATGTGCACCAGCGCTGGTAGGAGCGGCGTTTCCTATCCACTCCCATCGTCGACGCCCGTCACCCTGCCTGTGGCTGGTTGAACGCCCTCTTTGAGGCGATCAACAGCAAAATCCAACCGTCCGATCTTCGCCCGGCGCTCGTCGGAGAACTTATACCAACGGCCCTAAGCGTTGACCTGTCATCCCCGGCGTCTGTGAGCCAATAATTGGAGCCGCTGGTATTATTCTTTCTTTTCGCCCAGCGACTCATAGGACACGACCTGATCCCTGCCTTTCATTTTGGCCCGAAACAGCGCCTGGTCTGCGTTATGCAGCAATTCTCCGGCGGAGTTTTCCTCACCGGGTAATGCGTTGGCCACGCCGATGCTGATGGTCACGCATCCCTCGCCATGTGGAATCTGAAGGTCGCGGACCGCCTGGAGCATCTTCTCCGCAATCTGGTTGGCTCCCGTCTCTGATCCATTGACCAGGACTGCGACGAATTCCTCGCCGCCGAACCGGGCAGCCAGGTCGGTCGCTCGGCTCAGGCTGTCCTGAATCGCCCGCGCAACGCGCTTGAGCGCCTCGTCTCCGGCAAGATGGCCGTAGGAGTCGTTGTATCGCTTGAAGTTGTCGACATCGATCATCAAGAGCGAGACGGGCGTTTGCCTTCGCCGCCCACGCATCCATTCCAGGCTGAGATACTCGTCGAAATAGCGGCGGTTGCCGAGGGAGGTCAGTCCGTCGATACGCGTCAGGCGCTCCAGCTCGAGATTGGCCTTGATCAATTGGCGCTGGCTCTCGCGCAGGGCGCGATAGGCCTGGTTGCGTTGCACATGGTCGAGATAGGCGCGCGTGTGATAGCGGATACGGGCGATCAGTTCGATACGATCCGGCAGCTTGACCAGATAGTCGTTGGCTCCGGCGTTGAAGGCCTCGCCCTTGATGGCCGGTTCCTCCTTGGCGGAAAGCACGATGACGGGCACCGACTGCGTGGCCGGGTTCTGCCGATACTCGCGGACGAGGTCGAGCCCATCCATGCCGGGCATGACAAGGTCCTGCAGGATCACCGTGGGCTTGGTCTCGTTTGCAATCCTGATGGCGTCGAGCGGATTGGTGCAATAATGGAAGTCGAGCTCGGGCTGGCCGGCCAGAGCGCGGCGCACCGCTTCGCAAATCATCATCTGATCGTCGACGAGCAGGACCATCGACAGGTATTTGTCGGCAGGGGCCGGCACGAGTTCTAGATCGAGATCGGGATCTTCCGACATGGGCAAGGGTCCTTCAACCATGGTGGCCACAGGCCTGGATGAGGCGGGGAGCAATGAGATCGAGTGGCAGAATCTCGACGGCGGCTTCGATCGCCGCAGCGGCCTTGGGCATCCCGTAGACGGCGCTTGTCGCGGCATCCTGGGCAATGGTCAGATGCCCTTTCTCGCGCAGCAGCTTGAGCCCTCTGGCGCCGTCACGTCCCATTCCGGTCAGCAAGGCGGCGATGATCTCGCCGCGCCATCGCCGTGCCGCGCTCTCGAAGAACACATCCACCGAAGGCCGGTAGAGGTTGTTCAAGGGCTCGGGCGTGTATTTCAGTTCGCCCGTCGATTTGAAGGCGAGATGATCGTTCGTCGCGGCGATGAAAACCGTGCCCGTCTCCAGGCGGTCGCCGTCCTTTGCGGGGCGAATGGGCAGGGCCGTGTGCTGGCTGAGCCATGTCACCAGGCCGGGAACGAACTGCGCATCGACGTGCTGGATCACCACGATGGCGGCCGGCAGATCCCTGGGCAGCTTGCTGAGCACGGCGGCGACGGCGGCAGGTCCGCCGGCCGAAGCCCCGATCGCAATGAGGCGCCGGGCGAGGGAGAAGGAAGAGGCAGACTTCTTCCCGTTTCCCCCGGCCAGCGGACTATCCTTGATGAGCCTCGCTATATTGGCGATCTTGGTCAGGAAAAGCTGCGCCTGGGCCGATGTTCCCCCGTCGGCACTGATCGTTGGCACCTCGACGGCATCGAGAGCGCCATAGCCCATCGCGTCGTAAACTTCGGGAATGTTCGCGTCGATGCTCGCTGTTACGACGAGGATCGGGCAGGGGGTTGCGGCCATGATTCGCCGCGTGGCCTCGACACCGCCCATCTCCGGCATGGTCAGATCCATCAGGACCAGGTCGGGCAGATCGAGCGCGCAGGCCTCCACGGCCTCCCGCCCGTTTGTGGCGATCCACGCGACCTGATGCTCGGCCGTGATCGACAGCGTGCGCCGGAGCAGTTCGATCGCCATGGGCAGATCATTGACGATGGCAATTCTCATGATCGAATACTCATTCGCGATGTCATTCGTTGGCCTCCCCGATGAGATCGGCCACCGCGCGGATGAGCGTCTCGTCGTGGAAGCTTCCCTTCGCCAGGTAGTAATCCGCGCCGGCATCGAGACCGCGGCGGCGATCTTCCTCCCGGTCCTTGTAGGAGACGATCATCACCGGCACTCCGCTGAGCCGCCCGTCACTCTTGATCAGCTTCACGAGCTCGATACCGTCCATGCGCGGCATGTCGACGTCGGTGACGACGAGATCGAACAGATCCGAGCGCACGGCGTTCCATCCATCCATGCCGTCGACGGCGACCTCGACGTGATAGCCGCGCTGATCGAGCAATTTGCGCTCGAGCTCGCGCACCGTAAGGGAATCATCGACGACCAGGACGCGCTTGCGTTGCTTGCGTGCGGCGTCGTCCGAAGCCCGGCTGAGCGTGCGAAGCTGCCTGGACGAAGCGAGCTTCTCGATGGAACGAAGAAGGTCCTCGACATCGATGATAAGCACGGGCGAGCCATCATCCATCAGCGCCGCTGCGCTGATATCCCTGACCTTGGCGAGACGGGGGTCCAGAGGCCGTATGACGAGTTCCCGCTCGCCAACGAAACGATCGACGATCACGCCATAGATCTCGTCGCGTTCGCCAATGAGAATGACGGAAAGCTCGCTTCCCTCCGGTTGCCATTCGGTGCGTTCCAGCACCTCATGCGCGGTGATCAGGCCGATCTGTCGCTCCTCGAAGCGGAAGTGGGGACGGCCCTCGACCAGTTCGACACTCTCGCGCGGCACATTCAGCGCGCGCACGATGCCGACAAGCGGAAAGGCATAGGGCTCCCCGTCGATCTCGACGAGCAGGGTGCGCGCCACCGACCGCGTCAGCGGCAACTCGAGCTGGAAGCTGCTTCCGATGCCCAGCTTCGAAGTGAGGCTGACGAAACCGCCGACCTGCCTGGCCATGGCCCTGACCGCGTCGAGCCCGACGCCGCGCCCTGAAATATCGCTCACCTCTGCCTTGAGGGAGAAGCCGGGCAGGAAAAGAAATTCCAGAAGCTCCTCTTCACTGAGGCTGGTGACGGACTCCCGGCTTGCAAGCTGCCGGGAAACAATCCGGTCCCGCAGGGCGGAGAGATCGATGCCCCTGCCGTCGTCGGAGGCGATGACCTGCAAGCGACCTGCACTGTGCCGGGCCTCGAGCCGAATGCAGGCTTCTTCGGGCTTGCCGGTTGCCAGGCGTTCGACCAATGTCTCGATCCCGTGATCCACGGCATTGCGCAACAAATGCCCGAGCGGTGCATCGAGCTGTTCCAGGATATCGCTGTCGATGGTGGTCGAGCCGCCGACGATCTCCAGTCGAACCATCTTGCCCAGAGCCATGCCGAGATCGCGGACCATGCGCGAATATTGTTTGACGCCGTCCTCGAAGGGCCGCATGCGGCTGGCTAGCGTCTCGTCGTAGAGCCTGTTGGCAAGGTCGGTTACGCGCCTGTCGATCGAATCCAGCTCTTCGAGACGCTTTGCCAGGAATTCCTGCATGGTCACGAGCTTTTGCTTCGCATTGGCAAGCGCCGGCAGGGCCTGTTCGCTGTCTGTGGCCTGCTCCAGGCCGAGGTTGAGGGAGTCGAATGCCTTGCCGAGATCCGATTGCAGCCGCTTCAGCCGGACAAGACTGTCGGCGAATGGCCGCAAGCGCCTCGCCTCGATCAAGGCCTCACCGGCGAGCCCGAGCAGCCGGTTGAGACTGCCTGCCGTCAGCCTGACGATGCGATCCGGCCCCGCGCTGCCGGAAGCCGGAATGCCGGCTTCGACAGGCTCCGGGCGTGCCGGCTCCGGTCTTGCCGAAGCAAGGGCGCGCGAAGGCTGCGCCGCCAGAACAGGCGTGGCTACCTCCGTCCGTGCGGGCGCCGAGGCCTGCTCCAGGGCATCGACAAAATCAGTGATCTCAGGCGCGTCTTCGTCGGTGTCCAGTTCCGACTGCGATGCGAGCGAAGCGAGCAGGTCGACCCCTTTCAAGAGGATATCGATATGGCCTCGTCCCAGTCGGATCTGCCCGCGCTGGGCCGCGACGAAGCATTCCTCCATGGCATGCGTCACCGCGACCGCGGGCATGAAATTGATGATGCGCGCGGCGCCTTTCAGAGAATGCGCGGAGCGCATGCAGGCTTCGAGGTGATCGGCCGCGCTCGGATTGCGCTCGAGCGCCAGAAGGCCGGTCGTCAGGGCATGGGATTGCGTCTCGAGTTCGGCTCGAAACAGGTCGAGCATCGAGAACTGGCTGAAATCCTCCCCGCTCATGCAAGGCTCCGATCCAGCATGTCCAGCACCGAGGTCTCGTCGAGGCAGCCGACGGTCCGACCCTCCCATGCCAGCATGGCGGTGGTGAATGCCGACGCCGACTTGCTGACCGTCGCTGGAATGGTCAGGAGGCTACTTTCATGACGGCGCTGGAGGCCGTGCACTTCGTCGGCGACAAATACGATACGCCGGTGTTCGCTCCCGATCACGACCATGCGCCGAAGTCTGTCCACGCGGGTCGAGCGAGCCTGGGGCGCGGATTGCCCGATATGGAGAAGCTGGGCGAGCGAGACGCAAACCAGCAGTTCACCGCGAACATTGACAAGGCCGAGCACGAGGGCATCGCGGCGATGGGGAAGGGAGTGCACCGGACGGGGTTCGACGACATCGTGAAAGATGGCTGCTGGCAGCGCCAGCCATTCCTCTCCGATGCGGAAAATCATGAAGCTGCGCGATTTCTCCGAAGCGTCGTCCTCTCCCCGGGCGCCTCGGTCGTTGCGCGCGAAATGCTGTGCCCACTCTTCGCGATATCCGACGGGCAGGGGACGGTCGAGCAAGCTTCGTGCCGTTTGGGCGGCGACCGGGGCGTTCGGCAGGGTTGCAGAACCGGGCGTTGGCTGTTCGGCCTTGGCTGGGGCTGTCATGACCCGCTCCTCCTTTGCTCAAGTTTGGCGAGGCGGCTGTTGAGGGCCTTGGCGGCTGAGATATCGCCCCGGCTTTGGAGAAGCAGCGCGAGGTGTGCGAGGGTTTCGGCATGATCGGGCGCCAGGTACAGCGCCTTGCGATAATGCTGGATGGCTTCGCTCGTCTCGCCGCTCGCGTCGCAGATCAGCCCCATCAGGTAAAAGATGTCGGCCGACGGTCCAAAGTCGGCAAAATGAGCGGCGGCGGCCTGCCTTGCCTCTGTCATCCTGCCCGTGTTGGCGGCTCGCTCGATCGCGGCAAGGCTGGCTGCTGCCCTGTCCGCGGACGATACGGCGCTTTCCGGCATGGCGGTTCGCGGCACGCCGAAGGGCTTCACCGCAGCTTTGCCTGCAGCGGCCGTCGGCTTCGGCTTGGGCGAGCCTGCGGGTGCTGCAGGTCGCGGCGCCAGTGACGACTGGAGCGGAAGCACGGCTGCAGGAGCCATCTGCGGTCGGTCGGCTTTGCGAAATGCAAAAGCTCTCGGCGCCCGAACCGAAGCATAGCCGCAGGTCGTCGGAATGCCGGATTCTCCGGGGCCGACCAGCAGCAAGCCGTTGGGCGCGAGCCAGCCTCCCAGCCGGCGAAGGGCCCGCTCCTGCGTCTGGCGATCGAAATAGATCAGGAGGTTCCGGCACAGAATGACGTCGTAACCATGCTCGCCGAGGACCGGCGCCCATTCGAACAGGTTCGCGCGCGTAAAGGCGACCTGCCCGCGCACCCTGTCGTTCGGTTGCAGCCCCACATCGACATTGTCGAAATAGCTGGCACACAAGCCAAGGTCGCTGCCGCGAAAGGAATTGCGGCCGTAGATGGCTCGCTCGGCCTTTTCGAGATTCTGGGTGCTGACATCGACCGCGTCGATCCTGAAATCCTCTGCCCCAAACCCTGCTTCGAACAAGGAGATCGCCATGGAGAAAGGTTCCTCCCCGCTCGAGCAGGGAAGGCTCAGGATGCGCTTGGGACGGCTGATGTCGGAGGTGTTTCGAAGGTGTTGCACGGCTGCCCCGAAGGCCTCGCGGTCGCGGAAGAACCAGGTTTCGGGAACGACGACGGCGTTGATCAGTTCCTGGCGTTCGTAATCCGAGGTGACCAGATGCTGCCGATAGATCTGGATATCGGTGATCCCACAGGCATTCATGCGTTGTTTGATGGCGTGATCGATCACGGAGGAGCCGATTGTGCCGCTATGGAGACCGATCGCCTCCTTGAGGAACAGCTCGACGGCGTCCGACATCACGCCACCGCTTCGATCTGCTGAAACAGTGCGTCGCGAATCTCCGCCGGTAGGAGACCATCCACCTGCACCAGTTGTATGAGGCCCTGCTCGTCTGCCAGGACGGGGCCAAGATAGGCCGGCGTCCCGGCATCGATACCGGAGGGGCCGAAATCATCGAGATTGCGGCTGAGAATTTCAGTCGCGCGCTCGGCAAGCAGCCCGAGCAGGCGCGGCTCGCCCTGCGCAGATGGGTAGCGGACCAGGATGGTGCGCGTGCTCATCACCTCCGCGGATGGACGGCCGAGCGCCAGGAGGCTGAGGTCGATTAACGGCACGGGCCGGCCATGATAGTTGATCGCACCGGCGACACCGTGCGGCGTGCCTGGAATGGCCTTGGCGGCAATACAGGGCAGCACTTCCTCGATCTGTCCGACATCGAGGACATAGCGGTCCTTGTTCAGATGGAACATCAGGAAGAGCATCGTTCAACCCCGGCCTGTCGGTGGCGATACCCGGTCATGCCCTCAGCTTGAACCGGGAAATACTTGTGCGCAGCCCGCTTGAGACCTGGTTCAATTCATCGATCGCGATGGTCGATTGCTGGAGGGACTCGACGGTTTGTTGGGCTGCCTCGCTCAATTGCACCAGAGCTTCGCTGATCTGGACGGCACCGGCCGCCTGGGCTTGCATACCCTCATTGGCCACCTCGAACCGCGGAACCAGCCCTTGGACCTGGTCGATGATTTCGGACAGCCGGCCTCCGACCTCCTGAACCTCGGACATGCCGCGGCGGACTTCTTCCGAAAACTTGTCCATGCCCATGACACCGGCGGCAACGGCAGACTGGATATCCTTCACCATCTGCTCGATGTCGTAGGTCGAGCCCGCGGTCTGGTCGGCGAGACGGCGAATTTCGGTGGCGACGACCGCAAAGCCGCGTCCGTACTGCCCGGCCTTTTCAGCCTCGATCGCCGCGTTGAGCGACAGGAGGTTGGTCTGGTCGGCCACCTTCGTGATGGTGGTGACCATCTGGTTGATGTTGCCGGCCTTTTCACTGAGGACGGCAAGCTTGGCGTTGATGGCGGCCGCAGCGTCCACCACATGCCGCATGGTCGCCTCCATGCGCGACAGGCCTGCCTGCCCGCCTCCGGCCAGCGTCGCCGTCTGCTCGGCGACGGCCGACAACTCCTGCATGGAGCGCGCGAGTTCGTTCGAAGTCGCCGAGATCTCCTTGGCCGTCGCGCCGATTTCCGTTGTCGTCGCGGCGATCTCGTGGGCGGTCGCCTGCTGCTCCTTCGATGTCGCGGCGACTTCGGTGATCGATGTGTTGACCTGGATGCTGGACTTCTGCACCTGGCCGATGAGATTGGTGAGGTCGTCGGCCATGGAATTGAAGCCGGCGCCCAGCGTGCTGAATTCGTCCTGCCGGCCGAGATCAAGGCGCTCGCTGAAATCGCCTTGACGCAGGGTGTCGACGGTTCCAAGCAATCGGCCGAGTGGGGACATCACGGCCCGGAAGAGAAGATATCCGCACAACAGGGAAAGGACAAGCGCGGCAGCAAAGCCGATAGCCAAGCCATAGAGGGCCACGTAGACCGCATCCACGATACGCCGGCTTGAATTGTCGGATTCGCCTCTGTTGTAATTGAACATCGCACCGAGGGCTGTTCCGATATCGGCATAAGGTTCTTTCAGGTGGTCTCGAATATCCGCTTGGACATCCGTTACGACGCCTGACGCACTGGTGGTGAGCCCGCGCTGTAGAACCGCGTCTTCTGCCGGAAACAACTGGTTAGCGATATTCGCCACGGTGTCGTAGTTCTTTTGATCCTGTTCAGTGTCTATTGTGGTCTTGTACTTTGATATCAGCTGACGCAGATTCTCTTGGTTGGTCTTAATCTGATTAGCGACGCGCGCCCGATCCGCCGGGGTATCCTGCAGCGCGAATTCCTCAACGCGGCCAAAGGCCTGTGCCCAAGAGGATTGTAGTTGAGCGCTGTAATAGAGCGCCGGCACCGTGCTGGATTCCAAGGTGTTGGCTTCGTTTTCAATCTGCTGAAGCCAATAATAGATGGCGATAGCCATGATGGAAAGAATCACTAGAATTATTGCAAAGCTTAGCAGAATGCGGTTCTTTATGGTTATATTATTCATTGCCTTGCAGTCTCTCTGGCGTTAAGAGCTGATCGCTGTTTCATATCGTAACGTAAATGCCATATGAGTGGTGTTTCGAAAGTTCACATCGAATCGAAACAGTAACATCGTTGACCGTCATTACTTTCATTTTTATTGAAGAATTCAATAGCAATGGTTGCCTGTTCCGCCAAGCCGCGAGTGGTTGAAGGGAGAATTCCCACTCGGTGCAGTTCTCTGGAGCCTGCCCACATGCATCGCGGGTGACCAGGTTGAAGCGGCCAGAACGCTCTACAGCTCCGAAGATGGGAAATTCGAGGTGGGCGTGTGGGAGTGCACGCCGGGCTGCCTTACGGCTGATCTTGCACGGCATGTCCGGCAAGACACCACTCAACCCTCCGGCTTTGAAGCTGAGCGAGATGTCTCAAGCGCCCCTTCTTCCGCGCCGACGGTGCGCATCGCGCTCGCAACCAGATGATAGCGCGCCTGGATGACGCGATAGTCGCGGTACCAATTCACGAGGTCGCCCCACGGGTCGTTGATCTTGGCAAGCCCGGAGACGAAAGCGACCACGGTGCCGATTTCTGTCTGTCCGTTGACGACGAGATAGCCGCCAATACCCAGGATGACCGCCGTTCCCAGGGCGCTCAGCCAGTTCATCGCGAAGTTGAGCGCGAATTTGAGCTTGTAGATGCTCATGTTCAGACGAAAGACCTGGTCGACACGCCGGGATTGGGAATGGTTGGTGCTCTCGTCGCGCCTGACGGTATCGACGAGCATCACGCTGATCTTGCGCAACACCCAGATGCGAGCCCCGACCCGCCGGTTTATGGCGCCCTGCATCCACGGCACCAGGAAACATTGCGGCAGGAAAACCAGAATGCCGACGAGAGCCATGAGAGGCTGGAGGTATATGAGATAACCGAAGACGGAAATAAGCACGCCGGACTGGAGAATGGGGTCGGAGAAGCTCGACCCGACGAAGCCTCCGATCGGATCGACCTCCGCGACGACCATGGCGATCTCGACCCCGCCTGCCTTGCCGGAGGGTAGCGCCGAGTCGGGCTGCTGGGCGACGAGCGAGATCTCGTTGCGAAGCCATCGCACGGCGGATTCCCCGGCCCAGTTGCGATAGAGATTGAGACCGATCTTGAGGAGGCCCTGCACCAAAGCGCGAACGGCAAACAAGATCGCCAGCATCAGCACGATCTTGAAGTCGCCGCCCTTGACCGCGGAATTGACAAGGCGTCGTTGCACTTCGAGCGGGACCGTGTCCGCGATGAACAACAGGACCGCCAGCAGCCCGATCCAGATCTGATGTTTGCCGGAGACCCGGATGACAAAGCCGAACAAGCTTGGCGGCATCTGGGAATCCGGCGTCGTACGCGGGATCTCGTGCGGACTCACTTCTGCTCCATTCCGCCCGGAGATCAAGGTCATGAATTGTCCAAGCAACGCGTTGCGACCTGATGGTTGACGCGAGTTCAACGCCGACAAGGCGGAGGTGTTCCGTACGCGGTCGAGGTTTCCACCGGCGGCGGAACTTCGATACCTCGTCATAGTTATCACGTCGAAAGAGACGCGGTCGGAAATGGACATTCGACGCCAATCCAGACGCGAATGAGCCGTCAACGAAAGATCCTTCCCATGAAGAGAGAAGATTTTCTTCGTATCGCCGGCCTCTTCGAGGAACTGGATGAGCTTGAACTAACCCTCAAGGAAATACGCCAGACACCGGAATTTCGGTTGATCTACACGACGAAGTCCAATCGGCCGACGGAGCGCGCCGTGAGGCCCCAAATTACGGCCCTGCTGGTATCGGGCCTGGAAAATATCCTCACAGCGGAGATTGCCCGCGTCAGATCGGTCCTCAAGGACTATGGCGTGGAGTTGGCCGAGGAAGCCGCTGCCTAGTGCGTCTTACCTTCAGATCGAACCACCAATTTCGGCGCCGACGAATGGTCGGATGCTCGTTCCCTGGCTGCCGCGCGGGATGCTTTCAATCCTCACCTCGGAAACTATCTGGTGGGCACGCCAAACCTTCCCGACCTGCTTGACGAGGGATTGGCGGCAATCGGGCTCGGCTTCGAGGACGACGAGGAGGGCCGTGCCTGAGGAAGCGTCGGAGAATAAGTGCTCCTTTTCACGCAATTCCTGATCCATACGCCACAGTGCGTAAGTCCGATTCCGGCTTGTCACAAAAGCGCGCGGCCATGTGCATCGATGGACAGAAGAGCCGGGGTGGAACTCATCACCCAGCCGGGTCTTCGTAGATGCCGATGATAAGGAGCCATGCGCCCGAAATGAGGAAGGCGAACAAGACAATGGTTGCAACACCTGCGATGTAAAGTCCTGCGCTATATCCGAGAATAAGTAAAATTGCGCCTACAACCTCAGCAAGGTAACACATTGTGCCACCCGCGAGCCGCGGCGCGTTCAACCCAATGGAACTCATCCCTGCTCTGATAGCTATAGTATAACCTCTTATAAATATGACTGTTGCGATGATCCAGAGGAAAAGCCATTCAAAGCCGAGTGCTATAAGATATTGCTTTCCCAAAAGCGCAAGGCTGCATGCCATGAAAATCGCGCTGAAGCCCGATAGCATATTAATTGCCCGGTTCTTATGTGTGGTGTTTCGGATAATACTTTCGGGATTGATCGACATCGCGACAAAAATCAACCCTGCAAGCGCCGCCGCGCCGCTGCCCACCATGACAAAAAAGTTATCCCATTGATCCAACATAAGATATTCCTCAGTTCCAATTCAATGAGACGCTGCTGATTTCGATGCTCTCGGCGTGAATCTGAAAGAGAATATTCATTCGATTGCTGGAGCGCGCCGATTGTGGACACGATTACGGTCAATATTGAGAAGCAATATCTTTCGCAGAACTCCCAATCTTTCCGGCACCCCTACTTATGCGAACGAGTTTCCCGACAGGTCTGCTATCGTCTCACATAATGTGAGCGAATGGCGATGGTTGCGAGTGCGTCGCAGATAATTCGAGCAAAATTTCAGCTGATGTAAGCGCAGATCTGCCAGCACTCTCAATCAATTTTGGCTTTAGGCAATCTTCATTGTTCAAAGCTACCCGGGAGACGCCGTGTCTTGCAGTTCGGCTGCGGTTTGCGTGCGGGACTGGTAGCCAAGCGATACGATGATATCGTTGTTGTTCTTGGGGTTAGCCGGAAGGGCTTGCCACATCCTCTCCAAGGATAGCTGCCCGATGGCTCGGATTTCCAGCTACCGTGATCGGGGTTACCTCTGCGCCTTCTGCCCGCCTGCCGCCGTGATCACGCCCACGATGATCGCTCCCGTCAGGACCAGGCGCACGCCGGCGCTCACGCCGAAGGTGTTGAGCATGGTGAGCAGCAGCACCAGGAAGAGGGCGGCGCCCCAGATGCCGGGGATGTTGGCCTTGCCGCCGGCCACCGAGGTGCCACCGATCACCACCACGGCCAGCGAGGACAGGAGATATTCATTGCCGAGGTCGACATTGGCGCCGCGGAAATAGCCGGCGAGCAGGGCGCCGTCGATGCCGCCCAGCGCCCCCGAGAGCGTGTAGGTGAGGAAGCGGATGCGCCCGACTTTCACCCCTGCCAGCCAGGCCGCGCGCATGTTCTGCCCGATCGCCAGCACGGAGCGGCCATAGATCATGCGCTGGAGCACGATGGCGGCGAGGATCGTGAACAGGATCACGACAATGGCGAGGACGGGAACGCCGAGGACCTGCAGGTTGGTGAAGTCGGCAAAGCCCGGCGGCGGCTTGATCTGCAGGCCGCGGCCATAGCTGATGTCGACGGACTGGATGATGAAGCTCGCCGACAGGGTGGCGATGATCGGCGGAATGCGCAGGGCCCAGATTAGCAGGTAATTGCACATGCCGATCGCCATGCCGCAGGCCAGCGCCGCGAGCAGGCCCACGGCGACCATGGAGTCGCTGCCGTCCATCACCTTCATGGCGACGGCGCTGGCGAGGCCGATATTGGCCGGCAGCGAGAGGTCGACATTGCCGGGGCCTAGCGTGATGACGAACATCTGGCCGACGCCGACGATCACCGTGAATTCGGCCAGCGCCAGGGCGGCGGTAACCATGCCGCCTGCACCGTAGCCGCCGGTGAAGGCAATCGTCGCCAGGAACACGGCGAGGGCGCCGACGAAGGACCACAGCCAGGGCTTTTCCGTGAGAAGCTTCAGGGACCCCACGATCACCCCTCCCTGCGGCTGATCAGCGCCCGGGCGGCGAGCACGATGATGAGGATGGCGCCATTGGCGGCAACCTGCCAGTCCGGCGGAATGCGCATGAAGGTGAGCAGCGGCGAGGCGGCGAGCGCCAAGGTCAACGCACCGATCACCGCGCCGATCGGCGAGACGCGGCCGCCCACGAACTCACCCCCGCCGAGGATGACGCCGGCCACCGCCAGCAGCGTGTAGCCATTGCCGATATTGGCGTCCGCCGAGGTGGTGATGCCGATCAGCGCCATGCCGGAGAGCACGCCGAACAGGCCTGTCAGGGCGAACAGGCACATCTTGATCTTGAGGAGGGACCAGCCGGCCTTCGCGATGGCTGCCGGATTGCCACCCGAGCCGCGCAGGATCACGCCATAGGAGGTGCGCATCAGGCCAAAATGCACGATCACCGCAATCAGCACGGCTGCGAGGATCGGGAAGGGCACGAAGGGCGGCTTGAAGCCGACGAGGGCAAGAAGCCAGTCGGGCGCCTTGCCGCCGGGCTTGGGCAGGACGAGGATGGCGAGCCCTTGCCACACGAAGCTCATGCCGAGCGTCACCACGATCGAGGGCAGGTTGCGCAGATGGATCAGCGCGCCCAGCGCGGCGTAGACAAGGATGCCGCCGATCAGAACGGCGACGCCGAGCAGGGGCTCGTCGCGCAGCCAGGTCGCGGTGACGCAGGCGACGAAGCCGACAAAGGTGCCGATGGACAGGTCGAGCTCGTTGCTGGCGATCACGAACATCTGCGCGATGGTGGCGAGCGCGATGGGGATCGCCAGGTTCAACATCAGGTTGAAACCGAAATAGCTGATGGCGCGCGGATTGAGCCAGGCGATGGCGATGAGCACGAGAGCGAGCGACAGCGCCGGCAGCAGCGTGCGCAGCAGTCGCGCCCGCGCCATGCGCCTTGCGGCCGCACTTCCTGGATTGGCGTGAACGGCAGGCATCGTCATCTCAGCCTGCCTCGCTGAAGGAGGAGTGGATGATCCGCTCTTCCGTCAATTCGGAACGCGCCAGGTTGGCGACGATGCGGCCATTGTGGAAGACATAGACGTGGTCGCAATTGTCGAGCTCGTCGGTTTCGGTGGTGTACCACAGGAAGGTGCGGCCCTTTTGCGCCTCCTCCCGCACGAGGTCGTAGACCTCGAGCTTGGTGCCGATATCGACGCCGCGCATCGGGTCGTCCATCAGCACGATTTTCGCGTCCGAGCCGAGGGCGCGGGCGAACAGCGCCTTCTGCTGGTTGCCGCCGGACAGCGAGAGGATGTTGTTGGTCATGTCGGGCGTGCGGATCTTGATCTTCTTCTGCCAGTCCTGCGCAAGGTCGGCCTCGCGGCGCGGCGAGATCAGGAGGCCGCTGCGCAGCCGGTTCAGCGAGCGGATGCCGATATTGGCGGCGATCGACCATTGCGGGAAAATGCCGTCCGACTGGCGGTCGCCGGCCACCAGGGCGACCGGCGCGGTCACGCTGATGCCGGGCCGGCGGCGCTCGGCGGCACGATAGATGGCCAGGAGTAGATCGGTCTGGCCATGGCCGGCGAGCCCGGCAAGTCCGATGATCTCGCCCTCGCGGGCGACCAGTTCCTCGCCATCGGTCTGGCGTTCCGGGCGGGCCCTCACCCGTTCGAGGCTCGTCGTCCGCACGATGGCAGCCGCGGCGGCGGCCTTCTGGCGCGGCTCGACGGAGCCCATCGCCGCCACCAGCCTGATACGATTGAAGGATTTCGCCGCGTCGGTAACCACCACCTTGCCGTCGCGCATCACCACGATGCGGTCGGTATTCCCCAGCACCTCGCCGAGGATGTGGGAGATCAGGATGCAGCTCTTGCCACCAGTGACGAAACGCCGGACGAAGGCAAGCAACTGGCCGGCGGTCTGGGCATCGAGCGAGGAGGTCGGCTCGTCGAGGATGACGAGGTCGAGCGGCTCGTCAGTGACGGTGAAGGCGCGCGCGATCTCCACCATCTGCCGCCGGCCGATGGAGAGATCGCTTACGATGTCGGAAGCCGAGATATCGTGGCCGGGAAAGATCTCGTCGAGCTTGGCGGAGATCAGGGTCGCCGCCCGGTGCCGCCAGCCGAAACCCCGAAGCGCGGCGTGGCTGACGCGGGTGTTCTCCGCCACCGAAAGGTTGGGGCAGAGCGAGAGTTCCTGGAACACGCAGCGTATGCCACGCTGCTGGGCCCGCAGGATGGAATAGGAGTCCTCCACCGTATCGCCGACGGTGATGCGCCCGCCGCTCAGCGAGAGCGTGCCGGCAATCATGTGCATCAGCGTCGACTTGCCGGCGCCGTTATGGCCGACAAGCCCGATGCATTCGCCCTCGGCGACGGCGAAATCGACCCCGTCGAGGGCGCGGACGGCGCCGAAATGCTTCTCGACGCCGTCCAGCCTGATGATGGTTCTGCTTACCTCGGCCGGCACGCTCGCTCCTTGCTCACTATAGCGTTTTGCGATTTGACGGAATCGGCAAGAATCGCAAAGACGCGTCGAAACAAAGAGTTAGAGCAAAAATGCGTTTAAGCATAAACGCGTTTTGCTCTAGTGGTCGATACTGCACCGAGGACCGCAGTCTCACTTGATGTTCGCCTTGATGGCGGCCTGGGCTTCGTCCTGGGTGTATTCGTGGCTGGCGACGCCGCCCTTCTCGATGGTGGGCAGGGCCGCCTCGAAATTCTCCTGGGTGAAGGCGAGATAGGGCACGAGCAGATCGTGCGGGATATCCTTGCGCCCGTCCAGCACCTGCTGGGCCACCCAGAAGGCAAGGCTCGACACACCCGGCGCGATGGAGGCGGACCAGGTGGTGTAGCCATCCTTGTCCTTCTGCTCCTTCCACCATTGCAATTCATCCTGGCGGTTGCCCATGATGATGGTCGGGCGGGGCTTGCCGGCGGCGGCAATGGCCTGGGCCGCACCATAGCCGTCACCGCCCTGGTCCACCACGCCGATGATGTCGGGCAGCGAGGGCAGCACGGTCGCCACCGCCTTCTGTGCCGTGGTCTGGTCCCAGTCGCCGGTCACCGAACTGACGATCTTGAACTGCGGATTGGCGGCGACACCCTCGAGGATGCCGGCATGGATGGCATCGTCGATCGAAGTGCCGGCGAGGCCGCGGATCTCCAGGAGGTTGCCGCCCTTGGGTTGGAACTTGGCCATCTGGGCGACTTCGGCATTACCCATGGCCTTGAAGTCGACGACCACGCGATAGGCGCAGGGCTCGGTAACGATGCCGTCGAAGGACACCACCACGATGCCGGCGTCGCAGGCCTGCTTGATGGCGCCGTTGAGCGCATCCGGGGAGGCGGCATTGATGACGATGGCGTCATAGCCCTGCAGGATCAGGTTCTGGATCTGCGCGGCCTGGGTCGGCACTTCCTTGTCGGCCGTGGTGAAGACATCGGCCGCGGCGACGACCTTGTCGGCAACCGCCTTCTGGGTGACGGCGCCATAGCTCTTGAGCATGGCCTGGCGCCAGGAATTGCCGGCATAGTTGTTGGAGAAGGCGATCTTCTTGCCGCTGGTGTCGGCAAGGGTCGTGGTGGCGACGAGAACGCTCGCGAGCGCGCTCAGGACAAGTAGCTTCTTCATTTCGACATCCTCCCGTTTTTGATCGTCATGCCGGCGTGGCTGCCGGCAGCTTCAGTTGTGGCGCTGGAGCGCCGTTCGCCGCCGGTTCGGCCGGAGGTCATTTGGAGCTGGGCCGACCCTGTCGGCTCAGAACAGTCTCAGTCCCGGCACGCGCACCCGCAAGCGGTGCAAGGTGCTGGATGCGGTAATGAACAGGCTGCGAAAGTCATCGTCGCCGAAGGTGAAGTTGGCGCAGGGTTCCGGCGTCGCGATCACGCCCACTATACCACCGGACGGGTCGAAGACATGAATGCCGCCGGGCCCGCAGCAATAGAGATTGCCGCAGCTGTCGATCTTCATGCCATCGGGCGCCCCCGGCCCATCGCCTTTCGTCTCCGCCCAGACGGCCCCGCCGCCAAGATGACCGCTGGCCTCGACGCTGAACACTCTGATGTGCCCGCGCGCGGTATCGTTGACGAAGAGCCGGGAGCCATCCAACGAGAAACACAGGCCGTTGGGCTGGGCGAAATCGTCCGCCAGCAAAGTGAGGCCGGCGGCGTCGAGCCGGTAGACGCCCTGGAAGGCGAGTTCCTGCGGCCGCGGGACGCCGAAATAGCTGCGCCGGCCATAGATGGGGTCGGTGAAATAGATCGCGCCGTCGGCGGCCACCACGATGTCGTTCGGGCTGTTGAGCGCCTTCTCGCCATAGTGGGTGACGAGAACCTCGCTGCTGCCGTCAGGCCTCGTCCGCGTGACGCGGCTGGTGGCGTGCTCGCAGGAGAGCAGCCGCCCCTGGCGGTCCAGCGTGTTGCCGTTCGCCATGTTGCTAGGATCGCGGAAGATCTCCACCACGCCGGCCGGGCTCCTGCTATACATCCGGCTGTTGGGGATGTCGCTGAACACCAGCCACTTCTCATAAGGGTGCCAGACCGGGCCTTCGAGGAAGCCGAAGCCGGTCGCCAATGTCTCCAGGCTCGCATCGCCGACAATGTCGGCAAAGCCTGTCGGGCGGGTTTGCACGGCCATGGTCTTCAGTTTTCGGACTTGGCCACAGTCTTGCCGCCGACATACCAGTCGGGCGCGGCCACATCCTCGAACACCACCCAGATCGCCTCCTTCGGCAACCCGGTCTCCTCGCTGATCGCATCGGTAACGCGGCGCGCGATCTCGTCCTTGCGCTTCTGAGGATGGCCCTTGAGGATCTGGATGTTGACGAAAGGCATTGGCGTCTCCCCGAACTTCTTGATTGTTGAAGTCGAGGCTAGGCGCGCCGGGGCCGTGTCGATACGAGGCAAGCGACAAGATCGACTGTGCGTTTGCACAGTCGGTGTTGCGTATTCATGCAGAGGCCAGCTGATGTCGGCGATCTTATCCGTAGACGCGCCGGTGCAGAATGAGGCTGTCATCCCCGGCGGGCTGAAGGCCCGGGAAGGGGATCCAGGGGCCAAAAGTTCCGCGCCTGTAGGCCCCTGGATTCCCTTCCCCTCGCACTCTCTCGCTACGCTCGCGAGAAGCTCGGCCGGGAATGACAAGCCAAACCTCAAGGCCTTTGGTTATCAGGAATCATCGCCGAGATCCCCCGCCTGGTGTAGCCAGTCATCGAAGCGCTTCTGTTCGCGCTTAAGGGCATCGACATTGATCAGGCCGCGGGCCAGGGCCAGATAGATTGCCCGCGTGCGCGAATTGAAGACCGAGGTCCCGTCGCCTGGAACCGTGGCGAGGCCGAGCTTGTCGTAGAGATGCTGGATGCGGCTCTGGGCGCCGCGCGTCGACAGGCCCCGGCGATGCGCGATGGCCTTGTCGGTGAGGCCGAGCGCGATGTCGATCAGGCTTTCATATTCGGTGTCCGTGATGCCCTCCAGCCGGTCATGGACGCGGTGCTGGATGCCGCGCACCTCGCGGTCGATGATGCAATGCCCCTCGCGGAAGACGCCGCGAAGCGCCGAACGCATGCCTTCCTCGGAGGCCGATTTCAGGACATAGCCGTAGACCGAGCCGGGCGGCACGATGCGCGCCACGCCGCGGACATAGGCCTCATCAGCGAAATTGGACCAGAACAGGATGTGGGTGTCGGCGCGGCGGCTCCAGATCGTGCGGGCCACCTCGATGCCCGTCGCTTTGGGCAATTGCAGGTCGAGCACCACGCAGGGTGGTTCGCGCTTCAGCGCAAGATCGATGGCGCCGTCGCCATCGGCAGCCTCGATCACCTCGACCTCGCCGGGCCAGAGCTGCTCCACGATGCCGCGGGCGAAGCTGCGATGCAATCCGTCATCCTCGGCGATCATCACCAGCATCGCATCGTTCTCCGTCATTGCCCGGCCTCGGCCGACTCAACCCGCGGCGGTGCCGCTTCATCGTCGCCGGCCTTGCGGTCGATGGCAATCTCCACCCGTGTGCCGCCCTTGCGACTGGCGCGCCCGATCTCCAGGCGCGCGCCGATGAGGGCGGCACGGGTGCGCATATGGCCGACGCCGCCGGAAGCGACGGCGGCAGGCGGATCGCAGCCCCGGCCGTCGTCGATCACCGCAACCACGAGTTCGGCCGACGTCGAGCCGATATGGACCTCGATGCGGCCGGCGTCGGCATGGCGAACGGCATTGTTGATCGCTTCCTGGGCGATCCGGTAGAGGGCGGTGCGCGTGGTCTCCGGCAGGTCGTCGGCGCTACCGTCGCTGCTATCCACAATGCCGACGGCGATCGGCGGTTTGGCGCGGCTGACGCTGCGGTTGAGGTGGGCCTCGACGGCGTCGCGAAAGCCGAAGAGTTCGAGCACGCTCGGGCGCATGTCGTCGACGATGTGGCGCAGTTCCGTGAGGCAGCTGACGACCTCCGCTTCCAGGTCCGCCAGTTGCCCCGCCCGCGCCACGCCCTGGCTGCGGAGTGCGGAGATCTGGCGGGCAACACGGGCAAGATCGGCAAGCGTCTGGTCGTGCAGGTCCATCGCCATACGGCGGCGCTCACGCTCCATGCCCTCCGTCAGCCTGGAGGCGCCGACGCGCAGGAGCTCTTCCCGGTTGCGAGCCTCAGCCTCCGCCAGGACGGCCCGCTGCGCCTCGTTTGCCTGCAGCAGGGCGAAGATGTAGGGCGCGATGAAGTCGGCACATTGCTGGGCGACGTCGACATCCTCGAGGCAATAGCAGTCCCGGTCGTGCCGGCTGATATTCAGGGCGCCGACGATCTCGCCCCGCGCCCTGAGCGGCACCACGATGCGGCTGCGCAATTCGGCGGAGTAGATCGGCCCGTCGAGGGCCCCGTCGAAATGGAAGCGCGGATCGGCGACGGCGTCGGCGGCGAGAAGGTAGGGCATATCGCCCCACAGCACCGCGCGGACGGGACTGCGACTGGTGGGCAGCGGCTGCTCGGCGAGGCTGCTCCAGCTCGTGTGATAGCCCGCCTCATAGCAGGCATGGCTGGCGCCTTCCTGCAGGAGCACGGCGACGTCCATATGGTCGTGCGGGATCAGCTTGCCGATCTCGACGGCGGTGGCGCGGAAGGCCTCGCCCGGGTTGGTGTGCCCGGCAAGGGCGCGCGAGATCGCCAGCAGCCGGTCGACCAGAATCGGAGAAACGCTTGCCATGGCTGACCTGTCATCTCCCTGCCGACGGCTGGACGCGACGCTTCTGCGCCGGCTCCCCAATCCGCCATCAAAGCGGTTCCGCCTCTCGCTCGCAAGGGGAGGCGATGGCGTCCCAGGGCAATCACTCGGGGTTAGCGAAACGCCAGAGATGATGGGGTGTAGTACAGCCTCATTCGTCATTGCGAGTGCAGCGAAGCAATCCAGTGGCAACGGACACTGCCCTTCGACCCCTGGATTGCTTCGCTGCGCTCGCAATGACGGCGAGGAAAGCGCCAAACTAACCTGAAGCGATTGCCCACTATGGCAGGAAAAGGGTGCCGGCATCGCCGGGAGGGCGAATGGACGCTAAAGCGTTTTGCGATTTGGCGGAATCGGCAAGAATCGCAAAGACGCGTCGAAACAAAGAGTTAGAGCAATGCAGCGTTTACGCTTAAACGCGCTTTGCTCCAGGATTGGAATATGCATGATGGTCCATCATGACGGGAAGGAGTCCCGACACACAGTGCAAGGAGAAGACGATGACGTTCAAGATCATCGAAGGCGGTAATCCCGCCACGCCGGAGCCGATTCAGTTCAACAATCTGGCCGCCGTCTTCGCTAATCTCGACGAAGCCGCGCTGGTCGAAAAAATCATCCGCCGAAACGAAGGTTTGCTCTCCCCCAATGGTGCTGTTGTCGTCGACACGGGAAGCCACACCGGCCGCTCGCCGAAGGACAAGTTCGTGGTGCGCGAGGACGCCACGGAGGAGAAGGTCTGGTGGGACAACAACAACGCCATCACCCGGCAGGCCTTCGACAAGCTGCTCGACGACATGCTCTGGCACGCCACCGGCAAGGAACTCTATGTCCAGGATCTTCGCGGCGGCGCCGACCCGGCCCATGGCATCAATGTCCGCGTCTACACCGAATATGCCTGGCACAGCCTCTTCATCCGCAATCTCCTGATCCGTCCGCCCGCCGCCGACCTCGTCGGCTTCTGGCCTGACCTCACCATCATCGACCTGCCGAGCTTCAAGGCCGATCCCGCCAAATACGGCATCCGTTCGGAGACGGTGATCGCCTGCGATCTCACCAACGGCATCATCCTGATCGGTGGCACCGCCTATGCCGGCGAGATGAAGAAATCGGTCTTCACTTATCTCAACTACACCCTGCCCGAGGCGGGCGTGATGCCGATGCATTGCTCCGCCAATATTGGCGCGGATGGCGATGTCGCTGTGTTCTTCGGCCTGTCGGGCACCGGCAAGACCACGCTCTCTGCCTCGTCCGATCGCGCCTTGATCGGAGACGACGAGCATGGCTGGGGCCCCGACGGCGTCTTCAATTTCGAGGGCGGCTGCTACGCCAAGACCATCAAGCTCGATCCCGCCGCCGAGCCGCAGATTTATGCAGCCACGCAGCGCTTCGGCACCATCCTCGAAAACGTCGCCATGCATCCGGTGACGCGCCGGATCGACTTCGATGGCGCGGCCTGGACCGAGAACACCCGCGCCGCCTACCCGCTGCACTTCATCGAGAACGCCTCGCCGACAGGGCGCGGCGGCCAGCCGAAGACCATCGTGATGCTGACGGCCGACGCCTTCGGCGTGATGCCGCCGATCGCCAAGCTCTCGCCCGACCAGGCGATCTATCACTTCCTATCAGGCTTCACGGCCAAGGTCGCCGGAACGGAGCGGGGCGTCACCGAGCCCCAGCCGACCTTCTCGACCTGTTTCGGCGCCCCGTTCATCCCGCGCCATCCGGCCGAATATGCCAAGCTCCTGCGCGAACTCATCCTCGAGCACGAGGTGACTTGCTGGCTGGTGAACACCGGCTGGACGGGCGGTGCCTATGGAACCGGACGGCGCATGCCGATCCAGTGGACGCGTACCTTGCTGTCCGCGGCGCTCGATGGAACTCTGGCAGGCGGTGGCTTCCGCACCGATCGCCATTTCGGCTTCAAGGTACCCACGGCGGTCACCGGCGTGCCGACGCATGTGCTCGACCCGTTCAAGACCTGGGCCGACAAGGCTGCCTATGAGGCGCAGGCCAAGAGGCTGGTCGGCCTCTTCGCCGAGAACTTCCGCAAGTTCGAGCCTCACGTCGACAAGGATGTCAAGGCCGTGATGCTGACGAGCTGAGATATCGCACGGGTAAGCGATACCTGGTGGAGAGAGGCGTGGATTTTGGCATGCCCGGGCTTGTCCCGGGCATCCAGTTGCGACTTTGGCCAGGGGTGGCGTTCCTGGATTGCCGGGGCGAACCCGTGAGCCCGCCGGGGGGCGGCGCCCGATGCTGCAGGCCTTTACGGTTCAGAAGCGTTCGCCCACCATCGCCTCACTCTTTGCCCACAGGGCATCGGCATGAGCGACGTCGAGAGCATAGCCGCGCACGCCTTCGCTGATCGCGCTGATCACCGCGTCATCCGGGACGATCCGGCCGACATGGCAATTCTCGCAGTAGCGGCCGCCGATCTCTTCCGCGGGAGCGACCGCGCCAGCCCAGACCGACGTCGCCGCTCCCTGCGGAATCGTCTTGAACTGGAAAGGAGGCTTGCCTTCGGCGGCGAGTTGCTGGGTAAGCTGATCGACCATCGCCTGGAGCTGGCTTGGATCCATATGGCGAGCGAGTTCGGTGTGGATGCCGCCGGGATGCACCGCTGCCGCGCGTACGCCACGCCCGCGATGACGCTGGTCGAAAGCGACGGCGAACAGGATATTGGCGGTCTTCGAACGGCCATAGGCGACGAAGGGTTCGTAGGCGGTTCGTTCGAAATTCGGATCGTCCAGATCGACATCGGAAAAGCGATGGCCGGATGAGGCAAGATTGACGAGCCGTGCGCCATCGTGCAGCAAGGGCGCGATGCGGTTGACGAGCACGAAATGGCCGAGGTGGTTGGTTCCGAACTGCGTTTCGAAACCATCCGCCGTGTGTCCGAACGGGGTCGCCATCACCCCGGCATTGGCAATCACGAGGTCGAAGGGCTTGCCCTGCGCGGTGAGGCTGTCGGCGCAGGCGCGCACGCTTGCCAGACTCGCAAGGTCGAGCGCGATCAGCTCAAGGGCGCCGCCGCTTTGTTGCGCTTGCTCTTGAGCCAGCCGGGTGGCGGCCTGTGCCTTCGCAAGGTCGCGCGCGGCGCCGACCACGTGCGCGCCATGGGCGGCAAGGACGCGGGCTGTCTCCACGCCCAGACCCGCCGATACCCCCGTCACCAGAATGCGTTTGCCTGAGAGATCCACGCCCGCCAACACATCGTCGGTGGTGGAGGTTGCGTTGAAAGCCTGTGTCATGATGTCCTCTTGGTCCAGATACGCGCCATTGTTGCGTGCTGGCATAGACGTTATACGGAGGGATGCTCCGTTTCGGTCATATACGGAGGATGCCTCCGTTTAACAAGGGCAGGGATCTGAATAAGCGCCAAGCGTCCCCGTCGTCATCCGTATTGTCCGCTCGCCCACAGACACGATGCGGTCGACCTTCAGCGTGTTCTGGTTCGCCGGCGTGCTGGAACTCGTCGGCGGTGTGAGGCGGTGCGACGCTAAGACAAAGAGTTGGAGCGGGATTGCGATTCAACGAACCCGCCATCCCGCTCCGGCTGGAGTCCAGATCATTGCCTACCCCACCCAATTGCGCGGGCCCGGCCCCCGGCGGCCGGCCTCGTCGGCGGGGTTGGCCAGGTGGCAGCGGTCGATCGACAGGCAGCCGCAGCCGATGCATTCGCTGAGACCGGCCCGTAGGCGCTGCAGCTCGGCGATGCGCTGGTCGATGCGCTTCGTCCATTCGCCCGAGAGTTTCTGCCAATCCTCGCGTGAGGGCACGCGATGTTCGGGCAGCTTGGCGAGTTCCGCGCCGATCTCCTCGAGCGACAGCCCGATCTTCTGGGCGAAGACGATGAAGGCGATGCGCCTGAGCGTCGAGCGCGGATAGCGCCGGTGCCCGGAGCCCGCCCGTTCCGAGGTGATGAGGCCGCGCTCCTCGTAGAAGCGCAGGGCCGAGGACGCGACGCCACTGCGGCGCGCGATTTCGCTGATGGGGAGCACGGTATCCATCGGCGAATAAGAGCATGATCGGCTCTTGACTTCAAGTTCACTTGAACTTCTATGACAATACCTTCGTTGAACGAAGGAACATCGAATCATGCCCATTCAGACCCCTCTGCGAGGACTGCGCGTGGCCGTCACCGGCGGCACGTCGGGCCTTGGGCTGGCGCTGGTGCGAAACCTCGCAGCCCAGGGCGCGCACGTGGCCTTCATCGCCCGGACGCCGGGCGCAGTGGAACGTATCGCCAGCGAGACAAGCGCCCATGGCATCGTCGGCGATATTGCCAGCAAGGAGGACATCCATCCCATCAGCCTGCAGATTCTCGGCCTGCTCGGTGGGCTCGACGTCCTCATCAACAATGCTTCGAGCCTCGGCCCCGTGCCGCTCGCCTTGCTGGCAGACACCCAATGCGAGGAGCTCGAACAGGCGCTGGCGGCCAATCTCGTCGGGCCCTTCCGGCTGACCAAGGCTCTCTTCGGCGCTCTCGCGGCCTCGGCGCGCGAGGGGCGCGGCGCGGTGGTGGTCAACATCTCCAGCGACGCCGCCGTCACCGCCTATGCCGGCTGGGGCGCCTATGGTGCCAGCAAGGCGGCGCTGCGCCATCTCACTGGGATCTGGGCCGAGGAGGCGAGGGGAGAGGGCGTGGCCTTCCTCTCGCTCGACCCCGGCGACATGGATACGCCGCTGCATGCACTGGCGGTGCCTGAGGCCGATCCCGCCACGCTGAAACACCCGGAGGATGCGGCAGCCGAGATCATCACAGCCATCCGCTCTGCCCTCGATGCCGACACCGCGGCGGAGGTGCAGCGATGATCGTTGCCGACAGCCCGGATCCGGGTGGCGCCAGGCTGCTCGCCGCCGATGCCGGAGGCCGTATCCGCCATTTGCCGCGCCAGGCGCTCGGCCTCCTGTTCCGGCCCGATGATCTCGTCATCGCCAATGACGCCGCGACGCTGCCCGCCAGCCTGCAGGGCCGGCACGAGGCGAGCGGAGCGCCCGTCGAGATCCGGCTCGCCGCCTGGCTGTCGCCGGATGATCCGCTGCGCTTCGTCGCCGTGGCCTTCGGCGGGGGCGATCATCGCATCCGCACGGAGGATCGGCCGTTGCCGCCGCCGCTCGTCACTGGAGATCGTCTCACGCTGGGGCCGCTCACCGCTGTTGTCGAGGGGCTGCTCGACCATCCGCGGCTATTGGCGCTGCGTTTCGAGGGGGATTGCGAAGGCCTGTTCGCCGGCCTCGCCCGCCACGGCCTGCCGATCCAGTATGCCCATGTGCCTGAGACGCTCGCTTTGTGGGATGTCTGGACGGTCATCGCCGCCGAGCCCTTCGCCTTCGAGGCTCCGTCGGCCGGCTTCGCGCTCGATTGGCGCACGATCGACACCTGGCGGACGCTTGGTGTCCGCTTTGCCACCCTCACCCATGCGGCGGGGATCTCCTCCACCGGCGACCCCCTGCTCGACCGGCGCTTCCCGCTGGACGAACGCTATCGCATTCCCGCCGCCACCGCGGCCGCGGTGGCCCGCACGCAGGACACGGGTGGCCGCATCATCGCCGTCGGCACCAGCGTGGTGCGGGCCTTGGAGGCGGCGGCGGTCGGCATCGGCCATATCAGCGCCGGGCCAGGCGTGGCGCGCGGGCGTATCGGGCCGGACACGCCGCTCCGCATCGTCGATGCGATCGTCACCGGCGTGCATCAGCCGGGGGAGAGCCATTTCGAGCTGCTGCGAGCCTTTGCCGATGATGTCCTGCTCCACCGTCTCTCCCTGATGGCCGAGGCCTGGAACTACCGCACGCATGAATTCGGCGATTCCATGCTGATCGAACGCTAGAGCAAAGCGCGTTCAAGCGTGAACGCTTCTTTGCTCTCACTCTTTGTTTCGACGCGTCTTTGCGATTCTTGCCGATTCCGTCAAATCGCAAAACGCTTTAGCACGCCGTCAGTCACAGATCGGTCACGCGGGAGGCGCTAACTGCAGCGGAGCTATGAGGGGAATGAGCCTATCGGCCATCCCCTGTCGGAGATTTCCCTATGACCGAGAAGCCAGCCAGATCGAACCCGGATCCCGTTTGCACCGTGATGCACAGCCAGGCAGCCTTCGTGGGCAAGCAGGGCTTTTCCTATGCGCCGGCCATCTCCGCCGAGACAGTGGGCGCCAGGGCCATCCACCTGCAGATCGTCACCATCCCGCCCGGCGCCCGCGCCAAGGCGCACAAGCACGAGGCCCATGAGACGGCGATCTATGTGCTGGAGGGCGAATCCGGCATGCATTATGGCGAGAAGCTCGAACACCACCTTATCGCCCGCGCCGGTGAGTTCCTCTACATTCCCGCCAATATGCCGCATCTGCCCTATAATCTCAGCGACACCGAGCCCTGCCGCGCCGTGATCGCGCGCACCGATCCCAACGAGCAGGAAAGCGTGGTGCTGCTGCCGGAGCTCGACCGCGTGCAAGCCTGATTGCCGGGGTGCGCGGACATCTTGTCCGCCGCTGGGAAACCGGGCGCTTGGTGGATGGGCACACCGATACGAACGCCTTGCTGGTCGGATAGGAAGATGCAGGCAATATGCCTGCGCACCCGGGAACCGGTCGCGCCTCCTGTGCTACAGCGCCGAGAGGATCTTCTCGATCTCCGCCACGGGATGGGAGGTCAGCTCCTTTGGCACCTCGGCCGAGATGCAGGCGGTGACTTCCTTGTGGAAGGCCTTACGCATCTCGCCCAGCACCTTGGGCGGCGCCACCACGACCAGCTTCTCGCGACGGCCGGCATGGATGCGGCGATAGAGCGTGTCGGCGATCTCGACGGCGAAACGCTCTTCGGCAAGGCGATGCCAGTCTGTCCCCTCTATGGCACCGTTGCGGGCGGTGCCCACGCCGGTCACGGCGCGGCCGGGCTGGTCGGTGCCCTGTTCGGAGGTCGATGGATTGTCCTGCTCGAACACATCCTCCACCTCGAAGCGCAGGCGGGCGGGAGCTCCCTTGTTGCGGAGGAACAGGGCCTTCCGGCCATCGCCGATGAGAACAAGAGCGCCGTGGGGAATCATGCTGTCGATCATGTCGCTATACCATCACCTGTGGGGGCCGGGTTCGGCGGTGGCAGGTTTGGATGGGATGGACAGTCCGGGATGTCCGGACAGCACGGCCATGGGCGTGCCACGCAGGCGAACCTCTCACTGAAAACTTGTGCCCTCGGGTAAAGTTCCTGCCTGGTGCCGGCTATCCGGAACACAGCCGGAATGAATGCCCCGACATTTGACGTTTTGTCAGCGGCCGAACGACAAGATAAGGCAGCACCCGTCTCCATGATCGGGTGCTGCTTCTGTTCGGGGGATGGGCCTTATTGCATCGGGATGCCGGCCTTCTTCAGGCCCGTCTCGATGGCCTTGTGGCAGGCGGCGTCATCGTCCTTTTTGAGGGCGGCGACCGACCGCGTCTTGGCTTCCTCGAGCGCGGCTTTCGCGGCAGTAGACAGATTGGGCGTCTGCAAAGCTTTTTCGAGCTGGTTCATGTCGCTTTCGCAATCGGCCCGGGCGATGGTGGTGGCGGCAAGGCAGGCGAAGGCACTCGCCAGCGCGATCCTGATGGCGTGGTTCAGCATGAGACATTCCTGTGTTGATCGATGCCGGGAAGAAGCGCCAAGGCGCGCGGCTGACGTGGCATCGGGCGTCAACCGTATCGAAGCCCGCGAGGTCTGGAGCAAAGCGCGTCTAAGCGTAGACGCTGCTTTGCTCTAACTCTTTGTTTCGACGCGTCTTTGCGATTCTTCCCGATGCTATCAAATCGCAAAACGCTTTAGAGAAAAATGCATTCAGGCAGGAGCGGATTCCCAGATTGACGCGTTGGCACCAGATGCGTTCTGCGGTTCTTGGTGTTTCGATCTGAAGGCAAAACGCTCTACGCCTGGTTCAGCGGAATCTCGTCTGGTTTGCGGATCGCCAGATAGGAGACGGCAAACAGGATAACAGCGAGGAACACGAGGCTGGTCGTTACCGTACCCCAGCCGAGCCCGCCGGCGAGGACCGGCTTGGCGAGGAGGTCGCCCAGGGAAGCACCCAGGGGCCGCGTCAGGATATAGGCGAGCCAGAACGACAGGATGGCATTCATCCCGATGCCATAGCGCAGGAAGGCAACCACGCCGATCATCGCGGCGAACACCATCAGCGCCTGATCATAGCCAAGGTCCATGCTTTCGGCCAGGAGATCGCCGACCGACGTTCCCATCGCGAAGGTGAAGAGGATGGCGGCCCAGTAGAAGAGCTCGCGGCGGCGCGTCACGATGGAGTGGATGGAGAGCGTGCGCTCGCTGGAATACCAGGCAGCGAATACGCCGGCGAGGATGAAGCCAAAAGCCATCGAGGTGGTGACCAGGCTGATGCCCATGCCGTCCACCAGATTGTCGGAGATCAGCGTGCCGACGATGCTGATGAGCACCACTGTTGTCCAGTAGAGAGGCGCTGTGTAGCGCGGCGCCCTGAGCTGGAAGAACAGGGCAATCACGAATGCGACACTCATCACCCAGGAGGTGAGGGTGAGGCCGAGATCGAGCCGTATCGAGAGCAGGTCTGCGGCGGTCTCGCCCACAGTGGTGGATAATATCTTGATCGCCCAGAAGATCAGCGTGACCTCTGGAACCTTGTTCAAGGATAACGAGACAGCATCATTTCCTGCGGAACTCATCTTGGCCTCAATCGGGGTTCGGCACAACGGAAAGACATCGATCTTCAGGGAAGTATCGAGTGCATTCGTGCAGTGAATGTTGGTGAGCGTAGCGACCGAGACTTAGACGTGACTTAGGGAGGTAGATGTTCGAGTGGGGCGTATCCGGCAGGCGCCGCCGAGGCGCCCTTTGGGAAGCCCCTTTCCCGGCACCCCCGGACGAGAGCAGCACTGCTAAAACGAATGCTCCGACATTTGACGTTTTGTCAGCGGCGATGGATAATCCCACGCCTGCAGTGGATTGTTACACCGCAAGACCGTCTGCAGTGACATGCACGACAATAAAAGCATGAAATCGGGAGGATTGGATGGCTTCTAAATCAGGGGTTTTCAGCGCTGCCTTCATGGCGGTTGCGCTCACCACCACGGCATTGCCTGCCGCTGCTGGCGAATTTGACGGCGTGACCGTCAATGTCATGACGCAGACCGGTGCGATTCAGGAGCCTCTGCAGAGGCGTGCTCCTGAATTCGAGAAGCTTACCGGCGCCAAGATCAACGTGATCGCGGTTCCCTTCTCCGACCTCTACCAGAAGGTCCTGACCGATTGGGCCAGCGGCACCAATTCCGTCGATGCGGCGGTGTTCGCGCCGCAATGGATGGTCGACTATGTAGCCGGCGGCTATCTGGAAGACATCGGCGACCGGGTCGCCAAGGACAAGGGCATCGAGTGGACCGACATCGCGCCGTTCTTCCGCGACTTCTCCTCGAGCTATGGCGGCAAGACCTATCTCGTGCCGCTCGATGGCGACTTCCACATGCTCTATTATCGCAGCGATATCTTCGACAAGGCCGGGCTCAAGCCACCGACGACTTGGGACGAATATCTGGAAGATGCCAAGAAGCTGAACGGCATGGAAGTCGATGGCCAGAAGGTCTACGGCTCCTGCATCGCCAAGAAGCGCAATGCCCAGAGCTACTGGTTCGTCACCGACGTGGTCGGCGCGATGACCCAGTCGAAGGGAACTTCGCAGGGCACCTTCTTCAACACCAAGGACATGACGCCGCTTGTCAACAACGAGGCCTTTCGCAAGGCCCTGGCATTCCTGAAGGAGTCGTCCAAGTATGGTCCGCCGGACGAACTCAACATGGATGTCTCCGACACTCGTCCGCTGTTCACGTCCGGAAAATGCGCCCTCAACCTCGATTGGGGTGACGTCGGCGTGCTTGCCATAGACCCGGCCACCTCCAAGGTGATCGACAAGACCGGCGCCAGCATCATGCCTGGCTCCAAGGAAGTGCTGAACTGGGATACGGGCAAGCTCGAAGCCTGCACCAAGGACAGCTGCCCCAATGCCATCGACGGCGTGAGCCATGCACCCTATGCGGCCTTCGGCGGCTGGAGCGGCGGCATCAATGCCAAGGCGAGCGACAAGGTGAAGGATGCGGCCTACGCCTTCTTCTCCTATATGAGCGCGCCGGCGCAGTCGAATGTCGACGTCACCATCGGCAAGACCGGTTTCAATCCCTATCGCCTGTCGCAGCTGTCCTACAATGACAGCTGGAAGAAAGGCGGCATGAGCGAGAAGGCCGCGGCGCAATATTTGGGCGCCATCAAGGACAGCCTCAACAGCCCGAACATGATCCTGGACCTGCGCATCCCGCAGAACCAGAAATATCAGCAGGTCGTGCTGGATGAGGCGATCTCACGCTTCCTCGCCGGTGAGATCGACGAGGACACCACCATCAAGACGATCTCCGATGGCTGGAAGGACCTCAACGACCAGATCGGCACCGACGACCAGCTGAAGTTCTACAAGAACACGCTCGGCGCGAAGTAAGCGCTCGAAGATCCGGCCGTGGCGATTGTTCGCCGCGGCCGGTTGAAGAGGCGATGTGACTGGGACCGCGGACGTCCCCGTCCGCTCTTCTCTTCCTGCTCCCGTACCGTTTCCAAGAGGCGGACGGGGACGTCCGCGGTCCCAGTCACTGCGCGTTCCCGGCTATGTCTCGCAATACCGGGCACAGCATGGCCGTCAATGTCACCATCCCCAATGAAACCGACCGGCGGGAGCGTCTGTCCCAGTGGCTCGACCGGCATTCCGGCCGCATCATGGTGCTGCCGGCCGTGCTCATCCTGCTGGCCTTCGCCATCTTTCCGCTGATCGCCTCGGCCTATCTCTCCCTGTCGCGCTTTGCGCTGGCGGCCGGCGGCTTCAAGCTCACCTTCATCGGGCTCTACAATTACAACCGCCTTTTCCTGGGGGTGCAGCAATATCACTTCCTCGGCACGCTGAAGGCGCTCGGACCGCTCGAATGGGTACTGCTGCTGGCCGTCGTCGCCCTGATGCTGGCCTGGTTCGTGCGCTTCGCCATGACGGGCTTCACCTTGCTCGGTTTTCTCGGCCGGCTGGTCACGGCGAGCCTGATCACCGGCATGTGGTATGTGGTGCTTGCCACGGCCTTCAGCGGCGCCATTCCCGGCACGCTGCTCAACACCCTGCTCTATGTCTTCGTCGGTGTGTTCTTCCAGTTCCTGCTCGGCCTTTGCCTGGCGCTGCTTTGCGCCCAGCCGATCCGCGCCCGCAACTGGTTCCGGGTGATCTTCTTCATTCCGGTGATGGTGACGCCGGTGGGCGTCGCCTACATCTTCCGCATGCTCGCCGACATGCAGAAGGGGCCCTTCGCCCCGCTCAGCCAGATCCTTGGCGTCAGCCAATGGTCCTGGGCGACGGAAGCCTGGTCGGCCCGCCTGATGGTGATGATCGGCGATACCTGGCAGTGGACGCCCTTCATGTTCATCGTGCTGCTGGCGGCGGTGGAGAACCAGCCCCGCGACCAGCTCGAAGCCGCCCATCTCGACGGCGCCGGCCCCTGGCAGATCTTCAAGGATATCACCTGGCCTTCCATCGCCCCTGTGGCGGCGACGGTGGTGCTGATCCGCCTGATCGAGGCCTTCAAGATCATCGACATGCCCAACGTGCTGACGGCCGGTGGACCGGGCCTGGCCACCGAATCCCTCACGCTGCATTCCTTCATCGCCTGGCGCACGCAGGATCTCGGCGGCTCTGCGGCGGTCGGCTATCTCCTCCTGTTCGTCTCGACGGTGACCTGCGTCTCCTTCTTCAACTTCGTGGTGCGGCCCACCAGGAGATATCAGTGATGAGCACGGCTCCCGATACACGCTCGCTGATGGAGCGCCTGTTCGAGCGCCGCAGCCTCGACGAGATGGCGCCGGTGCCCAAGGCGCTGACCTATCTCGCTTTGCTCGGCTGGGCCTTCGTGGTGCTGTTCCCGCTCTACTGGGTGCTGGTCACCTCGTTGAAGGTGCAGATCCAGGTCGATGCCGGGCCCTATTACATCCCCTTCGTCGACTTCAAGCCGACCCTCGGTGCCTGGAACTTCATGCTGTTCCAGAACAATACGCTCTGGCCCTATGTCAACTCGATCATCGTGGCGCTGTCGAGCACCATCCTGGCGCTGCTGTTCGGCTCGCTCGCTGCCTATGCGCTGGTGCGCATCCGCTTCCAGGTGAAGATCGCTGCCGTCATCTGTTTCATCCTGTTGGTTATCGGCATCATCCTGGCCGTGACGCAGTTCGCCGTGCCCTGGCAGGTCGCGACGGTGGCCGCGATCGTGCTGTTCTTCCTGATCCTCGGCACCATCGGCCGCCGCTTCAAGGCGGCGCTCGGCAACAACGATATTGAGTTTTGGATGATCTCGAACCGCATCATGCCGCCGATCGTGGCCGTGCTGCCGATCTATGTGATGTTCCAGAACCTAAAGCTGCTCGATACGCAGGTGGCGCTGATCTCGACGTACACCGCCGTCAACCTGCCCATCGTGGTCTGGCTGACGCGTGACTTCTTCGCCGGCATTCCGCTCGACCTCGAGGAAAGTGCGGAGATCGACGGCGCCTCCAAGTTCCGCGTCTTCTTCACCATCGCCTTGCCGCTGGTGCGCTCGGGCCTCGCCGCCACCTTCATGCTGGTGCTGATCCTGGCCTGGAACGAGTATCTGCTGGCGCTCTTCCTCTCCAATGCCAATGCGCAGACCATGCCGGTGCTGGTCTCGGCCCAGAACACCACCCGCGGCCCGCAATGGTGGTACATGTCCGTGCTGATCGTCATCATGATCGTGCCGGTCATCGTCATCGCGGCCTTCCTGCAGAAACATATCGCGCGGGGCCTAATGGTCGGTGCGGTGAAGGGGTAGGATGCGATGGTGGAGGGAAAGGACGCGCCCGTCATTCCGGCCGTAGCGCAGCGAAGAGCCGGAATCCATGAACACGAACATCACAGGACGGGGTTCATGGATTCCGGGTTCTTCCTTAGGAAGCCCCGGAATGACGTTGCTCGCGCCATGCCTTTATCCCGCCCGCATGAAATCGGATCAAACGAATGCAAGTGACGCTGCAGAACATCCACAAGTCGTTCGGCGCGGTCGATGTCGTCAAAGGCCTCGACCTCGATGTGAAGGACGGGGAGTTCCTGGTGCTGCTCGGCGCCTCGGGCTCGGGCAAGACCACGGCGCTGCGCATGATCGCGGGGCTGGAGACCGTCACCTCCGGCATCGTGCGGATCGGCGAGCGCGACGTCACCAACATCCTGCCGAAATATCGCGACATCGCCATGGTGTTTCAGTCCTATGCGCTCTATCCGCACAAGACTGTGTTTGCCAACATTGCCTACCCGCTGACGGTGCGCAAACATCCCAAGGCCGAGATCGAGGCGGCGGTGAAGGATGTCGCCCGCCAGGTGCAGCTCGACCAGTTGCTTGACCGGTATCCTCGCCAGCTTTCCGGCGGCCAGCGCCAGCGCGTGGCGCTCGCCCGCGCCATCATCCGCCGCCCCGCCGCCTTCCTGATGGACGAGCCGCTCTCCAACCTTGACGCCAAATTGCGCGGTCATATGCGGGCCGAGCTGAAGCATATGCAGCACGAGCTCGGCATCACCACCATCTATGTCACGCATGACCAGGTGGAAGCGATGACGCTTGCGCACCGTGTCGCCCTGCTTGACAAGGGCGTGCTGCAGCAGCTCGATACGCCCGCCAACATCTACAACCGGCCCGCCAATCTCTTCGTTGCCGGCTTCATCGGTTCGCCGCCGATGAACTTCCTCGAGGGCGAATTGAAAGATGGTGGCTTCTCCTCGCCCGCTGGCAGTTTCGGCACGCCTAGCCATGCCAGCGCGGCCAAGGCCGTCGTCGGCATCCGGCCGGAGGATTGCCGGGTGACGACGCCGGAACTCGGCAAGTTCGCCGGCGAGGTCTTCGCCACCGAGCTGATCGGCGACCACTCGCTCGTGACCTGCCGCTGCGCTTCCTCCACCGTCACCGTGAAGGTCGACAAGGATTTCCAGCGCGAGATCGGCGAGAAGATCGGCATCGGCTTTGACGACCGGGCGTTGCATCTGTTCGATGCGGCAAGCGGGGATCGGTTGGGATAATCGGGGGGCGGGTCTTCAGACCCGGCTTTTGGAACAACCGTCCTCTGAAGAAGAGAGCCGGGTCTGAAGACCCGCCCCCCGATTCACTTCTGGAGTCCCTCATGGCCACCGTAAAGCTGCTCACCGATGCCGAGGTCGCCGCCATTCCCACCGCGCGGGCGGTGTTCGACGACATCCGCGCCACGCGCAAATCCGATTTCGTCAACAATTTCTGGCGCGGCCTCGCCAATGATCCCGTGCTGCTGAAGCGAACCTGGGAGGATGTGAAGGCGGTAATGGTGGGCGAGGGGGCTCTCGATCCGCTGGTGCGAGAGATGATCTATATCGCCGTCTCCACCGCCAATGGCTGCCAATATTGCGTCCACTCGCACACCGCAGCGGCCCGCGCGAGAGGCATGTCCGATGCTCAATATGGCGAGCTCCTGGCGGTGATCGGCCTTGCCGGCAAGACCAACCACCTCGTCACGGCCATGCAGATTCCGGCCGATCCGGAATTCCAAGTGAAGAGCTGAGGGGGCGCCTCAGCCGTCGTTCTCCGCATTGAGCTGATCCGGGCGCAGCCCCTCGGCCTGGTCGATGCCGGAGGCCTCGCGCAGGATGGCGTTGATGCGATCCTGCCAGCCGAGGCCCTCAGCCTGATAGTGCTCGATCACGTCCCGGTCGAGCCGCAGCGAGACAAGTTCCTTGGCATTGGGGATGGCCGGTTTCTTTGGGGCCGGGCTCGCCGCCTTGGGAACCTTCGGCTTGAAGGCTGACTCCGCAGTTTTCCACGGATCGCTCGGCCGGCGGGGTCTGTCGCTGGACATGGAAGCAAGTTCCTCCTGCATTGCGGGGCAAAGGAATACCACGGTGGCGCGAGATGGTTGCGGCCCGGAGCAATCTCTATGCTATTTCGGGGCTTTATGGCCGAATTGCGCGGTGCCCGCATCATGGAAATTTGGACGACCGAAAGACTGACCGCCCAAAGGCTCAAACATGCGGACCTTGATGATCTCGTCGCGCTTCATCTCGACCCGGATGTTTCACGCTATCTGGGTGGCGTGCGCTCGCCCACGGTGACCACGGCCTATCTCGAAACCAGCCTGGCCCATTGGGATCGTTACGGATTCGGGCTCTGGACCTGGCGGACATCGGACGGCAAGTTCGTTGCACGTGCCGGCATCCGGCACGTCGTGGTCGAGGATGCGCGGGAGGTGGAGATTGCCTACGCCTTGAAGCGATCTTTCTGGGGAATGGGCCTGGCAAGTGAGATCACCAAGGCGTTGCTCGAGGTGGGATTCCAGCGGCTGGGCCTTTCTTCGCTGGTCGGCGTGGTCTTCGTCTCGCATGCCGCTTCCCGCCATGTTCTGGAGAAAGCGGGTTTCCTGTTCGAGCGTGATGTCGTCTTTCACGACCAGCCATGCGTTCTCTACCGAAAATTGTCTCCCGAGGCGCCTGGCGGCGTCACGCCGTGACCTTGGCATCCCACCACACAGCTTCACTGCCCTTTCGGGCGATGGCCAGGGTCACCTTTGGCGTCGTCCAGTATTCCACCAGTTCGCCGCGGTTCTTCTTCGCAAGGCGGCGAGCTTCGGCTTGATCCTGCGTGATCACGAGCTTTCGTGTGGTGATGCCGTATTGCGTATGGGCGCCATAGGCGAATTCGCCGTCCGGCAACCGGATCGCCCAACCCAGGAACTGAAAGCGAATACCCTGTGCTTCCTGGTCTTCGATGAGTTGTTTCAGATTATCGAGATCATGGACCTGACGTCGAGGCATCTGCCGCTGCCTTTTGGTATTGTGACCTGGGTTACATCGCATGACCCAAATGCCCCGGCCTGTGCGATCCAGCACATGGAACGGCGTCTCCCGCCGATCCCTTTGCGGCGAATGCTTCCCTGACCTGTTTGAGGCGGGTACGCCTTACACCGGCAGGCCCTGATCGGCCTTCACTTCCTCCATCACCGTATAGGTCCGGGTCTCCCTGACCCCGGGCACGGTCCACAGCGCGTCGCCGAGGAAGTTACGGTAGGCGGCCATGTCGGCCACGCGCACCTTGAGGAGATAGTCGAAGCCGCCGGCCACCATGTGGCATTCGGCGACGTCGGGCGTGCGGCGCACGGCGTCGGCAAAGCGGTCGAAGACATCGGGCGTGGTCTTGTCGAGCAGCACTTCCACGAAGACGAGGAAGGCGCGGTCGAGCTTGCCGGCATCGAGGCGTGCGCCGAAACCGGTGATGAAGCCCTCGCGTGTCAGGCGCTTGACCCGTTCGGTGGTGGCGGTGGGGGAGAGGCCGATGCGCTCGGCGAGTTCGACGGTGGCGAGGCGTCCATCGGCCTGCAGGAGGCGCATGATCTTGCGGTCGGTGCGGTCGATGGAGGATGGTTCTGGCATGGGGCTCGGGCTCGGTGTGCCGACCTCCAGGTCGGCACTTTTGCGCATCGCACGGCGGAGAAGAGTGCCGACCTGGAGGTCGGCACACCAAAACCGCGCCTTCCGCGAATATCGCTATCACTATAACAAAAGCTAGTGACTATCACTACCAAACTCCAAAAATCGCCGTCGAAAAACTACGCGATCAGTGCGAGATTCCAGCATCTCCAAGGGAGTTCCCGAAATGCCTGTCATGCCGCAGTTCCATGCCCCTTATGCCGCCGACGATTCCACCATCGTGGCGCAATTGCTGGCCGATCCCGCCATCGACCAGGCGGGCCAGGCTCGCATCGATGCCACCGCCACCCGCCTGATCGAGGCGATCCGCAAGGGCGTCGGCTCGATCGGCGGCATCGAGGACTTCCTGCGCGAATATTCGCTCTCCACCAAGGAGGGCCTGGCCCTGATGATCCTGGCCGAGGCGCTGCTGCGCGTGCCCGACAAGGAGACGGCCGATGCCCTCATCGAGGACAAGCTCGGCCAGGGCGACTGGGCCAATCGCGAGACCAAATCCGAGGCGCGTCTGGTGGCTGCTTCGGCCTGGGCGCTCGGCATCACCGCCCGCGTGATCCAGCCCGGCGAGACGCCGGAAGGCATCGTCGCCTCGCTTGCCAAGCGCATCGGCCTGCCGGCAGTGCGCACCGCCACGCGCCAGGCCATGAAGGTGCTCGGCTCGCATTTCGTGCTGGGCCAGACCATCGGCGACGCCCTCAAGCGCGCCGCCTCCGGCGAGGGCAGGGGCTTTCGCTATTCCTTCGATATGCTGGGCGAGGGCGCCCGCACGGCCGAGGACGCAAGGCGCTATTTCAAGAGCTACAGCGACGCCATCGATGCCATCGGCCGCGCGGCCGGCAAGCAGGCGCTGCCCGCCCGTCCCGGCATTTCCGTCAAGCTCTCGGCGCTGCATCCGCGCTACGAGGCCCTCAGCCGTGACCGCGTGATGGCGGAGCTCGTGCCGCTGGTGCAGGAACTCGCCCGCAAGGCCAAGGGCTACGATCTCAATTTCACCATCGACGCCGAGGAGGCCGACCGCCTCGAACTCTCGCTCGACGTCATCGCCGCCGTGCTGGCGGATCCTGCCCTGGAAGGCTGGATCGGCTTCGGCCTCGCCATCCAGGCCTATCAGAAGCGCGCCTTCGCGGTGATCGAATATGTCGAGGCGCTGGCCAAGTCTCTCGGCCGCCGTCTGATGGTGCGCCTGGTCAAGGGTGCTTATTGGGACACCGAGGTGAAGCGCGCCCAGGAACGGGGCCTCGAAGACTATCCCGTTTTCACCCGCAAGGCCGTGACCGACCTCAACTACATCCACTGCGCCCGTCGCATGCTGGACGCGCGGCCGCACATCTATCCGCAATTCGCCACCCACAATGCGCTCTCGATCGCCACCATCGTCGAGCTTGCTGGCGGCACCGAGGGCTATGAGTTCCAGCGCCTGCACGGCATGGGCGATCTTGCCTACAAGGCCCTGATGAAGGAGCGCCCCGCCACCGCCTGCCGCGTCTATGCCCCGGTCGGTGGTCATGCCGACCTGCTCGCCTATCTGGTGCGGCGCCTGCTCGAGAACGGCGCCAATTCGAACTTCGTCTCGGTGGCGGCCGATCCCGCCGTGCCGATATCGAGCCTGTTGCGCCGGCCCGAAATCCAGATCGGCAATGCCCGCAAGGCCCGCCACGTCCGGATCCCGATGCCGAGCCAGCTTTATGGCGAGGAGCGCGACAATTCCGATGGCGTCGAGCTTGGGTCGCGCGAGGATCTCGCCCGCCTGCAGGCCGACCTTGCCAAGGGCGGCAAGGTCGACGCCACGCCCCTGATCAACGGCAAGCCGGTGTCCGGCAAGGCACGGCCGGTGATCTCGCCCGTGGACGGCAAGACGGTGGCCGGCAGCGTGGTCGAGGCCGGGGAGGACCAGGCGCGCGAGGCGATGAAAATTGCCGCCGCCGGCTTCCGTGCCTGGGACCGCACCGATGTCGCCAGGCGTGCCGCCGCGCTCGACAATGCCGCCAATCTGATGGAGGCCCGCCGCGGCCCGCTCCTGTCGCTCCTGCAAGTCGAGGCCGGCAAGACTATCGACGATGCCATTGCCGAGCTGCGCGAGGCGGTCGATTTCTGCCGCTATTACGCCGCCCAGGCCCGCAAGCTCTTTGCGGAGGGCGAGGCCATGCCTGGCCCCACGGGTGAAGAGAACCGCCTTGTTCATCGTGGGCGCGGCGTGTTCGTGTGCATCAGCCCCTGGAACTTCCCGCTGGCGATCTTCCTCGGCCAGGTCGCGGCGGCGCTCGCCGCCGGCAATGCCGTGGTCGCCAAGCCCGCCGAGCAGACGCCGCTGATCGCCCATGAGGCGGTGAAAATCCTGCTGGAAGCCGGCGTACCTGGTTCGGTGATCCAGTTCGTGCCGGGAGACGGCCGCATCGGCGCCGCCCTCATCAACAATGCCGCCGTGGCAGGCGTCGCCTTCACCGGCTCGACCGAGACGGCCTGGGCGATCAACCGGGCGCTCGCCGCCAAGAACGCTGCCATCGTGCCGCTGATCGCCGAGACCGGTGGCATCAACGCCATGATCGTGGATGCCACCGCGCTGCCCGAGCAGGTGGCCGACGATGTCGTGCTCTCTGCCTTCCGCTCGGCCGGCCAGCGCTGCTCGGCCCTGCGCCTGCTGTGCGTGCAGGACGATGTCGCCGACAAGATCGTCACCATGATCAAGGGCGCGGCGGAGGAGCTGAAGCTCGGCGACCCGCGCGACCTCTCGGTGCAGATCGGCCCGGTGATCGACGCCGAGGCCAAGACCGGGCTCGAAGCTCATATCGCCGAGATCTCGAAGACCGCCAAGACCCGTCTTGCCACCAAGGCGCCCGCCGAGGGCACTTTCGTCGGGCCGCATATCTTCGAGATCGGCAAGGTCGAGGACCTCAAGCGCGAGGTGTTCGGGCCGGTGCTGCATGTGGTGCGCTGGAAGGCCGGCAAGCTCGACGCCCTGCTCGATGCCATCGCCGCCAGCGGCTACGGCCTGACGCTCGGCGTTCATACCCGCATCGATAGCACCATCGAGGCGGTGACGGAGCGCATGCCGGCGGGCAATATCTATGTGAATCGCAACATGATCGGCGCCGTGGTCGGCACGCAGCCCTTCGGCGGCGTCGGCCTCTCCGGCACCGGCCCGAAGGCGGGCGGCCCGAACTACCTCAAGCGCTTCGCTTCCGAGCAGGTGGTGGCGGTGAACACCGCGGCTGCCGGCGGCAACGCCAGCCTGATCGCGATGGGCGAGGAGTAGGCTGGGAGCGCCGGTTTTTCCGGGTGCACGGGCATCTTGCCCGTTCTTCCCAACCTTCAAGCGCGCCGGTTCAAGAACGGGCAAGATGCCCGTGCACCCGGAATGCTCCCAGGGGCTTCCTTCCCCTGCTTCCCCATGCCAAGAATAGTCCAACCGATAAGTCAGACTATTCAGGGAGGAGGCCGCCATGGCCAAGACGCGTTGGGGTATCATTTCAACCGCCAGGATCGGCACCGGCAAGGTGATTCCAGGCATCCAGCGGGCGCCGTCGGCGGAAGTCGTCGCCATCGCCTCGCGCGATCTCGCCCGGGCGCAGGAGGCGGCCAGGGAGCTCGGCATCCCCAAGGCCTATGGCTCCTATGAGGAGATGCTTGATGATCCCGACATCGAGGCGGTCTATAATCCTCTACCTAACCACCTTCACGTGCCGCTGACTTTGCAGGCGGTGGCGGCTGGCAAGCATGTGCTGTGCGAAAAGCCCGTCGGTCTCGACGCCGCCGATGCCGAGAAGTTGCTCTCTCTGCCGCAGGACCGGCTGGTGATGGAGGCCTTCATGGTGCGTTTCCATCCGCAATGGCTGCGCGCGCGGGACGCTGCCCGCTCGGGCGAGCTTGGCGAGGTCCGTGCCATCCAGTGCTTCTTCTCCTATTACAATGACGATCCGGCTAATATCCGCAACCAGCTCGACATCGGCGGCGGCGGCATCATGGATATCGGCTGCTACCCGATCGTCGCGGGCCGCTTCATCTTCGAGGCCGAGCCGCAACGCGTCATCGCGCTGGTCGACCGCGATCCCCACACGGGCGTCGACCGCCTCGCCTCGGCCATCCTCGATTTCGGCGGCGGGCGGCGGACGGAATTCACCTGCTCCACCCAGCTCACGCCCCTGCAGCGCGTCGATATCGTCGGCACGAAGAAGCGCTTCCAGATCACCATCCCCTTCAATGCTCCACAGATGGAAGCGGTGACCGTGCTCACCGACGACGGCTCCAAGCTGGGTGATGCCTCGGTGGTGCCGGAGATGATCCACCCCGTCGACCAATATGCCGAGCAGGCGGAGGCTTTTTCGAAGGCCGTGCGGGGCGAGATCAAGCTGCCCTACGGGCCGGCAGACGCCGTGCAGAACATGAAGATCATCGACGCGCTGTTCCGCTCGGAGAAGAGCGAGGCGTGGGAGAGGGTGTGACTGGGCACCTTCCCGGGATCGCAGGCATCCTTGCCTGCTCTTTCCTTCAGCATGTGTACGAAAGCGTCGGAAGCGCTCCTGGGACCGCAGGCGTCTCGCCTGCTCTTGAACCGCATCGTTTCCAAGAGCAGGCGAGGCGCCTGCGGTCCCAGGAACGCTTCGCCGGTTTGTGCTTCGCTATGTCGGTCTCCAGACCAGCACGGAACCACTGCGGTTCCAAGGGCAGGCATCTCAGGGGGTTACCGTCACTTCTTATTGTAAGGCACCTGCCTCCAGTTGCAGATCTTCGTCCGCGTGCGGATGCGCCTGCCCTGATACACCGCCCCCGGCGCGAACCAGCGGCAGCCATACCAAGGTGGGCGGCGGGTGGTGGTCTCGATGTGCACCGATCGATAGGTGCCGGGCGTGACGCGGTGGCCGCCCACGAAGACGTTGTTGCCGATCTCGACCTGGGCCGAGGCCGTCCCGCCGACGAGCAGTATCGCCAGCTGGAACGGCAGGACAACAAGTCGAAGCAGCCTCATTTCGGCGTGGTGAGCGCGGCTTCGAGGATATCGAGGCCTTCCTTCAACACGCGGGGCTGGATGGTCAGCGGCGCGAGCAGGCGCACCGTCTCGCCAAAGACGCCGCAGGTGAGGATCATCAGGCCGCGCTCCAGGCATTCGGCCGCCAGCGCCTTGGCGGCGTTGGGGTCGGGCTCGTTGCCGCCATGACTGGTGACGAGCTCGAAGGCCGTCATGCCGCCAAGGCCCCGGATGTCGCCGATCGGGCGGCCTTCCTTGCGGCGCTTGATCGCCTTGAGGCGCTTGATGATGATCTCGCCCTGCTTCATCGATTTGTCGAGCAGGCCCTCGGTCTCGAAGGCCTCGATCACGCCCAGCGCGGCGGCGCAGGCAACCGGGTTGCCGGCATAGGTGCCGCCGAGGCCGCCCGGATCGGGTGCATCCATGATCGCGGCCTTGCCGACCACGCCGGCGAGGGGGAAACCGCCGGCCAGGCTCTTGGCGGTGGTAAGCAGGTCGGGCTCGACGCCGGAATGCTCCATGGCGAACCATTTGCCGGTGCGCCCGAAGCCGGTCTGGATCTCATCGGCGATCAGCAGGATGCCGTGCTCGTCGCAGAGCGCGCGCAGCCGCTTGAGGAATTCGGGGGAGGCGACATAGAAGCCCCCTTCCCCTTGCACCGGCTCGATCACGATCGCGGCGACATTCTTCGGGTCGACATCCGTCTTGAACAGCCATTTCAGGGCATCGAAGGTGTCGTCCACCGAGATGCCCTTGTGCTCGATCGGGTAGGGCACGCGCCAGACGCCGCCGGGGAAGGGGCCGAACTTGGTCTTGTAGGGCACGACCTTGCCGGTCATCGCCATGGCCAGCAGCGTGCGGCCATGGAAGGCGCCATTGAAGACCACGACGTCGGAGCGGCCGGTATGGGCGCGCGCGACCTTGATGGCGTTCTCGACCGCCTCGGCGCCGGTGGTGACCAGCATCACCTTCTTGGGGCCGGAGATCGGCGTCATGGCGATGAGCTTTTCGGCCAGCGTCACCGCCGGCTCGTAGGGTGTCACCATCAGGCAGGTGTGTGTGTATTTCTCGAGTTGCTCATAGACGCGCTTCATCACCGTGGGGTGGCGATGGCCGGTGTTGAGCACGGCGATACCGCCGCCGAAATCGATGAAACGCCGGCCCTCGACGTCCCAGATCTCGGAATTCTTGGCCTTGGCGGCGAAGACGGGCTGGCCCGCGCTCATGCCGCGCGAAAAGACATTGGCGCGCCGCTCGAGGAGTTCATCCGTCTGCGTCCTGTTCGAGCCGTGCGCCTTCGCTGGTGCGTTCATGGTTCCTCTCCGATTGCGGCGATTCTATCCCGATGCCTTCCTTGCTATGGCGCTGGCAGCGAGCGGCGTCAATCGACGAGGTCAAGGTCATCCCGGACGCGATGCGGCACGCAGTGACGCTTCGCAGATCCGGGACCGTCAGCGGAGAGAGACTCACCTTCTTGCGGTCCCGGATCTGCGCCGCAGCACTGCGCGCTGCGCCTTGTCCGGGATGACCAAAATGGGCCTATTTGTCAGACAAATTGTTGCAGATTCGCCACTCTGTGGCAAGAAAGTGCTAACCATTCCCTTAAAAAGACCCCGGTGTGGAGAAGTTTTGTAGCCACGTTGTTTTTTCGCCACATAATTCATTACCGGTCGTTAACTTCCTCACAGCACAACGAGCGTATGAAAACAGACACCATCAAATTTGCCGCACGTTTCCTCGCGATCGCGATTGCGACGTCCGGCCTTGGCGGCTGCGCCCTCTTCTCCGGTTCGCGTGTGGCCAGCACGACCAATGAACGTGAGTGCCTGGCGCGCGCGATGTATTTCGAATCCAACCGGTCGAGCGATGACGGCATGCTCGCCGTCGGCACCGTGGTGATGAACCGCTACGAATCCGGCAAGTATCCCCGCTCCATCTGCGGCGTGGTCGGCCAGCGCGTGCAGTTCGCACCGGGCGTCCTCACCAAGCAAATGGCCGATTCCGGCAAGCCGCGCGCCTTCCGCATGGCGGACGCGGTGCTCTCCGGCAAGCGCTATCCCGGCATGGCGAAGAACGTCATGTTCTTCCACACCGCTGGCTATACCTACCCCTATTCCAACATGCATTACGTGGCTGTCGCCGGCGGCAATGCCTTCTACGAGAAGCGCAGCAGGCCGGGTAGCGCGCCTGCCGAGGCTCCGGTGATGGTGGCCCAGGCCGATATGCCGCCGCTGGCTGCTCCCGAGCCCGCGCCGCTTCCCGAACCCGCGCCGCTTCCCAAGCCCGTCCGCATGGATGTCGCTTCGGCCGAGATGCCGATGCCGCCGCGCGAGCCCCGCAAATATGGTCGCAGCACGGCGGCCAAGCCTTTGGCGGTCGCAGCCTATCAGGCTGATCCCGGCCCGCAGGCGGATCCCGTCATCGACATCCTGCCGCCGGCCCGTCCGGCTCGCCTGAACACGGCGAAGAAGCTGCGTACGCCAGAAGCGGAAGTGGCGCAGAACGACACGGATGCTGGCAACGCGCCTGAGGCCCTGCCGCCGGTACGCCCGTCGGTTGGCCAGGTCCATCTGCCGCCGATCCGCAACCGCGCGCCGCAGCCGCAATTCAACTTCGAGCAGGGCCCGTCGGGTGTGGCTGACGCCGCGCCGGCCGTGAAGCCCCAACGCGCGAAGGCTATGGTGGCGCAGTCCCGCGCTGTGCCGACCGTGACCATCCGGCCGGCCGCCGTCGAGGCCGACATGGGTGGCATGCCAGTTCCGGCCCCTGCGCCGAAGCCTCGGCCCAAGCCGCTCTCGGCCCTGGAGCCGCAGCCGCTGTACTGAGGCTGCAAACCCATCTCGCCTTCCCCAAGCAGGGAAGGCCCCAAAGGGCGGATGAGGGGGTCTCTCCGCCCTTTTCTTTTGGGCGCTGGACGGAAGCCTGCGGTCTCAGGGCTTTCGGGTGCACGGGCATCCTGCCCGTTCTTCCTTTGTCATTGGAGGCGTCGTTTCCAAGAACGGGCAGGATGCCCGTGCACCCGGAAACTCCCAGCCTCACGCGATCATCGCGTAGCCCTGCTCTCTCGCTTCCCGGTCCCAGGCGAGCGTGCGCTCGAAGTCGGCCAACTCCACCGGCGCGAAGGCGGTGAGGTGCAGCGCCTCACCCAGAGGCGCGAACCAGGGCTGGTGATGGGCGGCGGCGAAGGCGGTCTTGAGGCGCACGATCGTTTCGGCCGGCAGGCCCGGCGCGGCGACGAACGAGGGTATCGGGGCGAGATCCGTGCTGGCGATGACGCGGATGCCATCCGTGAGGTCGGGGCGATAGGCGCGGATCAGGTCATGCCAATAGCCGTCGAGCGGGCCGACGTCGATCTCACCGGCCAGCACCGCGTCGAGGATGCCACGCGCGGTGATCAGATTGCCATGTGCTTCGCTGTAGAGCGTAGGACACTTCGGTGTGCGGTAGGCAAGAAGATGGTGGCGCAAGGCGTTGAAGCCTGAATGCGAGTGCTCCACCGTCCAGCCGACGCGATGGCCGAACGTATCCTCGATGCGCCGGAAGGGGCTGTCCTTCCTGACGATCAGGTCGGAGCGATAGAGCGGCTTGCCCTGTGACCAGGGGGCGGAGGGGATGGGCGCCGCGATCGGGATGACTTCTGAGAGCTGGAAGGCGATGGGATAGCCGCACATGAAGACGCATCCGAGATCCTCGCGTTCCCACAACACCTCCAGCGGCTTGGGCGCGGGATAGGGCACATAGTCGAAATCGACGCCCGCCATGGCCAGTACATGGCCCAGCAGCGCCTTCCAGCTCTCCTCGACCTCGGGCGTGACGGAATACATGCGGGCATTGGTGATGAAGCGGGTCATGGGCTTTGATTTTGTTCTAGTTCTGAGAAGTCGCGCAGCCCCTCACCTCTATCCTCTCCCCGCAAGCGGGGCGAGGGGACTTCGAAGGCTCGCGTAGTTTGGAAAGGGCTCATCTCGCGCAACGGTTGGGCGAGATGAGGCGCCAGAGAACAGGTCTCGCCGATTGCGCCCCCTCGCCCCGCTCGCGGGGAGAGGATAGAGGCGAGGGGCTGCGCGACTTTTGAAAGAAGAGCACAACCTACAGCCCGCCCGGCTGGATCGCCAGGCCGGTGCCGATCATTGCATCGCGGGTGACGAGCTGGGCCAGGGCCATTTCGCTCCAGCCCTTGGTGCCGTCGGGCCGCTCGGGCAGCACGAGATAGCGCAGTTCCGCCGTGGAATCCCAGACCCGGATCTCCTTGCTCGCCGGCAGCTTCACGCCGAATTCCTCCAGCACGCCGCGCGGGTCGATCACTGCCCGCGAGCGGTAGGGCGCCGATTTATACCAGACCGGCGGCAGGCCCAGCACCGACCAGGGATAGCAGGAGCACAGGGTGCAGACGATGAGGTTATGCACCTCAGGCGTATTCTCCACCACCTTCATGTGCTCACCCTGCCGCCCGGAATAGCCGAGCGAGGCGATGGCGGCGGTGGCGTCCTCCAGCAGCCAGTGGTGGAATTCCTCGTCGCGCCAGGCATGGGCAACGACATGGGCGCCATTGCGCGGGCCGACCTTGGTCTCATAGGTATCGATATAGACATCAAGGGCGGCGGGATCGACATAGCCCTTTTCCACCAGCACGGCTTCGAGCTTCTTCACCCGCTCGGCCATCGGGGAGGGCGGCGCGCCATGATGGTGGTCGTCATCATGGTCATGGTCGTGATCATGCGTGCTCATGGCGGATGTGTCGCAGAGATTGAGGCAAGTGGCAATGCTCGCGCTGCACTCTTGTCCTGCCGTCGCTGCATCGTTAGATCATAGCCACCACGCTCCCGCCGAAGGCCTTAAGCTGAGATGCAACCGATCTTCATCATCATTGTCTATCTTCTCCAAATCTACGCCTTCATTCTCCTGGCTTCGATCGTCTTTTCGTGGCTGGTGGCGTTCAACATCGTCTCTCGGCGCAACCCGATGGTCGCGTCCGTTGGCGACGTGCTCTATCGGCTGACCGAGCCCGTGCTGGCGCCGATCCGCCGGCGCCTGCCCGATTTCGGCAATCTCGACCTGTCGCCGATCGTGGTGTTTCTGGTCATCTGGCTGCTCCAGATGGAAATCGTGCAATACGTCATTCCGAACGTTCCCTGAGGATGCTCGCCGCCGGCTCGGCCTGGCAGGCTTCGCCCGAGGGTCTGCGCATCGCCATGCGACTGACCCCGCGCGGCGGCAAGGATGCGCTCGGCAAGGTCGAGGTCCTCTCTGACGGCAGACCGGTGCTTGCGGCCCGCGTGCGCGCCGCGCCGACGGATGGCGAGGCAAACCAGGCGCTGATCAGGCTGATTGCCAAGACGCTGAAGGTATCCGCGTCGCAAGTGTCGATTGCGCAGGGCGCGACCAGCCGGGTGAAGATGGTGCTGGTGGCGGGAGACGGGGAAAAACTGTGCGCTGCCCTGGAGGGATTGACGCGATAATCCCGGGTGCAGTCCATCCTGTCCGCATCTTCCGATATCGTAGAGCGAGCCGTTTCCAAGGGGCGGACAAGATGTCCGCGCACCCGGGCACGGGCTCCCAGTCAGCGCGAAACATTCCCCAGGCTCGTATCCTTGTCCCATCTCGGGCGCACCAGGCCCTCCTGCGCCACGGAGGCGATCAGCTTGCCAGCCTGCCAGATCTGGCCGCGGGCAAAGCCGCGCGCGGCGCCGGTGAACGGGCTCTCCTGCGCGTAGAGCAGCCACTCGTCCATCTTGAAAGGAGCGTGGAACCAGAGTGCATGGTCGATCGAGGCGGCCTGCACGTCGGTGTCGAACACGCTCTTGCCATGGGCGACGAGCGTGGTGTCGAGCAGCGTCATGTCGGAGGCATAGGCCAGCACCGCCTCATGCACGGCGGGATCCTCGGGCAGCTTACCGGCTGCGCGGATCCAGATATATTGCCTCGGCTCCTGCGGAATGCGGGCGACATAGCGCGTGAGGTCGACGGGGCGCAGTTCGATCGGCCGCTCGCGCTCCCAGTAATCGCGCACGCTCTTCGGCATCAAGGCGAGGAAGCGCTCCTTCAGCTCGATATCGCTCGGCAACTGGTCGGGCTTGGGCACCTCGGGCATGGTGGACTGGTGGCTCCAGCCTTCCTCATAGCGGTGATAGGAGCAGGAAAGCGAGAAGATCGGCTGGCCGTGCTGGATGGCGATGGCCCGGCGGGTGGCAAAGCTCTTGCCGTCGCGCAGGCGGTCGACCTCATAGATGATCGGCACGCTGGGATCGCCCGGGCGCAGGAAATAGCCATGCAGGGAGTGCACGCGCCGCTCGGCATCGACCGTGCGGCTGGCGGCGACCAGGGCCTGGCTGATCACCAGCCCGCCGAACACGCGCTGCCAGCCCACCTGCGGGCTCGTGCCGCGATAAAGATTATGTTCGAGCTGTTCGAGATCGAGTATCGAGAGCAGATTGGAGATGGGATCGGGCATCATGGCTTCCTTATGGATGCAGACGAGCCGTTCCTGCTGCTGAAAGTCAAGTGTGAGGATCAACCATGGTGAAGCAAGCCGATCTCATCATCGCGGGCGGCGGCTTTGCCGGCCTCGGCCTCGCCGTGGCGCTGAAGGTGGAACTGGGCGGGGGCTTCGACATTGTCGTCGTCGATCCCGTCCTGGGTGGAACGCCTTCGCGTGATGCCCGCGCCTCCGCCATCGCCGCCGGTGCACGCCGTTTCTTCGAAAGGCTCGGCGTCTGGGGCGAGGTGGCGAGCGAAAGCCAGCCCATCCTCGACATGGTGATCACCGATTCCAGGCTCGACGATCCGATCCGGCCCTCGTTTCTCTCCTTCGGCGGCGATGTCGAGCCGGGCGAGCCCTTCGGCCATATGGTCGAGAACCGCCTGCTGCTCGATGCCCTGGTGAAGCGGGCCGCCGCGCTCGGCGTCGAGCTGCGCGGGCAGGGCGCCTCCGTCAGCCGCTACAGGCGGGAGGACGAGGAGATCACCGCCATCCTGCCCTCGGGCGAGGACATCACCGCGCGTCTCCTCGTGGCGGCCGATGGTGGGCGATCGCGCCTGCGGGAGCAGGCCGGCATCGCCATGCATGGCTGGGACTACGGCCAGTCCGGCATCGTCACCACGGTGGAGCACGAGCTCGATCACGAGGGCCGCGCCGAGGAACACTTCCTGCCGGCCGGGCCCTTTGCCATCCTGCCGCTGACCGGCCGGCGCTCCTCCTTGGTGTGGACGGAGAAGACCGCGGAGGCGCAGCGCATCATCGGCCTCGACGAGGCCGGCTTCCATGCCGAGCTCGAAAAACGCTTCGGCCTCAAGCTTGGCGAGTTGCGCGCCGTTGGCCCGCGCGCGGCCTTCCCGCTCGCCATGCGTATTGCCCGCTCTTTCGTGGCCGATCGCCTGGCTCTCGTAGGCGATGCCGCCCACATCATCCACCCGATCGCCGGGCAGGGGCTCAATCTCGGCATCCGCGATGCGGCGGCGCTCAGCGAATGCGTCACCGATGCCGCCGGCCTTGGCCTCGATATCGGCGCGCCCGATGTGCTGGAGCGCTACCAGCGCTGGCGGCGCTTCGACACCGTCTCGATGGGCATGGCGACCGACGGCCTCAACCGCCTGTTCTCCAACGACAACGACGCCATCCGCCTGGTGCGTGATTTCGGCCTCGGCCTCGTCGAACGCTTCCCGGCCGCCAAGCGCTTCTTCATCCGCGAGGCGACGGGCCTGACTGGCACGGTGCCGAGGCTGATGCAGTAGCTGGGAGCGCGGGCCTCTTCCCGGGTGGGCGGACGTCTCGTCCGCCTCTTCCTTTATCGTGGAGCGACTCGTTTCCAAGAGGCGGACGAGACGTCCGCGCACCCCGGGAAGAGCAGGCTGGGACGCTTGCGATCCAAGGAACCCCGCCAAGTTGCTCATTTCCGCGCCATCTGACACTCTCGGCTCCTTTTTGAGGTGAGCAAAGCATGGATCTTGAATTTGCCGGCAAGGTGATCGCGCTGACGGGTGCTTCGCGCGGTGTGGGCCTTGCCATTGCCGAGCGCCTGGCTGCCGAGGGGGCGGCAGTGGCGATCGCGGCGCGTTCCGCGCAGGAACTGGCCGATGCCCATGCCGTGATCGAGGGCCATGGCGGCCGGTGCCTCGCCTATGCCTGCGATCTCGCCGTGCCGGGCGAAGCCGCGGCCTTCGTTGCCAGCGTCGTCGAGATCTTTGGACGCCTGGATGGCCTTGTCTGCAACGGCACCATGGCGACCAAGGGGGGAGCGGATCGCGAGGCCTGGCAGGCGGAGCTTGCCCTCAATGTCGGCCATGCCGTCGAGGCGGTCGAGGCCGCCGGGCCGCTGCTGCATGCCTCCAGCGCCGTCCTGCTGGTGGCCGGTGCGGAGAGAAAGGGCGAGCCCTGGCCGGCGGCGGGCGTGCGCGGCGCCCTGGCCGAGGCGGCCCGGCACTTCAGCGACGCGTTCGCCGCGCAGGATATCCGCGTCAACCAGCTTCTTTCCGGCGGTCAAGCCTTCGCGGATACGGCGGCCTTCCTGCTCTCCGCCCGCTCGGCCGATATCAAGGGGACGACGCTGCCGCCGCGGTGAGGTGAATTGGAGTGGCGGTCCCCGACCGCTAGTCTTGAACCGCTGTGCTCCCCGGATAGGAAGATGGCGGTCGGAGACCGCCACTCCAAGCCGGCGGCTCCTCAGCCAAAGTTGGCGCCAACGCTATTTTCGCTCGCCGCAGGCCTCCCACGCCCGTTCCTCCGCAACGCGATCGGCGAGATGCCGAAGGCCTCCTTGAAGCGCCGCGAAAAATTCGAGGAATGGGTGAAGCCGGTCACCCCGCCGATCTCGATCATGCTCTTGGCCGTCGTTACAACCATCTGGTGCGCCACTTCGAGGCGCAGGCGCACATAGGCGGCGTTGGGGCGGGTGTTGAGCGCGTTCATGAACAGCCGCTCCAGGCCGCGCGTCGAAAGCCCGCAGCGGCTGGCGATCTCCGAGATCGGCAGCGGATCGGCCATGGATTGCTCCATGATCAGCAAGGCGCGACGCACCCGCTTGTCAGAGACGGGCCGGGCCACCGGCACATGCGGCTGCGGATCGGACGGCGCCCGCGCCTTTTCGATCTGCAGCACGTCGAGGGCCTTCTGTTTCATGGCGAGGCCGAGATGGCGTTCCACCAGCAAGGCGGCGAGATCGGCCGCCCCGGCGCCGCCGGAACAGGTGATGCGGTTGCCGTCGACGAAGAACAGGCGGTCGGCGATGGGCGTGTTGTCCGGAAACTCGCTGCGGAATTCTTCGAGATGGTACCAGCTCACGCAGACCTTGCGCGCGCGCATTAGGCCTGCGCGCGCGAGGATGAAGGTGCCCGTGCAGACGCCGATCAGCGGCACGTTCTCTTGTGCCGCCTTGCGCAGAAAAGCCAGGGCCGCGGCGCCGACCGGCTCGGGATCGCGCAGCAGGCCGCCGACCACGGCGACATGGGTGAAGCGCCGCGGATCGGCGAGCGCCGCCGTGGGCGCCACCTCGACGCCCGTGCTGGAGCGGATGAGATGGCCGTTCGCGCTGAGCACGTCCCAGTCGCAATGGACCTTGCCGCTGCGATCGCCCTCGTCGCCGGCGAGGCGGAGCGTGTCGACGAAGAGCGAGAAGGCCGAGAGCGTGAAGTCGTTGGCCAAGATGAAACCGATGCGCAGGGGCTTGCGGGCGGGAGGCTCCATGGTGGCTAACGCGCGGTGGGTTTGGGATTGGTCGCAGCACCGTCATTCCGGCTGGAGCGTAGCGGAACGCCGGAATCCATGAACATTGCCCTCGGAAGATGGTGTTCGTGGATTCCGGATCTCCCTTCGGTCGTCCGGAATGACGCTGGTATTCGCTTAGCTACTAAGGGAACGTGTTCGTACATGCCTTACCCTTATCAGATCGACAGAACACCTCAGGCTGCCAGCTCCTGCTGCGATACCGTCTCGCGCAGGAAGGCTGCGAAACGCCTGGTCGCCACGCTGGCATTGGCCGGGACGACCAGCGCGATGTCGAGCGGCGGCAGCTCGGGGAAGCCTTCGGCCTCGCCCAGGCGGCGCCATTCCTTCGGGATCGAGGAGACCCCCAGGATCGAGACGGCCATGCCGGCATTCACGGCCGAATGGATGCCGGGCATGTGGCTGGAGGTGTAGGCGATCCGCCAGGACCGGCCCATGGCCTCCAACGAGGCGAGCGCATCCGGCCGGCAGCGGCAGCCGTCGGGGAACATGGCGAGCGGCAGCGGATCGATCAGCTCAGGGCGATGGTCGCGTGCGGCGCACCAGGCTCGCGGCTCGCGGCGAAGCACCTCGCCGAGCGGACGGGCCGGATCCTGCGTGATGATGGCAAGGTCGACCTCGCCGCGCTCCAGCATGGGTTCGAGGCGGAAGGAAAGGTCGCAGCGCATTTCGAGCTGCACGCGGGGAAATCGCCGCGAGAAGGCACCGATCAGTGGCGTCACCATCATGTCGACGAAGTCATCCGGGACAGCGAGGCGCACGCGTCCGGCCGCCTCGTCCCCACCGATGGCGGCGAGCGCCTCGTCTTCCAGGCTGAGGATGCGGCGGGCATAGCCGATCAGGATCTCGCCGGCGAAGGTCGGCGTCACGCCCTTGCGCGAGCGCTCCAGCAGGCGCTTGCCGACGCGGGCCTCCATGCGCGAGACGATGACACTGACCGCTGCCTGCGTCTTGCCGAGCGCCTCGCCCGCCGCCGTGAAGCCGCCGCGGTCCACGATGGCGACCAGCGTTTCCAGACTGTCGGTGTCGAAATGGCGCATGGCAGGCAATCCATAAGGATTTGATATCCTTCCATATGATACATTCGTTTTCGCGTATGGGAAGTCCCGCTTATGGTCAGCCTCGGCAAATATGTCCCCTGCGTGAGCCTGTTATGAGCGATATTACCTCCACCAGCCGTGCCGCCAGCCTGCCGGTGGTGGATTCCGTCGGCCTCGGCGCCATGATCGCGGCCGTGCTGGCGATTGCCTGGTCGCCCATTCTCGCCCGCTTCAGCGATGTGGCGCCGGCGGCGACGGCGTTCTGGCGGCTGATGTTTTCGCTGCCTGTGCTGGTTGTCTGGGCTCGCGCGGAAGCCGGTCGAGCCGGCGGCCAACCCCTGGCGAACCTGCTGTCGCGCCCGGGGCTCGTCGCAGCCGTGCTGGCGGGCATCGCCTTTTCCGGCGACCTCGCCTTCTATCATGCCGCCTTGCCGCTCACCTCTGTGGCCAATGCCAGCTTCATCTCCAATCTCGCGCCGGTCGCTTCCGTCGTCGCCGGCTTCGTGCTGCTGCGCGACCGGATCCGCCCCTTGGTGTTGCTGGCGCTCGGCGTCGCCTTGGTCGGCGTGGTCATCACCAGTGGGGCCTATCATGGCGGCTTCTCAATGGGGCGAGGCGACCTGCTGGCCACCGCGGCGGGTTTTTCCTACGCCTTCTATCTCGTCGCCCTGCGCGTGGCGCGCAGCAGCCGTCTTGCCGCCGACGTAACGCTGGTCTCCACCATCGCGGCGGCTATGGGCCTGCTAGCCATTGTGCTGGTCGAGGGCGGGACCTTCCTGCCGCATACGTTGCAAGGCTGGGCCGTGGTCGTCGGCCTCGGCCTGATCTGCCAGGTGCTCGGCCAGGGCCTCAGCGCCGTCGGCATCGGCCGCCTGCCCGCCGGGATCGTGGCGATCATCCTGCTCTCGCACCCCATCTTGTCGGCGATCATCGCCTATTTCGTGTTCGGCGAAGCTCTCAGCCTCGATCAGCTTGTCGGCGGCCTCCTGATATTGGGCGCGGTGATGATGACGAGAATCAATATGAAGTGATCGCCTACCTCCATTGGACGGCTCGACTCCTGCATAGGTTGCGGATTACTTTCTGACAGGAGTGTTACGGCGGCGAGGCCGTCACTCGCCGTTTGGTGACCCATGCGTCTCATCTGCATGTTGTCGGCCCTGATGATCGCGGTCCTGCCGGCAACCATGGCGCAGGCTGCCGGGCGCAGCGCGACGACCGATCCGATCTTCGGCGATATCAGGCTCTTCAAACCCTTTGCCGCCCCCAAGAACGTCGTCGTTCTCCTCTCGGATTCCGATGGCTTCGGCCGGGACGAGAGCCGGGTCGCGGTGGAATTCATGCAGCACGGCGATCTCGTCGTTGGCCTGAGCTGGCCGGCGAGCCGGCATGTCATCGGGCTCGGCCGCACCATGACCTGCACGGAGCTGGCCGGCCATATCGAGGATGTCACCCTGCATGTGGAGCGCCTGCTCGACATCGCGCCCTACCAGACGCCGGTGCTGGCCGGCGCCGGTCTCGGCCAGAATGCCGCGCGGGCGCTGGCGCTCGAAGCCGCGGGTCACAGCATCGCCGGCGTGATCGCCCTTCACACCACCGACATGAAGCCCGACACGGTGTCGGCCTGCGCCGCCAACACCTCCACGCTCACCAATGCCGATGCCAGCGCCTCTACCGCAGCGAGCTTCACGGCCTTGCGCGAGATCGAGGATGGCGACGAGACGGCCGCGGAGGAGGCGGCCGAGGCGCTCGGCAAGGATGCCGGCCCGCATGGCCCGGGTGATCTTGCCGACCTGCCGCTTTATGTTGCACAGCCCGACGCACTGCCCCATCGCCTAGCGGTGGTGCTGTCCGGGGATGGCGGCATGGGCCCGCTCAACCGCAATCTCGCCACCTCGCTCACCAAGCGGGGCGTCGGCGTGGTGACCATCGATTCCCGGCGCTATTTCTGGGCCAAGCGCGATCCCGGCGATGTGGCTGTGGATCTGCGCCGGATCATCCGCCATTTCCGCGCGGCCTGGCCGGTCGACCGGGTGGCGCTGGTCGGTTATTCCTTCGGCGCCGATGCGCTGCCGCTGGTCTATAACCGCCTGCCGCCGGCCACCAAGCGCATCGTGGCGGTGGTGTCGCTCCTGTCGATCGCGCCGGTGACCGATATGCGCATCGAACTCAGTGACGACGATTATCCCAATGAGACGCCGCTGCTGCCCGAGGCCGCGCGCATCGACGCGCCCAGCGTGCAATGTATCTATGGCAAGGAAGACCGCATGGCGGCGATGGCCTGCCCAGCACTCGCCAATGCCCGTCCCGATTTCACGATCCTGCCGGAGTCTGGCGGCCACGGTTTCGATGGCGATTCCGATCGTCTCGCGGATATCATCGTTTCGCCGCTGCTCTCCGCCCCGCCGGTGCCGAGACGGCCGCGGTCCGTGCCGCCGCAGACGCTGGCGAAGCAGCCCCAGGCATTGGCGAAGCACTGATTTCCTGGGTTCGCAGGCATCCTTGCCCGTGGGTGCTCATTTTGTTGGAGGAGGCGCGACACTCACCCTCCCCATCAAGGGGAGGGTGGGCGTTGCACCCATCTTCGCAAGATCCGAGTCCTTCGGGGTTATCTCAGCTCCCCGTTCTTTGCAGCGGAACCACCGGCGCCACCTGTCGGTGCCGGGCATCGACCAGCGTCTGGAAGTGCCGCAGCAGCGTGCGGTAGAGGTCCTCGCCCGCCGCCGCATCCTCCATGCCGATATCGATGTTGGGATTGTCGTTGACCTCGATGACCAGCACTCCCGTCCTGGTCTGCTTGAGGTCGACGCCGTAAAGCCCGTTGCCTATCAGGCGGGCGGCAGCGAGGGCCGGATCCAGCACCTCGCGCGGGACATCCTGGACAGCCACCGCCTGGGTGCGGCCCTCGACATATTTGCCGGCGCCTTCATGCTGTATGATCTGCCAATGGCCTGACGACATGAAGTATTTGGCCGCGAAGATCACCTCGCCGGCGAGGATGCCGATGCGCCAGTCGAAAGCGGTGTAGATGAATTCCTGCACCAGGATGAGGTCGGACTCCTTCAGCATCGCGGCCGCGATCTCCTGGAACTCGGCCCAGTTCTCCGCCTTCTTGACGCTGAGGCTGAAGGCCCCATCCGGCACCTTGAGCACCACGGGATAGGTCAGGCCCGTTTCGAAGGTCGGCAGCGTGCGCCTGGTCAGGAACAGGGTGCGCGGCGCGGCGATGCCATTGCCGGCGAGAAGCTCGGAGAGGTAGGCCTTGTTGGTGCAGCGCAGGATCGAGTCCGGGTCGTCGATCACCGGCATGCCCTCATTCGCCGCCTTGCGCGCGAAGCGGAAGGTGTGATGGCCGATCGCCGTGGTCTCACGGATGAACAGGGCATCGAACTGGGTGAGGCGCGGGAAATCCTTCTTCTCGATCAGCTCGACCGCAATATCCATGCTCTGGCCGATGCGCGCCATCGCCTGCAGCGTCTTGAGCTTGGAGGGCGGCATCGGGTCCTTGGGATCGTGCAGGACGGCCAGATCCATGCGCGGCCCGCTCGACGTCGGCGCAGCCCGCCAGGGCCGGCGCGCAAACTTGCCGAGGCCATCGAGAAAGACCTTGTCTCGGCTGGCATCGACGTCGCGCGGGTCGAGGGGATGGAGGTTGGCGATCTTCCAGCCATGGCCGCCACCGATGCGTTCGAGGTCGATGGCGAGCAAAGGGCAGCGGAAAAGCTCGAAACTGCGGGCCGCCATCTCGGCCAATTCCTTGTCCTCGATCTGGCCGAAGAAAACCTGCACGCGCATGGCGTTGACGGCGCGCGGCACCGAGGGCAGGGGGCCGAGGCAGCGGTTGAGCCCGGCGAGCTTGAGGGCCTGCACCCCCTTTTGCTGCAGGTCGGTGATGGTCTCGACGCTTGGCGTCACCCGGTCGCCACGGGCCTCGGCCAGCAGCGAGACGTAATAGCCGATGCTGAGATAGGCGTAGCTGCGGCACAGATTGATCACCCGATGCGGGCGATTGAGGGCATTTCGGCCCTCGGCGATGAATTCCTGCGCGGTGAGGACGCGCGCCTCGGGATCCGGCCAGCGGAAATCGCTGCGCTTTTCGACGATGATCAGTTGAGATGACATGACTTGCTTTCGGGGCGCGCATGGATCTCGTCGTCCGAAATCATGCGCTGGTAACGAATGGCCTCGGCGCCGTCCTCGTAATAGGCGGGGATGCGCTTGAAGGGCTTGAAGCCAAGGTGGATGAACAGGCGCTGGGCCTGGAGATTGTCGAAGCGGGTCTCGAGCCTGAGGAGGCAGGCACCGGTCTCGGCCGCTGCCAGCATGACGACGTCCAAGAGCAGCCGGGCGACGCCCTGCTTGCGGGCCTCCGGCGCGACGGCGATCGAATAGAGCCGGGCGATGGCGGTGCGCTTATTGAGGAGCACGACCGTGCAGCCGGCGACGATGTCGCCGACCGTGGCCACGGTCACCAGGGCGGAAGGGCTTTTCAGGAGATCCCGCCAGCTTCGGCGGGAGATGCGGTCACCGGGAAAGACGGAGAATTCGAGGTTCACCAGGGTGTCGAGATCCTCGGCCCGGGCTTTGCGAAGTCTGATGGTGGTCATGAGCTTGACGGCACTGCGGTCTTGAAGACACCCGAGAAAATAGGCTCGACGAGAGCAGCCGACAAATAAGGAAAGTATAAGGGATGGCATCAGGTCGGACGCGAAGGTCGCCGGGCATACCCTTGAAAAGGCTTGATTTTCCAGAAGTTGGCTGGGGCGCCGAGTTGGTCAGGTGCCGGTCAAATCCGTGTCGGCTTGACTGATCCAGGCCAGAGGCGATGCCTATTGGATCACGATGCGCTTCTGCGCGCTGATGCCGATGACGCCCTTCTGGCGCACATAGACCATCACCTCATTGGCGAGCAGCTTGCCATCGGTGGCGCCGATCAGCACCCGACCTTTGGCCAGCGCGGTGTATCCGTCGCCGCCGGCGAGCATGAAATTATTGGAGGCGAGCTTGTAGCTCTTGGTTGGATCGAGCGGCTCGTTATTGATGCTGACCGAAACGATGCGGGAGCCGACCGGGGCCTTGCTATCCACTGTGACGATCATGCCCGATACCTGGGGAAAGCGGCCGGCATAATTCTCCAGCTGCGAGACGCCATTTTCCAACGCAGCCTTCAGATCGCTCCCCTTCAGCTCGACGAGCACCGTGGTGTTGCCGAAAGGCAGTTCGGAGAGGATGTCGCGGCGGGTGAGCTGCGAGCCGGCCGGGTAGAGCTTGTTGGCGCGGATGCCGCCGCCATTGGTGAGGGCGCAATCGGCATCGGTACGGGCGCGGATGGCGTCGGCGATCAGATCGCCCATGGTCGTTTCCTCGGAGCGCACGCTGGCGGTTCGGCTGTCGAGTGCGACGACCGTTTTGCCGATCACCACGTCCAGTTCCTGCGACAGCTCGGCTTCGAGCTTGTCGACGACGGCTTGCACCTCGGGATCCGGCGTCACCGACATGCTGTCATGTACGCGGAAATTCGGCAGCCAGCTCAATTTGCGCTGGTCGCCTTCGCCGCTCACTGTTACCGCGAAGTCGATGGCCGTGACGAAATTGCCTTCCTCGTTGGACTCCACCATCACCGTGCGGCCGTCATAGCCGATGGCGAGGTCATGGTCGTGGCCGGAGAGCAGCACGTCGACCAGGCGCGAGCGCACGATCTCATTGTCCATGGTGCGGTCGGTATGGGCGACGCAGACGATGAACTCGGCACCCGCCTTGCGCAGCGCCGCGGTCTCGGCGCGGAGGGTCTCCATCTCCGGCTTGAAGACGAGGTTGCCGCTCTGCGACATCTGGGGCGTGGCAGCCAGCGCCAGGCTGGTGACGCCGACCTTTATGCCGCCGAGCTCGATGATCGTGTTGTCCTGCATGCCAGGGATGGAGGAGCCGTCGGCCTGGCGCATATTGGCGGCGAAGAAGGGGTAATTGGCTTCCCTTAGTCGCTTGAAATAGACGTCGGTGCCGAAATCGAACTCGTGATTGCCGGGCACGAAGACATCGGGCTTGATCATGTTGGTGAGCGTGACGATGTGCTCGCCCTGGTCGAAGCCCGACATCAGCGAGGGCGAAAAGCTGTCGCCGGCGTGGCAGAACAGCATGGGCACGCCACGGGCCCGCTCGGCCTTGACCACCGCCGCCAGCTTGGGGAACCCGCCCCGGCCCTTGGTGTCACCGGCCTGGTAGATGTCGTTGACCAGGAGAAGCGAGAAGGTGGTGCCGGCGGGCGCCGCCTTTGCCGTGTCTTCGCCACCGGCAAGCATGGTCATGGAGAAGCCGGCTGCCAGGCCGAGACCAAGGGTTTGACGGCGCGAGATCTTCGACATGGGCCTCTCCCGGGAGTGCGGACAGTGGGTCTGCCAAGCCTTCCACAGGGATGTGACGCAGGCAAGTCAAGAGAGTTGGTATGATGCCTTATGTCGGCGATTTTGTGTAATGCATTGCGTAAAATAATTTGACCATCGAGCCATTTAATGCCAGTGAATCCTTTATATTTGAGGTTCACGCATGACCGCTCCGGAGACCAACCGCAACAAGATCGTCAAGCGTCTTGAAGCGGAGGGATGGGTAAATGTCGGAGGCGGTGAGCACGATAAGTTCGTCGAGCCGGGCTTTTCCTCGATAATGGTGCCGCGTCATCGTGAACTTTCGCCAGGTGTCGCGCGCTCTATCGCCAAGGCCGCGGGCTGGAGATAGGAGGAATTCATGCGATATGTTGCACTCGTGGATGGCAAGGCTCCTTCCATCGGCGTTTCCTTTCCCGATTGCCCAGGCTGTGTCGCCATGGGCAAGACCATGGATGAGGCCGTCGGCAATGCCATCGCGGCTCTCGCGGAATGGATAGACGATGAAGAGCGTGCCGGCCGCCAGCGTCCCGTTGCCCGCTCTCATTGGGAATTGCACGACGATCCGGAAGTCAGTCAGGCGCTGGGAGAGGGGGCGATTTTCATCGCTATTCCCTATCTGCCTGAAGCTGCCAAGAAATGGGTGCGTCTGAATATCTCGATCGATCCGGATCTCGTCGCGGAGATCGATGCGGCGGCTGAAGCGCGTGGACTGACGCGATCCAGCTTTCTGGCGCATGCCGCCAGGGAAAAAATCCGGACCGGCATATAGGATAAGCGGCTGGAGGCGTTCCTGGGACCGCAGGCGTCTCGCCTGCTCTTGGAAACGTTGCGGTCCAAGGTGCAGGCGGGACGCCTGCGGTCCCAGGAAAGCCTCCCGCCGTGTCACATCACTCGGCCAGAAAGAAAATGGCAGCCGAAACCGCCATCTCCTCCTACTTCTTCAGCCGATCCAGGATGGCGCGCGCCACCGGTTCGTAATTGCCGTCGAAGTGGTGGCCGCCGGGGCGCTCGATGATCTCGGCCTTCTTCATCTCCGGGAAGACGCAGGCCGTGTCGTTGTCGGGCACTTCCTCTGCGCCGTAGAAGCACATGGTCTTCTCGAAGGGCAGGCCGGGCAGATAGGGCTTCAGGTCCACATCGGAGGAGGAAGCGACGCCGAGCCAGCCGGACACCGAGATTTCGAAGTCGGCGGTGGGTTCCAGGCCCAGCATGGCGAGGAGGTTGACCTTCTTCTGGGTCTGCGGCGACAGCTTCTGCCAGGTGAAGGGGATCACGTCTGCCCCGAGCGAATAGCCGATTATCGCGATGCGCTTGGCCCCCCACAGCTTGGTGTAATAGCTGATGATGCGGGTAAGGTCGCCGGCGATGACATCCGGCTCCTTGGTGCTCCAGAAATAACGCAGCGAATCGACGCCCACCACCGCGACGCCTTCCTTCTGCAGGATCTCGCCGATGGTCTTGTCGATGTCGCGCCAGCCCCCGTCACCGGAGATGAAGATGGCGAGGCCGACCGGCGGCCCGGAAGCAGGCAATTCCACCAGGGGCAGGTCGCTCAGTTCCTGGTTCGGCGGCGCGCCCATCTCGACGGCCGCCTTTACGGCAGCGTCGTTGACAGCATCCGTGCCGTCAGCAGTGACGACCGAGGTCGCGCCCTTGGTGCCGGCGATGAAGGCCTGCTCGGTGGCGTCGGGCGGAGAGGAGGTGACCAGCGTCCAGCGGCCGGGCATCTCCTCCAGCGGTTTGTACTTCCAATTGCCGTCGGCGGCTTTGTCGCTCGAGGGGCCGTCGCACATGCGCAGCTTGGAGGCCATCTCATCGCTGAAATCGGTGGAGACCGCGCCGGCCGCGGTGTTCTCCGGAGCCTGGGCGAGGTTGATATAGGCGTAGGTGCCGCCGAGCTTGCCGAGGCCCATCACCACCGGCCAGCGCCAGGTCTGCATGCCCAATTGGCGCTGCGCTTCGCGGGAGGCGTCCTCGATGTCGCCGAAGGCATAATGGCAGTCTTCCTCGTCGCCCTTGGCAAGGCCATCGATGAAGGCCTGGGAATCGATCAGCATCACGGCGCTGCCCTGGGCCACCAGCTTTTCGGCCACGTCGTTATAGGCCGGCGAGAAGCCGTCCTTGTCGGAGAGTAGCGCGATGAACTTGGTGGGTTCGTCCTCCGGAGCGAGAACAGTGACTTTGCCGAGGATTTCTTCCTGGACCTGGACCTGACGGGGTGCCGCAAGGGCAGAAGTCGTACAAGCCAGCATGGCAACGCAGAACAAGGCGATGCGCCGCATCAAGTAGTCTCCTCAGACAAAGCTCGTCTCGGGCTTGAGGAAATCAAGCCGGTAACATCCATGAGAATTTGCGGTAGGGCCAATCCACCCGGGAATGCAAGATATTTCGGCCGCCATTCCGGCTTGAATTTGTCCTTGTAGGACCGAAGCCCTTCGAAATTATAAAAGCGGTCGCCACGCCGGTAGACGAAGGCGCCGACCCGGCTCCACAGCGAAGCGAGGGGGTGGCGCGCCAGGCCGGAGAGGGGCGCCATGCCGAGATTGAACCACTGATAGCTCTCGCTCTTGGCCTGGGAGAGCAGGCCAATGAACAGGAGGTCCATCATGCCGGCCGGTCCATCAGGCAGATAGCGCATCAGGTCGACCGTGTATTCCTTCTTGTCGGCGCCGCGCCAGATATTGGCGAAGGCGACGATGCGGCCGCTCTGCCGGATCACGGCCTGGTCGTAGCGCCTGACATAGTCTGATGACCAGAAGCCGAGCGAGAAGCCCTTCTCCTTGTTACCCTTTTCCGCGAGCCAGGCATCGGAGACCGCCTCGAGCTCAGGAAGAATGGTTTCGACTTTGGCCGCTGGCACGAGCTCGAAAGTGGCGCCGGAGCGTTCGGCTTTGGCCTTGGCCTGGCGCAGGCGTCGGCCCTCGCTGCCCTCCAGCGTGAATTTGCTGAGATCGACCCAGGCTTCCTCGCCGAGCTTGGCCAGCGAGAAGCCGGCATCGAGATAAGCGGGCAGATGGCCGGTGGTGATCTGGTAGAACACTGGCATGCCGCCATTGCGATCCACCAGCTCCTTGAAGCGCCAGACCATGCCGTCGATCTCTTCCTCGGGCGCCACAGGATCACTCATGGCGATCCAGCTGCGGCCCTGCACGCCATACATGGTGAAGCCCTTGCCGCTGGCCGAGAGCAGGAAGCGCTTGTCGCCGAGCATGGCGAGATGGGCGTCGGAGCGGGTGCTCGCCTCGATCAGCGGCTCCAGTGTTGCCAGCTCCTCGCGCGTGGCCGGATCGAAGGCGGCGCGCGTGCGGTGCATGATGATGTAGGCGGCAATGCCGAAGGCGACCACCACGGTGGCGAGCGTGGCGCGCAGGAAGCGCGGGGCATCGTCGCTGTAGGCGAAGTCCCACCACAGCTTATGCTGGTAGTCGACATTGGAATAGACGAAGAAGCCGAGCCAGATGGTGGCTCCAACAGCCACGATGCAGGCGATGATCCAATGGAAGGAGGGGCGTACCGAGAAGAGCTCGGCCTGGCGGTAGAACTCGTCCTTGTAGAGCACGAGCAGGCCCGCAACGATCGAGCAGATGATGGCTTCCTCGACATCGAGGCCCTTGAACAGGGCGCAGACGGCGCCGGCGAGCAGCAGTAGCACGGCCAGGCGCTGGGCGTTGGCCATGCGCCGCACCAGGCCGTAGGAGATGATCAGGAGCACCATGCCAGCGATGCTGCCGGCGAGCTGCGAGAGCTCGACGAAAGGCAGCGGGATGATCGTGCGCAGGATGGCGATGCGGTAATGCTCCTCGGGCGTGGCGCTGGAGAACAGAAGCACGACACCGCCGAGGAACACCGCGATGCCGGCGGCGCGCGGGGCGATCGGCCGGGCGAAGGAGCGCAACGCCTTGGCGAACTGGCCGACCTCCTGCTGGCGCTGGCGCACTTCATAGGCGCCGAACATCAGGCAGGCGATGGCGAACGGGATGATGTAGTAGACGAGGCGGAACAGGATCAGCGAGGCCCACATGTCGCCGCGCGGGATCTGCGGCTGGGCGAGCAGCAGCGTCGCTTCGAAGACGCCGACGCCGCCGGGGACATGGCTGATGACGCCGAGCACGGTCGCGATGGCGAACACGGCCAGGAAGCTGATGAAGCCGGCATCGGGCCCGGCGGGCAGGATCAGCCAGAGTGCCGCCGCGGCGGCGACGGTGTCGAGCAGGCCGACGAGAATGGCGCCGAGCGTCGCCTGCGGGCCGGGCAGGGGCATGGTCACTTCGCCCACCGTTAGCGTGCGCTTGCGGATGGTCGAGACCGTCACCCAGGTGCCGACGCCGACAAGCACGGCAACGCCGATGATGAAGTTGAGATTGGGCGCCAGACCGTCGATGGGCGCCAGCGAACTCGGCCGGAACAGCAGGCAGATGGCCGCCACCGTGGCGATGCCGAGCCAGAAAGTCAGGGTAGTGAGCGCGCCGACGGCGAGGATCTGGCTGGGCTTGAGGCCATAGCCCTGATACATGCGCCAGCGCACCGCCCCGCCTGTCAGCACGCCGAAGCCCAGCGTGAAGGTGAAGGTCTGGCTGACGAAGGAGGTGAACGCGACGGCGGGCAGCGGCACCTGCTTTGCCCCGACATGGTGCAGCGCCAGGATGTCATAGCCGATCAGCGCGGCATAGGAGAGGGCGGCGGCGGCGAAGGCCAGCGCCACCTGGTGCCAGACGATGCGCGACAGCGCGTTGGCGATGTCGTTCCAGGTCAGGTCTTCCAGCGTGTCATAGAGGACGAAGGCAGCGATGAGGAAGAGGGCGAGGCCGACGAGAAGGCCGGCCTTGCTCCAGTCGATCCGCTTCAGCCAGCTACCTTGAGCAGGAGGGACCGCGGCGATTCCAGCGGGTGCAGGCGAGGGGCCGGGAGCATCGTCGCGCGTCACGGCGCGATCGAGCGATCCCACAATCTCAGCCATGCCTTAAGCCCCATCCTGAAAGGCGGCCGCCTCAACGGACCCGCCCACTGTCGACACGTCACTGCGCCCTGAACTGGATCGTGACCGACAGAAAAGGGCACATGCCATCGGGAGAGCACTAACAAGGCACTCCCCGCGATTCAAGCTCAGCGGTCACTTATCACGCGCAATGTTCATGCTGGCAGAACGTGGCATTCCGGCGGCGGGTATGTGAATTGTGTGTAACAAACTGCAACGCCGGGCGCGGGACTGGTGGGCCTGGCTGGAGGTTCGCTCGAGACCGGCCGGGCTCAATAGCCGCCGTCAGCTCGAAAACAGCGTCAGCCCGTGATACAACAGATAGGCCGAGCACGCCCAATGCGAGTAGCGCGTACTGACATTGGGAACGACCGCGTCGAAGTTCGCCCAGCGGCCGCCGACGTACCAGCTCGACCCCATAGGATTGTCGCCCGATGGTGATGGGCGATTCTGATAGATGATGCCCTTCGCAGGCCGCCAGGTCGAGCCGCCGGTCTGTGCTACCCCATCGAGGTCGAAAATGCGGGCCGTCATGTTGTCCGTGCCGACGCCGCGCGTTTGGAAGGAGCGGTGCGCGTTGACGCCGTTGGAGAAACTCGAAGTATAGATCGAGGAAAACACGAACGTGTCCCTGAGGGCATAGGGGTTGATGTCGTTCATCGCGGCAGTGACCACCGCGCTGACGACATCGCTCCAGTCGTCGCAGAAGCTCCCGAGATTGTAGCCTTGGCTCGTCTTGTAAAAGGGAATGACCAGAACTTGGTTGACGCCAGCGGCCGAAATCAGCCCGCCGATCCGGTCGGTATAGTCGTCCCACAATTTCGTCCAGCCAGCGAATGAGTCGTAGTTGCCGTCGGTGTAGCCGCCCTGGATGGGCGTGGGGGTGAAAAATAGGTGGGGCGAGGCGCTCCCGATCGTCAACACGACACTGGCGGGCACCAAGACCCCAAACCATTTGATCGAGGTTCCCGTGACGGCGACCAGGCGGCGCGAATAGACCGTCGGCTGGCTCATGGGAATGAGCGGCGCCCTTCCAGGCATGCTGGAGACGGCAGCGAAAAACGGCACCGACGCGACATTGTCCACCAGTAATCCGCCGCCTGGATCGTAGACCCTCGCGCCAAGGGGCGGGTCGGCGGCCAATTGGTTCATCAGGCGCAACGTGCCGCCACCGGGATCCACCACCGAGTCGGCCGACGCCATATCGTTGGTGGTCTGGAAGGTGTTGATCTGGCCGGCGATCTCCGAGATCAGCGAATCGCGATCGATCGGCCAGGCTCCGGGGGAATCCGCCGTGCCGCCGCTCGCCGTGGGGATGCGGTCCAGCAGGTCGCTGATGGTGGCGAGATCGATATTCCGATTGGGCATCGGCTGCACGCCGTTACGTAGACCGACCGCGGCCCCGATGCTGACTCTCTGCGTAGCCATGGAAACTTCATCTCCCCAAAGCATTCTGCGGCCTAGTCGAACCTGCCCTTCCGCGGAATACACGTCAGCAGGTCGATCCTGCCCCTCGTCGAGGAGCTTCTGACCCAGGGCGATCTGCTCGCTCCGGTGTCGCCAAACATCGGCATCTTCGCGACATGAAGAACATAATGCTGGCTCGCTTCGGGAGTGTTTCATCAGGCAAGGCGACCACCGTCGACCGCAAGCTCGGCACTGGTGATGAAGGCGCTCTCGGCAGCGGTCAAGAACAGGATCGCATTGGCCTACTCGGAGGGCAAGGCTCATCCTGAGCAGAGGAACGGTGGAGCGTACCATTTGTCGTCCCTCAGTTTCTCCTGAGCCCACGAACGACTCCATCATGGGGGGGCATGCGGCAACGTTGCCACCACGCGTACGCCATAAGGCGCCAGCTCCAGGGCCGCGCTGCGCGTCAGGCCGGTGACAGCGAACTCGCTGGCGGCATAAATGCCAAGCGAGGTGGCACCGGTTCGCGTAAATAAAATGTGTCGAAACAAATGGATAGAGATATCTTCCGATCCAATGGGATCGGAAGATGCTCCAGCGACAGACCGCAGGTGACGGTTTGGCAAGCGATGGTTTGCCTGTACTGGGGGCGTGGCTCCTATGGAGCCTGACCGAGAAATCGCTGGAAGCTCGACAAAATCTACGCCCTTCCCCCTATCGTGCGCTTTTTGAGCCAGGCTCCTACACGCCCGCCATCGCCTCTGCCGGGATGATCGCGCCGCGATGGGTGATCACCCGGGCGGCGAGGCGATGGCCGGCGAGCGCCGCCGCTTCCTCGGAGGCGCCGCGATGGCGGGCGGCAAGATAGCCGGCATTGAAGCTGTCGCCGGCGGCCGTGGTGTCGACCGGCGAGACCTTTTCAGGCACCGGCACATGGATCTGGCTGGTGCTGCTGCGGATATAGACGCCGTTGGTGCCGTCCTTCACCACGATCTCGCGGATGCCGTAGCGGGCGAGCCGCGCCAGCGTATCCTGTGGCCTCAAATCCCCCCACAGGGCCTGCTCGTCGTCGAAGGTCGGCAGCATGATTTCGACCAGCGGCAGGAAGCGGGAAAAGGTCTTGCGCGCCCGCTCGGTACTGCCGCCCCAGCCGCGCGGGCGGAAATTGCCGTCGAAGGCGATGCTCGCGCCGAAGCGCTTGGCGGCCTTCAGCACCTGCTCGAAGCGGTCGAGGCCGGCGGGCGTATAGAGCGACAGCGTGATGCCGGAGAAATAGATGATCCCGGCCCTCTCGATGCGGGCCGTGAGATCGGTGCTTTCGGCAAGTTCGAACAGGCTGCGGGCGGGGGCGCTGTCGCGCCAATAAAAGAAGCGCCGCTCGCCCTTGTCGTCGGTCTCGATGGCGTAGAGGCCGGGCACCCGGCCGGCCAGGCGCGGCACGCCGGTCATGGCGATGCGCTCGCTGGCGGCGAGGTCGCAGATGCCCTGCGAATAGGGATCATCGCCGAGCGCCGTGGCATAGGCGACATCGAGGCCGAGGCGCGCGGCGTAGACGCAGGTATTGAAGGTGTCGCCGCCATAGCTCAGACTCATGACATTGCCGCTATGACGCGAGAGTTCCACCATGCATTCGCCGATGGCGATGAGATCGGTCATGACGTCTGTCCTGGCGGGTTGGCGGTGAGGCAAAGCCAGCGGGCAAGCATCGGGCCGGTGTGAACGATGACAGGCTTCACGCGTGGTTCCCCGGATTGGCGCTGAGGAACTCGCCCATCCGGCCGAGGGCCTTGCGGATATTCTCGGCGGAATTGGCGTAGGAGAGGCGGATATAGCCCTCGCCATGCACGCCGAAATCCGGGCCGCCGATGGTAGCAACGCCGGCCTGCTCCAGCAGGGCGGAGGCGAGGGGCTTGGCCTTCCAGCCGGTCTTGCGGATGTTGGGGAAGGCGTAGAACGCGCCCTTCGGTGTAATCGACGAGACGCCGGGCAATCGGTTGAGTCCCTCGACCACGATCTTTCGCCGCCGGTCGAATTCGGCGACCATGGCGTGGACCTCGTCCTGCGGGCCGGTGAGGGCGGCGAGGCCGGCCCATTGGGCGCTGGCGTTGACGCAAGAATAGGAGTTGACGGCGAGCTTGCGCGCCGCATCGCCCCAGGCTTTGGGCCAGAGCGAGAAGCCCATGCGCCAGCCTGTCATGGCATAGGTCTTGGACCAGCCGTCGAGCAGGATCAGGCGGTCGCGGATGGAGGGATAGGTCAAGAGCGAGACGTGCTCCAGCCCGTCATAGCTCATCTGGCTGTAGATCTCGTCGGAGAGGATGGCGACGTCGGGATAGGCTTCCAGCCCCTTCACCAGCGCGTCGATCTCGGCCTTGGGCGTGACGCCGCCGGTCGGATTGGCTGGCGAGTTGAGGATGAGGAGGCGCGTGCGCGGCGTGATCAGCGAGAGCGTCTCCGCCGCCGAGAAGGCAAAGCCATTCTCCTCGCGGATCGGCACCGGGATGGGCGTGGCCCCGGTGAACTCGATCATCGAGCGGTAGATCGGAAAGCCGGGATCGGGATAGAGGATCTCGGCGCCCGGCTCGCCGAACATCAGGATCGCCATGAACATGGTGACCTTGCCGCCCGGCACCACGATCACCTCGTCCGGCGAGATCGAAACGCCGGTGCGCTTCTCGACATCCGCTGCCACCGCCTCGCGCAGGGGCAGGATGCCGGTGGCCGGCGTATAGCCGTGATGACCGTCGCGCAAGGCCTTGACCGCCGCCTCGACGATATGGGCGGGAGTGGGAAAATCCGGCTGGCCGATACCCAGATTGATGATGTCCTTGCCCTGCCCGGCGAGGTCGGTGGCGCGGGCAAGTACGGCGAAGGCATTCTCCTCACCGATGCGTGAGAAGGCGGAAACCAGGTGAGGAGGCATTGGGGCGTTCCGTTACGGGAAGAAGTCTTCTATGACGGGCAGGCTACAACGAGAATCACGGCTGTGGGAACCCGCTTTTCCGCACCGCTTCGCTTTGGCGTTGCGAATGGTCTGACAAAAGTGCTAGATCGTCAATTGCGCAAGAAGGCAGCGGCCTGGTGCACAGGCCCGGCAGGAAATTAGGGAGTCTCACGATGGCTGACACCACTGGCAAACCCCGGAAATTGCGGTCTCAGGCCTGGTACAACAACCCGGACAATCCCGGCATGACGGCGCTCTATATCGAACGCCAGCTCAATTACGGCCTCACGCGCAAGGAACTGCAGTCCGGCAAGCCGATCATCGGCATCGCCCAGACCGGCTCTGATCTCTCGCCCTGCAACCGCCATCATCTCGTCCTGGCCGAGCGCGTGCGCGAGGGTATCCGCGAGGCGGGCGGCATCGCCTTCGAATTTCCTGTCCATCCGATCCAGGAGACGGGCAAGCGCCCGGGTGCGGCGCTCGATCGCAACCTCGCCTATCTCGGCCTTGTGGAACTCCTCTATGGCTATCCGATCGACGGCGTGGTGCTCACCATCGGCTGCGACAAGACCACGCCGGCCTGTCTGATGGCCGCCGCCACCGTCAACATTCCCGCCATCGCGCTCTCCGTCGGCCCGATGCTGAATGGCTGGTGGCACGGCGAGCGCACGGGCTCCGGCACCATCGTCTGGAAGGCCCGCGAGATGCTGGCCACCGGCGAGATCGACTATGAAGGCTTCATGGATATGGTGGCCTCCTCGGCGCCGTCGACCGGCTATTGCAACACCATGGGCACGGCCACCACGATGAACTCGCTGGCCGAAGCCCTCGGCATGCAGCTGCCCGGATCGGCCGCCATTCCCGCGCCCTATCGCGAGCGCCAGCAGATGTCGTACGAGACCGGCAAGCGCATCGTCGACATGGTCTGGGAGGATCTCAAGCCCTCCGACATCATGACGCGCGAAGCCTTCGAGAACGTCATCGTGGTCAATTCGGCCATCGGCGGTTCGACCAATGCGCCCATCCATATCAACGCCATCGCCCGCCATATCGGCGTCGAGCTCGACATCCGCGACTGGCAGACCATCGGCCACAAGGTGCCGCTGCTGGTGAACCTGCAGCCCGCCGGCAAATATCTCGGCGAAGACTACCAGCATGCGGGCGGCGTGCCGGCCGTCGTGAACGAGTTGATGAAACACAAGCTCATCCATGAGGGCGCGCTCACCGTGAACGGCAAGTCGATCGGCGAGAACTGCAAGAACGCCTCCATCGAGCTGCCTGACGTGATCCGCACCTTCGACACCGCTCTGGTGCAGGATGCCGGCTTCATCGTGCTGTCGGGCAACCTGTTCGATTCCGCCATCATGAAGACGAGCGTGATCTCCAAGGAGTTCCACGACCGCTATCTCGCTGACCCGAAGAGTCCGGGCGCCTTCGAGGGCCGCGCCATCGTGTTCGAGGGGCCGGAGGATTATCACCACCGCATCGATGATCCCTCGCTCGACATCGACGAGCATTCCATGCTGTTCATCCGCGGTACCGGGCCGATCGGTTATCCCGGCGCGGCCGAGGTGGTGAACATGCAGCCGCCCGCGGCCCTGATCAAGCGCGGCATCACGGCGCTGCCCTGCATCGGCGATGGCCGCCAGTCCGGCACCTCCGGCTCGCCCTCCATCCTCAACGCCTCGCCGGAAGCGGCGGCAGGCGGCGGCCTTGCCATCCTCAAGACGGGCGACCCGGTGCGCATCGACCTCAACAAGGGCGAGGCCAATATCCTGATCTCGGATGAGGAACTGGCACAGCGCCGGGCCGATCTCGCCGCAGCCGGCGGCTTCCATTACGCGCCGAGCCAGACGCCCTGGCAGGAAATCCAGCGCGCTATGGTGGATCAGCTCGGCGATGGGATGGTGCTCAAGCCCGCAGTCAAGTATCAGAAGGTTGCCCAGACCTTTGGCGTGCCGCGCGACAACCACTAACCTCGCGCTCCGACATGATTTTGTCGGGATGCTCCCGTAGGTCGAGGTGGGGCTGGGTGCAGCCCCTCCGTGACCTGCCAGGAATTTCGACATGACGACCAGACGCTTCGCTGCCTCCCTTGCCACCGGACTGCTTCTGGCGGGTGTTGCGACGGGCAGCGCCAATGCGGGCCTGTTCGACTTCCTGTTCGGGCCGCGCCAGCGTCCCCAGCCCGTTGCGCCGCCTGTTCAGCAGCAGCCGCAGACTCAACGCCCCAAGGCGCCGGGGCCCGCGGTGAGCGCCTCGCGCATGCGGGGTTACTGCGTGCGCACCTGCGACGGCTATTATTTCGCTACCGGTTTCATCCGCAACCAGCGCGACCAGGACTTGCAGGCCTCGATGTGCGAGTCCTCCTGCACGGGCGGCCAGATGGTGCTCTACACCGCCACAGTCAACAATTCGGACAGCAACGGCAACACCAAGCCGGCGATCGAGTCGGCCCAGGACGAGGGCGGCAATCTCTACACGGCGCTGCCCACGGCCTATGCATTCCGCAATGGCGAGAACCCTTCCTGTACCTGCCAGTCGACGGCGCGCGGCCTGCCGCAGATCCCGATCTCCCTCGACCCTACGCTGCGCAATGGCGACATCGTGGTGATGCCCGATGGGCTCAAGGTCTTCCACGGCTCCAATGATGTGCCGCACGAGGACAGCGACTTCAGCTCCGTTGCGTCCTCCAAGGCGCTGCCAGGGGTGGTGCGCCAGGAAGTGCTTTCGCTTGAACAGCGCATCGCCCCGCAATAATCCTGCTGCCTCTCGTCTGCCCTCTGCCAAGGATAAGTGATGGACCTCTCGGCCTGGAACGGGGTGCCGTGCCCCGAACGCGTCGTTCTCGAAGGCCGCTACACACGGCTGGAACCGCTCGATGCGGCAAGGCACGGCGCCGACCTCCTGCATTCGGCGCAGGAGCCGGGCGCCGATGGGCGGTTCCGCTATCTGTTCGAGATCACGCCGGCGGATGCGGCAGCGTTCCAGGCCTGGCTCGACAAGGCCACCATCGGCCAGGACCCGATGTTCTTCGCGGTGATCGACAAGGCGAGCGGCAAGGCGGAAGGACGCCAGGCGCTGATGCGCATCGATCCCGTGCACGGCGTCATCGAGATCGGCAGTGTCCTGTGGGGCCCGGCCATCGCGCGTACGCGCGTATGTACGGAAGCGCTCTATCTCTTCGCCCATTATGTCTTCGACACGCTCGGCTATCGTCGCTTCGAGTGGAAGTGCCACAATCTCAATGAGCCTTCCAAGCGGGCGGCGGAGCGCTTCGGTTTTGTCTTCGAAGGCATCTTCCGCCAGCACATGGTGGCCAAGGGCCAGAATCGCGACACCGCCTGGTTCTCCATCATCGATGCCGACTGGCCGCGCCTGAAGGCGGGCTACGAGGCCTGGCTGCGGCCGGAGAATTTCGACGAGGCCGGCCAGCAGAAGAGCAAGCTGCAGTTTGATTAGGGGGGCGGGTCTTCAGACCCGCCTGCCTGGAAGCATATCGGATGTCGGGAGGGGAGGCCGGGTCTGAAGACCCGCCCCCCATTTACTTCGCCGCCACCAGCACCGGCTCGGCTCGGTAATAGTCCGGGAAGAGTTGCTTCAATGCGGCGACCTTGGGCAGGTCGTTGATCACGATATAGGGATAGTCCGGGTTCCGGGTCAGGAAGTCCTGATGATAATCCTCCGCCGGATAGAAGCCGCGCAGGCCGCCGATCTTGGTCACCACGGGGGCGCTGTAGGTGTGGGCCGTGTCGAGCTGCTTGATATAGGCGGCCGCGACCTTGGCCTGTTCAGGCGTCGAGGTGAAGATCTGCGAGCGATATTGCGTGCCGGTGTCCGGGCCCTGGCGGTTTAGTTCGGTCGGATCGGTCGCCACGGAGAAGTAGATCTGCAGGATCTTGCCATAAGAGATCTTGGAAGGGTCGAAGGTGATGCGCACGGATTCGGCATGGCCGGTGGTGCCGGTCGAAACGATCTCGTACTGGGCATGGGCCTTGTCGCCGCCGGCATAGCCCGACACGGCCGACGTCACGCCCTTCACATGCTGGAACACGCCCTGCACGCCCCAGAAGCAGCCGCCGGCCAGCACGGCGGTTTCGAGATTGCCGGAGGCGATGCTGTCCACCGCCGGCGCAGGCACCAGATGCGGCGCCTCGTCGGCCTTGGAAGTCGAGAGCCAAAGGCCAGCCGCGAGGGGAACGGCAAGTCCGGCGATCAGCCAGTTGCGGAAAGTCGACGAGGTCTTTTTCATGGCGAGGCTCCAGCCCGATGTCGCGTTACAGCCACTATACGGGTATTTGGAGCCTTCGTTACCTGTGTCACGCGGATTTGAGCCTCACGCCGTCCGGTGCTGACGCCGGCGTGAGGCAAAGCTCTCAAGGCTGGCTGACGGCAGGGACCTTCTTGCCGAACAAGGTGGCGCGGAGTTTGTCCTCGCTCTGCGTGACTGGGAGGGAAGGGGATCCAGGGGCCAAAGGTCTCGGTCCAGTGAGCTCCTGGATTCCCTTCCCCTCGTCCTCTCCCGCTATGCTCAAGAGCGGCTCGGCCGGGAATGATGGAGGCGCCTATTTGCCGACGGGCCTCAGTGGGAACCCTACCACCTCCGCTTGGTTCCCGACTATGCCTTCACATGGAAGGGTTGCAGCATGAGGGTGAGCGCCGGGCCGATGGAAGCGAGTTCCTTCAGGTGGGCGGAGGACAGGGCCTGCAGCTTTTCCTCGCCGAGCGGTGTCAGCCTGATCAGCGCCCGTCGCCCGTCACGGGGATCGGCCACCCGCACCGCGAGGCCGAGCTTGACCAGGCGATCGACCAGTTCGACCACGCTGTGATGGCGCAACAGCAGGATCTCGGCGAGCTCGCTGATCGACAATTCGCCCGGCGACAGGCCGCGTATGGCGAGCAGCGCCTGGTGCTGCTGGCCTGTCAGCCCTGCTCCAACCGCCGCATTCTCGCTGAAGGCGAGGAATTTACGCAATTCGTAGCGAAACTGCGCCAGCGCTGCATAGTCGATCGGTTCCATTCAGGAGGCTGCCCATCTGGTTGTTGCCCTCTTCTCTACAGAAGGAAGGCGGCAAGGGCAATTTATATCGTTTTACGATATAAATTTAGGGAACGGCGCACCGCCGGCCTGCAAGCCGCCGCGGACGACCCAATCGGGGCGAGGGCGCAAATTTTTGATCGCCCCGGCTCCACGAAGAGGCCTCATGCTATATAGCACCGCCGGGCCGTGTGCCCGGCAACCAGAGTGAACCCACGCCATGACTTGGACGACCGCCAGATCCACCTTCCTGCTCGCGACGAGCATCATCATCGTCAGCCTTGGGCCCGCGAGCGCCGATTGCCAGATTCGGGGGCCCGATACGATGTATCTCGGGGATGGTGGATCCTATTCGCTGCAGTTGACAGCCCACCGCAGCGGGACTTGTTCGCTTTCCTTTACGCGCAAGGCGGCCGATGTCAGTTTCTCCTCCGTTGAGGTCACAAACCAACCCAAAGCCGGCAAGTTCAGCGGTAGCGACACCTATAATCTGTTTTATACGCCACCCCCGACCGGTAACAGCGACAGCTTCAGCCTCAAGGTCTGTGGCAAGGACACGCATGGCGCCGGCTGCAACGTCTTGAATTACGCCGTCACCATCGTCGAATAGCGCCGTCAGAGCCCTCTCAGAAGAACATCTCATATTCCCGCACGCTGAGCTCGGAGAGGAACTCCTCATGCTGGCCGTGGACGAGATGGGCATAGGTCTCCAGGTAGCGCCTGGAGAAATAGTCCCTCAGCACCCTGGCGCCCTTCAGGCGGCGGACGGCCTCGAAGACGTCGGCGGGCAGGCCGGGATCCTTGATGAAACCGGCATGCTTGCCGGCCACCGGCGCGTCCGGTTCGAGCCGGTGCGTGATGCCGTGATGGGCGGCTGCCAGGATGGCGGCGACGGCGAGATAGGGATTGGCATCCGCCCCGGCGACGCGGTGTTCGATGCGCCGTCCCGCTCCCTTGTCGGTGGGAATGCGCAAAGCCACCGTGCGGTTGTCCTCACCCCATTTGCGGTTGACCGGCGCGAACAGACCGCCAAAACGACGGAAGCTGTTATGGTTTGGCGCGAAGAAAACCAGGGATTCCGGCATCAGCTTCTGCATGCCGGCCACGGCGTGGCGAGTCGTTGCTTCACCCGTGGCGGCATCGGCGAAGATGTTGCGGCCATCTGTGTCGCTGAGGCTGACATGCACATGCAGGCCTGAGCCCGCCTGGTCGGCATAGGGCTTGGCCATGAAGGTGGCGTCCCAGCCCTCGGCCCGCGCCGTGCCGCGGATCAGGCGCTTAAGCAATACGGCATGATCGGCCGCGAGCACCGCGTCGTCACGGTGGTGCAGGTTGGTCTCGAACTGGCCGACGCCCATCTCGGCGATGACACTGCCCATCGGCACATCCTGCGCGCGGGCAGCATCCTCCAGCCTGGCCGTCCACAGCGCCACTTCCTCCAGCGTCAGCACGGAGAGGTTGGTGGGTGGACCGATAGGCCGGCCGGTACGCCGAATCACCGGTGGGCGAATACGGCCATCGGCCTCGCGGGCGCCGTCGGTGAGGAAGAACTCATATTCGCAGGCGACCGTCGGGAAGAGGCCGTCCGCGTTGAGCTGCGCCACGATGGTCTTCAGGAGATGGCGCGGATCGGTCCAGAGCGGCTCGCCGCTGGCGGCGAAGGTGATGTCGAGCATCACCTGCGCGGTCGGCACCGCCGCCCAGGTCATCGGCTTCAGGCTGCCGGGGATCGGCACCCCCCTGGCGTCGGGATCGCCATCGTCCCAGCCGATGCCACCTGAGCCATAGCCGCCATGCTGCGGGTTCAGCACATAGGGGGCGGCGGAAAAGCCCATGCCGGAGCGATAAAGGCTGTCGATCTCCCCCACCGGCAGGCGTTTGCCGAAGCCGTAGCCGGTGAGGTCGGGCGTGAAGGCTTCGATGAAGCGGGTATCGGGATGGGCGACAAGGAAGGCGGCGACTTCGGGATGGCGCGGCGCGCTGGTATCTGCGGGCATGATGGCTCTCGATGAGGCCCCAGAGAACGCGAGCGCCGGGATGGCGTCAAGGCCTGCCGGCATTCGGGCTTGCTCGCTGCCGTTGTGATGATCGTCCTGGATGGAATGCGTGTTCCACGCGGCCCGAAATCATGGCATCCAGCCACAGCGAGTCACGATAGGGAAGCCTGATGAAGACATATCTCAGGGAATGCCGATGGGGCATGTTCATGCTGCTGCGTGGCGACATGATCAGCCAATATGTCGACATGTATGGCGAATGGGTGGAGACGGAGGTCGAGCTCTTCAGAACCTTGCTGCCCGATGATGGCGTGTGCATCGAGGTCGGCTCCAATATCGGCATGCACGCCGTGCCGCTCTCGCGCTTCTGCGAGAACGGGCGGATCTATTGCTACGAGCCGCAGCGCCCGATCTTCCACATCCTGTGCGGCAACATGGCCCTCAACAATCGCCTCAACGCGGTGGTGCGCAATCTTGCGGTCGGAGAGAATCCGGGGCGTGTCAGCATCCAGACCGGCGACTATGAGGAGGCCTGGAACTATGGCTCCTTTTCGATCGACGCGGGCTTCAGCACCGAAGGGGCCTTCAAGGGCGGCGTCCGCAGCGATACGATCGATGTCGTTAGCCTCGACGACGATCCGGAGTTGGCCGATCTTGCCCGGCTCGACCTGATCAAGATCGATGCGGAAGGCTTCGAGCCACAGGTGCTGCGCGGCGGGCGGCGTCTGATCGGGCGGCACCAGCCCTATCTCTTCGTCGAGGCGAACAAGGCCGAAGTGGTGGAAGATATCCTGGCTGAGCTACGCTCTCAGGGCTATTCCGCCTACTGGTTTCTGGCCTTGCGCTTTCGCACCGACAATTTCAACCGGTCGAACTTTTCGGTGCCGGGCTGGGATTCGAACATGGTCTTCTGCCCGCCCGGCCGGCCCTCCTTCGATGGCAAGCTGATGCCGGTTCGGGATTTCGATGATCTGAACCAGGGCGTGCCGATCTTCTCGCGTTTCGGATGAGGGATGATCAAGAGGTAAGAAGGTTCTGCTTTACGTCATTCCGGCCGGAGCGCCGGAATCCACGAACACAGTCCTCAAAAGATGAGGTTCACAGATTCCGGGTCTCCACTCACAAGCGAAGCTTGTGAGGATACGGTCATCCAATCAAACCTTCGGCTTGGTTTTGGGAATGACGCGCGTCGCGGCTCGGTCTTCTACCAGTGGCCCTGCTGCTTGAGGCTCGTCTCGACATCGCCGCTGAAGTTGTACTGGCCCAGATGAGAGAGCTTGGACTGGGAATCCACCCAGACCCTGCCGCCGATGTCGCGCCAGCGCCGGCAGAAGGCGTAGTCCTCCGAGAGGTAACGGCCGGAATCGGGATCGACCATGCAATCGAAGAACAGCCAGTGCAACGGCTTCAGCGGATTGTCGGGCGGCCCGTCGGGCGTGTAGTTGAGCTGCGGATAGGCCTGCATCATCTTCGGAAAGACGTCGCGCTTGATCACCATGAAGCCGGTGGGCGCTTCCGAAACCTCGATGAAGCCCTCGGCATCGACATGCTGGCCGACCGGCGTCTTGCCATGATCGACCGGGTTGAAGGCGTAGCGCGCGAAACGGATCTCCAGCTGCTCCCTCGTCATGCCCGGCGGCAGGGCGTCGGGCCAGCCCAGCGTCTTGATCGGATAGACGCCGCCGACCACGTCTCTGTCGGCCAACAGCAGCCGGATCACGGCCTGGGTGTTGAAGGATATGTCGGAGTCGATCCAGAACAGATGCGTGAAGGATTCGTCCTGCAGGAACTTCAGCACCACCATATTGCGCCCGCGCGTGATCAAGCTCTCGGAGTGCATGTGCAGCACGGTCTTGAGGCCCAACGCCGAGGCATCGCAGGCGAGGCTGTACATGCTTACCACGTAGTTCATGCTGACGGCTGAGATGTAACAGGGAGTTGCGAACAACACCTTCATCGACTGGAGGGCTGAGATATCGAGCATGCTCTGCTTGTTTTCGATTGGGGCCCCACACCGCGGGGGCCCAGAGGCGGGAGAGATATGGAGCGGCGGCTGACTGCTATCAAGCAATTAGAACATGTCCGGCGCGGGAATCAAAGGCAGCTTCGGGCGCCATGCACAAGCCATCCAACGATACCAACCGGCGGGTTCGACCTTATTTAGCCGGCTGCGCTGTCGGCAGGATAGAAGAACTGTCCGGTGTCGGGAGGATGGAGGACGGCGTCGCGGCGGGTGCCGGCAGGGGAATGGGGGAGGCCGGCGGCGCGGGGGTGGGTAGCGGGATCGCGGCCTGCGGAGTTGACTGCGGCATGGGAACCGGTGCCGGTGCCGCTGGAGTGGCTGCCGTACCGAAGCTCGAATCGACGGAAACGGCGATGCAGGTCTTGTTTACACCGGGCAGTAGGAACACCCGTTTGCCGTCGCGGTCGATCATGATCTGCGTGTTGAGGATCGGAGTGGGCGTGGAGCCGGCGGATTGCATGTATTTCTGCGCCGTCCCGCAGTCGCTCGCGAGCGGGAATACCTGCACGGCCACGCCGTCGCAGGTTCCGCCCGGCGTGGGTGTGGCAATGATGGCCGCCAGGCCGTTGGCCGGCATCACCTCGGGCCGCTCGACCACCGCGACGCTCTGGAACACATGCTGGGCGGGCGCCTGACCGTTCCAGCCCGACTGGACGTCATATTGGCTGTTGAGCGTCCCGCGCGATATCTGGTCGACCATGCCGAGGCACTGGGTCAGGCCGAGCTTCTGGGCCTGCTGCACCGGGAGCGGCGGGTCGGGCAGCGGAGCTGGGGCCGGCGCAGTGGCGGGCGCAGCCTTCTTGGCAGGCGCCTTGCCCTTCTTCGCCGGTTTCTGTGCCGACTGGGCCCGCGGGACCGAGGGCGCGATGCAGATCGCCCCCATCGCACCGATGCTCAGGGCCAGAAAGAGGCGTTGAAAGTGAATGCGCATGCACGTGGCCGTCCTGTTGCCGAATTTGTGCCGCTTATAAGGGAGGATATCGAGTTGAAACAGGCCCTATCCAGCAATGCCGCGGCAGTCCGGCGTTTTTCTTGGACTGGCGACGTAGAGATAGAACGTGGTAGTACCTGACACGTGCAGATCGGTGCGCGATTTGGTCATCCGGCCCGAGGCCGTGACTAACACCGCCCAATCTGGGAGACTGGGTCTCCACTCCATGAAAGCTCCTGCCAAGAGAGATATCCAGGCCCAATGAAAGCCTATCCATTGCAGATATTTTCGACGACAAAACGGCGCCCGCTCGTGTGCCTGACGACCGTGGGCGTGCTCACCCTCGGCCTCGCGGCCGGTTTCATCATACCGGCCGCCGCCCAACAGCAGCCCGCCGCCAAGACGCCCCCACCGGCCGCCGCACCGGCTGGCCCGCAGGCGGTGAAACTGGATCCCAAGGCGATCCTGGTGCTGGTGCGCTCCACCCTGATCGCGCTCGACCAGGCCAACAAGACCGGCAACTACTCCGTGCTGCGCGATCTCGGTGCACCCGACTTCCAGCGCGGCAATACACTGGCGAAGCTCAGCGATCTCTTCGCCGGCCAGCGCCAGGTCGGCCTTGACCTCAGTGCAGCCCTGATCCTGGAGCCGACCATCACGCTCCAGCCGCAGGTCGAGAGCAACGGCTTGCTGCATCTGGCAGGCTATTTTCCCGTCAACGGCGATGGAAAGCTGAATTTCGAGCTGCTCTACCAGTTCGTTGACAAGAAGCTGGTGCTTTATGGGCTCAGCGTGAATGTGAGCCAGGCCGGCACTCCCCCCGCAGCTGCGCAAGCTCCGGCTCCCGCTGCGGCTGCCCCCGCGGCTCCAGCCCCTGCCGCCAACGCTCCGGCACCCGCCGCAACCCCGGCGCCTGCTGCAACGCCGGCACCGGCGGCGTCGGATCCCCCCAAGGCCAAGCCCAAGCCCAAGCCGAAACCCAAGCCGAAGCCGAAGCCCGCACCGGTTGCGGCTCCGGCCCAATAGGCGCGCCGGGCCTCGGGCTCCAGCGCAGCTTGAAACGCCAAGCAAACAGCGGTCCCGCGGGCCGCTGTTTGCATGTGCGGCCTGTCGTGTTCGGGGGGAAGATGTCATGCGCCGACAGGGGAATGGAGGAAGGATGCCTTTGCGATTCTATCCGGGTTGCGAGCCCCTTGCCCTCAGCTTCCTGTCTCACCCGTCCTGTTGAAACCGGTTCCAATATTCCCTAACGTCACTTTTTCACTTGCATTATTGCAAAATTCGATTGTACGAAAGTTACTTTCGTGCTGGTAAATTTTTATTCTTGTCGTGGGTGTACGGAGAGCCCTTTTGCTGCTCGATTCAACGCCCGGATTGATAAGATTCCGTCCAACTTCAGAAGGGGCCGAAAAGGCACGTTCCATGGCTGGAACGGGGACGAAAGGCTTATCTGAAGGTAGGTTTGGGCGATAGGCTATCTTGCGGCTTCGATCATCAACTCCATCCGCTCGATCTCAGCGGGCGCGAAGACCTCGATGTCGTGGGCGCGCAGCAGGGCGGCCGTCACGCCGCTGCCCTTGTGAACTGTCCCATCAAAGTCACCGTTGTGGATGAAGCTGCTGCCGCAGGAAGGACTGCCGTCGATGAGAAGGGCGAAGCGGCAATTTTCGGCCTGCGCAAGCGCGAGCGCGGCCCGGGCTCCCACGAGGTAGAGCGCCGTCACATCGGCGCCGCCCTGTTCGATCACCTGCGCGCCGCCGGTCAGCACATCCTCGCCTGAGCGGCCTGCCGCGATCTCCGCCGGCGGTCGCGGTACGCTGAAGCCGGCCGTGAGCTCCGGGCAGATGGAGACCACGCGTCCCTCCGTCTGCCAGCGGGCAAGGGCAGGATGGATGAGCGGCTTGGCCGAGCCGTTATAGCGCACCGGCCGGCCGAGAAGACAGGCGCTGACCAGGATTCGCGCGGTCATGGAAGGTCTCCTGCGAGCCCTCGCGATACATCCGGGATGAAGGAACCGCAATGCCGGCTTCAGGCCAACGCCGCCAGATCCTGTCGCAACCTGCCGGCGTTGCCGTCCGGCAGGCTCGCTTCCAGCGCCTCATGCGTGCTCTTCCAGATCGGCACGGCGCTCGCCAGGACCGTGCGGCCGGCGGGTGTCAAGGCGAGCAGGCGAGAGCGTCTGTCGGCTGGGTCGGGCGTCACCGTCACCAGCCCGCGCCGTTCGAGGAGCTTGAGCGCCGCGGTCAGCGTGGTGCGATCCAGGGCGAGCAGGGCTGAGACCGGCGCCATCGTCGGGGGCTTGGGGCGGTTGAGCGCCATCAGCAGCGAAAACTGGTTGTTGGTCAGCCCTATCGGGCGCAAGGCGAGGTCGAAGCGGCGGGCCAGCGCCCGGGCCGCGCGCTGCACATGCAGGCACAGGCAGGAATTTTTCACGAGCAGTGTCGTTTCGAAAGAAACAGAAACGTCTTCCATCTGTAGCGACGGAGAAGACGGTTCGATGGTTCTGGTCTGGCGCATCATCTCGATCGGCTATCGGCCTGCGTTCCGAAATTTTCGTGGGAGCGGGGCTCTTTGACAGGCAGGAATAATGTTGATATCAACCTTTTCTGTCAAGAAGCCTGAGGGGCCCGACGGCGTATTTTTCAGTCGGGGCGAACATCGGTTCGCCTGCGAAAAAGCGCGGTGAAACAAAAACTTGGAACGACATCCGGTTCTTTTGGATCGGTTGAAGCTCTTGAGGAGGATGAAATGACAGCACACCCGGTCGTATCGCGGGAGGAATGGCTCGCAGCCCGCAAGGCGCTGCTCGTCAAGGAGAAAGAGGCGACGCGGGCGCGCGACAGGCTCAATGCCGAGCGTCTGGCTCTGCCCTGGGTCAGGGTGGACAAACCCTACGAATTCGACACGCCGCAGGGGCGCAAATCCCTTGCCGACCTCTTCGCCGGCCGCAGCCAGCTGATCGTCTACCATTTCATGCTGGGACCGGACTGGACCGCGGGCTGTACCGGCTGCTCCTTCCTGGCCGATCATTTCGACGGCGCGCTGCCGCATCTGGAACATCACGACGTGACGCTCACGGCGGTGTCGCGCGCGCCACTCGCCAAGATCGAGGCCTACAAGACGCGCATGGGCTGGCGTTTCCCGTGGGTGTCTTCGCATGGCAGCGACTTCAATTTCGACTACCACGTCTCCTTCGAGCCGGCGGCGTTGAAGAACGGCGCGGTCTTCTACAATTTCCGGGAGATTCCGGGCTCCGAGGCGAATGACGAATTGCCGGGCCTCAGCGCCTTCCACAAGGACGAGGACGGCACGATCTTCCACACCTATTCGAACTATGCCCGCGGCGGTGAGGAGATGATCGGCACGCTGATGATCCTCGACCTCGCGCCTAAGGGCCGCAATGAGGGCTCGACCATGGATTTCGTGCGCCGCCGCGATGAATATGAGAGCAAGTCCGCCCACGCCTGCTGCGGTGGTGCCGCAACGGCATGAGCGCCAGATAATCGTCACCTTCTTCCGCTAAGTTTCCACCCGCCCTCCAGGGCCAACGCAAACCCCGTATTCCACAGGGAGAAAACACATGACCGACCACCACGGCAGCTTCGTCTGGTATGAGCTGATGACCAGCGATACCAAGGCCGCAGAGGCCTTCTACAAGACCGTGATCGGCTGGGATGCCGCCGATTCCGGCATGCCCGGCGTCGAATACACCCTGTTCTCGACCAATGGAACGCGTGTCGCCGGCCTGATGACGGTGCCCCCCGAGGCTGCCGCCATGGGCGCCCGCCCGGCCTGGATCGGCTATATCGGCTGTAACGACGTGGACGCCGTGGCCGCCGAGATCAAGATGGCTGGCGGCAGGATCATGCGCGAGCCCGACGATATTCCAGGCATCGGCCGCTTCGCCGTGGCCGCGGACCCGCAAGGCGCCGTGTTCTGCCTGTTCAAGGGTCAGGGCGAGCCGCCTGAAATGCCACCGATGAACACGCCCGGCCTGATTGCCTGGCGCGAATTGAACGCCGGCGACGGGCCGAGCGCCTTCGACTTCTATGCTGGCCTGTTCGGTTGGCGCAAGGGTCAGGCCATGGATATGGGCCCGGCGGGTGTCTACCAGATCTATGGCAAGGGCGATGTCGACTTCGGCGGCATCACGACCAAGATGCCGGAAGCCCCGATGCCCTATTGGCTCTATTACATCAACGTCGCCGATATCGAAGCCACCCATGGCCGTATTGGCTCCAATGGCGGCAAGGTGCTGCATGGCCCGATGGAAGTGCCGGGCGGCATGTGGATCGTGCAGGGCCAGGATCCACAGGGCGCCATGTTCGCGGTCGTCGGTCCGAAGGTCTGAGCTCTCTCTTCAGCATAGGCACGATGCCCGGGCGAAAGTCCGGGCATTATTATGCGGCGACGTGGCGAGCCTCACCCACCATGAATTGTAGGACCAAAGCTTGCCTCGCTTCGGCAAAGGTCCTATCGCTAAGGCCCCGCCCGGTCCGGCGGATCACAAGCAAGAATTCTGGCAGGGCATGGTTGCGCGTCGTCGAACGACCACTCCCGGGGAAATGACGAGGCGTGGCGATGAAGGTGCTGATTCTGGGCGCGGCTGGCATGATCGGCCGCAAATTGTTCGAAAGCATTGCCCAGAGCGGCATGTTCGGCGGCAAAAGGGTCGATGAGGTCCTGCTCAGCGACGTCGTGCTGCCCTTGGTGCCGCCCGGCCTGCCCTTCACCTGCAGCGCCTCGCAGGATGACCTGCCGGCGCCTGGCACGGTGGAACGGCTGATCGCCGCCCGTCCCGACGTGATCGTGCATCTGGCCGCCATCGTTTCCGGCGAGGCCGAGGCGGATTTCGAGAAGGGCTACCGCATCAATCTCGAGGGCACCACGCGCCTGTTCGAGGCCATCCGCCAGGCCCATGGCGGCAGCGCGCCGGGCGAGGGCTATTTTCCGCGCGTGATCTTCTCCTCCTCGATCGCCGTGTTCGGCGCGCCCTTCCCTGAGCGCATCGGCGACGAGTTCTTCAACACGCCGCTCACCTCCTACGGCACGCAGAAGACGATCGGCGAATTGCTGCTGGCCGATTACAGCCGCAAGGGCTTCTTCGACGGTATCGGCATCCGCCTGCCGACCATCGCGGTGCGGCCTGGCAAGCCCAACAAGGCGGCTTCCGGCTTCTTCTCCGGCATCCTGCGCGAGCCGCTCAACGGCCAGGAAGCGATCTTGCCGGTGTCGGACCAGGTGCGACACTGGTTCGCCAGCCCGCGTTCGGCCGTCGGCTTCCTGCATCATGCCGCCGCCATCGACACCGCCCAGCTCGGCTGGCGCCGCAACCTCTCGATGCCCGGCCTTTCGGCCACCGTCGCGGAGGAGATCGAAGCCCTGCGCCGCGCTGCCGGCGACAAGGCCGTCGCTTTGATCAAGCGCCAGCCCGATCCGGTGATCGAAAAGATCGTGGCCGGTTGGGCGCGTGATTTCGACACCGCCCGCGCTCGCTCGCTCGGCTTCGTCGCCGACAAGGACATGGACGCGATCATCAAGGTCTATATCGACGACGAGCTTGGCGGTAAGCTGCCGAACTACTGATACTCCGACCGCAAAACCATTTTTTCTTGCCTGTACCGGATTGTTCTGCCGATGCCTTCGCTCGACTTGCTGATGCCCCGCCCGATGCTGCCGCACGCCACATCGGTGCTGGAAAAGGAGTTCACCGTCCACAAGCTCTGGCAGGCGGTGGATCCGGCGGCGATGCTGGCGGATCTTCGCGACAAGGTCCGCTTCATCGCGGCGGGCAGCCATTCGGCGGTCGATGCGGCGATGATCGAGGCACTGCCGAAGCTCGAGATCATTGCCAATTTCGGCGTCGGCTACGATTCGGTCGATGCCGCCACCGCGGCCAAGCGCGGCATCATCGTCACCAACACGCCCGACGTGCTGAACGAGGATGTCGCCGATCTCGCCATGGGACTGTTGATCTCGACGGTGCGCGAGCTACCGCAGGCCGAGAAATATCTGCGCGATGGCAAGTGGCTTGAAGAGAATTATCCCCTCACCCGCGGCACGCTTCGGGGGCGCACCCTCGGCATCGTCGGCCTTGGCCGTATCGGCAAGGCGATCGCGAAGAGGGCCGAGGCCTTCGGGCTGAAGATCGCCTATTTCGGCAGGCGCCAGCAGGCGGATGCATCCTATCCCTACTATGACAGCGTGCTGGCCCTGGCGGAGGCCGTCGACACGCTAATGCTGATCCTGCCGGGTGGCACGGAGACCCGCAACCTCATCGACGCCAAGGTGCTCGAGGCGCTCGGACCCCACGGCATCCTGATCAATGTGGCGCGCGGCTCGGTAGTGGACGAGCCGGCCCTGATCGCGGCCTTGCAGAAAGGCGAGATCCTCGGTGCCGGCCTCGACGTCTTCGCTGACGAACCCAAGGTGCCGGAGGCGCTGATCGCGCTCGACAATGTCGTGCTCCTGCCCCATGTCGGCTCGGCCTCGCACCACACGCGCGCGGCCATGGGTCAGCTCGTGATCGACAACCTCATCTCCTGGCGCGACGGCAAGGGGCCGATCACGCCGGTGACAGAGACGCCGTGGCCAAAACCGTGAAAGCATCGTGGATCGATTGATCCACGATCAATTGCTGCGGTTGTGCTGCGACATTTGCCTGCGGTGGCGAGGACGTGCCGGGACCTGCGATGCTTCAAAGGGCGCGTCGCAACGGTCTGTTCTCTCTATTCCGCAACGTAAATTTTTCGGTTGCCGTAACGACGTGATCTTGATTTCTTGAAGGCTAACTCCGGGCGTATCGATCGATTAATTCTTGTGGTCATAACGATCCGTAAAATCTGCGCTCTATTTAATGCCTTCGATCACAAATATTTTCTATGTATTATGATGCGCATGTAAATATTTAGTGGATGTAATCTTTTCTAGTAACTAAAATTTACAGGGTCAATGAAGTAAAATGTGTCTTTCAAGTTACACATGCCCAGAAATTTGAGCGCGGCGACCTGAGGGGCAAAACCTGAGTTGTGCAATTCTTCCGGGCGAAGCAGTATTCCTGCAACGATTCATTCGCGATTGCCCTGCTGCCGCAAGTCCAAGAGTGTAATCGAGTTTATGGGTTCGGCCGTGTTGTAAAGAGCCTGGCTCATTGAGTAATGACTGCCTGCTGGGGATAATTTGGAATGATAAAGCCCATCCTTCTCGGTGCTGTTGCCGGCATCGTGTCTATTGCTGCTGCTCAAGCCGCTGATCTGCCCATGACCAAGGGCGAAGCCGTTGAGTATGTGAAGGTCTGCTCGACTTTCGGCCCCGGCTTCTTCTACATCCCCGGCACCGACACCGGCCTCAAGATTGGTGGTGAAATCCGCGCCGATTATCGAGTGTTTGGCCACAGCAGCGACGCGCCGGCTGGGTTGACCGGGCCGGGTCTGGGCGATTTCACTCGCAATGACGACCGCACGGCCTTCAACACCCAGGCCCGCATCTGGTTCGACGCCCGCACCCAGACCGATTACGGCCTGCTGCGCTCCTATTTCCAGATCAATGCCGATTCCCATCCGATCAACGGTTCGCCCGCTGCCGATGCCGTCGACGCTGCCAGCCGCGGCACCTCGAACAAGTTCAGCATCGACAAGGCCTTCATCCAGTTCGGCGGCCTGACGGCTGGTTACGCCCATTCGTTCTTCGGCTTCTACGACAATGAATATGGCGACACAATCTGGGCGCCCTACTACGCAGAATCGAGCACGGTGAACCTGATCGCCTACACCGCCCAGTTCGGCGGCGGCTTCAGCGCCACGCTGTCGATCGAAGACGGCCGTGATCATCGCGTCGACAATTTCAGCTCCGGCATCGCTCTGCCGTTCGAGGGCGGCCAGCAGGTGCCCGACATCGTCGGCCAACTCCGCTATGACGCGGATTGGGGGGCCTTCGCCATCCAGGGTGCTCTGCACCAGCTGCGCTCGGGCGAGGACATCGTGGTCACCGCCCCGACCACGCCTCCTGCCAGCGTAACCATCGGCGTTCCGCACGAGAACAAGTGGGGCTACGCCGTGGGCGCCACGGGCCTGGTCAAGCTGCCCTTCATCGACGGTGGGCACTTCATCGTGGAAGGCCAGTATGCGGATGGCGCGACGCAATATCTCGGCGTCGGCAATTCGCAGCCGGGTATCTTCGGCAATTCAGACCTTTATCCGACGGCCCTGGGCGCCATTGCGTTCTTGAACTACGACACCACCAAGGGCTGGTCGATCGTGGCCGAACTCGGCGGCAACATCACGCCGGTGCTCAATGCCAATCTGGTCGGCAGCTATATCGACACTAAATACGACAATCTCCTGGGTAGTTTTGGCGATCTAAGCCTCAAGGAATACACGATTGCCGGCAACCTGACCTATACGATCGTCAAGGGCCTGACCGTGGCGGGCGAGGTAACTTACACGCAGCAGACGCAGGACGTCCTTTCGGTCAGTTTCAAGGAAGACATCTGGCAGGGCGGTATCCGCTTGAAGCGCGTATTCTGAGGTCCCGCTAAGGCAAATTGGAGGGCTCGGCGGATGCCGGGCCTTTCTTGCGCTTGTGGTCGAAGAAGTCGACCGCGAAAGGCGCTCTCAAGCGGGAGTCATAGTCTCGCTCTCCGCCTCCAGGCCGACGAGTTGATGCGGCAATGCTGATGATAGTTCCGGAAAAATGACCAGAAATTCATGAAGTTTCCCGGCATTGCGGGATTCCTGGCGGTATTTTCCTTAGGAAAGCGCGACGCGATCTGAAATAATGCAGCTGCGCTATCAACGGGAAACTTCGGATGATCGAAGGGTTGGTCGATCGCATCTACGAATGCGCCTTCGTGCCGGAGCAATGGCCGGGCACGCTGGAGACGCTTTCGAACCTGACCTTGGGGGCTGGCGGCAGCCTCTATATCTTCGGCAAGGATGCGACCATGCTGACCGCCTCGCCCGGTGCCCGGGAGCGGGCGGCGGGAGCGCTCAGGGGCGGTTTCGTCGAGCGCGGCAAGGGTTTGGCCCGCGTGCTCGCCTCTTCGCGTTCCGGCTTCATCACCGAGCGCGACATCATGACCACGGACGAGTTGGAGCAGGAACCGCTCTATCGCGACTTCTGGCGCCCGGCCGGCATCGGCTCGATGGTCGTCACCACGGTCGAGCTGCCCACCAAGGAGTCGCTGCTGCTCCTCTTCACGCGCTGGCTCCAGCAGGGGCCAGCAGAACGCGGACTGATCGACCAGCTCGACAGGCTGCGTCCGCATCTGGCACGTAGCGCCCTGATGACAGCCCGTCTGCAGCTCGAACGCGCCAAGGTGGCGAGCAAGACACTCGCTGCTCTCGGCCTGCCCGCTCTCGTCCTCGATCGGCATGGCAAGGTGCTCGCGGCCAACAGCCTGATCGAGAGCCTGCCCAAATTCGTGCATTGGCGCGCCTTCGACGGTGTGTCCTTCAGCGACAGGGCGGCTGACCAGCTCCTGCGCGACGCCATAGCGACCGTCGATCTCGCCGAGGGGGCCAGCGTGCGCTCCTTCCCGGTGCGGGGCGGGGAGGCGATGATGGTGGCCCATGTCGTGCCGATCCGCCTGAGCGCGCGCGATATCTTCGCAAGCTGTGCCGCCACGCTGATCATGACGCCGGTGACCGCGCCCGAGGCGCCGCCGGTCGAGCTCGTGCAGTCGTTGTTCGATCTTACCCCGGCCGAAGCGCGTGTCGCCCGCAGCCTCGCCACCGGTGATACGGTCGAGGACATTGCCGTGCGCAGCGGCGTCACCCTGAATACCATCCGCACGCAGGTGCGGGGTGTTCTGGAAAAGACCGGCTGCAGCCGCCAGGCCGAAGTCGTCTCCCTGCTCGCCGGCGCCATCCCGAGCGTCCGCTTCGGTGCGAGCCCCATCTAGATCGCGATCTTGTTCAGCCTGCACTCTGGCGATGCTGTTCCCTGGGGAACAGAGCGCGCGTCACCTTCGCGCGACAAGAGGCATGGAGCAACGATCAAGGGCCGCGAATAGAGGGTCCATGCTGCTTCCGCCATCAAGATCGCGATGACACGTGGGAATGTAACAAACCGTCCAGCAAGGCACTATGCCGCGCCTCAGGTAAGAAATATTCCCGTCCTCATCTATTTTGGTGATGTCTCCCGGCGCCGCACAAGCGACACTCTGCATCACGCGGTTCCGGATCTCTGGGCGTCATCTTCTACCTCGCCCTCCGGCTGCCTGTACGAGCACCAATCCGACGAGAAGCGGGGCTGACCCCGCCGCGAGCAAAACGAGATGCGGAAAGACACGGGTCATGGATCAGGAGATTACCTACAGGCTTGGCGAGACCGTTCTGGATCTCAACCGAGGAACCCTGCGCAAGGCCGGCGAACTGGTGTCTCTGCGCCCCAAGACATTCAAATTGCTGGGATATCTGGCGCATAACGCCAGCAGGGTGGTGACCAAGGACGAATTGCTCGATGCCGTCTGGCCCCGCACGATCGTGACCGAGGATTCGCTCACCCAATGCATCCGCGATGCGCGCAAATGCATCGGCGATGAGGACCACAAGGTCATCCGCACCGTGTCGCGCCGTGGCTATATGTATGTACCCTCGAGCGATGAGGAGGAAGAGCTCGCCGAGCCTTTGTCCCGGGCGCCCGACGATCTCGACCTCAGCCTGATGTCGACCGAACCGAGGGTCGCCGTACTGCCCTTCCGCCTCGGGGGAGCAAGCCAGGCCCTGAAGAGCAATTTCGACGTGGTGGGCCAGGAGATCCAGACCGCGCTCTCCACCTCCCGTACGATCACGGTGCGCACGCTCTCGCCCACCATGCCAGCCGCGCTCATCGAGGCCAGCGTCGACTATCTGGTGGAGGGGGAGGTCCAGGGCGGCGATCCGCATTTCAACGTGATCGTCACCCTCACGGAGGCGAAGTCCAAACGCCGCCTGCTCACCCAGACCTTCTTCCTGAAAGCCGAGGGTATCCTCGCCTTTCACCAGACGGTGGCCAGGCAGGTCGTCAGCGCCATGGTCTTCAACATCGAGACCTCGGCATGGCAGTGGACGCCGCAGGGAAGCAGCTCCGTGCATGTGTGGTGAGGGTGGGGCTGGGGCGCATGGCGCTGTGCGAGGCCCGGCCACCAAACTCTCGCCCTTGAGTGGGATGCATGCGAGGCTTGCGCCGCCGCCTTTTCTCCCCTAAATCGCTGGCACCGTACTCCAACAGGATGGTGCACCGTGGATTCCAGCCCGATCGCAATGCCGCTACGCCTTGCCAACGGGACCTTGCACATCCATGCCCGCCACTATCACGCTCTCCAATCTGTCGTGGTCCACGCCTGAGGGGCGGCCCCTCTTCTCCCATCTCGATCTGAGCTTTGGGCTCGAGCGCACCGGGCTTGTCGGCCGTAACGGCGTCGGCAAGACCACGTTGCTCGGGCTGATTGCCGGCGAGATCCCCCCACAAACCGGCGCCGTCTCGGTCGGTGGCAGCCTCGGTATCCTGCGCCAGAGCGTGCAGGTGGCGCCGGGCGCGACCGTCGCCGACCTCTTTGGCTTGACCGGCGCACTGGCCCTGCTGCGGCGGGCGGAAGCGGGGGAGGCCGATGCCGACGAACTCGCCACCGCCGACTGGACGCTGGAGGCACGCCTGGCCAGTGCTCTCACCCGCGCTGGGCTCGATGCCGAGGGAGGGACATTGCTCGCCAGTTTGTCCGGCGGCCAGCGTACACGGGCGGGCCTAGCCGCGCTGGTCTTCAGCGAGCCCGATTTCCTTATCCTGGACGAGCCAACCAACAATCTCGACCGCGAGGGACGGGAGGCGGTGATCACACTGCTGGCCGGTTGGCAGGCGGGTGCGGTCATCGTCAGCCACGATCGCGAATTGCTCGAGACCATGGACGCCATCGTCGAGCTGACCACGCTCGACGCCACACGGTACGGCGGCAATTGGAGCCGCTATCGCGAGCGCAAGGCGCTGGAGCTCGCGGCCATCAGGCACGATCTCGCTGACGCTGAAAAGCGCGTCGCCGAGGTTATCAGCAGCGCGCAGATGGCGGTGGAGCGGCAGGCGCGGCGCAACAGCGTCGGCAAGAAGATGGCGGCAAAGGGTGACATGCCTCGCATCATGCTGGGCGGCTTGAAGGAGAAAAGTGAGACCACTTCAGCCAACAATGCCCGTCTCGCCGAACATCGGCGTGCGCAGGCCCTCGGCGCGGCGGCTGCGGCGCGCGAGCAGATCGAGGTGCTGCAACCTTTGTCGGTCACCTTGGCGCCGACCAATCTGCCGGCGAGCCGGGTCGTGCTGAGGCTCGACGGCGTAACGGCCGGCTATCGGCCAGAGGAGCCGGTGATCCGCGATCTCTCCTTGCAGATCACCGGGCCGGAGCGCATCGGCCTCACCGGCCCGAATGGCTCTGGCAAGACGACGCTGCTGGCGCTCATCACCGGCGCACTGCGGCCCTGGGCGGGCTCGGTGCAGGTCATGGTTCCCTTCGCCATGCTCGACCAGCAGGTCAGCCTGCTCGATCCCAGACTGTCGATCCGCGACAATTTCCGCCGCCTCAACCCCGGCACGAATGAGAATACCTGCCGCGCCGCGCTCGCCCGCTTCATGTTCCGGGCCGATGCGGCGCTGCAGCTTGTTTCCACGCTCAGCGGTGGCCAGATGCTGCGTGCCGGCCTCGCCTGCGTGCTGGGCGGCCCGATGCCGCCGTCACTGCTGATCCTCGACGAGCCGACAAACCATCTCGACCTCGATTCCATCGCTGCGGTGGAGAGCGGGTTGCGAGCCTATGACGGCGCGCTGCTGGTCGTCAGCCATGACGAGGCGTTTCTGGCGGGCATTGGGGTGTCGAGGCGGGTGGACTTGGCCAGCGGGGCGAGATGAGGCGATTGGTATAGCGCGAGCCCGGCGTGCGAGGGCCTCCCCCAGCTTCGTGAGGGAGGCTCGCGTCCCGCCCTTTCTCGCCGGACGCTTAACTCGGCCGCTCACTCCCCATAAGGCACCCAGATGTTCTTCACCTGCGTGGCATGGCGCAGATAGTCCTCGCCCTGGGCCTGGGCGTCCACCAGCCAGCTGATCGGCCGGCCTTGGTTGGTCCAGGTCGCCTTGAGGTTGCCGGCAGAAGCCTTCTCGGCGGAGGCCGCGCCGCTCCTGGAGCCGTGATACCAAAGGGCGTCGACATCGTCGTGCTCGGCCAGAGTCTTGGCGAGTTCGTCGCGGGCGCCGGTGACGATGTTGACCACGCCGGTCGGGACGTCGGAGGTTTCGAGGATCTGGTAGAAATCCGTCGCCGCCAGCGGGAAGGCGGGCGAGGGCACCACGACAACCCTGTTGCCCATGGCGATGGCCGGCAGCGCCAGCGAGACGAAGCCGAGCAGCGGCGCCTCGTCCGGGCAGAGGATGCCCACAACGCCGAAGGGTTCGTTCATGGCCAGCGTCACATTGCGCGTGCGAGTCGCATGCACCCGGCCGTCATATTTGTCGGCCTGGGCGGCGTAGTAGAAGATGCGGCGGATTGATTTCTCCACCTCCGCCTTTGCTGCCTTGGCGTTGTGGCCGAAGCTCGCCAGGCGCTGCTCGAACTCGGCGGCACGGGCGGCCATGTTCTCGGCGATGTAATAGAGCACCTGGGCGCGGTTATGCGCGGTGACGCTGCCCCAGCCGCCGGCCTTGGTGGCGGCCTCGACGGCGTTGCGGATGTCCTTGCGGTTGCCGAGGCCGGCCTGGCCGAGCGTGGCGCCGGCGCTGCTCTTCACCGTGTAGCTGTAGCCGGAATCCGGGCGCGCCTGCTTGCCGCCGACGAACAGCTTGGCCGTGCGGTCGATGGTGGGCAGGGCATTGCCGGTAGGCGCTTCGGCTGGTGAGACGCTGAGCGCCGCGGCTTTGGCGTCCTCGGCGGCCGGCAGGGCCTTCTCCCAATCGGGCTTGAGGTATTCGTACATGCCCTCGCGCCCGCCTTCGCGGCCGAAGCCGCTTTCGCGATAGCCGCCGAAACCGGCCGCGGCGTCGAAGAGATTGGTGCAGTTGACCCAGACCACGCCCGATTTCATGCGTGCGGCGGTATCGAGCGCGCGGTTGATGTTCTCCGACCAGATCGACGCAGCAAGGCCGTAGCGCGTATGGTTGGCGAGCTGGATGGCTTCCTCCGGTGTGCGGAAGGTCATGGCTACAGCAACCGGGCCGAAGATCTCGACCTCCGAGACGGTCGAGGAAGGCTCGACATCGACGAAGATGGAGGGCGGGTAGAAATTGCCCTTGGCCGGCAGCGCGCAGTTCGACTGCCAGAGCGTGCCGCCCTCGCTTTCGCCCTTCTTGACGAGGTCGCGGATGCGCTGGAGCTGCACCGGGGCCACGATGGCACCCATGTCGACCGACTTGTCGAGGGGATCGCCGACGCGCAGCGTCTCCATGCGGCGTTTGAGCTTGCCGAGGAAGCGTTCGGCGATACCTTCCTGGAGGAGCAGGCGCGAGCCTGCGCAGCAGACCTGGCCCTGGTTGAACCAGATGGCGTCGACCACGCCTTCCACGGCGCCGTCGAGATCGGCGTCCTCATAGACGATGAAGGGCGACTTGCCGCCGAGTTCCAGCGAAAGCTTCTTGCCGGAACCGGCTGTCGCCTGGCGGATGAGGCGGCCAACCTCGGTGGAACCGGTGAAGGCGATCTTGTCGACGTCGGGATGGGCGACAAGGGCCGCGCCGGTGGCGCCGTCGCCGGTGACGATGTTGACGACACCTTCGGGCAGGCCGGCCTCACGGCAGATCTCGGCGAAGGCTAGCGCCGTGAGCGGCGTGAACTCGGCAGGCTTCAGCACCACCGTGTTGCCGGCGGCCAGCGCCGGGGCGATCTTCCAGGCCAGCATCAGCAGCGGGAAGTTCCAGGGAATGATCTGGCCGCAGACGCCGACGGGGCCGTAGCCGGCAAACTCGCTCTCCATCAGCTCGGCCCAGCCGGCATGGTGGTAGAAATGGCGGGCGACCAGCGGGATATCGATGTCGCGGCTCTCGCGGATCGGCTTGCCATTGTCCATCGTCTCCAGCACGGAGAGGAAGCGCTCGCGCTTCTGGATATGGCGGGCGATGGCATAGAGGTAGCGGGCACGCTCATGGCCCGGCAGGCCCGACCAAGCGGGAAAGGCTTTGCGGGCCGCCTTCACCGCGGCGTCGATATCCTCCGCCGTGCCCTCGGCGACCTTGCCGAGCACGGTATCGCGGGCCGGGTTGGTGACGTCGAAGCTCGTCTTGCCCTTCGAAGCAACGAAGGCGCCACCGATGAAATGGCGGAAGCCCTTCTCATGCTGTTGAAGCCAGGCGGCGACATGGCTCTCGGCTTCCGGGGCAGGACCATAGTCCATGGTTTGCAGGATTTCCTTGACGGTGGGCATGGGAGGGACTCCAGAGGGAGAAGAGGGGCGGTCATCCCGGACGCGCTGCAGCGCGAAGCGATGCTGCGCAGATCCGGGACCGTTAGACGACAAGGGCGGCCTATCCGGGGGACGGTCCCGGATCTGCGAAGCGTCACTGCGTGCCGCATCGCGTCCGGGATGACGCCCTACGCCAGCGCGTGATGCGTGAGCGCCGAGTAGCGCCCGGTGATGAAATGCTCCAGCTGCCGCTCGATGTCCGCTAGCATCGAGCTCGCGCCGATGCGGAAGAGGTTCGGCTCGAGCCAGGGGCGGCCGAGTTCCTCCTTCATCAGCGCCAGCCAGGCGAGGGCGTCCTTGGCCGTCTTCAGGCCGCCGGCCGGTTTGAAGCCGATCATCTCGCCGGTGAACTCGCCATAGTCGCGTAGCGCCCGGATCATGGTGAGGCTGACGGGCAGGGTGGCGTTGACGTCTTCCTTGCCGGTCGAGGTCTTGATGAAGTCGGAGCCCGCCATCATCGCCACCATGCTGGCCTTGTAGACATTGCGCAGGGTCTTGAGATCGCCGGTGGCGAGGATGGCCTTGAGATGAGCCTCGCCACAGGCCTCGCGCATGGCCTTCACTTCGTCATAGAGAGCGTTCCAGTCCTGGGTCAGGACCTGGGCGCGGTTGATGACGATGTCGATCTCGCCGGCGCCCTGGTCGACCGCGTAACGGATCTCGGCGAGGCGCTGCGGCAGGGGCGTCAGGCCGGCGGGAAAGCCGGTGGCGACCGAGGCCACGGGAATGCCGGAGCCTTGTAGCGCCTTCACCGCCGAGGCGACCATGGTGGGATAGACGCAGACCGCGCCGACCGTGGGCGGTGCGTCGGCGAGGCCAAGGGCCGCAACGATGTCCTCTCGGATCGGCCGGCGTGCCTTCAGGGCGAGGCGATGCACGCGGCCGGGGGTGTCGTCGCCGGCGAGGGTGGTGAGGTCGATGCATTGCACCGCCTTCACCAACCAGGCCGCCTGATATTCCTTCTTCACCGTGCGGCGCCCGCCCAGCGTGGCAGCACGGCGTTCGGTAGCGCTGAGATTGACCTGGACGTTCTCGAACCATTCGGGCTTCAGCGCCGTGCCGGGATTACGGGCATGGGCACCATGGCTCGTTACGGTGAGGGCCGAGCCGGTGGGCACCACGCTGAGCGCCGGGGTGGTGGAGGCAGATTTCTTGGTGGCAGTCTGTGTGCCTTGATCGGTCTTATCCATGATGAGCCTCATCCAGGAGGAAACGCGCTGTCTGCTCGTCGGTGACGAGCACGTTGATATAGCCTGCTCGCAGACAGGCAAGGGTAATGGCTTGCTTCGACTTGCCGGCGGCGACGCCGATCGAGAATTTGCGCTCTCGACACAAACGCAAATCGAGGCCGATGGTTCTGGCATCGATGCCGGCATCGACGATATTGCCATAGGCATCGACATAACGGCTGAGAATATCGCCGACCGCGCCCTTCGCCTTCAGCGCGGCCGTCTCGGCCTCGGTGACGAAGCCGGACTGCACCAGCACCGAATCGGGGCTGATGGTGCCGAGGCCGAAGCAGATCACCGGCGCGCGGCGGGCAAGCTCGAGCACACTGGCGATGGTGGGGTCCTGCTCCAGCGCCACGCGGGTGGCGGCATGGCCGAGGATCGCCGGCACGGGCAGCAGCGTCGCCGTGCCATTGGCGGAACGGGCGAAGAGTTCGGCGACATTGTTGGTGCGGATCGAGGGCGAACGGATGTTCATCGCCCCGTTCAGCAGCACCACCTCGACGCCCTCGTTCCAGAACGGCGGCAGGCGGTGGGCGACGGCGCTCATGGTGCGGCCCCAGGAGACGCCGATCAGCGGCACCTTGCCGAGCCCGGCCAGCATGCGCGCGGCGGCCTGTGCCACGCTTTCGAGCAGCAGGGCCTCGTCCTCCTCGCCTGAATGGGGCACCACCACCGCTTCCTTCAGGCTGTAGCGGCGCTGCAGCCGCGCCTCGATATCGGGGCTGCGCGGCGCGCGCGGCACGATCTCGATGCGCACGATGCCGGCCTCGCGGGCATCGGTGAGCAGGCGGCTGGCCTGCCAGCGGGTGAGGTTGAGCTCCTTGGCCAGCTCGCCCATGGTCATGTCGAGCTCGTAGTAGCGCTTCGCGACCTGAATCATCAGGAGCTCGCGCTGCTCGCCCGACAACGTGCGGAACTGAACGTCCTGGTCGAGATTGGTGACGCTCATGCCGCGCCTCCCAATTGCCGCGTGGCGAGGCGGCGCGAGAGCGGTGCCAGGAGTTCGGTGGCTTCCAGATAGTCCTGAAGCAGCTCGCCATAGCGGGCATGAGCGGCAAGATCGGGTTCGATCAGGGTGGTCGGCTGGGTCACCGCATCGGCGGCGGCGAAGAGGTCCTTGAACAGGCCGGCGCCGGTCGCGGCGCAGGCGGTGGCGCCGATGATGGTGAGGTTGGTTTGCGAAAGAAGTTCCACGGGCATTCCCAGGGCGTCGACGGTTGCCCGCAACCATAGACGATTTTTGGCATAGCCGCCCGAACTGACGATGCGATTGCAGGGGATGCCGAGCTTGCGGATTCGCTTGAGCACATTGGCCGAACCGAGCGCCACGCCTTCCACCGCCGAGCGGTAGATATCAGCCCGGCTGTGGCTGAGCGACAGCCCCATCACGGCGCCGCGCAGCAGTGGATCGCGATAGGGCGTGCGGTTGCCCATGAAATAGTCGAGCGTCAGCAGGCCGGTGCTGCCGACGGGCTTGGCGGCTGCTTCGTCCCACAGTGCGGCAAGGCCACCATTGTCGAGCTGGAAAATATCGCGCGAAGCCCAGGAAAGCACCGAGCCGGCCGAAACCTGGCCCGCCTCCACCAGCCAGTAATCGTCAACCATCGCATGCGGATAGGGGCCCCAGAAGCCGGTGACGGGGGCCTCCCCATCAAGCTGGAAGAGATGCACCACCGAGGTGCCGCCGATCATCAAATGCTCGCCGGGCCTGAGCGTGCCCGCGCCGACGATGCCGGTATGGGCATCGATGCCGCCCTGCGCCAGTATCGGCCGATTGACGAGGCCGAGATGTTCGGCCGCCGCGGGGCTGATCTTCCCGATCGGCGCGCCGACGGCCTTGATCTCGGGCGGCAGCTTGCGCGCGAGATCGGGCACGCCGAATTCGGCGAAGAGGTCTTCATGGAAGCATTTGGCGACGGAATCATAATTCCACTTGCAGGTCGCGTTCATGCGCGAGCCGACCCACAGGTCCGTCAGCTTGAAATTGATATAGTCGAGGCACTCGCAGATGATCTCGGCTCCGCCATAGATCTCGGGCTCGTGGCGGGCCAGCCACATCGCCTTGGGCACCAGCCACTCGGCGGCGTCGCTTCCCCCGGCATAGGCGAGGACGGGATGCGCGCTGCGCGCGGTAATGGCGGCCTCCCCGGCGGCGCGGCAATCCATCCAGAGCAAGGAAGGGCGGAGCGGCGTGCCGTCGCGCTTGCAGGCGACCACGGTGGAGGCCGTGGTGGCGGCGCAGACGCCATCGATCACCGGCGAGCCGAGATCGCGCATCAGGCCGCGCGTCGCCTCGCCGAGGCAACGCCACCAGTCGGCGGGCGATTGCTCGGCCCAGCCCGGATGGGGCTGTCGCGTCTCATACTGCACCTCCCGCTCGCCGAGCATGGTGCGGCTGTCGAGGTCGAACACGCCGACCCTGATGCCGCCCGTGCCGAAATCCAGGCCGAGAAGACGTGGCATGGAAACTCCCTGGGAGCGCGGACGTCCCTACGACACTCAAGTGAGTGTCGGACGATCCGCTCTTGGAAACGTAGCGCTTAAGGACAAAGGAAGAGCGGACAAGATGTCCGCGCTCCCAGTTACGGCCTGAACATCACTTTCGAGAAGAAATCATTCTTCCGCTTGAAAGTCTCGAACATGGCCGGCAGCTCTTCGAGCTCCAGCTCGTGCGAGATCATGAATTCCCAGCGCAGCGTGCCGTTCGACAGCGCTTCGAGCGCCACCGTCCATTGCTTGCCGGGAAAGGGTGCGCCGAAGGAGTTCCAGGCCCCGTGCAGCGAGATCTCCTGGCGCAGGAAATGCTGGAAAGTCTTGTTCTCCAGTGTCACGTCGGCGACGGGGATGCCGATGAAGACGACATGGCCGCCGGGCCCGGCGAGCTTTGCCGCCAGGTTGATGGAGGAGGGATGGCCGGCCGCCTCGACGATGAGGTCGCAGGTGAGGCCCGCCGGCACCTCGTCCGTCACCAGCAGTGTCCGAGTGGCGCCGGCTTCCTTCGCCTGGTCAAGCTTCTGCTGCGAGATGTCGACGGCCACCACCTCGGTGCAGCCCATCAGCTTCATCCACTGGATGGCGAACAGGCCGATGGGGCCGCAGCCGATCACACCGCCACGCTGGCCCATGGTGGGCGGCGCCTTCCAGACGGCGTGCAGGGCGATGGAGGCCGGGTCCGTCATCGCCACGGCGCGCGGATCCGCGCCCTCGGGCGTCTTGAGCAGGTTGCCGACCGGCACCGAGACGAACTCGGTATAGGCGCCGTCGCGGCGGCTGCCGAAATAATCATAGTTGCGACAGCGCGAGAAATTGCCGGTGGCGCACTGGTCGCAGACGCGACAGGGGATGAGCGGGGCGACGCCAACCAGCTCGCCGGTCTCATAGCCGCTTACGTCCTTGCCGATTTCGGCGATATGGCCGGAGAATTCATGCCCGCAGACGATCGGCATCCGATGCGCGCCCTTGGTGAGCATGCGCGGCAGGTCCGAGCCGCAAACGCCGACGGCCGCTACGCGCAGGAGCACCTCGCCAGTCGCGGCCGCGGGCTTGGGAACGTCCTCGAGCCGGATATCGCCGGGCGAATACATGACGGCTGCACGCATGATCAAAGTCCTTGGGGTGAAAGGGAAACAGGAAAGGTAAGTCGGGGCAGGGTAGGGCGCGGGAAGCCTCCCCCACGAAGCTGGGGGAGGTGGCATTGCGAAGCAATGACGGAGGGTGTGTGGTCAGGGTAAAGCAGAAGATGAGCCGGTACCCGGCCATTCTGACTTCTTGTCAGAGAGCGGATCCGGCGCCTCATCCCGACCACACCCCCTCCGACCTCGCTCCGCTCGGCCACCTCCCCCAGCTTCGTGGGGGAGGCTTCCCGCGCCCTTCGCCTCATGGCTTTGCCTCTCTGAACAGCGCGCTCGTGAACGCATCGAGCGCGATGATTGCGTCGCGGACGATTTCCACCGACAGCGGCACCGCCACGCGCCAGGTGATCGAGCCCTCCTTCAGCGCGGCCTTGGCGACGCGTTCGATGTCGTCGGCCGTCACCTTCGTGAGCTTGAGGTCGGCCAGGGTGCAGGGCAGGCCGAGTGTCTTGCAGAAGCGGGCCGTTTCCTCGATCTCCGCAAGCGGGCGGCCTTCCAGCATCAGCAGGCAGAGCACGCCGAAGGCGACCTTCTCGCCGTGGAAGAAGCTGTGGGTCTCTGGCAAGACGGTGAGCGCATCATGGATGCCGTGGGCGGCCGAGACGGCGCAGTTCTCGAAGCCGAGGCCGCTGAGCAGCGTGTTGGCCTCGATGATGTTCTCCACCGCTGGCGTCAGCGCGCCCTTCTCGACCGCGATCTTGGCGGCGAGAGCGTCGCGCATCAGCGTCTCGTGGCAGACCTTGGCGATGGCGACGCCCGCGATCGGCGCCGGATAGCCGCCGGCGATGAAGTTGTTGGAACGCGACTCCAGGTTCGAACGGGCCTCGAACCAGGTAGAGAGAGCATCGCCGATGCCGGCGACGAGGAAGCGCACCGGCGCCTTGGTGATCAGGGCGCTGTCGACAACCACCACGTCAGGGTTGCGCGGCAGCATGAAGCTCTCCTTGAACAAGCCCTGCGGGGTATAGGTCACCGCGATGGCGCTGGTGGGCGCATCGGTGGAGGCGATGGTCGGCACGATGGCGATGCGCGCCTGATTGGCGATGGCCGCGAGCTTGGCGGTATCGGCCGTCTTGCCGCCGCCGATGCCGACGACGACATCCGCCTTCGCCTTGGTCACCAGGTCGGTGACGCGGTCGATCTCCTCGCGGCAGCATTCACCGTTGAATTTCTCAATGGTGAGCGCAAGGCCGCTGCCTTCCAGCGAGGCGAAGATGGCTTTGCCGAGCTTCTCCAACACGAGGCCGTCGACCAGCAGGAAAGCGGTCTTGCCGAGCGGCTTGAGGTGGTCGGCCAGGCGATCGATCTCGCCGGCGCGCTGGATATATTTCAGCGGGCCGCCGAAGGCCCGGCCGGAGGCAGCGTGCCAACCCTGTGATGCGCTCATCGGAAGATCTCTCCATTCGCCGCGACAGCTCGGCCGCGGATGATCCTATCTTCACATTTGTGAATAAAGATCATTTATGTGAAAAACTAGACAAAGAAAGGCGCACTGTCAAACTTTTCGACAGCGCGCCCGATTGGTCTCAGCGCTTGAGCGTGCCGGTGGCGTATTGCAGCAGCATGGCCACGACGATGATGAGGCCGGTATAGAGCTGCTGGCTGTAGCCGGGCACGCCGGCCAGATTCATGATGTTGGCGATGATGCCCATCACCAGCGTGCCGAGCAGGGTGTTGATGACATCGCCGCGCCCGCCCATCAGGCTGGCGCCGCCGATCACCACCGCCGCGATCACGTTGAGCTCCATGCCGACGCCGACCTGGGCCGAACCAATGGTGGTGCGGCTGGCCGAGATCACGCCGGCGAGGCCGGCAAGCGCGCCGGAGATCACATAGACGGCCAGGACATAGCGCGGCACGGCGATGCCGGAGAGGCGCACCGCTTCCTCATTGGAGCCGATCGCCGTGATGATGCGCCCGAAGCGGGTGAAGGAGAGCACGATGCCGCCGACGATGAACACCGCGAACATCAGGATCACCGGCTGGGGAATGCCGAGCCAATAGCCGGAGCCGAAATCTGCCAGCGATTGGCCCTCGTCGCCGATCGAGATCGGGCGGCCCTCCGAGATCATGAAGGAGAGTGAGCGCGCGATCGCCATCATGGCCAGTGACATCACGAAAGAGGGCAGGCGCATATAGGCGACGAAGAAGCCCACCGCGAGGCCGCAGGCGGCACCGCACAGGATGACCAGGAGGATCGAAAGCCCGACGCCATAGCCCAGCTTCGAAATGAAATAGGCCGTGAGCACGCAGCCCAGCGCCAGCACCGAGCCGACCGAGAGGTCGATGCCGCGCGTGAGAATGACGAAGAGCATGCCCACCGACATGATGCCGGCGCCCGAGGCGACCTGGCGCAGCACGTTGAGGATATTGGTCTTGGTCAGGAAGCTGTCGGTCCAGAAAGAGGCGACGATGACCAGCACCAAGAAAATGCCGAGGGTGGCGAAGCGTTGCACCAGCGCGCCGAGATCATAGCCGCGTTTCTTCTCGTCGCGCTTTTCGCTGAGAGCCGTCATGTCATCTTACCGCTATGGTTGCGGCTGAGCCGGGCTGTCCGCCTTCGCTCATCGCCAGAGAGAGGAGATTTTCTTCCGAATAGCTGTCGGGCTTGAGTTCGCCCCTGATCTCGCCTTCGCGCATCACCAGCACGCGGTCGCACAGCCCGAACAGCTCCTGGTGCTCGGAGGAGATCACCAGCACGGCCTTGCCAGCCTCGGCGAGCCGGTTGACGAGCGCGTAGATCTCGGTCTTGGCGCCGACATCGACGCCGCGCGTCGGCTCGTCGAGGATGATGATCTCGCCCTGGGCGTGGAACCATTTGGCCAGCACCACCTTCTGCTGGTTGCCGCCGGACAGGCTCGAGACTGGAGCATCGACGCTTGCCGCCTTGAGGCGCAGGCTCTGGCCGAGATCGGTGACGGTACGCCTTTCCAGGCCCTGGCGCAGGAAGCCGAGGGCGGTGGTGATCGAGGACATGCGCGCCATGGTGGCGTTCACGCGGATCTGCTTGTCGAGAATCACGCCCTGGTGCTTGCGATCCTCCGGCACGAGGCCGATGCCGGCCGCCACCGCGTCGCGCGGGGAGCGAAACTTCACTGGCTGCCCCCTGAGCTTGATCGAACCCGAATCCGGCCTGTCGGCGCCGAAGATCAGCCGCGCCACCTCGGTGCGGCCGGAGCCGACCAGGCCGCCGAGGCCGACGATCTCGCCGGCACGCACCGACAGGCTGACATTGCGGACCTTGCGGCCGGCATTGAGGCCGCTGACCGAGACCATCTCCTCGCCGATCTTGCGCGGGGCCGTCTCCGGGAACATCGCCGAGAGCGGCCGGCCGACCATCATGCGGATGATGTCCTCGATGGTGACGTCGCCGGCGGCGACGGTGCCGACGAGCTGGCCGTCCTTCATCACCGTCATGCGGTCGGAGATGCGCATCACCTCCTCGAGGCGGTGGGAGATATAGACGACGCCGACATTGTGGGCGCGCAGGTCCGCGATCACCCGGTGCAGGCGTTCGGCATCCTGCGCCGAGAGCACGGCGGTGGGTTCGTCGAAGATGATGATCTTCACTTCGCGCGACAGCGCCTTGGCGATCTCGACCACCTGCTGATGGGCGACAGCGAGGTTGCCGACGCGCTCGCCCGGATCGATGTCGAAGCCGAGGCGGCGGATCAGCTCGCCGGCCTTCTTCTTCAGGCCCGGGCCGGCGAAGACGCCCGGTAGTTCGCCCAGGAAAATATTCTCCGCCACCGACAGGTCCGGCGCCAGCGCGAGCTCTTGGTGGATGACGGCGATGCCCAGTGCCCGGGCCAGGCGCGGATCGCGGAAGTCGACATGCTGGCCGGCGATCCTGACCTCGCCGCTGGTAGGCTGGAGCTCGCCACCGAGCACGCGCATCAGGGTTGATTTGCCGGCGCCATTTTCGCCGAGAAGGGCGTGGACCTCACCGCTCTGCACGTCGAAATCGACGCCCTTCAGCGCGTGAACGCCGCCAAAGGATTTGGTGATGGCCGTCAGCCGTGCGAGTTCAGGCATGGTGCGCTCGCTGGATTGAATGGTCATCCCGGACGCGATGCGGCACGCATTGCCGCTTCGCAGATCCGGGACGGTAAGACGAGAAAAATGCTTGCTGGGGGACGGTCCCGTGTCTGCGCTGCACCATTTCATGATGCAGCACGCACGGGATGACCCGGTCCCTCAGAACACTGCATCCTTCCTGTAGTACTTGTCGACATTGTCCTGGGTGATCACGGCAGGGGTCGTCAGGTTCAGCTTGGGGAAATCGGCCGGCAAATCACCCTTGAGGGCCTTCATGCCGATATCGACGGCCGTGCGGGCGACGAGGTCGGGGTCGTTGAGGCCGGTCGCGCCATATTTGCCGTCCTTGATGAGGGCGAGCGCCTCCTTTTGGCCGTCGGCGGCGGCGAGCACCAGCACATCGGTCTTGCCGGCAGCCTGGAGCGCCTTCATGCCGCCCAGCGCCATGGAGTCGTTCTCGGCGAGCAGGACGTTGACGTCCGGATGGGCCTGAAGCAGGTCTTCGGCGGCCTTGAGGCCGTCTTCCGTGGCCCAGTTGCCCCAACCCTGACCGAGCACTTCGAAGCCGGCCTTGCCGTCGTTGACGAGCTGGCCTTCCACCAGGCCGCGGAACACGCCGAGGCGACGGTCACGGCCGACTTCATTACCCTGCGAACCGGAGAGCAGGATGATCTTGACCGGCTTGCCCTGCATCTTCTTGGCGAGCCACTCGCCGACCAGGAAGCCGTTCTGGTCGTTGGAGGAGCGGACCTGGGTGATGACATCGGCCTTGGTGTTGATGGAGGAGTCCATCACCACGACCTTCACGCCGGCCTTGGTGGCGGCATTGGCGGCGCCGACGAGGCCTTCGGGATCGCGCGGGTTGAGGATGAGCAGGTTGACGCCCTTGGCGACCATGTCCTCGACGTCGGAGATCTGCTTGCCCATGTCGTTCTGGCCGTCCGAGGTGGTGACCTCGCAGCCCGCCTTCTTGCCTTCGTCGATGGCGGCGGCCTGCTGGGCGGCAAAATAGGGCGCGCTGAGCGTGTACATGGCGACGCCGATCTTGCAGTCGGCCGCCTGGGCAAGGCCGGCCGTGCCCGCCAGCAGGGCCGCCAACAAGGCGCCACCCAAAAGGGATTTCTTCATCGTCCGTCTCCTCCGAAGCCAAATTCGCTGGGCGTTTCTTTGCGGCCCATTTGGTAGCTTAAATACATTTTTCGATAACGGTCAAGCGAGAGGAGAATTCAAAATTTGATGTCGAATCACATAGGTGAAATATTGCAGCGCAATATTGCGCATATTACCGCGCTCCCAGTTAAAAACTTGCCTTCGGTCTTGTCGGTTGATTATCGAAAATGTAGCATAGCTACACAATTTCGAGTCCCAAGGCTCGCTTCATTGCGTTGAAAGGTTGTGCTGAAATGCCGATGCGTGAACCCGGTATCTGCCGCGTCGATGTCGAAAAGGGCGAACTGAGCGGCGCCAGCAATCGCTACACCAGGACGATGGCGGACCTTGCTGGCCTCTATGCGGATGGGAGCGCCTACAAGGCCGTTCTGGCAGAGCTCGGCGACACGGTGGTCTACGAGGTCACCGACTTCAAACCCTCGGCCGATGCCGGCGACATGATCATCGGCGTCACGCGCATGATCCCTGGCCGCGTGGGCGATGAATATTTTCTCACGCGCGGCCACATCCACGCCAACGCCAACCGGCCGGAAATGTATTACGGCGAGGCGGGCTACGGCCTCATGCTGCTGGAATCACCCGCCGGCGAGATTCGCACAGTCGAGATCGGCCCGCGCAGCCTGTGCTACGTGCCGCCCTACTGGATCCACCGCTCCGTGAATGTCGGCACCACGGAACTGGTGATGACCTTCGCCTATCCAGCCGACTCCGGCCAGGACTACGACATCATCGCCAAGGCCGGCGGCATGCGCAGCCGTATCGTCGACGACGGCAGGGGCGGCTGGAAGGCGGTTGACAATGAAAGCTACCGGTTCCGCTCGAAGGAGCTGGTGGAAAGTATCATGGGGCGGTGACTGGGAGCGCGGACATCCTGTCCGCTCCTGAAACGAGTCGTTATGCAAAGGCACGCAAGCAGCTATTGAGCACACGCCCTGAAGCGGACACTGAGAAATGGATTGGGCGGTGCCTTATCCTGAAACATTATCGTTTCCAGAGCGGACAGGATGTCCGCGCTCCCAGGTCCGCGCTCCCAGTCACACCTCGTCGGCATCCCCATCGTCGGCGCCGTCATCGTCGTCGGGATCCATCTCGCCGCCCAGCGCGTGCTTAAAGCCCTTCTCGACGCGCTTCAGCAATTTGCGCAGGCGCTTGCGGTCCTTGCCATCGAGATGGCTGGTGGCCTCCGCCTCGATGTCGAGGGCGAGGGCGGCGATGGCCGCCGCCTTGTCCTTGCCGGTGGGGCTGAGCGCCACGCGCACCACGCGCCCGTCGCCGTCCGTCGCCTTGCGCTCGATCAGGCCTGCTGCGGAGAGGCGGGCGATCGTCTTCGAGGCCGTCGGCGGGCGTACGCGCAGGATGTCGGCGAGTTCGCTCATCGACAGCGCCTCGCGCCCAGCCAGTGCTTCGAGCACCTGCTCCTGGCCGGGAAACAGGCCAAGCGCTTCCAGGAGCTTGGCTGTTCGGGCCCGGTGCAGCCGGGCCACATGGATCAATTGATAACCAAGGGTCTTGGAGGCCGGATGTCGCATGGTAATAATCCGCCGGCTGATGATTTGATGTAGCCGGCTTCAAATACATTTTCTTGCAGAAAATGTCGAGGAGTACCTGCGAATACTGTGAAAATGGTTTTTGTTTGACCGGCGGGACAAGGCGGCGATCCTAAAGCCGCTCGAGCGCTCGCTCCACTTTGGCGAGGAAGGCCCGGCGGGTCTGATCGGTCGACAGGTTCATCGAGTAATGGGCGAGATAGCGGAAGGGTGCGAAAGGTTTCACCACGCCGCGCAGCATGCGCATGATCACGCGCCGCGGCGGATCGCCCATCAGGATCGCCTTGAAACGCGAGCCGCCATAGGAGGTGACCGCCATCACTCGGGTGATGTTGTGCAGCGCGCCCTGCACCTCGCCATCGACCAGATTGAAGGAGACGCCTGGCAGGAAGACCCGGTCGAAGAAACCCTTGAGAATGGCCGGAAAGCCGTAATTCCACACCGGCGTGACGATTACCAGCGCCTCGGCCCGTTGCAGCCGTTCGACATAGGCGGCGACGCCTGCCCGGTTCTTTGCCAAGTCATGATAGGCGCGCCGTTCCGCCGCTGACAGCACCGGCTGGAAATCCTCGGCGTAGAGGTCGCAATCATCGACGTCGTGGCCGGCCTTGCGCAGGGTCTCGACGGCCTTGGCGTGCAAGGCCGCGCCGAAGGATTCCTCGCAAGGGTGGGCGAACAGAACCAGGACCCGCATCAAGCCTTCATCTCGATTTCGACGAAGGCCATCGGGCCGGGCCCGGCATTGAAGACGTTATGCTCGATGCCGGCGGGGCGGGAATAGCTGACGCCGGCCGAGAGCGGCACCAGTTTCTCGCCGGCCGTGTCGACGATGCGCAGGGTGCCGTCGAGCAGCGGCACCACGGCATAGGGATATTCATGGCGGTGCCAGCCCGTCTCGGCGCCCGGCGTGAAGTCGTAGCGCGTGATGCGCACGCGCTCGTCATCGACCTGCAGGGTGCCGGTCGCAAGATTCTCACCGCTCTGGTTGCCGCACATGATTTCTCTCCCTTGGTGGGTATGGGGCAGGGCTGGTACGAGACGGCTTCGGGGACGTGCGCGTCGTCATACCATTACGTCTCCTCCATCTGCATGCCCCGGAACAAATAGGTCCGGCTCGAGGTGTAGTCGTAGTTCGGATCGTCCCAGGAGATCATCTTGCCGGGGTTGAGCAGGCCCTTGGGGTCGGCCTCGCGCTTGAAGGCGAGCTGCAGCGCGTCCGTCTGCTTCATGCCGCCTTCTTCCAGCGTGTAGCGGTGCGGATTGAACACTGGCGCGCCCATCTCCTCGTGGATGCGGATGATCTCGTCAAGCCGCTCCTCCGTGGTGAACTTCACCAGCGGCAGGCCGAAGCAGGTGACCTTGCCGTCGAAGCGCACGAATTCGAGGTGAGCCGGCAATTCGTCGCCGAAGCGCGCATGGATCTCCGTCACCAGCTCGAGCTGATTCGGGAAGGGATAGAGCACCTGCAGATAGGTGATGGTGGGATCGATCTTCAGCGCTCGCAGCGTGGTGTGATTCCAGCCAAGCTCATAGATGTCGGGCAGGCCCTTGCGATCCGCCTCGCTCAGACCCGATGTCGAGAACAGCAATTCGGCGCCCCTGCGCCGGCGCGTGAGGGTAAGGAAGGCATCGTAGTTCTGCGGCGCGATCATGGCGCAGACGATGTGCTTGTCGCGCGGGATCCAGCGCCGGTGCCGATTGAAATAATCATGCGCCGCGGGTGCGGCCACCACCGCAAGCTGCTTCTTGAGGATGCCGTCGGCCTCGCCCGTCTCGTTGGCAAAGGCGGCTGCCTCGGTGAGCGTATCGAAGCCGATGATGACATCCACCCATTCGAAGGCGGTGGTCAGCGGCATTTCCACCTCGGTGATGATGCCGTTGGTGCCATAGGCGTGGCTGACCTTCTGCAGGTCCTCGCCGGTGAGGTCGAGCACGCGCGGGCTTGCCTCCATCGTCACCACCTTGAGGCGGGTGACATTGCCCCAGTCGCGCAAGCCGCCCCAGGTGATCGAGCCGACGCCGCCCGAGCCGCCTGCGACGAAGCCGCCGATGGTGGCGGTCTTGGCGGTGGAGGGATGCATGCGCAGTTCCTGACCGGAATGGGCCTGCGTCCTGCTGTCGATCTCCGCCATCACGGCGCCCGCCTCGGCGACCAGCACGCCCGGCTCGATCTTCAGCACCTTGTCCATCAAGGAAAGGTCGAGCACCACGCCGCGCGAAAGCGGCATGGCCTGGCCGTAATTGCCGGTGCCGGTGCCGCGCGGGGTGACGGGAATGTCGAGGTCGTAGCAGGCGGCGAGCGTGGCGGCGACATCGGCGGCGGATTTGGCGAAGACGACGCAATCGGCGGTGATGTGGTCGAGCTGGCGCTTGAGCACCGGCGAATACCAAAAGAAGTCGCGGCTCTTCTGGCGCACGAGGGTGGGGTGATCCTCGATGCGGATGCTAGGCAGTCGGGCCTTGAGCGCGGCGATGTCGGTCATGGGACCTTCCTGGGGGCGCAGGCTTTCGGCCTGATCTTGGAGACGATACGCGCATGAGAAGGGAAGAGCAGGCTGGAAGCCTGCGGTCCCAGGAAGTCGGGGGGCGGGTCTTCAGACCCGCCTGCCGCGCCGGTGCCTTGGAAGAGGCGGGTCTGAAGACCCGCCCCCCGAAATGTTCCCCTCATCCCCCCAGTACTCCGTCCAGCTCTTCATAATCCGGCAACGCCGTATCGATCGACTGGCCACCACGCACCACCATGCGGTCGCTTTGAGGGCGCGAGAGCAACTCCGTCCAGCCGCGCGCCCGGAACAGCACCAGGTCTGCTGCCCCGCCGACGCGCAGTCGGCCGGCATCGATACCCATGACCGAGGCGGGGGTCGCCGTCACCGCCATCGGCCAGTCGCCGAAGGGGTGGTCGAAATGGGCGATGCGGCTCGCCTCGCGGAATACTTCCAGCGCATCGAGATCGCCATAGGCGTAGAAGGGGTCGCGCGTATTGTCGGAAGACACCGCCACCTTGACGCCAGCGGCCTTCAGCTCATGCAGCAGCGTAACGCCGCGCGAGCGCGGGGTGCGGCCGGAAACGCGGTCCTGGAGATAGAGGTTGCACATCGGCAGCGAGACCACGGCGATGCCTGAGGCCGCCACCTTGCCTATGGTTTCCTTGATCTCCTCCTCGTCCTGCCGAGCGAGTGAACAGCAATGGCCGACGGTAACCTGGCCGGCGAAGCGGTGGCGCTGGGCAGCCTCGGCGATATGGCGCAGCGAGCGCGAGGTCGGGTCCTGCGTCTCATCGACATGGAAGTCGAGGTCGAGGCCGTTGTCGGCGGCGACGCGGAAGAGCGTGTCGAGGTTTTGGTCGAGCTCGGGCACCATATAGGTGACGCCGCCCATGATGCCGTCATGGTCGCGCACGGCGGCCGTGACCTCAGAGACATGGGCGCGGTCCGAGACCTGCTCGATCGAGAACAGGGCAACGGCCTGCAGCTCGATGCGGCCGGCCCATGTCTCGCGCAATTCGGCAAAGACGGGCCAGGAAATGCCGATCTGCTTGCCGATCGAATCGAGATGGGTGCGAATGGCCGAGGTGCCGTGCGCATAGGCGCAGCGCAGCGAGAATTCCATGCGGGCGGCAACATCGGCAGCCGACCAGTGGGCCTCGCGGTCGAGTGTGACATTGTCGAGGGCGCCGAAGAAGGTGCCGTCGGGATTGCGCCGGCGCGGCCAGATATGGCCCTTGTCGAGATGGGTGTGCAACTCGACAAAAGTCGGGAAGGCCATGCCGGCCCTGAGCGCACCGGGCACGGCGCCGGCCGGGGCGAGGGCGGCGATCCGGCCGTTCTCGACGGTGAGGCTGATGCGGGCCAACCCGTCCTCGTCCGGCGTCAGGCCCGGCAAGGCCACAAGGCAAGCGGGCACGGTAGCTTCGATGGACCAGCTGCCCGAGGCAGGAATTTCCGGTAACGATGGCACAATCAGTTTTCCCGCTTCAGGGCGCTCTCGTGCCATTTATGCAAAAGCAGATGCGAGACGAAAGAGAGCAGCAGGAAGATGACGATACCGGACAGCGACAGCAGCACCAAAGCGGCATAGGCGCGCGGGTAGGCGAAATAGCGCGGCGCGAGATAGATGACATAGCCCAGGCCCCCGCGCGCGCCGCCAGCCCCGGTCGCGAGTTCGGCCACCACGGCGCCGATCAGCGAGAGGCCGCCGGCGATACGCACGCCGCCGAGGAAATAGGGCAGGGCGCTGCGCAGGCGCAGCACCCAGAGCTTCTGCCAGGGCGAGGCGCGGTAGAGCTCGAACAGGTTGAGGAGATTGTGGTCGGTCGAGCGCAGGCCGATCAGCGTGTTGGCAAGCACCGGGAAGAAGGCCACCAGCCAGACGCAGACCAGCAGCACCGTACCCTGCGAGAGAATGACGAGCAGGAGCGGAGCAATCGCCAGCACCGGCGTGACCTGCAGGATGATCGCATAGGGATAGAGCGTGTATTCGACCAGCCGCGACATCGAAAACAGCACCGCCAGCACCACGCCGCCAACCACGGCCAGCACGAAACCCTCGATCGTGACCTCGATGGTGAAGAGCCAGGCCGGGCCCAGCGTGTTCCATTCGCGGAAGAAGGCGGCCCAGATCTCGCTCGGCGCCGGCACCACCTTTTGCGGCGTCAGGCCGGCATCGACGCAATATTCCCAGATGGCCACGACCACGACCAGGAAGACGAGTGGCAGGGCCCATTTGAGGAAAGCGCCCGAGCTGCTCCGTGGGACGCTTGCCGGGTCGCTGGTGGCGGTGAGGGTGCTCATGTCGGCCTCCGCTCAATGTCCATCGACGGTTTCGGCCGCCTTGCCGATGGCCGTCGTCAGTGTGGCCGAGGCCTGGCGGCAATAATCCACATAGGCGGCGGAGGCACGGAACTCGGGGGTGCGCGGGCGGGGCGCATCCACGATCATCTCGGCGAAGGCCCGGCCGGGGCGGGCCGCCATCACCACGATGCGATCGGAGATATAGACGCTCTCGAACACGGAATGGGTGACGAACACCACCGTCCAGCCGAGTTCGTGCTGGATGCGGATCAGATCGTCATTGAGCTTCTGGCGCGTGATCTCGTCGAGCGCGGCGAAGGGCTCGTCCATGAGGAGGAGCTTGGGCTTTGTCACCATGGCGCGGGCAATGGAGACGCGCATGCGCATGCCGCCGGAAAGTTCGCGCGGATAGGCACCGGCGAAGGCGGAGAGGCCCACATTGTCGAGCGCATGCATCACGGTGTCCTTCGCCGCGTTGCGCGAGACGCCCTTGAGGCGCGAGGGCAGCCGGACATTGTCGAACACGGTGGCCCAGGGCATGAGCGTCGGCTCCTGAAAGACGAAGCCGACATCGCTGGAATGATCATCGCCTCCGCTCGGCCAGATGATGCGGCCGCTCGAGGTGTCGCCGAGCCCGGCGATGATGCGCAAGGCCGTCGACTTGCCGCAGCCGGAGGGGCCGAGCAGAGAGAGGATCTCGCCTTGGTAGATATCGAGATCGAGATGCTCCAGCGCCAGCGTGCCCGAGGAGAACACCTTACTGACATCGCGGAGCGACACGACGGTCTTGGGGGTGGGTGGGCGGGGAGCGGAGGCGGCTTGGTTCAATGTGAGGTTTCCAATGGCACGGAGCGCCACGCGAGCCTCCCCCACGAAGCTGGGGGAGGTGGCCGAACGCAGTGAGGTCGGAGGGGGTGTGGTCAGAATAGGGCGTGCGAAATGAAAACCGAGGCTAGCGTTTCCTGCGCCTTATCCTGCCCACACCCCCTCCGTCATTGCTTCGCAATGCCCAGTGACAACTTCGCACGCGAAGTTGTCACGGATACCCCCAGCTTCGTGGGGGAGGCTCGCGTCGCGCCCTTCATCCTCACTTCTTGATCAGATCCGAGCCGACATTCTTGTTCACGAATTGCAGCGTGTAGCCCTTCTTGAAATCAAGATCGGCGGTGTAGACCCCCGCCTGGACCATCTTGTCGAAGAAGGACTTCATGTGCTCGTCGGTCATGGCGCCGATGCCCCCCTTCTCGGCGTCGCCCGAGACCACCAGGCCATGCGCCTTAAGCTGGGAGACGCCATAGGCGATCTGCTCGTCGGTCATGTCAGGATCGTCTTTCTTGATCGCCTCGTTGGCGGCCTTGTTGTCGCCGTAGAGATAATTGGCCCAGCCGATGGCGGAGGCGTCGACGAATTTCTGGACGACATCGGGATGCTTGTCGATGAAGTCCTGCCGGGTGACGATCAGGGTCGAATAGGTGTTCCAGCCCTGATCGGCGATCAGGAAGACGTTGGGCTTGAAGCCGCCGCTCTTTTCCACCTGCAGGGGTTCGGAGGTCACGTAGCCCTGCTGCACCGAGTCCTTGTCGGCGATGAAGGGGGCGGGGTTGAAGTCGTAGGGCTTGACCACCTCGTCGGTGAAGCCGAAGGCCGCCTTCATCCAGGCATAGCCGGTGGCCTGGAAGTCGGGACCGATCAGGATGGACTTGGCCTTCTTGAGGTCCGCCCAGCTATCGAGGCCGACGCCGGGATGGGTCATCAGGATCTGCGGGTCCTTCTGGAAGGTGGCGGCGACGGCGACCAGCGGCACGCCCTCCTTCACGGCCGAGAAGACCTCGACCATGTTGCCGCCCATGTAGAAGTCGTTCTTGCCGGCAACCAGGGCCGTGGCGTTGTTGGCCTGCGGACCGCCCTGCACGATCTCGACGTCGAGGCCGTATTTCTTGTAGGTACCGTCGGCGACCGCCTGGTAGAAGCCGCCATGCTCGGGCTCGGCCAGCCAGTTGGTGCCGAAGCGCACCTTGACGAGATCCTCCGCGTGAGCGGCATTCAGGCTGGTAAGGAGCATGGCCGTCGCGATGAAGCCGGCCTTCTTGAGCATCATGTTCATTCGTTCGCCTCTGTTCCGTTCCGGCTTGAGATGCCGTTTGTGATCATGCGGGATGGCCAAGCCTGCCGCGCCGGAAGGGATTGTTAGCGGCAAATCGCGCTTGCACAAGAGACAAGCACGACTAATTTCGCGCCAGCTACTTTTGCCGAGGAACTGTCCCCATGCTTCGCGCCATTACACCGTCTTCCCTTAGGGCGCCCTTCGCCCGCTACAGCCACGCCATCGAGGTGCCCGAGGGTGCGCGGCTGGTGTTCTGCTCGGGTCAATTGGGTATCGGCGCTGACGAAGTGATACCGGAAGGCGCCGAGGCGCAGGCCACGCTGATCTTCAGGTCCATCGCCGCCATTCTCGCCGAAGCCGGCATGGGGCTTGGCGACATCGTACGCATCAACGCCTATGTCACCGGCCGCGAGCACATGGCGGGCTATATGAAGGCACGCGATGCGGTGGTGTCTGATCCGCCGCCGGCCTCGACGCTGATGATCGTTTCGGGATTCACGCGGGAAGAGTTCAAGGTGGAGGTGGAGGTCGTGGCGGCAAAACCGTGAGCCCGCCAATCCGCGGGCAACGCCCCTCATGACAGAAGGCTCTTGTGATTTTCGGCCCGTGTGGAACAATGCCAACACGCGTTGAGAAGGTTTGACGAGGGCGGCACAGGCAGGGGTATCACCATAGGGGAATCAACAGCATGGACCACCTAGTCCGGTGCCTCGCGGTGAATGCGTTGCACGCGTGCTCATCGCGCCTCCGGCTTGCCGGCTTTCTTCCGCGCCCCTCATGCTGAATCTTGACCCCTACTTGCTTCGCGCCTTTATTTCCGTCGCCGAAGTGGGGACGGTGAACGGCGCGGCGCTGTCGCTGCATCGCACGCAAGCGGCGGTCAGCATGCAGATCCGCAAGCTGGAGGGCCTGGTGGGGTCAGACCTGTTCGAGCGCAGTCCCAAGGGACTGACCCTGACTGCCGACGGACTTCTGCTGGTGCCCTATGCCCGTGAAATCCTCACTTTGACCGACGAAGTCGGCAAGCGTCTGAACGGCCGGCAGATCGAGGGACGCATCCGGCTCGGTGTGGTCGAAGATTTCGCGGCGACCCGACTGATCGACATTCTCAGGGATTTCCGTGACAAGAACGCACGGGTCGATATCGACATCCTGGTCGATTCCAATGCGCGCCTGGCGGCCATGCTTGAGAATGACGAGCTTGATATCGCTGTCTGCGATACCAGCCGTTGCAGCCGCAAGCCTGTGCATGTCTGGAACGAGTATCTGCACTGGGTTGGGCGTACCGATATCGAATTCATGCCGGACATGCCGCTGCCCGTCATCATGTTCGTGGAAAGCTGCCCCTGGCGAGGCCCGGCCATGGCGACGCTCGCGACACGCAACCGCAATTGGCGCATTGTCTGCGAGGCTTCAACCCTGGTGGCGATGGCGACGGCCGTCAGGGTCGGCATCGGCATCGGGCCAATGATCGCGGCGACCATACCCGAGGGTTGCCGCGCCCTCGACAGGTCGATCGACATGCCGGGTTCGGCCCGTGTCGACATCGGTCTCTACGTGCGCAGTGGCGCGCGCGAGGAGTCGCGTTTCCTGGTCGATTTCGTACTGCGCCAGGTTGAACTCGGCCACGCCTGAGAGACCGCCTGCGGCGGCGCTCCGCTAGAGCGTTTTGTGTTTTGACGGAATCGGCAAAACGCAAAGACGCGTCGGAAAACAAAGAGTTAGAGTAAAGCTGCGTTTCTACCAAAACGCGCTTTGCACTAAAGCGTTTTACTTTCAGATCGAATCACCAAGAATCGCAAAATGCTTTTGATACCAGTCAGTTAATTTCGAAATCCGCTCCTACTTGAACGCATTTTGCTCTAAGGGCATTCAGCAGCGCTTATACCCTCACATCTATTTTCCGGCTACCGCAGCCGGCCTTTTTCGGGCCCCCTCGGCCGTGCTGGCGCTGCCCACAAGAAGTCGGTCCACGACACGGGCATGGCGGCAGCCGCAGAGGGGAAACATCATGATTGAATTGTCGCGCAGGAATCTGCTCGCGCTTCTGGGCTCGATGAGCGTGCCCGCGCTGTTGGGGGTGGTCGCACCGGCCCGGGCCGCTGGCACCAAGTTGACGGCCGTCGAATGGGGCGGCGATGTCGTCAAGGCGATGAAGGAGATCGCCGCTCAGCAAAGCACCGTCGATATCGATTGGGTCCTCCATCAGGGCGGTGCCGCCGCCATTCTCCCCAAGATCAAGGCGATCTGGCCGCGCACCGATTTCGACTATGTCGCGGGCTGGGAAGGTTCCTTCAACAGCATGATCAAGGAGGACTGGCTGGAGACCATCGCACCGGCCGACATTCCCAATCTCGCCGACATTCCCGCCAAGATGATCATCAAGGACAGCAAGGGAGGAATCAAGGCGGTGCCGCGTGCCGTCGGCGGCATGTATTTTGGCTACCGTACCGATACGGTGCCGATGCCCGTCACCAAGATCGAGGACCTGTTCGATCCCAAGCTGAAGGGCGCCATCTGCTGGCCCGGTCCGACGCAAAGCATGATGCTGCAGATCGTGGCACTGGCGCTGCATGGCGGCGGCGACGAGAAGAACATGGAACCGGGCTGGGCCCTGATGAAGGATCTCGCCAAGTCGGGCAATATCGGCCGCATCGCAGTCACCGATGTCGACTTCACCAACTCCTTCACCGCGGGCGAGACCTCGGTCGGTTTCTTTGCGGAGCCGAGCTGGGCCGCCGTCGCCAAGAATTTCCCGGTAACCCGGCTGACCAAGCAGAAAGGCATGGCGACCTTCCTCTATCAGAGCGGCTTCGCCGTGCTGAAGAACCGGCCCAATTTGAAGGCGACGCTGGACTTTATCAATTTCGCCATCAGCCCGCCGATGAACGCGCTCTATGCCAAGGTCGCAGGCGAGGCGCCGCTCAATGCCAAGGCTGAGACGCCGGACAACCTCAAGCATCTCATCTTCACGGCGGCCGAACTGGACGAATATGTCCACGTGCCAGACTACGATGTGGTGCTGTCCAGCCAGGATGCCTGGGCCAAGCGCTGGGAAGCCGATATCGCACCGCTGCTCTGACACAAATCGAGACGAGGGCTCCATCGCCCTCGCTCTTCTCCTTCCCGCCAGATCGCCGTCTCCCTCACCCCGTGTGCGGGAACGGCCTGCAGGAGAATATGCTTTGTCGTCCCAAGCCATCCCTGCGACCCGCCCGTCGACGACGCCATTCCGCGATCGCGGGGCGATGCTGCTGCTCGTGCCGGCGCTGGCCGTCTTCGTGTTGATCTTTGCCGCGCCGCTTATCGATCTCGCGCTGGAGAGCTTCAGGCAATTCGTGCCGGGCCGGATCGGATCGGCGCCCGATTCGCCTTTCGTCCTCGACAATTACCGCGAGCTCGCCAGCCCCTCCTTCCTGGGGGTGCTGGTCGAGACTTTCCGTATCAGTCTCGCCGCCTCGCTGGTGGGCATGATCATTGCCTTTCCGATCGGCTATGGCATTGTGCGCCGCTTCTCGAGACGGGGGAGGGTCGCCTGCATCGGCTTGATGATCATGCTTGTGCTGCTCTCCATGCTGGTGCGCACCTATGCGCTCGAACTCACCTTCGGCTCGGTCGGCATCGCCCGTCCGCTGCTCACCGCCTTGGGTGTCGCGCCGACCAGCCGTTGGTATATTGAGACCCTGGTCGGGGCCGGGCTGTTGCACGCCGTGATTCCGATCAGCGTGCTGACCCTGATCGGCACCGTGCAGAATCTCGATCCCCGCCTGATCGATGCCGCGCAATCCCTCGGGGCGCCGGTCTGGCGGGCTCATCTTGATATCACCCTGCCGCGCAGCCTGCCGGCGCTGATTTCCGCATTCCTGGTCTCGCTGACTTTCTCCATCAGCGCCTTCGTCATTCCGATGGTGCTCGGCAAGGGACGGGTTCTGTTCATTTCCAACGTGATCTATAACCGCTTCAGCGACGTCTCCAATTACCCCAGCGGCGCCGCCGTCTCGATCACCATGCTGATCCTGACCCTTTGCGTCGTCTATCTCGTCTCGCTCGCACAGCATGGCGGGAGGAAACGCGCATGATCGCGGATGGCAGGACCAAGCTCTGGGGCGATCGTTTCGCCATCGCCGCGACGAACGTGCTGGTCGGGCTGGGCCTGGCCTTCCTCATCGTGCCGTTGCTGGTGGCCGGATTGCTCGCCTTCGACGCCCGTGACTATCTCGGGCCGCTGCCGCCGCCCAGCCTATCGTTGCATTGGTTCGAAAAGCTGTTTTCGCAGGATTACGTCGTGGCGGGGCTGAGCACCAGTCTGCAGATCGCAATCCTGGCAACCCTCGTCAATGTCGTGATTGGAACGGCAGCGGCGGTGGGGCTCGACCGCGGTGATTTTCGCGGCAAGGGCCTGATCATGGCGGCGTTCCTGTCGCCGCTGATCGTGCCGGCCGTGGTGACGGGCTTTGCCCTGTTGCTATTCCTGTCCAAGATCGGCGTGATCAACGGCTTTCCGCGCCTGCTGGCCGGGCACATCATCATCACGCTGCCCTATGCCCTGCGCGCCACCCTGGCCAGCCTGGTTGGTCGCGACAAGCGCCTGACCGAGGCAGCCCTGATTCTGGGGGCCACGGAGAGACAGGCTTTCTGGAGCGTCACCCTGCCGCTCATCCGCACCGGCATCGTCACCGGCGCGGTATTCACCTTTGCGATCTCGATGGACGACGTTGCTGTCAGCCTCTTCCTCACCGATCCCACCACCTATACGCTGCCGGTGGCGCTGGTGAGCAACATGCGGGCCTCCTTCGACCTCACCATCGCGGCTGCGGCCGTTCTGCTCGTCGGCATCACGGCCATCCTCATCATCGTCCTGGAACGACTCGTCGGTTTCGACCGCCTGATCGGCCAGGGCATGTTCAGATAACAGGAGCAGGACATGGCCAACTCCGTGGAATTCACCAATGCTGTCAAGCGTTTCGGCGACATGACGGCTGTTGATGACGTCTCCTTCTCGATCGCCGGCGGCGAGACCGTCGCTCTTCTGGGCCCGAGCGGTTGCGGCAAGACCACGATCCTGCGCATCATCGCCGGATTCGAGAAGCCGGATGCCGGGACCGTGCGGATCGCCGGCGAGGATGTCACCCGGCTCAAGCCTTATCAGCGCAATGTCGGCTTGCTGTTCCAGCACTATGCCCTGTTTCCGCATATGACCATCGCCGAGAATGTCGCCTATGGGCTGCGCTATCGCGGCTGTCCGCGCAATGAGATCGACGACCGGGTCGCCGAGATGCTCGAACTGGTGCGCCTGCCGGATTTCGGGCATCGCAAGCCTCATCAGCTCAGTGGCGGCCAGCAGCAGCGCGTCGCCTTGGCCCGGGCCTTGGCGACACGCCCCGGGCTGGTGCTTTTGGACGAGCCGTTGTCCGCTCTCGACGCCAAGCTGCGTCAGGAATTGCGGGCGGAACTCAAGCAGGTGCTCGCCGCCGTCGATGCCACCACCATCGTGGTCACCCACGACCAGGAGGAAGCGATGAGCCTGGGCGAACGCGTCTTCGTGATGAGAAGCGGGCATATCGTGCAGGCAGGGCCGCCGAACGAAGTCTATGGCCAGCCTCGTTCTCGCTTCGTGGCGGAGTTCATGGGGCGGGCCAATTGGTTCCGCGGCCGCCTTGAAGCCCGTGGCAATGGGCTCGCGGCCTTCGTCGGCGCCAATGGCATGAAGCTGGTGGTCTCCACGCAGCACAACGGCGTCGGGCGCGGCGAGGTCGATCTTTGCGTTCGCCCGGAGAGCATCGACCTGATGGCGCCGCAGGCCGCCGCGGCCTCGGGCGAGCGCAACCGCATTCCCGGACAGGTTCTGGAAATCACCCCGCTTGGCGCCATGCGCCAGGTGTTGATCGAGCTCCAGGGAGGGGAGCAGCTGCTCGCTGTCCAGCCCAATCGAGCCGGCGACGCCCAAGTTCCCGGCCAGCCCGTGGTGGTCGGGCTGCCGGCGGAGGGCTGCGTCGTCATCCCCGTCGCCGCTTGAATACTCTGCATCGTTGAAACGACCCATCCAAGAAAGGACGAGTTCCATGAAGCTGAATTTCCTCCTGCGTGCCGCCGTCGTGACCGCGGCGCTCGTCGCCGGTGCCATCGGCGCCAGAGCCGATGCGCTTGATGACATCACCAAGGCCGGCGTGATCAATGTTGGCGTCTTCGCCGACTTTCCGCCCTTCTCCTCGGTGAGTTCGGACATGAGCCTCAAGGGCTATGACATCGATGTGGCGCAGATCATCGCCGATGGGCTGAAGGTCAAGCTCAACCTGGTCAGCGTCACCGGCCAGAACCGCATCCCCTTCCTCACCGAAAAGCGCGCCGACATGCTCCTGAGCGTGGGTTACAGCGCCGAACGCGAGAAAGTGGTCGACTATGTCTCGGCCTATGCACCCTATTACATCGCGGTGATCGGTCCGCAGGCGCTGAAAGTGTCCGGCAAGGAAGATCTGGCGGACAAGTCCATCGCCGTCAATCGCGGCACGCTCGAGGACACGTCGTTGACCGCGGTGGTGCCGAACTCGGCCGATGTCCGCCGTTTCGACAATTACAACTCGGTGATCCAGGCTTTCCTGTCGGGCCAGGCGCAGCTCATGGTGGTCGGCAATGATGTCGGCTCCCAGGTGTTGGCCAAGCGCGTGGATCTCAAGCCGGAGCAGAAGTTCCAGCTCTTGACCTCTCCCGACCACATCGCCATCAACAAGGGCGAGCCGCGCCTCAAGCAGGCTCTGAACGACGTGATTGCCAAGATGGTGGCGGACGGCAGCCTGAACGCCATCTCCGTGAAGTGGCTGAACAAGCCGCTGGATCCCAAGGACCTGAAGGACTGATCGCGAAAACGGATTCCGGCTTGCGACAGAGGGCGCGACGATGGGCGGTGATCTCGACTTCGGATGGCTCGGCGAAGCGTCTGACGCAATCGCGAGGGGAGCGGCGACAACCATCGGCATGATCCTCGTCTCCGCCGTGGTGGGCATCGTCCTCAGCGTCATCGGCGCGGCGGGGCGGCGCAGCCGGCATGTGCCCATCCGCTATTTCGTCACTGGCTATGTCGAACTGATCCGCAACACGCCCTTCATCGTGCAGATGTTCTTCATTTTCTTCGGGCTGCCGAGCATTGGGCTGGTGCTCAATCCCCTGGTGGTCGCTATCCTCGCGATCACCATCAATTTGACGGCCTATGGCATCGAGATCGTCGGTGCCGGCCTCGACGCCGTGCCGCCGGGGCAGACCGAGGCCGGCATGGCGCTCGGGCTGCGACCCGGGCAGATCTTCGTCAAGGTGGTGTTGCCCCAGGCCTTGCGGGTGATCTCGCCGGCTCTGACCAGCCAAATTATCATCATGATGCTGGAGTCGGCCGCCGTCTCACAGATTGCGGTGAAGGAGCTGACCTATGAGGCCGACCTCATCCAGGCCAGAACCTTCCTGCCCTTCGAGACCTATCTCGTGGTCGCGCTGATCTATCTGGGGCTGAGCATCATCCTGCGCCGGGTGCTGCTGAACGGTGGCCAGCGCTTCCTGTTCAGAGGTGCCGCATGATGGACTTCACCCTCTGGGATATCGTGCGCAATCTTCTGCTGGCGGCCCGCTGGACGGTGCTCCTGTCGATAGCCGCCTTTATCGGCGGCGGCATCGTTGGCCTCGCCATTCTGCTGATGCGGATCGACAGCCGCAAATGGCTGCGGCGGCCGGCAGAATATTATATCGGCCTGTTCCAGGGAACGCCGCTTTTGCTGCAGCTCTTCCTGGTCTTCTTCGGCCTGCCGCGCCTGGGTCTGCGTATCGACCCCTGGCTGACCGCCGTGCTCGGCCTCACTCTGTGCGCCAGCGCCTTCCTCGCCGAGATTTGGCGAGGCGGTGTCGAGGCCCTGCCGCGCGGCCAATGGGATGCCGGGGCGAGTCTCGGCCTGCACTATTTTCTGCAATTGCGCCTGGTCATCCTGCCCCAGGTCTTTTCGATCACACGGGCACCCACCGTCGGTTTCCTGGTGCAATTGGTGAAGAGCACGGCTCTGACCTCGATCATCGGCTTCGAGGAATTGCTGCGTACCGCCAATGCCATCAACAATGCCACCTTCCAGCCCTTCATTGTCTATGGCTGCGTGGCCCTGATCTTCTTCGTGATTTGCTTCCCGCTCACGAGCTATGTGAAGGCACTGGAAACGCGGAAGGCGTGAGCGGGCCTATTCGGCCAGCGCCGCTTCGACCGCCGCCTCATCCACGTCCGCCAGCGGCGCCAGCACCTTGCAGGCCCTGGTCTTCACGCCCGGCTGCATGATCAGGATCACTGTCTCGGTGCCGGGGCAAGAGGCGTCGCCGCACTGGATTTCGCTCACCGACACCGTGGTCTCCTGGCCGAGGCCACACAGCGCACGAACCTGCTCCTTGATGGCGGCCGCCTTGTCGCGTTCGGCCTGGCTCGGCTTGCGGAACAGGCCGAACATCGGCTCAGGCCGCAGCGGGCAAGGTGAGGATGCCGGCCTGGCCGTCCTCGGTGCCGATGGCGAGCTGGGCGCCGGTCTTGTCCCAGGCGAGCGCCGTGATGTTCGAGCCGTCGACGGCGCGGCGCACCAGGATCTCGGAAGCGTCAGTCAGCCGGCAGAGCAGCACGCAACCATCCTCATAGCCGAGCGCCAGCACCAACGCCTTGGGGTGGAAGGCCACACGGGTCACCTTGGCGTGGCGGATGCCGCATTCTCGCGGCGCCTTGCCCATGGGGCCGTCCTTGGACTGGAAGGGCCAGACGATGCCGGCGTCCGCTCCGGAGGTGGCGAGCCAGTTGCCGTCATGCGACCAGGAGAAGGAGCGCGTCTTGGAGGGATAGCCCGACATGCGCATGTGCTTCCTCTCGGCCACCGACCAGCCATGGAGCATGTTTTCCTGCATGGAGGTGACGATGAAGCGGCTATCGGGCGAAATCGTGATGTCGAGGTGGCTGCCCTTCCATTCGTAGAATTCCGGCGTGGCCGTCGAATTGGGGAACCAGAGCGAGACGCCGTTGTAATGGGCGATGGCCAGGCGATAGCCCTTGGGCATGAAGGCAACGCCGCGCACGCCGGAGGGCGCCACCCACTGCTTCACCGCCCCCTTTTCGTCGCGGACGAAGACGAGCTTGCCGGCCGACCAGGCCGTGGCGCCGCTGGGAGAGACGGCCACCGCATCGATCCACTTGTTCTTGACCTCGCCCAATTGGCCGATCTCGCCATTGGCCGAGAGCTTGACCACCTGGCCATCATCGCCGCCGGCGACGAGCATGGTGCCGGTCGAGGCGACCGAGAGCAGGCCGGCATCCTCGAACAGCCTGTCGCGCTTCTCCTCGCCGATTTCGGCCCTGAGGACCGTGCCGTCGGTGAGGGCGAAGACCGGTGTTCGGCCGAGCCAGCTCGCGGCGAGCACATGGCCGCCAGCCTCGATCCAGGTGGTGCTTTCGGACAAGGAGGGGAAGGTGGTGGTGTTCACGATGAGGGGCTCTTGGGATAATTGTCATCCCGGACGCGCTGCATCGCGAAGCGGTGCTGCGCAGATCCGGGATCGCAAGAGGAGAAGGGTGCCTTTGTCGGCATGCGGTCCCGTGTCTGCGAAGCGTCACTGCGTGCCGCGTCGCGCACGGGATGACTTTACGCCGCGCAGTCGCGGAAGCCCTTCTCCAGCGCCTCGCGGTTGATGTCGTGCCCGATGAACACCAGGCGCGACTCGCGCTTCTCGCCCGGCTTCCATTCGCGCTGCAGGTCACCCTCGATGATCATGTGCACGCCCTGCAGCACGAAGCGGCGGGGCTCGTCCTTGAGGGAGAGGATGCCTTTCCAGCGCAGCAGGTTCGGGCCCTCGCTCTGGGCGATACGCTCGATCCAGGGCATCACCTTGGCCGGGTCGACGTCACCATCGATCTTCAGCGACAGGGACTGCATGGTCTCGTCGTGATAATGCTTCAGGCCGTGCTCGTGGTCGTGATGGTGGTGATCATGATCGTGATGATGGTCATGATCGTGGTCGTGATCATGCTCGTCGGCTTCCAGGAAAGCCGGTTCGAGATCGAGGATACGGTCGAGGTCGAAGGCGTTGCGGCCGAGAACATCGTTGATCGCCACGTTGGAACGCGTCGCCTTGTGCAGCTTGGCATAGGGGTTGAGGGCGCGGATACGCATCTCCACCTCGCGCAGCTCGGCGGGGGTGACGAGATCGGTCTTGTTCAGCACGATCACATCGGCGAAGGCGATCTGGTTCTTGGCTTCCGGCGCATCCTTGAGGCGGTCCTTCAGCCATTTGGCGTCGGCCACCGTCACCACGGCGTCGAGGCGGGTCTTGTCAGCGACGTCCTGGTCCATGAAGAAGGTCTGGGCCACGGGAGCCGGGTCGGCAAGGCCGGTGGTCTCCACCAGGATGGCGTCGAACTTGCCCTTGCGCTTTAAGAGGCCGTCGATGATGCGGATGAGATCGCCGCGCACCGTGCAGCACACGCAGCCATTGTTCATTTCGAAGACTTCCTCGTCGGCGTCGACAATAAGGTCGTTGTCGATGCCGATCTCGCCGAACTCGTTGACGATCACGGCGAAGCGCTGGCCATGCGGCTCGGTGAGGATGCGGTTGAGCAAAGTGGTCTTGCCGGCGCCGAGATAGCCGGTGAGGACGGTCACGGGAATCTTGTCGGAAGTCTTGTTTTCGGAAGCAATTAGATCGGCCATGGCAATCTCCGGAGCGCGGGGAGCGCTCTTGAAAAACGGATAGGCGCACGGCCAGGGCGCAATACCGCCTTGGCCGCGTTCGCTCAATCTTATATTGGATCGAAGCGGCCCGATGTAAGCCCCCGCGACGTGGATAGTGCGGGATGAGGTTCAAAAAGCACAGCGTCCCCATGTATGCTGGCGATTGCTGCCCGGCTTTGGCACGGATATCGTTCACCCGCTGCCATCGGCATCCGATGCGGGGAAGGTTATCGCCATGAAATCTGCGACAGCACCAGCACTCCTCCTTGCGATGATGGTCCCGGCTCTCGCGGCTGATGGCAAGAGCGTGCCACTGACGGGCACCTGGAAGGGCTCGTATCTTTGCGGGCAGGGCCTTACGGGATTGACGCTGTCTCTCGATCAGCAGTCAGGAGAAGCGGTCCTCGGCACATTCCATTTCTATCCCTTGCCGTCCAATCCGGCGGCCAAGGAAGGCTGCTTTGCGGTCGCAGGGCACATTTTCGAGGATAAGCGGGTCTTCATTGGCGCTTCGACCTGGATCACGCAGCCGAAGGATTACATCACCGTCGACCTGGAGGGGCGCATCGCCGCCTCCGGCAAAGCGATGAAGGGTGATGTGAAAACGCCTTATGCCGGTCTGTGCAGCGTATTCTCGCTGATCAGGACCTCGCCAGCACCATCAGCGGATAAGCCCTGCCAAAAATAGGGCAAGCCGCACGTCCGCGTGGTCGTGATCGCTGCCGCCGAAGCGGCGACAACCAGTCTCAGCCGGCTGGAAGCTGCGCCAGGCCGTTCTTGGCAGCGGAATTACCCGGATCGATTCCGAGGGCCTGATGGAAGCTCTCGCGGGCTTTCTGGATGTCGTTGAGGCCGGCGGACGCATAGCCACGACCAGCCCAGGAAGCCGGGTTCTTGTTGTTGATCTGCAGGGCCTGGTTGAAGTCGGCCAGAGCCTCCTTGTACTTCTTCAGCTGCAGATAGGAAGTGCCGCGCGAATAATAGGGCGCCTCGGCCAGCGGATCGTTGGAGATCGCCGAGGTGAAGTCGTCGATGGCCACCTCGTGATTGGCACTGGCCTGGCGGATCAGGCCGCGATTGTAATAGGCCTCGGCCGTTTCCGGCTTGATCTGGATGGCCTTGTCGTAGTCGGCCATGGCCTGCTGGGTCTGGCCCTGCAGGCGATAGATGTTGCCGCGGCCGACATAGGCCGGCGCATAGTTGGGATCGACCGAGATGACCTTGTTGTAATCGGCGAGCGCCTGGTCGGTCTGGCCGGTCTGGCGGTAGACGAGGGCGCGGTTGGCGAGGGCCTGCGCGAAGTTCGGATCGAGCTGGAGGGCGCGATTGAAATCGGAGACCGCCGGGCCGAACTGCTTGGAGCGCGCATAGGCGGAGCCGCGCATGTTCCAGGCTTCCGGATCGTTCGGGTTCTTCTCGATCACCTGGGTGAGGGAGGAGATGTCGGTGGAGGCCACCTGGTAGCTCTCGCCACCGTCATCGGCATTGCCGACACGCCCCACGGTCTCGCAGCTCATCAGGCCAAGGCTGGCAGCACCCAGCAACAGGGCGGCCACGAACAGGGAGCGCGAACTCCGCTGGGTGGCCGGTGCGGCTGCATTCATGGGGTCTGTCATCATTCTGATCCGGACAGTTCGAGACAAGTCACAATGGCCAGGGACCTTCGCCCTCGAGGCCTTGGGCCGGCAATTTGCCGCATTAACCTTGCTGGAAGGTAAAGCCTTCCCTTGAACTTTTCGCAAACGCAGCGTTTGCCGGCTTCCTGACTTAACGTCAAGCGCCTTGCGCGCGTCGTCCCCGTTGTCGATCCCGAAGCCGCTAACGGCAAATCTGGGCAAGGCTGTGACAAACGCACAAAACACAAACGCCCGGCCAAATGCCCGGGCGTTCGTCGGAGACGGTAACTTCGATCGGAAGCGGAGCTTACTTCTTCACAACGCGGGGCGTTGCGGGAATCAGGCCTTCGCGCTGCAGCTTCTTGCGAGCGAGCTTGCGGGCGCGACGAACGGCCTCGGCGGCCTCGCGGGCACGCTTTTCCGACGGCTTCTCATAATGGCCACGGAGCTTCATTTCACGGAAAATGCCTTCGCGCTGCATCTTCTTCTTGAGCGCCTTCAGAGCCTGATCAACATTGTTATCGCGAACGAGAACCTGCACGCGTGCTGTCCTATACTTGATGTGAATTGCTGCGGCGGCTTGGCGCAAGAAAACCCAGTGCCAAGGCACCGCCGAATTTGGAAGCGGCGTCATATCAGACGGGGCTTCACCTGTCCATACAGTTTAGCATGGATCAGCGACTCTTGGGGAAAATCCGTGTGACGTGGCCCATTTTCCGGCCCGCACGCGCTTCATGCTTGCCATAAAGATGGACGGAGGCATTCGGCTCGGCCGCGAGCGCGCGCCAGGAATTGACACTGTCGCCTATGAGATTGGTCATCACGGCATCGCTGTGACGATCGGTCGAGCCGAGCGGCCAGCCACAGACGGCGCGCACGTGATTCTCGAACTGGCTGACCAGGCAGGCATTCTGCGTCCAGTGGCCGGAATTGTGCACGCGCGGCGCAATCTCGTTGACAAGCACGTTGTGATCGGCGGTGACGAACATCTCCACTGCCAAAACTCCGACATAGTCGAGGGCGGCGATGATTCTGATGGCGATGGCGCGGGCCTGGTTCTCCACCAGGGCCGACAGGCGCGAGGGCACGATCGACTGGTCGAGGATATGGTCGTGATGCTCGTTCTCGACGAGGTCATAGGTGCGGGCAGCACCGTCGTCGCCGCGGACCGCAACCACGGAGACCTCGGCCACGAAAGGCACGAAGGCTTCCAGGATGGCAGGCTGGCCGCCCATGCGGGCAAGAGCCTCGGAGAGGTCGCTGCCGGGCCGGATGATGGTCTGGCCCTTGCCGTCATAGCCGAAACGGCGCGTCTTCAAGACGCTCGGGCGCCCGAGCGCGGCGACGGCGGAGGCAAGGTCGGCCTGGCTGTCGACGGCGCGAAAGTCCGCCGTGCCGATGCCGAGCGAGCGCACGAAGGTCTTTTCCGTCAGGCGGTCGGCCGTGGTCTCCAAAGCGCGAACGGCCGGCAGGACCGGGCGCGCTGCCGAAAGGATGGCGGCGGTGGCGGCCGGGATGTTTTCGAACTCATAAGTGATCGCATCGACGCTTTCGGCGAAGGCGGCGAGGGCGGCGGGATCCTCATAGGCGGCACAGGTATAGCGGTCGGCGATCTGGAAGGCGGGGCTTGCCTTGTCGGGACAATAGATATGGCTCTGGATGCCGAGCTCCGCCGCGGCCAGCGCCAGCATGCGGCCGAGCTGGCCGCCACCCAGGATACCGAGCGTCCCGCCCGGCGGCACACGCACGCCGCTCATGCCTTGGGAGCCTCGTCATTGCTGGGATGCTCGGCGATGGCGGCTGTCTGCGCGGCACGGTAGCGATCGAGCCGGGCAGCGAGGCCTTCATCGTGCAAAGCGAGCACGGCCGCCGCCAGCAGCGCGGCATTGACGGCGCCGGGACGGCCGATGGCCAGCGTGCCGACGGGAATGCCGGCCGGCATCTGCACGATGGAATGCAGGCTGTCGACGCCCGCCAAGGCCTTGGATTCGACCGGCACGCCGAAGACGGGCAGGGGGGTGAGCGCGGCAGCCATGCCGGGCAGGTGAGCGGCGCCGCCGGCCCCGGCGATGACGAGCTGGTAGCCCTTGGCCTTGGCCGTCCTGGCGAAATCGTAGAGACGGTCGGGCGTGCGATGGGCCGAGATGATCAGCGCTTCATAGCCGACGCCCAGCGTTTCCAGGGTCTGCGCCGCATGGCGCATCGTGGCCCAGTCGGACTGGCTGCCCATGATGATGGCGACAGGCTTGCTAGCGACAGGCTTGGCCTGCCCCGCCGCGGCGGTTGTTGGCATCGAGACTTCCTTCGGCAAAAGGGGTGTCTAGTGCATGACGCGGCGTTTGGGAAGAACCTGGGAGCGCGGACATCTCAGCCACAACCACCAAGATGGTTGTGGCGGTGTCCGCTGTTTCGTCCGGGGCGCCGGCCTCAATCGGTGTGCCGGTCTTCAGACCGGCATGCCCTGGACATAAGTGGCAAGATGCCGGTCTGAAGACCCGCACACCGATCACGCTCTTTCCTGCCAACGGCACCTTTCCAAGAGCGGACACCGCCACAACCATCTTGGTGGTTGTGGCGGTGTCCGCGCTCCCAGTCAGAACGGGTGGTACTGATAGAGCCAGGTCTCGCTCAGCACCTTGTCGCCGAGCTTGAGATAGCAGCGCATCTCCACCGGATCGGGGCCGGTGACCTGCAGGTCGAACTGGGCGCGCCAATGACCGTTGATGCCATCCGGCACCGCCTCGGTGAAAATATAGGAGAGCTCGCCGCGCGAGGCGGTGATGACCGGAACAGGCTTCACGCCATAAGGCAGGTCCTTGAGGGAGTCGCCCAGGAACTCGATCATGAACTTGCGCAGGCCCGGCGGGCGCGGCTGGCCGGGATGGCCGCCATTGCCGAGGCGCGTCGCCACCACCCGTGCGAGATTGGTGGGGAAGGGCTCGTCCGCCGCCCAGTGCAGGCGGTATTTCAGGTTGAACTCCTGGCCGGCCTTGACCGGATCCTTCGGCACCCACATGGCGACCACATTGTCGTGGATCTCGTCATCGGTGGGGATCTCGATGAGCTGCACCTGGCCCTCGCCGAAGGGCGCCAAGGGCTCGACCCAGAGCGAGGGCCGCCGGTCATACATCACGCCGTCGAGGTAATGGTCGAAGATGCGGTCACGCTGCAGCAAGCCGAAACCGCGGGGATTGGAATCGATGAAGGCCGAGGTGGTCGTCGCCGGCACATTGTTGAGCGGGCGCCAGATGTGCTCTCCCCCTCCCGTCCACATCGCCAGGCCGTCGGAATCATGAACCTCCGGCCGCCAGTCGATTGCTGTCTGCTTGATGGTCTCCGAGAACCAGTACATCGAGGTCAGCGGCGTCAGGCCGAAGCGGTTGATGTCGTTGCGCGTGAAGACATGCGCATCGATGTCCATCAGCACGGCCTTGTCGCGCGTCATCAGGAAGGAGAAGGCGCCGGCGACGGACGGGCCGTCGAGCAGGGCATAGACCTTGACCTGGTTGGTGGATCCAGCCACCGGCTCCAGCCAGAATTCCTTGAAGTCGGGGAATTCCTCCTGGTGCGGCGGGTTTGGATCAGCCGCATTCACGGCAAGGCCGCGGGCGGAGAGGCCATATTGATAGAGCTCACCAATGGCGCGGAAATAGGACGCGCCGAGGAAGGCGACCCAGTCATTCTTCTTCCAGTCGATCGGGCCGGTGCGCGGCTCCTGGAAGCGGAAACCGGCAAAGCCGACGCCGTCGGGCAAGGCCTGGGCCGGGCTGTCGGCCGGCATGTCGAAGGAGGATTTGCGGTAGATGATCTCGCTGGCGTTCTTGCCGTCGACCACGTTGATCGTCACCTTCTTCTGGAAGAAGGTGCCAAGATGGAAGAAGGTCACCGGGAAGGGGGCAGGTCCGTTCGCCCAGAGCGCGTCTTCGGTCTTGAACTTGATCTTGCCGAGCTCTTCATAGGTCAGCTTCGAGGTGATGTCCGCCGCGGGCTTCTCGGCCGGCACATAGGCTTCGGTCGCCAGCTTGCGAGCCCGGTCGACCAGACCGTCGAAGGAGAAGGGTTCGGCGGGGCCGAAAGTCAAGGCCCCTTCATCGGCGAATGCGGCCGCGGGCAAGCCCAGAGCAATCAGGGTCGAAAGGCTCACGGCTCCCTGGAGGAATAGCCGCCGGTCGAAAGCGTCGTTCATCAACAAGTTCCTAACTCAAACCGAGCCGCAAGCTAAACAGGGATTATCAGGTGTCAATGCCAAGCTGTCTTAAACATGGCCTATTTCATGACAATAGATTAATCCCACCGACGCCATGACCTTCCTTCCCGCTTCTTTCTATAACCGCAATGTCCTTCAGGTGGCGCGCGATTTGATCGGCGTGACGCTCCTGGTCGACGGAGTCGGTGGCGCGATCGTCGAAACCGAGGCCTATGATCGCGACGATCCGGCCTCGCACACCTTTCGCGGACAGACGCCGCGCAACACCGTGATGTTCGGCGAGCCCGGCCACATCTATATCTATCTATCCTACGGTATGCATTGGTGCGCCAATCTCGTCAGCGGCGAGGGTGGGCGGGCTAGCGCCGTGCTGCTGCGCGCGATCGAGCCGGAGGTGGGGATCGAGCGCATGGAGGAACGGCGGGGCGTCACGAAGCGGACGTTGCTCTGCTCCGGTCCGGGCCGGCTCTGCGAGGCCCTCGGCCTCACCGGTGCGCAGAACGGACTTGCGCTGACGCAGCTTCCTTTCGAACTCCAGCGCCGCCGGGAGGAACCGCCCATCGTCGCCGGGCCACGCATCGGCATCACCAAGGCGGTGGAGCGGCCCTGGCGTTTCGGGTGGGAAGGCTCGAAATTCCTCAGCAAGAAGTTCTGAAACGAAAAGGGCCCGAGAACGGGCCCTTTCCTCGGTTTTGCGTAGGGCGTTGTCCTACTTGCCGCCGAAGATGTCGCAGATCTTGGAGTTCGGCGAGCCGGTGCAGTGTTCCGTGGGCGAACCCTGGGCGGGAACGATGCGGATGAGGCGGTCATCGCCGACGAGGGCGGTCTCGCCCGGCTTGACGATCTTGCAGTAGCCGATCGGGCGATGCGGTGGGCAGATGAAGGTCTTGCCCTCGTAAAGCGTGATGGCGCTGGTCGGGGTGCGCGAATCAACCTGGAATTTCGTGCCGCGGACACCAATCGAGGCCTGAGGGGCCTGGATCTTGTAGGCGCTCTTGGCCGAGTCGCCCGTCGCGAAACGGAAGGCGCCGCGAGCGAATTGCAGCACCACGGAGTTGGCCTTGCCGTTGCCGGCATAGACGAAGGTGTCCAGGGTCACCGAAGAGTGCGAGCCCAGCATGAGGTGGGTGTTGTCGAGGAAGCGCAGCTCGATCACACCACTGGGGCCGGTGTCGATCTTCTCGCCCTGGTGGACCTTGGAGCCAATCTCGAGCAGGCCGGAAACGGTGCCATGGACCGCCGGCGTGAGGCCGACCACATCGCCGATCACCGTCGGGTCCTGGGCGGCGGGCGCTCTTTGAGCATAGGCTGTCTTGAAGGAGTTGGCTGCAAGCAAAATCAGCAGCACCGGGACAAGGCGCAGGAGGCGGGCGATCATGACGAGTTTCGAACCATTAAGCGAATGTTACGTTTGTGCGTCGTCTGGTTCCTTTTATATTAACGCCTTAGCAAGGGAAAAGTGAAGCGCTATTAATCATGATGAGCGTTGCTTGCCCGAAATCAAGATGCGTGTTGCTTTTTTGCACCCCAATTGATCCAAGGATACGTAGAGAATTGATAGTAACCGAGGGGTAGAGCTTAATCCTTTTCGATCTAATCCTCTTTGCTCCCTGAGCCTCAAAAGGGAGATCGAGAGTTTAAGTTTCTCATATTACACTACGGAACTAACTCTTTTGAGGTAGGGTGGATATCTGCGCAATTCATTTAAAAGATCAGATTTGTTGATTAAGCTCAAGCAGCCGCCGGTTACCATCACACTGCTCTACGCCAGCAGGCACGCGAGATGAATTTTCATCCCCTGTTACATGGATTAAACACGCTCCGTCAGCGCAGCTTGTTGCCTATGACATGATGAGGCCGCCATCGACGTTGATGGTCTGGCCGGTAATGTAGGCCGCGTCCGAGCTGGCGAGAAAGGCCACCAGGCCCGCCACATCCTCGCCCGTGCCGGCGCGAGCCATCGGAATGTTGCGCACCCATTCGGCCATCAGTTCGCCCGGCTTGTAGTTGCCGAGGAGCTTGCCCCAGGCGGTATCATTATAAGCCCACATGTCGGTCTCGATGATGCCTGGGCAGAAGGCGTTGACGGTGATGCCTTCCTTGGCCACTTCCTTGGCAAGACTTTGAGTCACGCCCACCACGCCGAATTTCGAGGCGGCGTAATGGGGGGTGAAGATGAACCCCTGCCGGGCCTGGCCGGAGGCGGTGTTGATCAGCCGCCCGCCCTCGCCATGCTTTCGCATGCGCCGGATCGCTTCCTGACAGCACAGGAAGACACCCTTGGTGTTGACGTCCATGATCTTGTCCCACTCCGTCTCGGTCAGGTCCTCGATACGGGCGATGGTGATGACGCCGGCATTCTGCACCGAGACGTCCACCCGGCCGAAATGCTGCTCGGCTGTGTCATAGAGCGCGGCGACGCTTTCCTTGTCGGTCACATCGCCCACGAAGGCCGCGGCTCTGCCGCCCTTGCCCCTGATCTCGGCCGCTACTTCCTCGACCCGAGCCTCATTGGCGCTGACCAGGACCGCCGCCCCTTCCTCGGCGAAGCGTCGGGCGATGGCGGCGCCGATGCCACGGCTGGCGCCCGTAATCACCACGGTTTTGCCGGCAAAGCGGGAAGGGGAAGTCATGGCATGTCCTTTCAGGTCGTATTGATCAGAGCTTGGGAGGCGGTTCGCCGGCCAGCAATTGCCCGGCGGTGAAATGATCGGTGATGAGCACGTCGATATAGCCGCCGAGCATGGCGGCGCGGATGGCAGGCACTTTGCGGGAGCCTCCGGCGACCGCAACCACGCGCTTGGCCGCCTTGATCTCGGCGAGCGTCATCGAGATCACGCGTTCGTTCAGGGGGGTGATCACCGGGGCGCCCTTCGCGTCGAAGAAGCGCAGCCCCATGTCGCCGACGGCGCCGTGCTCGGCGAGCTCGTCCAACTCCTCGCGCGTGAAGGCGTTGCCGGAATTGACCAGCATATAGGAAGGCGTCATCGAGCCGATGCCGACCAGCGCCAGCGTCACCTCCGCGAAGCAGCGCAAGGTCTCCTCCACGAAGGGATCGTTCACCAGGATGCGCCTGCTTTCGGGCGAGCCGGCGACGCCGGGGGCGGGCAGGAACTGCGCCTTGGCGTTGGTGAGCTGGGCGAGGCGGGTGACGATGTGCTGGGCATGCGACTGCATGGTCGGATTGCCCATGCCGCCGAAGGTCTGCACCACCTTGCTCGCCTGCACCCGCTTGATCGGTGTGATGGCGTCGACCGTACGCAGGAGCGACAGGCTCCAGGAGGAGATGCCGATCACTTCATTGTCGGCAATGGTGCTCTCGAGGAAATGCGCGGCGGCGTCGCCGATGGCGGCAAGGATGGCTTCATCGCGCTCGCTCATCGCCTCGGCGACGATGACTTCATCGATGCCGAAGCGCTCGCGCAGCCCCGCCTCCAGCTCGGCGAACACGCCCGGGGGCGGCGTGATCGAGATGCGGACGATGTTCTCGTCGAGGGCCCGTTTCAGGAGACGCGAGACGCGCGCCTGGGGGATGTGCAGCCGCTCGGAAATGTCCGACTGCTTCACGGCGTCGAGGTAATACATCTGCGCGACGCGGGTGATGAGGCGTAGTTCGTCGACCCTGGACATGGTTCTTATCGTTGTCTTACGGGAATGAGGGTTCCGTGCGCTTGCGGCGCGACGGCGCGGAAGCCTCCATTCTCGACCGGATCGCGGGGAAGCGACAAGCGCCAATCTCACTCGTGCACCACCGCATCCCGCCATGGCCAGGTCACCAGCACTCGAAGCCGCCATCCACGAGAAGGTCGACGCCCGTCACGAAGGAGGCTGCGGCGCTGGCGAGGAAGACCGCCGGCCCCACCATTTCGTCGACCAGGGCCATGCGCCCCATCGGCGTCTCGGCTTCGAAGCGCTTGACCTGTTCGGCAACCTCGGGACGCAGGTTCATCGGCGTCGAGGTGTAGCCCGGGCTGATGGCGTTGACGCGGATGCCGCGATCGACCCACTCCATCGCCAGGCTCTTGGTGAGGTGCACCACGCCGGCCTTGGATGTGTTGTAGTGGATCTGCTGGATGCCGCGGTTGACGATGGAGCCGGACATCGAGGCGATGTTGACGATGGCGCCGCGCCTCCTCGGCAGCATCACCCGCGCCTGCGCCTGGCACGACAGGAAGATGCCGGTGAGGTTGATGTCGAGCATGTGCTGCCACTGGTCGAGCGGCATCTCCTCGGCCGGCGCGGCATTGGCGATGCCGGCGGCGTTGATTGCAACCTGCAGCGGCCCAAGGGCCTTTTCGGCTTCGTCCACCGCCCTGGCGAGGTCGTCGGCCTGGGTGACATTGCCTGCGAGCGCAATGGCCTTGCGCCCGAGCTTCTCGATGGCAGTGACGGTCGCGCCGATACCCTTGGAGCCCGGCAGGTCGAAGCCGGCAATGTCGGCACCCGCCTCGGCGAGACCGATGGCGATGCGTTGGCCGATGCCGCTGCCGGCGCCGGTGACGAAGGCGGTTTGCCCGTCCAGTCTGAAGATCTGCATGAACCCATTTCCTGCTGTCAGAGCGTGGCGCGTTCCATCACGGAGACGCGGTTGGCTTGATCGTGATCGAGGATGCCGCGGTTGAGGCCTCGGCTGAGGACCATCACGCGGTTGGCAAGGCCCAGCACTTCGTCGAGGTCGGAGGAGACGACGATGACGGCGAGGCCCTGTTTGGCAAGGCCCGCGATGACGTCATAGATCTGGGCCCGGGCACCGACATCGATGCCGCGCGTCGGTTCGTCCAGGATGACAACCTTGGGCTGGCGCGAGATGCATTTGGCCAGCACGACTTTCTGCTGGTTGCCGCCGGAGAGATGGTTGACCGGCTGGGCCGGGCTCCCCTTCACGCCGAAGCGTTTGATATTCTCATTGGCATAACGGCGCACGGCGCTCGGTGTGACGAAGCCTGAGGGCGCGACACGCGGGTAGTTGCCGAGGGCGATGTTGTCGCCGATCGTATGTTCGAGGATGAGGCCCTGGTCCTTGCGGTCCTCCGGCACCAGCACGATGCCGGCAGCCAGGCTGTCGGCCGGGCTCCTGGGCGCCAGCGGCTTGCCGTCGATGATGATGGAACCGGCAGCGATCGGATCGGCGCCGGCGATGGCGCGCACCAGCTCGGTGCGTCCGGCGCCGACGATGCCGGCAATGCCGAAGACTTCCCCGGCGTGCACGTTGAAACTGACGTCGCTGAAGGATTTGTCGAGTGCGCTCAGCCCCTCGACACGCAGAACCTCGCGGCTGGTGGCGGCAGCGATGGCGGGGAACATGCGCTCGACCGAACGGCCCACCATGGCCTCGACCAGCGTCTTCACCGGCACCTGCGCGGTGGCATATGTGCCGACCAGGCGCCCGTCGCGCAACACCACCACGCGGTCGGCAATACGGGCGATCTCGTCGAGGCGATGACTGATATAGATGAAGCCCATACCCTCCTTCTTCAGGCGCTCGACCTGTTCGAACAGGTGGTCGGTCTCCTCGCCCCCCAACGCCGCGGTGGGCTCGTCGAGGATGAGCAGCCTGGCATCGAGCGTGAGGGCCTTGGCGATCTCGACCTGCTGCTGGGCGGCGATGCGCAGATTGCGCACCAGGGTCGAGGTCCGCACGTGGAGGCCGAGGCGGTGGAGCTGCTCGGCCGCGCGCTTCTCCATGGAGGCGCGGTCGATACGCCCCATGGTGGTCGGCTGACGGCCGACGAAGACATTCTCGGCGATGGAGAGATCGGGAAGCAGCCGCATCTCCTGGTGGATCAGCCCGATGCCCCGGGCCAGGGCATCGCGCGGATTGGCGGGCGCATAGGGCTGGCCGTTCCAGGTCATGGTGCCGGCGGTCGGCTGTACCAGCCCGGCGATGATCGAGGAGATGGTCGACTTGCCGGCGCCGTTCTCGCCGAGCAGGGCCACGACTTCGCCCGGACCGACCTCGAGGTCGACACCTTCGAGCACAGTGACCGGGCCATATTTCTTGCCGGCACCGCGCACCGACAGGCCCGTGGCGAGAGGTTCGTTGGATTGGGACATGACGGGCCTCCAGGGTGTCATCCCGGACGCGCTGCAGCGCGGAGCGATGCTGCGCAGATCCGGGATCGCATGAGGAGTAGGGCGCTTTTCTCGTCCTGCGGTCCTCGGACCAGACCTTTCGGTCTGGTCTGGCTGCGGCGCGGCATTGCACGTCGCACCGCGCACGGGATGACTGCTTACGGATGCTCGGCGATGTACTGATCCACATTGTCCTTGGTGGTCAGCGCAGCATCCTGCAGTTGCTCGGCCGGCACCTTTTTGCCGGCGACGAGGTCGAGCGCCGACTGCAAGGCAAGCTTGCCCATGAACTGGGTGCGCTGCGTCATGGTGCCGTCGAGCGTGCCGTCCTTCACGGCCTTGAGGCCGGCGAGGTCGCCGTCGAAGCCGAAGACCCAGACCTTGTGGTCGGGGCCTGTAGCCTTGACGGCCTGGGCGGCGCCGAGGGCGAGGGCGTCGGCGCGGCCGAAGAATACGCTGATGGTCGGATCACGCTGCAGCATGTTCTGGGCGATGTTGAAGCCCTCGTCCTTCATCCACATCTTGGACGCTTCGCGGGCCACTTCCTTGATGCCGGGGCAGGCAGACATGGCTTCCTTGAAACCCTTGTCGCGGTCGAGCTCAGGTGTGGTGCCGATCTGGCCCTGGATGACGCCGAGCACGCCGGTGCCGCCGGTCTGCTTGCAGGCATAATCGCCCAGCGTCTTGGCGGCGACCACCGAATTGGTGGCAATGAAGGTGTCGCCGGGCGCATCGGCCGGGTTGCGGTCGACGGCGATGACCGGGATGCCGGCAGCCTTCGCGGCCTTGACCGGCACGCTGGCGGCGGCGGCGCCGGCCGGGATATAGATGAGGGCCTGCACCTTCTGGGTGATCAGATCCTGGATCTGGCTGACCTGCGTGGCGCCGTCGCCCTTGGCGTCGACGGTGATGACCTCGGCGCCCATCGCCTCGGCGTTCTTCTCGACCGACTGCTTGATCTGGTTGAAGAAGTCGGCCTGGAGGTTGGCGACGGCGAGGCCCACCTTGATCTTGTCGGCGGCAAGAGCACCGGAGAGGGCGAGCGGGGAGACGGCAAGGGCGAGCGCCAGGGCGAGCATACGCGTTTTCATGGTCATAGAGCGGTTTCCTCAGTTGGTGGTTGGCTTGTTGGTGGTTCTGGGGAGATACCGGGAGGGCAGGGCCCGCCCCGATCTGGTCACCGGCGTCGCCGGATAAGGGTATCGAAGGCCACGGCCGCCGCGATCATGATGCCGATGATCACGTCCTTGTCGTAGGTCTGGGCGCCGACCTGGCTGAGGCCGGAATTGAGGACGCCGATGATCAGGACGCCGATCAGCGTGCCGCCGATGCTGCCGACGCCGCCGGAGAGGCTGGCGCCGCCGATCACCACGGCCGCGATGGCAGTGAGCTCGTAGCCGAGGCCGTCATAGGGCTGCGAGGTCTGCAGGCGGGCGGCATTGGCCATGCCGGCGACGGCCGAGAGCGCGCCGGCCACGGCATAGACGATGACGATCTGCAGCTTCACGGAGATGCCGGCAAGACGCGCCACTTCCGGATTGCCGCCGATGGCGTAGAGGTTGCGGCCGGCCGGGCGGTATTTCAGGAAGGCCCAGGTCAGCACCACCAGGGCCAGGAAGAAGGCGGTGGTGGCGGTGATCAGGCCGAAATGCCGATAGGTATTGAGGGTGTTGAAGGCGTCCGGCCAGCCCGAGACGACATTGCCGTCGGTGTATTTGTTGGCGAGGCCCCTGGCGACCGTCATCATGGCGAGGGTGGCGATAAAGGGCGGCAGGCGCGCCTGCGTGATCAGAAGGCCCGAGATCAGGCCGCAGGCCGCGCCGGCGAGGATGCCGATGAACAAGGCGAGCATGAAGGGGAGGCCGACGATCGAGAACAGCCAGCCCGTCGTCATCGCCGAGAAAGCCAGCACCGAGCCGACAGAGAGGTCGATGCCGCCGGAGATGATCACCAGCGTCATGCCGATCGCCAGGATGCCGTAGACGGTGACCTGGTCGAAGATGATGATGGCGTTCTGGACCGTGAAGAAATGCGGCGCCCGGATCGAGAAGAAGGCGATCAGCACGAGGAGGCCGATCAGGGGGCCCCATACGCCGCTGGTCAGGTCGATCTTGAAACGGGACGTCGTCTGGCCCGTATTCTCTGCTTGAGCTGACATTCCTGTTCCTTCCCGTGTCGATTTCGTCCGCTTTGCGCGATTATCCGTGTCATTCAGGCGCCGCCTGCCGGCCGAAGCCGCGAGCGCGCCACCGCGTCGAGCCAGTGCCGGCGTTCGAGATCCCGCGCGCACGCCTCCATCCCAGGCTCGAATACGTCGTGCGGGCGCTCCAGCGCCGCGAGGGTCTTGGTGTCCCAAAGCCCGGCCTTGAAGCCGGCGAGATGGGCGACGCCGAGGGCGGAGAGCTCGGCCGTGTGGCCGCGCAGGATGGGACGGCCGATCATGTCGGCCTCCATCTGCATGAGCTGGTCGTTGCGGGTCGGCCCGCCATCGACATGGAGCCGGCGCAGCCGGGTGCCGCTGCGGTCGAGGGCCTCCACTACATCGGCGATCTGGTGCGCGATGCTGTCGAGGGCGGCGCGGGCGATGGCCTTGCGGTCGGTGCTGAGCGTGAGGCCGGTGAGGAGCCCCGTCGCCTCCGCATCCCACCAGGGCGCGCCAAGCCCGTTGAAGCCGGGTACGAGGGCGACGCCGTTGCTCGGCGCGGTCTTCGCCAGCGCGGCGAGCTCGTCGGTGGTGACGCCGAGGATGCTGGAAGCCCAGCGCAGGGTCGAGCCGGCGGCGCGGATATTGCCCTCGGCGGCAAGGGCGAGCTTGTCTGGCATTGTGCCGTCAATGGCCCAGGCAATGGTGAGGCAAAGGCCCGGATCGAGGGTGGCGCTGCCAGCGACGAGGCCCATCACCGAGGAGCCCGTGCCCTGTGTCGCCTTGGCTTCGCCCGGCGCGATGGCGCCATGGGCGAAAAGGGCGGAATGGGAATCGGCCATGACAGCCAGTACGGGGATGCCGTCCGGCAGGGGCGCGAGACCGCGCAGGGTGGGGAAGGGGCCGGTTGAAGCCGTGAGCTGCGGTAGCGCCTGGGCCGGCACCCTGAATAGGTCCAGCAGGTCCTGGTTCCAGCACCCCTTCATGACGTCGAGGAGTTGCGTACGTGAGGCATTGCCGGCCTCGATCAGGTGCTCGCCGGAGAGGCGGCTGAGCAGCCAGCTGTCGATGGTGCCGAAAAGGATGTCACCGGCCCGTGCCTTCACCCGGTCCGGGTCGAGCTCATCGAGCAGCCAGGTGAGCTTCAGGGCCGAGAACATGGGGTCGAGCGGCAGGCCGCTGACGCGCCTGACCATGGCAAGGGTGTCGGGCGCGCCGATCTCCTGCGCCAGCGCGGAGGTTCGCTGGTCCTGCCAGGACAGGACGGGAGAAAACGGCGCGCCCGTCTTGCGGTCCCACAGCAGGCAGGATTCGCGCTGCGTGCTGATGCCGGCCGCGACGACACGAGAGGCGAGGTCCGGCGAGACGCAGGCCGCCACGGCCGACTTGACGCTCGCCCAGATTTGCCTCGCGTCCTGCTCGACCCAGCCGGGCCGGGGATGGCTCTCGGACAAGGACGCTTGCCCGCGCGCCACCACGGCGCCGGAGCCGTCGACCAGCAGGCACTTGGTGGAGCTCGTGCCCTGGTCGATCGCGAGGACGAGCGGGCCGGCCATCAATGTGCTCCCTTGCCCAGGAGGCCGAGCGCTGCCTTCACGATGCCCTGCGCATTCAGGCCGAAATGGTCGAGCAGGAACTGCGTGTCGCCCGTTGGCGCAAAGCCAGATACCCCGAGGATCTTCATCGGCACGGGATGGTGCTGCGACACGGTTTCGGCAACGGCGCCGCCGAGGCCGCCGCCGACAACCGCTTCCTCGGCGGTGACGATGCGCCCCGTCTCGCGCGCGGCCTTGAGGATGGTCTCCTCATCGAGCGGCTTGAGGGTGGAGACATTGAGGACGCGGGCCGAAACGTCTTGCTTTGCCAGCAGATCCGCTGCCTCCAGCGCTCGCGAAACCATGGTACCGATGGCGGCGACGGTGACGTCGCTGCCCTCGCGAAGCGTGGCGATCCTGCCGGGCTCGAACCGTGACTCGGACGGGCTGACGGCCGGGATCTTGAAGCGGGGGATGCGCATATAGATAGGTTTGCCGGCGCCGGCGGCCCAGCGCACGGCCTGGCGCGTCTCCTGCGGATCGGCAGGCGCCATCACGGTGAGCTCGGCGATCGCCCGCATCCAGGCGAAATCCTCGATCGAGTGATGGGTGGGGCCGAGTTCGCCATAGGCCATGCCCGGCGACATGCCGCACAGCACCACCGGATATTGCGAATAGGCGCAGTCCGCCTTGATCTGCTCAGTGGCGCGGCCTGACAGGAAGGGCGCGGCGGCGCAGACGAAGGGGATCATGCCGGCATTGGCAAGGCCCGCGCCGACACCCACCATGTTCTGTTCGGCAATGCCGACATTGACGAGGCGATCGGGAAATTCCTTCTGGAAGGCGCCGAGATTGCTGGAGCCGACGCTGTCGTTGCACACGGCCACGATGCGGCTGTCGGCGCGGGCGAGGGCGGTCAGCTCCTCGGCGAAAGCCACGCGGCAGTCGAAAGTTTCCTTCGCGAAGGTTTCGGGCGCCCCGGCAGGGCGGGGAGCTTCGTGGGCGCTCATGACGACAGTTCCTTCAATGCGAGCTCGACCTGTTCGGCGCTCGGCACCTTGTGGTGCCACTCCACCCTGTCTTCCATGAAGGAAACGCCGCGCCCCTTGTAGGTCTTGGCGATCACGGCGCGGGGCTTGTCGGTGCCGCGGGCGGCGAGCACCTTGAGCAGGGCCGCCGTGTCATGGCCGTCGATATCGATCACTTCCCAGCCGAAGGAGCGGAACTTGTCAGCGAGCGGTTCGAGCGTGTTGGTGGCCTCCGTGCCCGCGCCCTGCTGGAAGCGGTTGCGGTCGACGATAGCGGTGAGGTTGGCGAGCCTGCGGTGGCCTGCCGTCATGACGGCCTCCCAGTTCGAACCTTCCTGCAGTTCGCCGTCGCCCAGCACCACGAAGGTGCGCCAGTCCTGGCCGGCGAGCCTGGCGCCGACGGCGGCGCCGACACTGATGGGCAGGCCGTGACCGAGCGGGCCGGTATTGGCCTCGACGCCGGGGATCTTGCGGCGGTTCGGATGGCCGTTCAGCGCGGCGAGCGGCTGCATGAAGGTGTCGACGGCTTCGGGATCGAAGAAACCGCGCAGGGAGAGCACGCTGTAGAAGGCGGCCGCGCAATGGCCCTTTGAGAGGATGAAACGGTCGCGGTTCGGCTTGGCCGGATTGGCGGGATCGATGTCGAGCACGCCGAAATAGAGGGTGGTGAGGATGTCGGTCACCGAGAGGTCGCCGCCTACATGGCCGAGGCCCGCTTTGGCGATGGTCTTGACGATCTTGATGCGCACCTGGCGGGCGATCTCGGCCAGCGCCTTCGGATCAGAGGTGGCGCCGAAGGCGGGGGAGGCCACGGCCCGCAAGGCCGAGTCCGGGCCCGCCGTCACGGCGTCCGGACCCGTTGTCACGGTGTCCTGCAACGCTGATTGGCGATAGGGCGCTGTCATCTGTCCTCCCGTATGGGGCTTTGAATATTTATTCATTAATGATATTAAATTCAAGATAGCACGCGAAACGATGCTGTCAAGAGCGGTCGTCATGACTTGTCAGGCCTGGGCGGCGAGGGCGGAGGTGAGTGGGACTCCAACGGCGGCCGATCTCATGTCGGCGTTCGCAGTGGAAGATCGTGATCCTGCCGCTACCAAGGGATGTCGGCTGAAGGGTCCCTTGAATCGCTTCAGCATCATCCCATCTGGGGTGTGGCAAATCGCACGGACCGAATCGAAAGGATATGCAGGAGCGATTCGTCACCCTTAAAGCGCATGGCAGGCCAGCTTATGCTGCGGTGCAATATCGCTCGAATCCTGCTATGGTGAGCGTGATCAATGAGAAGGCATTCACTCCCGTGAGCGAGACCTGGAAGACAAAATATGGCAGCCGGCGTGTCAAGCAGGCGCTTCCCACCATCGAGGAAGCGATGATTGCCGCGGAATGCCTTAGCGACGAGTTCGAGCAGCAGATCGAAATTGCTGCGTCCCTGCTCGGCATCGGTGCCGAAGAAGTGCGCGCTGTCGCCAAACGCCCGGCGCCGCTCAAGCCGACCGAGCGCCGGCTGAGCCTGCCGATCGGGCAGTCTCGCGCCTCTGCCGCACCGCGCTCCGTCGTGGTGGAATATCGCGCACCCAAGCGTCTGGTCGGCGTGCGCTAAGACGGTATCCGCGCGGTTTCCGGCCGTATGCCAAATCTCGAGGGAGCCATCGCATCGACGGCTTCCTTCTCCTGCCAATGGCATTGCCAGGCCTTGAACGACGGCGGGCGATCTGCGAATGCGAAAAAGCGCAGATTGGTCCTTGCTCGCAGCGAGCTTTCCCGCTATAGGCCCACTCCTTGCCGCTGCTCCCATCGTCTAGTGGCCCAGGACGTCGCCCTCTCACGGCGAAAACACCGGTTCGAGTCCGGTTGGGAGCGCCATTCAACAGCAGTTTCAAATGGTTGCGGAATGGTTAGCCAGGATGGTTCGCCATCGGCCTTTTTCGGCTGCCGAATGTGCCTGACAACCGACTCCATCGTATCTTCGCCAGCTTCTTCTGCGACGCACCGCGCGACTTGCAACCGCTATCACGCCTTCAGCGTGCTGAGGATATGCGTTTTTGCGTGGCAGGAGGCGGAGTGAGTACGGAATCCGCCGAAGGATTATTGTAGGGTAACTCTCTGACTCCGCTGGGTATCCCCCTTATTCTTCTACTATTACCGCTATTTGCAGAATTGACGCTTAACGATAACTTCTTCAATATAATATAGAGGGGCACGCAGAACGCGAGCGAAGTAGTGGACACGGTCGATTTAGTTAAGCTTATATTTTTTCTCCTAGCATGTGTAATCACCGCTAGCGGGATTGCCTCCATATTATTTCGGCGGGACAGTGCATTTCATTGGCTCATAGTTCTTGCTGCAGTTTGGGTTTGTGTTTTAACCTCATTTTATATTGTATCTAATCTTGACTATTAGCGTGATTTGGCGGTTAAATTCGAAGTAGACCTTCCAAGATCGCTTCGGCGGCCTCAGGATCGAGCCGACCCACAAGCCGACATCCTGAGCCTGGGGACAGTCAACAAAAAACCCGGCTCGCGTGCGGCGAACCGGGTTGGGCAAGTCCATCTCGCTCCAGAACGATGGCCTTGGTTGGCGAGGCCACCGATTGGGCAAACATATACCCTCCTGCGCTGCCGGATTATCCCTCAAACAGAGGAGTGTCCTGCACATGACAAAAACCAGCTCGGGGCTGGAGGCTTCGCCGCAACGGAAAGGGCACGTCGGGCAAAAGAACCGGCTCGTTGGAGCCGGTTAAATTGCTGGTGCCGATTGCCGCAGACCGCTCGGGGAGCCGTCGGCGTGCATCTCCAAAACTTTTCTATTTGGGGTAGTGTTCCCTGCGGCAACAAAAACCCGACGCTCGCGAGGTGCCAACTATTGCCGGCGTCAGCGTTTCGGTAGGATGGAGGCTACCAGGACGACGGCGCCAAAGAAGGCAATCGCAGCGATTACGCTCCCCAAGCCCACGAGCAAAAGATATCAGAGGCCTTCATAGAAAGGCATCGACGCAAGGTCGAGAACTTTATTTGACATCTTGTTTGGCTCGCCAAGGGCCAGGTGGCTTCTTCAATATCATGGCGAATGCTGTTTGGAGAAGGGTCATGCCAGCCGATTTCAACGCGCTAGGAATGCCTCATGAACTAACTCGGGACTTTTTGTCCCTTACGGAATCGCGGGCGTTTCCGACTTGCTTTCAGGGTCGCCATCTCCTACGTGAACAAGCGAAGAAACTGGCGCACGTTCGCCAAACTAAGCCCTTGTTTTCATTTGCTCTCGACAGTCCGATTGGGAGCGCCATCCGCCTCAGGCGTGTATGACCAATCCAGCACATCCCGTTTCTACCACCTTCGAGGTTGCCGAAGCCGGCGAGCGTATTGATCGCTTCCTGGCGCGCCAGTTCCAGGACTCGGACGCACAGCCTCTGTCGCGCACGCGCATCAAGGCGCTGATCGAGGCCGGCCATGCGCAGCTCGACGGCAAGCCGGTGCTCGATGCCGGGCACATCCTCAAGGCCGGGCAGACGGTGGGCTTGGGCGTGCCGGAGGCGGTGCCGGCCGAGCCGCAGGGTGAGGACATCCCGCTCGTCATCGTCTATGAGGACGACGACCTTCTCGTCATCGACAAGCCGGTGGGCCTCGTGGTGCATCCGGCGGCGGGACATGAGAGCGGTACGCTGGTGAATGCCTTGATCGCCCATTGCGGTGATTCGCTCTCCGGCGTCGGCGGTGTGAAGCGGCCGGGCATCGTGCATCGGCTCGACAAGGATACCTCCGGGCTTCTGGTGGTGGCCAAGAACGACCGCGCCCATCAGGGTCTCGCCGCGCAATTCGCCGATCACGGCCGCACCGGGCCCCTGGAGCGCGCCTACCTCGCTTTCGTCTGGGGCGGTACCCGCCCGCATGGCACCGTTGAGACCGGCATCGACCGTTCTACCCGCAACCGCGAGAAGATGGCCGTCGTGCCGCTGGGGCGTGGGCGCGAGGCGATCACCCATTATGCCCTGGTCGAGACTTTCGGCGAGCAGGCCGGCCAGCCGCTGGTCAGCCTGGTGGAATGCCGGCTCGAGACCGGCCGTACCCATCAGATCCGCGTGCACATGGCCCATCTCGGCCATCCCCTGCTGGGCGATGCCGTTTACGGTTCGGGCTTCAAGACCAAGGCCGCGCTGCTGCCGGAGGAGGCGAAGGCCGCTCTCGCGGCGATGGACCGGCAGGCCCTGCACGCCCGTCTGCTCGGCTTCGAGCATCCGGTGAGCGGAGAGCATATGGTGTTCGAGAGCCCGCTGCCGGCGGATCTGGCCGCCTTGGCGCAAGCCTTGCGGGGATAACGCCCCTGGGACCGCCGGCATCTTGCCGGCTCTTCCTCTCTTGCGGGCGTATCGTTTCCAAGAGCAAGCAGGGATGCCTGCGATTCCAGGGCGCTATCTTTTCCGGCCGAACCAGAAGCCGCCGGCGAGGGCGGCGATGACCAGAGCCTGGGTGGCGGACTTCTTGTCCGGCAGCACTTCCGAGGCCAGGCCAGCGGCGGCGAGCATGGCGGCGGCGAGCGCCTCGCGGCGCTTGGCGCGCTTGTTCAACTGCATCGATACCATAAGCGCGATCAGGGCGATCACCGCGAACAGGCCAGCGAGGGCGGCATCCGCCCAATAGGGGCCGTAGCGCTCGCTGACGAAACGGTGGAGACTGATCAGGCCGATGATCGCCATGGCCACCATGCAGAGCCCTGCGATGCCCTGCCACAGAAAGACGGCCCCACGCTGGCGCAGGGCCGTGCCTACTTCCTTTTTGGCGAGACTACCGAGAGCAAGAAGACGCATCACGAGCGGTTCTTGCTCCACAGGCCGAGCAGCAGGCCGATGCCAGCCGCGATCGCCACCGATTGCAGCGGCTTCTTGGTGATGTAGTCGAGCGTGGCCTTCTGCAGGTCCGAAGCCTGCTCCCGGGCCGCATCGCTGATCTCGCCGGCCTTGCTGCCGACATCGCTCAGCTTGCTGTCGAGCATCTGCTTGGCGCTCTTGGCCTCCTTGGAAAGGATCTTCGACAAGGTGGACTTTTCCTCGTCGATGAAGCTGCTGAGCTGCTCCGTCAGGCGGGCAACCTCGGCGCGCAATGCGTCGATATCCGTGGTGAGCGCATCGGATATGCGTGCCTTGGCCTGTTCCACTCGCTTGTCTCCGTCCATTCTCATGCCTCCCGTGCTGGTGAACGATGAAATACGGTCTTCGTTTTGGTGTGCGAGGAACTTCCAGGGGGCGGATTTGTTCCCCTCAACAGATAGAGGACCCAGCGGACAGCACAAGGTAAACGAGTGGTTACGGTAAACACCGCGGCCCCGGGGCATCTTGGTCTGGCGCAGGAGATGAAGCCTCCCGGTGACGTTGCAAGAGTCCTCCGCAGCCCTCAGCGCAATGCATGGCGGACCTCCCAAAATTGCAACGTGAAATCGCCGCAATCGGGCGCATGATACGTGCGCGATAGGGGATTGGTCCGTGTCTGCAAGGGCACATGCGGGGCCGCCAGGTGGTGCAAGAAGATTTCCCAAGGGGGTCTTCACAAATGCATGTGCCGTCCCCATATCGTGTAGGCGTTGTCTGCCCAGTATGGGGGATGGCGATTGAACCGCCCAAAAAGGGGGTTCAGAGGAGAGGAACATATGGCTTCTGCCGCGCTTCCCGTCTTGGCCGCCGAGAGTGGCCTTTCGCGTTATCTCGATGAAATCCGCCGCTTCCCAATGCTCCAGCCCGAGCAGGAATACATGCTTGCGAAACGCTGGCGCGAGCATGGCGACCGTGATGCGGCCCACCAGCTTGTAACTTCGCATCTGCGTCTGGTCGCCAAGATCGCCATGGGCTATCGCGGCTACGGCCTGCCGCTCGGCGAAGTCGTGTCCGAAGGCAATATCGGCCTGATGCAGGCCGTCAAGCGTTTCGAGCCGGAAAAAGGCTTCCGCCTTGCCACCTATGCCATGTGGTGGATCCGCGCCTCGATCCAGGAATATATCCTGCGCTCGTGGTCGCTCGTAAAAATGGGCACCACGGCCAACCAGAAGAAGCTCTTCTTCAACCTGCGCAAGGCCAAGAGCCAGATTTCTGCGCTCGACGAGGGCGACCTTCGTCCCGACCAGGTGCAGTCGATCGCCAAGTCGCTCGGCGTGCAGGCGCAGGAAGTGGTGGAGATGAACCGCCGCCTCGGCGGCGACGCCTCGCTCAACGCGCCCGTGCGCGAGGATGGCGACGGCGAATGGCAGGACTGGCTGGTCGACGAGACCAGCAACCAGGAGGCCCGTCTCGCCGAAAGCGAGGAGAGCAGCAACCGCACCACCGCGCTTCGTCAGGCCCTCAACGTCCTGAACGATCGCGAGCGGCGCATCTTCGAGGCTCGCCGCCTGGTCGATGATCCGATCACGCTCGAGGAGCTGTCCGACGAGTTCGGTGTCTCGCGCGAGCGTGTGCGCCAGATCGAGGTCCGCGCCTTCGAGAAGGTGCAGGCAGCGGTGCGCTCGGGCGTCGCCCGTCTCGAGGCGGTGCACGCCCCGGCCTAAGGAAAAAGATCAAGACAAGAAAGCCGCCCGAAAGGGCGGCTTTTTTATTGGCGCGCCGTTCCCGTCATTGCTTCGCTTGCGCTCGCAATGACGGTAGCTCTACCGCCGCTCCGATCTTACTGGATCGCAGCCGTACCGTTATTCCAGGCCACCATGGCGTCGTTGAAGACCTTGTCGCCGGCCGGTCCCTTCTCGAAGGTGATCACGGCCCTCCGGCCATTGTCGAAGGCAAACAGCACGTCGAACCACTCATTGTCCTGCAGCATTTTGGCGTTACGCCCCTTCTCGTTGAAGGGGTCGGCGATGCCCATCAGGAACACCCCGGTCGTCACCTTCATCAACACGCCGTCGAGGGGCGTACCGGTCACCTGCGGCGCATGCTTGACGTTGACGCCGCTGAGTGAGCCGACATTGCCGTTGGGATAATCAGGCGGCACCGTCATCTGGATCTGCAGCAGGAAGGCAGCCGGGAAGGCGGGGTCGGAATTGCGGCGCAGGGTGAGCAGCGCCTTCATCTTGCGGTCGGGGAAATTGAGCTCGCCGACGACCACCGTCTCGAGCGGGCCGTTGGTGCCGCTTGCCTGCGACTCCGTACGCCAGTTCACCGTCCCCTCGAAGACGCGCCCCTTCATCGGAGCCGTCGGATCCTCCTCCAGCATGCGCGCGCGCTGTCCCTCGGGCGCCTGCGTCGGCGCGGAAGGCAGGAGGGGGGCTGGCGCGGTCGTGGGCGGGGGAGACGCCGGTGTCTGTTCGGGCTCGGGCGTGATCGAGCGGGTCTGCACCGTCGGTGTCGGCGTTGCCGCCGCGACCTGGTTCGGGGGCGGTGCGTCGGGCTCGCCGCCGAGGCGGTCGTTCAGCTTGGCGGGATCGGGATCGGCCGGCTTGGCGGCGGCTTGCGGTCCTGGTGCGGGCTGCGCCGGCACGAGCACGGTCTTGTCGTCATGGCTGCGGAGATAGAGCGCGGTGGCCGCACCGCCGCCGACGATGAGAAGGCCGACAAGCCCCATCACGGCATAGCGCCGCAAACCGCCTCCCGAGGCGTTGCGGCGCGGGGCTTGCGGCCGGCGCTTCTCGGCCCGGCGCTCGGCAAAGGCCGGCAGGCCTTCGGGCTGGGAGGCAGGCGCGGCGCTGGGCTCTTCCGCTACCACCTCGTCATCCTCAGGCAGCGCGGTGTCATTGGCCGTGCTTGCGGGTTTGGGTGCCGCTGGGCGCTCTGAGGCCATCGGCTCGGGCGTCAGTTCGGCTTCGTCGTAATGGTGTTCGACCCGCCGGATCGCTTCCTCCAGCAGGCCGCGCTCCCGCGAGATCTGGCCGGGGGTCAGAGCCGGGTCGGCGGCATTGAGTTGCCGAAGCAGAGCCGTGCGCGCCTTTTCGTAAAGGGCGCTGCGGGTCTCCTGGGTATTGGGCAACAGCCCCTGCACCGCTCGCTGGATGGGAGGGAAATAATCCGTCGACACTCGTCCTGGCTCGATCTCTTGAAAGGCAGATGGGGGGCTGCCGCAGGGATTCCAGGCAGCTCTGCATGGCCTTCGCCACCATTGATCCGCCATCCCAGGCGAAATCAAAGACTGCCAAACACCTGGCAAGCTAGGCGAATTTGCTTAAGAATCCGCTTAGCCTAACCTACGGCACTCACGCACTAACGCCCGAATCTGACGGGAATAGGTCTGCTCTTAGACTTGAAAGGGGTTTTGCACAAGGATCGTGTCGTCCCGGTCCGGGCTAGTGGAGAGCACCGCCACGGGAGCGCCGATGAGTTCCTCGATGCGGCGGACATATTTGATCGCCTGCGCCGGCAACTGGGCCCAGGAGCGCGCCTTGGCGGTGGTCTCCTGCCAGCCCTCGATCTCCTCATAGATCGGTTTCACGCGCGCCTGCGCAGCCTGGCTGGCGGGCAGATAGTCGATCTCGCGGCCGTCGAGCTCGTAGCGCACGCACACCTTGATCGTCTTGAAACCGTCGAGGATGTCGAGCTTGGTGAGGGCGATCCCCGTGATGCCGGAGGTGCGGATGGTCTGGCGCACCAGGGCCGCATCGAACCAGCCGCAGCGCCGGGCGCGGCCGGTGACCGTGCCGAATTCGCGCCCGCGTTCGCCGATCAGACGGCCGGTCTCGTCATGCAATTCGGTTGGGAAGGGGCCTTCGCCAACGCGGGTGGTGTAGGCCTTGGTGATGCCGAGCACATAGTCGATGGCGCTGGGGCCGAGGCCGCAGCCGATCGCCGCCTGTCCCGCCACCGTGTTGGACGAGGTGACATAGGGATAGGTGCCGTGGTCGATGTCGAGAAGGGCACCCTGCGCACCCTCGAACAGAATGCGGTTGCCGGCCTTGCGCTCCTTGTCGAGCAGGGCGCCGACATCGTCCATGAAGGGCAGGACGAGGGGGGCGACATCGGCGAGCTCGCTGTAGAGCGCTTCCGGGTCGATCTCGGGCTGGCCATTGCCGCGGCGCAGGGCGTTGTGGTGGTTGAGGAGCCGGGCGATCTTCGGGCGCAGCGCCTCGAGGTCTGCAAGGTCCATCAGGCGGATGGCGCGGCGGCCGACCTTGTCCTCATAGGCCGGACCGATGCCGCGGCCGGTGGTGCCGATCTTGGTGCCGTCCGTCGCCGATTCGCGCAGGCGGTCGAGCTCCTGGTGGAGGGAGAGAATGAGCGGGGTATTCTCGGCGATGCGCAGAACGGCGGGCGTGACCTTCACGCCCTGGTCGCCAAGCTTCTTCACCTCGGCTACGAAAGCACGTGGGTCGAGCACGACGCCATTGCCGATGACCGAGAGCTTGCCGCGCACGATGCCGGAGGGCAGCAGCGAGAGCTTGTAGACGTTCTCGCCGATCACCAGAGTGTGGCCGGCATTGTGGCCGCCCTGGAAGCGGACGACGACGTCGGCCTGCTCCGACAGCCAGTCGACGATCTTGCCCTTGCCTTCGTCACCCCATTGCGACCCGACCACGACAACATTGGCCACCAGCGCTCTCCCTTTCTCTCTGGTCCGGGTATGACTTCGGTGTGCGACAGCCCGGACGCGCAAAAGCCCGGCACATCCGATGGCCGGGCTTTTTCACTTCCTAACGGAATGTAACGGGCGCGTAAACCCGTAAAATTTCGCCCCAAACCGCTAAAATACTGATTGTCATATATGACAATCGGGATTGACACAAAACTGTCAACCGTCATTGATACCAGCGCCGCTGTAAAAACCCGTACGGGAAAAATGGGCCAGCGCGGCACCATCAAGGAGTTGAACAATGAGCAGGAAAACGTGGCTTGGTATCGCATCGGTATCGGCCCTGGCCTTGACGGCCTCCATGGGCAGCGCGTTTGCCCAGAGCCAGGATCTGATCGACGCCGCCAAGAAGGAAGGTCAACTGACCGTGATCGCGCTGCCGCATGACTGGTGCGGTTATGGCGACGTCATTGCCGGCTTCAAGGCCAAGTATGGTCTTCAGGTCAATGAGCTGAATCCGGATGCTGGTTCGGGCGACGAAGTCGAAGCGATCAAGGCCAACAAGGGCAATACCGGCCCGCAGGCTCCCGATGTGATCGACGTCGGTCTGTCCTTCGGCCCGACGGCCAAGAAGGACGGCCTGATCCAGCCCTATAAGGTCTCGACCTGGGCTTCGATCCCCGATACCGCCAAGGATGCCGACGGCTACTGGTATGGTGACTATTACGGCGTGCTCGCTTTCGAAGTGAACAAAGACGTCGTCAAGGAATCCCCGAAGGACTGGGCAGACCTGCTCAAGGACGATTACGCCAACAGCGTTGCCCTTGCCGGTGACCCGCGTACGGCCAACCAGGCTATCCAGGGCGTCTATGCTGCCGGTCTTTCCGCCGCCGGTGGCGATGCGGCCAAGGCAGGCGCTGCCGGCCTGAAGTTCTTCAGCGATCTCAACAAGAAGGGCAATTTCGTGCCGGTCGTCGGCAAGATCGCCTCGCTGACCCAGGGCGCCACGCCGATCATCGTCCGCTGGGACTACAACGCACTGGCCGATCGTGACAACGGCAAGGGCACCAATATCGACGTGGTCGTGCCTGCGAGCGGCGTGGTGGCCGGTGTCTATGTCCAGGCGATCAGCGCTTTCGCTCCGCATCCGAATGCTGCCAAGCTCTGGATGGAATATCTCTATTCAGACGAGGGCCAGCTGCTTTGGCTGAAGGGCTATTGCCACCCGATTCGCTTCAACGACCTGGCCACCAACAAGAAGGTCCCTGCCGACCTTCTTGCCAAGCTGCCGCCGGCTGAAGCCTATGCAAAGGCGGTGTTCCCGACGCTTGACGAACAGGCTGCCGGAAAGGCCGCGATCACTGCGGGTTGGGACGGCGTCGTCGGCGCGGCGGTGAAGTAAGCTTCATCCGCTCTCCGAGGACCTGAGCAAAGCCCGCCTGACACGAAGGTGGGCTTTGCGGTTTTTAACCCCTAGCCCGGTCGAAAAATGTCCACCGATGTGCTCACGACGGCTCCGCCCGTCAAAAATCGAAGCCCGGCGCTCGGCCTATCGTGGTCAGCCCTGGGAATGCTGCCTTTCGCCGCATTCTCCGTGCTGTTCCTCATCGTGCCGACCGCGCTGTTGCTGGTCCGGGCGTTCGAGGGGCCGGATGGCTCCTTCACGCTGAACAACATTGTCGACCTGTTCGGCAATCCCTCCATCGTTCATTCATTCTGGCTCAGCATCGAGATCAGCTTCGTGACGGCCGTGGCCGGCGCGTTTTTCGGCTTTCTGATTGCCTATGCCATCGTGCTCGGCAATCTGCCGGGCTGGGTCCGCGGGGCGGTGATGACCTTCGCAGGCGTGGCCTCGAATTTTGCTGGTGTCCCACTGTCCTTTGCCTTTATCGCCACGCTGGGGCGCGTGGGCCTCGTCGCCTTCATCCTGCGCGATTGGTTCGGCATCAATTTCAACGCGCTGGGCTTCAATCTCTACACCTTCTTGGGTCTGTCCATCGTTTACCTCTACTTCCAGATCCCGTTGATGGTGCTGGTCATCGTGCCGGCGCTTGAGGGCCTCAAGCGCGAATGGCGCGAGGCGACGGCGGTGCTGGGCGGGACGACCTTCGACTATTGGCGTTATGTCGCCATTCCCGTGTTGTGGCCGAGTATGCTCGGCTCCACGCTGCTGCTCTTCGCGAACGCCTTTGGCGCTATCGCGACCGCCTATGCCCTGACCGGATCGGCCCTGACCATCATCCCGATCCAGCTCTACGCGCAGATTCGCGGCGACGTTCTGAATAATCCTGGCCTCGGCTATGCCATCGCGCTCGGCATGGTGGTCATTACCAGCATCACGAGCGGCGCCTATATCTGGCTGCGCAACTGGAGCGAAAGGTGGGTACGATGAAAACCGGATCTCTCTTCGCCTGGATTATCATCGCTGTTGCGGCGGTGTTCTTCATTCTGCCCTTGCTGGCGACGCTTGAATACGCCATGCGCCAGATGGCGGATGGCGCGACTCCGGGCTGGTTCTTCCTGGGCAAGCCGCACAGTTTCGACTCCTTCTTCTCCTCTGTGCAAAGCCCTAACTTCCAGTTCGCCTTCCTGAGTTCCGTCGGGCTTGCGATCGCTACCATCCTGCTCGGCATCCTGCTGGTCGTGCCGACGGCATACCTTATCCGGCTGCGCTTCCCAGCTTGGCGCTCGCCGGTTGAGTTCATCACCTTGCTGCCGCTGGTAATCCCGGCGATCATCATCGTGTTCGGCTATAGCAGGCTGTATCTGGCCAACAGCTGGTCGCCGTTCAACAAGTCGCCTTTTGCCACCGAGGTGCTGCTCGCCTTCGGCTATGTGACGTTGGCTCTGCCTTACATGTATCGTTCGGTCGATACGGGTATGCGGGCCATCGACGTCAAGACCTTGACGGAGGCCGCGGAGAGCCTTGGCGCCAGCGGATCGCGCATCCTGTTCAATGTGATCCTCCCAAACGTCCGCTCTGCGGTATTGAGCGGCGCCTTCATCACCTTCGCAATCGTCATCGGCGAATTCACCTTTGCCAGCCTGTTGGCAGTGCCTGTATTCGGTACCTACCTGCAGGAACGCGGCGCCAATCAGCCTTACGAGCCTTCGGCGCTTTCGCTGGTGGCCTTCTTCATCACCTGGGCCTGCATGGGCCTGATCCAGCTCGTTGGCCGCTCGCGCGGCGCCAAACCCGCGCGCTAGGCGGAGGAACCGACATCATGGCATTTCTCGAGATTTCCAACCTGAAAAAGAGCTACGGCCCCAACCAGGTCGTCAAGCATTTCGAGCTTTCGGTGCAGAAGGGCGAGTTCATCACCCTTCTCGGCCCCTCCGGCTGCGGCAAGACCACTGTGCTGCGCATGGTCGCCGGCTTCGAGACACCGACCTCCGGCTCCATCCGCATGGACGCCAAGGAGGTTACCAGCCTGGCGCCGAACCAGCGCAATGTCGGCATGGTGTTCCAGGCCTACGCGCTGTTTCCGAACATGACGATCGCCCAGAACATCGGCTTCGGCATGAAGATCGCCAAGAAGTCGCCTGCCGAGATCGCCGAGCGCGTCAAGCAGATGCTGGACATGATCAAGCTGCCGCATATCGCGGACCGCTATCCCTTCCAGCTCTCGGGCGGCCAGCAGCAGCGCGTCGCCTTGGCCCGCGCCATCGCGATGCAGCCCAAGATCCTGCTGCTCGACGAGCCCCTCTCGGCGCTCGACGCCAAGATCCGCGTGTCGCTGCGCGATGAGATCCGCGTGCTGCAGCAGCAGCTGGGCATCACCACTTTGTTCGTCACGCACGACCAGGAGGAAGCCCTCTCGATGTCCGACCGCATCGTGGTGATGAGTGCCGGACAGATGGAGCAGGTTGGGACACCCTTCGAGGTCTATAATTTCCCCAAGACCAGCTTCGTCTCCTCCTTCGTCGGGCATCTCAACTACCTCACCGGCACGGTTACCGATGCGGCGAGTGGCCGCTTCTCGATCGATGGCCAGGAAGTCGTGGTCGGCCGTGGCCTGCAGGGCGCCCGCAATGGCGAAACCCGCCGCCTGGCGCTGCGTCCCGAGACGGTGGAACTCGGCGAAGGCGGCAATACCCGCAACACGCTGCGTGGCAAGATCGACCTCGTCAGCTTCCTGGGTTCGATCGTGCGCATCCACGTGAATCTGGGCTCGAACCGCCTGTCGCTCGATACCTTCAACACGTCGAGCGCGGTGCCGCCGAAGGCGGGGGACACGGTGGCCCTGAATTTCGGGCGCGACGACCTGCTGCTGCTGGAAGACGCCGCCAAGGCGGCGTGATCGCTGGGAGCGCGGACTTCCAGTCCGCTCTTGAAACAACAGATTATACGAAAAGGGCGCCAACCGTGAGGTGGCGCCCTTTTCTGCTTCTACATCGCTTCCGAGAGCGGACACCGCGACATGCAAGCATGTCGCTGAGAAGTCCGCGCTCCCAGCTACCCCAGCGGGCCCTTCCTCAGACGCGACAGGTCGAAATCCCTGACGTCCCGCAGCAGGTCCACAAAGGCCTGCGCGCCGAACTCAGCCGATTGCACGCCATGGTCGCGCGTGGCCTTCGAGGCATCGCCTGCAGCGCCTTCGGGGCGGATGTCCTGCGCCATCCAGCCGAAGCCGCCGGGGCGGCCCGTGCGCAGATATTTGAAGGTCTGCTCCATCTCATAGGTCACGGGACGGAAATCCCTCGCGCGGTCCATATGGACGAGCTCGGGCCTGAATTCGAGCATCAGCGCCGTCTCGACTTCGCCGGCATGGATGCCGAGCCGCATCTCGTCCTCCGAGAAGGCGCCCTTGGGATAGCCGAACATATGCCAGGAGGTGAAGGCGACGAGCATGCCGTGGCGCACCCGCAGCTCCCGTGCCACGATGTCCATCACTGCCATGTTGCCACCGTGCGAATTGACGATCAGCAGCTTCTTCACGCCGGCGCGGTGAACGCTCTCGCCGATCTCGACCCAGGCGCGCAGCACGGTCTCCGCCGACAGGCTGATCGTGCCGGGAAATTCCAGGTGCTCGTTCGACTTTCCGATCATCTGGATCGGCAGGAAGGTGGCGGGAATGTCGGCGGGAATGAGGGGAATGGCCCGGTCCAGATAGCCCTGCATGATCATGCTGTCGACGCCGACGGGCAGATGCGGGCCATGCTGCTCGACGGCGGCGATCGGCAGCACGGCAATCCAGGAGGACGTATCGGAGGTGCGGAACTCCTCCGTCGTCATCTCGAACCAATGGCGACGGGGCAGGGCAACGGAAGAGGGCATGGCAAGGTCCGGGCAGGAAGGAAAGGCCGGACGATAGAGCCAGGCAGCGCGGACTTCCAGCCCGCTCATGAAACGATATTGAGGCAAGACGGGGCGCCCAGGGGTTGCGCGCCCTCTCTTCTACCGGATCAACGGTTCGTCATAGGGATCCGGCACGCGGCGCGGGCGGCGGGGATAATAGGGCCGGTCGGGATAGTTCTGCGGCGTCACCACCGGCCGGGGCCGCGGATAGGGGCGCGGGCGCACATAGGGCGGCATCCAGTCCGCGGGCCGGCGCCGAATCGGCGGATCGACATAGACGGGCGGTGGTTCATAGGTCGGGCCTTCCTCCACCACCACCGGCGGGCGACCCTGGCGGGGAGGCTGGTAGTCCTTGCGGGCGGCGCGCCTTTTGAGAGGCTTCTGGCCCTGCGGTGGAGGCGGCGGCGTCGAGATGTAGGGAGCGACGGCCGGCGCCACCATCGGCGGGCAGAGGGCCACATTGCCGGGACCGACATTGACAGCGGCGGCCGAGGCAGCAGCATTGAGCCAGAGCAGCCATTCGCCCAGAAAGTCCGGTTTCCATGGCACAATGGGGCCGGTGTCGTAATCAATCACCGTGGCGGGCTGAGGGAGCACATAGACGGCGATGCCGCGCACCACCTTGATGCGGGTCACCGGTGCGCTGGCCGAGAAGGCGGCCGCGGGGGCGGCGGCCGGCTCCGCGTCGCAGCGGTTGGCGAGCTTGGCCGTCTCGATGAAGGTCCATTGCTTGTCGGCGTTGAAGCTTGCCAGCGTGATTTCCTGCTGGTCGCTGTTGGGGGGCGTCGGTGCCCAGCCGGTCCAGTCGCCGCCGCTGCGCCATATGACCCAGGCGGGTGCCCATTCTGTGCCGGGAATCCAGACCCAGCCGGCCTGGTCGTCATGTGCCCAACGTCCATAGTGGTGCACGATCTTGCCCCAGGTCGTGGGGTCGTCATAGGTCCAGCCATAGGTGCGGTCGTAGACCCAGTGGCAGGCGGGGTAGGGGTGCCAGCCCGCGGGCAGGGAGGTCGGCTGCAAGACATTGCCGTAACGCTCCGAATAGATGAACTGCCCGAAATTCGACAGCGTCGCCTTGAAGGCCTCTAGCGTGGGCGGCTGGGGCTGTACCGCCGCCGCGGGTGCCGCCTGCGCGGGCGCTGTCAGCCCGGCGATCGGCACGAGCGAGGACAGGGCCAGCATCGCCGATGTGAGCAGCACAGTTCCGATATTTCGCCTCGTGCCGGCCATCGCATGCCCCCTCATGTGGGATGTCGCCTCAGTCGTGCGACATCATGGGCTCGTTAGCGTGACCTGTCCGTATGAATTGGCACACGCGTGCGATCGTCCAACACCTCTCCGGCCGCCCAAAATGAAACCGCCGGCCCCGGATCAACTCCAGGCCGGCGGTTGGGAATGCTCCAGCTTTGGCTGGGTCAGTGCACCGTCCCGGTGCTCTTCAACTTCTCAATTTCATCTTTCAAAAGGAGTTTCTTACGCTTCAGCTCTGCAATCTTGAGATCATCCGAGGAGGGATGCGACAAGGCGATGGTGAGTTCGGTTTCGAGAGCGTGATGCTTACGCTCCAACTCAACCAGATGCGACTGCACAGGCATTAACGGCTCCTTGTTGTCACAGTTCCGACATTTGACGTTCTCACGAAATGGAGGGCTTGTCGAAGGAAAATTCGGGTTTTTTGGGTCTTTATCGATTGTGCAAAGCAGCAATTACATTAGTCAGAACAATAGTTTACCGCGCGATGCACCAAAGTGCCTAGCGCTGAAAAAGGGTGCGGAAACAAGGATGTAGCAGCCTTGTCTCAAGGTTCCTCGGCCAATGCCCGCCAAAGCGTGTAAATAGATGGCGATATCTTTCCACAGCGCTTGCGGGTGACGAATCGCACCGGCATAGTTTGCGCTATAATGCCTTCCCCGGGCGGCAACGGGGCAAGGCGAACAAGAATCGCAGCGTGGCTTTCAAGCCGAGGCTGCGCCGTTTGGAACGGAAAGGTGAAGGCTTGTCAGATCCGCTGAGTGAGGAGGAGGAAGCCGCGCTCGTGGCGGAACTGGGCCAGCTGCGCCAGGAACACCGCGACCTCGATGCTGCAATCGCCGCGCTGGAACAGGTGGGCACGCCGGATCGACTGCAATTGCAGCGCCTGAAGAAGCGCAAGCTCCATCTGAAAGACCGCATTTCCTACATCGAGGACATGCTGACGCCGGATATCATTGCGTGAACTGGGAGCGCGGACGTCCCGTCCGCTCTTGGAAGCCCGGCGCTTGATTTGAAGGAAGAGCGGACAAGATGTCCGCGCTCCTGGAGCAAAGCGCGTTTAGGCGCAAACGCTGCTTTACTCTAACTCTTTGTTTCGACGCGTCTTTGCGATTCTTGCCGATTCCGTCAAATCGCAAAACGCTTTAGCCTATCCTGTCACCGCCCCGCTCTGGATCTCGCCCAGCATCCACTCGCGGAAGGCTTTGATCATCGGCTTGTCGGCCTTGGTCTTGGGCACCACCAGATAATAGGCGAATTCCGGCGAGATCTTGAGCGACAGATCGAAGGGGCGTACCAGCCGGCCGGCGGCGAGGTCGTCGCCCACCAGGCTGGTGTTGCCGAGCGCCACGCCCTGGCCGTCGATGGCGGCCTGCAGCGTCATGATCGACTGGCTGAAATGCAGGCCGCGGCTAGGATCAGGCTTGTCGGCCTTGGCGGCAAGCAGCCACATGCGCCAGTCCGGCCAGGCATCGTACTGCCCGTACCAGTCGAGATGGATCAGGGTGAAATGCTGCAGGTCGTTGGGCTCGCGCAGCGGTACCGGGCCTTCCAAGAGTTTGGGACTGCAGATCGGAAAGACCACCTCGTCGAACAGCCGGTCGGAGCGCAGGCCGGGATAGACCCCCCGGCCAAAACGGATGCCGACATCGATCTCCTCGCGGCCGAAATCGGCCAGCGTGTCGGAGATGTCGATGCGCATCTCGATCTCCGGGAACTTCTGCCGGAAATGAGGCAGGCGCGGCACCAGCCATTTGGCCGCAAAGGACGGGCCGGAAGAGACGGTCAGGGTCTCCCGATGCGTGGTGTTGGCGGCGCGGCGCAGGGCCTCGTCGATGGTGCGCAGCGCCCCGGCGGTGGAGGACAGCAATTCCTCCCCGGCATGGGTGAGGCGCATGCTGCGGCTGGTACGGAAGAACAGGCGCGTGCCGAGGCGTTCCTCGAAGGCGCGGATCTGACTGCTCACCGCCGCCGGCGTGACGTCGAGTTCGGCCGCCGCCCTGGCGAAGCTGAGATGGCGAGCGGCGGCGGCGAATGTCCACAGCGCGCCCAGCCCCGCGCCAGATTTGCTCATCATAGACCTGCGATCATCAAGTTATTCTTGATTATGAAGATAGGTCAACTGCCTTGATGAATCCACATAAAACGTTGAAAATAAACACCATAGGGAAATCAGGAACTAACTTTTTGTTAAGGATGAGTGTCATGTCGAGCGTTGAATACCACGAGGATGAATGGGGCCGTCACTGGAGCTATTCCCCGGCCCTCCACGGGACGCAGGTTCGCGTAAACTATCCGCTCTTCGCTACCCTGCTCGAAGGTGTGCAATCGCTGATCGAACAGGCGTCGGAGCGTTATGCCCGGCACCAGGCAGAGCTCTTCGCCTTGTCGCGGCCGTCGCGCCTGCACGACGCCTATAGCGACGACGATGTGCTCCCCGTGCTTTATACCCCGCATGAAGGGGTTCGCGACGAGTTCGGCCGCCCGATCGGCTGACCTCGAAGCAGGGCGACCATTATATGAAAGGCGCGACTGGGAAGCCGGTCGCGCCTTCACCCGTGTAAGGACCTCCGTCGGGGAAAATGTGGGGCGGCAGGCGACAAAGAAAAGCGCGACCACGCTTTGCCGTGATCGCGCTGCGATATCGCATCGATGCCGGACGGCTGAGAAGCCTCAGTCGTCCTTTTGCTTGATGCCCTTGAGCTTGGCGAAGACGTTGGCGACGTCGAGTTCTTCCTCATCCTCGTTCGGGCGCGGCTTGTTGCCGAGCGAGGCGAAGGTATCCTCGACCCTGTGGGCGCGCTCGGCCGGACCGGTGGTGATCTCGGCCGGCAGCAGCGTCGCGCTCTCGGGCTCGGGCGGACGGTCCTTGGAGGCACGGGCCACCTCGAAGTCGAGGTCGATCTGTGTGCACAGGCCCAGCATCACCGGATCCGACGGGGTGAGCTGTTGGGTGTTCCAATGCGTGCGGTCGCGGATGGCGGCGATCGTGGTCTTTGTCGTGCCGACCAGGCGCATGATCTGCGCATCCTTGAGTTCGGGATGGTTCTTCACCAGCCAGAGGATGGCGTTCGGGCGGTCCTGGCGGCGCGAGACCGGCGTATAGCGCGGGCCCTTCTTCACCTTGGCGATGGCGATCTTCACCTTCGGCTCCGCGAGCCTGAGGCGGTAGTTGGGATCGCGCTCGGCGCGGGCGATCTCCTCGCGCGTGAGCTGGTTGGCGATCACCGGATCCTGACCCTTGATGCCGGCGGCGACTTCGCCATCGGCGATACCCTTGACCTCGAGCGGGTGTAGTTTGCAGAAATCGGCGATCTGGTCGAAGGTGAGGGCGGTGTTCTCAACCAGCCAGACAGCGGTGGCCTTCGGCATCAGCGGGGCGGTCGACATAAGCATCTCCTCGGAAGCATGAACTCGCTGCCGCCTCGCACCGGCCTCCCGGAGCGAAGCCCGACGCGAGCTGATTGTCGGGATTCATCCCCCATATAGTCGTCGTCGGTCTGAAAGGAAAGCCTGTTGCGCATTTTCGAGGGTGGAGGACATCGACAAAAGCCGATGGAACGATATCCTCACGCAACGCCAGGTTCGGAATGCGGAGGCGAGAGGTGCTGGCACGGCGCAGCTTCGTGCAGATGGCAGGGGGCGCCCTGGCTCATATGGTGTCCAGGCGTGCTTTCGCCGACACCGATCCCGGGCAGTTCCGCCAGGAAGTCGCCACGAACTCTTCATTGCGAATGCGGATAGGATAAGGCTTGCCACGGCCCAGGAGATGGCGGCACAACGGGCGGAATAGGGCCGCGAGCCCAGGGTTGCAGGAGGAGGAACATGGCCGTTTTCGACGACGAACCGCGCAAGGCCGCTATGGGCCACCAGATCGGCCAGGATCTTTCCACGCTTTCCCTGCACGAGCTCGACGAACGTATTGCGGCGCTGAAGGACGAGATCCGGCGCCTGGAGGAGGCGAAGGAGCGCAAGGCCGCCTCGATGTCGGCGGCGAGTGCGTTTTTCAAGACGTAGCTGGGAGCGCGTTAACCGAACAGTAAGTTTTCTCAGGTAGCCTGTGCCCATTCCAGCTTCCCTGGATGTTCGAGTGGCTCCTGTTCACTCTGTTTGACGCCTCCCTGTTTCTGACTTGGATTAAGCCGCGATCTTCTCGCGGCTTCTTTTTGTACGCCTTTCCCAAAACAAAAGCGGACCCGAGGGCCCGCTTTCAACGTCACAGCGATGGGAACTCGGATCAGCGCTTGAAGCTGATGCCGGCGAAGCGCTGGTTGAACTTCGACACGCGGCCGGCGCGGTCGAGGAGCTGCTGCGTGCCGCCCGTCCAGGCCGGATGCGACTTGGGATCGATGTCGAGCTGCAGCGTGTCGCCTTCCTTGCCGTAGGTCGAGTGCGTGTAGAACTCGCTGCCGTCGGTCAGAACGACCTTGATCTTGTGGTAGTCGGGATGAATGTCGGCCTTCATGGGGTCAAATCCTGCTCTTTGCCGGAGCGCTACCCCGGTCGGATAAGTCAAATTCGAATGAGTGGCGGGTCGATAGCGCAAAACCCGCCAATGTTCAAGCGTCTGTCTGCAGGCCGCTACAGCAAAGTGCCCTTGAGGATGAGCAGCGCCACGGAGAAGTAGATCACCAGCCCTGTCACGTCGACGAGCGTGGCGACGAAGGGGGCCGAGGCGCTGGCGGGGTCGAGCCCGCATTTCTTCAGGGCGAAGGGCAGCATGGAGCCCGCCAGCGAGCCGAAGGTGACGATCGCCGTCAGGGCCATGGCGATGGTAAAGGCGACGAGGCCCCAATGCACGCCATAATCGAAGAAGCCGGCGGTCTGCCACACCGTGATGCGCAACACGCCGAGTACGCCCAGGATAGCGCCGAGGCAGACGCCTGTCGGCAGTTCGCGCAGCGCCACACGCCACCAGTCCCTGAGCTTGACCTCGCCCAGTGCGATCGCGCGGATCAGCAGCGAGGTCGCCTGCGAGCCGGAATTGCCGCCCGAGGACATCACCAGCGGAATGAACAAGGTGAGCACCGCCGCCTTGTCGAGCTCGTCCGAGAAGTGCTGCATGGCGCTGGCGGTGAGCATTTCCGACAGGAACAGGATGCACAGCCAGCCGGCGCGCTTCTTGATCATCGCCCAGAAGCCGATGGTGTTGTAGGGCTCGTCGAGAGCTTCCATGCCGCCGAACTTCTGGGCGTCCTCGGTGCCTTCGGCCACGATGGCGTCGATGATGTCGTCGACGGTGACGATGCCGATGACATGCCAGCTCTCATCGACCACCGGCACGGCCAGCAGGTCGTATTTGGAGATGAGCTTGGCCACTTCCTCGCGGTCGGCCGTGGGGGAGACCGTGATCGGCTTGTCGAAGCGGGCGGCTGTGAGCACCGAGGCCTTGGGATCGGCCGTGATCAGGCGGCGCAGCGCCACGGCTTTGAGAAGCTGACGGGTCTTTGGATCGAGGACATAGACCGAATAGATCGTCTCGCGGGTGCGCTCGACGCGGCGGATATGGTCCAGCGTCTGCTCCACCGTCCAGGAGGAGGGCACCGAGACGAATTCGGTAGTCATCAGGGAGCCGGCGCTGTCAACGGGATAGGACAGCACCTTGTCCAGCGATGTGCGGGTCTCGGGGTCGAGACGCTGCAGCAGGTCCGAGCGCGGCGGATCGTTCATGTAGCGGAACACATCCGCCACGCGGTCCGAGGACATGCCGGCGAGCAGTTTCAGGGCGCGATCGGTCGGCAGCGCCTCGATCAGGGCGGCGGGATCGTCCAGCCCGGGCTGGTCGAGCACTTCGATGGCGCGCTCATCCGGCAGGTGGATGAGGACGCGGGCCTGCTCCTCGATATCCTGCTCGTTGAGCAATTCAACGATATCAGCGACATGCTCGAGACCGAGGCAGACATCGAGGATGTCGCGATCGGCGAGATCGACATTCTTTTCGGCCAGGTCTTCCATGGCTCTTCCTTCCTATCGGCCGTTGCCGGCCGGAAGGACGAGCCCGCGAATGCGGTCAGTCCATCTCAGCCGTCAACGGCGCGAACATTCGACTGGTACTGTCGCTTGGCATGGATCTTGGGGTCTCGTGGGGTCCGGTAGACGAATAAATTCGTGAGCCGGAACAATGGCGAATTGCGCTTCTGCGCCGTCGCAGTCAAGCGCTTTTTTGCACGGCGCACGAAGGTACATGCCGCGGCAAACTGTAGCGGTTCGAAACGGCGCGATTGCAGCCGGGGCCGCGGCGCGGCATTGTCCCGCGCGCTCGCGAGGATGATTGTTACGTGGCTACAGAAATAACCGCCCAGACGCCGGAAACACAGAAAAGCAGCCGCGCGCTCTCCCCGTTGAAGGCCTTGATTCCCTATGCGCTGCACTATCGTGGGCGCATCGCCTTGGCTTTCATCGCGCTGGCTGTGGCTGCTGCTACCACGCTGGTGGTGCCGGTGGCCCTGCGGCGCATGGTCGATTTCGGCTTTTCCCTCGATCATGCCGGCGAGATCAATTCCTACTTCGCGGCCCTGACGGGCGTAGTGCTCGTGCTCGCGCTGGCTAGTGCTTCGCGCTACTATCTGGTGATGACTTTGGGCGAGCGTGTGGTGGCCGACGTGCGAACGGCCGTCTTCGCCCATCTCACCGAGCTCTCCCCACTGTTCTTCGATACGGCCAAGACCGGCGAAATCATTTCTCGCCTCACCGCGGATACCACGCAGATCAAGGCAGCGTTCGGATCATCGGCGTCGGTGGCCCTCCGCAATCTATTTCTGTTCGCAGGCGCGGCGGCGATGATGGTGGTAACCAGCCCGAAATTGTCGGCGCTGGTGCTGATCGCCATCCCCATCATCGTGCTGCCCCTGGTTGCCTTCGGACGCGCGGTACGGGTGCGCTCTCGCAAGGCGCAGGATACGCTTGCCGACGCTTCCGCCTATGCATCCGAGATCATCGGCGCCATGCGCTTCGTCCAGGCCTTCACGGCGGAACGCCTGGCGATCGGTCGTTTCTCGGGGGAAGTCGAGCGTGCCTATACGGCGGCGGTTACCTCGATACGATCCCGCTCCGTGCTGACGGCAATCGCCCTGTTCCTGGTGTTTGCCTCCATCGTCGGCGTGCTGTGGCTCGGCGCCCATGACGTCATCGCCAAGACGATGACTGCCGGCACCCTGGTCCAGTTCATCGGCTATGCCGTGTTTGGCGCAGGGGCTCTATCGGAGCTGAGCCAGGTCTGGTCGGAACTCATCCAGGCAGCCGGCGCGGCCGAGCGTCTGGGCGAGCTCCTGCACGAACGGCCCGCCATCGTGGCTCCGGCCAAGCCCATGGCTTTGCCGGAACCCGCCCGCGGCGCCATCGCCTTCGAGAAGGTCGAGTTCGCCTATCCCGGCCAGCCCGACCGGCCGGTGCTGCATGGCATCGACCTCGCTGTGAAGGCGGGCGAGACCGTCGCCATCGTCGGACCCTCCGGCGCGGGCAAGAGCACGCTGTTCCAGCTCCTGCTGCGCTATTACGATCCGCTGGACGGCCGCGTGACGCTCGATGGCATTGCCCTGCCAACCGCCGACCCCAAGCGCGTGCGCCAGCGCATCGCCGTGGTGGCGCAGGACCCCGTGGTGTTCGCCGCCAGCGCCCGCGACAATATCCGCTTCGGCCGCCCGGATGCCAGCGATGCCGAGGTGGAGGAGGCCGCACGCCTTGCCGCCGCCGATGGCTTCATCCGCGCCATGCCGCAGGGCTATGACACGTCGATCGGCGAGCGCGGGGTCACCCTGTCGGGCGGCCAGCGCCAGCGTATCGCCATCGCCCGCGCCATCCTGAAGGACGCGCCGGTTCTGCTGCTCGACGAGGCGACGTCAGCCCTCGATTCCGAGAGCGAGAAGGCGGTGCAGCGCGCCCTCGACGGCCTGATGACGCAGCGCACCACGCTGGTGATCGCCCACCGCCTCGCCACCGTGCAGGCGGCCGACCGCATCGTGGTGCTGGAGGAGGGCCGCATCGTCGAGGAGGGCACGCATGATGCGCTGGTTGCCCGGGGCGGCCTCTATGCCCGGCTGGCGCAACTACAATTCAGGGACGCGGCGTAAAGCTGGGAGCGCGGACGTCCCTACGACACTCAAGTGAGTGTCGGACGATCCGCTCTTGGAAACGGGATGGTCACAAAAAAGGGCGCGAACCTCATCGGTTGCGCCCTTTTCTGCAAACTCGATGTTTCCAAGAGCGGACAAGATGTCCGCGCTCCCAGTGTTCACGCCGAAGGCGCCGGCTCCATGCCGGGATCCGCCTGGGGCGGGCGGCGGCGGGGCTTGCCCGGGGAGATGGCCGAGCCGCGCGTGGTCGCCGGCTCGTCCAGGGGATCGCGGGACGGCGGCTTGCCGGCCAGGAGGTCGTTGATCTCGTCGCCCGTCAGCGTCTCGTATTCGAGCAGGGCCTGGGCCAGCTTTTCGAAATCGTCCTTCTTGTCGACCAGGATGTGGCGAGCCTCGTCGAGGCCCTCGCCGACCAGGCGGCGCACTTCGGCGTCGATCTTCTGGGCGGTGGCTTCCGACACGCTCTGGGTGCGGCCCATCGACATGCCGAGGAAGACCTCGTCCTGGTTGTCGCCATAGGCGACGGTGCCGAGAATGTCGGAATAGCCCCAGCGCGTGACCATCGCCTTGGCGAGTTTGGTCGCCTGCTCGATGTCGCTGGCGGCGCCCGAGGTGATGTTGTCCTTGCCGAACTTCAGTTCCTCGGCGATGCGCCCACCCATCATGATGGCGAGGCGCGAGGTCATCCAAGTGTACTTGGCCGAGTAGCGATCGCCTTCCGGCAACTGCATCACCATGCCGAGCGCGCGGCCGCGCGGGATGATCGTCGCCTTGTGCACGGGATCGGCCAGGGGGACGTTGAGCGCGACGATAGCGTGACCGGCCTCGTGATAGGCGGTCAGTTCCTTCTCTTCCTGCGTCATGGCGGCGGAGCGGCGCTCCGCACCCATCAGGATCTTGTCCTTGGCGTCCTCGAACTCGACATGGGTGACCATGCGCTTGTTGCGGCGGGCGGCAAGCAGCGCGGCCTCGTTGACGAGGTTCATCAGGTCGGCGCCGGAAAAGCCGGGCGTGCCGCGGGCGATGACCTTGAGATCGACGTCGGGAGCCAGCGGCACCTTGCGCACATGCACGCGCAGGATCTTCTCGCGGCCCGACAAATCGGGGTTGGAGACGACGATCTGGCGGTCGAAACGGCCTGGACGCAGCAGGGCCGGGTCGAGCACGTCGGGACGGTTGGTCGCGGCGATGATGATGATGCCTTCATTGGTCTCGAAGCCATCCATCTCGACCAGCAGCTGGTTCAGCGTCTGTTCGCGCTCGTCATTGCCGCCGCCGAGGCCGGCGCCGCGATGGCGGCCGACAGCGTCGATTTCGTCGATGAAGATGATGCAGGGCGCGTTCTTCTTGGCCTGCTCGAACATGTCGCGCACGCGGCTGGCGCCGACGCCGACGAACATTTCGACGAAGTCCGAACCCGAAATGGTGAAGAAGGGCACATTGGCTTCACCGGCGACGGCGCGCGCCGTCAGCGTCTTGCCGGTGCCGGGCGGGCCGACCAGCAGCACGCCGCGCGGAATGCGGCCGCCCAGGCGCTGGAACTTCTGGGGATCGCGCAGGAATTCCACGATTTCCTGCAGGTCTTCCTTGGCTTCGTCGATGCCCGCGACGTCATCGAAGGTGACGCGGCCATGCGCCTCGGTGAGAAGCTTGGCCTTGGACTTGCCGAATCCCATCGCCTTGCCGCCGGCGCCCTGCATCTGGCGCGACAGGAAGATCCACACGCCGATCAGGGCGAGGATCGGCAGGGCCTGCAGCAGGAGCTGAAGCAGCCAGGGCGTCTCGCCCGGTGGGGCGGCGCTGACCTGAACATTGTAGTCGTTCAGCGTCTTGGCGAGGTTCGGATCGTTCGGCAACTGGGCGCTGAAGGGGCGACCATCGGTATAGCTGCCAGTCAGCTCGCTGCCGGTGATGGTGACTGCCTTGACCTTGCCGTCCTTGGCGGATTTCACCAGGTCGGAATAGGAGATCGTCTCATTGGCGGAAGCGCTCTGGCCGCCTGTCTGACGGAACAGGGTGAACAGTGCCAGCAACAGCAGCACCACGATCACCCAAAGCGCAAAATTACGGAAGTTCGCGTTCATCTCTTGCCTTTCGTGGCAGCCGTCTTGCGGAGTCGCGGCGAGTGCCACAGGATATCCTGGCTAAAATAGGCATATGGAACTCAAATGCCAAGGCAAGCCCTCGGGATAGATTACCGAACGCTCCCTTACAGGCCCGCAGCGCGCTTGTCACGGCCAAGACGCTCCAGGAACCTCATTTCATAAGATATTGAACAGGCGGCCCATTTTAAGGTGCCAGCCACTCACCTGCGTCCATAATGCCTGTAAATGACATTTTCTACATCTTGTTTTTTACCTGTCCGCGCCGGCGCGGTGGCTCGGTGGCGACGTGGATATCGCCATCACGGGCCAGACGGACGAGCGCGCCGCCGAGGCTCCATTGCCGGGCCCTGCCGGCAGGCAAGGCGGCGTCGAGAGCCTGCGCCAGGGTCTCAAGTCTTTCCAGCCGCAGGCCGTAGGGTTTCCCGGCTTCATCAGGCCGGATGTGGTCGATGGCGCGTTCGAGGAGCCGCAGCCTGATCTCGGCCGGCGCGGCGCGATAGACGGAGCCATCCAGAACGCCTTCGGCACCCTCCTGCCGGAAGGCCCGGGCAAAATCGGCCGCGGCGATCGCCTCCAGCGCATCGGCGCTGCGGCCCGCCCGCTCGGCCAGCAAGGCGAGACGCCGGGAATCGAGACCGAGCGGGGCGAGCTCGGTGAGGAGATGGCGCAGGCGCACCCGTTCGAAATGGCTGTTGCGGTTGGAGGGGTCCTCGATCCAGGCGATGCTCTCGGCCTCCAGCGTCGCCACCAGCCTCGCCTTGGGGACGCCGAGGAGGGGGCGAAGATGGGCGAGCCCGTTGCGCAGGCTCTCGGGGCGCATGGCGGCAAGCCCGTCAACCGACGATCCGTGCAGCAGGCGCATCAGCACGGTCTCGGCCTGGTCGTCGAGGGTGTGCGCAGTGGCGATGGCGTCGGCGCTGATCCCTACGGCCGCTTCCGCCAAGAGGGCATAGCGGGCGGCTCGCGCGCTTTCCTGCAGCCGCGAGGCGGGCTTGGGGCCGCTCCAGCGGCGGACAAGGCAGGGCAGGCCGAGGATTTCAGCCTGGCGCACCACTGTGGCGCATTCGGCCGCGCTTTCGGGGCGCAGGGCGTGATCGACGGTGACGACGGTGAGGCGGGTGCCGGGATGCGCCTCCCGCCAGCGGGTCGCCAGCAGCATCATCGCCGTGGAATCGGCGCCGCCGGAGACGGCGAGGACGACATGGGAACGGGCGGCGAAGGCCGTGAAGAGGGAGGGGAGTTCGTCGGCGGTGATGGGGTCGGGCAAGGGCGCAATTCCTAGGAGCGCGGGCGTCCCTACGACACTCAAGTGAGTGTCGGACGATCCGCTCTTGCCTTGTCGCAGAACTGACCGTCTCCAAGAGCGGACGAGGACGTCCATAGGCGCTAACTTTACGCGGTAGGACGCAGATTGGGATCGACAATCTAGGAAACGATGCGTTTTGCGGAAAAGTAAGAGGGCGATCGGTGATCGCCCCTCCAAGTCTCCGCCGCTTTGGCCCGTAAAGTTAGCGCCTATGGACGAGGACGTCCGCGCTCCCAGCTCAACCCGCCGTGCAGGCGTTGCGCTTGATCTCGCGGTCGGCGCCACTCAGGATCGTCGGCCCGGCCTTGGGATATTTGCTGGCCACGGCCTGGAGGGCGGCGCAGGCCGCGTCCTTCTCGCCCATGGCGGCCAGGGTGATGCCGAGCTTCAGCATGCTCGCCGGCGCGCGGCTCGACTTGGCATAGGTCTTGGTCACCTTGAGGAACTGCTCGGCCGCATCGGTATATTGCTTGCGCTGATAAAGGCTCTCGCCGATCCAGTGGATCGCGTCCGGCACGCGCTTGTCCTTGGGGTGGTTCGCCACGAAGCTGCGGAAGGCGGCCTCGGACTGCTCATATTGCCGGTTCTCGAACAGGCGGTAGTCGGCGGTGTATTCCTCCTCGGGCGTTCCGGGCGTCGCAGCCGGGGCGCCACCGCCCACGCCGGCATCCGGCGCGTTGCTGGCAAGCGGCCGGCTGGTATCGACGGCGATGCCTGGCAGGCCGGTGGCCGAAGTCGGCGAGTTCACCCGCTGCTGGCGCGGCGGGGGCGGGGCGGTCGGCTGGTCGTCGCCGGTCTGGTCCTGCATCGCCACGTCGGTGTTCTGGTTGTCGGCTGGGATGCTGCCGAGATTCTGAGGCTGTGCACCCGGCCCGTTCTGGCCGCTGCGCTGTTTCTGCGGAACCGGCTTGGGCGCCGGAGCCTTGGCACCGCCGCCACCGCCGCCTTCCAGGGCCTGCAGGCGATATTCCGTATCCTCCTGCTGGCGCTTCATATCGTCCTGGAGCTTGCGGATCTGCGACTGCAGGTCGTCGATCGTGCCGTTCAGGCGGCGATTGTCGCCCTCCAGCCGCTGCACCCGCACCAGCAGATCGCCCATGGTGGAATCCTGGGCCACGACATAGCTGCCGCCCTGAGACGATGGCGGCGCCGGGGCCTGGCCATAATTCTGCTGTGGCGCGGCCTGGCCATTATCCTGCTGGCCTTGGTCATAAGTGGCCTGCCCGTCGTCCTGGCGGCCATAGCCGTCCTGGGGGCGCTGGGCGGGATAGGCTTGCGGGTCCTGGTAGGTCTGGTCCTGATAGGTCTGATCCTGCCCGACCGAGCCGGGCGGCATCAAGCCATCATCATATTGGGCGGCACGAGCCAGGCCTGGGGACAGGGCCAGTGTCACGGCCAGGGACACGGTCGCCAGGAGCGCGGCGGAGGCGGGGCGGAGCATAGGGCGGCTCATGGGACGGCTCTTGGGGTTGCAAATCGATCCAGGGTTGGACATGTCGATACCACACAGGCCAAGTCAGGCGAAACTTTGAAGAACCGGCTTTCCCCATGAGAGAATCAGCGCAAATGACCCATAATTCTGGCGGCGTGCTTAATGGAGACTGCCACCACCTGCCGTTGCGGGTCTATTACGAGGACACGGATTTCTCCGGCATCGTCTACCATGCCAATTATCTGCGCTTCTTCGAGAGGGGCCGGACCGAGTTCATCCGGGCGCTGGGCGTCGACCAGATGGCGCTGCATCGCGAGGAAGGCATCTCCTTTGCCGTACGTTCGATCAGCGTGGACTTCCTGCGGCCGGCCCTGATGGACGACATCATCGAAGTGCAGACCAAGGCCGGCCTGGTGCGCGGGCCCTCGCTCAACCTCACCCAGACCATCCGCCGCGGCGAGGACGTGCTGACCACGGCCGAGGTCCTGGTGGTCTGTGTCAAGGCCGGCCGCCCGCAAAGGCTGCCGGAGGTGCTGCGGAAGGTGCTGGCGGAGAGGAAGGGGGAGGCCTGAGAGGACGGGGCGCAACGTAAGCCTCCCCCACGAAGCTGGGGGAGGTGGCACGACGAAGTCGTGACGGAGGGGGTGTGGCCCCGACGGGTTGGGCTCGGAGGAACAAAGCTCGGGGCCTTCGGGGGATCAAAGCCCTGTTCTGGTAGGCGAAGCTAGAGCAAAGCGCGTTTAAGCGTAATCGCTGCTTAGCTCTAGCTCTTTGTTTCGACGCGTCTTTGCGATTCTTGCCGATTCCGTCAAATCGCAAAACGCTTTAGCGGGCCACACCCCTCCGACCTCACTGCGTTCGGCCCAGCGCACACAAACCGTGTGCGTGATACCCCCAGCTTCGTGGGGGAGGCGAGTCGCGCCCAGTCTTCATGCGCCGCGCCTCCCACTCCATGCTGCACCGCATCATGAACAAGAAATGTTGAAATCTTCCCCGCCGTAACCCGACATTAACGATACGGATGGTCAATAGGCCGGAAATCTGCCGCGCACAGCGGCGAAGGAAGGGTGCCGTACTGCGGTCACATTCAAAAGCCAAAAGGACCGGGGATCGCTGACGTTGTTGCCCTGCACAACGTCGCCCGTGGATTTCCTGAGTATCGTTTGGTGTGAGGTAGGCTCGCCGGCTTCAGGACGAGGATTTGGACGTATGGACTCGACAGCGGATATTGCGCAGACAGCATTGGCTCCCGTCGCGGATGTGAGCCTCATCGGATTGGTTCTTCATGCCGGCCTGGTGGTGCAGATCGTCATGATCGGCCTGATGATCGCCTCGATCTGGTGCTGGGCCATCATCATCGACAAGACGATCCTGTTCTCCCGCTCACGTGCCGCCATGAACCGCTTCGAGCAGGTCTTCTGGTCCGGCCAGAGCCTGGAGGAACTCTACCGCTCGCTGTCCCAGCGCCAGAACAATTACGGAATGGCCGGCCTGTTCGTCTCCGCCATGCGCGAATGGAAGCGCTCGCTGGAGACGCCCACCCGCTCCTTCCTCGGCGTGCAGGCCCGCATCGAGAAGGTGATGGACGTCACCATCCAGCGCGAGGCCGAGCGACTCGAATCCAAGCTCCTGGTGCTTGCCACCGTCGGCTCGTCCAGTCCCTTCATCGGCCTGTTCGGTACGGTTATCGGCATCATGACGGCCTTCCAGTCGATCGCCGCCACCAAGAACACCTCGCTCGCCGCCGTGGCGCCGGGCATCTCGGAAGCGCTGTTCGCCACTGCGATGGGCCTGGTCGCCGCTATCCCCGCCGTGATCGCCTACAACAAGTTCAACGCCGAAGTCGCCAAGCAGCAGGGGCGCCTCGAAGGCTTTGCCGACGAGTTCTCCGCCATCCTGTCGCGCCAGATCGACGAGCGCATGGCTGCCTGAAAGGGTGGCGACTGACCTCTTTTCCAAGGATTGCATCATGGCTGGAAGTGTAGCGGCAGGGGCAGGCGGTTCGGGTGGCGGCACGCGCCGTCGCCGCAGCCGCCGCAAGGCGCCGATCGCCGACATCAACATGACGCCGTTCATCGACGTCATGCTCTGCCTGCTGATCATCTTCATGGTGGCCGCGCCGCTGCTGACTTCGGGCGTGACGCTGGACCTGCCAAAGACGGCGGCCGGAGCAGTCTCCGTGAACAAGAAGCCGCTGACCATCTCGGTCAAGCAGGACGGTCAGGCTTATATCAACGACAGCGAGACGCCGGAGCCCGATCTCCTCGGCAAGCTCAAGTCGATGGCCGATAACGGCGCGGGTCTCGATGACCGCATCTTCGTGCGCGGCGACGCCAAGGCCAATTACGGTCAGATCATGGGCGTCATGGGCCAGATGTCGGGCGCCGGCTACAAGAAGCTGGCCCTGATCACTGATCAGAAGAATTGACGACGATTGCGAGTGGCCGACAGGCGCCAATCGAAAGGCCGGTTTGAGTATTATGCGTGATTATGGACTTCCCGTTTCGGCGATTGTGCACGCGGTGTTGCTTGGCGCGCTTCTATTTGCGTGGCCGGCCGCCGCGCCGCTCGAGCCACCGGCCGAAACCGTGGTCGAGACAGTCTCGCAAGAACAATATAACGAGATGATGAAGGGCGATCCCTCCGCCCAGCCTTCCCAGCAGGCTGATGCATCCGGTGGCGGCCAGCCGACGCCCTCGCCGCCGCTTCCACCCTCCCGCGAGGTACCGGACCAGCAGCAGGTCGCCGACAATTCCGAGCCGCCGGCTCCGCCTCCGCCTTCTCCCCAAGCGGAGGACGACGCCGCCCCACCGCCGCCCACCCCGCCTCAGCCTCCCAAGCCGGATAGGACGGCGGCGGATGCTGCCCTGAAGCAACAGCAGGCCGAGGCAGCCAAGCAGGCTGAGGCGGCCAAACAGGCGGAAGCGGCCAAGCAGGCCGAAGCGGTGAAGCAGGCCGAGGCAGCCAAGAAGGCTGAGGCCGCCAAGCAGGCTGCCGCTGACCAAAAGGCGGCAGAGCAGAAGGCTCTAGCCGACAAAATAGCACAGGCTGAGGATCAGGCGGCGCAGGAAGAAGCAGCCAAGCAGGCCGCGGCCAAGAAAGCTGAAGCCGCAAAGCAAGCCGAGGCGGCCAAGCAGGCGGAGGTCGCGAAGCAGGCAGCCGCAGCTAAGCAAGCCGAGGCGGCCAAGCAGGCTGAGGTCGCGAAGCAGGCAGCCGCAGCCAAGCAAGCCGAGGCGGCCAAGCAGGCTGAGGCAGCGAAGCAGGCAGCGGCAGCTAAGCAAGCCGAGGCTGCAAAGCAGGCAGCGGCGGCAAAGCAGGTTGAGGCAGCTAAGCAAGCAGCGGCTGCTAAGCAGGCTTCCGCTGCCAAGCAAGCCGCTGCGCTGGATGGTATCCAGGGGTTGCTTGCTAAGCACCAAGTGAAGGAAGGCACCAAACTTGCCAGCGCGGGTCCGGCCACCACGCCGAGCAAGCCCACCGGACGAGCCAGCAATACGCGGGACAACGTCGGTCAGACTGCGTCCACTGGCGCGCCCGAAGCAACGGGTCGCAAAGCCAGTCCTACCGAGCAGATGGCCATGCAGGGCATGATCAACAATCAGATCCGAGGCTGCCTCAACCTCCAGCTCGGTGTTGACGGTGATCAGCAGAAGGCGACCATCCGGCTTCACATGAATGAGGACGGCACGGTGGCTCAAACCGAAGTCATGGATTCCACCAGTGCGACGGTCACTGGAGCAGTCACCCGAGCCATCAAACGCTGCATCACATCCGACAATCCGCTCAAGTTCAAACCTGAACTCTACGCCTCGTGGAAGGTCTTCAATTATGTCGTCAGACCCGGCAGCTTCTGAGAAGGCGCCGGAAGTCTGCAAAGCCGAGAGATAAGAATGTCCATCGCTTCCTTCATACAAGCCAAGGTCCGTCTGTGTGCAACCGTTGTGGCTCTCGCCGTTGTCGGTGTGAGCACGCCCGCGGCGGCGCAAGATACGATCATGACGCTTCAGTTTGACGGTAGAGGAACCATAACCCCCACTTCCGTCGCCATCATGAACATCACTGGCGGAGGCAAAGACCTCTCCGGCATTATCTCCAACGACCTGAGTCGCTCCGGGCTGTTCCAGCCGATCGATCCCAAGGCTTTCGTGGAACAGGTCGGCCCCAATGCCCAGCCGAATTTCGGCAGTTGGCAGACTTTGAACGCGCAGGTGATCGTCGCCGGCCAGGTTGTCCCATCGGGCGGTGGTCTCAGCATTCAGGTGCGTGTGTGGGACGTCGCCCAGGGCAAGCAGATTGCCGGCCAGCAATTCACCACTTCCGCCAACAACTGGCGCCAGCTTGCGCATGTGGCCGCCAACACGGTGTTCAAGGCTGTTACCGGCGAGCCCGGTGCCTTTGATACACGCGTCGCCTATATCGCCGAATCCGGCCCTGCGGACAAGCGCGTGAAGCGCCTCGCCGTGATGGATCAGGACGGCGCCAACGTCGTCTATCTCAGTCGCGGCAACGACCTCGTGCTGACGCCGCGCTTTTCGCCGACCAACCAGGAGCTGACCTATCTCTCCTTCGGCGATGCCGATCCGCGTGTCTTCCTCGCCAATATCCAGACCGGCCAGCGCGAGACGGTCGGCAACTTCCCGGGCATGACCTTCTCTCCGCGTTTCTCACCGGATGGCCGCAAGGTGATCATGAGCCTTGAGAACAACGGCGCCTCGACGATTCAGGTCATGAACCTGCAGTCGCATCAGAGCCAGCAGCTCACGGATGGCAGTGCCATCGACACGTCGCCCTCCTATTCGCCGGATGGCAGCCGCGTGGTGTTCGAGTCCGACCGCGGCGGCACCCAGCAGATCTACATCATGAATGCCGACGGCTCGAACCAGCAGCGCATCACCTCCGGTGACGGCGGTGCACGCTTCTCGACGCCGGTCTGGTCGCCGCGCTCCGATCTCATTGCCTTCACCCGCCAGATGGGTGGCAAGTTCGGCATCGGCATCATGAAGCCGGACGGTTCGGGCGTGCGCATGATCACCGAGGGCTTCCACAATGAAGGTCCGACCTGGGCGCCGAACGGACTCTATCTGATGTGGTTCCGCGACCTCGGCCAGGGCCCACAGCTCTGGCAGGCCTCGATCTTCGGCACGCCCGAGCAGCGCGTGCCGACCCAGGGCTATGCCTCGGATCCGGCCTGGTCGACCAACATGATGGCCTCCCGGTAGACTTGACGCCTGTCTCCGATTGAACGTGAAGCCGCCCTCCTGATAGCTCGTCAGGAGGGTTTTTCTTTGCAGTGGCATCGAGATCCGGGCCGGGCGGAACATCCCTCTGCCGCCGGGTGTTCTCCCTCTGAAACCCCGTCAATTAGGCGCCTTTGCTTGGGAGATTGCGTGCCGGGGGAACGTATCCCACGCCCGACCGCGGAGATGCAAAGGCCCCCAACGCAAGGAGGTCACCATGGCCGACCTGAATATGCTGGGTGAAGAGACTGTTGTCGTCGTTGATATCAAGAAGCGTCTTCTCGATACCGATCACGAGGGCAATAGCTGGCTGCTGGCCAAGAACGACAAAGGTGAGCTATTCATCGAGCATCATTGCCGCACGCGCGCGAACGGCGATCATGATATTCGCGTCATCTCCCTGGTCGATTTCCTCAAAACCCAGGCGCGTAAGCCCGCGGCGCGCGAACTCATCCGGCTCCTCGGCCTGATCGTCGAGGATGCCGAGGCGACCTCCGAGACATCGTGACTATCGGGCGCCCGCTATGACTTCGCCGGCGCGTTGGCCGTGCCTTCGGTTGCAACGGTGACGTCGGACTTCAGGCGCTTGGCGTAACGCTGGGCAAGCACGGCGCAGGTCATCAGCTGGATCTGGTGGAACAACATCAGCGGCAGCACGATGGCGCCGATGTTCTGGCCGGCGAAGATGACGGTCGCCATGGGCACGCCGCTGGCCAGGCTCTTTTTCGAGCCGCAGAACACGATGGTGATCTCGTCCTCCTTGGAGAAGCCGAGCCAGCGGCTGGCATAGGTGGTGGTCAGCAGCACCAGCGCCAGCAGGAGGGCGTTGACCAGCACCATGGTGAGCAGGGCCATGGCTGAGAATTCCTTCCACAGGCCCGTTACCACCGCATCCGAGAAGGCGAGATAGACGACCATCAGGATCGAGCTGCGGTCGACATAGCTCAGCCCCGCCTTGTGTCGGCGCATGAAGTCGCCGATCCAGGGCTGCAGCACCTGGCCAAGCACGAAGGGCAGCAGCAACTGGCTGACGATGGTTAGCAGCACATCGGTGGAAAAGCCGACGCCGCGCGCGCTGAACAGCAGGCCGGCGAGGATCGGCGTGACGAAGATGCCGATGATGTTGGAGCCGGAGGCCGCGCAAACAGCCGCCGGCACATTGCCTCCAGCCATCGAGGTGAAGGCGATCGAGGACTGTACGGTCGAGGGCAGGATGGACAGATAGAGGATGCCGCTGGCGAGCGCCGGGGTGAGGGCCGCGGCGAGGCCGTAATCGAGGACGAGCGCCAGGATCGGGAAGAGCACGAAGGTGGAGAGCACGATGGTGAGATGCAGCCGCCAATGCGAGAGGCCGGCGATCACCGTCTGCCGCGACAGGCGGGCGCCGTGCAGGAAGAACAACAGGGCAATGGCGAAATTGGTGGCATAGCCGAAATAGACGGCCGGCTGGCCCGAGATGGGCAGGAAGCTCGCCAGGATGACCGTGGCGACCAGCATCAGGGTGAAATTGTCGGGACGAAATCGGGAAAGCAAGGGGATGGCCGCTATTGACTGGGACGAGGAAGCATAGACGGCTTGTTCTCGTGCTGCACTCAAAATGGGGTGATGGCCTGGGGTCGTGAGGGGCCAGCCGGCTCTTCCCGGGTGCGCGGACGTCTCGTCCGCCCCCTCCTATCCGGCAGGCGCAACGTTTCCAAGATGCGGACGAGACGTCCGCGCACCCGGGAAGATTACGCCCTTTGAAAGGCGGGCGGCCTCACGACGACGGGGTCGATATTCGGGCCCCGAAAGTAGCGCACTTCGCCATTGGCGGCGAAGACGGTGGCGTTGAGGAGCTTCAGCCCCACCGGCTTGTTGGTCTCGCCGGCGCGCAGGGCCGGCAGGTCGGCCTCGACGATGGTGCGCTGGGCCCCCAGCGCCACTTCCAGGCGGCGGGTGGCGCCGACACGGCGCTGCGCCACCACCACGCCGTTGAGCGTACCCGAGGCCGGCTCAACGGGAGCGACGTCGTGCGGGCGCACGAACAGCGTGGCAGGGCCATCCGGCAGGCCCTCGGCATTGAAGGGCAGGGTGGTGCCCTCGAACTGGATCCGCCCGCCGGTCAGCGTCACCGGCACGCGGCTGGATTCGCCGATGAAGCCGAAGATGAAAGGCGTGGCGGGATGGTCGTAGATCTCGTCGGGCACGCCGAGCTGGTCGATGCGGCCCTTGTCGAGCACGGCAATGCGGTCCGACAGTTCCAGCGCCTCGTCCTGGTCATGGGTGACGAAGATGGTGGTGTGGCCGGTCTTGTCGTGGATGGTGCGTAGCCAGGAGCGCAGGTCCTTGCGCACCTTGGCGTCGAGCGCGCCGAAAGGCTCGTCCAGCAGCAGCACCTTGGGCTCCACCGCGAGCGCGCGGGCGAGTGCCACGCGCTGGCGCTGGCCGCCGGAAAGCTGCGCCGGGAAGCGCTGGCCATAGGCGCCGAGCTGCACGAGTTCGAGGAGATCGGCCACGCGCTTGACGATCTCGGCCTCGGCGGGGCGCTTGCCCCGCGGGCGCACGCGCAGGCCATAGGCGACATTGTCGGCCACCGACATGTGCCGGAACAGGGCATAATGCTGGAACACGAAGCCGACGCGGCGCTCCTGCACGCTGAGGCGCGAGGTGTCGTCCGTGCCGAAGAAGACAGTGCCGGTGCTGGGCTGTTCGAGGCCGGCGATGATGCGCAGCAGCGTGGTCTTGCCCGAGCCCGAGGGGCCGAGCAGGCCGAGCAATTCGCCGGACTTGATGTCGAGATCGATGCCGTGCAGGGCGGGCGAGATGCCGTAGCTCTTGGTGAGGCCGGTAACGCGGATATCCATTGCCGGGGTCCTTAATGTTTGGCGCCGCGCGCCAGCTCATCCCCATAGCGCCATTCCAGGATGGTCTTGGCGACGAGCGTGACGAGCGCGAGCATGGCGAGAAGGGAGGCGACGGCAAAGGCGGCTGTGGCGCCGTCCCCACCGCCCTCATAGAGGATCTGGATTTGCAGGGGCATGGTGTTGGTGCCGCCGATGACGTGGCCGGAGACCACGGAGACGGCGCCGAACTCGCCCATGGCGCGGGCGTTGCAAAGCAGCACGCCGTAGAGCAGGCCCCAGCGGATGTTGGGAATGGTCACCGTCCAGAACATCTTGAGCGGCGAGGCGCCCAAGGTCAGGGCCGCTTCCTCATCCGACTTGCCCTGTGCCTGCATCAGCGGGATCAGTTCGCGCGCCACGAAGGGGAAGGTGACGAAGATCGTCGCCAGCACGATGCCGGGCAGGGCGAAAATGATGTGAATGCGATGGGCGGTGAGCCAGGGGCCGAACAGGCCCTGCGCGCCGAACAGCAGCACGAAGACTAGGCCCGCCACCACAGGCGAGACCGAGAAGGGCAGGTCGATCAGGGTGATCAGCAGGCTCTTGCCCTTGAAATCGAACTTCGCAATGGCCCAGGCGGCGATCACGCCGAACACCACATTGAGCGGCACGGTGATGGCGGCAACGCCGAGAGTCATCCAGATCGCTGTCTGCGTGTCCGGATCCTCGAAGCTCTCGAAATAGGCCGCCGCGCCGGTGCGCAAGGCTTCGTAGAACACCTCGATCAGCGGTACGACAAGGAAGGCGCCAAGGAAGACCAGCGCAATGCCGATCAGCATTCGTCGCACCCAGCGCGACTCGGTGGTGACGTTGTGTTCACGCGAAACCGGCGGTTCGCGATAGAGTTCGATTGCGAGCTCAGACATCGCCTGTCCTCTTGCGGCTCCAGGCCTGGATAAGATTGATGATCAGCAGCACCGCGAAGGAGATCGCCAGCATGATGATGGCAATGGCAGCGGCATCGGCATATTTGTTCTGCTCGAGCTTCTGGAAGATCAGGCTGGGCACGATCTCCGAAACATAGGGAATATTGCCGGCGATGAAGATCACCGAGCCATATTCGCCCACGGCCCGGGCGAAGGAGAGGGCGAAGCCCGTCAGCACGGCGGGAAGCAAAGGTGGCAGCAGCACGCGCGTCACCGTCTGGAAACGGGTGGCGCCGAGCGTGGCGGAAGCCTCCTCGATCTCCTTGTCGATCTCCGCCAGCACGGGCTGCAGCGTGCGCACCACGAAGGGCAGGCCGATGAAGACGAGGGCGACGAAGATGCCCTTGGGCGTATAGGCGACCTTGATGCCGGCCATGGCGAAGAACTGGCCGATCCAGCCATTGGAGGCATAGAGGCTCGAGAGCGCCAGGCCCGCCACCGCTGTCGGCAAAGCGAAGGGCAGGTCCACCGCCGCGTCGACGAGCCGCTTGCCCGGGAAATCATAGCGCGACAGCACCCAGGCCACGATCACGCCGAACACCACATTGACGATGGCCGCCAGGAAGGAGATGCCGAAGGTGACGCGCAGCGCCGCGAAGACCTGAGGTTCCAGCGCGATCGCCAGGATGCCCGATGGGCCGAGCACGGCGGACTTGTGCAGCAGGGCCGCCAGCGGAATCAGCACGATCAGGCTGAGATAGAGGATGGTATAGCCGAAGGTCAGGCCAAAGCCCGGCAGGGCGCTGGGCGCGACGAAAGTGGCTCGGGGGCGGGCGGCTGCGGCCTGCCGGAGGGCGGTATCGGCCATGGGTTATCCGTTGTGTCATCCCGTGCACGATGCAGCATGCCATGATGCATCGTGGATACGGGATCGTCTCACTTAAAGTTCGCGTTCTGCGGTCCCGTGTCTGCGCTTCGCCATTTCATGGCGGGGTGCGCACGGGATGACGTCTCAGCCCTTGGGCTTGTAGATCTGGTCGAAGATGCCGCCGTCCTCGAAATGCTTGGGTTGCACATTCTTCCAGCCGCCGAATTGCGGGTCGTTGATGCTGAACAGCTTCAGCTTGGGGAAGCGGGCAAGATCGGCCGGATCGGCGGCCGAGGTGTCGAAGGCGCGATAGCCATTATGGGCGATGATCTTCTGCGCCGCCGGAGTGTAGAGGAAATTCAGATAAGCCTCCGCCTGCTTGCGGGTGCCCTTGGCATCGACATTACCGTCGACGACGGCGACGGGCGGCTCGGCCAGGATCGATTCCGACGGCGTGACGATCTCGAACTTGTCGGCGCCGAATTCCTGCAGGGTCAGATAGGCCTCGTTCTCCCAGGCGATCATCACGTCGCCGACCTCGCGCTGGGCGAAGGTGATGGTGGCGCCGCGGGCAGCGGAATCGAGCACCGGCACATTCCTGTAGAGCGCGGCCACGAAGTCGCGGGTCTTGGCCTCGTCGCCGCCGGTCTTGTCCCAGGCATAGCCCCAGGCGGCGAGGTAGTTCCAGCGCGTGCCGCCGCCGGTCTTGGGATTGCCAGTGATGACGGCCACATCCGGGCGCACGAGATCGTCCCAGTCCTTGATGTTCTTGGGGTTGCCCTTGCGCACCACCAGGACGATGGTCGAGGCATAGGGCGTGGAATTGCGCGGCAGGCGGGACTGCCAATCGGCAGGAATCTTGTTCGTCGCCTTGGCGATGGCGTCAATATCGTTGGAGAGGGCCAGCGTCACCACATCGGCATCGAGCCCGTCGATGACGGCCCGCGACTGCTTGCCCGAGCCGGCGTGGGACTGCTTGATGGCGATGTCCTCGCCGGTCTTGGCCTTCCAGTCGGCCGCAAAGGCCTTGTTGATCTGCTTGTAGAGCTCGCGCGTGGCGTCATAGGAGACGTTGAGAAGCTCGGCCGCATGGGCACGGAAGGGGCTGCCAAAGGTCATCCACAGCACGAAGCCGAGCGCGATCAGGACGACGAGCGTGTCCCTGAGGCGTACAAAGGAGGATCTGGTCATTTCACAGCCCTGGGCCGGTATTGGATAATTCCACGTCGCAGGCGCTTTATCTACTAAATCAATCGACAATGTCAATGTGTTAAATTGAATAAAATCCACAAATAATGTGTGTTATATGGAGTGGCGGTCTCCGACCGCCATCTTCTTCCCGTATGTAGAGCGCTTCCAAGACGGCGGTCAGAGACCGCCATTCCAACGAAAAGCGGGCCGCAGGGGCCCGCTTCCATGTCAACGAGGGTCGTGTCGCTTATTGCGGCTTGTAGATCTGGTCGAAGATGCCGCCATCGTTGAAGTGCTTGGCCTGCACATTCTTCCAGCCACCGAACTTGGGATCGTCGATGCTGACGAGCTTGATCTTGGCGAAGCGGGCAAGATCGGCCGGATCGGCGGCAGACGAGTCGCTCGGGCGGTAGTAGTCGTGGGCGATGATCTTTTGCGCGGCCGGCGTGTAGAGGAAGTTAAGATAGGCCTCGGCCTGCTTGCGCGTACCCTTGGCATCAACATTGCCGTCGACGACGGAGACCGGCGGCTCGGCGAGGATCGAAGTCGGCGGATTGACGATTTCGAACTTGTCGGCGCCGAATTCCTGCAGCGCGAGGAAGGCGTCGTTCTCCCAGGCGAGCAGCACGTCGCCGGTCTCGCGCTGGGCGAAGGTGATGGTGGAACCACGAGCGCCGGAATCGAGCACGGGGACATTCTTGTAGAGCGCACCGACGAAGTCTTTCGCCTTGGCTTCATCGCCATTGTTCTTGTCGAGGGCAAAGCTCCAGGCCGCCAGGTAGTTCCAGCGCGCGCCGCCGCTGGTCTTGGGATTGGGCGTGATCACGGAGATTCCGGGCTTCACGAGGTCGTCCCAGTCCTTGATGGCCTTCGGATTGCCCTTGTGCACGACGAAGACGATGGTCGAGGTGTAGGGCGAGGAATTGTGGGGCAGGCGGGTCTGCCAGTTCGCCGGGATCTTGTTGGTGGCGGAGGCGATCGCATCGATATCGGCCGAGAGCGCCAGCGTCACCACATCGGCGTCCAGCCCGTCGATGACCGAGCGGGCCTGCTTGCCCGAGCCGCCATGCGACTGCTTGATGCTGAGGTCCTCCCCTGTCTTGGCCTTCCAGTCGGCGATGAAGGCGGCGTTGATGTCCTTGTAGAGCTCGCGCGTGGGATCGTAGGAGACGTTCAGAAGCTCGGCGGAATGAGCGCCGGGGGCCGCGGCGAACGTCATCCACAGCACGAAGGCCAGGGCGAGCAGCACAGCCAGGGTATCCCGGAGGCGTGCAAGGCGAAGGGAGGTGTTCCAAAGAGGGGCGTTCCAAAGGCGAGCGTTCATTGGGGTCCGTTTCCAACCAGGAATATCAGCGTGTCCGCAATGTCCACTAAATCAATCGACAATGTCAATCTATAATACGCAAAAATTTATGGGGAATTTAATATTTCACGTTCAAAAGATGTGTGACATATATGCATCGCCATACGGCAAAGAGTTCGCGCCTTGCGCCTGCCTGCTCCGGGCCACCTTTGCGCCGGATTTGCACAGCACTTCCTTAACCATAACGGCAGTTTAAGGGTAGCGGCACGGTGTTACCGGGCTGCAACGCCCCGGAAAACTCCGCGAACAAGGTTTCCAGAACGTTCGATTAACCAGCTTTCGCTATGCCTCATTCACCAATTCTGACGACCGGAGGAGTAACCGGAATGATGACGTCCCTGCGTGCGGTCCATGGACTGCGCTTCGCTGCTGCGCTGACCTGTGTTCTCGCGCTTGCGGCTTGTAAGAGTACTTCGGGCACGGGTGCCGACGGCGTGGGTGGTGCCGGCGGTGCGGGCTATGGCGCCGGCGGCGCGGCCTCGCCCGGCAGCCCGCAGGACTTCGTCGTCAATGTCGGTGACCGGGTGCTGTTCGAGGAAGACCAGTCCGATATCACCAGCATCGGCCAGGAAACCCTGAACAAGCAGGCCCAGTGGCTGAAGGCCTATCCGCGCTACACCGTCACGGTCGAAGGCCATGCCGACGAGCGCGGCACGCGCGACTACAACTTCGCCCTCGGCCAACGCCGCGCTCAGGCCGTGCGCGACTATCTGATGGCGCAGGGCATCAATGGCAGCCGCATGAAGACGATTTCCTACGGCAAGGAACGCCCGGTCGCGACTTGCAACGACAATTCCTGCTGGTCCCAGAACCGCCGCGCCGTCACCGTCCTGAACGGCGCCGGGAATTCCTGACCCGGGAGCGCGGACGTCCAGTCCGCTCTTGAAACTCGACTTGAACAAAAAAGGCGGAGCGCTTGTTACGGCGCTCCGCCTTTTCTTTTGAACCCGCCGTTTCAAGAGCGGACATCGCGACATGAAGGCATGTCGCGATGTCCGCACGCCCAGGTCACTCCTCGTCCGTGAACAGCGTCATCTGCGGCGGCGTGCTGCTCGGCACGGCGAGGCCCAGGTGCTTGAAAGCATGCGCGGTCAGCATGCGCCCGCGCGGGGTGCGATTGAGGAAGCCCTGTGTCAGCAGATAGGGCTCGATGATGTCCTCGATGGCGTCGCGCGGCTCCGAGAGCGCGGCGGCAATGGTCTCGATGCCCACCGGGCCGCCGCCGAAATTCATCGCCAGCAGATTGAGGTAGCGGTTGTCCATCGCATCGAGCCCGGCCTGGTCGACCTCGAGCGCGAGCAGGGCCTTGTCGGCGATGGCGCGGGTGATGGTCTCGGCGCCGAGCACGGAGGCGAAGTCGCGCACGCGGCGCACCAGGCGGCCGGCGATGCGCGGCGTGCCGCGGGCGCGGCGGGCAATCTCGTTGGCGCCGTCATCGGCGATCGGCGCGCCCATCACGCGGCCTGAGCGCTTGACGATTAGTTCGAGCTCCTCGACCGTGTAGAATTGCAGGCGTAGCGGGATGCCGAAGCGGTCGCGCAGCGGCGTCGTCAACAGGCCCGCGCGCGTGGTGGCGCCCACCAGCGTGAACTTGGCGAGATCGATGCGCACCGAACGCGCGGCCGGGCCCTCGCCGATGATGAGGTCGAGTTGGAAATCCTCCATGGCCGGATAGAGGATTTCCTCCACCGCCGGATTGAGGCGGTGGATCTCGTCGATGAAGAGCACGTCCCGCTCTTCGAGATTGGTGAGCAAGGCGGCAAGGTCGCCGGCCTTGGCGATTACGGGGCCGGATGTAGCGCGGAAATTGACGCCGAGTTCGCGCGAGACGATCTGGGCCAGCGTGGTCTTGCCGAGGCCGGGCGGCCCGACGAAGAGCACGTGATCGAGCGCCTCGCCGCGCTTGCGGGCCGCCTCTATGAAGACTGCGAGGTTTTCCCTCAGCTTGGCCTGGCCGACGAACTCCGACAGGTCCTGCGGGCGCAGCTTGGAATCGACGCCATCCTCGTCGCGCTGGTCGCCGCTGATCAGGCGGCCCGACTTAGGCGTTGAATTGGGCGGCTCGGCGGCGGGTCCTTTGCGGGGCGGCTTCATCGCGCCAGTTCCTTGAGGCCGAGGCGGATGAGCTTGGCGGTCTCGGCGCCCTCACCGGCCTCGCGCAGGGCGACCGCCACGGCGGCGGAGGCCTGCATCTGGGCATAGCCGAGGTTGACGAGGGCGGAGACGGCATCGCTGACCGGTCCGGAGGCGCGCTTGTCGCCGAGCTCGGCCTGCAGGCCGATCACGTCGGACGGCACATGGCCGAAGCTCGGCACCTTGTCCTTGAGCTCGGTGACGATGCGCTGGGCGACCTTGGGGCCGACGCCGGGCGAACGGGCCACCGCCGCCTTGTCGCCGAGAGCGATGGCGGAGGCGAGGTCCGCCGGCTTGAGGGTGGAGAGGATGGCGAGCGCCACCTTGGTGCCGATGCCCTGCACGGTCTGCAACAGGCGGAACCAGTCGCGCTCATTGTCGCTGGAAAAGCCGAACAGGCGGAGCTGGTCCTCGCGCACATAGGTCTCGATCGCAAGCGCCGCTGCCTCGCCCGGGGAGGGCAGGGTGGCGAGCGTGCGGCTCGAACAATAAACGATATAGCCGACGCCCTGCACGTCGAGGATCACCCAATCCTCGCCGTAGCTGTCGATGATGCCGCGCAGTTTGCCGATCATGAAAGTCCTCTCAGGGCGCTTTTAGCGCTTTGCCATGATTCGCGGCATGGGAAGCATTGCTGGGACCGTGGAGTCGCTCCTGGGACCGCAGGCGGCTCGCCTGCTCCTGGAACCGGTGCGCTTGCAGGGGAGGAAGATGCAGGCGAGACGCCCGCGGTCCCAGGAGCGATCCCGCTCCCGATACCCCTCACTTGCCGAAGATTGCGGCCAGCTCCGGATAGGGCATCGCCTCTTTCGCAAAACTGAAGCGGCCCTCGTCGCGCAGTTCGAGCGCGGCGCGGCGCAAGGCCCCGAAGGCGGCGCGGGCGAAGGATCCGCCGACGCTGACCCGGCGCACGCCAAGCCCGGCGAGATCGGGAATGGAGAAGTCCTGCCCCGCCAGCGTGGCGAGGATGTTCACCGGCCGATCCACCGAACCAAGCACGCTCTTGATCTGGTCGAGCCGGACGAGGCCGGGGGCATAGAGCACCTCGGCCCCGGCTTGCTGGAAGGCCTGCAGGCGGCGGATGGTGTCGTCGAGATCGGGAATGCCATGCAAGAAGTTCTCGGCCCGGGCGGTGAGCACGAAGCCTGCCGCCTTGGCCGTCTCGGCGGCGGCGCGCACGCGCTCGGTGGCGAGGCCGATCTCGTAGATCGGCTGGTCCGGGCGGCCGGTGGCATCCTCGATCGAGCCGCCGGCAAGGCCGACACCGACGGCATCGCGGATGGTGGCCTGGCACGCCTCGGGGCTGTCGCCGAAGCCGTTCTCGAGGTCGGCGCTCACGGGAAGCTCGGTCGCCGACACGATGGCGCCGGCATTGGCGAGGGTTTCCTCGCGCGACATCTGGCCGTCCTTGCGGCCATGGCTGAAGGCAAGGCCGGCGCTGGTGGTGGCGATGGCCGAAAAGCCCAGCGAAGCCAGGAGCTTGGCCGAGCCGGCATCCCAGGCATTGGGCAGGAGGAAGAGTTCGGGGCGGCGATGCAGATCGGCGAAGGCAGCTGCTTTCCGGGCCTGGGACATGATTCCTCCGGGGTTATGAATTCACGGTTTGTTCTAGAGGGTCGGGGGAGGAAGTGCAACCCTGGGAGCGCGGACTTCCAGTCCGCTCTTGAAACGCTTCGTCCGCAGGAATTTCTCGCTGGTATCGTCTTTTCTTCGACGCTTCGTTTCAAGAGCGGACTGGAAGTCCGCGCTCCCAGGAGTGGCTGGTCCGATGATGGGCATGCGTGATCGCGATCGCCAGCGCGTCCGCCGCGTCGTCCGACTTCGGATCGGCCTTGGGCAGCAGCACCTTGATCATCAGGCGAATCTGCTTCTTGTCGGCATGGCCGGAGCCGACCACCGTCTTCTTGACGAGGTTCGGCGCATATTCGGCCACGAACAGCCCGGCCTGCGCCGGCACCAGCATGGCGATGCCGCGGGCCTGGCCGAGCTTGAGGGTCGCCGTCGCGTCCTTGTTGACGAAGGTCTGCTCCACCGCCGCCTCGTCGGGCTCATAGCTGGTGACGACCTCGGTCAACCCCTTGTGCAGGGCGAGCAGGCGGTGGGCCAGTTCCTCCTTGTCATCCGAGAACACCGTGCCGCAGGCGATGAAGGAGAGGCGATTGGCCAGCACCTCGATCACACCCCAGCCGGTGCGGCGCAGGCCTGGATCGACGCCGAGGATGCGGGTGGGGTGCTGGGGCATGGTTGTTTCCCGGGTGCGCGGACGTCTCGTCCGCATCTTGAACCGTAGTGCTCGCGGAGAGGGCGAAGGCGGACGAGACGTCCGCGCACCCGGGAAGAATTACCCCGCCAGTTTCGCCATCAGGGCGTCCGACAGCTCGAAATTGGCATAGACGTGCTGCACGTCGTCATGGTCGTCGAGCGTATCGACCAGCCGCATCAGCTTCTCGCCGGTCTCGTCATCCACCGCGATGCTGTTCTGCGGGCGCCAGACCAGGCTCGACTTGCGGGCTTCGCCGAGCAGGGCCTCCAGCGCCTTGGTGACTTCGGCGAGGTTCTCGGCCGCGCAGACGAACTCATGGCCGTCCTCCGACGAAAGGCAATCGTCGGCGCCGGCTTCGAGCGCGGCTTCCAGCATGGCGTCCGGCGTACCCTTGTCGACATCGTATTCGACCACGCCGACGCGATCGAACATGAAGGACACCGCGCCGGTTTCGGCGAGGTTGCCGCCCGCCTTGGTGAAGTAGGAGCGCACATCCGAGGCGGTGCGGTTGCGGTTGTCGGTCAGCGCCTCGACGATCAGGGCGACACCGCCGGGACCGTAGCCCTCATAGCGGATCTCGTCATAGTTCTCGCCATCGGCGCCGGCGGCCTTCTTGATGGCGCGGTCGATATTGTCCTTGGGCATGTTCTCGACGCGCGCGGCGATGATCGCGGCGCGGAGGCGCGCATTCATGTTCGGGTCGGGCAGGCCCAGCTTGGCCGCCACGGTGATTTCGCGGGCGAGCTTGGAGAAGAGCTTCGAGCGCTTGGCATCCTGCTTGCCCTTGCGGTGCATGATGTTGGCGAATTGGGAATGACCGGCCATCTGTCCTGCCTTGGTTCGGTTTGCGGGCGACGTCTTGTTGCACCTGCCCGCGTGAATTGTGGCGCGGCTTATAGAAGTGACGGCGGCAAAAATCCATCCCACACGCGTCATTTCCTCCGCCAGGCCGCAAGAAGGCGCCCCGCCGGACTGGTGGCCGGCAATGGCATGTGCACGAGCGCCAGCGGCCAGGAAGGCACCGCGACGTCGTCGGCAATGCGGCGATAGAGGACGCCGACGGCCGGCAGGGCCCGCGCCACCGAGGCAGGCAGGAGGGCAGCGCCGACGCCGGCGGCAACCAGCGCCAAGGTGGTCATCATCTCCGGCGTCTCCTGCACGATGCGCGGCGTCAGTCCCTGGGTGGCGAATAGGGCGAGGATCGCTTCATGCAGGGCCGGGCCCTGCTGGCGCGGGAACATCACCAGCCGATCGGCGATCTCGGCGAGGGCGATGGTGTCGCCCATCGCCGGAGCCTGCGAAGCGGGCACGGCGGCGACGATCTCCTCGCCATGGACAGGGATGGTCCGCATGCGCGCCGTCATCGCGAAGGGCGGAGAGGCGACGCCGAGGTCGAGCCGCCCGTCTGCGAGAGCTTCGAGCTGTTCGTTGCTGCGCATCTGAATGAGCTCGACCGGAATTTCTTCGTCGCGTGCCAGGGTCAAGAGCGCCGGCATTACACCCCAGAGCGCGGCATGGACGAGGCCGATGCGGACCGGATGCCCCGCCTGCGCGGTGCGCCGGGCCAGCGCGCTGCCGCGATCGAAGGCGCTGACGGTGATGCGAGCCTCCGGCAGCAGCGCCTCGCCGGCCGGCGTCAGTTTCGTGCCGCTGGCAGCGCGCAGGAACAACGTCGCCCCGCTGTCTCGTTCCAGTCTGGCGATCGACTGCGAGAAAGGTGGCTGCCTGATGCCGCAACGCTCGGCGGCGCGGGCGAAATTGCCTTCCTCGGCCAAGGCGATGAAGTGGCGCAGACGCTGTATCGACATATCTCTCCGATATCGATTATAACCAATATGATATTGGATATATATGAAACGGCTCGCTATCTCCACACCATCGAAAAGCAAGGGAGATTGCCATGCGCAGGAAAATCCTCGGAACGGTTGCCGGTGCCATCCTGGCTTTGGCCGCTGGCCTGGTTAGCGCGGCTCGCGCGGACACCGTCGTGCTCGTCCATGCCGCGCTGCTCGACGGCTCGAGCTGGTCGAAGGTGATTCCGATCCTCCAGAAGGCGGGGCTGAAGGTGGTGGCGGTGCAGAATCCGCTGACCTCGCTCGCCGACGATGTCGCCGCCACGAGACGGGCGATCGCCGACGCCGAGGGGCCGGTCATCCTGGTTGGCCATTCCTGGGGCGGCTCGGTGATCACGCAGGCCGGCACCGATGCGAAAGTGAAGGCGCTTGTCTATGTCGCCGCCACGGCGCCGGCGCAGGGCCAGTCGGTGATGGATCTCCTCAAGACCGCGCCGCCGACGCCCGGCGGAGCCGAGATCAAGCCCGACGCCACCGGTTTCCTGGCCATGGCGCCGGATGCTTTCGTCAGGGATTTCGCACCGGATGTTCCTGCTGCCGAGGCCCGCGTGCTCGCCGCGGCGCAAGCCCCCATCGCCGCCAGCGCCTTCGGCGAGAAGGTGACGGAGGCCGCCTGGAAGACCCGGCCGAGCTGGTACATCGTCGCCGGCGATGATCGCATGATGCCGGTTTCGCTGGAACAGAGCATGGCGGCGGCGATCAAAGCGAAGACCGTGACGGTGCCGGGCAGCCACGCCCTGATCATCTCCCACCCCAAGGAGGTGGCGGACGTGATCGTCGAGGCGGCGAAGAGCATGGCCAAGTAACCCCTGGGAGCGCGGACGGGACGTCCATAGGCGTTAACTTAAGGCCCAAATGCGCGACGACTCCTTCCCCGACTGCGGGGAAGGCGCGCACACAAGTGTGCGCTGGGACGAACGTAGTGAGGTCGGAAGGGGGAGAGTGGCGCGACATCTGCTTATTTCTGCGTTGTCGCGCCACTCTCCCCCACCCGTCCCGGCTTCGCCGGTCCACCCTCCCCGAAGTCGGGGAGGGATTCCTGCACCCTCACCGGCTTAAGTTAGCGCCTATGGACGAGACGTCCGCGCTCCCAGCTCCTACATCTCCTCGAGCTCCCGACCCTTCGTCTCGGTGACAAAGCGCCAGACGAAGAACAGCGAGATCAGCGCCATGGTGGCGTAGAAACCATAGGCGAGGCCGAGGCCGGCGGCGGCCAGCGGCGGGAAGGTCTGCGAGACCAGGAAGTTGGCGACCCATTGGGCGGCGGCGGCCAGTGCCAGGGCATAGGCGCGGATGCGGTTGTTGAACATCTCGCCGAGCAGCACCCACACCACCGGCCCCCAGCTCATGCCGAAGAACACGACATAGAGATTGGCGGCGGCGACGGCGACGAGGCCGGCAGTATCGCTGAGCACCGGCTGCGAGGCGCCATTGACCATCGCAGTCGGCGCGGTGCCGAAGATATAGGCCATGGTGCCAAGGGTCAGCGTCATGCCCAGGGAACCGAGCAGCAGCAAGGGCTTGCGGCCGATCTTGTCCACCAGGGCGATGGCGATCAGGGTGGTGGCGATGTTGGTCACCGAGGTGATCACGGTGATCTTCAGCGAATCCGCTTCGGTGAAGCCGACGGCCTGCCAGAGCACCGAGGAATAGTAGAAGATCACGTTGATGCCGACGAATTGCTGGAACACCGACAGGAAAATGCCGACCCAAACCACCGGCAGCAGGCCCGCAGCCGGGCCCTTGAGGTCGGCAAGGGTCTGCTTTTCCTCGACGCCGAGCGTCCTGCGGATATCGGCGACGCGGGTCTCGGCGGGTGGCTTATTGCCGAGGAAGCGGCGAATGACGATGAGGGCGTCCTTCATGTCGCCCTTCGAGACGAGATAGCGCGGTGATTCCGGAATGAGGCTCGCCATCACGCCATAGACGATAGCGGGAACGGCCTCCACGATGAACATCCAGCGCCAGGCCTCGAGCCCGAGCCCCAGCGTCTTCTCCGCCCCACCGGCGCCATAAGCCAGGACGTAGTTGCACAGGAGCGCCACGAAGATGCCGGTGACGATCGCCATTTGCTGCAGCGAGCCGAGGCGTCCGCGCAGATTGGCCGGCGAGACCTCAGCGATATAGGCCGGAGCGATCACGCTGGCGATGCCGACGGCGACACCGCCAATCAGGCGGAACACGGTGAAGGACCAGATATCCCAGGGCAGTCCGGCGCCGATGGCGCTGACGAAGAAGGCGATCGCGGCCGCCCGCATCATGGCGAGGCGCCCATAGCGGTTGGCGAGCGGCCCGGCGAACCAGGCGCCGACCGCCGAGCCGAGCAGCACGCTCGCCACCGAGAAGCCGAGCAGGGCATTGCCGACATCAGCCCATTTCTGGATGGCGCCGACGGCACCGTTCACCACGGCGGTATCATAGCCGAACAGGAAGCCGCCCATCGCCGCGGCGGCGGAAACCAGGATGACGCGCCCTGTCGGGACGGTGTCGGATGGCGCGGTGGCAGATGTCGACGAAATGGGTGCGCCAGCCATGGCACTCTCCTGAAATCACTTTGTTTGTAGGCTTGTCGGGAAAAAGAGGGAAGTCGTTCGGCCGGGGAATTTGAAATGAAGGAGAGGTCCCTGGCAGTATATAAGAACTGTTGCGAAGGGGCTAAGCAATCCGGTGAAATTTGCGCGAGCGTATCGAGAGTCCGGCGTTCGTCATTCCCACATCTCTGTCTTGCGATGTTGGGCACAGGAATCCTTCCCCGCAGTCGGGGAAGGATTCCTGTGCACTTCCTGTAGAGTCCTGAAGGGATAGCCTCCCCTGTCATCAGCCCACGGGTTCGCCTTTCCGCGCCCTGAGCGGGCCGGGCTATGCAAGAAGAGCGGGGCGACGGCGGCCGCAGAGCAGCCGCGATCCTGTGTTCGGTGGAGTGCATGGCAGCCTGTCGATGCGGCCGCCGTCGCCCCTGCCTTCATCCCAGCCCGCGCGCCGACAGCGCGCGCCAGGCCCGGACATGTCCATCGCCCGGAGCCTCATCCCCGGCTTGGCCTTTCGGCCTTGCCGGTTTGAGCGCCTCCAGGCCGCCGGATGGACGGGCATGAAGAGGACAGGAAGGCGCGGCCCCTCCTTATCCAAGCCATGCCGGTCAGACGATGCAGGCGCCTGCGGCTTGCGAGCCAGGCAAGCCATCGGTTCCGCACATCATCTCGCCCACGGAACGGGCGATGGCGAGAGGAGCGCACGCAGCGATCTCTCGCCCCGCTTGCCGGCGCCGACAGCCCTGTCCTCGCTGTCGCCGCCGCCAGGACCGGCGAACCGGCCCTGGTTCCAGACGGACCTCCGCTCCGGCCTTGCACGCCGGACCGAAGAGCCCTTCCCATCGCAAAGGGATCGCAGGGCGGTTCCACGGACCGCCGATCCCACAGGTTCCTCATCAAGCCCCGTACGCAGGCCGAACGGACCGGAATCAAACCCTCGGCAAAGCCGAAGGCGAGAACCCTCGCCGCCCGAAGGCGACGAGCCGGCCTGCATGATCCCTCGCCCCTCCGCCCCATCCTGGTGTGCAGCCAAGACGAGCCGGACGGAAAAAGCAAAGCGGCTGGCGCGCCGCCGGCGAAAGCCGGATCAACCGAGGTGGGCGGAAGCGGCCGGCCGACCCGGATCGGCGCTGCGCTTCAGTCCGGGGAGGAGTAAGGCATAAAGCGCAAGAAATGTCAATTCTCGTATGCCATATGTTCTGGAAGCATCAGGGTCTCTTCTGACTCTCCTAAGACAATGGGAAAGTCCGCTTGTAGGAACTCCGACAACTGTCCAAGAGGGGCTGCAATTATCCGCTTAGGGGCCGATGAACGAACCCGCTGCGCGGGAGGGCGCCTGCGGTTAAGATAGAGATCA
>NZ_BSPC01000053.1 GCF_030160835.1 Labrys miyagiensis | reverse complement strand
CCAGTTCACGAAGCTCTCGCGGCCATCCAGCGGCGGCGCCATCCCCCAGTCGAACATAACAGGTACGGTCGAATTGGCCTTTCCGATGCTCGGCGACATTGAGGTCGCCAAGATACCGGCCAATTGCAAGAATTTGCGACGATCCATGGGTAGAACTCCGACAAGACCGAAACGTTTGAAGGCTAACATACACTGATTATATCCAAATTAGGCGACTAGCCCGAGTAGAGTTCTGCACAGCGTGCTGGTGGGACCCTTCCTTGTGTCGCAAATTTGTAACTAGCCTCGGCTCCTAGTGACCTTCTAATAGTGCCTGTACTTAAATGAGGGAAGGTTGACGTCAGCGTGGTGACCGGATCTCGTCAAAACATCCTTTTGGCTAGATAGAAGCTAAACCAGTTTTGATTATTGTAACTCTGCTCATCAAATCAGCGGCTTGGGACCGTGGCGATGGTCATAGAATATCGCGTCTTCGGAGATAGGAAGCTCATATTCCGCCAAGCGATTGCTGTGCTCGAGTATTCCTGTGGCTGAAGTCTACAAAAGCTACGTCAGGTTTCAGAAAAATGAGGGCATTAGGGCCACCATGTTTCGTACACTCGTAACAACTGGGGTTCTTTTAGGTGCAATTTGCACAATGGTTGGCGTCGCCTACGCTGAGGACATGATCATCGGTGAGTGGAAGACATCGGACGGCGATACGGTCGTGATCAACCACTGCGGGGATGGCTATTGCGGCACTATCGAGGAAGGCGAATACGCCGGCCGCCAGATCGGGAAACTTACTGGTAGCGGCGGTAGTTACACAGGTCAATTAACGGACCCAGATGACAACCAAACTTATGACGGCACAGGCGCTGTTCAAGGCAACTCACTGATATTAAAGGGCTGCCTGATGAAAATATTCTGCCAGTCGCAGGTCTGGACACGTCGCTAGTTATTACTATCCAATCGGTTTTCACACCGCAGGTATGAATTTGAGAATGAGCCAAAGCGTGGTGCCTCAATGGAGGTCGGCGCCCATAATATATTTGCTGATTCACAATATCTGGTCTTTCCTCCTGATTACTGCGCCGGATTTTGGGCTGTTCCATCAGTCTGAGTGAGGTTCGTGATTTGCCTTACCAGGCTCGCAGGTTTGTCGACACGATCATTGGCCAGTCGGTATAGCTGTTCTTTTCCGTCTTCCGTTCAGCGAGCGATTGGTCGAAGTTCTGTTAGCCGCGAGTGATAACATTGTCGGCGATGAGTATGTTCGGCGTCGCGTCGAGACCTTCGGACGAGCGTTTGCCTGAAAGAATCGCTGTCGCGGTCCCCAAATTCGGCCACATGCTTGCCGCCGAGAGGCTCATGCACAATCCAATCAAAGGCTCGCGTTTCCCTGTGTTATGGTCGCCGACAAACTGGTTGCAAGCTGCGACGCCTATCTCCTCGACACGATCGCCAATATCGTCAGCGCTGATGCCAATAGCCGCATCGATGTCGTCGATGCCTTCGGCATACCTGAAAGCGAGTTACAACTCGATTTGATCAGAGCACGACGCTTGCGTCCTGAGTTTCTGGCAGGGCACTGAACCTCGTTGTCAACGATCAGCATCGTTGAGAAGATCTCCTATCGAGTGCTGGAATCGTGGAATTACGAGCTCGAAGATCGCGCCCGCGTGCACGCCATTGCGTGCCTCGATCCATCCGCCGTGGCCTTCCGCAATTGCGAAGACCCTCGCTAGGCCAAGCCCGGTACCAGCATCCTTGGTGGTCACGAATGGGTCAAAAATGCGATCGATCAATAGGGGGGATATGCCGGGTCCGTTATCGGCGAAAATGAGATGTACTTCTTCGCCCTCCGCAGAAATCCCGATATCGAGCCTCGGGCGAACTGGGTGCTGTATAGGCAGGCGATTGAATTCAGTTGCGCCTTCCAGGGCCTGCAATGCGTTAAGCACAATATTCAGGCATGCTTGTATCATCTGATCGCGATCGACGTTAATGAGAGCCCCCCCACTTTCGTCCTCGACGTGGACAGTAACGTGATGATGTTCGATTTCGCTTTGACAGCTGCCAAGCACTCTGTCGATGAGATCGGCGGGCAGCATGGTTACCATGCGCTGGGGTGGTTTGGCGAAGGCCAGAAAGTCACGAATGAGCTGGTCGATACGGCGTACCTCGTCAACGACGTAGCCGAGGCGGCGCAATTCCACTTCTGACAAGTTGGGACTGCCCTCCAGCAACTCGGCCGACGTCTTGATAATACCAAGGGGGTTGCGCACTTCGTGAGCCAGCCCCGCTGCCACCTCACCGAGCGTAGCCATACGTTCGCGCCGCCGCAGCTTGGCCTCCAGTTTGCGCAACCCCTCGAGTTGTAAGGCCATGGAATTGAAGGCGACGGAGAGTTGCCCGATTTCATCATTCCTGCTGACCGGCACACGCTGCGAGAAATCTCCCTTGGCGATTGCATTGACGCCCTCGGCAAGGCGAATAACAGGCCGCGTCAAAAGCCGAGACATAATTAGCCCAGCCCCGACTGACAGAAACATTCCAAACGCAAAGATCCCGATGAAGAGATTGCCTCGCGTGATCCAATCGGCAATCCCCGAGTCTGGCCTCAAGCCGCAAAATAAGACGCCGATGAGATTGTCGCCATCCTTGATGGGCGCGTAGATGCCGATAGACGAATCTGTACCGCTTGGGTCAGCAGACAAATAGTCATCCACTCTCGTAGCCGTGAGCTTTTCCAGTATTTCCAGAGGAATTGCGTTTTGATCTTGCGCACCCGAGTTGTATACGTCAGTGAATTTGCCACTTATGTCATAGTAAAGCTTGATGGTAAGCGAGGATAGTACACCTATGTTATTGATGAAACTTTTGTCAACGAAGGTACCGATTAGGATATGAAAGCTTTGTCCCTGATAAATCAGATTGCCGGACCCGCCAGCCATGAGTGTTGGCCGACCATCGTTGTTATCGAGGTACAGTCTTTGACCTTCGCCGAACGGAACACTTTTGAAGCTGTTTTGCGGCTTGGAGGAGAAGATAATCTTTCCTTGGTCGTCCGATATCAGGAGTAGATCGTAGCCGAGCGCACTCATCAAACGCGAGACGCTGGTGGGGAGTTCATGCGACGTTCCTGATACCAATGGAGTCAGATTACCCCCTTCTGCGAGAGCATCTGCAATGCTCGCGGTCTCGCGTCGTTCATCCAGGATATTCGCGATAAAGAAGTGAGATGTTTGGAAAAGCCACTCCTCGACATTATCTTCGAATGCCGACGCCACAATCTGGGTTGCATAATTCGTCGCGATGAGCATGGGGATGACACTGATCGCGCCGAATGCACCAACCAATTTCCACCGGATTGACCGGCCTAGCCAGTTGCTGAATAGAGATAAAGTTATCACCTATTGCATTCTTTCTTTGCGATCCTACTATGTTTGCGGCGATAGACCCACCCTCTGCCGTGGTGCCCAACGCACCCGCGCCTACGATCGCCCGGCCGCAGTCTTGGCAAATGCCATTGCTAGCGAACGTGAGATAGACGTCCTGTTTCCTGTGGGAGGAGAGGAAGGTCGCATCGATGCGAATGCCCTACGAGACCTCGTTAGGCGCATTGCGGCCGCGTTGCAGCAATCCCGCCATGCAGCTCGCCGAACCCAGGAGGCCAGCTTGGCATCGCATTTCGATACCGAGCCAGCTGCGGAAAACGGCAGCCTCGAAAAGAATATCGGCGCATTCGCTCATCGTGAGAGCTTCGTCGAGGTTGCAGCAAGCAGGGTACGCCAGGAGCCATGTCAGGCATTGCGAACCTCGCCTTTCTCTTGAAGGAAAACTCTTCCTGTCCTTTCGCAAGACCCGTGCCAAACCCCCATGCCAGTGTTGCGGCTGTGATGACGGGCTTTCGAGGACCATACAGGGCTTATTCCCTATTGGTGTGAGCTACAAAAGTTGGAGGCCGCATCACGGAGTGTGGAAATTACGAGGCATTGCTGGGTGCCTGATATGACAGGTAATCCAATGCTGGCTTCAGCGGCAGCTCACTCCTGTTGCCTTCATTTTGTTCTCAGTCGTCGCCGATCGTTCGACCAAAATCCCATGAAACTTTGAACGTCCATGCGTCCGTTTTCATTCGCGAGAGGGGCGCTGGTATTTCTGTTCGGATGCAAAACGAACAGTCACACCGCCCGGGTCCTGAGTGGCTTGATTGGATGCTCTTGCTTTTCGCCGAAGGAATATTTTCGCCCATACCGACAGCCCAAAAACGGGTGCAACCCCGGCGAGGACCAACAGCGTCATAGTCAGCAAATAGACGAAAAAACCGAAATGTTGGTGGCGCACAAAATAATGGGAAATTGCCAGGCCAGCGCAAAATGCAAAGCAATAACAGGCATTATATGGCAGCCCGACCCCTGCGGCGAAGCTTTCAATGACGCGATCTTTGAGAGTGCGCATTTAGTAAGTGTAAGCTGCATGCACTTATAGGAGAATTATAACGGCGGAAGGTCAGCGGTAATACGTTCACCGCCACCCACTACTAGCTCACGAATTCGCGCTGACTGCCTCGAAGTCGTGGGGCCCATAAGGTTCCCCTCGCCAGTGTGGGAGCATCGCAAGAGCTACCTGACTTTCGCAGCATTTGCCGCGGACCTGTAATATCTGGCGGCTTCGGCGCCCCGTGCGGGGTGCCGGCGGTGCTTCATCCGGCTGCACATATGTATTGGTTGTAGTTCCGCACAAGGAGCCTTGGCGGTTCGCCATGTGTGAAAGACGCGAAAGGAGTTGGGAGTCTAAGCGAAGTACCGACAATGCTGCACGAGGCGACGCCCCGTTTCCCTGCATTGTTCATAACATTGAGTGCAATTGGAGAATCTGTTCCTCCCTTCACAAGACTTGCTTTTGTGGATCAGAACTTCACGCCAAAGGAATAGCTGAGATCCAGCCCGACCGTGCTCTGGTTGGACGAGCCGATGCGCGAGACGATCGGGCTATCGGCCGCGTTCCCGACGAGACGATCATATTTGTAATAGAGCGTGGCCTTCCAGGCGGGGTTGAAGCGATAGGCGGCGGACGCCAACGCGCCGACGGACTTGATGCCGCTGGTGGCGCGATAGGGCGTAACCAGACCGTTCTGTGCGGCCTCGCCATTGGAAACGCTGAAGGAATCGCGCATATAGGTGCCATTGGCCAGCGACAGCCGGGGGCCGAGCGAAAAGGTGAAGGCTTGGTAGGGCTGGACCCAGTCGGCCGAAAGATCCGCCACCATCCCCTGCTGTCCGTGCAGGGCCTGGCGGATCTCGATATGCGCGCGCAGCCGGTCCTCGATAAACCAATATTCCCCGAAAACACCGGCATCGATGGTGAAGGGCAGCGAATGGAGACCGGCGAGGGAGCGGTCGTCCGAGCGGGACCGGCCGGCCCGAAAATCCGCAGCGGGTCCGAAGGAGAAACCATTGCTGTCGAACACGCTGTAGGTGAAGGCGTCATCGGGTGCGCTGAAGCCTTCCGGTTCGCCGGCGCGGCGAATGTCGAGATCGGACGGCAGCACCGAGAAATTCGTCTTCGAGGCCCCCTCATAGCTTGGGCCATATTGCGCGCCGGCTCCAAGCGTCACGATCCAGTCAGGCGCCGCCGCCGGCTGCGAGGAGAAATTCAGCACCGAATAGGGCGAGGCTTCCTGACCCAAGGCTGGCAACAAGGGTGACACCGCGAGCAGAATAACAGCCGACCCTGACGCTGAGAGGATGGTGGGTACACACATTCAACGCGATTCCCGAACAACAGTAACACCAAGCCCCTTGGATTCCTGCCTACCAAACAGCATGCCAAGCCAATATTAGATATCCATTACGACAAAGTCCGAGAACGAGAACTGCATCTTACGACACACTGCCTTCACCTGCCGTCCGAGGTACGATTCGGGGTCGGAACAAGATTTACTCCCGCAGACACGATAAGTAGGAACGAACGAGGACCAGATGATCCGAGTTGGCAGCCAAGGCAGCGAGAGGGCCGAAAAGCCCCAACATCTGACGTCAAAGCAATGCCTCGACCCTCAACGCAACTCAAGTGGGTCCGAACGAGTGATCCCCTCAACTAACTGAAATGTTTTAGCTATTCGCTTAGCGTGTCTGAGGGAACAAATCTTGTCCCGACGCCATGCACTCCGACATGACGGCGGACGCTATTTTTGCAAAGCTCAGCGAGGGGGTTTCAGAAGATAGCCTTATGATCTGCGAGATCCCGCCTTCCTGCTTGATCGAGAGCTTATACCTGATCTTCACCGGCATCGTCGGGAGAGTTATCTGCGTTTCGGCGATCGACTACCACTTGCAGCTTCTCGAAATCGGAAGGCGACATCGTCAGGCCCTCGACCTTGTCGCTGCCGATTTCCTTGATTGTCTCTCGCAATTTTTCTGCGGGGACGACGCGCACGCCACCATCCCTCAGAATGATGGCAATGGTTCCGGACGGAATCAGCTCGTTGTGCGCAATGCCGAGACCATCCAGCAGGATCAAATCTTTGCTCATAGGCTCTCTCGCCGCTGCCATCGATGGCGCAATCGTGCACTTCGATCCTTAATTTGGTCCGACCTCGATGCAGGCAACGCCGGCGGCGTTGGGATGTGTCTGTTCGTCATGGAGCCGTCGTCGGCTACCGGCCCCAGAAACGCCACCACGGTTGGGGCTTCGAGTTGATCGGCGGGTCCCGGGGTGGCGCCGACACCATCGGCGCCCGACTGCCTGCGGCCATGCTGCTTCGCAGGCAGTGCATGAGGTAATCCTCGGCGCTGGCGGCAACGTCGGCAAGCCACGGCGGCGACGCCATGCCATCGCCGTCCGTCCCGGCCAGAAAGCTCACCAGGGACCGCGCACGCAAACGAAGTTCGTCCTCCTGGAGTGGCACAAGGGCCAGGTCGCTGTTTTGAAGCCCGACCAGGACATCCTTGGTGGCGCTGAGGCGCTGATTGAATTCTTCCACGCTGGTCATCGCCCCTCCACCATTCCTGGGCCGCCCTTCGCATCCACCCAGACGGTCTTCGCGCCATATCAGCGCAAATACCGCAGCCGTTTCATCCAGCGCTCGCCGGGACCCCAACCCCAAGTTTGACGCCCCTGGCGTTCGGCTCCAGGCGCCGACGGCAGGCCTGCACCCTCATCGATCTTCACCGGGGGCGACGCCATCTCCGCAGGCTTGGTGCGCGGATCTTGCTGAACACGCGCGGGAGCGCTGAGCGCCGCCGCCTTCACGGGATTCGGCTTGTTCGGCTTCATGGCCTTGTTCGCGGGTGCAAGGGAAGTTCGCATCTTCCCCGCGCGCGGCTCGCGGGGCTTGGCTGGAACAGTCACCTCTACGGTCGGCACCTGTGTCGTGGGAGCTTTCGCCGTCGTCTCAGCGGTCGGCTCCTCCACCGTTGCAGCGCGCGGAGCCACTGTCCGAAACACGCTCTCCGCCGTCACCTTCGTCTCGGGCGCGGCACTCGAGTTCACGCTCAGGGAGGTAAACAGCTGCTCCGCCAACTGGCGGGCTTGAGAAGGCGCGACCGGGGCAGGTGCCGGCATGGTTTCAAGGAACGCGGGCGGCGCGCTGCTGATCGGCTTTGTAAAGGAGGTAGTGGAACGCGAGCGCTTCACCTCGACGGTGAACGGCTTAAGTGGGGGCTTCATGGAGATGCGCTTATGACAGGGGAATAACCGTCCTATATGACATTCCCAGCTTCGAGACCATTGGCAAACCGACAGATGATGGCCGCTCAGTCGTCGAAAGCACCGCCAAATACCGAAATGTCCTCCGCCTCCTCGACAGCATCGTCCTCGCCCTCGCCTTCACCGGGAACCGCCTGCAGGTCCTCGGCCAGCAGCCGCGCCTTGCTGAGCAGGCCGGCATCCTCCAGCATCTCGAGGTCCGGCAGGTCGCGCAGGGTCTGGAATCCGAAATGCTCCAGGAAGCCCGGCGTGGTGACATAGGTGTAGGGCGCGCCCGGCTGGGGGCTGCGCGGCCCCGTCCCGACAAAGCCGTCGCTGCGCAGATTGGCGATCAGGTCCCGAGAAACTTCCCGCCCGAACATTTTCGACAACTCGCCCCGTGTCACCGGCTGGAAATAGCCGATCGCCAGCAAAACAGTGGCTTCCAGCGGCGTCAGCTCCGGCCGCGGCGCAGCGGTCAGCTCGCTGGCGCGGATGGCGCCGGCGAAGGCGGGCCGAGTGCGGTGCTGCCAGCGGCCGGCGACGGCCACGAGATCATAGGGCCGATCGACCAGCTCGGCCCGGATGTCGTCAATGAGCAGATCGAGGTTCGCGCCCTCCCCCACCAGCTTGGCCAGGTCCTCGCGGCCCACCGGCTGGGGCGAGGCAAAGATCACCGCCTCGACCCGGCCCATCCATTGCCGCCAGCGCACGGCCGGCGGCAGGTCGGCAAGCTCGCGGTCAAGCACGGGTGCGGATCTTGGCTTGGCCATGACTAGAGCCCGTAGATCCGGAAGCTTGGCCGGCCGCTAAGCTCGCGCACGGCACCGAGTTCGACCAGCCGGTCGAACAGGCGGCGCAAGGCGCGATCGCTCATGGCGCCGGGTGCGGACGCCGGCGTGAGTGCATCATCGGCCAGGAGCGCCGTCACGATCTGCCCCGCCCCCTTGGCACGCAGCTTGGGCAGCGCTTGCTGTAGCGTCTCTGCCCGCCGCTCGAGATCGATGGCCCGGTCGACCGCCGTGGCGGCGGCCAGGGCATAGGCGGTCGCCAGGGCCGCCGGCCACCCCCCCTCCCCCGGCCGCGGGCGCCGGC
>NZ_BSPC01000052.1 GCF_030160835.1 Labrys miyagiensis | reverse complement strand
TCAATCGGAATGCGTGATTGGGCCCATATCGGTCAATGATTAGGGCCGTTGGTATTACGTCGTGACGGACACGGAGTTTCCGCGGCTCGGCTTCATTCGCGTCGATAATTTCGATCATTTTCTCGTTGATGTTTATGAGCAAATGCAGTGAGGCCCCTTTGGATTGTCGTCCGCCAGTGAACCGCACCAGGTTTGCCGGAGGTGTGCCTCGTCCTTAATGAGGATTTTCGAGCCGATCGTCACAAACTGCGTGGTGGGGCCCGGCGGAGAGCTCGGCCAGGAACTCTGCCCGATCTGGCGATGTTTATCAGAGGGTATGGAGACTGCGATGCTTGCAAAAAACATACGCCTTGAACGATGGCCACTGTCGCAAATGCAGCGGGAAACCTGCAACGTACGTACCTAGATACGCAATCTCCTCAAGCAATATCAATGGGTTCGGATTCTTCGCCACGAGGGTTCTCACGTGCCTGAAAGGCGCACACTTCGTGTCGCTACCCCAGTCCGGAAACCTGTGTCGTCATTAACTATCTCGTGCGCTGATTCTTTCTCCCTTCGACATCGTCCAGCGGCAATTGCACGCGGAATACCGCGCCTCCTCCATCCCGGCTTTCGGCGCGTATCGCCCCCCCATGCGCCTGGATGATCGTGCGGGCGATGGATAGCCCCATGCCCATGCCTTGTGGCTTGGTCGTGAAAAATGGTTCGAACATCCGCATCCGCCGGTCTGCAGCAATGCCCGGTCCCGTGTCGAAAACGGCAATCTCCGCTACGTCGCTGCCCATTTGCCGTGTCCGGACAACGACCCGTCTCACGCTTGAGGAAGCGGCTTCGCAGATAGCATCGATCGCATTGAGGATCAGGTTCATCACGACTTGCTGCAACTGTATCGGGTCAGCGTGAACGCGGAGAGGCTCGGCGGACAGTTCTTCGCCGAGATCAATCTCGTGGGCTCCCGCCTGACCCGCTACGAATTTCAAGACATCTTTGACCAGCTCATTGAGTTCGATATCCTCCTTCTGAGGCTCTGCTCTCCTCATCAGGCGTTGCAGCCTGACGATGACTTCACTGGCGCGATAGTTTTCGCTCTTGATGTCGCCCAGCACCTCCTCGATCAACTGCACGTCCAGGTCCGGTTTTTTAATCAGCATCTCGCATACCTCGGTATTGGCGAGAATTGCCCCAAGCGGCTGGTTCACTTCATGCGCGATGGACGCCGACAACTCACCCGCCGTAGCCCTGCGATTCACGTGAGCCAGTTCGTTGGATCGCGCCCTCACTTCCAACTCCGCCCGCCTTCGCCTGCGATGTTCATAGAGAAGAGCGACGATGAATAGGCTCTGGAGGAGCACGACGGCAAAGACGATTGCGGTCTGCGCGGGATATTGCCTCCAGATCGGCGAGGGTCGATTCCGGATTTCGCTACCCGGAGGCAGGCTGCTTTCATCTACGCCCCAACGTTGCAAGCCCGTCCAGTTGAACACCGGTCGCAGGGAGTTTCCAACTGCGACGGGAATTTGCGAGGGTTGGACGCCGTCAAGGATTTGAAGGGCCAATCCGGCCGCTTCATCCCCGGTGATGGCGGGAGACAGCATGTATCCACCGACTGCTCCGCGATCGATATAAGTCTCGACGTTCGCGATGATTGGCCGGTTCGCGGTTTCGGCGAGACGTGTAACGGCTTCGGCTGGCAGCAACTGCGCGCCGTTCCCGTCCGAATAGATCGGGGTGTAAAGAATTGCGCTCTTCTCGGGTAACGCCGAAACTCGTTTGCTCAATTCCGCGATGGGCAGACCGGTGAGATCGGCAACCTTTACGTTCGGCGATATCGCCGGGATTTCGTTGGCAAACCGCTTGAAAGCGATGGCGGCCTGGGAGTCGAAGGGCGCGCCGACGATTACCACCTGCTCGAGGCCAGGAACGATCGCGTGCGCAGCCTCTACCATGTCCTCGAGCCGGAGCTTTATCGTTCTGCCGGTGACATAGGCTGGCAAGTTGCGGGCTTCAATTGCGTCGTCGGTGACATCCGCGAAAACAATCGCCGCGCCCGACCAAATCTGGGAGCGCCAGTCAATAGCGCGTCTGAGCGCTCCCTGTCCGATGGTGATAACGACGTCGATGGGCCGATCACGGTATTTCCGTGCGAGGAACTGCTCTAAAGTCTCCTCATATTCGGGGCCTTCAAAGAAGGGCAGATCGAGGTTTTCGATATAGAGGGAAAGCGGCCGATTGGATGCGTAGAGGCGCGCCCGCAAAGCTGAAAACATCGTTGTGTAGTAAGGACCTCGATTTGCATCGGCCTCCTCGATGACGAGAACGGACTTGGGCAGGGTTTCGCCGCGCACCGCCAAAGGGACGAAATGGTTTAGCAGCACGAAAGCGAGGAACCCACGGGCAATAGCAGTCAACCAACTGGTTCGGAATGGCCCTCCGATCCCCGCCTCAACAATTCGATCAAACGAAGAAGACAAATACAAACGCCACACCTCACAATACCTTTTTCAGCCAAGGGACGATACCCCTTGCTAACTCTGGCAACGCATTTAGCAAACCAAACAATGTCTTAACGAGCTCAAGGGTAATCTTACTGTTACTTCGACTCTGACAGTGCGCAGGGCCGGCTACGCGTGGTCATCATCATGAAGCGTAGTTCCAGTGCGAGTTCGTCGAACCGCTCTCAATTCTTAAGGATTGCAGGAGGTCTTCGGAGGCCAATCGCGCACTCGACAGAGTCCCGAGGCGTTCCGCGATCGAGACAAGTTCCGCCAGCGAACGCACCTGCGTCTTCTCCATCACCTTGTGCCGGTGCGCCTTGATCGTCCGTTCGGTCGTGCCCAGATCAAACGCGATCTGCTTGTTGAGCTTGCCCTGCACGACGAGTTCATAGACCTCCTTTTCCCGCGGCGTGAGGGTCCCCACCCTGATGCGCAGACATCGCAATTGTGCGTCCCGATCACGCGCTGCGGAGTAAGTCGCCATTGCACGGCCGATCGCGTTGATGAGAGCATCCTTGGACACCGGCTTGGTCAGAAAGTCCTCCGCCCCGGCCTTGATCGCCCTCACGCTCATCGGTATGTCACCATGACCGGTCAGGAAGATGATCGGCAGAGTCGATCCGAGCTCGGCCAGGCGCTCTTGCAGTTCTGGGCCACTCAGTCCAGGCATCTGTGCATCGAGCAAAATACAGGACGGTATATTGCTGTCCGGCCTCTTCTTCAAAAACTCCCCTGCCGACCTGTAAGTCTCGACATCATAGCCGAATGTGCGCAAGAGACGTGCAAGCGCGGTCCGAAAAGACATATCATCGTCGACGAGATGTATCAGTATACGCATTTGTCCTTCCCCCCAATGTTTACTGAATTACAGGAAGTCTGATTCGAAACTCAACTCCTCCCCCAGGCCCACTTTCTACTTGAATCCGACCCTCATGAGCCCCAATAATCTTGCGAGCAGTCAAAGCCGCGTCCACCAGCTCGGCGCGAAGTCGAGTGCCGCCGCACCCACCATTACGATGACTGTGATTGGTCGACCCTCATATTTTACGCGGAGATGGTTCTCCAGGCCTTCCTCGCAACGGGGCTCATTGAACCGCCGGAGATCCAGATTCTTCCCGTTGAGTGTTACAGGCGCGGCAGCATTCTGGTTCACGGCAGCACGTAACGCGGAGAAGACCACGGCATGGAAAGAACTGCTGACGTTGGGCTCTGGGTGCACCAGCATCGCACGTGCAGACTGCCCCCGAGCAGTCGGCACTTCGGCAGCGAGGGACACCAAAAGGCAGAGCATTAACTTACCTAAAGGGCGCATCTGACAGTTACTGCCATACCGCTTGGATAGCCAAGTGATTAAAGCCATACGCAATAAGTTGTAACACAACCCATTATCGAGTCACGACAGATGTTGATCGTGAAAGGCTGCCACCTATCGCCTTGAATCAGGTATTATACTACCCTATATCACCTCGCGCTTTAAGCCAAACATCTGAAAAGACGAGAAAAAATGGGACTGCTCACCTAAATTTGCGCAAGCCTCAATAGGAGGGGCATTGCTCCAAAGTACAATGCCTGTTTGGACAATAGAGGGCAAATGATCGGTGTTGTAGCCTCTTCTAAAATAGACATAGCAGAAATATGGGAGGTTTAGAAATTCAAAAGCACGACAAGGTTATTTTGAAATATATTTCCAATAAAGATACCTTTTATGAAATATTTCGTCAACAATTTGTAGTAATGAAGTCATAAATCTTAAATCTCTGGCAACAATCTATGATTTCATATTTACTTCTAGAGTACTAGGCATACCAGAGAAGAAGACACTATTCCAATATAGACAACAACAAATCAAGCGGGCTCGCGCTTGGATTTAATACCGGAATTTTTCCCTTGGAGAATATCGTATAATTAATGATATTAAAGGTATATTAAATCCATGCACGCTCATTGTTCAGACATTTTTCAGATCAAGCGTCGCTATTTTTCTTATGACTCTACGTAATAAGCCGTCAGGAGCGGGAGGTTTAAAGTGGTGGATCTTAAGAGAGAAAATCTGCCTGCCATTCTACAAAAAAATACGGCTATCATTCTGCTCGCGACAGCCTTTCATCTCATGCCTGTGCTTTCCACCCGTGCCGCAGATGAGGCGGGTGTCTCGGTCGTGGCCGCTCCCGCTGAGCTTAAACCGATCTCGAATGCGCTGGAGTTCGTAGGACGTGTAGAAGCTCCTGAAAAAGTGGCAATCCGCGCACGCGTCAAGGGTGTACTTGAGGACGTGCTCTTCCGGGAAGGCGACACGATCAAGGCCGGCACGCCGCTCTACCGGATCGAGAAGTCCCTTTTCGACGCCGACGTCCAACAGGCGGAAGGTACCCTCCAGCGAACCCAGGCTGAACTCACGCTTGCGAGCATTCAGCGCCAGCGCGCTCAGCAGTTGCTCGAGCGCAATGCCGGTACGGCTGTCGCCTTCGACCAGGCTGTCGCTCAGGAAGCCCAGGCGAAGGCGGCCACGATTTCCGCCGGCGCCAATCTCGACACAGCCAAGATCAATCTTGGCTATACCGATATCACCGCCCCGATCTCCGGTCGCATCGGCATGACCGCCGTCTCCAAAGGCAACCTGGTTGGACCCGACAGCGGTGAGCTGACGTCCATCGTCAGCCAGGATCCGATGTATGTGACCTTTCCCGTAAGCCAGCGGGATATCACGGCCGCCCAGAAGGCAGGAAAAGTCAACGATCCAAAATCGATCAAGCTTCGAATCCGCTTCTCGGACGGCACGCTCTATGACCAGATCGGACAGATCAGTTTTCTCGATGTAAGCGTCGATCGTTCGACCGATACGCTGATCGTACGCGGCGATATCGCCAATCCAACGAAGACCCTGGTCGACGGACAATTGGTCAAGGTCGAGCTCGAGGCCGGCACACCGGAAGAACGCGTTGTCGTTCCTCAATCCGCCCTCATTGCGGACCAGCAGGGGGTCTATGTCTTCATCGTGGAGGATGGCAAAGCGGCGATCCGGCGCCTGAAGACGCAAGGGAGTAGCGGCGCGAACGCCGTGGTGTCGAGCGGCCTGAACGGTGGCGAGCTTGTCATTACCGATGGTTTCCAGAGTATTCGCCCCGGTGTCGCGGTGCGGCCCAGTCCTGCGCCCGCCCTGAATACCGGAGGCTAGGTTCATGCTTTCCTCCGTCTTCGTCGATCGCCCCCGTCTCGCCATCGTCATCGCGATCGTTACGGTAATCGCCGGCCTTCTCTCCCTCCTGGCCATCCCGGTCGCGCAATATCCCGATATCGTGCCGCCGCAGGTTTCGGTGACGACCACCTATCCCGGCGCTTCGGCCGATGTGGTGGATTCCACCATCGCCCAGCCCATCGAGGCACAGGTCGTGGGCGTCGACAAGCTCATGTACATGAAGAGCGTGAGCGGCAATGACGGCAGCTATAGCCTGACGGGCTCCTTCGAACTGGGCACGGACCCAGACATCAACACCGTCAACATGAACAATCGCGTGCAGACTGCGCTCTCGAAACTGCCGCAGGAGGCGCAGAAGCAAGGCGTCACCGTCAAGAAGAAATCCTCGGCACTGCTCGGCGTGCTGGCGGTCTACTCGCCCAAGCACAGCTATGATCCGCTCTTCATCTCGAACTATGTGACCATCAACATCCTCGACGACATCAAGAGCACTCCCGGCGTCGGCGACGCCACTCTCTGGGGACCGCAGGACTATGCCGTCAGGGCGTGGATCCGCACTGATCGTCTCGCCGGTCTCAACCTCACCACCAACGACATCATCAAGGCCATTCAGGCGCAGAATATCCAGGCCGCGGTCGGCCGTGTCGGCGCCCGCCCGATCTCCGACGACCAGCAGTTGCAGTTGAACCTGCTGACCAAGGGCCGCCTTTCCTCGATCGAAGAGTTCAACGCCATCGTGCTCAGAACCAATCCGGATGGTTCCCTCCTGCGTCTGGGCGATGTCGCCCGCGTGGAGATGGGCGCCGCCAATCTCGACCGCGAGACGCTGTTCAACGGTGGTCCAGCCTCGGTGCTCGCCATCTACCAGGCGCCCGGCGCCAATGCGATCTCGACCATCGACGCCATCCGGACTCGCATGGGGGAGCTGTCGGCGCGTTTTCCCGACGATCTACAATGGAAGATCACTTACGATCCCACAGTCTTCGTGAAAGATACCATCCACGAAGTGCAGAAGACGTTGATCGAGGCCTTCGTCCTCGTCGTCATCGTGGTCTACCTCTTCCTCGGCAGCCTCCGGGCGACCCTGATCCCCACGCTAGCCGTACCCGTCAGCCTGATCGGGACGTTTATCGCGCTCAACGCGATCGGCTATTCGGCGAACACCGTTTCCCTCCTGGCCATCGTGCTGTCGATCGGCATCGTCGTCGATGACGCTATCGTGGTCGTCGAAAATGTCGAGCGCGTGATGGAGGAAAATCCCGCACTCTCTGTGGCAGATGCCACCAAGAAGGCGATGAGCGAAATCACCGCGCCGATCATCGCCATCACCCTCGTGCTGCTCTCGGTGTTCGTGCCGGTCGCCTTCATCCCTGGCCTTTCCGGCGAGCTGTTCCGCCAGTTCGCGGTCACGGTGGCGGTGGGCATGTTCCTCTCGGCTATCAACGCCCTTACCTTGTCCCCAGCCCTTTGTGCGGTGTTGCTGAAATCCGGCTCGCATGGACCCAAACGAGGACCGATCGGCATGGTCATGCGCGCCATCGACCGTGTCCGAGACTCTTATGGTGCGGCCGTTGCCCGGCTGGTGCGCTTTGCGACCATCGGCCTTGTCTGCGTGGCCGCTGCGATGGGTGGCGTGTATGCTCTCGGCAAGGCGACGGCCACCGGCTTTCTGCCGGAAGACGACCAGGGTGCCTTCTTCGTCGTCGTGCAGCTGCCGGGCGGGGCCTCGCTTGGCCGCACGACCGAAGTAATCCAGCAGGCAGAAAAGGCCCTGCGCGAGGAAACCGCCGTTGCCGATTTCACATCCGTGATCGGTCTCAATTTCATCGATAACTATTCGCAGCCAAATGCCGCCTTCATTGTGGTTACCCTGAAGCCCTTCGACGAGCGTTCAGGCGAAGGACAGGGAGCGGCGGCCGTGCTGGCGCGTCTCGGCACGCGCTTGCGCCAGGTTCAGGGCGGCACAGTCGTGCCGCTCGCCCCTCCCCCGATCGTCGGCCTCGGCACGGGCGGCGGCTTTACCTATGTTTTGCAGGACCTGCGCAGTGGCGATCCCAAGACATTGGCGCAAGTGCTTCGTGGCCTTCTGGTGGCCGCCAATCAGGATCCCCAGCTTTCGCGGGTTTTCAGTACTTATTCAGCCTCCAATCCCTCGATCTATCTCGATATCGATCGCGACAAGGCGCAGATCCTCGGCTTGTCCCTCAGCGATGTCTTTCAGGCGCTGCAGACCTCGCTCGGCGGTTTCTATGTCAATGACATGAATCTCTTCGGCCGCACCTGGCAGGTCCAGGTACAGGCGGAGGCTGCGGACCGTACCTCCATCGACGACATCTATCGGATCAACGTCCGCAATGCGGGGGGCAAGATGATCCCCATGCGTTCGATCGTCGAGGCGCGCGTAGTGATCGGCCCGCCGGCCTTGATCCGCTATAATAACAAACGGGCCGTCACGATCCAGGGTACCCCTGCTGCCGGCGTGTCATCGGGTCAAGCTCTGGCGGCCATGGAAAAGGTCGCGGCGGCGACCCTGCCGGACGGCTATACGGGCGCCTGGACAGACACAGCCTTCCAGGAAAAGCGGGCCGAGGGCAAGACGGCGATCATTCTTGGCTTTGCCGTGCTCTTCGCCTTCCTGTTCCTCGTCGCCCTCTACGAGAGTTGGACGATCCCCGTGCCGGTGCTCCTCTCCGTCTCGGTGGGCATTTTTGGCTCGTTTGCGGCGATCGTCATCGCTCATCTAACGCTCGACCTCTACGGCCAGATTGGAATGATCGTTCTGATCGGCCTGGCCGCCAAAAACGGCATCCTGATCGTCGAGTTTGCCAAGGAGCAACGCGAACGCGGGGTACCGTTGCTGAAGGCGGCGACCGAGGGCGCGCGCCTGCGCTTCCGCCCGGTGATGATGACCTCCCTCGCCTTCATTCTTGGCCTCTATCCGCTTGTCGTCGCGCACGGCGCCTCGGAGATCGCCAGGCGCAATGTCGGCACGCCTGTATTCGGGGGCATGATCCTGGCGTCGTTTGTGGGAATCTTCGTGATACCGCCGCTCTACGTGCAATTCCAAGCACTGCGCGAGCGGCTGCGCTCTGGCGCTCGCCCCAAGAATCCAGAGCAGTCCATACCCGATCCCGGACAGGACCATGATCCGGTTCTTCCCGTAGCCTCGCTCCAAACAGGAGGGCACACATGACCAAGGCGGCACTCTTGCCTACAATCGCCACCGCGGGCCTGCTGATCGTGGGGGGCACCGCTAGCGCTGAGAAACCGTCGGGCTTGCAGTCGCTGCAGGGAGCCTGGGTCGAGCAAAGCACGAACTGCGACGAGGTCTACCGGCCGGCCAAGGGCAATATGGTCTTTCGCAAGGACGTCAGTGTCTTCGCCCCTGCATTCATTATCTCCGGCCGTCGTATTAGAACGCCTGGCGCGAATTGCTCGATTGGTCGCATCACCTACAAGGGCGACCGGATGATCCTGAGCCTCGGCTGCACGACGACGATCACGACAAGCCCCGTGAAAGCCTATTTGTCGATCTCAGGCGACGGAGCTCTGTATCGCTACAATGATGACGTCGATCATGTTGGCAGCAAGTACGGATCTTGCAAGCCATAACCATCGATTATGCCGTAGGAGACCGAAAGATGAATACTCAAGGCTCGACCAAGGCTACGAATATGGACACGCTCGGCGACGAATTCTTCATGTCTGCTGACGACCTTCGCAAATACATGATGGAAATGAAGATGGCGCACGTCTCCCAGGAACTCAACGCCATGACCAAGGCGGACGAGGCTCGCAGGGAGCTCATTCGTTCGCTCCAGGAACATGTCGACGTGACCCCGGAGAAGATCGCCGAACTCAAGCAGCGCCTGCAGGGCATGATCCGACGGGCCGCCGCCAATGGGGAGACGGAGACGATGGTCATGCGCTTCCCGAATGCCCTGTGCACGGACGGCGGACGGGCCATCAACAATACGGAGCCGGACTGGCCCAAGACCCTGACCGGACGGCCCCGACAGGCCTACGAGTTCTGGAAAGAGCACCTCCAACCCGCGAAATACACACTCAAGGCGATGATCATCGAGTTCCCCGGCGGCTTCCCCGGTGATGTTGGGTTCTTTCTGAGCTGGTCGTGATCAGGAGGGGAATGTCCATGGATAAGAAGGTCGACAAGCCGCTCGGGGACAAGGCCTACCTAAGCGCCCTGAAGCAGGCACATATCGAGCTGGTCAAGCTTCAGGCGTGGGTCAAGCATACCGGCGCAAAGGTCTGCATCGTCTTCGAGGGCCGTGATGGCGCCGGCAAGGGCGGCACAATCAAGGCGATTACCGAACGCGTCAGCCCACGGACTTTCCGGGTGATCGCCCTTGCTCCGCCGACCGAGCGCGAGAAGTCGCAGATGTATATTCAGCGCTATCTGCCGCATCTGCCGGCAGCCGGCGAAGTCGTGATCTTCGATCGCAGCTGGTACAACCGCGCCGGCGTCGAGAGGGTCATGGGTTTCTGCACCGAAGAGCAAGCCAAGCATTTCCTCAATGTTCTTCCGGGGGTCGAGAAAGCGATCGTCGAGTCAGGCATTACCCTGCTCAAATATTGGCTAGAAGTCAGTCCCGAGGAGCAGACGCGCCGCATCGAGGCGCGCATCACCGACCAGCGCAAGACCTGGAAGCTGTCTCCGATGGATCTGAAGTCCTACAGTCGCTGGTTCGACTATTCGCGTGCCCGCGATGAAATGTTTACCGCAACGGATACAGAGTGGGCGCCTTGGTACGCAGTCCATTCAGACGACAAGAAGCAGGCGCGTCTCAATATCATCGCACACATCCTCGACTCCATACCCTACGAGGAAGTGCCGCACGAGAAGATCAGATTGCCCAAGCGCCAGAAATCGGATGGCTATGAGGAACCGGTCTTCGCACGACACTGGGTTCCGAACGTGCATTTATAGCCTGACTGGCCGAGGAATGAGCACGACGGTATCCTCCAGAGGCAGTCCGCGGGCAAGGCTGGTAACGCCGAGCGCTGCTGCGATCGCCGGAGTATTATTTTCTGTTCTCATCCTGGCGGCCATGCTCCTCGTGATCCGCATGGTCCGGCCGGGGCTGAACGATTCAGGGGAATGGCTCCGCAGCGAGGTGTGGAAGGTCACGCTCGCCCTCAACCTTATCCCCTTCGCCGGCGTCGCCTTCCTATGGTTCATCGGTGTGCTCAGACACAGGCTCGGCGCTGCCGAGGATCGTCTCCTCGCGACGGTGTTCCTCGGCAGCGGCCTGCTCTTCGTGGCCTTGCTCTTCGTCTCGGCCTCCGCCATCGGCGCAATCCTGGTTTCCTACGCCGTCTGGCCGATGGAGCTGCCTAGATCCTCGACTTTCCTGCTGGCGCGCTCCTTTGCGTATCACCTCACGACGACCTTCGCGCTGAAGATGGCCGGCGTCTTCATGCTCAGCGCTTCAACGATCGTCCTCAGGACGCGCATTGCCCCTCGCCGGACCGCCATCCTCGGTTATGCAGCGGCGCTGATCATCCTGATCGGAAGCCAGTTCATGGATTGGACCTTCTTCGCGTTTCCGCTTTGGGTCCTCGTCGTCAGCATGGAAATACTTGTGGACGAGTTCAGAAACGGCACGAGCAAGCCCACCTAGAGCAAAGCGCGTTTAGGCGCAAACGCTGCTTTGCTCTAACCCCTTGTTTTGACACGTCTTTGCGATTCTTGCCGATTCCGTCAAATCGCAAAACGCTCTAGACCCGTGTTCCCAAACAACCGCTCTTTGGAGATTGCAATGCCCAAAACGCCGAATATCCTCCTGATGCTGTTTTCCTCGCTAGCGCTTGCAACCGCCCATCCCGCAATGGCCGCGCAGAAGAAGCCGGTTCCGAGCGGAACGGTCACCATCAGCCAAGCCCAGGCCGGCTATATCGTGGCGGCCCAATATGGCGGAGGAACGCTGCGCTACCGTGGTCGAAGCTATGCCTTCAAGATTGGTGGACTTGGACTGGGCGGACTTGGTGCTTCTTCGCTGACAGCGAGCGGGACGGTCTACAATTTGAGCGCCCTGCACAATTTTCCGGGTCGTTACATCGCGGCCCGCACTGGTCTCGTGGTGTTGGACAAGAGCGCGGGCAAGGTCTGGTTGAAAAACCAGCACGGTGTCTACATTGCGCTGAGAGCCAAGCGCAAAGGCCTGATGTTGTCTACCGGCCTGGACCGTGTTGTCATCTCCATGAAATGACAGGTCCGGTGCAAGCGATGTTCATGAGAAAGGGCCGGTTCCAGCCAACCGGCGCGGTGATTTCGCAAAAAAGCTAAATTGGTTAGAGCAAAGCGCGTTTAAGCGTAAACGCTGCTTTGCTCTCACTCTTTGTTTCGACGCGTCTTTGCGATTCTTGCCGATGCCGTCAAATCGCAAAACGCTTTAGACCCGGCGCTCCGATGCGGATGTGCGCGCTCGTGCGATGGAGTTGCCATTGGATGCCAATTCGCGCTGATACATGGTGACTTCATGTTTCTGCGATGAACGGTGTCTGAAGGCGGCCACTGCCTCTTCGAGATCTTCGAAGACCATGGTGTCGCCAATATTTTCGATGGTACCTGCCCTGGAGAGGACCTCCATCGGTTCATGGTGCAACTGGGCAATGCCAAGCTGCAGCCCTTGCTCGGCAAGATCGACCCGTAATTCGTTCAGCATCATCGCAGCAGTGGAGTCGACCTGCGCCAAGGCACTGGCGTCGAGCACGAACCATCTCGTATTGGCTGGGAGAGTCTTCGCGACTTCGAGCAGGCGGGCACGCACATAGTCGACATTGAAGAAGAGGAGGTTGCCCTGCACCAGGCAGAGGGCGAGCCCCGGAATTGGGACGGCGTTCCTGGAGCGATGCAGCTTGTAAAAGCCCTTTCGTCCAGGCGCGCGGCCGAGCAGGGCATCGCGTGGCCGCATCTCCTTGAGCAACACATAAAGGAGCGTGGCAGCCACCGCGATGACGACACCGTTCAACACGCCGACACTGATCGGCCCGGCCATGCCGATTAGGGCGAACACGAACTCCATCCGGCTCACCCGCCAGATCTCACGCAGTCCTGCCACGTCCAGGAGGCTCATCGCCGCGGCGACGAGGATGGCGCCGAGAGCCGGAATGGGAAGCACGCGTATCGCGTCCTGAAGGTAGAGCAGCATCGCCGTGAGCGTCAGGGCAGCAACGAGCCCCGACATCTGTGATCGCCCGCCCACGGACAGGTTCACCGCAGTGCGGGAATCCGAGATCGTTACCGGAAAGCCACTGAATAGGCCGGAGGCAACATTGGCCGCGCCCAGACCAACGAGCTCGGCATTGGCGTCGACCTCGAACTTGCCGCGCGCTCCGAAACTGCGCGCCCCGACAATGCCGGAACCGAAACTGACCAGCCATACGGCGGCGGCTCCAAGCAGGAGCTCTCTGATAGGCAGGCTGGCGTCGATCGGAAGGGACAGGCTTGGAAAGACGCGCGGCAGATCTCCTACGACGGCAATGCCCATGCCCTTGAAATCAAAAAGGGCAGAAGCTGCTATCGCAACCGCCACCACGACAAGCGGCGCCGGCACCGGGGAGCGCCAACGTGTCAGCAACAGCAGGAATGCAATGAGAGTGAAGCCTAGAGCAACGGACGGCCAGTGGATGAGCGCCGCCTTCTGGATGAGTTCCCACATGGGCCGAAACAATCCGTCCGCCTCGATACGCACGCCGGTAAGCCGTTGGATCTGTCCGATGATAATCGAGATCGACACGCCGCTGATGAAGCCCACCAGAATCGGCCGAGACAGGAAGGCAGCAATGACGCCAAGCCGAAGCAAACCTGCAATGATGCAGAACACGCCGACGGTCATCGCCAAGGCTGAAGCCGCAACCACCCGATCGGCAGATGTGGCCAGCGGCATAGTCGCCAGGACAGCCGCGAGAACCGTCATCGTGGCAGCGTCGGGGCCGACCATGAGTTTCTTCGAAGGTCCGAATAGAGCATAACCGATAAGAGGCAGAATGCTGGAGTAGATCCCGACCTCGGCCGGCAAGCCGGCAATCGCTGGATAGGCGATCGCGCTGGGTATGGCGACTGCCGCGACCGCCAAGCCGGCGGTAAAATCGGGCCGCAACCAGGCCGCCCTGTAGCCCCGGAAGCTTCCAAGAACCGGTAGCTGTGTCAGCATTGCCTGATCCTTCCAAAAGTTGAGGGCCAGTCGGCGCGGATCAAGCCGAAGTGATCAGCGCGGCGTCACGCGGCGTTTCTGGATCGGCCGGGTGCGGCCAGAGAACGGGGACACCTTCCTGACGACTTCGGGTGTCGACGTCCGCTCGCCCGTCGATTGAACCATGACTGTTTGCCCGGCGCTTCCCATCTCAATCATGGACCGCCTCCCATCCCGGCCTGGGATCGAAGGTGTCGATACGGGCGGCTTCGGAGGCGGTGCCTGGCCCCAGATTGCGCTGATAAACCTGCCCCTGCTGATCGCACAGGAAGGTCATCACACCCGTCTCGCCCCAGCGCTCGGGATAGGCGATCAGCGCAAATCCTGCGAGCATGCGCCCCCCGACGATATAGCCATAGGCACCGCCGGGGGCAGCGGCGCCCTGCCTCGTCAGGATGCGATAGATGTAACCATAATAGGGCGTAGGACTGTCCTTGGCGCTGGTTCTCTCGACGGCCGCCGCGGCGATAAGATCGCCGAGGGGGCTGCGGTCGCGTGGGCTTTCCGGCTTCCACCACAAGCCGTCATGCCGGCCCGGCGAACTGATGAAGCGGCGGGCATATTGCTGGACCGGCTCGTCATCGCGGATCTGGTCATAATATTCGCGCTGCGCCTCGACATAGGCGCTGCACGAGGCGATGGCCGTCAGCTCGTTGCGCCCAATGGCCCGATTGCGGATCTCCTGTCTGCCGGCGGCGAGGTCGAAGGTCCATTTGCCGTCCTTCTCCCGCAGGGGCACTGGAAATCTCCAGCCATCCGCGCCGAAGAGCAGCGTCGCGACACCCGGTCGCTCCTCCACGACACTGTGTCCATTGTCCGCGAGAGCGAGAAAGTCCGCGATGCGCTCGCGGTCCACCTCCTCGTCGCCCGCGCTGAGAATCTGCCGAGCTCCCGTGCCGAAGATGTCGTCGAGCGCGGCGCTGCCCGGATTGCGGGCAGCGTTGACCAGCGCATCGGCTGCCTCCTGAGGCGAGGAAAACACCTGCTGGGCCAGGCCTGCCTGACTGCTGCTCACCAAGAGAAGGGCGCTGAAGAGGGAACCGGCCATTGCTTGTTTCAAAGTGAACATCGTTCCGCCTCCCTATCGACGCCGTCCACCACCGCCACCAAAGCGCCGTCCGCCACCGCCGCCGCCGCCAAAGCCGCCGCGACGCCCACCTCCGCCGCCAAATCCACGATTGCCACCGAAACCGCCCCGATTGAACCCACCTCCACCGCCAAAACCCGATGGCCGGAAGGCACTGTTGCGGCTTGCAAAGCCACGTTGCGAGGCGAAATTGGATGCACGACCACCCATACGCGCATCGCCAAAAGCCGTATTGCGTGCCGGGCGATTGGCGGCCGGCCGGCGTGTCGGCCTTTGCTGGGCGCGCCCACCCTGCCGGCGATCGCCGGCACCGGCCCCCGGCCGATTGTTGCCGATCTGGGTGCGATTGCCGCCCCCGTTCATACGATCGGCGATGCCTGCGCGGTCACCGCCAGGACGCGGGCTGCCAAGACCAGGCTTGGTCCCCTGCCCCGGGCGGTAACGACCGGAGTCCGGCCGCCAGGGCCGGGAGTCGCCGCCGATGTCGATCTTATTGCCGATATTGATGCCGCCGCTCGGAAGCTGGCTGGGGTAGCGTCCATTCCCCGGCGGATAGCCCCCATAGCCGGGTGGATAGCCGCCCCAGCGCGGCGGGTAGACCCAGCCGTTGCCCCAGTTCCAGTAATTGGACATGCCGGCGCCAACGACGACGCCGAGGCCGAAACCGAGCAGGCCGGCACCAACGGTGTAGGCTGTGGAGGAGTCGTATTCGGGCACATAGATGACGCCCGGCTCGGCCGATTCAATGGCGACATAGGACTTGCCGTTCTGGACTTCCGAGCGCACCCGCTGCTGCTTGGTCGTCTTGAGCGTGCCGGCTGCCTGCGCCGCCTGCCGCAGCTCCTGGACCATGGCGGCGACATCGCTGGGCTGATTGACGAAGGCATCGCCGAGATCGCTTGTGGCATTCAGATCGGTATTGAGCAGCTCAATCACGCCTGGAAATCGGGCCAGTGCCTTGACGGTTGGGTCGAGATCCAACTGGTCGAGGCCCGTGAAATCGTTCTTCGCCACAGCAGCCTTGTTGCGTGACAGCCATCGGGAGGCCTGCACGATATCGAGCGGATAGGCGGTCGCCGGCAGGAGCTGCGCCAGCAAGGCATCGGGATAGAGGGCGTAAGGCGCGAGGAGCTTGCGAAGTTCCTCCGAGCTGAAGACAGTATCGGCTTGCGCCGGCGCCGCTGCTGACTGGCCAGCATTGGCGCCTCCTTGCTGTTGGGCCGGAGCAGGTGCCGGCACCGCGGCCGGCGTCTGCGCAAAGGCCATACCGACTGGGGCTGTGGCCAGCATCGCGCCAACCACCAGCGCCGACATACACGTCCTGGACAAAAGAGTTCCTGCTAGCCAAAGAGTCATGAGAAGCCCCCTCGATATCGGGATCGCATGGAAAAACCGCCATCCTCCGCCGGGCTCATGGCCATCGAGGGAAATGAGCTCGATGCGGAGTTCAGAGCGTCGCAACTGGCCGGATCTTGTGGCCCGCTTCATTTCACGCGCTCGAGCGTGATCTGGCCCATGCGGATAGGCACCCCCAACCCCGATTGACCGGATCCGGAGAAGGGCTGCAAGGCAACCAACTGGTCCTCACCTCCGACCAGAGCGTCACCGCCTAACTTAACCGCGAAGGATGGTTTTTTCGTCGAGCTGAGATAGGTACCGCTGAGCTCGCGAGCATTCCCGTCCGGCTCGAACACGCGCCAAACCATGATATGCGGCCTGGTCTCTCCTCCCAAGGAACCAAGATGAAGAAATTGCGCGCTATAGCGCTGGGAAGCCAAGCGCACGGGTTTATAGGTGCACAGCCCGACGCCACCGTGGACCTGGCACGTCAATGTGCCGACTTGAACAGGTCGCGGCGCGGCCTTGGCGAGGCCGAGTGTCGTCCCGATCGTCATGACCATCGTGGCGGCAGTCAGAAAGGCAGAATGCGCCAACATGACGCCTGACGTGTCTGATTTCCGGAACACCGCCGTGATGGCGGGTCTCGCTGCCATATTTCTGGTCCGTGCCATTTCACCGACCCCAGCAACCTCTCCCTGTGCTCCGGCACCCATCGATCAGAGCGAGCTTCATGCTACTTGTAGGAGCAGGATTTACTATTGTCCTCTGAGCCAGTGTACCTAAGAACAATATTTGATAGGTCACGGCGACAAAGATTATGCGATGTTTTATACATTAAATAGAGGTAGTCCGTTAACTACAAACTTGAATTAATACAAATTAATAATCATTATAATTATTGGGTGATGTGACTAATAAAAAGATGCAATTATGCTTTCATCGCATTGAGACGATGACCATCCTAGGTATCAATGCCAATTGTACTCTGGGACAATAGCCGCAACCTATCCGCATGCATAACCTCGCCGCGGTCGCCTTCGGATCGACAAAGCCAAAGCATCTGCCAAGGAGCCGATCATTGAATTCGGGGATTGGCCAGAAGCAAACGATGCGACCGCACGTATCCACCTTGCAAAAGGACGGCTTGCGAAACATGCTCGAGGACCGATCGAACCAGAGAGCGGGTCGGAGACGACATGCTGTGGTGATCGCAATTGCCGCCGTACTGTCCGGGCTTTCCATGCAGGTGCGAGCGTCCGCACAACATGCCGACACGCTTGGCTCCGGGCCTTCGCTATCGAATGAATTGACTGCCACACAGGCCAGAGCCGCGGCAGGCGATGCGGATTCTCAATATGCGCTTGCTGCCATGTATGAGGGAGGGAACGGCGTCGAGCGTGACCAGGCGCAAGCCATTTATTGGTACCGCAAGGCCGCTCTCCAGGGACAGGCCGCTGCGCAGTATAATCTGGGCCTGATCTATGGGCTGGGCCGCGGCATGGCGCGTGACCAGGGTGCCGCTGCCAGCTGGTATCGCAAGGCGGCGGATCAAGGTATCGCCGCCGCCCAGAACAATCTCGCAATCATGTACAGTCAAGGGATAGGGATTGCGCGGGACGACGCGGAGGCGGTCGGCTGGTACCAGAAGGCCGCTGCGCAGGGTCTCGCCGCGGCTCAAAGCAACCTGGGGGCGATGTATGCCAGTGGGAGCGGCGTCCCTCGCAATATCGGCGAGGCCATCAGGTGGTATCGGCGCGCCTCGGAGCAAGGATATCCTGGTGCCCAGAACAATCTCGGCGTGCTCTACAGCCAGGGTGTGGATATCGCCAGGAACTGGCAAACCGCTTTCCGCTGGTTCAGGAAGGCCGCGGATCAGGGCTATGCCCCTGCCCAGGTTAATCTCGGGAACCTGTATCTGATGGGCCGCGGTGTTCCGCAGGACGATGGCTCGGCCGTGTCCCTTTACCGAAGTGCCGCGGAGCAGGGCTACCATCCGGGCCAGATCAATCTCGGCAACATGTACAGAGTCGGTAGAGGCGTTAAGCAAGACAGCGCTCAGGCTGCCTATTGGTACGGCAAGGCGGCGGAGCAGGCCGCGAAAAACGGTCAGGACTCCCAGGAAGATGGAACCCCCCTGGGCCCGTAAAGCTTTCCGCCCCGTTCACGTCAAACGTGACCGGGCGGACGCTGGGCCCGTCCTTTCCGAGAGGTAGCGCCGGATGAAGGATGTCAAGACCTGCATGGGGCCTACCTTCTACTACGTGCTCCCGATCACCCAAACGGCGCTTGCGGTACTGCTCTTCGCATCAATTCTGCCGCTCTTCCTGCGCATGATTGACAGCCTCGGCGACAAGCGAGGGTCGGATCTGGCAGCATAATGGGGACTGCTTGTCCCCGCCCTAGCATTTGCCGAAGCTGGATGCAGGATCCTCGCCTCAGTCGGAGCAAGTCATGCGGTCGACGCTCACAAGAAATGCCGGCCTGGCGCCACCTTCAGCGACCTCCGCGGTGTGCTTTTTCGCACATTCCCTGATCCAATCGTCACCTACCAACGTACCGTCGACGTTGATAGCGGATGACCGCTGCGTGAGGTCGATTGCCAGCATCACAGGGGAATCCGATGTCGTCGCCATTCCAGGTCATATCGAACTCATCGCCCTCCTCGATGCGCCAGCCCGCGATGACATCTAGTCAGATCGAGCTGCAATTGATGGGTACTCTGATGGCGACGAGCCAATCCCCCATGACGCCGGCTACTCGCGCCTCCATGGAGAGGGCAATCCGCTGCCTCCAAGGTCAGGCAGGGCTGCACCATGGCGCCCTGTTGGAGTTTTTGCTGTAGCCCATCCCGGTCGCGCCGTTCCTTGGCTGGCCGCGTCACTCGATCATCGACCTTGCATTGAGGCCCAGCTCCCCTTGAGCCGAAGCTGTCAGGAAAAAGCACCTCGTAGCCTTCGTCCACCAAGCGCTTCGCCCAATCGGCGTGACGGGGCGACAGCTCGCCATTTCGTCCATGAAGGCCCGGCGCAACCGTGGAGAGCTACAACCGCGGGAAATGGGCCAGAGCCCTCGGGCTTCATCAACTCTCCGCGAATAGTTACATCGCGCCCCGGGAAAGTGACCGGCTCAGCACTCGCGACCACGCACGATAAGAGGAAAGCGCCCAAGGTTGCAGCCGGCAACGCATGGCGCAACTCCAATGAGGAGGTGAGTGTTTTCATCTCATAATCTCCCGGCCGTTGTTGGACATAACTCAATGCGCCCAGGCATGGGCTTAGCAAGACTGCAGGCAAAAGCGATGCACGCTCGGTGAATGAAATTGGGTCGAGGCTGAAACCTAGAATCCGCGTACGCGCATAAGCGTCTGGATGCGAGGGGCCGTCTGGATCCTGATATAGCCGCCGAGAGAACGATCGAGTTCGGCATCACCGGTATCGACAAACAATTCACGCCGCTCCAGGGAGGAGAGCTTCGATTGAGTGGCCAGCACGCGGAGATTGTCTCGGCCGACATGTCGCAGCACTGCCGGACTGATGGGGTGATTGCCGCGGCCAAACAAGCATCCGATGCCGCCGATGACACCGACATGGATGACGGCTGGCCGTCCCTTCAGATGCTTGAGGATCACGGCTTCACTGGCGTCGCCCGCCACCAGCGCGCCATCGAGAACAAGATCGATACCGAGAAGGGTCCCCGTGAGTCCCGCCTCCGACAGCAGGCGCTGCATGGTCGAGCCGGGGCCGATGATATGCAGGTGGCCAGGCTCCAGCGCCTGCGCAGCGGCACGGCACAGGGCGCCGAGGACGGCTTCCTCGTTCTCGACAGCCGAGAACTTGGCGGCCTGCATGGCGGGATCTCGTGGCACCAGGGCATAGCCGTAAAGGCGCGTGGCGGGTCTCCCCTGCCGCAGGCTCTCCTCATCGACGTCGAGGATTTCGGCCTCGCGCAGGCCTCGCTCGGCGCCTGACAGGAAATGGCGGGCAAGCTGCCCGGCATGGGCCGGCGAGATCGCGAAAACACCCGAATACATCTTCACGCCCGCGGGTATGCCGACCAGCGGCACTTGCTGGCCGACGGCGGAGGCAATGTCCCGAGCCGTGCCGTCCCCGCCCGCAAAGAGTATGAGATCGACGCCGGCGGCGATGAACGCCCGGACGGTCGATATCGTGTCACCCGCCGTCGTCTGCCACGTCGTTGCCCCGTGCACGACCCGGGGTTCGATCCCGGCAGCCCGGCAGGCCTCCTCCCCCATGCTGCCCGCTGCGGTCAGGATCACGAGCCCCCGATCCGCCACTGCCGAAAGAGCGATGAGGGCGCGTTGCGAAGCGGCAGGCAGGGCCCCGCGAGCCAGAGCCTCCATGACGGTCGCCGAGCCATCGGACCCCTTCAGACCGACGCGGCCGCCCAGCCCGGCGAGCGGATTGACAAGGAAGCCGAGGCGTTTTGGGGAGGCCTTCATGCCCGCGCAAGCGTTCGCTTGGAGCGAGATGCAGCCTTCACCTCGCGACGTTGGTGGGAACACAGGCGTCTTGGATGAAGACGGATCGGAAGCATGTCACCCTCTAGCAAAGGCCTTCGTCCAGCGTCGCAGGCCGCAGCTCAAAGTTCGATATAACAACTTCTGTACGCAATGCGAACAAATGATTGACAGGCGCACCAAAGCTTCGGCACAGTCCACGTCAGCGAAAGGCAGCGTGCGAGGAGCCATGACCTTCACCCACCCCTTCATGGCCAATTCGGTAAGCACCATCAAACAGGAGATGCTCGACGCCATCGGCGCCAGGACGGTGGAGGAGCTGTTCGAGCAGATTCCCGCGGATCACCGCCTCGCAAAGCCGATCGAGCTGCCGCCCTCCCTGCGCTCGGAGGCCGAGCTGCGCCGCCATCTCCTGGGCTTGCTCAAGAAGAACCAGGACTGCGAGAGCAATCTGAGCTTCCTCGGAGGCGGCTGCTGGCAGCACCATGTTCCGGCCATCTGCGACGAGATCGCCGGACGCAGCGAGTTCCTGACGCCCGTTTGGGGCACGCCCTCCTCCGATCATGGCCGCAACCAGGCCTGGTTCGAGTTCACCAGCCAGTTGGGCGAACTGATCGAGATGGAGATCGTCAGCCTGCCCGTCTACAGCTGGGGCTGCGCTGCCGGCCATGCCATTCGCATGGCCTCCCGCCTCAACGGCCGCCGCGAGGTGCTGGTGCCCCGCATCATCGATCCCGAACGGCTTTCCGTGATCCGCAATTACTGCGAGCCGGAGGCGATGCCGAGCCATATCAAGGTGGTCGAGATCGGCTTCGATGCGGCGACTGGCCTGCTGGACCTGACGCATCTTGCTGCCAGGCTCTCCTCGGCAACCGCCGCTGTTTATATCGAGGTGCCCAACTATCTGGGCGTGATCGAGAGCCAGGGTGCGGCGATCGCGGACCTCGCCCACAAGGCCGGCGCCGAGTTCATCGTGGGGGTCGACCCCCTCTCGCTCGGGGTGCTCGCCCCGCCGGCGAGCTTTGGCGCCGACATCGTGGTCGGCACCACCCAGCCTCTCGGCGTGCACATGAATTGCGGCGGCGGCACCGGCGGCTTCATCGCCAGCCGCGACGAGGAACGCTATGCGCGCGAATATCCCGCGCTCCTCGTTTCCATCGCGGAGACCACCGTGCCGGGCGAGCATGCCTTCGGCCTCTCCCTTCTGCACCAATCCTCCTACGGCATGCGGGAGGAGGGCAAGGACTGGACGGGTAATTCCGTCTATCTCTGGGCCATCGCCAACGCGGTCTACATGTCGCTGATGGGTCCGCAGGGGTTTCGCGAGCTTGGTGAGCTGATCCTCCAGCGGGCGCATTATGCCGCGAGGACGATCGCCGCCGTGCCAGGCGCGGAGGTGATCTTTCCAAACGGCGTCTTCAAGGAATTCGTGGTGCGCTTCTCCGGCCGGTCGGTTGGCGAGGTCAACGCCGCGCTGCGCGCCAGAGGCATCTTCGGCGGGCATGACCTCTCCCCCATCCTGCCTGAACTCGGCCAGGCCGCCCTCTATGCGGTCACCGAAATCCACACGAAGGGCGATATCGACCGCCTCGCCAAGGCTCTTGCGGAGATCCTGCGCTGATGACCGTGCTCCCGAAGATCCCGCGCTACCACGCCGCCGTCTGGGACGAGCCGGTGGTGATGGAGATGGGCAGTCCCGGGCGCAGGGGCATCACCTTTCCCGCCGCCGAGGCCGAAATCGCCAGGCTCGCAGGCCCGGCGGAGAGCCTGATTCCGGCCGGCATGCGCCGCAAGGCCGCGCCGGTCTTGCCCGAGATGTCGGAGCCGGATGTGCTCCGGCACTATCTTCATCTGTCGCAGGAAACGCTGGGCATGATGGGCATCAGCCTGTTCGGCACCTGCACCATGAAATACAACGCTCGCCTCAACGAGGCCCTGGCCTCGCGCCCCGAGCTTGCGGAGGTCCACCCCTTGCAGGACGAGACGACCCTGCAGGGCGTCCTTGAGATCATCCACGGCTTCGACCTCATCCTGCGCGAGCTCTCGGGCATGGACCAGTTCGTGTTCCAGGCCGCGGGCGGGGCGGATGCGGCCTATGTGCACGCCTGCGTCACCCGCGCCTGGCTCGCCTCGCGGGGGGAACTGGGGGAGCGAGACGAGATCGTCACCTCGCTGCAGGCCCATCCCTGCAACCCGGCAACGGCGGCAACGGCGGGCTTCAAGGTGATCACGCTTCCCCTGGAGGAGAACGGCTATCCCTCCCTGGAGGCGCTCAAGGCCGCGCTTTCCCCGCGCACCGCCGCCTTGATGATCAACAATCCCGACGACATGGGCATCTACAATCCCAACATCAAGGAATGGGTGCGCCTGGTGCATGAGGCCGGTGGCCTGTGCTTCTACGACCACGCCAACTTCAACGGTGTGATGGGCCGCATCCGGGCCCGCGAACTCGGCTTCGACGCCTGCATGTACATGCTGCACAAGACCTTCGGCGCACCCAAGGGCGGCGGCGGGCCGGCGGTCGGCGCCTATGGCTGCAGTGCCGAGCTGGCGCCCTTCCTGCCCCGGCCGATCGTCGGCTTCGATGGCGCCGCCTATCGTCTCGACTATGACCGCAAGGAGAGCATCGGCAAGGTGCGCGAGTTCTTCGGCAACATTCCGGTCGTGCTGAAAGCCTATGCCTGGGCCCGTTCGCTCGGCGCCGAGGGCATTCGCGAGGCGGCCGATCTCTCCGTGCTCGGCAACAACTATATGGAGCACGAACTCCTCAAGCTGCCGGGCGTCTCGCGCTCGCATCCCGATATCGATGCGTGGCGCATGGAGATGACGCGCTTCAGCCTCGGCAAGCTGTTCGAGGACACCGGCGTCAGCGCCATGGACGTGCAGAACCGCATGGTGGACTACGGCATCGACGCCTTCTGGCTTTCGCATGAACCCTGGATCGTGCCGCAGCCCTTCACGCCCGAGGCTGGCGAGATGTGGTCGAAGGAAGACCTCGACACCTGGATTGCCGTCCTCGGCAAGGTGATCGAGGAGGCCTATGCCGATCCGGAACTGGTGCGTAGCGCGCCGCACAACCAGACCATCCACCAGATCAAGGCCGGGCCGCTGGAGGATCCGGGACACTGGGCGATGACCTGGCGGGCTCATCTGCGCAAGCGGGCCGGGAGCAAAGCCAAGGCGGCTTGATCACCCGCTGGGCGTACCCACCCTCAAGCGGAGCGTCAGATCCAGCTCTCCAGCCTGGTGTTCATCACCAGTTCTGCCACCGAGGCCGTGTTCGGCAGGCGCAGGAGGAAGGCGACCGTCTCGCCGACCGTCTCGGGCGCGAGGCGGTTGGCCGAGGGCGTCACGCCCGGGATGGAAGCCACGAGCTCCGTATCCACCGCGCCGGGGCAAAGGGCCGTCACGCGCACGCCCTTCTCCCATCCCGCGAATTTGGCGGCATGGCTGAGTGCCATGACGGCATGCTTGGTCATGGCGTAGGCGACCGAAACGGTATCGCGATAGCGTTTGCCGTCGGTCGAGGCGATGTTGATGATGCGGCCATGGCCGCCCGCCTCCAGATGTGGCAAGGCAAGCCGGATCAGGCGATAGGGCGCCTTCACATTCACCGCCCACATCTCGTCGAGCACGGCCTCGTCGCCGGACCTCAGGTCGAGCGGGCGCAGGATGCCGGCATTGTTGATGAGCGCGTCGAGACGGCCGAAGCGTGCCAGCGTCGCGTCGAGCCAAGCCTGCGCGGATTGCGGCTGCGTCGCATCGAAGCGATGGATCAGCACGCGCTCGGGGGGAAAGGCTGCCAAACCCGCTGCCGTCGGCGTGCGCACGCCCAAGGACAGGAAATAGCCCTCGGCCGAGAGCCGCAGGGCAATGGCGAGGCCGATGCCGCGCGAAGCGCCCGACAGCATCACCACGCGGCCGGCAGGAGCCAGCATGTCGGAAGCGGCCTCCGCCATTTCAGAAGATCCCCTGATAGACGCCGCCATCATTCACGATGTTCTGGCCGGTCATGTAGCCGTTCTGCGCGCTGCACAGGAAAGCAATCAGGTCACCGCATTCCTGCGGATCGGCAAAGCGGCCGGCCGGCGTGCTCTTGAGGCGATCCGCCACGATGGCCTCATAGGTGGTGTTGCCGCGCGCAGCATGGCCATGCAGGTTGGTCTGCAGCGCGTCGGTGTCGAAGAAGCCGGGCAACACGCTATTAACCACCACATTATGTGCCACCAATTCGCGCACCATCGAGGCGATGGCGCCCGCCAGCGCCAGGCGCGCCGCATGGGAATGGCCGAAATTCACCTGAGGGAACTTGATGAAGCTCACCGAAATATTGACGACACGGCCGAACTTGCGATCGCACATGCCGGGAACCAGCGCCCGGATGAGTTCGAGCGCCGAGAAGAAATGCGCCTCCATCCAGCCATCCCATTGCTCGCGGCTGAGCGTGCGGAAATTGTCGGGCGTCTGGCGCACGCCGGGATTGGTGATGAGGATGTCGGGCGCCGGACAGGCCTTCAGCACCACCTCGCGACCCGCGGGCGTCGTGACATCCGCCGCGACGACGGAGACGTCGACGCCCTTGGCAGCCGCGATCTCGCGCGCCGTCGCCTCGAGGGTCTCGGCTGTGCGAGCCACAAGAGTGAGGTTCACGCCCTCTCCTGCCAGCGCCATGGCAGCCGCCTTGCCGAGGCCCTTGCTGCCGCCGCAAACCAGGGCATGGCGCCCTTTGATACCAAGGTCCATGTGTCGAACCGCTCCATGCGAAAAAAGGAACGACAGCACCGGCCTTGGCCCGAAGCCAGGCTCGGTACTGTCGAGGAAGCTCAAGGCTTCGGCGTGAAGGAGGATGCCAGCAACCGCGGGGGGACGCGGAAGCGGCCGGCGACGTCCTTCATCTGCTCGCGCTCGGTGATGATCTCGGCCTGCGTCCCCGAAACCAGGACCGTCGCCGGCAGGAGTTGCGCATTGTAGCGGGCCGCCGAAGATTCGGTGTAGCCGCCGGCATCGAGGAAGGCGACGAAGTCGCCGCGCTTCAGGAGTGGCATCTTGCGGTGAGAACCGACCTCGTCGGAATTGCAAAGAGGCCCGACCAGATCGACCACCTCGCTTGCCTCCGCTCCGGCATTCTTCACCGGCACGGCGTGATAATACCAGTCGAGCACGGCGGCCCAGGACAGGTGGTTCGTCGAAAGATCGAGGTTCACCCATTTCTTGCTGGCGCCGACCTTCACCGCGCCCACCCGGCCGGCCGCGACACCGGCGGGGCCGGACAGCGCACGGCCCGGCTCGAGGCGCAGCTTGGGCAAGGGCAGGCCCAGACGGGCCGCCTCCTCCTTGATCGCCGCCGAGCACAGGCGGGCATAATCCTCGGCGGTGGGCGCCTTCGCGTCGTCGAGCTGGCTGTTGGGGCCGGTGCCGTACCATTTGCCGAAGGTCCAGCCACCGCCGATATCGATGCAGGGCGGCGTCCAGCCGGCATTGTCGCGAAGATAGCCCGACCAGGTCAGCATTTCCCCCGCCATCACGGCGAAATCATTGGGATCGTTCGACATTCGGCTGAGATGGAAATGGGTTTCCTTTAGCTTGATGTGCGGCATGCCAAGGGCGCGCTTGACGATCTCGACGGTCTGCTCGCGCGTCATGCCCCATTTGGTGGAGTCGCTCTGCTGCTTGAGCGTGCCCGGCCCATGCATGGCGACCCCGGTGCGCGCGCGCAGCGGTTCGAGGTCGAGCTTGAGGCGGATGCCGATATCGACTTCCCGATCCAGCCGCTCGGCGATCTCGACGATGCGATCGAGCTCGTCCATGGCATCGATATTGATGCAGAGCCCGTTGGCGATCGCCATTTCGAGCTCCTCATCCTGCTTGTTGGAGCCGTTGAGCACAAGCGTCCGGGCGTTGGTGCCGGCGAGCAGCGCCATATACATCTCCTGCGCGCCGAAGCAGTCGCCGCCGGCTCCCTCCTGGTTCATGATGTGGCGGATGGCGAGACCGTTGTTCGACTTGTTGGCGAACAAGATCTCGACCTCCGGATAATGCCGGCGGAAGGCATCGCGGAAGGCACGATAGGTGTGGCGCAGCTGGTTTTCCGAAATGATGTAGAGCGGCGTGCCGAACTTCTCGGCCAGGACCTGCACGTCGCAGCCATCGACGAAAAGATTACCGTTTGGTCCGATGCCGATGAACTCGCCGAACTTGACGCTGTAGTCGACCGGCGTCAGCTGCGGCGCCGAACCCGGGATCTTCTCTTGAATGGTCATGACCGTCTCCTAAAGATGAGGGTGCCGATTTGGGCCTGCATCAGAGCAGGCCGAGTTCTTTCAAGCCGCGTTCAAGCCCGGCCAGCGGTTCGCCCGCGAGCGCCCGCAGGGGCGCGCGCGGCTTGCCGCCGCCCGGCAGGCCCAGCATGTCCATCGCAGCCTTGGTGGCGGGATAGAGCGTGCGGCCGCCCGACGTGCACAGATCGGTGAGCTTGCGGCCGAGAGCCTGGACCTGCTCGGCCTTGGCCCTGTCGCCGCTCTTGGGTGCGAAATAGAGATCCAGGCCGCCGGGTGACCACATGTTCGGGAAGCAATCGATGGTACCGTCGGCGCCGAGATCCACGGCGGGAACCCCGAAGACCGAGGAGGGCCCGCAGAAGACGCGCAGGCGGTCGCGCACGGCAAGCGCGGTGCCGTAGTAATTGTTCCAGTCGCCTGAGCTCTCCTTGACGGCCACCACGCGATCGAGATCGGCGAGGCGCGAAACCAGGGCCGGCGTAAGGGCATTCACCGCATTGCCGGGAATGTTGTAGAGCACCACTGGCAGGCCGATGGCATCAGTGACATCACGATAATGGGCGTAGATCTCGTCGTCCGTGAGCTTGACGAAATAAGGCGGCAGGATCAGCGCCCCGTCGCAGCCGACCTTTTCGGCATGCCGGGACAGGGCCACGGCCTCGTCCACCGTCACCGCGCCCGTGCCGACGATCAGCGTGCCCTTGCCAGCGACCGCCTCCTTCGACACTTCATAGAGGCGCTTGCGCTCGTCATGGCTGAGCGCCCAGAACTCGCCCGTGCAGCCGCCCGCCACCACGCCGGTCGCGCCATCCTTGATGAGGCGCTCGATATTGGCCGCGAACTCGGCCTCGTCGATGCGTCCGTCATCGTGAAAGGACGTGGTGATGGCCGGCATCGGGCCGGCCCAGTTGACGCTTGTCCTATCCATTAAGAAATTCCCTGATGAAATGGCGGTCGGCTCAAGCCGACCAGATCTTTTCGCGCACCAGCTCGTCCATCACCGTGTCGACGGCCTTGCGGGCACGCGAGACCATCAAGGCGACTTCCTCCTCCGAAATCACGAAGGGCGGGGAGAAGGAGATGGTGTCCGCGTGCGGCAAAGCGCGCGTGATCAGCCCCTCCGCCAGGGCAGCCTTGACGATGCGGCCGGCGATCTTGAGCGTGGGATCGAAGCGCGTCGCCGGTTCCTTCTTCGCCACGAATTCCACGGCGCCGACGAGGCCGCGCCCGCGGATCTCGCCCACGAGGGGATGGCCAGCAAAGGCCTGCTGCAATTTCTCGTGCATGAGCGCGCCGCGGCTGGCGGCCTGCGCCACCAGGCCGTCATCCTCGATGATCTTGAGGTTGGCGAGAGCCGCCGCGGCCGCCAGCGGATGGGCGGAATAGGTGTAGCCATGCCCGAAGGCGCCGAGCTTGGACTGGCCGTCGACAATGGTGCGCCAGACCTTCTCCGATACGATACAGCCCGAGAGCGGCACATAGGCCGAGGTGATGCCCTTGGCGACGGTGATGAGATCGGGCTGCATCGCCATGGCCGTGGAGCCGAACATGGTGCCGAGGCGTCCGAAACCGGAGATCACCTCGTCCGCGATGAGGAGCACGTCATACTTGTCCAGCACGGCACGGATGGCGACGTAATAGCCCTCGGGCGGCACGATCACGCCGCCAGCCCCCATCACTGGCTCCATGATCACCGCCCCCACCGTCTCCGGCCCCTCGGCTAGGATGAGGTCCTCGAGATCCCTGGCGAGCTTGGCGGTGAAGGCGGCGTCCGACATGCCGGGCGTGGCTTCCCACAGGCGATAAGGCGCGGTGGTGTAGCGCACGAAGGGCAGCGGCAGGTCGAAGCCGGAATGGAGGGCGGGCATGCCCGTGAGGCTGGCGGACACCACGGTCACGCCGTGATAGCCACGGTTGCGGGCGATGATCTTCTTCTTCTCGGGCTTGCCCCGCGCATTGTTGTAATACCAGACGAGCTTGACCTGCGTGTCGTTGGCGTCCGAACCGGACTGGCCGAAGAACACCTTCGACATCGGCACCGGCGCCATTTCGATGATCTTCTCCGCCAGCAGGATCGGCGTGTCGGTGGCCCAGGACGAGAAGGCATGGAAATAGGGCAGCGTCACCGCCTGGTGGTGGATGGCATCGGCAATTTCGCGGCGGCCATAGCCGACATTGACGCACCACAGGCCCGCCATGCCATCGATATAGCGGCGCCCGTGGTTGTCTTCGAGCCAGACGCCTTCGCCCTTGACGATCACCATCGGGCCGTTGCGCTCATGGTCCGCCAGGGCGGTGAAGGGATGGAAGAGATAGCGCTTGTCGAGCGTTTCCAGGTCGGGCGTGTTGCGCAAGAGCTCATGCATGACGGTATCTCCAGATGAAATCAGACGGTGACGCTCAGGCGGGCAGGCCCGGATGCCAGGTCACGGTCGGCATTGAGCCGGCGCCCGCTCGCGCGCTCGAAGATGTGCAGGCGCTCGCGCCTGAGATCGAAGGGCACGGTGTCGCCGGGCCGCAGCGGGCTGTCCCCCGGCACGCGCACCGTGAAGACGACATCACCGGCATTCGCCAGCACGATGGATTCATGGCCTGTGGGCTCGACCACCCGTATGCTGGCCTGACCGTCGCCGGCGCCGAGCACGACATCCTCCGGGCGCACGCCGACCGTGACGGGCAGGACGCCTGTCGGCGCCTGGCTGAGATGATCGGGCGGCAGCTCCATTTGCAAGGTACCGAGCTTCAGCATCGCCCTCCCCTGCCCGGCGGCGATCTCGCCATCGGCCAGCGTCATGGCGGGCGTACCGATGAAGCCGGCGACGAAAGCGTTGGCGGGCCGGTGATAGATCTCCGCCGGGGTGGCGAATTGCTGGAGTTCGCCGCCCCGCATCACCGCGATGCGCGTCGACATCGTCATGGCTTCGAGCTGGTCATGCGTGACATAGACCATGGTCTTGCCGAGGCGACGGTGCAGCTCGATCAGCTCCGCCCGCATATGGGCGCGCAATTGGGCATCGAGATTGGAGAGCGGCTCGTCCAGCAGGAAGACCTTGGGTTCGCGCACCAGCGCCCGGCCGAGCGCCACGCGCTGCTGCTGGCCACCCGAGAGCTGCCGGGGCTTGCGTTCGAGCAGCGGCCCGAGTTGCAGGAGATCGGCCACCGCCTTCACCCTGGCCGGGCGTTCCGCCTTGGGCACGCCGCGCTTGCGCAGGGGATAGGCGATGTTCTGCGCCACCGTCATATGCGGATAAAGGGCATAGGACTGGAATACCATGGCGATGTCCCGCTCGCCGGGCGCCAGATTGTTCACTGGGCGATCGCCGATGAGGATGCGCCCGCTGGTCGGCTGTTCGAGGCCGGCAAGCATGCGCAGCGTCGTGGTCTTGCCGCAGCCGGAGGGGCCGAGAAGGGACACGAACTCGCCGCTGCCGATGGCAAGATCGAGCCCGGGCAGTGCGACCATCGTGCCGAATTCCTTGCGCACCTTGTCGAACGTCACAGTAACCACGCCAGAAGATCCTCCGCTGCACTCAGCCCTTCACGCCGCCGGCACCGAAGCCACGGGTGAGATAGCTCTGCAGGAATGCGAAGATGATGATGAGGGGGATACTCATCATGACGGAGGCCGCCATCAGCAGCGACCATTCGATGTTGAAGGAGGTGATGAGCATGTTCATCACCCCGGTGGTGAGCGGGCGCACGTCGTCCGCATTCACCATCACCAGGGCATAAAGATATTCGTTCCAGGCCAGGATGAAGGTGAACAGCGCCGTGGAGATGATGCCCGGCAGGGCCTGGGGCAGGATCACGTCGAAGAACGCTCCCATGCGGCTGGCGCCGTCCACCAGCGCCGCCGATTCCAGGTCTTCCGGCACGCCGGCCATGAAGGAGCGCAGCAGCCAGAGCGCGTAGGGCAGCGCAAAGGTCGTGTAGGCGATCACCAGGCTGGTCAGCGTGTTGGCGAGGCCGAGCTTCACCATCATCAGATAGAGCGGGATCAGCAGGACCACCGATGGCAGGAGATAGGTGAAGAGGATCAGCCCCGCCAGCAACTCGCGGCCGCGATAGGAAAAGCGCACCAGGCTGTAGGCCCCGAGCGTGCCGATCGCCACCACCACGATGGTGGTGGAGGTCGCCAGCAGCATCGAATTGGCGAAGTAGCGCAGGAACGGCGTCTCCCACAGCAGCTTGGCGTAATGCTCGAAGGTGATCGAGCGGGGGATCAGCGTCGGCGGGATCTTGAAGAGCTCGGTCTGCGGGCGCAGCGAGGTGACCACCATCCAGATCAGCGGAAAGGAGATCACGATCACCAGGCTCCAGGTCACCAGGTTGACCAGCACGGTGTTGGCGCGGCTGGAGACCCTCATGCTGCCTGCCTCCGCACCCGGTAGAGATAGAAGAGCATGAAAACCAGCATCACCAGCATCATCAGCACGGCATAGGTAGCCGCCACGCCCATCTGGTTGAGACCGAAGGCCTGCTGGTAGACGATCAGCGGCAGGGTCCGCGTGTTGTTGAGGGGGCCGCCGCCGGTCAGCAGGTAGATCAGGTCGAATTCCTTGAAGTCCCAGATCGTGCGCAGGAGGATGACGATGGCCAGCACCTCGCGCAGCTGGGGCAGGGTGACGTCGAAGAAGCGCCCGAACACCCCCGCCCCATCGATGGTGGCGGCCTCATAGAGCTGCTCGGGAATGGTCTGCAGCCGCGCAAGCACGGCGATCACCACGAAGGGGAAGAATTTCCAGGCGCCAACCACGATGACGCTTTCCATGGCGTTCGGCATGCGGCCGAGCCAGTCTACCGGCATATGGATGATGCCGATGCTGATCAGGATATGGCTGAGGATCCCGTAGAGGTCATTGAACAGCCAGCGCCAGACCAGCACGGCCACCACGGTGGAGACGAAATAGGGAAACAGCACCAGGCTGCGTGCCAGCGAACGGAACAGGATGTTCTGGTTGAGCAGCAACGCCATGGCCACGCCCAGCACCACCTGCAGGATCAGCGTGCCGCAGGTCCAGATCAGGGTGACCAGCAAGGACGACCAGAAAGTTCGCGAGCCGATGACCGCGGCATAATTGTCGAGGCCCACCCAGCTTCCCTGCAGCGTGGGCGTGTAGATCGAGAACAGCGACAGGTAGAGCGCCGAGACCAGTGGATAGATGATGACGGCGCTGAGCGTGAGCACGGCCGGCGCGATCAGCACCACGCCCAGTAGGGCATAGCGCTTTTCGAGCGGCATTCGCTGCCTTTGCTGGCTGGCTACCATCGTCATGCAATCTCGTCCGGTCCGGGAAAGGCGGGAGCGGCGCGTGCCGCCCCCGTTGGGGGTCAGGCCTTCATCAGGCCGTCGAGCTTCTTGGCGATGTCGCCCACCGTCGCCTTGGGTTCCTCGCCATTGAGCACGACGCGCTGCACCAATTCGGCGATGACGTTGGAGGCGATGATCTCGTTGGCCTTGAGATTGGGCTTATGCTTTGCCGTCTCGTAGCCGAGATTGTTGCCGCCCGCCGCCGCGTTGGCCATCAGGGTCACTTCGGCCGTGTATTTCTTGATGATGGGATCGGCGAGATAGGCGGGATCCGCGGCGATGGTCTTCAGCACCGGCAGGATATGGCCGGGAGCCGCCAGGAGCTGCGGAATATAGCCGGCCGGTTCGAACAGGAAGGCGGCGAAAGCCTTGGTCTCCGCCACATTGGCCGGTCCCTTGGGGATGAACACCGAGGGGAAGTCGTTGAAGGTCCAGCTCGGCACGCTCGCCGAAATGGTGGGATAGGTCGCGCAGGTGACGGAATCGGCGATGCCGGGATTCTGCTTGTTGACATTGGCAAGCACGCGCCCGGCATAGATGCCGGTGGCGGTGGCACCGGAAACGAAGGCGGTCAGGCTCTCGCCCCAGGAGTAGTTGGTGGCGCCGGGCGGGCAGAAATCGCGCATCGACTTGTAGAAATCGAGCGCGTCATAGGTCGGCTGGCTGTCGATGGCGACGGCAAGATCGGGCGAGAAGATCTGGCCGCCGGCCCGATGGATGAAGCCGATGAAGATCAGCGAGGTCATCGAATTGAGGCCGTAGGGCAGCGGGGCGCCGTAGATGCCATCGCCCTGCATCTTCTGGCAGGCGGTGCGCAATTCGTCCCAGGTCGCTGGGGCTTTGCCAATGCCGGCCTTCTGCATCAGGTCCTTGCGCAGCCAGAGCATGTCGGCGGCGGTGTTGCCGATCGCCGTTCCGCAATAGTGGCCGTCGGCGGTCTTGTAAACATCGTTGGCGCCAGGGAAGTACTTGTCCTCCCCGATCGCCTTGATGACATCGTCCATCGGTTCCAGCAGGCCCTGCCCATAATAGTTCTGGGCCGCGAAGGACGGCAGATGGGTGACGATGTTGGGCAATTGCTTGGAAGCGAAGGCAGCGGCGAACTGCGCAGGATAGCCTTCGTCCGACGTCGGCTCGAAGGCGATCTTGATGCCGGGATGGGCGGCTTCGAAGGTCGCGATCTGCGCCTGGTACATTTTGAGCTGGTCGGGCGAGGCCTGCGGCGACCACCAGCGCAGCGTGACCGGCTCGGCAGCGCGGGCGCTGAGCATATGGGGCAGATTGAGCCCCATCGCGAGGCCGGCAACGCCCAGCCCCTGCAAGACTCCCCGTCGCGATACGCCAGAACCGGATGGTATGCCGAACCGAATTTCATGCGGTTTCATGCTTGTCCCCTCTTGCATCTGCGCCGCAATTGTATTCGCTATGCGCACGCATGTCCGCTATTGTGACACTCGCTTTTCAAATTTGGCAAGGGGGAAACATGTCATTGGCTGGAATTTGGCCCTATGCCGCCGCTGGCATGCCCCTTCGGCGAGGCCCTCAGTCCCTTCGGGTCGCATGCCCCTCAGGATTAATTGTCACGCTATGCGCACATTTGTTCGCATAGCGTGACAATTCTGGAATCACCATCTACCGTCCATTCATTTCGTTCTTCAGGAAGAGCACCATGCATACGCTTCAGGACCCGTCCCTCCTCCGCCAAGCCTATTTCATCAATGGCAGGTGGGAGACCGAGGGCGAGGGCGCGATCGTCGTGAAGAACCCCTCCACCGGCGAGGTGGTGGGCAGCGTCCCGAAGGCCAGCCGCGCCACGACCAGGGCGGCGATCGAGGCGGCGCGGGCGGCCCTGCCTGCCTGGTCCGCCCGGCCAGCCAAGGAGCGGGCGGCGATCATGCGCCGTTGGTTCGACCTCATCGTCGCCAACGCCGACGACCTCGCTTTCATCCTCACCGCCGAAATGGGCAAGCCCTTCCCGGAAGCGCGTGGTGAGATCCTCTATGGCGCGGCCTTCTTCGAATGGTTTGCCGAGGAGGCCAAGCGCATTGCCGGCGAGACCTTTCCCGCTCCCACCAGCGACAAGCGCATGATGGCGATCCGCCAGCCGATCGGCGTGTGCGCCGCGATCACGCCCTGGAATTTCCCGATGGCGATGATCCCCCGCAAGGCCGGGCCGGCCATCGCCGCAGGCTGCACCATGGTGCTGAAGCCTGCCAGCGCCACGCCGTTCTCGGCCCTCGCCCTCGCCGTGCTGGCCGAGCGCGCGGGCCTGCCGGCAGGCGTGTTCAGCGTGATCACGGGCGCTGCCTCGGTAGTGGGCGATGAGCTCGTCACCAGCCCGATCGTGCGCAAGGTGACCTTCACCGGTTCCACCGAGGTGGGGCGCGAGCTGATGGCCAAGGCCGCTGGCACCATCAAGAAGGTCTCGCTGGAGCTGGGCGGCAACGCGCCGCTGATCGTGTTCGACGACGCCAACCTGGAGACCGCGGTGCAGGGCGCCGTCGCCTCCAAGTTCCGTAATGCCGGGCAGACCTGCGTCTGCGCCAACCGCATCTATGTGCAGGACGGCATCTATGACGCCTTCGTCAAGCGCTTCTCGGAGGTGGTCGGCGCGCTCAAGGTCGGCGACGGCATGGCGGAGGGCGTGGTGCAGGGGCCGCTGATCGACGAGGCCGCCGTGGCCAAGGTCGAGGACCATGTGTCCGACGCGCTGGCCAAGGGCGCGAGGGTGATCACCGGCGGCAAGCGGCATCCGCTCGGGGGCACCTTCTACGAGCCCACTGTTCTTGCCGACGCCAACCCCCAGATGCGTATCTCGCAGGAAGAAACCTTCGGCCCGGTGGCGCCGATCTTCCACTTTGCTGAGGAAAAGGAAGTTATCGCACTGGCCAACGACACTGAATTCGGGCTTGCTGCCTACTTCTTCACGCGAGACCTCGCGCGCATGTGGCGCGTGGGCGAGGCCCTGGAATTCGGTATTGTTGGCGTTAATGCCGGAATTACGGCATATGAGGGCGCTCCATTCGGAGGCGTGAAGGCGTCGGGCATCGGCCGCGAGGGATCCCGACATGGCATTGAAGAGTTCCTCGAGCTGAAATATCTGTGTTTGGGTGATATCAATTGATGAGCGCCGCCGACGTGAACGAAGATCTGCTGGTGAGGGATGAAGCCCCCGGTTTCGCCGATACTCCGGCCAATGACTCCAGCGACCGCGACTATGTGAATTCGCTGGCGCGGGGCCTCGAGGTGATCAAGGTCTTCACGCGCCGCACGCCCAAGATGACCCTCAGCGAAGTGGCGCAGGCAACCGGCATGACCCGCGCCACGGTCCGCCGGTTCCTGCTCACCTTGGTGCGCGAGGGCTATGTCGAGACCAACGGCAAACATTTCAACCTGCGCCCCAAGATCCTGGAGCTCGGCTTCTCCGCCCTGTCGTCGATGGACATCTGGGACGTGGCCCAGCCGATCATGAACGACCTGTCGGAGAAGCTGCAGGAATCGTGCTTCGCGGCCGTGCTCGACCATGGCCACGTCATCTATGTCGCCCGCGCCACCTCGAACCAGCGCATCAATGTCGGCATCACCATCGGCAGCCGCGTGCCGGCACATTGCGTGTCCACCGGCCGTGTCCTGCTTTCGGCGTTGCCGCCCGACGAGCTGTACCGGCAGTTGGACGAGATCACCATGACCAAGTTCACGCCCAACACCGTGACCTCGAAGGTGCAGTTGCGCAGCATCATCGAGGAGGTCCGGCTGCAGAGCTGGTCGATCGTCGACCAGGAACTCGAGATCGGCCTGCGCTCGCTTTCCGTTCCCATCCGCGACGGCCAGGGCAAGATCGTCGCCGCGCTGAACGTCTGCTGCCCGAGCATGCGCATCACGCCCGAGGACATGCGCACCCGCGTTCTCGCCGAGGCGCTGGAGGCTTCCAACAACATCACCCGCGCGCTGCAGATCTGAAGCCAAGGGCCCTTCAGGCGCCCGGGGCAAACCGTCCAGGCGAGAAAGGCGAGACATCCTCGCCGGGATCGCGACCCAGCATCAGCTGGGCGACGATATGGGCCGAGAGCGGGCCGAGCGTATAGCCGGCATCGCCGGGAATGGCCGCGAACAGGCCCGGCACCTGCCCGACCTCCCCCAGCACGCCCCGCCCGTCCACCGATGTATTGATGCCTGCCCAGGTGCGGATGACGCGCAGAGGCGCGATGCGCGGCACGATGTGCTGGGCCAGCGTGACATTGGCGATGAGGCTCGCCAGTTCCACGGTTGGATAGCCTCGCCCGCCAGTCAGGCGGGCCGGCCAGCCGCCGCCGATGACGATCTGTCCGGTGCCGAGCTGCTTGAGGGTGATCATGCGATCGGCATGCTGGATGAGATGCCCGATCAGCGGCATGGTCGCTTCGGTGATGTTCATATGGAGCGGCTCGGGCCGGGCCGGAATCGCGACGCCGAGATCTCTGGCAAGATCGGTGCTGCCGGAGCCGGCCGCCAGCACGACGCGGCCCGCCTTGATCGGCCCGCGATCGGTCTGCACCGTGAAGCCCGCGCCCTCGCGCTGGATCCGACCAGCAGGCTCGTTCTCGAGCAGCACGACGCCCAAGCCCTTGATCCAGCGGCGGATGGCGACATTGCACAGCAGCGGGTCGAGCTTGCCCTCATTGGCGCAAAGCTCGGCCCCCACCACGGCCGGCCCGAAATAGGGCGCGATGCGATCGAGCGTGGCACGATCAAGAATCTCGACATCGAGGCCGAGTTCGCGCTCCCTTCGCGCTTTCACCTTCAGGAAATCGAGCTGGTCCTGGCTCTCCGCCACCATGAAGCCGCCGGTCATCTTGAGGTCGAACTCGCTGCCGAGCTTGGCCTGCAAGGCCTGCCAGAAGCGCACGCCCCTGGGGTAGAGCGGCAATTGCTGTTCCATGCCCGGCACATTCTCGGGATAAAGACGCATGAAGCGGCTCTGCATCTGCACATGCAGGCTGCCGGCATTGGCATTGGAGCCGCCGATGCGGCCATCATCGATTACACCGACGCCGACACCCTCCTCGGCGAGAAAGCCCGCGAGGCAGGAACCGACCACGCCGCCGCCGATGACGAGGACATCGATCTCCCCAAGAAGGGGATGGGCCGCCAGCATGCCACTCATCCCAGACGCGCGAGATCTTCGATCGCCACCGGCTTCACCGGCACGCGCGGGGCGAAACCGGTGAACTCGTCGCGCGGCCGGCCATAGCGTTCGGCCAGCAGGGCATCGAGTACCGGCGCGCAATAGCGGCCCTGGCAGCGGCCCATGCCGACGCGGGTACGCCGCTTGATTGCGCCCATCAGCCGCATCTCTTCTGAAAGCGCCTCCTCGATCTGTCCGAAGCTGACCTCCTCGCAGCGGCAGAGCAGCGTTTCCGGCGTCGCCAGCTTCGCCGAATAGGCGGGGGCGGCGTAGAGGGACCACAGGGCCTGCTGGAAGCGCCGATGCCGGGCAAGATCGGTGGCCGCGCGCGCCAGCCGGCTCGCGAGGCCGGCATCGGGCTGGTGTCCGAGCGCCCTCGCGGCAGCCACCCCGACGATGATGCCCTCGGCCAACGCCGCCCGGGCGCCGCCGAGCCCGGTACAATCGCCGAGCGCATAGATGCCGGCGATATCGGTGAGCCCGTCGCTGTTGCGGCGTGTGACCAGTTGCCGGCGCAGCGGATCATAGTCGTGGCCGCAGCCGAGCGCACGCAGGAGCTCGTTCGAAGGCTCGAAGCCATAGCCGAGGCAAAGCGCATCGACCTCGCGGCGTTGCTCCGCCGCGCCATCCTGGCTCCGCAGGTGCACCGATAGGCCCGCGGCCGTCTTCTCGATCCCGGCCACCACCATGCCGTGGATCATCGCGGCGCGTCCGGACCGCCGGGCTGCATGGTAGCGCAGGCCATCCCGGATGAGCTGCGGCGAGGCGAGCGCCATGCGAGCGATCAGGCCGGCATGGGCCACGCCAGGCCTCGGCGCGGATTCCACCACCGCGACGACCTCGGCGCCGCCGGCGATGAGTTCTGCGGCAAGCTGGAGATTGAGCGGGCCATTACCGGCGATCAGCACGCGCCTGCCCGGCAGGCGGCGGGCGGTACGCCAGAGCGTCTGCGCCGCGCCGGTGGTCATCACGCCGGGTAGCGTCCAGCCCGGCACCGGCCAGCCGCGTTCATAGGCACCGGTCGCGATGATCGCGGCCTTCGGCAGCAGGCGCAGCGTGCGCCCCTCGGCGGTTGCGGCGAACTCATTGGGCTCGAAGGCGCCCCAGACCGTGACCCCGGACCGGATCACGACACCGAGTCGCCCTGCTTCCTCGATCAGCACCGCCCCCTCGCGGTGCTGGGCATCGGGCGGAGCTTCCGGGGGCGCTTCCACGCTCAATTGCTTGAAATATTGGCCGCCCGGCTGGCTGCGTTCGTCCACCACTAGCACCGAGGCCCCTGCCCTTCGGGCGGCGATCGCGGCCGAAAGCCCGCCGGGGCCTGCCCCGATCACCAGCACTTCCGGCTCGATCATCTCGATCTCGCCGATCGTGACAGGCGGGCGGCCGGCATCGATCGGGGCCAACGGGCGGGCGTGCGCTTCGCGGCGCACGACAAGCGGCCGATCCACCTTGGTCATGCAGGCCCGCTGGTTCGGCTTGCCGTCGACCTCCACGAGGCAGTCCTGGCACACGCCCATGCCGCAGAACAGGCCGCGCTCGGCCTCGCAGCGGGTGGTGCGGAAGGCCTGGACGCCATGGGCGGCGAGCGAGGCCGCAAGGCTCTCGCCCTTGCGCGCCAAAACGGTTTCGCCCTCGAAGGTGATGTGGATCTCGGCACTCATGCAGCAGGCTCGGCTTTGCGATGGCGAATCAGGGCCATCAGGCGGCGGTCACGCCAGGCCACGCGCTCCGCCCAGCCCTCAAGCGGTAGCAGAGCGCGGCGCTCTGCGGCGACCTTTTCGACGAGACCCGGCGTCCACGGATCGTCCTGCCCGCGCTCCGCCCCCATGCGCGCATAGGCGGGGCCCATTTTCTCGGCATGGGAGGCGATGCCGCCCTGCGTGTTCAGGTCGACGGTCTCGAACGGCCCGATCACCGACCAGCGCAGGCCGAGGCCCTCGCGCACGATACGGTCGACGTCCTCGACGCTGGCCACGCCGTCGCGCACCAGGCAATAGGCCTCGCGGAGCAGTGCACCCTGCAGGCGGTTGAACACGAAACCCTCGATTTCCTTGTTGACCAGGACAGGCGCCATGCCGGCACTGGCAAGCAGTTCCCGCGCGAAGGCGACCGCTTCCCCGCTGGTGAACGGCGCCGGCACCATCTCGGCGACCGGAATCAGGAAGGGCGGGTTGCCGGGATGGACGACGAGGATGCGATCGCGTCCGGGCAGGTCCCGCGCGAAGGCCGAAGCGGTGATGGCCGAGGAGGCGCTGGCCAGCACGACGGCGGGCGACGCCAGGCGATCCAGCTCGGCAAAGATCGCCTGCTTCAGCGCCAGCCTTTCCGGCGCGCATTCCTGCACATAGATCGCCCCGGCAACCGCCTCCGCCATGTCGGCCACGACTTCGACCCGTGCTGCGATGGCGCTGGCCGGTTCGTCGATGAGATTGAAGGCTGCAAGGTCCCCGAGCTTGTGCGCGAGGATCGCGGGCACCTCGCCGCGCCGGGTCTCGTCCGGCTCGCTGAGCCTGACGCGATGGCCGGCCCGCGCGAACACCACGGCGAAGGCGATCCCGATGCTGCCGCCGCCGACGATCCCGATCGTCTTGCCGGGGTGATCGGTTTCAGGCTGGGCTGGAGACATGATCGGAACCGTTACGGGACTGGGCGCGGCGGCAAGCCACCTCATTGCGTTCGCATTGCGAACTTCTGTACACAGATTTACATTGCCCCGGGTAATTCGCAAGCCCGTTCGGCCTGCCGCCAGAAAGAGCGAGATCCATTCATGCACCCCCTCCTGGAAGGTCGCGTCGCCCTGATCACCGGCGGATCGCGAGGCCTCGGCCTTGCGATCGCTTCCTGCTTCTCGGCCGCCGGCGCCAAAGGGGGCGCCATCGACCTGCCCGAACTCGGCCGGGACGCAAGGCTGCCCGCCGGCTTCGACTTCATCGCCGGCGATGTCGGTGACGAGGCCTCGCTCGAAAAAGCCGTAGCCGCCGTCCTGGAGCGCCATGGCCGGCTCGATGTCGTCGTGGCCAATGCCGGCCTGGTGCCGCCCTGGCGCGAGACGGAGACGCTCGACCTTGTCGAGTGGGACAGGGTGATGGCCGTGAATGTGCGCGGTGTCGCCGCCACGCTCAAGCACGCCACGCCTGCCTTGAAGGCGGGCGGCGGCTCGGCCATCCTGATGGCCTCGATCAACGCCTTCGTCGCCCACCCCCGGCAGATGCTCTACACCGCCTCCAAACACGCCGTGCTCGGCATCCTGCGCGCCGCGGCCCAGGATCTCGGCCGCTATAATGTGCGCGTCAACGCCATCGCACCCGGGCCGATCGCCACCGATGCGTTGCTGGAGCGCATTCGCGCCCGCGCCCGCGACGGCGGCCCTTCGGAGGAGCAGGCCCTGGCTGGCCTGGCGTCCGGAAACGCGCTGCAAAGGCTGGCGACGGCCGAGGAGGTCGCCAAGGCCGCGCTGTTCCTCGCCAGCGACCTGTCGAGCGGCATCAGCGGCGAATTGCTTCCCGTCGATGCGGGCCTTGCCTGATTACCCCCCGGAGCACACCATGCTGGACCTCAACGGCAAGACCGTCCTGATCACAGGCGCCTCCAAAGGCATCGGCGCCGCCACTGCCCGCATCGTGGGCGACGCGGGTGCCCATGTCGTCGCCCATTATGGCTCGGACCGGGCGGGCGCCGAGGCCGCGCTTGCCGGCGTGCCGGCGGATCGCAAGCTCTTCCTGCAGGCCGACCTGCATGATCTTGCAGCCGCCGAACGCCTGTGGGACGAGGCGCAGCAATGGCGTGGGCGGATCGACGTCTTCGTCAACAACGCCGCCATCATGCGCTGGAACGGCGGCATCGAGGAAGATGACGAGACCTGGGATGCGGTGTGGGCGGAGACGCTGCAGGTCAATGTCCTCGCGCCCGCGCGTCTCGTGCGCCGAGCAATCAAGCATTATCTCGCCGTTGGCGGCGGCATGCTGATCACCATTTCGAGCTGGGGCGCCCAGCGCGGCGTCACCAATCCCGCCACCATGGCCTATGCTGCTTCCAAGGCGGCCGTGAAGGCGATGGCCCAGACGGTGGCGCGCGCCCATGCCCGCGACAACATCCTCACCTACATCATCGCGCCCGGCGTGGTCGCCACGCAGATGTCCGAGGCTTTCGCCGCGACCCAGGGCGGCACCGACAAGATCTTCGCCGGACTCGCCATGGGCGAATGGGTGCCGCCCGACGATATCGGCCACCTCGTCGCCTTCCTCGCCACCGGCAAATCGCGCCATCTATCCGGCGCCACGCTGGATGTGAACGGCGCGACCTATATCCGCTGAGGCGAGCAGGTCGGCGGGCCCATATCTTGCATATGATCACTGCCGGAGAGCGGCGGGCAGGCCTCGAAAAGGCCCGCACCGGCATGTCTTTTACGGCCAAGGATGGCGCACTTGCCGCCAATATGGCAAAAGTGCACTGTGCTTATTTCGCACAAATGTTCGTATAACGTACATTTCTGTTGACCGGCGGGCCTATGTTTTGCCAGCATGCGGGTGCGGATCGGAGGCTGAAGCCCAGGAGGGGCCGCTGCGGTCTGGCAGAGGGGTATCACGTGCCGGCTTCCGCCGGCGGAGGAGGACGACTACATGCTGCGGAAACTTCTCTCTCTCGCATCGGCGGCGCTGCTCGGCACCGTCATGCTCGCCCATGCCGTGGAAGCACGCTCGCTTGACCAGATCATCCAGGCGGGCACCATCAAGATCGGCGTCAATCCAAACTTCCCGCCCATGAGCTCCTATGGCAAGACCAACGAGTTCGAGGGCTTCGACATCGACGTCGGCAACAAGATTGCCGCGGCGATCGGCGTGAAGGCCGAATTCGTGCCCACCGAAACCGCCCAGCGCGTGCCCTATCTGGTGGCGGACCAGATCGATATCTCGCTCGGCGCCCTCACCCGTTCGGCCGAGCGCGCCAAGCTCATCGACTTCACCGTGCCGCTGCACACGGAATCGATGGCGGTGCTCACCACCGACAAGAACGACACCCAGAAGTGGACGGACTTCAACGCCGACAAATACACCCTGGTGAACATGCGCGGTAACTGGTCGGTGGACTTCCTGAAGGACAAGCTGCCCAACGCCAAGGTTCTGCTGGTCGAGAACAATGCCGACACGGTACGAGCGGTCGCTCAGGGCCGCGGCGATGCCATCATCGAGAACATCGACTTCTTCCTCGCCTTCACCAAGAACTATCCCGACGTGAAATGGCGCACCCTCAACGACACGATCTTCACCAATTACGATTCGATCGGCGTGCAGAAGGGCAATGACGGCCTGCGCAATTTCCTCAATATACTGCTCTACGACCTGCATTCGAGCAACTACGTCAACGATACCTGGCAGAAGTGGTACGGCCAGCCAATGCTGAAGCCTGTCGTCCCCAGTCCCTATTTCTGATTTGAAAAGCCGGCCCCTCCGCCCTGATCCGTCGGGCCGGAGGGGCTCGACGGAACCATGCTGTATTGACCGAGGAATGGAGTAATCTGTTCCGCTGCCAGCCTGGAGGTGGAGGCCGCGACCATTGCACTATACGTTCCAATTCAGTGTCGTCCTGGCGCAGCTGCCTTATCTGCTCGGCGGTGCCCTGCTGACACTCGAAGTTGCCTTCCTGTCCTTCTGGCTCGGCGCCCTGATCGGCCTGTTCGGCGCCCTCGGCAAGGTCTATGGCGGCAAGCCGATCCGCAGCCTGATCAACGCCTATGTGATCTTCTTCACCAACACACCTGCCCTGGTGCAGATCTACTTCCTGTTCTACGCGCTGCCCGATGCGGGCGTCGTCCTCTCGCCGATGACCGCCGTGGTGATCGGCATGACGGTGAACTCCGGCGCCTATCTCACCGACATCCTGCGTGGCGGCATCCTTTCGGTGCGGCGTGAGGAGATCGAGACGGCGCAGGTCCTGGGCATGTCGGGCTGGCAGATGGTGCGTTTCGTCATCCTGCCGCACATCGCCAAGACGATCTATGCCCCGCTGAGCAATTTCTTCATCTGGCTGGTGCTGGGCAGCTCGATCGCCGCCGTGTTCGGGGTAGAGGAGCTGACCGGACGGGCCATCAACATTTCCACCCAGAACCTGCGCACCATCGAGACCTTCTCGGTGATCGCCGTCATCTATATCGTGCTGACCTTCATCGCCTCCATGGCGCTGGCGCTGGTCGGGCGCTGGGCCTTCCGTGTCAAGGCGAGGATCTTCTGATGTGGTGGAACCGGATCCTCGAAGACGCGCCACAGTTCTTCACCTATTACAACGCCATCTTCGTGCTGCAGGCGATGGGCACCACCCTCGCCCTCACCATCGTCGGCTGCGGCATCGGCTTTTTCTTCGGCTTCCTGATCGCCGGCATCCGCTCGACACACAGCAGGCTGCTCCTGCCGCTGCGCCTGCTGGTGACGCTCTATGTCGAGATCTTCCGGCGCATTCCCTTCCTCGTCATCCTGTTCATCGTGATGTTCGGGGTGCAGGCGATCAGCCGGGGCATCTCGCTCTTCGTCATCGCGCTGATCTCGATCTGCCTGGTCTCGACGGCCTTCATGTCGGAGATCATCCGGGCCGGCATGGAGTCGGTGCCCAAGGCCCAGCGCGAGGCGGCCGAGGCGATGAATTTCGGCTTCTGGCGCACGCTGCTGTCGGTGATCCTGCCGCAGGCCTGGAAGGTGATTCTGCCGCCCGGCTTTGCCTTCATGGTGATGTTCATCAAGGACACGGCCCTCGCCTCGCAGATGGGCGTGGTCGAACTCACTTTCACCGGAAAGATGTTCGTCGGCCGCGGTTTCTCGCCCTTCCTCGTCTATGGCGTGGTGCTCGCCGGCTATTTCGTGATGTCCTACCCCCTCAGCCGCCTCGGCGCCTATCTGGAGAAACGCCTTGCCACTTCTCGAAGCAGAGAATCTCTCGAGCGCGTATGGACGGGTCCCGGTTCTGTCCAACGTGAACCTGTCGGTGAACAAGGGTGAGGTGATTAGCCTGATCGGGCCCTCGGGCTCGGGCAAGAGCACCTTCCTGCGCGTGCTGATGGGCCTGCTGCCGCCGACCGGCGGGCGGGTGCGCCTCGATGGCGGCCAGGTCGACTATGCCTCACGGGCCCAGTTGCGCGCGATGCGCGATCGCATGGCCATCGTGTTCCAGCAGTATAATCTCTTCCAGAACATGGACGTGATGCGCAATGTCACCATCGCGCCCCTCAAGATCAAGAAGCGCCCCAAGGCCGATGTCGAGAAGGAAGCGACGGCGCTGCTCGCCAAGGTCGGCCTCAGCGAGAAGCATCACGCCTATCCCGACCAGCTTTCCGGCGGCCAGCAGCAGCGCGTCGCCATCGCCCGGGCCCTGGCGCTCAAGCCCGAGATCCTGCTGCTCGACGAGGTCACCGCCGCGCTCGACCCGGAACTCGTCACCGAGGTGCTGGATACCATCCGTTCGCTCGCCAGCGAGGGCATCACCATGCTGATCGTATCGCACGAAATGGCCTTCGTGCGCGAGGTCTCCACCCGCGTGGTGATGATGGACAAGGGCCAGATCGTCGAGACCGGCGCGCCCAGGGAGATCTTCGAAAATCCGAAGGAAACCCGCACGAAGGAGTTCGTGAGCAAGATCCTCAGGCATTGAGGCCGGCTCCGCCCTCTGCACAAGGCCTCAGGCTTTGGGCAGAAATGGCCCGAGGTCCATATCGACGGGCGGCTCCCTGCCCTGCACCATGCTGGCGACGATGCGCGCCGCGAGCGGGCCTGCCGTAAAGCCCATCCAGGGAAAGAAATTCACGAAGAAGCCGGGCATGCGCGGAATCTCGCCGAGGATCGGCTTCCAGTCATCCGTGCCGCTGACGATGGCCGCCCATGTCCGCACGATCCTGATCTTCGCCAAAGCGGGCACGACGGAGACCGCGACGGCAAGGTTACGGGCGAGCGAGTCGGGATCGACAATCGGATTGCCGTGGCGCCCGAGCCGCGCCGCCCAGCCGCCGCCAATCAGCAGCGTGCCGGCATTGTTCTGCTTCAGTGTCAATTTCTCGCCGGTGAAATAGACGAGGTGCGGCACCAGCGGCGCAACCTGCTCCGTGGCGCTCGCCTGGATCGGAAAGCCCTGCACATCGGCAAGCTCGATGCCGAGCATCGCCGCGATGCGTCCCGCCTCGACCCCGGCGGCATCGACCAGCCGCGGCGCCCTGAGCATGCCGGCGCTGGTGGCGAGCGCAAAACCATCGCTCTCGCGCGTGATGCCCTGCACTTCGGTGTGCCGGAGGATCCTGACGCCGAGGCGCTCGGCCGCCGCCGCATAGGCCGGCGCGGCCAGGAAGGGACTGGCCTTGCCCTCGTCCGGGCAGAAGGCGCCACCGACCATGTGGTCGGCCAGATAGGGCGCACGCTCGCGCAGCGCGGTGCGGTCCAGCAATTCCACCGTCAGCCCCTGCTCCCGTTCGAACGCTACCTTGCGCTCGATATCGCGCAGTTGCGCCTCGTTGGGCGCGACCAGGAGACCGCCTCTCAGCGAGACCTCGAGATCCATGCCAAGCAGGGCCGGCAACTCGCGCCACATCGCGATGGAACGCGAGAGCAGGCCGATGGTGGGGGAGAAGACGTGCGCCCAGCCCTCGCCCTTGGTGATGAAGGGGTCATGAGGGATCTGGGCATGGAGACTGCCGGCATTGGAACCGGAGGCCAGGGTGTTGAGATCGGAGCGCTCGAGCAGCGTGACGGAAACACCGTCCGCGGCCAGGTAATAGGCCGTGGCACAGCCCGCGAGACCGCCGCCGATCACAATCACATCCGACATCAACGCCTCACGGAACCATCAACGGCCTTGCCTGCACCAACCCGTTCGCTATAGTAACAAACGTTCGCTGTGTGAACGCGTTTCTTCGTGATGGCGATGTCCCCAACACCGGCACATTGTCTCAGCGCAGGCAAGCACGGTCCCGGCCCATCCGTTCACCGCCCACACTTTTCACGCCTCCAACATACCTTCCAGACCGGACAATTTCCCATGGCCAAGCAGTTTCGCGGCAGTCACAGCGTCACCGTCACCCCCTTCACGCCGGACGGTGGTGCCATCGACGTGCCTGCCCTCAAGCGCTTCCTCGATTGGCAGTTGGCCTGCGGCGTGCCGGGCGTGATCATCCTCGGCACCACCGGCGAATTCCTCACCGTTACCGACGAGGAACGCCGGCATTATGTCGAGGAGACGGTGAAGCATGTCGCCGGCCGCATGCAGGTGATGGTCGGCACCATGAACGCGCATACGCCCAACGCCGTGCGCTACAGCAAGGAGGCGCAGGAAATGGGCGCCGACGGGCTGATGATCGCCCCGCCCTACTACTACACCCCCACCGAGGACGAGATCTTCACCTACTACAAGGCGATCTCGGAAGCGGTGACCCTGCCGATCATGCTCTACAACAACCCCGTCACCACCAATGTCGACATGAAGCCGGCGCTCATCGCCAAGATGACCAGGGCCTTCGAGAATGTGCGCTACATCAAGGAAGCGAGCATGAACGTCGGCCGTGTCTATGACATCGTCGAACTCACGGACGGCGTGATGAACGTCTTCGCCGGCGAACGCATCGTCGAGAGCTACCGTCTCGGCGCCGTCGGCTATGTGAACCCCTATGGCAACTATATCCCGCGGGCCTCTTCGCGCATCTGGGATTTCCTGGTCGCGGGGCGCCTCGACGATGCCCGCGCCATCCAGGCGCTGATCAACGAGATGGACCACATCATCGCCGCCGGCCATCCGACCTATGGCCACCAGTGCTATTCCAAGGCGCTGGCCGCAGCAGCGGGCTATCCCGTCGGCGATGTGCGCGCTCCGCTGACGACTTTCGCGGAACTGGGCAAGGAAGGCCTCGCCCGCCGCGAGAAGCTGCTGGCGATTATGGGCAAGCTCGATGCGCTGATGGACCGCCTCGACGCCAAGGCAGCGTAAGGCACCTTCAGTCGTCGATGAACGAAGCCCCCCTCGAACTGCGAGGGGGCATCTTAATGGGCAGATGCTAAAGCGTTTTGCGATTTGACGGCATCGGCAAGAATCGCAAAGACGCGTCGAAACAAAGAATTAGAGCAAAGCAGCGTTTGAGCCTAAACGCGCTTTGCTCTAGGGATCACACGGCCTCGAGAGCCAATGCGATGCCCTGGCCGACGCCGATGCACATGGTGACCAGCGCCCTTTTTGCCTGGCGCTCCTCAAGTTCCAGCGCCGCCGAGCCGGCAATGCGCGCTCCGCTGGCGCCGAGCGGATGGCCGAGGGCGATGGCGCCGCCATTGGCATTCACGAACGGCGCATCATCGGCCACGCCCAGTTGGCGCAACACCGCAAGCGACTGGCTGGCAAAGGCCTCGTTGAGCTCGATCACATCGAAATCCCCGATGGTCAGGCCGAGGCGCTGCATCAGCTTGCGCGAAGCCGGCACCGGGCCGATGCCCATGATGCGGGGCGGTACGCCGGCCGTAGCGCCGCCGAGGATGCGCGCGATCGGCTGCAAACCATGACGCCGGCACGCCTGTTCCGAGGCCACCAGCAGCGCCGCCGCCCCGTCATTCACACCCGAGGCGTTGCCGGCGGTGATGGTACCGCCCTCCCGAAACGGTGTCGGCAGCTTCGACAGGCCCTCCAAGCTCGTGTCGGCGCGCGGATGCTCGTCGGCTTCCACCACGGTCGCGGTGCCCTTGCGGCCCTTGATCGTCACCGGCACGATCTCCCTGGCGAGGCGCCCGCTCTTCTGGGCGGCGACGGCGCGCCGCTGGCTACGCAGCGCGAAGGCGTCCTGGTCAGCGCGCGAGACATTGAACTCGGCGGCGACGTTCTCGCCGGTCTCGGGCATGGAATCGATACCATGCAGGCTCTTCATCAGCGGGTTGACGAAACGCCAGCCGATGGTGGTGTCGAAGATCTCGGCCGCGCGGGAGAAGGCGCTCTCGGCCTTCGGCATCACGAAAGGGGCCCGCGACATGGATTCGGCGCCGCCCGCGACGATGAGGTCGGCCTCGCCCGCCCGGATCTGCTGCGCAGCGATGGCGATGGCGTCGAGCCCGGAGCCGCAAAGGCGATTGATGGTGGAACCCGGCACCGAGACGGGATAGCCGGCCAGCAGGCTCGCCATGCGCGCAATGTTGCGATTGTCCTCGCCGGCCTGGTTCGCACAGCCGAGGATGACCTCGTCGATGGCTTCCGCATCGAGCGAAGGATGCCGCTCCACCAGCGTGCGGAGGGTGATGGCAGCGAGGTCATCCGGGCGCACCGACGAGAGGGCGCCGCCAAAACGGCCAATCGGCGTGCGGACATAGCCGGCGATAAAGGCTTCCATCATCTCAATCCGCTGTCCCGTCAATCCGCGGCATGGGCGCGCTGGGTCCGGGCGTGGAGATCGCGCAGGACCGTCAATTCTTCCGCGGTCGGTGCCGGCGTTTCGGCAAGATCCCTAGCGAAGCGCAGCGGCCAGCCACAGGCCGCCTGCACCTGCTCGCGACTGACGCCGGGATGCAGCGAGACCACCGCCAATTCCTTGCTGTCGGGATCGGGTTCCATCACGCACAGGTCCGTCATCACCTTGGTTGGGCCCTTGGTGGTGACGCCCAGGCGCCGGCGATGGTCGCCGCCCTCGCCATGGCCCATCGAGGTGACGAAGGGCAGCCTGTCAACGAAGGCCCGCAGCCCCATGGCCATGGTGATGAAGACCTCGCCGCTGCTGGTGGCGATCTCGGGGGCCCCGCCCCCGCCCGGCAGGCGCACCTTGGGCCTGTCATAGGGGCCGACCACGGTGGTGTTGAGGTTGGCGAAACGGTCGATCTGCGCGCCGCCGAGGAAGCCCACGGTAATGCGCCCGCCCTGCAGCCAGTAGCGGAACATCTCCGGCACCGAGACGGTGGTGAGCGCGGTGTCGCAAAGCTCCCCATCCCCGATCGAAAGCGGCAGCACGTCCGGTTTGGTGGCGATGGTGCCGGATTCATAGATCAGCGTGATGCCCGGGGCATGGGTGAGACGGGCGAGGTTGCATGCCGCGGACGGCGCACCGATGCCCACGAAGCAGACATCCTCATTGCCGAGCGCTCGGGCGGCGGCGATCGTCATCATTTCGGTGGGGGTGAACGCGCTCATCTCCATCCCCTCAGGCGGCCCGTGCGTAGCGCGCGAACGTACCGGCATCCTTTGCGAGGATGTTCTCCTTTACCCAGGCGGCGAAGCTTTCGCGGTCTCGCGAGATCGCGTCCCAGTCTCGGTAGAAGGCGTTCGAGCGCTTGTAGTAGCCATGGGCATAAGAGGGAAAGGCGCCGCCGGGCACCACCGCGATGGCGCCCACCGTCCAGGCCGGCAGGATCACGCTGTTGGCCGAGCGCGGGCCGAACTCCTCGACCACCTCCTCGACCGTGACGATGGAGCGCCGGGCAGCGAGCACCGCCTCCTTCTGCACGCCGACGATGCCCTCGATCAGCACATTGCCGACCCGGTCGGCGCGCAGGGCGTGGATGATGGCGACATCCGGGCGTATGGCGGGCACCGCCGCCAGCACTTCGCCGGTGAAAGGACAGGTCACGGAACGGATTTGAGGGTTCACCTTGGGCAGGTCTGCACCGATATAGCCACGGAAGGTGGCGAAGGGCAGGTTTGCAGCGCCAGCCTCATAGGCGTTGGCCATGGCGGCATGCGAATGCTCCTCGACCTCGATCGGATTGGGAAAGCCGTTCTCCACCGCGTCGCGCATGCGATGCAGGGATCCCACGCCCGGATTGCCACCCCAGGAGAATTTGAGCTTTCGCGCCGCGCCCACGCCGATCAACTGGTCGTAGAGGAGATCCGGCGTCATGCGGATCAACTCGAGATCCTTGCGGCCCTGCCGGATCACTTCATGCCCCGCCGCATAGGGGATGAGATGGGTGAAGCCTTCCATGGCGACGCTGTCCCCATCGCGAAGGTTGGCCTCCACGGCCGCGGCTAGATCAAGGAACTCAGCCATTCCAGGCTTTCCTCACCACTCAGGATTTTGTCCGTATAGCGCACAAGTGTTCTCAAAACGCCCAATTTATGCACCAGCAAGCTTGCACTGGTCAAGTGCGCTGCGCACATGTACGTTCGGATATCGCACATTGCGGAGGGGCTCATGGATTCGGGATTGCGCATTCGCGACGGGGATCTGATCGCCGGTTTCGTGAAGGGCCTCTCGGTAATCGAAACCTTCGACCAGGAGCGAAACAAGCTGAGCATTGCCGATGTGGCGCGTCTGACTGGCCTGGAGCGCGCCTCGGCGCGTCGTTGCCTGCTCACGCTCGTCCATGGCGGCTATGCCGAGTTCGACGGCAAGTTCTTTCGCCTCAGCCCCCGCGTCCTCAAGCTCGGCTATGCCTATCTGTCCTCGACGCCGCTGCCGCGTATTATCCAGCCCTTTCTCGAACAATTGTCCGAATCGATCCACGAATCCTCGTCGGCTTCGATTCTGGACCGCGGCGAGATCGTCTACATCGCCCGCTCCGCCCAGCGCCGTGTCATGCTGATCGGGCTGAACGTCGGCAGCCGCCTGCCGGCCTATTGCGCCTCGATGGGCCGTGTGCTGCTGGCGGCACTGCCGGAGGAGGAGGCCCGCCGGCGGCTTGAGGCGACCAAGCGCGAGAAACATACGCCAAAGACCCTCACCGGCTTGTCGGAGCTGATGAAGGAACTCGCCAGGGTGCGCCAGCAGGGTTACGCGCTGATCGACGAGGAATTGGAGATCGGCCTGCGCTCGATCGCCGTGCCGATCCTCGACGCCCGCGGCAGCGTGATGGCCGCGGCCAATGTCGGCGTGCAGGCTCAGCGCGTCTCCTCCCAGACCCTGGTCGAGGAGGTGCTGCCACGCCTCTTCGCGATGCAGGGCGAACTGCGCAAGCTGCTTGGCTGAGACATCCGCATGACGGCGACCACACTACCCCCCGAACGCACCGAACTCGCGCCCGGTTTTTCGATCAGCCGTATCGTCACAGGTCTGTGGCAGATCGCCGACATGGAGCGCGGCGGCACATTGCTCGATCCCGTTGCATCCGCGCAGGTGATGGCAGGCTATGCCGATGCCGGCTTCGACACCTTCGACATGGCCGACCATTACGGCAGCGCCGAAGTGATCACCGGCGAGTTCCTGGCCCACGAACGCCAGGCGGGCCGGCGCCGCGCCGCCGCCTTCACCAAATGGTGCCCGTCACCCGGACCGATGACGGCCGAGGTCGTGCGGGCCGGCGTCGAGCGCAGCCTGGAGCGCATGCGCCTCGACAGCATCGATCTCCTGCAGTTCCACTGGTGGACCTTCGAGCATTCCGGCTACCTCGATGCCATGCGCGAACTGGCGAGGCTGCAGGAGGAGGGCCTGATCCGCCACCTCGGCGTCACCAATTTCGATACCGATCACCTGCGCGTGCTGAAGGGCGAGGGCATTCCCGTCATCTCCAACCAGGTCTCCTTTTCGGTTCTCGACCGGCGCGCCAGCGAGGACATGAGCGCCTTCTGCCTGGCCAACGGCATCCGGCTCCTCGCCTATGGCACGCTCGCCGGCGGGCTGCTGAACGAGCGCTGGCTCGGACAGCCGGAGCCCGATGAGATCGCCGACTGGAGCAAGATGAAGTATCGGCGCTTCGTCGAGGCGATCGGCGGCTGGGGCGTCTATCAGCGCATTCTCACCGCCTTGCAGCAGGTTGCCGCTAAGCACAAGGCGTCGATCGCCAATGTCGCTGGCCGCTGGGTGCTCGATCAACCCGTGGTCGCAGCAGTCATCGTGGGGGCGCGTCTCGGCGAGCGCGAGCATCGCGACGACAATGCCCAGACCTTCGGCCTCAGACTGGACGAAGGCGATCATGCCCTGCTCGGCGCGGCCTTCGCAGCCTCACGCCGCATCCATGGCGATTGTGGCGACGAATACCGCAAGCCTCCCTTCCTCACGGCGTCCGGCGATCTCAGCCATCATCTGGCTTCGCTGCCGAAAGTCTATCAGGCAACGCCTGTGGAAGGCCGGCCCGGCCGTCTGGTCGTCGACACCGGCAGCATCTGGGAGGGCATCTGCGGCTACAGCCGGGCTATCAAGGTTGGCAATCGCCTTCTCGTCAGCGGCACCACGGCCACGCACGGCATGGGCGAGCCCATCTGCCCTGACGATCCCGCCGGCCAGGCCGTCTATATCCTCGACAAGATTGCCGCTAGCCTGGCCGCCCTCGGCGGCGGGCTTGCCGATGTGATACGCACCCGTGTCTACCTGCAGCATGTCGACGACTGGGAGGCCGTCTCGCGCGTGCATGGCCGTTACTTTGCCGGCATCAGGCCAGCGAACACGCTGCTGGCTGTCGCCCGACTGGTCGGACCCTATCGCGTGGAGATCGAGGCGGAGGCCGTGGTCGACGCTTGAGTTTCGCAGGAGCGAATGCTTGCCGAGATTGGCAAGGCATTCCTCTGATTCGAACAATCATAGCCTTTCGCGCCGATTTTGCCGGAGACGATTGAGTTTGACGCTCGGCAGGGCCACGGGGTGCCTGCGACCTGTGCGGTTAAACGCCAGCCTGCCGTTTGCTGTTCGGCGGGAGTGCCGTCGGCCTGCTTCGCGTTTGCCCGAGGCCCAATTCTTTCGCCATGGCCGACCGCTTTGCGGCGTACTCAGGGGCGACCATCGGATAGTCATCCGGCAGCCCCCATTTGGCACGATAATCGGCAGGCGTCATGCCATACGCCGTCCGCAGATGCCGTTTGAGGGATTTGAACTGCTTGCCATCTTCAAGACAGATGAGGAAGTCCGGGGTAATCGATTTTCTGATGCGGACAGCCGGTATGGGCGCTGCCTCGACCACAACGGGCGCGGGCGCGCCCTCGGACGATCGCATCAGCGCGGCGTGCACCTGGCCGATAAGGTCAGGAAGCGCCGGTTTGGCAACGGGATTGTTCGAGACGTAGGCAGCGACGATTTCGGCTGCCAGGGCGATGGTGCTTTTGTCCAAGCTCGGGGTTCCCAGATGGCTAGGCAGATCTCGGAAAAGTGTCCTCCAGTTTTCCGACAAGAACCTGCAATAAAACAAAGAACCAAGCGGACGAAGCGTTGGCCTGCCAACGAAAGTCTGCTTAGGTTGTTGCTCTCACCAGTTCCCCAGACAGCTTGGCCGCCAGCCCTATATCTCACAGGTGGAGCATGTCTTTGTATCCCGATTGCCATCGCTCGCCAATGGCGCGTGCGCACGGAAAGGCACGGTGAAATCGAGATTTGCACAGATGCCTTTCGGCTCTGATTTGGCCGAGAACAAACGGGCCTTTCGGTGAATATGACCAAAGCGGAACTTTTCGGCTCGGATGGAATTCACCCCAGACGAATTACCGTCGCCTGCATTCAACAAAGAGGAGATACCGATATGTCGAAGGCGCGAGGACTCTTTCGAAACGAGAATAACGGCATCGAATATGCGCGCGTCGAATATGCCCTGGACGATGTTGTCGAAGTTCCGCGTTTCGAATACGAGAAACAGATGTTCGAGCCTGCTTTCGATGAACTTCCTACGTTCGAAGAATACGAGGCGAGGGATAATATCACCAGCACTCACACGCTTGGCCCGTCCGATTAAAGACGTGCGCAGCCCCACTCTGATTTGCGTTCTCATATACGGAGCTTTTCGTGCGCGGAGGCGGCCTGGGCAGACTTGCGGAGGCGGACCAACCCAAGTCCGCTGAGGTCCTTGTTTCGATGGAGGATCGGCCCAGCACCTCTCCCGCCGGGAATCCGAATCATCTTCTCCGAGCTGCTCGTCGGGCACCTGCGCTTGTCTATGAGCCCGTCCGAGGAATTTGATACTCCACGGAGGTTGGCGTATATTTGGCGGGCTCGAATACATTGGGAAGGAGCGCTGTTTGCGGGGGCGCTGACGGTGCCCCAATATGCTATGCTGGAGGTGCTGAAGCGGATGTCGCGGCCTCCTTCAACTTGTTCGTCTACTTTCTCGAGCTCGAATACAGCTACGCCGTCAACGGGTGCGGCCACATTCTCATCAAGGGCCTCCAAGCGTTTGTCTTGTCGACCTGGCTAGTGCGCCGAGCGGACAGGAAGAGCCCAGCTTGAGCTTGCTCCGTATATGCGCGACGTCACATCCGGATACGCGGCACTTGTTATAGTCCAACATCGGCCCCTTGGGTGCGGTCAGATTTTAGGAGATATCGATGACGAGCAAGTTCGATCTGCGTCGAGGCCTGTTGCTGGGAGCCTTCGGAAGTGGTTTGGCTGCTGTGCTTGCCAGCTGCGAGTCGGCCTATCGTGGCCCTCAGGTCTTCGAGGAGCCCGTGCCGGAACCGGACTGGAACAGGAGACCTGTTCATCCCCAGCGCCGGGTGATTTACCGCCGTAAGAAGCTGCCATCGGAGGCAGTCCCTGACAGCACGGCCTCCGGACCCACCCCAAGTACCACCGTTTACCCAACTGGCGGCGGCGGCGGCGGTGGAGGCGGCGGCAGCGGTGGCGGTTCAGGTGGCGGAGGGGGGTGGTCCGATCGGCGCCTCAAGACCGATATCCATGCGCTCGGCCACTCTCCCAGCGGCCTGCCGATCTATCAATTCCGCTATGTCTGGGGTGGCCCGATCTATGTGGGCGTCATGGCGCAGGATCTCCTCGAGACCCGGCCCGAGGCCGTTATCGTCACCGACAGCGGCTATCTCATGGTGGACTATGATCTCATCGACGTGAGGATGATGACGCTCGCGAATTACGAGATGTCCGCGTATCAGCTCGGGCACTGAGGACGCTACGATCGTTGCAGCATCGAGCCTGATACGAAATCAGGTTCGATGCTGCAGACGGAGCACGGCTTTGCTGGGCAAGCGCATTGGAAAGCTGAGTGCTGGCCAAGGACTTATTCGTTCCATCTGGATCGGATGAGGCTCAGGCCTTCTAGAGCAAAGCGCGTTTACACGCAAACGCCCATTGCTCTAACTCCTTGTTTTAACGCGTCTTTGCGATTCTTGCCGATACCTTCAAATCGCAAAACGCTATAGGAGACAGACGCATTTTCCGCTCGAGATGGATCGGAAAACATCTTGGCGATCGGGAACTCCCGCATGGTCGCCGCCATCGAAGAACGCCTGCCATAAGCGTCGGCCATTGTTGCCCTCCCCGGTATATCCAGGGAAGGCAAGAAAAAAGGCGTTCCGATGAAATCGCGGTCCGTCAGAACAGGTCGAGGCGTGGATTGCGCTTCTGCCAGGCTTTTCGAGCAAGAAGCACAAGCGTGTCGTCGATATCGGCGGACGGCGTCACGGCGTCGCTTCCCAGCTCGCTGTTCAGCTTCTCGACGGTCTTCTTCTTCTCGGCCAGCGGCAAGGCGCGAAGACCGTCTGCTTCCTCCTTATGCTCCCCATAGGCATCCATGGCGACGGCGAGGCTGGAATACCATACGGCCTTCTCCAGATCCCGCTGAGCCTTGGGGCCCTTCGAATAGATCCACGCCAGATTCGAGGCTGCAAAATAATCGCCACGCTCCGCGCCGATCTGATACCAGTTCATCGCGGTCGCCAGATCCTTCTTGACGCCGTCACCCTTGAAATACATCGCACCGATATTGGTGGGCGCGCTGGGGTGGCCGCCATCCGAAGCCTTTTTGAAGAGCTCCATTGCGGTTGCCGGGTTGCGCGTCACGCCCTTTCCCTCCAGATAGACGATGCCCATGTTGCGCATGGCATAAATGTCGTTGCGCGCCAACGCGGCTTCATAGAACTTGATGCCGCGCTTCGGATCGGCGGGCAGGCTCTGGCCATAGTAATACATGGCGCCGACCTCATTCATGGCATAGGTGTGCCCGAGCTCGACGGCCCGGTTCAGCAGCTTGACGCCATCGTCGACGGATTTGGGTACCCCACGGCCCTTCGCCAGATTGCGGCCATAGGCCAGCATGGCATAGGGATCGCCACGGTCCGATCCCATCTTGAACAGCCGGTTGGCCTCGACCACATCCTGGGGGCGCCCGAGGCCGCGTTCCGCCAGATAGCCCAACTCGTAATAGGCGCGCGTATACCCGACATCCGACGCAGCATTGAACTGTTCGATCGCCCCGGCCACGTCCTTGTCGGCCAGTTTGGCGCGTCCGAGTTCGTATTTATAGCGTGTGACCTCGGGAAACTTCGCGACGGCCTCGCCGCAGGCGGCAAGGGCCGGCAGGGGATCGATCTCGTTCGGCAGTTTCCCGGCGGTCACGCCTTGCGGATCGAGCGGTTCGCCCGCCTGCTCATCGCAGGCAGGCACGAAGGATTCGATCTTGCCGCTGACGACCTGGCCATTGCCGCCGGGCTGTTCGACCTTGAGCTGAACGCTCTGGACCTTGCCTTCCGAGCCGATGGAGGGCTCGAACGTCACGGCGCGAATGGCGTTCTGATCGACCACGTCGCCCTCGGCCAGAGCCTTGCCGTTGAGGTACATGGTGCCAAGGCTTGGCGCCGCCGCGATCTGGATCTGCGCCCCTGTCGCGGCGCGAACAAGCGGCAAGTCACCCAGCATGGCCACCTGGCCGACGCCGATCGGCACGCGACGCGGCGTGTTCAAGGTTTCACCCAGTAGGGCGGCCACCTGCACCGGCGCCTCCTGGGGCGGCGCCGCATTGCCCTGGTCCTGCCTTGGAGCCGGGCCGATCTTGACGGCTGCGGTCATGGCAGTCTGAACCGGCGCGGCCGCAGCGATGCGGATCGCCGGTTTGGCCAGGTAGACGGGTTGGGCCAGCGTATCGACCGACCAGGGGCGCTGGCGCTCCTCGGTCGCGTCCCACACGTCCTGCGTCACCTTGTCGAGCGCCTTCTGCACGTCGACGCCCAGCGTGAAAGAATATTTGAGCATGGACGCGGTGAACGGAGACTTGTCGCCCGTGCCATCCTCGGCGACGGCTCCCGGCTGGGTCGAATAGGCGATGAGGCTGCTGGGCACGCTGGCCGGTGGCGCCAGGCCGACGCCGGCCACCGCCATCTGCTTTTCGGGGCCGACCAGGAACGAGCGCGACTGGAACGGATTGGTGCGGCAGGAATCCAGATAGACCAGCTGCGTCTTGGAGTTCTGCTGCATATAGGCGACGATCGTCTTGACGTTGATCGTCTCGACCTCCAGGTCGGCCGGATCCTTCAGCTTCGCATCGATCGGGATGATGCGGTTGTCACCCCCGACCTGAATGCCGTGGCCGGAATAGTAGAACACGCTGAGCTCGGACCCCGGCAGCGATCGGATGAAGCGCTGGAGGGCCTTGTCGAAGTCGTTGCGATCGAGGTCGAGCGCCGACACCACTTCGAAGCCCTGACGCTTCAAGGCCGCCGCAACGGCCTGCGCGTCGTTGTCAGGATTGTTGAGCGGCGGAACCACCGCATAATGGCTGTTTCCGACGACAAAGGCGACGCGACGCTCGGCCGCCTTGGCGCTTGCCGGCAAGGCAAGCATCGCTGCCGCGAGCGCTGCGACGGGCAGGGCAGCCTTCCAGGTAAGGCAATGCCGAATACCCGGGTCTCGATTTGAGGTAAGCATCTCCACTAACGCCTCCTGAAATACTTTGGATCGCATTGTACCAGTTTTAGAAACAATTTCTCACCCCTCTCGCGATAGTGATCTCAACACCATACTCGAAAGCATAGATGAGAAATTACGGGCACCTTACTTAGATCCCCGAGCATCTCGCTCGTTAATCTCAATTCATCGCCCCGACGACTCACGACTTGTCGTTCTACTTCTCATCTTTGCGTGATATTTCCGTGAGAAGAGCATTGAAGTCCTTGGCGACGAAGTTTCTCGCCTTTTCGATCAGCATGGGAATCGGGCTCGAAGGCTCGATGTTGTTGTAGAAGATCTCAACCTGGCGCATCAGTGCCGTGGCCTCTGCACGCGAGGCGACGGTATAGCTGCGCGCCTCGGCCTCCCCCTCCGCCGGCTTGCCTTCGTCGGCTGCGAGCGCCGAAAGCTGAGCGAAATTCAGGGCGAAGGGTGCGGCGCCCCCGATCTGGACCTTGGCCTTCTCGACCAGGCCGGGCGCCAGGATCTTCATAACTTCGACAAAGGATTTGCCGACGAGCTGGTGCGCCTGCTTGACCAGCAGCCTGGCCAGGCTCGAGGGTTCATGAGCAGCATAATAAGCGAGGATTGCGGCCAGCGCATTCGAGGCCTCCTTCACGGAGGCGACATCGCGCGGCCCGGAGGGCGGCGATGCAGCGGTTGCAGTGCTTTCCTCCGTGCTTGCTTCTTCATCACCGGGCTCGGTCTCCGCGAGACCAGGCTGCCGCGTCGCGACGATATCGCCGACATAGGCGCGGATCGAGCGAACGAGGTCCGGCAGCTGCTCGAATTGCGGGGCAGTCTGGTGATCGGCCTTGTCGATGAAGAGCTGGCGCAGGCTATCGAGGCTGGCCAGGATCGTTTGCAGACTGGCTTGCAGGTCCACAAGCTGCTGCAGGGGCTCAAGACGCAGAAAGGCATCCTTGATGCCTGACGGATCGACAACCGCCTCCCCGTCGCGGGCGGGCAGCTTCTTCTCCCCGACCAGGATCGAGCGCATGGACAGTGCACCCAATCGCTTGTCGTTGATGAGGGTGGCGCTCTGCAACGGCAAGACCACCGTCGGAAGGTCGTCCAGCGATTTCAGGAAGGCGGATCTCAGCTCCGCTCCGCCGGCGGCCTCCGTCGGATGGCAATGCTCCCACTGCGCCGACAGCAACGCATTCATGGCCGTGATTGCGTCGATGAAACCCGGCAGATCATCCGACAGGATATGATATTTCGCGGCCAGGATGAGGTATCTCACATCGCGCGATTTCTTGAGATAATCTCCCAAGGCCGAAAGCGTTTGCTTGGCTTCGAACGATTTCTTGTTGAAGGAGCGATAACTCGCCGGCAGCTGGCCTTCGGCAACGCTCAGAAAATTCTGCGCCTCCGGATCGCCATCCGGATCGGGTCCACAGGGCAAGTCGGCTGAAATCTGGTCTTCGACGCCGGCATAGACAGCCATTTTGGTCTACCTGTTGGTTCCCACTTGAGCAAAATGCGTTCAGGTAGGAGCGGATTTCGAAATTAACCTACTGGTATCAAAAGAATTTTGCGATTCTTGGTGCTTCGATCCGAAAGCAAAACGCTCCAGAGCAAAATGCGTTCAGGTGGCGTTGTGCTCTAACTCTTTGTTTCGACGCGTCGTTGCGTTCCTGCCGATGCCGCCATGTCGCAAGACGCCACGGGAAATGATGATGATCCAGGCCGGTGCCCGCAACCCCCTATATGGAGGAGCCACCATACGACACTTCACAGATCAGCCGCGTGACCCGCTTCCAGGTTCAGCCCCTGCCTGCGGACCAAGGGCAGCCAAAGAATGGTTGTGGTCCCCTCGCCCGGCTTGCTCAGGACATCCAGCTTGCCGCCAAGCGCCTCGGCACGTTGGGCCATGTTTCTGCGGCCGCGGCCCATCACCGGGGCTTCGGCATTGAAACCGCTGCCATTGTCGGCAACCTCGACACGAAGGCCCGGCCTTCCCATGAGGAGCGCCATCTTGCATTTGAAGCTGAGCTGGGTCGCCTTGCTGTGGCCCATCGTATTGCTGATCGACTCCTGCAGGATGCGCAGCACATGCAGCGCGCTCGGTGCGTCGAGCCACTCGAGCTCCGGCACGTCCTCGACCATCCACTTGATGCCGATTCCGGATTTGCGCAATTCCGGCTCGTATCGATAGCGAAAGCTCGCCAGAAGCGTCGCGACATTGCCCTCCACCGGTTCGAGGGAGTCGATCGCAACACGCAGGTCGGTCAAGGCGCCCTTCAAGGCAACCACCGCGGTGGTGCTCTCCTTCCCCTGCCGCTCGGCCGAAGCCAGCGCCGCAACCAGGCTCGATCCGATGCCGTCATGGATCTCGCGCATGAGGCGCTCCCGCTCCAGCTTGACGGCATGGGCGACCTCCAGCGAATGACGCGCGCTTTCGCTGGCCAGCAGATTGGCCTTGGTGGTCTCGATGCGTTGGCCCAGTGCCTCGTTGAGCTTCTCCCGCGCCTCGGCCGTGGCCAACATATGGTGCAGGATGAGGAAGCCGCTGAAGCCCAGCAAGAGCACGCCCCCATAGGGCGAGAGCAGCAATGCGATGCCGGGCCAGATCTTCTCAGCGAACAGATCGACGGCGGTCGCGCAAAGGCCGAGCGCGTAGATCGAGACCAGAACGAGCTTTTCGAGCGGGCTGATCCGCGCCCCTGCCCTGGTCGCGAGAAAGCCGAGCATCAGCAGCGACACGCATACGCTTGCAAGAGCCACCACCCGCGTGATTTCCAGGCCATGTAACAGGGTTGCAGCTGCGCCGAGTACCAGGGAGGCCAGCGCTACCATTATGACCAGGGGCTGCGGTACGGCCACGCCAAGGAAGCTCGCCGCCAGGCCCAAGGTGGCAAAGAGCAGCGGATAGAGCAGGGCAGACTGGCCAACCGCAAAATCGAAGGGCCAGGCTTCGACAAAAGCCAGGCCATCCAGATTGAACAGAAACCAGGCCAGACCCGCGAATGAAAGCCAGGCCAGGACGGTCTCGTTTTTTCGCAGGAGCCAGCCCATCAAGGCAATGACGGCGATGACGGCAAGGGTATCGGTGGCGAACAGGTGACCCAACTGCCTGAAGCCTTCCGCAACCGGGCTCATCACACCATCCTCAAAGCAAAACCGCGACCCGACCTGATCTCCGCCCAACCAGAACCCTCGATGCAGAGCCAGAATAAGAATAGCAAGAATGTAGAACCGCGCCAGCCCGCCGCCTGAGGAACTATGGCGGAGGACACCCCCTAAATGTGGGAAGCGACAATGCGCTTGTGCGGTAGACGCTGAACTCGAAGAGAGCTAGCCTTCATTGGCCGACCGTGGCTGAACGAGGGCATGCTGTGGCACAAATATTCGCTCAAGACACGCGAATGGGATCTTTCACGAGCAGTCTTGGCAAGGACAAGCTCGTCGTCTCCCGTTTCGAAGGTTCGGAGGCCCTCAGTGAACTTTTCGAGTATCGCCTCGAAGTGGTCAGCGACGACAACGATGTCGACTTCGACAAGATTCTCGGAACCAAATGCGGCCTGCAAATCCAGTCGCACCACGAGGGCGTTACGCGCAACTTCAGCGGCGTGCTGGTGGAGGCGCAGTGGATCGGCAGGGATCAGGACCTGCGCTACTATCGCTTGGTCCTGCGCCCGTGGTTCTGGCTTTTGACCAGGACCACCAATTGCAAGATCTACAGCCATAAGACCGTACCGGACATCCTCAGCGAGGTGCTGGGCAACCGCGGCTTCGTCCAGTTCGAGAAGCGCTTGTCGGAGAGCTATCCCGAGCTTGAATATTGCGTGCAGTATCGCGAGAGCGATTTTGCCTTCATGTCGCGGCTCATGGAGGAATACGGCATCTACTACTATTTCGAGCACAGCGACTCCGACCACAAGCTCATCCTGGTGGATTCGAGCTCGGCGCATCAGCCCAAGCTCGGCGGCGCGGCGCTGGAATTCTCGGCCGTAGGCCTCGACAACATCACCGCCAAGGACAGGCTGAACGAATGGGCGGAAGGCCGGCACCTGCGCTCCGGCAAGGTCACGCTCGAGGATTACGACTACGAGAAGCCCAGCACCGATTTGCTGGCGGAAAAGGCGGCCAGCGCCAAATACCAGCACGGCGACCTCGAGCTCTACGATTATCCCGGCCGCTACACGGAGAAGGGCGACGGCAACACGCTTGCCAATGTCCGGCTGGAAGCAGAGCAGGCCATCGACAAACGCGTCATTGCCGGCGGCGATGCCGTGACGTGCTGCCCGGGTTTCACCATGACGCTGGACGGAACCCCGCCGGCCAGCAAGGGCACCAAATATCTGATCCTGCGCGCCAATCATCTGTTCCGGTCGCAGGCCTATCGTTCGGCCAATGCTTCGGGCGACGAGGGATATTCCGGCAACTACGAGTTCCAGCCGATCGATATTCCTTTCCGGGCGCCGGCGACGACGCGAAAGCCGGTCATCTACGGGCCGCAGACTGCCAAGGTGGTGAGCGACGTGGACGATCAGTGCCGCATCGAGGTCCAGTTCTACTGGGACCGCGACAAGGTCCAGTCGCGCTATGTGCGCATAGCCCAGAGCTGGGCCGGAAATGGCTGGGGCGATGTCAAGATTCCGCGCATCGACATGGAAGTGGTAGTCGAATATCTGGAGGGAGACCCCGACCACCCCCTGGTGACGGGCAGTGTCTACAATGCGGAGAATGTCGCGCCCTACGTGAAGGACAAGCTCAACGCCGTATCGGGCACCAAGACCCAGACACTCAAGGGATCGGGCTACAACGAGCTGATCATGGACGACACGAGCGGAGACGAGCTGATCCGCTTCCACGCGCAGCACGATCTCGAAGGCAAGGTCGAGAACGACGAGCGGCGCGACATCGGGCAGAACGTCAAGGTCACCATCGGCAACAGCCGCGACGAAAGCATCATGTCGACCTGGACGGTGAAGGCCAATGAAAAGATCGAATTCACCGTGGGCAACAGCACTTTCACCATGGACCCGGTCAGCATAAAGCTCAAGTCGACGATGATCACCTTGCAGGCCGATGCCTTGGTCCAGATACAGTCGAACGCAATCGGCCAGGTGACGGCCAGCGCGCCACTCATCATCCAGGGCGCTTTGGTCCTCATCAACTAGAGCAAAACGCGTTTAAGCGTAAACGCTTCTTTTCTCTAACTCTCTGTTTCGACGCGTCTTTGCGATTCTTGCCGATTCCATCAAATCGCAAAACGCTTTAGAGCAAAGCACCTTCTGTCTGCATCGGCCGGCGGGCGAATGTATAGGCGTCATTCCCAGCGATCCCGCCGCAGCGACCAATTATGTAAACCTTGGTAAGGGAATTTTTGAAGCTCCTGCCTTTCGCATCGAATTCGTTGATCTTGGTCATATTGTCTAGGCCAAGCCATCTCAACGCTTTGTACATGCGTCACTGAACAAAGAGCACGTCATCGACGTAATTCGTGCCGTTAAGGCCCACGGTCCCGTCGAGGTTCCAATAGAACAGTTTGGTCCCGTCCCTCACTTCTGCGAATACTGGATACATTGTTGGATTCCCATGAGTCCGAACAATGGTACAGTGGCGGGCGCAAAGGCGGCCGGTGAGCTTCGAACGAGAGTCGGAACCTCCAAGTATCGACCAGACTTTACCGATCTGCCGGACAAGCACGAAGGGGTGTTCGACCGCGGCCGCCGACGCGATGATAGAGACCAACTGCGTCAGAACCGGTTCAGAATGCAACAGAAACGCTGCGACGCATTTTTGGTTGGACGAAATCACCATAAATTGCAAAAATGCGTTTAAACAAAGAGTTAGAGCAGAAAATGTTTCGATCTGAACGCAGTTTGCCTGAGCGGTCGAAGGAGACGAGATGAAGCATCTTCGGTTCTCGACGGCGCGACAAGTGATCGACGCCTTCCCGAACCTGCGTGGCGAGTTTTCCGGCAACCTCGAACTTGACCCCTTCGCGTTCATTGACAGTTTGATAGCGCAAGGAAGCGTGCGGAAGGCGATGGCATTTTGTGCCTTTGTGCTGCCGCGTCGCGAGGCGGTTCAGTGGTTGTGCCTGGCGCTGCGCCAGCAGGCACCGCAGCCGAACGGGGCCGACGCGGCTCTGCTGCGGCTGGCCGAGGAATGGCTGAAGGCGCCCATGGAGGCGACCCGCCGCGCGGCGCTCGACGGCGGCATGGAGGATCCGCTCAAGGGGGCCAGCGCCTGGGCCGCGCTGGCGGCGGGCTGGAGCGGCGGCAATCTGTCGCCCAATACCGAACAGCCTGTCCCCCCGCCGCCGCACCTAACGGGCCATGCCGTGAATGTCGGGCTGACCCTGCTCATCGCCAGCCTGCCCCTGGCGAAGCAGCCCGACAAGATGGAAGAACTGGTTGGTGATGCCGTGGCGCTCCTGCGCCGCGGCAGCGCCTGATTGATTTTCGATAGTTTGTTTAAGTAGGACTCTGCAACGCCAATGCTGACGCTCAGGATCGAGAACTATGATCGCCTGCCCGACGGCGGGCCGTTGGAGTTCACGATCGACAAGCGCGGTTTCGATTTCGGGCGTGACCAGCATCTCGACTGGACACTGCCCGACCGAAACAAGGTGATATCCGGCAAGCATTGCGAAGTTCGCTTCTACGACGGCGCTTATTGGCTGACCGATACGTCGACGAACGGCACCTTCCTCAATGGTGCCGGCAAGCGCCTGCAAAGCCCCTACCGCCTGGCTGACGGCGACAGGCTATCGGTCGGCGACTATGTGCTGGCCGTATCCGTCAAGCTTGCGCAGCCCCCTCCGCCGCTCGCGCAGCCGGTTCCCCCCTCCTTCGTCCAGAGCCCAAGCCTGCCTTCGGGCTCTGGCATCTGGGACAGCCCGCGTGAGCCGCCCCCTCCCATCGATGCCCGCGAACTCTTGCCGCCGTTGCGGGAAGCCGAGCAAGGGCCGGATTTCCTGCATCAGGCAGCCTATGTGCCGCCGCCTTTCGAGAAGCCAGAAGCGATACGCAAGCCGACGCCCGCCTTTCCCACGCCGCTGCCGGCCAACAGCCCCTGGGGAAGCGATGACGACCTGTCGGCCCCGCCGTCCAGGGCCGAGCCGCCTGCGAACGAGGCACCGGTGCCGGCGTTCATTCCCAGGGATCCGATCGATGCACCGAAGCCGGCCATGGCGCGGAACACGCCGGCGCCCTCGCCTTCGGCAGAGGTTGGATCAAGCGAGTTCATTCGCCGGTTTGCAGCCGGCGCCGGAATCCCCGAGGGCCTCCTCACGGGTGCCGATGCCGGCGATGTGGCCGAGGACGCCGGACGGCTCCTGAACCTCGCCTGCCTGCACATCATGGCGATGCTGCGCGCACGGGCCGAGGCCAAGGCCCTGTCGCGCAGCGGCAACCGCACAATGATCAGTGCCGACGACAACAATCCCCTGAAATTCATGCCAACGCCCGAGGAGGCCCTGCGGGTGATGCTTGGTCCGAAGACCCGCGGCTATCTCGACGCCAGGGCGGCGCTCGAGAACGCCTTCGGGGACCTCAAGATGCACCAAGTCGCCTTCCTAGCGTCGATGCAGGCGGCTCTCACGGAACTCTTCGACGAATTGTCGCCCGAGGCGATCAAGAGCGCGGGGGATGCCAAGAAATCCCTGTTGTCCTCCGGCAAGAGCCGATATTGGGATCTCTACACCGAACGCTGGCTCGCCAGGGTGGGCCGCCGCGAGCATGGCATGCTCGGCGCCTTCCTCGATCTCTACGCCGAGCAATATGACAAACTGAGCGCAGCCACGCGCAACAGGCATTCATAGAGCAAAGCGCCTTTAAGCGTAAACGCTGCATTGCTCTAACTCTTTGGTTCGACGCGTTTTTGCGATTCTTGCCGATTCCGTCAAATCGTAAAACGCTTTAGACGAGGGCGCATCCGCTGCTCGATGGCTATTGTAGCAAAGCCGTCACGCCCGTCTTGAGCGCGGCGAAGACGGGATCGCTGGCGAACTTCGCCAGAGGTTCGTTGTTGGCCGTGGCGGTGCCAGTCCCTGAATCCTGGGACGGTGCCGAGCCGCCGGATGGCGCGGCGCCCATCTTCTTGGCGGCCCACGAGATCAGATAGCCGATGGTTTTTCCCGCCTCGAAGGGATTGGCACGCACATGCGCGGCGCCGAACACGTCCGAAATCAGAAGACTCGGCTGGCTGCCCAGCACTTTCACCGCACCGCCGACACCGAGAAAATGGGCCAGATACAAATTGCCGGGGGTGACGGTATGACCGGCCTGCCGGACAACAGCAGCATTGTCACGCGTAAAGGCGGCTGTCATCGCCCGCGAGAGATCGCAATTGGTACGCATCGCCAGCACCTCCTGGCGGGTGTGGCCGACGAGCAAGTCCGGACGATGGAGCTTGATCGTCGTCATCCAGGTGGATTCGATGAACTGGCCGAGCCCAACCGCCGTCGAGAGCGGGTTGCTGGCATTGCATCTGTTGGCGCTTTCAATATGGATGATCTGGCCGACGAACTGGTCGACCGCATTGTTGGTGCCGGTACTGGGCTGCGCTTCTGTGACGGGATCGACCGCCTGGCCATTCTGGCGGACCTCGAAATGCAGGCGCGGTTCGCGGCTCGTGGCTGGCGTACCGACATAGCCGATGACCTGCCCGGCCTTTACCGCGCTGCCGACGGCCAACCCCGTCTCCACACGCGACAGATAGCCGTACATGGAGGTCTTGCCGCCGTCATGCGACAGCCGCACGACCGTTCCGAATTCGCTCTCGTTTCCGATCGCGGTGACCTGGCCGTCGAATGCCGCCACCACGGGTGAACCGATGGGAGCCGTCCAATCCATGCCGTAGTTCGTGTTGTCCCCGGCGGCTGCGCCGTTCGAGTCTTGCGACCCAAACTTTGCGACGATCACGCCGCTGACGGGGGTGACCATGCTGTTGTCCGGGACGCTGGCCTGCCCGCCAGACGACACGCATTGATATTGCGCGCCCGGTTGCGATTGCATCACGTAGCAGTCGAGGCTTTCCGCTTGCTTCCGATTGATTTTCACGAAGACGATACGCCCCAGGCCCTGTTTCGTGTCGCGGGGCGCCGGGGAATAGATGATCGTGATGGTATCGCCCTCCTGTACGTTCTGCTCGAGATCCTGCGCCCGCGACAACAGCATGATCGTTTCGCCAATCACCGGCGTGGGCAGCCGGTTGCGAAGCGCGGCGAGATAGATCGCATCGAGCAAGCGGGGCTGGTCTTCCGGATTGACCTTCAAGGGCATCAGCGGCGCGGCAAAGGGATCGCGCTGGGACCAGGGATCGTCGGATTCGGTATAGGTGCCGGCTTCGCTGAGGGCGATGGAGCCGACCAGGTCGTTCTTGCTGTAGACTGAAACCTGCACGGGCTGGAGGTGATTGGGATCGCTATCCATCGGCACCGCGCGCACCGCGTAGCGATCGCCGCTCTGCAGGGTCTGGCCGCTGTAGAACGAACCGAAGGCCGCTCCCGCCGTGATTGCCTGCTGGGCGTCGAGCCCGAGACCCTTGAGAGCGTCCGACAGGTTGATCGACGCCTTGGCCGTCTGGGCGAAATTCGCCACGCGATCGCCGGGGCCAGGGCCCGACGCGTCAACCGTCGAGGAGCCCACGGCGCCGTCCGTCCCACCCCCATTGCCTGTATCGTCGCTGGAAGCTCGCTGAAGCGCGTCCTGCGCGACGGCGATGTCGTCCTGCGAACCCAGGAGGGCGAGCTGCGCCTTGGGGGTCGGTGCATCGAGCACATCGCTCAGCCGGAAGACATCACCCTTGATGCCCAGATCGCCCGCCGCCTTGCGTTGCGTATCGCTCGCCAGCTTCAAGAGCACACGCGGCGCGCTGGCGAGTTGCGGGATGATCACCGGATCGCCGCTCAGGTCGAAGATGCGCGGCTTGGTCGCGTCCCTGATCAGCTTGGCGTCCTCGTCCTCGCTGCCCTCGGACGGAACCGCGACCAGGTTGGCCTGGAGGTCGCTGTCGGACACCGCGGCCTGCTGCTGATTTCGACCGGGCGAGAAAATGTAGATGCTCGTCAAGGCCGATCCGAAACCAAGGAACAGCAAGGCCACCAGCATCGCACCATAGACCGGAACGCTTGCCCTGCGTTGGGCTGGTGTGGCCGGCTTTTGGACGGGCTTTTCATCCGGCTTGGCCTTGCCCTTCGCTGGTGCAGCGGCCTTCCCGGCCGACCTCGCGGCCTTTCCGAGATCGCGCCCCGCAGCCGGCCGGACAGGCACGATGATGGTGGCGTTGCTGTCTTCCGGGGACGGGTCGGCCTTCGGCTGCGCCGCCTGGTTCTCACCATCGGCCGGCTTGGGATTGGTCTGCCCTACGATGACAGTCTTCTCGTCCATGGCCAGGAAATGGTCTCCGGGAATTTTTCGCTAAAGCGCTTTATGATCCGAGGGAATCGTCAAGTCTCGCAAAGACACGCCGAAGCAAAGAGTTCGAGCAATGCAGCGTTTACGCTTAAGCGCGCTTTGCCCTAGGGTGTCGTGCCGCGTATGAACACCGTCCATGAGCTGGCATTGCCGGTGTCGATCTCCTTGAACTTGACCTGCTGGAAGCCGTGTACCCAGCAATCCCACGGCTGGCCCTGAGTCTTCTCGATCTCGAAGCGCTTGGTATCGACACACATCTCCGAACCGCCCTCGAACGCGCTGTCTCCGGTCGCAGTCATCGCGTAGACATAAACATACTCGGCCTCCAGATCCTCCTTGATAGGGGTGACGCAGGTGCTGGCCGGCAGCGTCCACCAGCCCTGAGTCTTGAACGTCTGGTTCACTTGGGCACCAACGGCGACATTGTACAATGTCACCGATTGGTTGCACACCTTGAGCGCCGCGTGAGCCTCGTTGCGCTGGACAAGAAACAAGGCAAACAGCACCGTGGCAAAGCCAAGCGTGCGCCAATGCCAGTATCCAGGAAACAGGATCAAGCGCGTCAATCTACTGCACCGTGTGACCAGGGAAATTGGTATCCGCAGCGCCCGCTTCTGTCTACCTCTCAATGGGGGAGGAATAAGCCAGACACTTCTTCTAACCTGCGAAGGTCGGTCGGGTGTAAAATGGCGAACAGCTTGACTTCCTCAGGTCCTGTGGCAGAGTTTGGAACGAGCCGTGAGAATTCGCTCGGGCAACGGCCGATAGCTTTTTTGGTGAGGCCTTGCGATACGTTTGCCAGGCTTGGCAATCCCACATCCAGATCCTTCGGGCGGCTCGCAAATGTCCTGGTATAGCAAAGTCGCTTGGTCAGAGGGCCTGTTCCTCCGACCGCATCACTTGCAGCAGGGCGACCGCTATCTCGAGCATTTGCTCGAGAGCCGCACCAGCCAGATCACGCCCTATCCCTGGGGATTCAGCGAGGTCGAGATCGACCGCGATCTGGCGCAGCAAAGCAAGTTCGGCTTGCGCCGCGCCGCCGGAATCCTGCCGGATGGAACCCCATTCCGCTTTCCGGGCGACTGCCCGCCGCCACCTCCTGCCGCCGTGCCCGAGAACGCCGCCGGGCTCTTCGTCTGGCTGTGCATGCCGATGGCCCAACCCAACAGCCGCGAGGTCGATGAACCGGAGTCGGAAAGCGGCAGCCGCTATGTGGTCAATTCGGAGACCCTGATCGATGCCGCGTCCGCGATGCAGATCGAGGAAGAGATCGATATCGCGGTGCCGCGCTTCAGCTATGAGATCCGCAGGACGGCAAAGCCGGGCTTCGTCAATATGCTCTGCGCCCGGATCATCGAGGTCAACGACAAGACCATCGTCTTCGACGAGCGCTTTGCGCCACCCGTCCTGGTGGTCGCCGCGCATGCCGCCGTCACCGGCTGGCTCGACCGCGTGATCGGCTGGGTGGAGACCAAGCTCGACGAACTGGCGCGCTACGCCTCGGACCCGCGCTCCGGCAGCGGCATGCAGAGCGTGGATTATTTCGTTCTGCAAATGCTGAACCGCGAAATCCCGGCCTTGCGGCACATGCGGCGCTCGAAATACACCCATCCCGAGCGGCTCTATCTCGAACTGCTGCGCCTGGCTGGCGAATTGGCCACCTACTCCACTCGCGAGCGGCGCGCCAATGAATACCCGGCCTATGACCACGACAATCCCGGCGGCACCTTCGCGCCGGTTTTGGCCGACATCCAGCGCTTCCTCAGCGTCGACATCAGCCGCGCCATCCGCCTCGAAATCGTCGAAAAGGCAACGAACGCCTTTCTGGCGACGGTCACCGACCGCAATCTGTTCCGGGCCTCGACCTTCATCCTCGAAGTGGCGGCGCAGCGCTCGCTCACCGAACTGCAGACGCAGTTTCCCGCTCTCTTCAAGGTCGGCCCCAATACGCGCATGAACGAGATCGTGCAGGCACACCTTCCCGGCATCGCGCTCATTCATCTGCCGACACCGCCGGCGCAAATCCGGGCGATCACCAGCCACGTCTATTTCGCGCTCGACCGCATGTCGCCGCTCTGGCCCGAATTCAGCACGGCAAGTGGCATCGGCATGCACTTCTCGGGCGACTGGCCCGGGCTTGAGCTCAATCTGTGGGTCGTCAAGGAAGACGTGAAATAGGATGTGGGCCAATGACGAACGGCAAGGGCCCGTTCGGGTCTAACCCCGAATCCGAAAAGACGGTCATCAAGCCGAATCCTGGGGGGCGGCGCGACGGCCGCGCCGTGCCTTATGCCGGCGGGACGCCATCCCCTACCCCTGCTCCCGCCCAGGACATCTGGGGCGGCGCGCGCGTGGCGGCCGGCGCGGGAAATCCACCGCCACCCTATCAGCCGGTGCCTGAAACAGCTCGGCAACAGGCTCCGCTGCCGCTCGGGCCTTCCGCGATCGATCTCGCGTCGCTCGGCGCCAGCGACAAGACGGGCGGCCCCAATCCCATCCTCGAAGCAGCAATGCCGTTGCTCCTCGTGCTCGCCAATATCCGCATTGCAAGACAGGTCCCCCAGGTCGCCCCCATGATGAATACGGTGGCGCTGGGGATCGAGAACTTCGAAACGGTGCTCCACGGGCAGAACATCCCGGAACCGCAGGTTCGCACCGCCAAATATGTCGTGTGCGCCACCGCCGACGACATCGTCCAGAACCTTCCGAGCTCCGATCGGAATCTATGGACGCAGTACAGCATGCTGAGCCGTTATTTCCAGGTTCGCGACAGCGGCGTCGGCTTTTTCGACGAGTTGACCAAGCTGCGGCAAAGTCCGCAGATCAATCACAATCTTCTCGGCCTCATGCATGCCTGCATGTCGTTGGGCTTCGAAGGCAAGTACCGTGTTGCGGGCGGCGACGTCCAGCACCAGCAGATCCGCCGCGACATCTATGAGACGCTGCGGACCCGCGAGGCGCGCCTAACGGACGACATCTCGCCGCACTGGCGGGGCCAGGATATCGCCGCCGCCTATGTGCGGCAGGCCGTCCCGCTCTGGGCAGTCACTTCGGTGGCGGCCGGCCTGCTGCTCGTCAGCTTCCTGGCCTTTCGCTGGCTGCTCGGGGATCTGTCCGATACGGCCAGCGCGACATTGCTGACGCTCCATCCCGCCACCGACATCAACATCTACAGGACCGTTCCGGCGCCGCCGCCACCGCCACCGCCAATCCCGGTCACCACCCAGCTCCAACGCATCCGAGAGCGCCTGAAGGACGACATCGCCGCCAGCAAGGTGTCAGCCGACTATTACGGCAAGGACATCGTCGTGCGACTCCTGAACGATTCCCTGTTCGACAAGGGAAGCACCACGATACGCGCCGACGCCATCCCGGTCATCGGCCATATCGCCGCCGCACTCGACAAGGAGCCAGGCCAGATCCGCATCGTCGGCCATACCGACAACACCCCGGTTCGCGCCACCGTGCGGTACAAGGACAACCAGCAGCTCTCCGAGCAGCGCGCGCAAGCAGTTGAGCAGATCCTCGTCCAGGGCGTCTCTGATCCCAAGCGCCTGACCACGGCCGGGCTTGCCGACACGGCGCCGATCGACATGAGCAACACCGCCGAAGGCAGGGCCAGGAACCGGCGCGTCGAAGTGTTCATCCCGCGCGAGGATATGTGATGAAGCGCTGGATCATCCTTATCGTCAGCATCCTGGCCGTTATCGCCCTGTGCGCGGTGATCTGGTTCGTGCTGCCGCTGGTTGCCGTCGCCGGCGTTGAGCCGTTCGCCAATGACTGGCTGCGGCTGGCGATGATAGGGCTGTTGCTGGCGGTCTATTTCTGCTGGCTGGCCTGGCACATCTACAAGCACAGCCAATCCGCCCGGGCGCTCGCCGAGAATATCGCCGTGCAGGAACCCGAGGACGATGGTTCCGACTCCGTCGTGCTCGCCGAGAAGATGCGGGACGCCCTGCTCACGCTCAAGGGCTCGCGGCGCGCCAAGGGCGACTTCCTCTATGAACTGCCCTGGTATCTGATCGTCGGACCGCCCGGCGCCGGCAAGACCACGGCCCTGATGAATTGCGGCCTCAAATTCCCGCTGGCCGCTCATGCCGGCCCGATCGCGGGTAGCGGTGGCACGCGCTATTGCGACTGGTGGTTCACCGAGGACGCCGTCTTCATCGACACCGCCGGCCGCTACACCACGCAGGATTCAGACACCGAAACCGACCGCAAGAGCTGGCTCGCCTTTCTCGATCTCCTCAAGCGCCATCGCGAGCGCCAGCCGATCAACGGCGTGCTGGTGGCCATCAGCATCGGTGACCTGCTGGGGCTCAAGGAGGCCGAGCTCGGCGCTCACGCCGTCGCCATCCGCAAGCGCCTGGCCGAACTCAACAACCGCCTGCAGGTCGATTTTCCGGTTTATGTCATCTTCACCAAGGCCGACCTCATCGCCGGCTTCATGGAATATTTCGGCAATCTCGACTCCGAAGAGCGCAAGGCCGTCTGGGGAGCGACCTTCCAGACCAAGAACAAGAAGGAAAACCGTGTCGGTGATGTCGGACCCGAGATCGACCTTCTGATCTCGAGACTCACCACCGAACTGCCCGATCGCCTGCAAGAGGAGCCGGATCCCGTGTCGCGTGTGCGGCTCATGGGCCTGCCGTCCCAGTTGGCCACGCTCAAGCCCACCATCACCCGCTTCCTCGCCCAGATCTTCGAGCCGACCCGCTACCAGACCAGCGCGGCGCTGCGCGGCTTCTACTTCTCCTCCGGCACCCAGGAAGGCACGCCGATCGACCAGCTGCTGGGCTCGCTGTCGCGCGATCTCGGGCTGCAGGCCGGCGCCAGCATCGCCTATTCCGGGCGCGCGAAGAGCTACTTCCTCGAACATCTGCTGACCAAGGTGGTGTTCGGGGAAGCCGGCTGGGTCTCCACCAACGCGGCCGCCGTGCGTCGCCGTTTCCTGTTGCGCACCTCGGGCTATGTGCTCGTCGCCGGCGTCACCCTGGCCGCGCTCGCCGGCTGGGCCAACAGCTACTACGCCAACAAGGGGCTGATCGACCAGACCAATGTCGCTTCGGCCAGCTATGCGGGCGACACGGCGGCACTGCTCCAGGAGGATCCCATCAACGACGCCGATTTCCTTCGCGTCATCAAGCCGCTCGACAAGCTGCGCGCCTTCCCGTGGGGCTATGACAAGGTCGACACCGAGCCGCAGGTGAGCGAGACGCTGGGGCTGGGGCAGCAGAAGCATGTGGGCACGGCGAGCGTCGCGGCCTATCGCGACGGCCTCGATCGGCTGCTGCGTCCACGCATCCTCTTCTACCTGGAGAAACACCTGGCGGATCTGCAGGACAAGCCCGACGAACTCTATGATCCACTCAAGATCTATATGATGCTGGGGGGCGATCCCACTATTCCGGTCCAAACAAACCTGATCAAGGACTGGATGCAGGGCGAATGGGAAAGCCTCTATCCGGGCGAGCCCAACAAGGCCGTGCGCGACAGCCTGAACCGGCACCTCGACGCCATGCTCAGCATCGAGAGCACGCCGACGCGCCAGATCGCCCTCGACGGTACTCTGGTGAAATCGAGCCAGGCCGCATTGGCACGGCTACCACTGGCCGAGCGGGCTTTTGCGATCATCAGGTCGGAAGCGCGTGGCACGACCGTGAAGGACTGGATGGTGGAGATACGTGGCGGCCCTGATGCCACCGCGGTGTTCAGCACCAATGATGGCTCGGATATCGCGGCCCTCGGCATCCCGGCGCTGTTCACCTATGACGGCTTTTACAACCTGTTCCTCGACAAGAGGGATGATGTCATCCAGCTTCTGCAGAACGAGCGCTGGGTGTTGGGCGACGTGGGCAGCACCCAGGCCATCGACGAGCAATATCGCAATCTCGAGCCTGATCTCTACAACATCTACGATCGGGAATTCCTCAAGACCTGGACCTCGGTCCTCGGGCGGCTGAAGCTCAACAGTTTCGCCGACGACCAGCAGGACTATGCCACGCTACGCGCCGCCTCTGGCGCGGCCTCGCCGATCAAGCTGCTGCTCGAGTCGATTTCATCGGAGACCAAGCTGACCGAAGCAAGGCAGGCGGCGGGGGGCAACGATATTAACGGCAAGCTCGCGGACGTGGCCGGAAAGGCGGCCATCCGGGCGGCAGGCAGGCTCGGCAGTCTGGCGAATAAGGGCCTCGACGCAGCCAGGAAGTCCGCGGGGCGCGGCGGCAATGTGGATCCCCCCTTCGTGCCGGGCGCCATCATCCAGCAACAATTCCGCCGCTATCAGGATTTCGCCGAGAAGAAGGGCGACAAGAGCCAGATCGACCTGCTCGTCGACCAGTTGAAGAGCCTCTATCAGAGCGTGCTCGATAAGCAGAATGTCGACGGGGCGGCGCAGGGCCAGAAGAACATGCAGGATGCCCTCAGCGGCATCAACACCCTGTCCTCGCAGCTCGACCCGCCTTTCAGCACCATGTTCAAAGTCACCATGGATGAGTTCTACCAAAAGATCCTTGTTGGAAAGGTGGAAGATCTCGAGAGCGACATGAAGGGCACGGTGACCAGCGAATGCCTCAAGATCACCGGCGGCAAATATCCATTCGACCCGAAGAGCAAGCAGGACGTGCCGATGGGGGATTTCGGCCGGTTGTTCGGGCCGCACGGCGTCTTCGACACTTTCTACAGCCAGAAACTCGCCGCGCTCGTCGACACCTCACGCCCGACGGCCTGGGCTTGGAAGCAGACTTCGCAACTCAGCCGGCAGCTCTCGCCCGACACGCTGCAACAATTCCAGAACGCCTCCCGCATCAAGGAGGCCTTCTTCACCGGCGCGGGCAGCGCCCCCAACGTGAAACTCACGCTCGCCACGCTGCCGGCAAGCCAGAAGGCCACGTCAGTGACCTTCGAGGTCAATGGCGCGAAGATGGACAGCGTGTTCGGCGTCCCCACACGCCACGATTTCGAATGGCCTGGAAGCTCGCCGGACGGCACGGCATCGATCACCATGCCGGAAGCCGACGGCAAGACGCCTTCCATGAGTTTTGACGGCGCCTGGGCCCTTTATCGCCTGTTGCAGAAGGGCACTTTTGCCCAATCCAATGGCAAGACGACCGTTAGTTTGGTCGTCGGCGGCACGGGGGTCACCTATCAGCTCACTGTCGATAGTACCGAGAATCCCTTCACACTCCTCTCCAAGTTCAAATTCGCCTGCCCCAAGGATCTTTAGAGCGTTCTCCCGTCAGATCGAATCGCCAGGAATCACAAAATGCTTTGAGGCCGACGAGTTGATCTGGAAGACCGTTTCTCGCTGAACGCATTTTGCTTTAGGGCGTGTCATCATGACGACAACCTGCGCCATGTTCGGAAAGCTGCCCTCGAAGCGCGACTTCGTGTCGTACAACATGCAGCGGCCTTTTCTGGACCAGTGGGAGGAGTGGCTGCAGGCCGCGGTTGCCGCCAGCCGGCACGCGCTCGGCGATCGCTGGCAGGATATCTTCCTGGGCTTTCCGATCTGGCGCTTCTGGTGCGGCCGGCGGATCTTTGGAAGTACGGTGACCGGCGCGCTGATGGCATCCGTGGACGGGGTCGGCCGCTACTTCCCGCTGACGGTCTGCGCCTGCGAACCGGCCGATATGTATCTGGAGCCGCCCCCCTCGCGGGGCCTCGATCATTGGCATGAGGATTGCGAGCGCTTCCTACTTCACATGCTGGACGACCATTTCGAGCGCGAGCCATCAGATCTGCTCGCAAACCTCCCCTTCCCACCGATTGCGCCTCGTGTGGCGCCGCCCCAGCGAGACAGTGGCCTGTTCATATGGCCTGGCGGCGACATCCCGGTCGCGGACGCCTTTAACTCGCTCGACATGGCGGATGGGGAAGCACGAAACGGCGGGCGCAGCTATTGGTGGACGCATGGTGGCGAGGGTGGGCATCCGGCCAGGCTCGTGGTCGTCGAGGGCAAGCCCAGCGCCCAGTTCTTCGCATTTCTGATGACGGGGGAGATGGTCTGATGGACCCGTGGGCCGCTGGTGACAAGCTCAAGTTCGAAACGGCCGCGATCACGCATCCCGGAAATGTGCGCCCTGTCAACGAGGACAGTATTTTTACCGATGGCGAGCGCGGCATCTGGCTCGTAGCCGATGGCATGGGCGGCCATCGCGACGGCAATCTTGCCAGTGCGATGATCGCGGAGACGGCACGGGGCCTCGGCAAGGGCACCTCCCTGATGGAACTCACCGAGGCCTTCCGACGTGGCATCGGCGCGGTCAATGCGGAACTCCTGTCGAGGTCCAATGGCAACGCCGATCGCATCGTCGGTTCGACGGTTGCGGCTCTGCTGATCCACAAGGCGAATTATTGCTGCCTCTGGGCGGGTGACTCCCGCTGCTACCTGGTGCGGGACGCCAGCATAGAACAGCTCTCGCATGACCACACCGAAGTCCAGGAATTGGTGGATCGCGGCGTGATCAGCAAGGCCGAGGCGGCAAGCTGGCCACGGCGGAATGTGATCACCCGCGCGGTCGGCGCCATCGACGATTTTCAACTGGAGCATGCGAGCGGTGTGGTAAGGTCGGGCGATTGTTTTGTGCTGTGCAGCGATGGCCTGACCGGCCACGTGAACGATGAGGAAATCCTCGCAAGAAGCAGCAGGCTCAGCGCAAACCGGGCAAGCCACGAACTTCTCGAGCTCGCTTTGGCGCGCGGAGGCAAGGACAACATCTCGGTTGTCGTGGTCAACGTCGTCGCCAAAGGGGCAACAACGGTTGTGATGCGCTAAAGCAAAATGCGCCCTGGCAGGAGCGGATTTACGAATTAACTCATTGCTATCAAAAGCCTTTTGCGATTGTTGATCAATCATGCTGAAAGTAAGACGCGATAATGATCGCCGATGGAGCCGCATGTGGACGATGACAGAACCCGAATCGCGATGCGCGGCTCGGCCGTGAGCATCGGCACGGAACTCAATCAGACCTACCGCATCGATTCACTTCTCGGCGTCGGTGGTATGGGTGAGGTGTTCAAGGGCCACAACATCCAGACCGGCGATCCGGTGGCGATCAAGATCGTCCTGCCCGAATTCGCGCAAGACGAGACGATCCTTGGCCTGTTCCGCAAGGAAGCCCGCATCCTCAACCACCTCTATCACGACGCCATCGTCCGCTATTATGTCTTCTCGATCGATCCGGCGATTTCGCGGCCTTATCTGGCGATGGAGTTCGTCGACGGGCCGTCGCTCGCGGCGCATGTGAAGAACGCCCCACTCCCCGCATCGGAATTCATGCCGTTGCTGCGCCGGCTCGCCGACGGGCTGCATCGCGCCCATGCTGCTGGTGTCATTCATCGCGACATGTCGCCTGACAATGTCATCCTGCCGGACGGCCTGGTCCAGAACGCCAAGATCATCGACTTCGGCATTGCCCGTTCCGCCAATGTCGGCGGCGAAACGCTGTTGGGCGGCAGCTTTGCGGGAAAATACAACTATGTTTCGCCCGAGCAGCTCGGCCTTTATGGCGGCGAGGTCACGCCCAAATCGGACATTTACAGCCTTGCCCTGGTAATGGCGGCGGCCATGCGCGGCCGGCCACTCGAGATGAGCGGCACGCAGGTCGACATCATCGAAAAGCGCCGCAGCGTGCCCGATCTCAGCGGCATCCCCAAGCAGTTCCATCCGGTGCTATCGGCGATGCTGACGCCGGATCCGGCCAAGCGACCCGCCGACATGGCGGCCATCCGGGATTGGCCCGACGCCCAGCCATCATCGCCCAAGCCGAAAGCCGAAAAACCGAAGGCTGCCGCTGCCAAATCGGTCGAAGTCACGCCGGCACAGCCGTCTTATGCCCTGCGCAACGCGATCTTCGCCATCGCCATTGTCGCGGTGATCGGCATCGGCGCGTTGGGCGGCTGGATCTACACGCATGGCAGTATGTTTTCGAGCGAAACGCCGATCGCCAAACAGCCAGACAATAAACCACCAGACGGCGACAGTCAGGCTGCCCTGGCTGCACGCCACGATCGCCTGGCAGCCCAGCTCTCGGCCGCCGGCCAGGATCGTTCTGCCCTGCAGGGCTTTCTCGACCAGTGCGGCGCCGATTGCCCGAAGGATCTTGCCCAGCAGGCCCAGCAGCGTATCGATACCCTGAAGGAGCAGGGCGCGCGCCGTGATCGCCTTGCGGCGCAGCTTTCGGCCGCTGGCCAGGATAGGTCTGCCCTACAGAGCTTTCTCGATCAGTGCGGCACTGATTGCCCGGATGATCTTGAGAAGCAGGCCCAAGAGCGTATCGATACCCTGAAGGAGCAGGCGGCGCGCCATGATCGCCTGGCGGCGCAGCTTTCGGCCGCCGGCCAGGATGGTTCTGCCCTGCAGAGCTTTCTCGACCAGTGCGGCGCGGATTGCCCGGATGATCTTGCAAAGCAGGCTCAGCAGCGGATCAATACCCTGAAGGAGCAGGCGGCGCGTCATGATCGCCTGGCGGCCCAACTTTCGGCCGCTGGCCAGGACATAACCGCCCTGCGAAGCTTCCTCGACCAGTGCGGCGCCGATTGTCCGGGCGATCTTGCCAAACAGGCCCAGCAGCAGATCAATGCCCTCAAGGGACAGGCTACTCGCCACGACCGGCTGGCGGCTCAACTTTCGGCCGCGGGCCAGGACATGACCGCCCTGCAAAGCTTCCTCAATCAGTGTGGCGCGAACTGCCCGGCTGATCTCGCCCAGCAGGCCCAGCAGCGGATCAATGGCCTGAAGCAGCAGGCGGCGCGCCACGATAGCCTGGCTTTGCAGCTCTCAGGCGCGGGCCAAAATATGGCTGCCTTGCAAAGCTTCCTCGATCGGTGCGGCGCTGATTGTCCGGGAGATCTCGCTCAGCAGGCCCAGGGACAGATCAGTGCCCTGAAGGAGCAGGCTGGGCGCCATGATCGCCTGGCCGCCCAGCTTACAGTTGCCGGCACGAATGTTGCCGCGCTCAAGCGGTTCGTCGATCAATGTGGCGCCGATTGTCCCGAAGACCTTCTGACCAAGGCCAAGGCTACCATAGGCAGCGCCAAACCGCCGCCCATCACGTCGCTCTCTCCGACCGTGCTGCAGGATTTCGTGACCGGCTTCGGCGCGGATAGCTGCTTTGCCGCTACGGCGGACAATGTGAGCGCCACCGCCGCGACCATCACCGCCGTGGGAACGGCTCAGGCGAGCCAAAGCTTCAGCGACGCGTTCAAGCAAAAGGCTGGTTTTGCGCCGGCGGTGACGCTCGATCCCGTTTCCGATCAGCAATGCGCCTTTGTCAGCGCCCTGCGGCGGATGTCGGTTCCGGGGGCGCCGCCACTGAACCTCGCATTGAGCAAGTCCGACATCCGCGGGAGCGACGCCGATACGGGCGCAGCGGGAGATCCCCTCACCGTCTCAGTCACCGGTGCGGGCGAGCGCAATATCTATCTGTTCGCGATGGACTATCAGGGCGGCATCCAGAACATCAACCGCCTTTGCGCTTCCTGCATCACCATGAAGACGGGCGCGATGGAGGCTGGACTCAGCCTTTCCGCACCGGCCAAGGTCGATGGAGAAAGCCGGCCGCCTTTCTATCCCATGCTGGTGTTCGCTGTCGCCTCCTCGAGGCCACTGATCAGCATAAACTCGCAGGATGCCTTCGCGGCGGATGATTTCATCGCGCCCTTCCTTGCGGAGATCGCGAATGCGAAGGACGTGACGACGGCCGTGGGATTCGTGAAGCTGCGCGACCAATAGAGCAAAATGCATTCAGGCCGGAGCGGATTTTCAGATTAACTCGTTGGCACCAAAAGCATTTTCTGTTCGTGGTGATTCAATCCGAACGCACAACGCTCCAGCCAGCTATCCGCCGATGAGGACCGTCGGACACATGCCCACAATGGTGCCGCCATGAGCCGTAAGATCGCCGATGCGTGCCGCCATCTGCCCGCTTACAAGGACGGTCATGGACCCCAATGCGATCACATCCGGTGGGCCGACGCAAATGCAGAGGTCGCCAACGCGCGCCTGCGGTTGCCCGCCGGTGAGGACGGTGAAGGCCCCCATCACGATGGGGCCGCCGACATGCGGCACCAGCACCGTCACCTGCGGACAGACGTGCATATCGCCCAGACGTGAAGCGGGTTGTCCCATGGCGTGAGAATATCAAGGTTGCGCTGCTCTGGACACCCCTGTTGTGGGGATGGAACCTCATATGACGATCTTCAGACGCAGGACCGTCCGGGATCGCTCTCACACTCATGGCGAAAGCTCATATTCGAGGCCGAACCAGAAATGAGGCTCCTCAAAGACTGGCCCGGCGCGGTTCATCACGTGCCGCATCCGTTGTTTCGATCTTGCCTTGGAAGATAGGTCGGTTGCATCGAAACGATGAACCATTCGTAGCAATAAGGGTTCATCAGCGCTTCCTCGGAGGATGTCACGTTTGGATCTCCAAGATGCGGGGTCACGCAGAAGGGATTGTCGCCCGTGCCTGGGTGGCCCTTGGCGCGGAAGATCGTGTGGCAGCGTTCATGAGCCACCGTGACGGCTCGATCGTCCTGCGTCGGCATAATCCGTTCGTCAAAATAGTTGCGAGTGAACCGGACGGTCTCGTCCTTCGGGTTGCGCGCATCGACGAAGGCGGCATAGAAGCTCAGGGGCGCTCCCCGAAACGTTCCCATCGTGTAGAATTCCCGATTGAACGGGCGGTCCAGGCTCGCCTGGAGGTTAGCGAAATTCTCCAACAGAACCGAGAAGTTGATCTGGTCGGAGACGTCACCCGCTTGCGCCGGCAGCCCCCTGAAGCCTGAAAATTCCCGGGTCAGCCGTGCCACAATGTCCTGTGGCGCGGGCAAATCGTCATCGCGAAATGAATTGATGTGGAAGACATTCAGGATCTTCAGCTTCGTTTCATAATAAAGGTAGTTGCGCGGCATGATGAGCAGGCCGCCGTCCGGCCCAATTCCCCCCACCAGCCGAAGCCTCGCCACCACATTGCCCACCATGACTCTGGCGCGGGCAATGTCGGCTTTGACCAATTCCTTTTGCGCGTCCCTGAAGAAGAAATAATCCGGATCATCCTTCTCCTTTTCGACCAGTTCCCCATCGAGCTTGGCCATCGTCATCTTGCCGACGATCGCATCCGGGCTCGACTGATAGGTGTGGTTGATGATCTCCTGGTCCTTGCGCGACTTGTAGGCCTTCACCGTTTTCTCGGTCGAATCGCCATAAGAGGCGTCGCTCAGCTCCGGACGTTCAATGGCCGCTTGGTCGAACAATTGCATGAGAGCCCGCTGAATTTTTGAGACATGCTCGCCGGAGGCCCCTCGCAAAATATGGGCCGGATCGGAAACGGCCGCGGCCTCGAGCTTGCTGTCGCCGCCGAAACTTTTTGATTGCAACGCCATTCCCCGCCCCCTGCCCTTTCATGAGACGCGCTTATTCGCCCGATCGCCCTGCCCGCCGCCATTCATTGTCGGGCCAGGGCGTGTCGTTCAGCTCACTGCGTATGCGAACTCGCCGTCCTTCAGCTCGACCTTCGCCTCCTCGATCTCCTTGCCGGCGATCGCCTTGCCGAGGATCTGCTGCGACAGGGCTGGCAGCAGCGTGTTGGTGACGATGTTGTCCACCATGCGTCCGCCCGAGTCGGGGTCGTTGCACAGGGACACGATCTTCTCCACCACGGCATCGTCATAGACGAACGCCGCGCCGTGATTGTCGCGGATCCGCTTGCCGATCCGGTTGAGCTGCAGCCGCACGATGGCGCCCAGCATGTCCCCGGACAGCGGATAGTAGGGGATGGTGACGATGCGGCCGAGCAGCGCCGGCGGGAAGACCTGCAGGAGATAAGGCTTCAGATCCGTTGCCAGCTCCTCCGGTTCCGGCTTGTCGCCCTCGCGCGCCGCCGCATCCATGATCATCTCGGTACCGGCATTGGTGGTGAGAATGATCAGCGTGTTCTTGAAATCGATACGGCGGCCCGAGCCATCCTCCATCACGCCCTTGTCGAAGACCTGGAAGAAGATCTCATGCACGTCGGGATGGGCCTTCTCCACCTCGTCGAGCAGCACGACGCTGTAGGGCCGGCGGCGCACCGCTTCTGTGAGCCTGCCACCCTCGCCGTAGCCGACATAGCCGGGAGGAGCACCCTTGAGCGTCGACACCGTATGCGCTTCCTGGAACTCCGACATGTTGATGGTGATCATATTCTGCTCGCCGCCATAGAGAGCTTCGGCGAGCGCCAGCGCGGTTTCCGTCTTGCCGACGCCGGACGGGCCGGCAAGCATGAAGACGCCGATGGGCTTGTCGGGATTGTCGAGCTTGGCGCGATTGGTCTGGATGCGCTTGGCGATCATCCTCAGGCCGTGGTCCTGGCCGACCACGCGCTTGGACAGGATATCGCCGAGATTGAGGACGGTTTCCACCTCGTCCTTCACCATGCGGCCAACCGGAATGCCGGTCCAGTCCGAGACCACCGACGCCACGGGCTGCTCGTCGACAAAGGGATAGACCATCCGCTTTTCGGGATCGATGGCAGCCAGTTCGGCCATGACGGTGGCGAGCTTTTCGCGCGCCGCCTCGGCCTCCGGTCCGCCCTCGATGATCTGGCGGCGGGCGGCCATGAGGTTCTCGACAACGGCCTTCTCGTCGCTCCAGGCCTTTTCGAGCTCTTCCTGCCTGGTCTTGGCCTGCGCGATCGCCTCCTTCACTTCCCCGATGCGCTTCTCGTCGACATTGCCGATGTCGCGTTCGCGTTCCAGCGCCTGCAGTTCCCGCTCGCCGGCGGCAACGGCCACGCGCACATCCTCGACGGCCGCCGGCGTCGCATTCTGCGAGACGGCCACGCGCGCCGCCGCCGTGTCGAGCAGGCTGACGGCCTTATCCGGCAGCTGCCGAGAGGGGATGTAGCGGCTCGACAGCTTGACGGCGGCAACCACGGCGTCGTCGGAAATATGGACGTTGTGATGCTTCTCCATCGGTGCCAGCAGGCCGCGCATCATGTTGCAGCATTGCTCGATGCCGGGCTCGCCGACATTGATCGGCTGGAAGCGCCGCGTCAGCGCCGGGTCCTTCTCGATATGCTGGCGATATTCCGACCAGGTGGTGGCGGCGATCGTCCTGAGCGTGCCGCGCGCCAGCGCCGGCTTGAGCAGATTGGCGGCGTCGCCGGTTCCGGCCGCTCCGCCGGCGCCGATCAGCGTGTGCGCCTCGTCTATGAACAGGATGATCGGCGTTGCCGAGGCCTGGACCTGATCGATCACCGAGCGCAGCCGCTGCTCGAACTCGCCCTTCATCGAGGCTCCGGCCTGCATCAGGCCGATGTCGAGCGCGTAGAGCCTGTTGCCCTTGAGGGGCGGCGGCACGTCGCCGGCCGCGATACGCTGGGCAAAGCCTTCGACCACAGCCGTCTTGCCGACGCCCGCCTCGCCAGTGAGGATGGGATTGTTCTGCCGCCGGCGCATGAGGACGTCGATGACCTGGCGGATCTCCTCGTCGCGGCCGACGATCGGGTCCATTTCGCCACTCGCGGCGCGCTGAGTCAGGTCGATCGCGAAACGGTCGAGGGCGGTGGTACCCTTGGGGCCCTGCGCGGCCTCGCCGCCCGCGCCTTTGGCGACCGGCCCGGAACCGTCCATCGGCCGCATATTCTCCTCGGCCGATTGCGCCCAGATCTTGCGATGCTCGTTGGTGAGCTGCTCCACGTCGATCATGCGGAACTGCTTGGAAAGATCATGCAGCCTGCGGGCGAGGCGCGGTTCCTTCAGTATCGCGGCGAGCACGTGGCCGGTCCTGACCTGTGTCTCGCCGAACAGGAGCGTCGCATAGTTCCAGCCCTGGCTGAGGGCATCGAAAATATCGTCCGAGAAGCCCGGCAGCTCGGTCTTGTTCATGGCAAAGCCGGCCGCGGCGGTGCTGAGATCGGACAGCAGCCTGCCGCCGTCGAGCTTGAAATGCTCGACCGTCAGCGCGATGTCGCTTCGATCAGCCTGGAGAACCGCCTGCAGCCAATGCGCCAGCTCCAGATTGCGGTTGCCGGCGCCTTGGGCCAGGCGAAAGGCCTGCATGAAGGTTTCATACCCGAGCGGGTTGAGCTTCCCGGTGAGGACCTCGAGGCTGACATCGGCCATGGAAACGATCCTTCTGAGGATTTGCTGCGCTATGAGGTGCGGATTTCAGCGGGGTGAAAGTGACAGTCCCAACGGATTCGATCGGAAGCGGTGTCAGGGCGACTTTGCTTGCCCATCCAGCAGGTCCAGCCCAGACGGCCAAAGCCGCCGAGCTGCGCGGGTCTGGTCTTGCTCTCCGCCAGGCCGAATTCGACATCGTAGATAAAGCTGTCGCCGAGGTAGAAGCGTATGGCGTCCGCCAGGGGCTCGAAGTGAATGCCATCGGGCAGGAAGGTTTCGAGGTCGGTCAGATCCTCGACTTGCAGCCTGATCCGGAACTTGTCCTTGAGGCTGTAGGCCGACCGGCCGATGATGCTGTCGACGCCCAGCGCGCAACTTCCGGCCGCTAGAACCGCCTGTTCGCGTTCCTCCAGCGGCAGCCAGACGCCGACGAACTCCTGCACCTTGACATTGGCATCAAAGAGCCAGCCAAGCATGCCTTCGATCCGCGAGGCGCTCTTGACCGAAGGCGCCATCAGGCCGGCAAGCGCCAGCTTGGAGAAATCGTGCAGGTGGCCGCGACCGCGCATCGGCGGCGTTCCGATTCCGACCATTGCGCCGATATAGGTGAGAAACTGATTTTCCGCCGGCCGGTCGGCTTGAACCACCGGCCGGGCATTGGCCCAGGCCCGAAAGAACAATTGCTGGAAGCGATTGTTGAAGATGTCCAGGAAGCGCGCGAACGCCACGTCGCGCATATTGGCCCAATGGGTCGCCTCATATGTGGTGTGCAGCGGCAGAGCGCCTTGCGGGCCGAGCATGCCGAGGAAGCGGCTCTCGATTTCGAACCTGCCATCCTCTCGCGTTCCGACGCGGCTGACATTGGAATCGGCAAAATCGATGTGGGGCTGCTGGCCAAGGGTCGTCACGGCCTCGGCGGATGAACCGCTTTCGCCGATACGGGGCTTGGCAGCGGCGAGATGCTCGAGACGACGCAGGAGATCGAGGAGGTCATAGGCCCCCGCCTCTCCTGGAAATTGGCTGGTGTCGCTCATAGGTGATGCCGCCGCCCAAGCTGCGCCGGCCAACGCATGATCTCGCCGCGCTCGGTCGAGCGAATGACGGTCTCGACGACGGTGTTGAGGCCGACATATTCGGCAAAGAACCGATCGAGGATGGCGCCCAGCAGAAAGATGCCGCTGCCTTCGAAATGCTTTTCATCGAGCGTGACGGTAATCTCGAGTCCGCGGACGACGCCCGCGCCATTGCGCTGGCGAATACGTCGATTGATCGGCTTGCTGTCGACCGCAAGGATGCCCTGGATGCGCCGCTCGATGGCGGCGTTGCTGTGATTGGCGAAGAGCGAGAGGATTTCACGCAGCGAGGCGGCCGAATCCTGCGTCCCATAGCCCGTCAGGCCCAGATGGTTGAGGCTCAGCATGCTGATGAGCCGCCAGGCCGACGTACCGCCTGCGGCATGATGCGTCCGTGAATCGGGATCGGTCACGATGGAATCGCGGGGCAAGGTCGGCCCGACGATGCAATTGACCTTGAGCGTGGTCTTGTCTTCGAGAATGAAGTCTGCGCCGCCCTGTCCGACAGGCAGATGCTCGGTCAGGTGGCGGTTCGAACAAAACGCCCGCAGGCTGAGCTCGGCGACATTGAGCCCGTCCTCCCTGTCGCGGTGATTGGTGAGCATGACGAACATGTCGCTGCCCACATATTGGGTCGGCTGGCCGGTACGCCGTTCTTCCTGCGAACGACGGCGGGGCCTGCGCCGCACGGTGTAGAATATCGTCTGCGTTTCGGAGACGCCAAGCGGCGGCGCGGCGTAGAGCGGATATACCTCCATCTTGTCGCCGCTGCCGGTCACGTGCGCTTGCATCTTGATGAGGCGGTGGGCCTCGAAATCGAGGTGGCGCGAGCGGTCGGTGACGACGTGATATTCGTGCTCATTGTCCTTCACGGGCACGCGCGCCAACTGCATCTCGAACAGGTTCGAGGCGGGCGCGGCGTAGAGTGCAAAACTGTCGGCCCTCACCACGGACTGAAGCCGGCTGTCGCCCTGGTTGAAGGCGATGACGATATCGCACCGGTTGGTTTTGATGGCGGTCAGAATGGGCCGCAGATTGGTCAGTTTGAAGCCGAGAAACTTTGCCGGCAGCACGAAATATTCACGCAGCAGATCGAACCCGGTGAAGACGCGCCTGTCGGAGGGAAACAGCGGCTCGTCCTGGTCAAAGCCGAGCTGCCCGAGGCAGGTCTTGGGCAGCGGGACGATAATGGGATCGCCGGCCTCGTCGAGATAGCGAAAGTAAATCCCGGTCGTACTCGCAAACAGCTTCTCATGGAGCCTGACCGCATCGCCTTCGTTACAGACGATATGAAACGGCAGCTCGTCCGTGCGGCAATTGGCGAACCACCAGTCGGCCTTCTGCGGCACTTGCTTGTCGGCGGGCTCCATCTGACGATCAGCGGCCGACCGCCGCAACAGGGAAAGCTTCAGGCCCGATTGGCTCGCTGGGATGGTTTCGATGCCCAGAGCCTGCAACGCCGCCGGCCCGTTCAGGAATTCGGCCTGGGCGAGTTCGAACGGCCACAGGGTAATTTCGGAGGAGAGGCGATATTTGCAGGCGATGCGGCGCTCCCGCTCGACGAAGCGGGCATCCGCATAGGAGCCCGCGGCGATCTTCATGCCATCCTTGAGATTGGGATCGCCGTAAAGCGGTTCGATCCGCAGCAGCGCGGCCGATGGCACGGGCGCCAGATAGTCGGGCACGAGCTGATCAAGCAGATTATCCGTGAACTCGGCATATTCGTGCTTGAGCTTGAGCTGCACGCGAGAGGCGAGATAGGCGGCGCCTTCGAGCAGCCCGCCGATCATCGGGTCGGTATTGTTCTCCAGAAGCCCCCCCAGGCGCTCCGCAACGCCGGGAAACTCGGCCGCGAACTGCCTTGCATCCTCCTTGAGAATGCCAAGCTCGCGATTGTAGAGCTCGAGGAATTCACGGTTCATGGCGTCACAATCTGAAGACCCTGATCTTGCCGCTCTCGACCTCGACATCCGCCACGAACTCTATCGGAACATCGGTGGGCGTCGAATACATTTCGGCGTTGATATGAAAGCGCAGTTGCCCCGAGGCGGTGTCGTCGAGCGGTTCGCTGGAAACGACGATCGTGCCTGGCACCAGCCGGCACTCAAACAGTTCCAGCCTCTGCTTGAGGAGATGTGTCACCCGCCGCGCGGCTTCCGGGCTGGCGGCGATCGCCGTCAGATCCGGAACGCCGAAGTTCAGGATCGAGCTGCCCACCTGATCGAAGCCAAGAAGGTCTTCAATCGCCGCCAGTTCGACGGTGTTGAGCAGGGATGCCAGATCCTCCCCGAGTTCGGAACGCAGCGCTGCTTCGCCTACCGAAGATCGCGGCGATGTGCGCCGGCCCGCGATGACGCGTTCACCCGCATCATTGCGGGTGTCGATCGGCTTGGCCGCATCGCGCATGCGGAACGCCTCGCGGAAGGCATGCATGATAGGAGGTACAAACCGATCGCTTTTGGCAGCCCGGGAACGGCTCACATCAACTTCCGTATTGGATTTCCAAGAAAGGATAGACTGTACTGGGTGAGGCCGGGCAGTATCTCACACCTGTGCGTGAGTGCCCGGCCCACTAAAGCGTTTTGCGATTTGACGGAATCGGCAAGAATCGCAAAGACGCGTCGAACAAAGAGTTAGAGCAAAGCAGCGTTTACGCCTAAACGCGCTTTGCTCCAGGGATAGAGGATTACGAGTCCTTGCCCGTGGCGACGTTGTAGGTGAACTCGATCGGGCCGCCATCGGCGGCGCCGGTCTTGTCCTGGGGCTGATACTCGTCGTGGATCTGTTCATAGGTGACGGAGAAGCTCTCCATGGCGCCGCCGTCGGATCCGCCACTCTTCTGGTAGCTGGTGATGAAGCAGTTGGTCAGGGTGGTGGTGATATAGGTGAGCTTGTCGTCACCGGCCGCCTTGCGCGCGACGAGCTTCACGGAGTCGACGTGATTGCCGAAGGCGCAATATTGGAAGATGGTCGCCGAGGCCTTGTCCACGGCCTTGGTGCAATGCAGGTCCTGCATCACCGACTTACCCTTGCCGCCGCCGGTGCCGCTGCCGAAGGTTGAGGAGTTAGAACCGCCGAGGCTCCAGCTCAGCAGTTCCATATAGCCGTCGAGGCCATCCTGCTGGGTTTCGCCCGTGATACCGTCGATCTGCAGTAGTGCGTCAGATTGTGCCATTTTGCTCTCCTGTGCGTTGGCTGGTTCGGCCCTTGTTGCGATGCGCATGGCCGTTTCACACGGACATGACTCATCATTCGCTCGTCGGAGCGTTGGCGCAGGCCGAATTCTTTCCTATGGTTACTTCTGGCTATTGGGCAGTCGCGAGACGAGACTGATACCGATGTCCATTCCCTCGAGCTGGTAGTGCGGCCTCAGAAAGAACCTTGCGCCGTAATAGCCAGGGTTCTCCTCGTCCGGGAACACTTCGACCTTGGCCGCGGCCAGGGGCCTTTTGGCCTTGATCGCCTCGGTCGAATTCTTGGGATCGCCGTCGACATAACGATTGATCCAGGTCTGCAGCCATTTCTGCAGCTGATCCTGCTCCATCGTAGAACCGATCTTGTCGCGCACCATGCATTTGAGGTAATGCGCAAAGCGCGAGACTGCGAACATGTAAGGCAGCCGGGCCGAAAGATTTTCGGAGGCTGTGGCCTCGTCCGTATCCATCTTGTGCGGCTTGTACAGCGACTGGGCGCCGATAAAGGCGGCCTTGTCGGTGTTCTTGCGGTGGATCAGTGGCAGCAAGCCCGATTTCGAAATCTCGGCCTCGCGCCGGTCGCTGATGGCGATCTCGGTAGGGCATTTGAGATCGATGCCGCCATCGTCGGTCGGGAAGGTATGCGTCGGCAGGTTGACGACCTCGCCACCGGACTGCACGCCGCGAATGCGCACCGTCCAGCCATATTCCTTGAAGGCGCGATTGACATTGGTAGCCATCGCATAGGCTGCGTTCATCCAGGCATATTTCGCGCCCTGGTGGCCGTCGGTGTCCTCCTCGAAGGCAAATTCCTCTACCGGCTCCGACTTGGCGCCATAGGGCTGGCGAGCCAGGACACGTGGCATGCACAGGCCGACATAGCGTGAATCGGGCTGGTCCCGTAGTCCGCGGAAGGCGGCGTAATCGGGCGTATCGAAGACCTTTCCGATATCGCGCGGATTGGAGAGCTCGTTCCAGCTGTCCATGCCGAACAAGGAGGGATTTGCGGCCGCAAAGAAGGGGGCATGGGCCGCGGCAGAGATCTTGCTGATGTCGCGCAGCAGCTGCACGTCGGGCGGCGAATGATCGAAATAATAATCGCCGACAAGGCAGCCATAGGGATCGCCGCCCAATTGTCCGTATTCGGCCTCATAGAGCTTCTTGAAGATCGGGCTCTGGTCCCAGCGCGCTCCCGGATAGACCTTGAACTCGCGGTAGAGTTCTTCCTTCGACACGTTCATGAAGCGGATCTTCAAGGTGACGTCGGTCTCGGAATTGAACACCAGATAGTTGAGGCCGCGCCAGGCGCTTTCGAGTTTCTGGAACTCGGGAGCGTGGATGACTTCATTGAGCTGGATCGAAAGCTGCTGGTCGAGCTTGGCGATCATCGAGTCGATGGTATCGAGGACGTCGTCCTTGACCAGCGAGGTGTCTTCGAGCGCCTGGCGGACCAGGGTCGTCACCGCGTTCTCGACTTCGCTGGCGGCGCTGTCATTGCGCGGCTTGAAGCTTTTCCGCAGCAGGCTGGAAAAAGTGTCGAGGTCACGCGTCTCGACGGCCGTACCGGTTTGATTGGTGGCTGCTGTTTCGGCCATAAGGCTGAACTCCTAAGCTTGGGCTGCTGGCGGGCGGAGCTGTCAGTTCTCTTCGGGCTTGGCCTGCTCGCTGTGATCCTTGAGCAGGCGCATGAGTTCGGGATCCTTCAGCAGCGCCTTGATCTGGTCTTCAGCGGCGACCTTGCCGTCCATGTAGCGCTGGAGGTTGGCGAGTTGCTCGCGCGCCTTCAGCAGTTTTGCGAGCGCCGGCACGCTGCGAACGACCTGAGCCGGATTGAAGTCAGTCATCTTCTCGAAGTTCAGCTTGACCGACATCTTCTCGTCGCCCTTGGCGTCGCCAAGGCGATTGGTCACTTTGAATGCGATGCCGGGCTTGATGGCCTTCATGCGATCGTCAAAATTGTCCATGTCGATGTCGAGATATTTGCGGTCGGCGATCGACGCCTTCTCGACGTCGGATGCATTGCCGGAGAGATCCGACATGACCCCCATCACGAACGGGATCTCGACGAGCTTTTCCGCGTTGTAGGGATCTTCATACTGGATCTGGACGCGCGGCGGGCGATTGCGCTTGATGAATTTCTGACCGCTATCAACCATGATCTTTTGCCTCTCTCATCGACATTGCAGTAGGAATTCCCGCGAAACGAGGAAATACAGCGGAAAACTCCAACCATCGCGCTTCAATTCATCGAGGATTGTGATCGCGGGCCCAATGGGCAAGTATCACCCCCCAGTGATATGCATCTTGCGTCAAACCCCTTCCCCCGTAATCCCCTATTTTGGGGGCTGGTAGCGAGCGACCCTTTTGCTTGCGCTCATTGATCAAACAACCGACACTTTGAACGATCAAAGAACTGGTCTTGCAGCGGGGGTCTCTGGAATTGAGGTTGGCGCTGTCTCCGGATTAATCGATCCAAGTGATTTCGGCGTGACATGCTGGAGAGAAGACCACAGCTAGCGAGGTGACTTCCTATTCCAGACAGGCCAGTACCAGGTTCCGTTCATTAGCCGACTATGCCTTCAATGAAGGCGCCTCACCTGACCGCTCTCGTTCATTGCTCAAATGGTTGGAGAAGCAGGACGACAACGGCAGGGCATACTTATACGGGCATCCTCGCTTAACTTAGTATAGAAAGCAAGATACATTCCAAGTCATAAGATTTGCATCACAAACCTTAGTCTCAACGCATGTAACGTAGCCGATGAAAGCGTCTTCACCGCTTCAAAGACCCTGAGACGTTCCGGTTCGAGCAATCTACCAAATTGCCAAAGCCAGAAACCTAGCGTGGCATATTGATGACACCCATGCTTGACGCTTCGAAGACGGCCTCAGCGCGCGAGTTTACCTCGAGCTTCTGATAGATATTCTTGACATAGGTCGCCACGGTGCTGCGGCCGATCTTAAGAATATCTCCAATCTCGACGAATGTGAATCCGCGTGCGAGAAGCTTGAGCACTTCGAGCTCCCGTTTCGAAAGCAGTTCGAGGCCCTTCTTGTCGGCGTCCTGCTCGCGTGGCTGGAATTCCTTGAGCAATTGCCGCGCAATCACCGGACTGATCGGCGAGCCGCCGCGCCGCACCTCGCGAATACTCTCCGCGAAACTGTCGAAGCGTTCGTCCTTCAGAAGATAGCCCCGCGCACCGGCCTTGATGCTCCCGAGAACCTTATCCTGATCGGCGAAAATGGTGATGACCATGATGTCGACATCGGCGTGCTTCTGGGATGCATGCCGAATGAGGTTCATGCCGGACCCATCGGGCAGGCCCAGGTCGCACAGCAACACGTCAAAAGCGCAACTGTCGATAAGCGCTTTGCCTCTTGCAGCGTTGGGAGCGGTCGCAATCACAGAAATATCCGGCGCCGCCTCAAGTGCCACAGTGATGCGCTCCAGCGCGGCGGGGTCGTCTTCGATGACGGCAACGCGGATGATCGGTGGGGCAGCTTCTGTAGAACTCGTTTCTGTCATGGTATAATTGGTCCACTCCGGCATAGTCTTCATACCGGACGCATCTGTTGAGCCAAATAAAGGCTTCCAAAGGGCAGGATAGATAGCCCCGTAACCCCCTCGTCTTACGCCAGCGTCTTTCGGCCCCCTACCTTCATATACAGGTTTTTATTTAAAAGGATGGTACACAAAAACTATTAAGTCGTTCAATAGAACGTATCAGCTCGCGGTCCGATTGATCAATTTTGGACCGTAGTCCGAAGCTATCTGCCTTGACCGATCATTGTTATTCACTGAAGCAAATCTTAACCTATCTCGTCTGTCGCGTCGAGTGATCGGGCAATCCCCATTTTGGTTGCTCGGCTGGTCAGGCACCCCTCTGGACAGCCGGATCGAACAGCAATGGGAGTTGATGAATTCAGTCCGACGCGTCCTGGTTTGATGAGGGGATCCGGCAAAAGGGGTGGCCATGCGTGGGGCTTCAAGACGATGGAGCCGCGCCCCTTGCACCTTGCCAGGCCTGCGCGGTCTGTGGAATCATTCGCGATAGTTGCAGCAGACGCCATAGTGGCATTTTCCAAGGGCCAGGACCGTAGAGCATGTTCAGCAAGGAACGGTTGTTGCACGGCGCCTGGATAGGCTTCGTCCTGCTGCTCTACGTTGCGTTCACCCTTTATCTGCGCAAGCTGGGTTATCAGTCGGTCCTGACCGAGCTGGTGCTCGGCTTCCTCTGGCTCGGCATCATCGCGCTCGGCGAATATCTGATACGCCGGCGCCGCTAAGCAGCTTCCAAAGCCACGGCAGCGCAAAAAAGGGAACCCTCGGCGCTCTGGCGTGTTCCCGATACATGGCTTTCCTGACCTTCATACTCAGCCCGGCCGCGGAAGAGTGGTGGACCTTCGCCCTGCAGATGCTGCTCGCCGATCTCGTCATCGGCCTTGTCGTGCTGGTCGGACATGGCTGGTACAAGAGGATCGAGCGCAGAACGGCTGCGGAGCACAGCGCGGCGTCGATCGAAGCAGGTATCGAGACCCGCAGGCGCTAGTCGTTGGAGCGCATCGTCCGGCACGGAAAACCAAATCTCCATCCCTCATCCATATTGCTGGAAACGTTGACGAATTCACGCCCCCTCCCCAGCACTCCCAAGCCTGCCGTAACGCCAATTAGACAATGTCCAGCCGCCACCGGCGGAAAGCCGGTATAAGGGTCTCCACCAAGGACGGAGACACCGCATGGCTCAGTCTGAAGATCTCAAGGCTTTCGAGATCAGAATCCGGGCGGCCGAGCGCGCCCATGAGACGCGTGACAAATGGCTCGCCGAGACGAACGACACCATGATCGCCTATGGCGTCGAGGCCCTCAAATCCGCCGCCCTGATCAGCGGCGGCTCGGCGGCAGGCCTGCTCGCCTTCATGGGGGCGCTGGTCGCCCATGACCGCAGCGACGTTGCAGCCTGGTTCCCTTGGCCGCTCAGCCGCTTCGTGGTGGCGCTGCTCTGTGCCTGCCTCGGATCGGGCTCGGCCTATTTCGCCCAACTCTGTTTCACGCAGAGCCTCGGGAAGCACGAAAAGACCTGGACGCCGCCCTATATCGCCGACGGCACGGCCTATCGCCGCTGGCGCCACGGCGGGCTCCTCTTCCAGGGCCTGACGATCGCCCTGGTGCTGGCTTCCTACATTGCGCTGATCATCGGGTATCTGGCGACCTACCGAGCGATCTCGATCGTCGGCTTCCGGTAGATCGGCCCCTCCCCTGTGTGATCTAATTGTCGGGCGGCAGCAGGTCCTCCATATAGATCCAGCAATAGAGGGCGAAAAAGAAGCCGGTGAGACCGCCAATGCCCACCCAAAGCCAGGGAACCGGGCCTGCGGAACTATAAATCGCCCATCCCCATGCTGAAGAGAGCACGAGAAGCGTCAGGATATTGAGCGCGATGGAGGGGCGCGGCCTCATCTTCATATCGCTACCACACTCCGAAGAAAAACGCATCCAGCATCCACAACAGCGCAGGCCCGTCCGCGGTTCAACTTGGCCCAGCTCAAGATGTGATGCGTGACACAATACTTCGCAGGTGCAATTTACGGCTCACCGTAAAGTTGATCGCGGGCCCATGAGCCTTGAGGCTGGCGCCGCCAAGCAGCGCATCATCGTCTTTCCACCATTGCGGGGCCTTCCATCTTTTCACGCGTCGCCGCGGTTTGCAGCCGATCCGTCAAGAAAGCCTCGCATTGCCATCCTATCGTGGACGGTGCAGCTTGTCGGCCCCGCCGGGTGCGGCAAATATTTTCCGTTGAGGAGCTTCTCATGAGCGATCTGGTGTTTATCGCCTTCCCGAACGAGCAGAAGGCCGAGGAGGTGCGCGACCGCATCCTCGGCATGCAGAAGGAATATCTCATCGAACTGGGCGATGCGGTGATCGCGACCAAGGACGAGCAAGGCCGGGTGAAGCTCAACCAGATGGTGAACACCACGGCCGCCGGCGCCGCTTCCGGTGCGATCTGGGGTACGCTGGTCGGCCTGATCTTCATGGCCCCGCTGGTGGGTACGGCGATCGGCGCCGCCTCCGGCGCGCTTGGCGGCTATCTCACCGATACCGGCATCGACGACAAGTTCATGAAGGAGGCAGCCGGGGCGCTGTCGCCCGGCAGCGCCGGCCTATTCCTGCTGATTCGCAAGCTGACCGCGGACAAGGTGCTGGCGGATCTCGAAGGCGTCGGCGGCACGGTGATGCGCACATCCTTCGACCACGAGCAGGAGCAGAAGCTGCGCGACGCCCTAGCCGGCCACGCTGCCGCACCACAGCCCGCACCGGAGAAGACCGACACGGCGGGCTGAGTGGAGTGCCGGTCTCGCCGTCTTCCTTGGTGGCGGACGGCTGACATCCAAGATTGGCAGTCGGAGACTGCCAATCCAATCCTGCTTGACCCGGCCCCTGGGGCCACCCCGATAGAAGGGCGGTCAACCAGGAGGGAGGATTCGTGGTCAGGTCTGCCGAGTTTCTCAATGCATCCGAGGCGGCCCGCCAGCTCGGTGTGTCCGCCAAGGCGCTGCGGCTCTATGAGCAGCGCGGCCTGCTCGCGCCGGTGCGGAGCGCCGCCGGGTGGCGGGCCTATGGCCCCGGCGAGATGGCGCGCGCGGCCGAGATCGCGGCGCTGCGCGCCCTCGGCTTCAGCCTTGCCCAGATCGGACGCGTGCTGAAGGGCGAGGCAAGGGGCCTCGGACCGGCTCTCGCGTCGCATCAGGCGGCCCTCGAAGCCCGCCTTCGGCACTTGGCCGATACGCTGGCCAGGGTGCGCGGCCTCAGGGACGATCTCGCCCGCGGCCATGCGCCCACGGCCAGAGAGCTTGCCGGCGCACTCGGTTCCGGCACGGCCCCCGGCATTGCCTTCGACCTGCCCTGGCCCTGGGGCGGCGAACGCCTCGAACTCTCTGCCATCAGGCCCCTCACCTACATCATCGGCCCGCTTGGCAGCGGCAAGACGCGGCTGGCACAGCGCCTAGCCGAAACCGTACCCGGGGCCGCTTTCCTCGGCCTCGACCGGCTGGCGGAAAGCAGCGTGGCGAAGGTCGCGGCGGACCCGGTCCTGAAGGCGGCGGTGGACGAAAGGCTCGCCTGGCTGACCGAGGACGGCGCCACGGCGAGCGACGCCCTCACCGTCCTCCTCGGCGGCCTCGAAGCAGAGGGGCCGGCAGTGCTGGTGGTCGACATGATCGAGCAGGGGCTGGACCAGGCGACGCAGGAGGCCGTGATCGCCATGCTGCGCCGCCGCGGTCCGGCCGGTCGGCCGCTCTTCCTGCTTACACGCTCCTCCGCGATCCTCGACCTTGCCGTCCTCGGCCCGGACGAGGCCCTTCTGTTCTGCCCCGCCAACCACAGCCCGCCGATGCTGGTGGCGCCCTATCCGGGGGCACCGGGCTATGAGGGCGTCGCCACCTGCCTCGCCTCGCCAGCCGTGCGGGCGCGGACGGAAGGCGTCATCGCCTGGCGGCCGCAGGTGGCATAATTCATTCCGGAGGAAGCCGACCTTACGCCTGGTAGCCAGGGGTTTGCCTGAATTTGAAAGGTGAGTGCCTCGTCATCGGCAATCAGCGGCTGGTAACCGGCCGGTGCCTCGCAACGAGGGCATGCCGCACTATCCTGCTTGCGGTACTTGCTCGCAGGCACGGCCGTGGATCTCGCCTGAGCGACGAAGATAGCGCTCCTCCAGCACCGGGCGATCGAAGCGGATCAACAGGGCCACGACGAGGCCCATCGCCACCAGCAGGGGCGAGATGAAAAAGAAGATAGCGAAACTTGGCCAGAAGAGGACCCAGAACAAGGATCCCCACCTGACGGCAACATAGGCGCACAGGGCGGCACAGCCCGCATCGAACAGGATATTCGCAATCAAAATCACGGAGAGGTCTCACATCGCACGCCTCCTCTTACTCTAGGTGATGTACTAAAGTAAAGGCCGATATGATATGAAAATGTTCTCCATGCCGCTCCGGCAGGCGGGAAATTGGCTCGCGCGGTATCTCAGGCCAGCCGGTAGATGAAATAGCGCCCCTTGGGAACCTCGGGGGTATCGAGTTCCGTGTAGGCCGGCGGCACTTTGCCGTGCACCAGGGAAATGTCGGTGTTGCTGATATAGAGGCCGCCGGGGGCGATCAGGCCGGGCAAATATTCGATGATGCTCGCGACGATCGGCACGGCGCCGTCGCGATCCCTAAGGCCGAGATCGGAATGGGCCATCGCCGCCTTGCGCGGCAGGCGTGCGGCCGCCGTCTTCACGGTCTCATGGATGTCGCCCTCGAACAGGAGCGCTTCGGGCGGGCGGACGAAGACATTGGGGCTGACGACCTTCTCGAAGACATAGACGTCCCGGTCCGGAAATGTCTGCAGGATGTGGTCATAGGTGCGCCCATGCCCGAGCCCGAATTCGAGGATGGGCCCCTCGACATCCCGGATCAGATCGCGGGAGAGGTCGATGCAGGTGCGCTGCGCCATCATGCGGGTAATGAAATTGTCGAGATAACTCATTGATCGATATCACGGGAAAAAGGGACAGGCCCAGCCAGGCCACCGTCATAGAGGCCACCGGCGTGCCCGGCAAGCGAGGCGGAACGACACGCCCGCCGGCGGCGCAACGGCCGCCGCGAGGGAACCGCCGCCGTATCCCGGCCGTTACGGCTGCGGGAGGTATGCCATGGAGAATAAAGCCTGGTCGAAGCCCGTCATGTTCGAGGCTTGCCCCGGGACCTGCCGGGTGGTCGCCAGCACGGACGAGGCCTCGCATTATCTGTTGAACCGCTGGCCGGTGGAAGGCGGACCGCATTATATCGAGGCCCGCAAGATCTGCCTCGACGTCCTCGCCGGCCTGCGCACGCCGGAAGATGCCAGAGCCGCCTTCATCGCCGCCACGGCCGAGGCGGGCATGCCCGTCATCGATGGCAACAAGCCTGCCGCCGAGGCAGGCGGATGATGCCGCGAACGCAGTTGCCCCCATAGCAGTCAGTGGACTACCGGCAAATTTGACGGTGTGCAGAAAATTTGTACCCCGGCTAATCTCTCTTTGCGAGCGGCGCGGTCTCTCCGAACAGACCCTCCCAACGTGTCGTTCGCGTTTTCCCGGCTCGTCTCTCGTCGAACCTCCCAAAGCCCGCGCAAGCGGGCTTTTCTTTGCCCGACAATTTGAGCGGATCAACCGCGCGAATAGGGAATCGGCACTTCGGCCCGCTCCAGAAGCCATTCCCAATTGCCGCGAGAATAGCCCCGCGAGACGTCGGCGAGCAGCTTGGCCATCTCCGCCTCGATCACCGCGATCTCGGCCATGGCATGGGTGTTGGCGACCAGCAGCGTGCGCACGGCGGCGCGGGGATCGCCACCACATTCGGCGATGGCCTCATCGACGCTTTCCTCGAGCTCGGCCGTGGTCTTGAACTCGCTCACCCTCGCCTGCGCCGCCATCGATTCCTCCCGCGTTTCACCGGCCGAAAGCTAAGGTCGGCGGACGAGGCTGTCGAGTCTTTTGTTCGCTGTATGTTCCATAGTAGGGCGAAGTCGAAGGAAGCGTTCCTGGGACCGCAGGCGTCCCGCCTGCTCTTAAACCGTATCGTTTCCAAGAGCAGGCGGGACGCCTGCGGTCCCAGGAATCGGCCTCGTCTTTGACAGCCGCCATGCCCCAATAAAAAAGTGAAAACGCGCTGGAACAAAGCTGCCCGACGCCTGTTGTCACCTCGATCGGATGCCACGAAGCCGTTCCTGGCGTCCGTCGGGGCTTGCTCTCCCCTGCAGCCCTGTCGACTTCGAGCTGTTGACGCACTCGTGGTTTTCCTGGCCTTAACCGGCTATCGTTCTACGACCCCGACTGCCGGGTGCCTCTCGCACCCGGCATTTTTCGTGCTAATTTCGCAGCACCACGCAGGCCCCGCCCGCCTGATGCAGCCTGTCGCACAGGAGACTTGCCTCGCGCATGGTCTTGGCCGGCAGACGCACGCGATAGAAGGCCCGCCGGCCGCGGCCGGCCATGCGCGTGCCGATGATCAGCGTGTCCCTGCCGCCGAGGATGGCGGGAAAGCGCGCCGCCACCCGCTCATAGGAGGCGATGGCCCGGCTCTTGGAGAAATTGCCGGAAAGCTGCACGCCGAAGGGGGCATAGGGCCCCTCAATCAACTCCTGCGGCGCCGTCTTGCGAATGGCGGTGACGATGGCAAGGCAGCCCTGGTCCTTCGGCGGCTCCGGCTCGCGTTTCAGCCCCTCGAGCGAGGCCCAGTCATAGACACTGCGATGGGTAATGAAGCGGACATAATCCTCCGTTTCCGGCGGCAGGAAGCGGCCCTTGTCGAACCAGTCCTGTAGTCGCTTCGGACCGGCATTATAGGCGGCGAGCGCCAGGCCCCAATTGCCGAACTGGTCCTTCATTGCCGTGAGATAGGCAGCGGAAGCCGGAATCGCCTTTTCGGGGTCGAACGGGTCGTCGAGGTTCCACTCCTCCGCCGTGCCGGGCATGAACTGTGCGATGCCCTGCGCCCCCGCTCCACTGATGACATGCGGCCGGAAGCTGCTCTCGCGCCAGATCAGCCGGGTGAACATCTCCGGCGGGATGGATCTGGCCGCCGCCGCCGTCTCGATCAGCCTGCAGATCGCCTGGTCGAAGGTCTCCTGTTGCGCCTGGGCCTTTCCCGGCACGAGGAGAAGGCACAAGCAGATCGCCAGGGCCAGGACAAGGGGAAGGCGCAGACTCATGGATTCCGGTTTCGACAAGGCGTGCCGCGGCGCCGGTTCTATCGCGTGCCAGCGGGACTTACAAACCCCATTGAGCCAGGCGCGTTGACCCATGACAGCGGCAGGCCCTTGCCTGGCAGATCCGGGGCAGGCAAAAGATCGCCATCGTGAAGAGGAAGACTGCCATGAGAATCGATTTGCGGATTGCCGCCACGCTTGCCTGGCTCGCCATTCCCGGCCTCGCCTCGGCGGCCGGCGCCGCGGGTTTCGACCCGACGCCGCGGATCCCGGTCAAGATCGAGGATGCCGATCATGCGCGTTTCCTGGATTTCGACGCCACCCGCCAGCGCACCATCGCCGCGGCCCTCGCCGGCACCACGGGCGATGACGGCGTGGCGCTGCAGAAGATCGTCTTGGGCGAGCCCGTCGCCATCACCAGCGAGAGCGACCTCATCGGCAATTGGCGCTGCCGCAGCGCGCAGCTTTCGGACGGTTCCCAGGCCAGCGACCACAAGGGCGGGGCCTATATCTATACCTATTTCAAATGCGCCATTCACAAGAAGGACGGCAAGCTCTTCTTCGAGAAGCTCAACGGCTCGCAGCGCGTGAGCGGCTTCCTCTACCGCGTGCGCGACGATCGCTACGCCTTCCTGGGCGGCACCGATCTCGCCGAAGATCCGCAAGTGCCCTATGGCTATGCTACGGACAGGAATGTGGTGGCCTACCTCTTCAAGGTCGGCACCAAGCGCCTGCGCCTTGAGATGCCGAAGACCTGCTGCAGCGATCTGGAGATCCTGGAGTTGGTCAAATAGGAGCCTGAGCGACGCGAAGCCTTCTCCGCGAGGCGCGTCCCTCATCGCTGCACCACCCTACCCCGCCTTGCTCAGCGTCTGCACGCCGTAAAAGGCGCTGCGGTCGAGCGTCAGCAGCTCGGCGATGCGGTTGATGGTGACGTCCGGCTTGGGATCGATCACCTTGCCCTCGGCCTCGGCCTCCGCCGAGTAGTGGCCCTGGCGGACATAGATGGTGGTGAGCTTGTCGCCCATCACCTTCTTCATCTTGGCGAGCAGGCGGGGCTTGTCGTCGACCATGGCGTAGTGATCGGCCGGGTAGCGACGCTGCACGGCGTCGAGCACCAGCTCCTTGTGCAGATAGATCATCACATTGCCGTCCATGGCATCCCAGATGCCGGCGTGCTGCACCTTGCGCGGCTGGAAGACCACGTCGCCGTCCGAGAGCACGGCCGGGGTGGCGAAGGCCTTGAGCTGGGCGATCGCCTCGAGCGCGCCCGGGAAGACCCGCTCGGCAAAGGGATATTCGAGCATGAAGCTCGACATCTGCAGGAGCTTGGGATCGTCATCCAGTCCGGCACGGAAGAACTGCAGGGCGCCGAGATAATCGGCATAGCCATGCTCGTCGCGGATCTTCTCATAAAGCTTGCGATAACGGGCCCGCTGTTCGGCCCCGAACAGGCTTTCAAGCTTGTCCATGAGGTCGTCGCCGAAGCGATCATTGTCGAGCAGGGTGTTGTCGACATCGAAGAGTACGACGAGCTGGTGTTCGTTGGGCACGGCAGCCTCCCTGAGGTGTCGGTTGAGATCGTGAAGTAAGGATGATCAGGCTTGCTGATACGCGGCTCTCCGGCTCGAACCAGGCAGCTCAGCTATCAGCAACGACCCGGGTGGAAATCAGTTCCTCCATGTTACCGCCCCATCCGGTTCCAGGCGTCGAGGCCCGCAATCTTGTAGGCTTCGGCCAGCGTCGGGTAGTTGAAGGTGTTCTCGATGAAGTAGTCGATCGTTCCCTTGAGGTTGAGGACTGCCTGGCCGATATGGATCAGTTCGGTCGCTCCCTCGCCAAGGATGTGGACCCCGAGAAGGCGGCGCGTCTTGGTCGAGAAGATCATTTTCATGATGCCGCTGTTGAGCCCCATGATATGGCCGCGCGACGTCTCGCGGAAACGGGCGATCCCCACTTCATAGGGAATGCCCTTCTGGCGCACTTCCTCCTCGGTAAGGCCGGTGGTCGAGATTTCCGGCACCGAATAGATGCCATAAGGGAAATATTCCGGTGGCGGCGGCGGATTGAGGCCAAAGGCGTGGCAGGCAGCCACACGGCCCTGCTCCATCGAAGTGGAGGCGAGGCTCGGAAAGCCGATCACATCGCCCGCCGCATAGATATGCGGCACCTCGGTCTGCAACGTCGCGGGATTGACGCCGATGCGGCCGCGATGGTCGACCTTCAGCCCGGCGGCCTCGAGATTGAGCCTGTCGGTGGCGCCGAAGCGCCCGGCCGCGAACAGCAGCATCTCTGTGGTGACATGGCGCCCATCGCCGAGCTTGGTGGTGATGCGGCCATTCTCGCCCACCTCGATCGAGTTGACCGCCGAGCCGAGGCGCAGGGCGACATTGCGATCGCGCAGTTCATGCATGAACTCGTCGATGAGTTCCTTGTCGATGAAGTCGAGGAAGGTGGGGCGAGGCTCGATCAGGGTGACGGCGACATCGAGCGCGGAGAAGATGGTGGCATATTCGACGCCGATCACGCCGGCGCCGATCACCGCAAGGCTCCGTGGCAGCTTGGGCAGCTCGATGATCTCGTCGGAATCGAACACGGTCGTGTTGTTGAAGGGCACATAATCGGGCCGGAAGGGCTTGGTGCCGCAGGCGATCAGCACATGGGCGGCCGAGACGATGCGCTTCTCGCCGACATCGGACGTGATCTCGATCTCGTGCGGGCTGACGAAGCAGGCCTCGCCGCGGGCGGTGCGCACGGTGTTGCGGCTGAACTGGTGCTCGAGAACCTCGACCTCGTGGTCCAGCGTCTTCTGCAGGCGGGCCATCAGGTCGCCGGCGCCGATATCCTGCTTGACGCGGTAGGAGCGGCCGTAGAAGCCGCGCTCGCGCCAGCCCGAGAGGTTCAGCACCGTCTCGCGCAGGGTCTTGGAGGGGATGGTGCCGGTATGGACGGAAACGCCGCCGACCCGCCTGCCCTTCTCCACCACCAGCACCGACTTGCCGAGCTTGGCCGATTGCACGGCGGCACGGCGCCCGGAAGGGCCGGAACCAATGACGAGCATGTCATAGTCATACATGGAGGGCGTCTCGCGGATGGGCAGGCATCGAGGCCGGCAACGGAGTTTGCTGCGGCACAGCATGAATGCACGTCCGCGACGCTTCTGCCAAGAGAGCTTGGTATCGGCGACGAGAATATGACTGTGCGTGCGAGCGCGCCCCTGTACCATAGGGAAGATCTGGCCGAGATCGATGGCCGATGGCTCCGGCACTGTCATTCCCTCTCACCCCAATGCGCAAACGCTCTCGTTCCCACGCCTCATTCGGCTGGGTTGATGAAGAGAACCGGGCGATGGCGGCTGCCGAGCAGCCGTGAAAGCAGGATCATGGAAGATGCAGGCCGCACTGTCGGTGCAGGCCGCCATCGCCCCGTTCCGGCTGCCTGGCGCGCTGACAAGGCGCGCAAGGCCACCTGTTTTTCCGCCTTGTGCAGGCGGAGGCGAGCCGGGAGCGGATGGCACGGACCATCCGAACCTGAGCCAGCCGGCTCGGTGAAGGGGCTCAGCGCTGCAGTCCTGGCCGGACAGTGGCATGAGCCGTCTTCACCGCATCGGCGGGAGATGGGACGAAGGCGTTGCCGGGCTCAAGCCCTTCACGCTCCGTCCAGGGATCTTGATCGCGTGGTCTTTCCATCGCGAGGCACTTCCATGTGGTGCCGATCCCGTCTGTCCCGCACGTCACCCCCGGAGGCCGGCTTCGAGAGAAGCAGGACCACCGTTTACGCCTGTCGCCTGGACAGGCTGTCGGGGTGGATGGAAGCGTTCGGAGCCGGGTTGTACCTGCGCCGGCTGCTGACACTTCGTTCCAAGAGGGATCAAAGCATGGGATCGAATAAAAATCAAGATCTGTTCATTTTCTGTTCAACGTAATCCAACGCCTCTGTCACCGGGCAGGCGTGATCGTCATCAAGTCGCTTATGAGGAGCGAGATCGTCAGCCTCCGCGATCAGTGAGATTGCGCGCTTGAGCGACAGCTCGGCGCCGTCAAGGAACGCGCCGGCTGCATTAGGGCCCGTCGTTGGAGATAACGCATGGGCGACGCTGTCGAGTGCGCCACCGATTGCCTTCAACGCCATCGCGCCTTTACGGAGCAGCAGGTCGGTTTGAGATGATGTCTTGGGCATTGCAGGCTTTACCGATGGCGAGGTTGGCGGAATTGGCGCAAAGCGCCCCACAGGCCCTCGCCTGTGTGGACGGCCTGGACCTCGACCTCATGGCTGCGGCGTGTATCATGGTCTGAACCCGAAGCTTTTGGCGAATTCTTCACTCAGCAGGTATTTCGCATGCTTTCTCGCGGCTGACATCCCACCAATTGGGTAGTTTACGGTTTCATAGCCGTCGCGATCTTTTAGGATGACGTTGTGTTCGGCCATCATCACCTTCGGGTGTTGGTGTAATTCACGTAGAGGTAGAGCGCCTGGGCGTGGATCGACGGCCTGGGCCAGGTGCTTTGGGTAGGCGGAGACCGGACGCCGCCCGGCCAATGGCCACACGCGGATCGTGATCACGCTGCCCAACGGCAAGGAGTGCGTGTTCTTGGCCGACGTGCCCTTCGCGCTGGCGGAGACCGCGCACCTGGCCAACCCGGAAGGGCCGCGGCGCTCGGTGCAGATCGTGATGACGCTGCCGGAGGGGGGAGCACACGATGAGCTGGACGTTCCTGCCGGCGGGTCCGGTGTGAGGGGCCGCGATGCAGGCCCGGCTAGGCATCCATTTGGGCCACTCAACCTGGTTTGATGACCAGAGTGGAGAATGAAGAACGTCTGCTCTAACAGGACAAACAGAGTGAAGTCGACATTAGCCAGCGAGGAAAATGTAGGATTGCAGTCCGAAGAGTTCGTTGCAATTGACTTACGAGATTATTCTCAACTCGAGAAGGCGGATTATCGCTTGCCACCCTTAAAAACACTCACTGGCAAAGTTTCGATAGACGTTGTACGACCAATTGCTAGTTGAAGCCATCAGCACTAGGTGAGTAAGGCTGCTTACTTCCGATTCCTCGCATGCTGTTTGATCCAGAATGACTGCTTCTTTAGAACATGAAAACAATCGCGCCCTCCGCTGGCTGCATTTCAGCGACCTCCATGTAGGAATGGGTGATCAGACCCAGCTTTGGCCGCGCTTTAAGACGGTCTTTCTGAGAGATCTTCACGCACTCCTCCAGAGAAATGGAACGATTGATCTAGTAGTATTTTCTGGGGATCTGGCGTACCAGGGCGACGCCGCTGAGTTCGAGCGATTTGACGCGATTATCGATGAAATTTTCGATTGTATCGCAGCTCATCAGGAACGACCAAAGCTTGTCACGGTACCTGGCAACCACGATATAGTGCGCCCGCCGCCACTAGCGCCCGAGGCCGTTGCACTCAAACAGTTCTGGAATGATGCAGCCCTCAGTCGGGTTATCTGGGAAGCTGATGGAGCGAGTTACCGCTCGTTCTTACAGCAAACCCTCAGCAACTATATCGATTGGAGGGAGCGTGCGATTAACCGAGGATTACACGCGGTGCCCGATTTGGAAGGCCCCTTTCCGGGAGATGCGTCTTACACTATCGCCACAAGTACTGGTTCCGCTGGAGTTATCGGATTGAATAGCACTTGGCTACAGCTAGGTTCAGGCAATTATGAAGGCGAACTACATGTGGATCCACGCCAACTACTTAGTATCACGAACGACAGCCCTGATGAATGGGCGAGATCAAAGCACGTAAGCCTGCTCATCACTCATCAGCCAGCAAACTGGCTGAAGCTAAACAAGCCTGCAACTTGGGAAAATGACATCAATCCTCCAGGGCGCTTTGATGTACACCTATTCGGACACATGCATCAGCCAACTACCGCCTCAACGCGCCAAGGCGGCGGTCTAAGTCGCATTAGTATGCAAGTAGCCTCCCTCTTTGGCTTGGAGTGGTATGGGGATAGTACCTTCCAACGGATCCAAGGCTATTCGCTGAATGAGATCGTATCGCGTGGCAAACTAAGGACCTTGACGAGTTGGCCTCGACGGCTAATCACCACTACAAGCGGACGAGCCAAACTCGACCGGGATTTCGAACAAGATTTAGACGAGACGACTGGCTCCTTTAGCCTCAATTACGAGGTTGAACGCGAAGATAGGGCTGCCATAGAGCCTGGGGGCGGACTCCCTTCGGGCTCGCCATCCCCTAAACTCGATCTCACGACGACGATAGAATTTGATCTGTCGGTTATTCGCTTCGATGTCGGAGAAAAGCGAGCGCATCGCAATGTCCGGCGCGTCGAACAAGAAACATGCATCCACTCATTTTCTTCCGAGAAGATTGCTTGGATCTCCGCGGACTGGGGCATGGGCTTCGATGGGTTCGTGGCATCTATTCGCGATAAGTTACATGTGCCTTATGACGCTGTCTTCAGCATAGACTTTAGTACTTTTAGAGAACGCGAGTCGTTCTTTGATACCTTACACACGAGAATAAACGCCACGTTTTCACAGATTTGCGAAGCTATTTCTGAAATTGGCCCTTCAATTCTAATTTTCGACGATGTGGACCTAGCTGCAAGTCACCAGGCAAGGGAAATTGAGGCAGATATCGAGAAGCTTGCTTCGGCCGTGACTGACTACGCTGGACAGGCTCACTGCATCATCCGTAGCCGTCGTCAACCAAAAAGTCCGCGCTACAGAGTAATCGAACTACGAGTTCTCGATGAGGCCGATCTGGCCGTCTATGCGTCGGAGAGTGAAATTGGCGGCAGTCGATATGGCAAACCAGATGCGGCGTCGTTGCTTCTCCGTCACACCGATGGTGTTCCAACACGTATCGATGACGCGCTTCGCGATTTAGAGGTTGTGTCACTGCGCGATCTCCTGGCGGCCAACCCAGACTTTGTAACAGCGGGTGAAGTCGTAGTTGGAACACCGCCGGCGCTTATTACTAGTGTACACGAGTTACAAAAGTCGCAGGAGAGGTCAGAACAGCGCGCGTATGAGTTACTGCTTGCGCTGTCTGCCCTTCCTCAAGGTGAGCAACTGGGGCGACTAGCTCGATTCCTCGGCGTGCATCCGTTCGGACCGGTGCATGCACGAGCACTTTTGGAGCGGTCGCTCATCGACGCTGTTGGCCTTTCCACCGTCGATGCTTCTGCTGACAATACAGGCAAGGCCTTGATCGTGCCACGCCCAGTACGCGACTATGTCCGAGCATCTATGGATCCCGCTGCAGCAGCATCCACTGATCGGAAAGCGTTGGATCTCTATTTTGGCAGAGACTGGGCAAGCGGTTCCATAAGCAGCTCCTCCACCGGGAAGCGCGTGCGAGCGGCCCTGTGCGACGGATACGAGATTCAGAATGCCTCAACGCTCGTTCTGCGAAACGCGAGGCGAAGCCTTGATGGCGGAGAGGCGACCGAGATTGAAGCATCAATAAGGCTCGCGACTGCGTTCGTCGAAGCATTGATGCACGGCAGTCACTATAGAGCGGCCTCTGGCCTTTGTGAAGATATGGTTCAGCTACTGCAAAATTACAGTGGGCATGACAAAGAACTTGCTGTCTTCAATTATGAATTTGCACGTAACTTAAGAATGATTGGTCGTATAGAAGAGGCTATAGAAATTTTTGAAAGCCTAAACGAAGATCATTTATCTAAACTTCAGAAGCAACAAGCTGCCTTGGGCCTAGCACTTAGTTATGAGAGCCGCGGCGATGAAATGGCAGCGGCCACTTCTGCACAACGTGTCATCGCGATAGACCAGCATAGTAATTTAGCTCTCCAAGCGCGAGTGATTATTACTAATCAGATGGTAGACGAATTCAAACGTGAAGTAGAGTTGAAATAACGTCTTCGAACCGCGCAATCAAAAGATGCTCATATACTTTCAAATAACATCCGTTTAGACCTTGCGCGCGGAAGCGCCAGACGCGGAGAGGACGTACGAGAACAATTACGCGAGATAGCGAAAGGTGCCAGATCTAACAAGGACTATTATAATTCCGTGAGGGCGGTCGTTGATTATGCTAGTTCCCGATTTACAAATTCGACCATGACCGTTGATGAGAAAGCACGTCTTGTCGAGGCGTATCACTTCTTATACAACGAACGACTCTTCACATTATTTGATAGATGCCACGAAGCACTTTGGCGTATATTTGAAAGATCGGGCGATCTAGTAAACCTACTAAATCTATTCAGGAGAAGTTCATTCATTTGGAGATTGAATGGCAGAGAAGCCCAAGAGTCCAAATACCTTTCTAAGCTTATGAAAAACGTAAGAGATATAATCGCAATGGGCATTACACATTCCAATCGCGACGGAGTTTATTTTGTTGTGCGAGTAACAGTGGTGACAGGCACTGCTCTTTCTGATCTCGCTCTCGGCAAGCCGAGTGAGCGCTCAGACTAGAGCGCCAGAGTTCCAGCAACACTGAGATCTCTCTAATGAAGGCAAGAACGAAAAACAGTCCAAGAGATAGTTGGCACGCCACCTAAGCGTTAAACTCCGTTTCTCAATTCAACTACGGCGATAATTTACTTAATCATACCTCCTCACAGAGTAACATGGTCGGCAAGAAGAGGAATCAAAGTGACCTCTGCAACATGTGCAGGAATATAGGGGCCAGCATGCAATTGATAAACTGTCGCCGTAAATCCAGAATTGTGGCTTAGCCAGCCGTCAACTCGACGGCCTAGAAAGAAATTATTTGCCTGCTTTGGAGTAGTATCGGCGTCGGGAAAAGTCACCGCAGTCTAACGAACCCACTCGTGATCCTAGTGGACGACTTGTGGTACGCTAGTGCACTTCGGTGAAGCCGCCGATTTTTTCACAAATCCAGGCGTCATTTTTCGAGACTACGAAGGAACTGCTCCAACAGCGCGTTGGAAGCGCGGCACGGCCTACGCGACGATCAAGAGGTCGCGGTAGAAGCTCTACTCCTGGACATAGGGCACCCCGAGCGCCACGTGGTCGTGATGGGAGGTGTCGTTGCCCCTGCACTCCAGCCATGGGCTCGTCAAGCTGGCGCGGATGCGCTTATAGTCGTCGATATACAGGCTGTAGCGGGCGATCTCATCTCGCACGACCGGTCGCGCGTCGACTAGGCTTATGTCGCCACAAATGACGCGGGAATGAAGAAAGGGCGGCTCCACGCCGCCCTCCCCGCCCGCGGAGGCCCCATGTCGGGCACATCGGGACCTCCGCCGTCACCTATCGCCCGGCCATCGCCTTGACGTCGGCGGCCGTCAGGGCCTTGCCGCCGATGGCCCATCCGCCGCTGGCGACTTCCTGCACCCGCACTGAGGTCACGCCGCGCATGGCCTCGCCTTCGACGGCGACCATGGCATCCATGACCTTGCGGTTCATGTCCCGCTTCTGGGTTGCATCGAAGACGCCTTCGATGAGCTGAATATCCACGAGGGGCATAGGTTTACCACTTTTCCCCCCAGGTCCCTTTGCTTGCTTCCACTCCCAAGCAAAGCTTGGGAGGACACGCCGGGGATGACAGCTCCCTTCCTGATACGGTCGTCGCGGGGGAAACAGCCTTACGCCGCAAGGGTATGTCCGACCAGGCGATACCCGACCGTGAACGGTGTCCCCGGCTCGATCGTCAGCGCGGTAGCGACCCCCTCTTTCGCGATGGGATTGTCCGCTCCCGCGATCACGCTGCCGAAATCGAAGGCCGAGGCCACCGGCTCGACGCCGACGCAGAGGTTGCGTCCGTTCCAGGGCGCGAATTTGCGGCCGCGATTGCTCATCCACAACAGGCAGGAGGGGAGCTTGGCGGTATCCCAACTCAGATCCCAGGCGACCCTGTCATGCCGGTCGACGAGATGCATGCCCTTCTCGATGCCGCAAAGCTCTATGATATCCTCGCGGTCGTCGGCGAAGGGCAGGCGGTCGAAGCGCTCGTGGCCGCCTCCCTTGAGCGGCACCTCGGCAAGGCTGGCGATCCGGCGGTTCGGCGCGGCGCGGGCCAGCACCTCGTCGACGGGATGGGTCAGGCCGAACCTGTATGGCCCCGGCTCGATATGGAAGGAGCCGGGCGCCCCGCGCAGGGCGAAGTTGGGATGAAAGCCGAAAGGCCTGACGCAGCGCCGCCGCGCCACGATCGACACGGCGACATCGAGGCCGGCCTGCCCGTCGAGCGGCCGGATCGAGCGAGTGATGCGCTGAATGGGCGAATCCGCTGGATAATCCAGGCCGAGGACGATTTCGCGTTCCGTCTTCGATACCAGGCTCCACTCGGCATTGGCGCTGTAGCCGTGCAGCAGAAAATCGCTCTCGGCGAGCGGGGAGGCCGAAGCCGGCACCGGCGCCTCGACCAGACCGTGCCAGGGCTCCACCAGCCGGTCATCGGGCCCGTAGACCCGTCCGAAAGGCAGGCAGGGCCAATCGCCCCTGAGATTCCCTAGCCCCGGCTCGACCGCCTCGCCGGCCGTGATCCAGGGCGCCTCGTGGAAGGGCTCGACCTCGCGGCCGTCCTCGAGGCGAAAGCGCGTGCGACCGATGGCGCCGGCGCCGCTATGGACAGTCACGCTGCCATGGGACCAGTCGAGCGACCAGTTCTCCGTCATAAGGACATTCCTAAAGGGTCTGTGTCATGAGGCGCATCTCCACCGTCATGGGCGCTAGCTTTGCGGAGACAGGCGCGGGAATCCTTCCCCGACTGCGGGGAAGGTTGGCCGCGCCTTATATGCCTTAGGCTAGCGCCTATGGCCTTCACCTCTGCCGCGGTCAGAACTTGAACTCTTCGACATTGGCCGGGGTGACGATCTTCGCCGGCCCGAGCACCACCTCGCCCTTGGCGCCGACCTTGTAGTCACCCAGGCGCCCGGCGGTGAACTTGTCGCCTTCCTTGCCCTTGATCTTGCATTGCGCCAGGGCCTGCGCCCCGTAATAGGTGAGGTAGCCGAGATCCTTGACGTTCCACCAGATATCCTGGACCGAACCGTTCTGGATGTATTTCTTGATCAGGGTCGCCGGCGCGAGGCCGGTGAGCTTGACCTTGCCGAGGCTTCCGGCCTGGTCGAGCGCGCGGGCGGCGGCCGGCAAGCCGATGCCGGCGGGAATGATGATGCCCTTCAGGTTCGGGAAGGCCTGCACCAGGCCGAGCGCCTGCTGCTGGTTGATCTGCTCGCTCTCCTGGCCGTAGGCGATCTGCACCAGCTTCATCTTGGCGTATTTCGGCTCCGTCAGCCGCTTCTTCATGAAGTCGATCCAGGCGTTCTGGTTGGTGGCCGTCGGAGTCGAGGAGAGGATGGCGAAATCGCCCTCGTAGTTGATCATCTGGCCCATGCTCTCCAGCATCATCTCGGCGAGGCTGTCGCCCTTGGCCTGGTTGAAGAACAGGGTGCGGGCGGATTCGGCGACATCGGAATCATAGGAGACGATGCGCACGCCCTGCTTGACGGCGCGCTTCAGGGCCGGCGCTACGGCATTGGCGTCATTGCCCGAGATCGCGATGACATCGACTTTCTGCGACACCAGATTGTTGATGAACTCGATCTGCGCCTCGGCGGTCGCCTGCGAGGGCGCCTGCTGGATGACCTTGCCGCCGATCTCGCCCTGCGCCTCCTCGGCGCCCGTCTTGGCGACCTGGAAATAGGGGTCGGTGTCGAGCTTGGGCAGGAAGCCCACCGTCACCGGTTCCTTGGAGCACTTTTCGGCGGCGAGAGCGCCGGTGGAGATGATGGTCGCGCCGAGCAGCAATGCCGCCGTGGTCAAGAGATGCTTCGTCATTGGGCCGTTCCTCCTTGTTGGCTTTTTCGGTTGGCTTTCTCGTTCAAGTTGCTTTCGACTTGTCCGCCCGGCCGCTTGAACCCGGCCGTCCGGGACGATCCGGTGCCAGTGCGGATTGCAGCACCGTGTAGAAGCGTTGCGCCGTCGTGCTCATCAGCAGCGAGAGGATGAGCAGCAGGCCGATCACCGTGCCCTGCGCATCGCCGCCGATCTGGCTGAGGCCGAGCACGTTGCGCAGGGTGGCGATCAGCACCAGGGCCAGGAACACGCCGGTGAGCTTGCCCTTGCCGCCGAACACGCTGACCCCGCCGAGCAAAGCGATGGTGATGACATCGAGTTCGAGGCCGATGGCGTTGTCGGCGCGGGCATTGGCGAGGCGGGCGGTGAAGACGATGCTGGCGATGGCGCTGACGAGACCGCTGACGATAAAGAGGCACAGGCGGATGCGGGCAACGCGCACGCCGGCGTAGAGCGCCGTATCCGGACTGCCGCCAAGCGCATAGATGCGCCGGCCGATCGCGGTCTTCTGCAGGACGACGGCAAAGACCGGCGCCAGCACCAGGAAGGGCACGATGGTCCAGGGGATCGGCGAGTCACCCAGCGTGTTGATGCCGAAATCGGTGAAGGAATCCGGGAACTCGTTCACCGAATCCGTGCCGAGGATGATGTAGCCGATGCCCCGGAACATCGCCATCGTGCCGAGCGTGACCACCAGGGACGGCAAGCCGAGCCAGGTCACCAGCGCACCGTTGAAGGCGCCGCAGAGGATGCCGGTGCCGAGCGCGCCGAGGATGGCGACCTCCTGGGAGAAGCCGGCCTGGATCAGCACGCCGAACACCACGCTGCTCAGCGCCAGGATGCTAGCGACCGAGAGGTCGATCTCGCGGGCGATGATCAGCAGCACCATGGGCAGCACGATCAGCGCGCGCTCGGAAGCGCCGGCAATCGCCTGGGAGATGTTGAAACTGGTGGCGAAGTTCGGCACCGCCAGCACGGCGTAGGCGAGCACGGCAATCGTGAGCAGACCGAGGAAGTTCTCCCAGGTGGCGAGCCTTTCGAGGAGCCCCGTCTTCATCGCCGCCTCCGTGCCTGCAGAGTGCGCCGGCCGATCACCGTATCGACACCGACGGCGAGGAGGATGACGAGGCCGTAGACGCCCTGGAGCCAGAGCGGATCGACGCGCACCAATGTCAGCCCGTTCTGGATGACGAGCAGGGTCAAGGCGCCGAGCACCACGCCGAGCACCGAGCCGGCGCCGCCCCGGATGGCGACGCCGCCGACCACCACGGCGGCAATCACGGTCAGCTCGAAGCCGAGCGCCACGCGGGCGTCGATGGTGGCATAGCGCGAGGCCCAGAGCGCGCCGTCGAAGCCGGCAAGCAGGCCCGCCAGCATGAAGGCGCCGAGCACCAGGGCGGTCTTGCGGATACCGATGAGGGAAGCCCCGTCCGGATTGGAGCCGATGGCATAGAGCTCACGCCCGACGGGCAAATAGCGCAGCGCTACGCCGATGACGACGACGCAGACAAGGGCGATCAGGATCACGGCGGGAATGCCGGCAAGGCGCGCGCTGGTCATGTCGAGCCAGTCTTGCGGCACCTGGTCGGCGCTGATCTGCTTGCCGCCGGCCCACAGGCTGTTGAGACCGCGAAAGACCGACAGGCTCCCGAGCGTGACGACGATGGCAGGCACGCGGCCGAGGGTGACGACGAGGCCATTCAGCGCGCCGCAGGCCAGCCCGATGCCGCAGGCGACGGCGATGCCGAGCAGGATGGACGCTTCCGGATGGCCATGCATGAAGCTCGCCGCGCCATAGGCGGAGAGGCCGATCACCGAGGCGACGGAGAGATCGATATTGCGGGTGAGCAGCACCAGCATCTGCGCCACCGCGACGATCATCAGGAGCGCCGCGTCCATGGCGACGGCGGTGAGGTTCTCGGCGCTGATCATGCGCGGATTGACTGCCATCACCGGCAGCGCCACCACGGCCATGGCGGCGACGAGGCCGAGCTCGCGTTGTCTTAGCAGGCGCTGCAGGAAGGAAGGCTGCGCCTCGCGGCTCTCGGCCTCGCCGGCATGCGCGGGAGCAGCCAGGGCCCTGCCGGCCTCGACGTTGTCGGCATCGGTAGCGGCGCGGATCACGCGCTCCTGGTCGACATCGCCGCGGGAGAACTCGCCCGTCACCTCGCCCTCGCGCAGCACGACGATGCGGTCGCACATGCTCACGAGCTCGGGCAGCTCGGAGGAGATCAGGATGATCGCCAGGCCCTGCTGGGCCAGTTCGGCGATCATGCTGTGCACCTCGGACTTGCTCTCGACGTCGATGCCCTGGGTGGGCTCATCGAGGATGAGGAGGCGCGGATGGGTGGCGAGCCATTTCGACAGCACCACCTTCTGCTGGTTGCCGCCGGACAAGGTCTTCACCGGCTGGTCGAAGCTGCGGAATTTCAGCTTCAGGCGCTTGAGATGCGGCTCGACCAGCGCCAGCTCTTGCCGGCGCATCACCAGGCCGGCAAAGGTCGCCTTCTCGATGACGGGAAGCGAGGCATTGGCGAGGATGGGAAAGTCCATCACCAGGCTCTGGCCGAGCCTGTCTTCGGAGACATAGGCGATGCCGGCGGCCATGGCGGCCGGCGGATCGGCGAAGGAGACCTCGCTGCCGGCAAGCGTGATGGTGCCTGCGGTCGGCTGGTCGATGCCGAACAGCACGCGGGCGATCTCCGTGCGCCCGCTGCCGACGAGGCCGCCGAGGCCGACGATCTCGCCGGCGCGCACGCTGAAGGAGACATCACGGAAGGCCTCGTCACGCGTGAGGCCGGAGACCGCCAGCACTTCATCGCCCGGCTTGCTCTCCCATTGCGGATAGATCGCCTTGAGCGGGCGGCCGATCATCATCTGCACCGCCTGGTCGCGATCGAGCTCGGCGGCCGGCTTCACGCCGATGAGGTGGCCGTCGCGCAGCACGGCGATGCGATCGGCGATGCGGAAGATCTCCTCCATGCGATGGCCGACGAACATCATCGCCACCTGCCGTGCCCTCAACTGGGCGACCACCGCGAACAGACGCTCCACCTCGCGCTGGGACAGAGCGGCCGTGGGCTCGTCCATGATCAGCACCTTGGCGTTGACCGAAAGGGCGCGGGCGATCTCGACGAGCTGCTGCTCGGACGTGCGTAGCTGGTTCAACCGGTCCTCGGGCGCGCAGGAGAGGCCCACCACCTCCAGCAGCGCCCGCGCCTCCTCGCGCATGCGGTCATAATCGATGCTGCCGAGAGCGCGGCGCGGCATATGGCCGACGAAGATGTTCTCGAAGACGGTGAGGTCGCCGAACAGGCCGGGATGCTGGTGCATCACCGCGATGCCGCGGCGCTGGGCTTCGAGCGGCGACCAGTGATCCACCGGCTGGCCATCGATGATCACGGCCCCCGAATCGGGCCGGTAGACGCCGGCGAGGAGCTTCACGCAGGTGCTCTTGCCCGCGCCGTTTTCGCCGAGAAGGGCGAGCACCTCACCCGGCAGGAGGTCGAAGCTCGCCTCGGCGAGGGCAATCGTGCCGCCGAACCGCTTGGAGGCGTTGCGCAGGCCGGCCGTTGCGGCAGGAGCCACGGCCACCGCCTCGCCCGGTATTTCATTGACGACAGCGCTATTCATCGCAGGAAACTGGATTGAGGACAGCGGAAGCAAGGAGGGCCGGCCCAGCCATGCCTGACCGGATCACCGTGGGAATGTCCCCCATGGCAGCCTCCCCCATGACCCTAATTATTAAATCAAATGGATATATCCATGAGAGAAACGAGTCAAGCAAGGGCGTGGCATCCATCGGTTTCTCCCGCGCCTATTGCGCCAGGATATAGGTCTGCAGATTGATGCGCCCCGAACCGGGCGCCTTGGCCTTGACCAGCGTGCCGCTGTCGGGGGCGAACATGGCATAAAGCGGCAGGATGGCGGCCCCGATCGCCGCTGCCTGGGGGCCGATGGTGCCGACCTCGATGCGCGGCGCCACCAGGCCCTCAGGCACGATTTCCCCAAAGCGCTGCGACACCGCTTCCACCGTCCGCTGCAGGATGGCGGGTGGCAGGATGCCGTCGATGACGATGCCGTCGACATCGACCACGGCAATGGCCCCGACGATCGCCTGCGCCAGGGCATCGGCGCAATCGGCGATCCATTCGCCGAGGAAGGGCTCGGCCTTCTCCCCCATCGCCTCCAATTCGAAGGCGCGCCGGATCGGCACGCCATTCTCGCGCAGATGATGGGTCAGCACATAGATCGAGGCGCGGCGCAGCAGGATCTCGAACGGCCCCTTGGGCGGCGGCACGGTCGAGAGCAGGGAGGGCGTCACCGGATAGGGACCGAAGGCGGCCGAGTTGCCGTGCGGCCCCGTCTCCAGATTGCCATTGATGATCAGGCCGCCGCCGATGAAGGTGGCGATGAAGAGATAGATGAAATCGCGTGTCTCCCGGCCCCGGCCATAGACGAGCTCTGCCGTGGCGGCCCCGGAGGCGTCGTTCTCGAAGAACAGCGGCAGGCTGATATGGTGGGTCAGCGCCTTGGCGAAATCGAAGCTTTCCCAGGCCTCGGTGATGGAACGGGGCATGCCGAGTTCCTTGGTCCAACTGTCCATGAAATAGGGCATGGCGACGCCGACGCCCACGATGCGCTCGCGCAAGGCCGGGGGGAGGCTGGCGCGGAAGGTCTGGACATAGGCGCCGGCGAGATCGGCCACCGCCTTCGGCTCGGGGAACTCATATTCGCAGGTCTCGATGCGCAGGGTCTTGCCGGTGAAATCGACCAGCACGGCATCGAAAGCCCGCCGCCCGATATGCAAGCCGATCGAGAAGGCCCCGTCCGGCGCCGGCGCATAGAGCGTCGAGGGCTGGCCGACCTGGCCGACGCGCTTGCCCTCATGCCTGACAAGACCGACTTCTTCCAGGTGATCGACGATGGCGGCGACGGCCTGGGGCGTCAGATTGGCCGAGCGGGCGAGTTCCGCCTTCGAGGCCTGGCCGAGCCGCTGCAGCGCCTCGAGCACCACGCGCTCATTATAGCGCCGCACCTGGACGGAATTGCTGCCCTTGCGGCTTTCGGAGGCGGGCGGACTGGACATCGCGTGGCATCTCTCTTGATCAGGCGGGCTTGTCGCGCCCGAGAGCTTGCCTCTTTTATTAAAGCATTATGCTTAATTATCAAGCCCCACCGCTCAGCCCTGATAGGGCCCGCCCGGCGGCCCCCAGCCCCAGACCGGCATCGGCGCGCCCGGTGGCGGTGCGCTGGCGCCGTCCTGCGAGTTGAGCACGGCGATGCGGGTGCCCCATTCGAGATAGCCTACCAGGGCGGCGCGGAACTCGGGATCATCGGGCAGGCCGGCCTCGTCAGCCGTCTCCAGGAAGAGGTCGATCCAGCGCTTGCGCTGCGTTTGCGTCAGATGGCGGCCGAGATGCCGGGCGATCATGCCCGCATGCGAACCGCCCACGCCGGTGTAGTTCGGGCCGCCGCCGAAGACCTCCGTGATGAAGGCCGCGACATGTTCGCTGTGATGCCTGTCCATGCCGGCAAAGACAGGTCCCAGCAACGGATCGAGCGGCACTTTCTCGTAGAAGAGCTTCGTCAGCCTGCGAAAGGCTTCGGGCCCGCCGGCCCATTGTGCCAAGGTCGGGGTTGCGTGCTCTGCCATGGCAAGTCTCCTCATTACCCCAGCCGCTTCCAACCATAAGGAGAATCCTCGCTGGTTGCGACCGGCGGGCCGTCTTTCATGATGGAAGCTTCGTCATCGCCGGTTGCGATGTGCGGCCAGACGGAGAGGAAGCCGTCCGGCTATGCACAATCCTGTCGGGGAAGATACATCTATAAGTTGTAACTTTATCGCCAATGCGTTTACGGCTATCGACGAATCCCTGCCCTGCACCGACCCTTCAATCCCTCAATTCCATCAATTTGGTTCCCACCAGAGATACTCCATGCGCCTGTTCATCGCCTGCCTGTGCGCCCTGTTCTCGCTTGCGGTCTTCGCAGCCGCGCCCGCCAACGCCGCCCAATGCGGCAACGATGCCGCCGGCTTCCCGGCCTGGCTCGACGCCTTCAAGCAGGAGGCCGTGAGCGAGGGCATCTCGGAAGGCGTCGTCAATGAGGCGCTGAGCGGCGTGACCTACAACACCACGGTGATCCATCTCGACCGTTCGCAGAAGAAGACCTTCGGTGGTACCTTCGAGCAATTCGCCGCCGGCCGCGTCACCGGCGGGCGCATCGCCAAGGGCAAGGCGATGATGCTGCGTTATGCCGACGTGCTCGCGCAGATCCAGAACCGCTTCGGCGTGCAACCCGAGATCCTGGTGGCGATCTGGGGCATGGAGACGGATTACGGCGTGGTCTCCGGCAAGATGCCGGTCTTCCGCTCGCTGGCGACGCTGGCCTATGACTGCCGCCGCTCGGACTTCTTCCGCAACGAGCTGATGTCGGCCCTCAAGATCGTGCAGCGCGGCGACGAAACCCCCTCCGCCATGATCGGCGCCTGGGCCGGCGAGATCGGCCAGGCCCAGTTCCTGTGCTCGAACTATCTGAAATATGCTGTCGACATGAACGGCGACGGCCGCCGGGACCTCATCCGTACCCCCGCCGACGTGCTCGGATCCATCGCCAACCTCCTGCAGGCCCATGGCTGGTCGGCGGGTAGCAGCTATGAAGTGGGCAGCAGCAATTTCGGCGTGCTGAGCGAGTGGAACAAGTCGACGAATTACCAGAAGGCGATCGTGCTCTTCGCCGAGAAGCTGCGCGGCTGAGAAGGGCTCTTCTCCATCCGGTTTGATTGCAGCATCACCGCCGCTGCCTGGTCTCCCACCGCCAAACGCAACATCGCCCTCGCCTCGCTGCAGCGGCCCTATGGCGAGCGCAACAAGGAGAACCTCTGGGTGGAGATCTATGCGCTACGCGAACTCGTCTACCAGAAGTGCATGGTGCGGGCGCGGGTGGTGAGCAAGCCGTTCTTCAAGCCGGCGAGAAGGACGCAGACGCCGCCAGGGGTATTTTAAGGGATGGGGGAAAGGGCGCGACGCGAGCGCACACAAG
>NZ_BSPC01000051.1 GCF_030160835.1 Labrys miyagiensis | reverse complement strand
GGGATCGTCACCTGCTTGCGTGATGACCACACCGCCCCATGAGTGGCCAACGAGAACAGTCTTGCCGTTCTGTTTCGCGAGCGCCTGTCTGGTGGCATCGACGTCCGCTGCGAGGGAGGTGAGCGGGTTTTCGACGAGCGTTACGTTGTAGCCCTTCTTCGTGAGGATATCGGCAACCGGCTTCCAACTCGTCTGGTCGACGAAAGCGCCATGGACGAGCACGATATTGTGAGCCGCTCCCTTGGGCAGTTGAGCCGATTGGGCGGGGGCGGCAACTGTTGCTCCGGCCATGACGACGGTGGCGACTGAGAGTAGAAGATTTCGCATTGATTGTTCCTGTTGAGATGACGGACGACGCGGGTCCGGGGGAATGGCAAGCGTGTCGGCAAAGTCGCGGTTCTTCCATCTGCCGATTTGCGAATGGTTTGCCGCGCGACCTGTTTGCTCGCCTTGAGATGACGTAGTACGTGGAACTCTCGGACGTTAGGCCTCAGTCGTCCGAATATTGTGTCTGATCGTCCGTCGTGTTAACATCGGGAGGATGGACATCCTCGCCCAAGTGCTCGATCGCGTCCGCCTCGGTGGGACTCTGCTCTTCCACTTCGAACTCGGCCATCCGTGGAATCTGGCATTGCCAGCGCGCCCCTACGCCTTGTTCCATTATCTCAGTCGTGGCTCAGCTACCCTCGCGCTCGAACAGGGACGAGAACTCCACATGACCGCGGGCGACTTTGTCGTCGTCACACGCGGCGAGCCTCACGTGATTTATTCGGATCGCCGGACGAAGCCGCTACCGATTCTGGACCTCGATCGACTGCCCGGACGTCTTGGCGTCGTTCGTCATGGAGGCAACGCGCAGCCGCTCTCGACGATGATCTGTGGCAATTTCACTGTGGAGCGGCCCTCGCGCGGCAGCGTGTTGGAATTACTGCCGCCCCTGCTTCTCCTGAAGCCGACGGAAGACGGCGGATGGCTCGAGGCGATTCTGCAGCGCATGGTGAGCGAGTCGGCGTTTGCGCGTCCCGGCCAAGACGTCGCACTTTCACGGCTGACAGAAGTGCTCTTCGTCGAGGTGTTGCGAAGCTGGATCAAGTCTCTCAATTCCGGAGAAGGCGGTTGGCTGGGGGCGATGGCGGACCCGCACATAGGACCGGCGCTTCAGTTGATTCACGAACGACCGGATCAGCCCTGGACCCTTGGCGACCTTGGGCACAGCGTGGGGCTCGGTCGCTCGGCGTTTTCGGCTCGCTTCACCAAGCTCGTTGGCCAGTCCATGTACCGTTATCTGATCGCGCGACGGATGTCGGAGGCTGCGTTTCTACTCGAAACAAGCGACGAGGGAATTGCACGAATTGCGACCCGTGTCGGCTACGAGACCGCGGCCGCGTTTTCGAAGCTGTTCCATCGACATCACGGCCTATCGCCTGGGCGTTACAGAGCAGTTCGCCGTTCTGACGGTGGCCGAAGACAAGAGGACATTCTCGAAGTAGAAGTCGCCGATTGAGACGGTCAGGCTGAAGGCCGTTCTGCAACGAGCGAGCATGATACGGCCGAATGCCGATTGATGCAGGCCGCTGTATCCGGCGGACCTCTTCACCGACCACTGGAAGACATTTGAGGCGAACGGCAGCTTACGGGATCGCCATCCAGGGAGCTAAATGTTGCAGATGGGGCGCAAACTAGCCCATAGATCTCTAGATCTGATCTGCCGCTCTGGGTGGGAAGGGAGCCTCAGCTCCCGTGAGGTTCCTTTGCGTCACCGAGCTGCGCCGGTGAAGTCGACTTACTCCACGCGGATGCGCGGCGGATTGCGCAGTGTCTGCAGGATGACACAATAGTTCTCGGTGGTCTGAATCATTCGCGCCAGCTTTGCCGGATCGGCGTCGCTATCTACCTCGAATCGCAACGTGATTTCAGTGAGCCCGACGGGAACGCTGCGGTCAACACCCAGGGTACCGCGCGCGTCCCACTTACCTTCGGCGATGACCTGACCGCTGCGGATTTTTACCCCTGATGCAGTGGCGACAGCGCGAAAGGTGACGCCAGCACAGGCCGCAACAGCCTCCAACAGCATGTCGGCCGAGCAGGCGAGCGAACCATCGCCGCCGGCGCTATGGGACGACCAGCCGCGACGGCCAGATGTGACGAGCAATGCCCAACGCAACACGGTTGAGCCGGTCCAGTCTAGTGACATCCTACAGAGGCCGCATTTTGAAGCCAGATCACCAGCGAGGCAGAGCCATGCGCCTGATTTTTGGTAGTCCTGCTTCTGATCAACCGTCCTCAAGATTTCTGGCCTCCTGGGCGCGGGGCAACAGAAAATCTGCAAGTGCTTCGACAACGTCCGAAAGCGTACCGGGATCTATCGCTACGTCTTGAATGAACGCCTTCCATTGCCGAACTTTCGTCGGATCGTTTGCAAATGCCGCCGTTAGCGCGTCCGGCCGATCCCTTGGAATTTCCGTCTTCCGCCGAGCGAAGGTAGCCTTGAACGCACGCGCGAGACGATCACCTTCGAACGCGTGCGTACGCCTCAGAACCCAGATGTCGTAGAAGTCCTTTAGCCGCGTGTTCGCTAACCCAAGGTAGACCATTGCCTGAAACTTCTCGGCAATGACCGCCTCTGGTGGATAGGCACGCAGCTTCGGAGCAGGCTGATCAAGTAAAGGTAAGAGCTCGATATCGTCGAGGCCAGGCTCCGTCGCATCACCATAGCCGATGTCGATAACTATCCGAATGCGAGCTCGGTCGAGCGACGCGTAACATTTGAGGCGCAGGCCGCTGTAATCGGAATCGTCTCGGAGGGTATCGACTACAAGACTATTCGCATCAAAGACAACGCCGTCGTCCGCTTTGATCGAACAGATATTGGCGAAAATACGAAGGGTGAGTTGGGGATCGCTCTCACCGAAACCGAGCAGGTCGAGATCTCGCGTCGGCCGATGCGGATCGTCGAGCCAATGCCGCAAAAGCACCGCCCCTTTCAATACGAACCGATCCCTATAGTCACTGATGCTGAGGCGATAGAGCAGCCTCTCGAGAGCGTACTGAGTGAGAAGCAGCTCGAGTGGTTCGTTGCGCTGCTTTGATAGGTTGAAGAGCCGAGCGCGAACCGATGCCGCAACATTCCGGACAGGCTTAGGCATTGGCAACAAGCGTCTCCAGGCGCGGCTGCACGATTTGCTCCCAGACGCCGGCATTGGCGGCAAATTTGGCGATCTCGGCCGGCGTCGCTTTACGAAGGCGTAGCGCGTCCCTCATCGCCTGGGTGGCGTGGGTGAAGCCTGCCGTCGAAGCGTAAAGCGCCTCTTGACGTTTGCCACTCTTGAACAGATCAACGATGGTTTTGGCCGGCGAGTAGATTTTCACAACGACGTCCTCAATCACATGCTGCTCGACGCCGCTCTCAAACTCCTTTTCCCCGAGGCGCACTATTTGTATGCGTGGCTGCGCAATTTCGGGTCTCCAGACCCGCGGGCCTATGGCCATCCACACATAGGGAGGGATGCGATCTGTCAGCTCATGGAACGCAAGTGCCGAGTCGTAACAGACGATACCATGAGGCACGAGCTTGGCGGCCACGGCGAGTGAGTGGTTGCCGTCCAGCGGTGCATCGGGAAGCTGGTAAAGGCCCCGACTAAGCTGGTTGAGGGCGCCCTTTTGTTCCATTCGGGCAATCGTCACCGACGTGACACCCTCCTTGAGAAATTCGGACAGCCGCATCATGCCACGTTCCTGTAGGAGCGAGACGGCACGATCTTCCTGACGCTGCGGTTTCGATTGCATGGCACTCGTCTGATACAAATCCTTGCAAATGTCAAGGCTACTCGCAAGGTTATGTATCATCACAGTCAATACAATTAACGCATCGTGCCCAACGCTTTGGTAGCAGCGGCGAGAACATTACCCGGCACAAGAAAAGCACATTCCTCGGCCGAAAGCCCAACTGTCGCTTGGCAGTTAATTGTGAGAATGTCTCGCCAATGATTTCAAAGGGTTGCGTCAACACTTAATTTGAGAATGAACAGTTAATTCGATAATGAGACATGGATTCTGTCACTTAATCTGAGAATCAGGTTTTCGATATTTGTTCCCCCGAACGGGCTATGAGCGACCTTATCCCTGCCGATATTGACGAGCGAGAACATCATAAGCCCAGTCAATCGGTCGAGAACCTCCTTGCAGACGCAGTCAATTTGAGAATCCCATCCTCGAAATTCTCATAATAAATGCCAGGCACAAGCCAAACCGGCGCATTCCTACAATTAACTGCCAAGCAACATGAGGTATCGGCAGAGGTATGTGCAATGGCCGACAAGGTGAAGGGCGCAAAGGGGACGCCTCTAGGAATCGGTCAGCGCTGTTCCGGTTCAGCACGAGAGTGTCCGCTGAAACATCGCGAGCATCCAGCCGATCGACTGGATAAATAACGCAGGATCGTAACGCGGCCCCTCGTCGCGTAGAAACGCGTGGGCGGCATTTACTTCGTGCCATTCATATCGAGCGCCCACCTCCTCGAGGCGTGCGCGAATAATCTGACGTCCGGCGAATGGGACGTGCGGATCCTGGCGGCCCCACACGAACAAGGTCTCGGCCCGGAGTTCATTCATGCGCGCGAGACTGTCATCCGCTTTCCCGGCGCCGAGCGTCCCGGAATGGATATCAGTCGCATAGAAACACGCCGCCGCGGAGACGGATGGATTGAGGGCGGCGCGATAAGCCAAGTGTCCGCCGAGGCATACTCCCATCGTGGCGAGCCGTCCGGTGCACGCGGCATTGCTAGAAAGGGCAGCGAGACCAAGCTTAGCGTCGGCGTCGAAAGCGGCGACGGTCTTGGTCGTCTTGAGCGCGTTGCCGCGATCGGTGCCCGTTTGATCGTAGCGTAGTATCGTGCCAGGCGATTCATATTCGTGATAAACTTCCGGAATAGCGACGAGATAGCCTTGGCCAGCCACCATCGCGGCCAATCTGCGGATCGGGTCCGTCACTTGGTAGATCTCCGAGAAGAACAGCACGCCAGGGAAACGGCCCGGACCTGCTGGCCGAACGACGTGCAATCGCATCACCCCGCCATCCGGGGTCTGGATATCTTCGATCTCATTGCTTTGAATAATCACCGGCACGCCTCGTCCGCGGGTATTTCGGATCGACTCGAAGTTTAGCACTTATGAGCGCGATTGGGTGGGCGATGGAAGGACTGGGTGTGTCGGCGCTGGCGTAGCAGCGTCTGCTCGAGCGTAAGGCTAACAGGCCGATGCGACGCGTTAGTCAGCAACTTTCCGACAGTTTTGCGTCGTCACTTGGCCTGGCATTATATGTCCGCTTTCGAGAACAGTCGCGTTGGCAAGAACGGCTGCAAAGGTGAAGGGTTTCGGGTGCCGTGAGGCGTACGAAAGCCTCTCATGCAGGAACCCGCGGGCCACAGTCGATGGCTATGGGGATTTCGATTTGCGGCTGATGTCGGCGATGGCGCGACCGCTGGAGGCAAGCGCCGCGATGGACGCGGACAGACTGCTTCGTTGAGCCTCCACGCGGTGTTGTCGGCCCGTCGCGCGGCCGGTCGCGGCCCCTTCGGCGTCGGTTGACACCATAGAGACGCGTGGGTTTGTTGCCGGAGGCTGAGTGTCTGCGGCTGGAGGCTGGATCATACCATGCCGGGTCATGGATAATTCTCCCGGTTGGTCGCCGTTGCGTCCGGCGGTCCGCGCGGCTGCCTCCACTGCTCGAAAACCTCGATGACGATCATGCGTCCACCGCAGCAGGGGCATGGCGGGCGGACGTCTGGTTCGCCCGGGGTGTCGTCATCGGACGGTGCTGCGACGTCCAGGAGTTCGCGGGCGAGCGCGAGGCTGGCCTTGCGCGCGGAGGCCGCGAGCAGACCGTAATGCCGGATGCGATGGAAGCCGCTCGGCAGGACATGGAGCAGGAAGCGGCGGATGAACTCGGGGGTGGCAAGCGTCATGACCTGCTGCCGGTCGGCGCCGTCGCGGCGATAGTCCTTGTAGCGGAAGGTGACGCCGCTCTCATCGAACTTGATGAGGCGCCTGTTCGAGATCGCGACCCGGTGGGTGTAGCGGGACAGGTAGGCGAGCACTGCTTCCGGCCCGGCGAAGGGCGCTTTGGCGTAAACCACCCAACGCGTCTTCCGGACGGGAGCAAGATGGCGCAGGAATGCCCGCCGCTCGGTGAGGTGCGCCTGCGGCCCAAAGAAGGCGAGCCGACCAGCCTCGTGTAGCGCGACCAGCCGGGTGAGGAACAGCCGGCGGAACACCTTGCCGAGAACCCTCACCGGCAGCAGGAAGGCCGGGCGCGACGATATCCATCGGCTTCCGTCCGGCGCGATGCCGCCACCGGGCACGATCATGTGCACGTGCGGATGGTGGGTTATCGCCGACCCCCAGGTGTGGAGCACGGCGGTGATGCCGATGCGCGCGCCGAGGTGCCTGGGATCGGCCGCGATGGTCAGCATCGTCTCCGATGCCGCCTTGAACAGCAGGTCGTAGACGAGCGCCTTGTTGTGGAAGGCGATGTCGGCGACGTCGGCCGGCAGCGTGAACACGACGTGGAAATATCCGACCGGCAGCAGGTCGGTCTCGCGCTCGGCAAGCCACGTCCGCGCCGCCGCGCCCTGGCACTTCGGACAGTGCCGGTTGCGGCAGGAGTTGTAGGCGATCCGCCACTGGCCGCAGTCCTCGCACGCCTCGACGTGACCGCCGAGCGATGCGGTGCGGCAGTGCTCAATCGCTGACATGACCTTAAGCTGGGTGAGGCTCAAGCGTCCGGCATGGGCGATCCGGTATGCAGGACCGGCAGCACGGAAAATGTCAGCGATCTCCAGTTCCGCCCGCACCTGCTCACTCAGGCGGCGTCTTGTCCCCCATCAGCGCCATCAGCCGGTCGAGTGGCCCGGCGACTGCGTGGATCGTCCGGGTCGAGACCTTGGTGTAGAGCGCGGTCGTATCGAGTTTGCTGTGCCCGAGCAGCACCTGGATGACGCGGATGTCGACGTCCTGTTCGAGCAGGTGCGTGGCGAAGCTGTGCCGCAGCGTGTGCGGGCTGACGCGCTTGCGGATGCCTGCGACTTCGGCGGCCTCCTGAACCGCGCGGTGCAGTTGACGCGCCGAGATCGGGTCGGTGCAACTGCGCCCCGGGAACAGCCAGCCATGCGGGAGCATCACCCCGCGCCGCTTGCCCTCACGCCACCACAGCCGCAGCAGTTCGAGAAGCTGAGGCGAGAGCATCGCGTTGCGATCCCTGCGTCCCTTGCCCTGTTCGACGCGGAGCAGCATGCGTGTCGAGTCGACATCATCGACCTTGAGGTGTGCGACCTCGGACACGCGCAGGCCCGCGCCGTAGGCGACACCGAGCGCGGCCTTGTACTTGATTCCCGGTGCCGCTTCGAGCAGCCGCGCCGCTTCCTCGACGCTCAGAACCTCGGGCAGCTTGCGAGGATGCCGGATGATTACCAGCGCACGCGCCAGATCCCGCCGCTTCAACGTCACCAGGAACAGAAACCGCAACGCCGAGACCGCCCCGTTGATGGTCGCAGGGCCAACGCCGTTCTCATGCTGATGCAGTTGGAAGTGTCGGATGTCCTCGGGCGTCGCTGTGTCGGGCGAGCGGCCAAGGAACGCGGCGAAGCGCCGAACGTGACGAACATAGTCCTGCTGGGTATGGGAGCCCAGGCCCCGCATGAGCATGTCTTACTGCATGCGCTCGCGCAGGGGCGAGACGGATGTATCAGTCGACAGAGTAGCCATGGCGAGTTCCTCTCGTTGAAGGGAACTCCATGGTCGGGTCGGCCGCCGCCGCCCGCTCAAAGGTTGTGAATACTACGCCACCTCAGCGCCAGGCGACACTCCCGCGAAGCGGGTTCGTGCACGGGCCGCAAAGCAGCCACCCTGCGACGTCCTCATTTGAGCGACAGCAACTGGTCTATTTCGGCGCATTAAAGGCCACAGGCTTGGAACGTGAGTCATTAAGTTCCAAACCACGTCGAACTTGAGAGGCCGCAGCTCTGTGACGCATTTGGCGTCCTGCCGCCACCCTCTTAGTCCGGATCCAAAGTGAGGTTCGGTTACAACCTTTGACGATTTATTTCTTTTGTAATTCCATTCAGTGATGTGACAGCGGTTGGAACCTGGCCAAATTGCCCGTCGACCGTCCGGCAGATTAAGCTTGACTCTGGTTTGTTGGAGCGGAGAGGAGGTCGGCGATATAACATCGCTTCACCCCCTTGCCGCCTCGGTCAGATTTAAAGGTCGTTATGCTCCGTTATTCCCGTCGGGTGTTCCTTCTCGGAAGTCCTTTGGTGTTGGCGGGATGCGTAACCTCACGCGCCCCTTCGTTCGGCCTCTTCGGCGACCGTTCAAGCATAGGCAGCTACAATTACCGCATCATCTACGCGGGTGGAGTGGACAACGGCAACGCCTTTCCACCCATAGACTTCAGCCAGATTGACCCGCAATTCTACCGCAGGGAAGTGTCTGATCCTACAGGCGAATTGCCCGGAACGATCGTTGTCGATCCAGACAACCATTTTCTGTATCACGTCCATGAAGCAGGCGTGGCAACTCGGTATGGGGTCGGTGTCGGTCGCGAAGGTTTTGCCTGGCACGGCAAAGCGGTTATCAAGCGCAAGGCCGAATGGCCTCGATGGACGCCGCCATCGGAAATGACCAAGCGAGATTCGGAAGCAGCCAAGTACGCGGGTGGAATGCCGGGAGGTCTTGGCAATCCCCTCGGCGCTCGGGCGATGTATCTGTATCAAGGCGACCACGACACTCTCTATCGCCTCCATGGAACGAATGACCCCTCCTCGATCGGAAAATCAATGTCCAGCGGCTGCATCCGGTTGCTTAACCAGGACATTATGGCGCTGTATAATAATACTCCGGTCGGGGTGAGAGTTGTTGTCCTGCCCTCCCGCGGAGGTGAAGGAGGGTCAATCTGAACTTCAATTTCCGCTACTGGCCCGCGCATCACGGCATCGGTCAGCGGCGCCTAGGCTCATCCGCCCGGTTTTCTGCGGCCGAATTAGCGCAACGGCCGCTCTGGAGTGCTCAAGGCAATAAGGAGGACGTCCCCGGGCGCTTTCGACCCCAATTAAGAACATGCAGAGATTGTGCCTTCAACCCTGAGCTGTGCCCGTGCTACCATTGCAGTGCGATTGGCTTGGCGGTATCGTCATGCGCATTGCGATGATGGGTTCGGGGGCCATTGGTGGCTGCATTGGCGCGCGGCTCGCCGAAGCCAGATTGGATGTCAGCTTCATCGCGCGTGGCAACCATCTCAAGGCGATGCGCGAGAACGGGCTGTCCCCCGCTAGCCCCCTGGGCGATTTCATCCTTCTCAAGGTGAATGCGAGCGACAGCGCTGAGGATATCGGTCCCGTCGACGTGGTGGTGTTCGCGGTCAAGACGTATGACAGTGGGAAAGCCGCTGCGTCGCTCGGACCGCTCTTGAAGCCGAGCACACGTGTCGTGACGCTGCAGAACGGCATCGACAGCGTCGAGACACTCGGACGCCATGTTCCATCGGAGCAGGTTATCGGCGGAGTAACCTACCTCTCCGCCTTTGTCGCGAGGCCAGGCGCCATAGTCCATATGGGCGGCCTGCCGCAGGTTCTCGTCGGAGGGCATGGCGACCCTCTTATCAGGGCATTCGAACAGATCGCAGCAAGTGCCAAGGGCATCGGTCTGCGCTCGATCGAGGATATCGACAACGTGCTGTGGGAAAAGTTCGTGACACTCTCGGCCTTCTCGGGTGGAACAGCCTTGATGAGGTCGGGTGTCGGACCAATCTACGCGGACCCAGAAGCACGGACTTTCATCGAACAGCTACGTGACGAGGGCATGCTTGTCGCGGCCGCAGCCGACCATCCGATGCCTGAGGGCTTTGTGGATCGCGTGCGCGGGCGCTGGGAAGTGCTGCCGCCAGAGACGAAATCCTCCATGGCCAACGACCTCGATCGCGGAAAGCCGATCGAGGTCGCCTGGCTCTCCGGTCGTATGCACGAACTTGGAGTGAGGCTCGGCGTCCCTACGCCGGGACATACGGCCGTGTACCGCGCCTTGCATTTGTATGCACTTGGATCGGGGAAGTCGCTCTCGCTATCCTAGGAGAGGCCATGGTGACGGAAAAACGGTATGAGGTCGGAGCAACGGTGGACGAGGCCGCGCAGGCCATGTTCAACCGGCAGCTTGCAACGTATCGAAAGATCACGCGCGAGAACCTCATGTATCACCGTGAGGTCTACGACATCTTGCGCGGGATTCTGATCGCCGAGGCGCCGGTTCCATTCAGGTTCCTGGATGTAGCATGCGGAGATGCCAGCGCATCCGCGGCGATGCTGCAGGGTACCGCGATCGCCCATTACCATGGGATAGACCTGTCCGCTCTCTCGCTCGAAATCGCGATGGAGACGCTGAGGTCGCTGCCCTGTCCAGTCGAACTCCATTGTCGCGATTTCGCCGAGGCGCTCGGCAATTGGGCCGCGCGGGTCGACATCGTCTGGATCGGAATGTCGCTGCATCATCTGCAGTCGGCTGGAAAGCGACGGCTCATGGAGGATGCCCGCTCGGCGCTGGGTGAGCCCGGCATCTTCCTCATTTGGGAGCCAACTTACCTCGAAGGCGAGGGCCGCGTCGAACGGGCGAACGGCACCTTGCAGGATCGACTGGTCAAAGAGATGCGGCTGGCTGGGATATCGACCATGGAAGCCGGCAACGCTTTCCTGCCCACCTTCATGGAGGACTATAATAAGCGTTTCGCAAAATTGCCTTTCAATGACAAAGACTTGCACCGCCCGCTTGCCGAGCATGACGACATCGAGGATGCCTTTGCCTGGAAGGAGGAGCGGACCGTCTCGTTCAATCTGACGCTGCAATACGACAAGGTACTGTTCATGCTCGAGCCCAACGAGATCACCAGGCCCCTCGCCCGCCAGCGCGTCATGATATTCGACTATCCGGATGGCCGCTTCGCCATCAAATACAAAGGCCGCTCCCTCCCCTACAAAACCTTCGACAAGTTGCAGCAGGTCGACCAGGCAGCGATCGTCGAGAACAAGCGTCTGGGTCCAATCCTGGCGATGATTGCCGAGCAGCAGAAGCAGATGGACATGTCGCGCAGCAACAAAGCACGGCGGCGGCGGGGACAAAGGACGAGCCTGTTCAAGGTCGGTTGAGCCGCGCCGGTGGATAGTCGCAGCGCGGCTGCGCAACCCCAACCAACTGCGCCGCGCTGCTTGAGCCTCATAGGGTGAAGTCGCGACTGACATCCAGGGTGCTCGAAGTGACATTTCTAACGGGGACAAAAAAGGACTTTTCTATCGAGCTAAGACACCAGAGGATCCTGCAGCTCCGCCGCAGCGGCCGCTACCAACTAACGAGTCTGATCCAGAGCGGACATATTGCCCGCCCAGGAGCATTTTGTGGGTCGGAGAGAGGAACGTGGCCTGGTCTAATAACATGCCGCACTCCCGGCCTTGAGATAAGGAACTGCACAGGGTTGGCGGAAGCTTGGCGCTCAAAACAACCAAGCTCTCATATCCCGTATAAACGAGAATCCCAGTATACTGGCTCATGTAGGCTGGCGCTGACGTGCTTAAACTCAGCGTGCGCCGGATTAACGAGGAAATTCATATCGCGGCGAGCTACTACGCTAGGAACTATTGCCACAAGGCTGCGCTTCTCACGGCACCACTTTTCACCGTACGCCTTGCTAGATTTGGCGATAGGTCTATCCCAGCCTGGCAATGTTGCAACAGGGAAAACTTCATAGCTCAGCCCGCTAGGAATAGTGACGGTCACGCAATGCTGATTAAGAGGCATCCTTCCACTGCCATGGAGCAATTTCTCAAGCAGCGCGGTTGAATAGTGCTCACTGGTATAAATCATGGGGCTACGGGACGTATTCCAACGCCCGGGCGCGATCGTCGAGCCCGTAGCATCGAAAACCGGATAAGCTCCATTTGGGTCGCCGATGCGGTAGCACGTCAGGATGCGGTCGAGTATCTGCGCAGTCACGCGGCGGTGCCGTATTTAAGTCGGCCCAGGATGTCCATGACCAGATCAGCACCGATCTCGCTCTTCATCACTACGTCAATGGGTAACTTGTCGTTGATCATTGGATGAGCGCGGAATAGGAAGTCGCGCGCCTCGTCCTTGCTCCCCCAGGCGTCAACAGCCGCCGTGTAAACCTTCGCCACACGCGCCAGCTTGGTTCCTTCGTCAAGCGATAGCTTGTGTGCTGCCTTACGGCGCGACCATGTCGCACGTGGCACAAACCGGTATTTAAATTGGGTATCACCCGGTGCCAAGAATCCGGTAATTCGGTCGAGCGTGGCAAACGGAAGGCCACCCTCGATTTGCTCGATGAGGCCAATGGGTGAGGTAACTTGCTTGGGGGATAGGCCAAGAACCTCGGCAGTAGTGAGAGCGGGCATCACAAATTTCCTATTCATATGAGGCAATATATAGCCTCACGCGAGGCAAACGACAAGGCCCTTAAGTGCAGTGACAACCATAACTGACGTTCTGCGAATCCGGTGTCATCGACCGACGTCGGGCCTTCATATGTAAATCGGCGCCAAAGGTTGACCCCTAACGGCGCGACCATAGTCGGCTGAAAAAGCACGATAATTTGGAATTTGAGGGGGTCTCGATCGGCACCGATCCTGTCCCCATCCATCATAGAATTTTGCACATAATATCAATAGGTTAACGTTAGGCCCACGGGGGTTAATCCTTAAAGCCGATTTACAACTTGGTCCGCCGTCAAGCCAAAAAGGAAGAAGTTCTCCTCTCCGGCCGCCTCCGCCATCTCGATCGTCGCACCATCGTGGGTGCCGATTGTCAGCGCTCCATTCATCATGAACTTCATGTTGCTCGTCCCGCTCGCCTCGTAGCCTGCGGTCGAGATCTGGTTGGAAACGTCCGTTGCGGGGATCAACCGCTCGGCGAGCGACACGCAATAGTCTGGCAAGAATACGACCTTGAGCCGGCCCTTTAACGCGGGATCGCCGTTCACCGTCCCGGCAAGATTGTTGAGAAACTTGATGATGAGCTTGGCCAGTTGATAGGCCGGTGCAGCCTTGCCGGCGAAAAAGAAGGTGCGCGGCGCGACTGCTAGGTTCGGATTTTCCCGTAGCCGATTGTAGAGTGCAACCACTCGCAGGGCGTTCAACAGCTGGCGCTTATATTCGTGAATGCCCTTGATCTGGCAGTCGAAGATCGAGTCTGGATCGACATTCACATCGGCTGTCGATCGCAGCCAATCGCAGAAACGTCCCTTGGCTGTCCGCTTTGCCTGGCGGACAGCATCACGAAAGCCTTCGTCGTCGGCAAGCGGGCGCAGCTTTGTCAGGTCAGCGAGATCAGCAATCCACCCTTCGCCGAGAGCCCCGGTGATGGTCTTCGCCAGCGCCGGATTTGCTAGCAGGAGCCAGCGACGCGGCGTTACGCCGTTGGTCTGATTGTTGAAGCGGGCATTGTAAACTTAAGCTTCTTGTTGAGAAATTCGGCAATTAAAGTTCACGCGGCAAGCCTCGTTCGGGGCATATTCGATCGCTTCGAAGCTGGATTCGGAAAGAATAGTGCTCCGATCGATCTGTCCGTCGATTTAGTTGACAATGCCCCAGCCTGGCCTGATCACGGTGACGGTAAGGCTGACGATAACAGGCACGCCGAGTTTGTCAGATTCTACATTTTGCACGTTCATCGTGAATGAGTGAGGCGCAGTTGAGAGCCGAGCTCAACAGCCTCGTGCCGGGCTCCACCGCGAAGCGCCGGTTTTGAACTCTTAATCAGCGGCACTGTCGGAGTCCGCGCTCGGCAGCCGGTACGCAATTTGGCACTCGAATCATTTGAATGATAGAAATAATCGAGATAAGTCTTTCGAGATCTTTGGGAAAAGGAGCTTCATCTTTCATGATTTGGAGGCAGAATTTTCAATTAATTATTTTACTAATTAGTTATGGCTATTTAGAATAAAAGGAGTACAATGCGAAAATTACAGAATTATTATTTGATGCATTGTGAATGCATTGATTTTTGAGGCTTTGGATGGATGTTTTTCTGTCCGTGAATTTTAAAATGCCGATTTTCGGCATAGTATTTTCTGTCGAGTGTTCAACATTGAACACGTCGGGACACACCAATGAAACAGCATAAATTCAAGCTCGGCGAGCATGTCTCGCTGCAGAGCGAGCATCGCGATATGGCGGATGGCACTGGCTACGAAGTGACCCGCCTCCTGCCCGAGGCATCGCCCGAACCACAATACCGCATCAAGCGTAGCATCGAGATTCACGAGCGCGTTGCTGGTGAGCACCTGCTCCACAGTATCGAGCGGGTGAAATGATACAGGCGCGCGCTTCCCCTTTGCCCGACGATGGGGCTGCGAACGCGATCGCACGATCGGGAATCGACGAGGGCCAGGCCATGACTGCCGCCTTGACGAGGCGCGATGCCGATTGGGCGCCAGCGCATGCGGCCATCCGTGGAAGCGTGGTTTGCGACCGCTTGCGGGAAAATCATACGATCACCGGGGAGAGATGGGATGACCATTCGTACGTCGCAGTCAACGGTAACATTCGCCAGGTCCTTCCAGATCGATGGCATGGACGAGAGCCAGCCTCCGGGCGACTATCGGGTCGATATGGACGAGGAACTGCTCGAGGGCTTGTCGTTTCTCGCCTATCGGCGTGTCGCGGCTCTCATTCATCTGCCGGCGATTTCCAGGCCGCAGAATCGGATCCAGGTCGTGCGCGTCGCTCCAGCCGAATTCGATGCCATGATCCAATTCGATATGGCCGCGGCAAACCGGATGAAATCGTCCTGACGCCCGCCGAAGGGGTAGCGCTGCCCAACCATAGGGCTTCAGCCGGCTCAGTTGCGGATTCCATGGATGCAAGAGCTCCAAGTCTGCCCCGGCAGCCTCTGTCGAGGCCGGCCAGCACCATTGTCTCCAGAATTGCCAGTCAAGACGATGGCGGCGGGATGCTCTCGCTGACCTCGGCCTTGATCCTGCTCGTCGAATGCGATCTGCCATCGCTGGTGATCTGCGCGAACGAACTGCTCGATGAAGGATATGAAGTCATCGAGTGCGATAGTGCCGGCGTGGCTATGAACATGCTCAACAGCCGTCGCGATTTCGATGTAATGATTGCCGATATCGACCTGGACCATGCGCCAGGAGGGCTGGCTCTTGTACGCTATGTGACCAGTCATCTTCCCGGCATGAAGATTCTGATCCACTCCGCCCGCATCGATGCTCAGGCCGAGTCGGAAGTCGCCGACGGTAGCTTTCTGCTGAAACCCTATCCGACCGGTGCTCTTGTTCGCGAGGTGCAGCGTCTGCTGACGTCGCCGCCGACATGTGGACGAGACCCTGTTTCTTGATCGAAGGATCCGAGCGATGATCAGCTTTCCAAATACCAGCAGAAACTACCAGGTATCAAAGCAAAGCGTCTGTTTCTGGGGATATGACTCTGCGTTCGAGGTATCCTTTTTTGTCGGCCGTGACATGCTGGAACGTATCGCCGAGCGCCCCAGTACAAGTGAAGCCGATCTTCTGCAGATCTTTGATACAAACCGACCGCAAATCCAGAAAGTCGCAGCAAAGGCTTATTCCCCCCGGCGCGGAAACTATTATCCGCTGGAGCCGAAGGATTTCTGAGCGCCTCACACATCGGCATGTTGAAGCCGTCCGCGATATTCCAGCGGAGAGGCTTCGATGCCAGGTATTGCCGCTGCGCACCCCTCGAGCAAAGCGTGTCTAAGCGTAAACGCTGGCATTGTCACGTAAACGTCTGGGCGGTGGTAAGGTAGAGGGATGACGTCCATTTCCTACGCCCGCCATGGTTTTCCGCCCGCGGTAATTCAGCATGCCGTCTGGCTGTATCTTCGCTTTTGCCTGAGCTACCGCGACATCGAGGATCTCCTGGCGGAGCGCGGGCTCGACATTTCCTATGAGACTGTCCGTCGCTGGGGCGCCAAGTTCGGGCCGCGGTTTGCTCGGGAACTGCGTCGACGACGACCGCGCCCAAGCGGCCGCTGGCACCTGGACGAGATGCCCTGAGCATTGCGGGCAAGCGGGTCTGGCTCTGGCGGGCTGTCGAACGTCACCTCATCTCGCGCAAATCCCTGAAGTCATTGCGCGCCGCAGCCATGAACGAATGGCGCAGTTCGACTGCCGCGCACGTCTAAATGGCGGGTTTCACGACCCTTTTGCAGACGTGGATGGACAACGTGACAACGCCTCATGAACCTCTATCGACCGGATCGCCTCCGCCGCCGATTTACCCTGCGCCGTCAGTACCTCGACTTGCCGGAGCTTGGCGACGATCTCCTCTGCCTTGTGTCTCTTGCGAGCCATTTCGTGGTCCTCCTTCTCGTCCGAAGACATAATCAATAGTGGACCAGTTCAAGGGGCTCAGGCCACCGAAGGAAGTGCGGCTTGTCGCGCCCACTGGCTTGGGCGGCAAAGACGGCTGGGACGAGAGGCCGATCGAGCTCCTCGATGAGTGGGTGTTGAGAACGACAGGTTAATTGTCCGTCTCTACGTCTGCGAAATAGAAAAGTTAGGCCTCGCCATGAACACATTTGCAGTCTATAAGTCTCGCTATCGATCTTGTTGCCGAACTTTTTCCGCGCCATCGGCGCGTTGATGATCTTCCTCTTCAAAAATCGATCTTAGACGGTTGCCGAGACTTTTCGCGGCAAGCGATCACTTATGACTGATTGAAAGGAAATCGTCATGAATATTGGAACGGTAAAGTTCTTCAACACTTCAAAGGGCTTCGGCTTCATTCAACCCGACGACGGCGGCACGGATGTGTTCGTTCACATCTCTGCAGTTGAGCGTGCCGGCATGCATACCATCGTGGAAGGCCAGAAGCTCTCCTTCGATGTCGTCAGGGACAATCGCAACGGAAAGAATGCAGCCGAAAACCTTCAGGTTGCCTAAGACTTTGGCGCCTTCGGTCTTTGACCACGGATGTACTGGCACTGGCCATTGAGACGCCTATGAAGAGGTCGGGTTCGCCCGGCCTTTTTTGTTTTGTCCCTAACGAGAGGATTTCTGAATGAGGACCCCCGATTTCAGCGGCCCGGCAGAAGTGTATGTGCAGGTACCCAGATCACTGCGGTCGATGCGAGGTCGGACGCCCCAGAAATATCATCGATTCGAAAGCCTCGCGCTTGCCGTGCAATTTGCGGTCGAGAAAGCGGACACCGAATTAACTTCGGTCATCATCGATACCGAAGATGGCGAATTCACCGGGCCTAGGCTTCAGTCACTCTATGACGACGTCGGCTACCCGCTGAGAAGAGAAGGCGAACGGTGACGCGGCATCGAAGCTCACCGTTCGAGGAACCTATCAAGAAGGAGTCAAAATGAACGATCAGGCATTCAAGGTCGGAGATATAGTGTTGCATTCCGCAATCCCCTGGCAGCGCGATGAGGGCGCATACGAAATTGTTCGCCTCATGCCGGCGGATAATCCCGAGCCGACATACCGGCTCCGCAATGTTGCCGACAGCCGGGAAAGAATAGCGCGGCAGCACGAGCTTCGTCGGCAGGATGGCGAAATCACAACAAAAGCCGCAACCTTATAAGTAGCTCCTGAGAATCATCGGGCGCCCCTCTAAAGATTGGCTATCACCCAGCCATTTCATGAACTTGCAACTCCCTGGCTCTCCTAAGCCGCCTGGCGGGCATTCGAAGTGGGCGTGTAGCAACAGGCGGTTGACGTGGCCAGCACCCGACTGCGCCATACCAGCAAAATTGCCCTTCAGGCGCTCGCGACGACGCTGAATTAGCAATTCCCCCGACACTGTTAACTTAATCGACAACGACACCAATCTGAGCAATTATCTTGCTGATCCCAGCGTTCAAACGGACGAGAATGCACGAAGGAGACGTTTCGGGTGAACCGAGATTACCCTCTCTCTGAGCGAGATGGCTTAAGTTGACAGTGCCTGCCCGCTGCGTTTTGGGCGGGCGCAGCGGGCGAGTTGCGGCCCGATGGCGGCGTGGCGCAATGCCGACCAAGCCGCTTTCCGGGATGCATCTACTCATCAGGCGGCTTTTTTGCCCGAGGCAAGCGCCTTCACCGCTTCAGTGGTTAGCGGCTGACCGCCAATGCCCCATTCGCCGCTCGTAACTTCTGAAATATTCACCCAGGTTACGCCGCGCATATTCTCGCCTTCGATGCTGACCATTGCATCTGTGATGCTTCTCGATCATCTGCATCTTCTGCACGGCATCGAAAACGTTCTCGATCAGATGAACTTCAATGAGGGGCATAGTTCATTCTCCTTTTGATGTTGGGCGGGTATGGGGCCGGCGCGACGCTTGCCGCATTCGGTCGGCTCTCCGATAATGCCTCGTCGCTGGTGGGGGCGTGGAAGCCGGCGTGGAATCGGTCGTGGAATCGGCATCGCCTGACGATATGACCTTTGCACAAATCTAAGCCCGAGCCAGTTCACCCACCCGTCGCGATGCCACTGGTCGCTGCTGCAACCAAGTCGCACGAAATTAGGATCGAAGTGCAAGATCTAGCGCCGCTGGATTATTCATTTTCGTCCCGCCCCACAATTCCTCATGCTCCCATTGCCTGATAGGCCAGGGCGCAGCCGCTCGCTCAATCATAGCCGAAGAGCTCGATGGCGATTGATCAGCGACTGCGTGATAGTCAAGCGAATTCCAAGGTTTCGCGCACCACGATCGTGCCAATACCAGCCATTGGAATATCTCCGGCAATCGCGACGGCTTCGTCCATTCCGTTCGCTTCGACAACGATGAAGCCGACCAATTGCTCCTTGGTCTCTGTGAATGGGCCATCGATGACCAGTGTCTTTTTCTGGCGCCGACGCACCACCTTGCTCTCACGTTCGGAATGCAGAGCGTGGGCAAGCACTAAATGTCCAAGGCGCTCAAGTTCCCGATCATAGGCTAAAGAGTCGGCGTCCAATGTCTTTTGTCCCGCCGGCCCCAACGCCTTAAAGGCATCGTCCTCAGCATAGACCAAACACACATACTGCATTGTCAGCTCCATTCTCGTTGTGGCCTGCCGACGCTGAGGTCCTGCGCAGGCGCGGCATCAGGCGCCGCACGCGCACATTCGCGGTGCGGCAATCGAAGGACGGGCTGCCCGCTGCACTTGCGACATTTTTGCAGAGGCACGGTGAGAAATTTTTTGGTTTTTCAGTCACTGGCGTTTTGCAGAAGGTGAACTGTGGTTCGGAAGAAGACATGCCGCTGACGGAGTTGGTCAGCTCCTCGGCGCCCCATACCTGCTGTAGAGGCGACCGAAACCGATTTGTAAGGGCAGTTATCGGAGCGAGCGGGTGAGAAGGCTCGTTGCCCGAGGGCCGGCTCTCGTCTCCGCTGAAGCACCGGCTAGATACCAGCGTACGCACAGCAGGATCACTGACCGGTCGAATTGGCGGCCCTTGAACATCGAAACTCTCCACTGAAACAGAGGAGATTTATGTCACGGCCGACATTGATGGAAAGTTTGCGTCAGAGCCGCCAGTTGTCCTGCGAGGGCGTTATCGGGGGAAAGAAATGCACCCTTCCCTACCCCACAATGCAACGCCGATTTCACGCCCCTGCCTGCGATCGGGACGACTGAAATAGAGCTGCCTGTCAGCTTTTTGGGCGCAATGGTGAGCAAGCGGACATTTGGTTTACCGGCTAACCTATGCTCCGCCTGTTTGCGGATTACGCTCACGTCGGAGTTCTCGAAAAGAAATAAGGCGGCCTTGTTCTTCGTCCCAAAGGGCGAGGCTTGTGCACTTAAGACTTTGGAGAAACGTCAGCGTACCTATGCCCGCAAGTTCCGGGTGGTCGTTCACGACCTGCCGTAGGCGATAGAACGGAATGCGGCTGTTTAGATGATGAACGTGATGAACTCCGATATTTCCCGTGAACCAGGCGAATAAAGGCGGCAATTCGTAGTGCGAGCTTCCGTACAAAGCTGCTTCATGGACCTTCCAAGTTTCCTGATGAACCCAACGCGTGTTTTCGAACTGGTGCTGGACGTAGAAGAACCACATAGCGATCGAAGCTGCGATCAACACTATCGGTATCTGGACGAGAAGAAACGCCTCGAAGCCCACGAGCTCCGCCATCAGGGCAATGAGTACCGCAATCGCGAAATTCGTTCCCATCGTACTGATCCATGGCTGACTGCCAACGCCCATAAGACCGCACGGCAGGCGGTGCCGAATTAGGAAAAGAAAAGCTGGGATAAGACAGAACATGACGACCGGCGATCGATAGCTGCGGTATCGGAGGCGGCCGGCAGCAGGCATTGCAAGATATTCGTTCACTGTGCGGGTATCAATATCGCCGATGCCGCGCTGCTCGAGATTCCCGACGCCTGCATGATGTATCGCATGGGTGCGGCGCCAGAAGGCGTAGGGTGTTAGCGTCACCACGCCTAGAACTCTTCCCACCCAGTCGTTGGTTGAACGACTGCGGAAGAAAGCGCCGTGGCCGCAATCATGCTGAATCATGAAAAGGCGCATGAGGAAGCAGGAAGCAGGCACCGTCAACAACAAGCTCAGCCAATATCCCACGTAAAGCGCCGCCCAGGTCAGTGTCCAAAGCATCACGAATGCCAGCCCGGTTATCGCCAGCTCAAAGACACTGCGTAAGGGTTTGACCTCGCGATATGGGCTGAGTTTTTGCACAAGGCCTTTGAGGCTTTGGTCCAGGTCTGCGTTGTCCAGCGGAAAATACCTTGATTTTAGGTCGGTAAGAATGACCGCCTAATGGAAAAAACTTGATCCGACCTCGGTGCTGCGACCTGTGTCACCACGTCGACTGCACCGAGCGCGAGGACGATATCAAACAGATGTTCGAATATCTCCTGGCCTCCTGCATTCTCTTCGTTGTCTTCTATATTCAGGAAAACGGCGTAGCGCTCCGCGGCATTGCGTTCTGAGGCCTGCACCAATCCGGTTAACTCGCCGACCTTCTCGATCAAAGCTAAAGTCAACGCGGTGAGCCTGCCGATTTCGTCATTTTCATTATTCGAACGTACCCACTTTCGGTTCAATACGCGATTAAATTCGAAAATGATGCCGCACTGGAATATCTTGGATGAACGATTAAAGCTTTCACGCGTCAGTTCAGCGAGCAATGAAGAAAAAAATCAGAGATGTATCGCCCCACAGATAATTTAGTGATAGATAAGTTGACTTTCTAGATCTTGGAATAAATTTAATTATCTAAGCTATTTCAGGAAACAGTGTTCTCACAAAAGGAAAACCAACGGTGCGCCTGATAATAATGATCGCGAAAAAGCTTTGAATGTCTCTACCGAACCCGAATGCCCAACCACGCTGGAAGCGCTCGGATGGTCCAGCTTTTTTGGTGATCAAATCGAACCTTTAGAGGCCGGTCTCTTGCCGGTCCGTATCAGCGCCATTCACCGGGCGCGTCTCTCGGCCATATCACAGGGTGGTCAAGTTGCGCTGAAGCTTCCGGTTCACGTCAGCACCCGCGATTTCGCCGTTGGCGATTGGGTGCTCGCGGACCCGCGCACCGATCTTTTCAACCGCCGACTGACCCGCAAGTCAGTGGTTGCCCGCCGCTTTAACGGCGCCAAAGTTCAATTCGCCGCCGCCAATATCGATGTCCTGTTTATTGTCACTTCATGCAATGCCGATTTCAGCGTCGCTCGGCTGGAACGCTATTTGACGCTCGCGATCGAGACAGGCGCTTCTCCTGTCGTTGTGTTGACCAAAGCCGACACGGTGGAAGATCCTGGCTCCTATCTCAGGCGTGCGGAGGCGCTGCAACGTCGAGTTCCTGTGGTGACCTTGGACTGCCGCTCTAAAGACGTCCGAGCATCGTTGGAGCGATGGTGCGGCTTAGGACAAACTGCGGCGCTAGTCGGTTCGTCGGGTGTTGGCAAATCGACATTGGTGAATAGCTTGATAGACCCTTTGCTGGATCAGCTTCAGCAGACGGGCGCCGTTCGTTCTCACGATGACAAGGGACGTCACACCACAACGTCTCGCTCCCTTCATGCGGTGGCTGGCGGGGGCTGGATAATTGACACGCCGGGCATGCGGTCGCTTCAAGTCAGTGGCGCGGCATTTGGCCTTGAAAGCTTGTTTGCCGAAATCACCGAGCTTGGTCCCTTTTGTCGATACGGTAACTGCAGCCACACCCACGAACCTGGCTGTGCGGTGCTAACCGCGGTCAGGGAGGGCAAACTTGATCCGGCACGTGTTGCGCGATGGCGCAAACTTGTTGCGGAAAACAATCAAGCGCCAGGCCCCGATGCGTCGAATCCCAGTCGTGCCGCGGGTAAGTGGCGAAACAGGCGCTGAACGTTGAACTCATTGGTTGGGCTGCCTGTGTCACAAGCAGGACTCATTGTTCGGTAAACTGGCTCAAAAAGCAGCGGTCAGTGGCACGTGTCACTTACTACGTAGTTCAACCCTTCATTCGTGACGCCGAAGGCGATTTGGTCGCTGGCGATGCCATGGAGGCACCCGCTTCCAACGCAGCCAAGCATCGAGCCGCCTTCGCAGTCGCTGCGGGCGACTTCATCGGCGCTATCGCATTTGCTCGAACGGGCGATCCCCAGTTCGGTGATTTCGATGACGCGATCATCCTTGGAAAGTACGGAGAGACTCCTGAGTCCGTAGCGTTCCTCGAATGAGCCACGAAACGAGGTCATGACATTCCCCGACAAAACATCGGACTTGCAGCCGGACCAACTCAATTTGCTGCGACGCTTTACACGAGGCCGGCGGTGGAGTTTTTCTCTAAGACCATCCTCGCCAAACTCAAGGCGATGGGGCTTATCGAGGAGCAAGAGGGGCGACCTGTAGCGTTCGCGAGGAGAAGGGCCCTCATGGCAGGCGAAATTATAAACTCTCAAGCTGACAAAAGGTAATTTTACCGCGCGTCGAAGGCGATCATAGCATCAAATTCTGTGGGTCTCATCGTCACACTTTGGGTGGAGTTCTGCGGGGCAGAGATCTTTGGCAAATGGATGAGCGCCGCCACCCGGCGGTAGGCAAGGAAGGAAATACCCTCGATCCTTTCTTCATCGATATCGACCCGGTATTCGCCCGCCGGCTGTCGGTCTGCAAAGCCCTCAAGCAGGAATGGCTTGGCGAAGATAACGGTGATGTGTGAGGTGCGAATATTCATTCTGATCATCCTTGCGCTTCGAGAATTCCTTGTGCGGCGCAGTGCTCTCACCGAACTCAAAAATCCCGCGCTATCGATCTGACCATAGAGCGATTTACTTTCAGATCGAATCACCAGGAATCGCAAAATGCTTTTGATACCAGTGAGTTAATTTCGAAATTCGCTCCTACCTGAACGCATTTTGCTCCAGACTTGCCGAGCGCGATACGATGGAGATTGCGAAGGCTCCATCGCGCCGAACTTCAAAGGAAAGCCGCTAACTTGTCAGGTCAGTATCCCATGCCACCCGGCGACATGGCCGGGGCGTCATTTTGCGGTGTTGTGGCAATCATTGCCTCGGTAGTGATCAGCAACGAAGCAACTGAGCCCGCGTCTTGAAGGGCCGTCCGGACTACCTTTGCGGGATCTATAATCCCAGCCTCGATCATGTTCACGTAAGCCTCGGCCTGAGCGTCGAAGCCGGCATTGGGATCCTTCGCTTCGAGCAACTTGCCGACAACCATCGCGCTCTCTACGCCAGAGTTATCAATAATTTGGCGGATAGGCGCTTCAAGCGCGCGCAGTACGATCGATATGCCTGCCCTCACATCGGCATTCTCAGAAGTGAGGCTCGACAATGCTGCCTTCGCCCGCAGCAGTGCCACGCCGCCGCCCGGAACGATACCCTCTTGAACAGCCGCTCGCGTCGCATTCAGGGCGTCGTCGATGCGATCCTTCTTTTCCTTGACCTCGACCTCGGTGGCACCGCCTACCCGGATAACCGCGACGCCACCCGCAAGCTTGGCGAGGCGCTCCTGCAGCTTTTCCTTGTCGTAGTCCGAGGTTGTCTCCTCGATCTGCGCCTTTAATTGCAGAACCCGTGCTTCGATGTCCTTCTTCTCGCCAGCGCCGTCGATGACCGTGGTCGTGTCCTTGTCGATACGCACTCGCTTGGCCCTGCCGAGCATGTCTATGGTGACATTTTCGAGCTTGATGCCGAGATCCTCGGAAATTACCTGGCCCGCAGTCAGCGTGGCGATATCTTCCAGCATGGCCTTGCGGTGGTCACCGAACCCGGGCGCCTTAACGGCGGCGACCTTCAGGCCGCCGCGAAGCTTGTTGACGACAAGCGTAGCAAGAGCCTCGCCCTCGACGTCTTCGGAAACAATCACGAGAGGCTTGCCGGTCTGAACTACCGCTTCCAGCAGCGGCAGCAACGCCTGCAGACCGGTAAGTTTCTTCTCATGGATCAGGAGATAGACATCCTCCAATTCGACCGACATCTTCTCGGCATTAGTAATGAAATAGGGGGAGAGATAGCCGCGATCGAACTGCATGCCTTCGACAACATCGAGCTCAGTTTCAGCACTCTTGGCTTCCTCAACCGTGATAACGCCTTCGTTACCGACCTTCTGCATCGCCTTGGCAATCATCTCCCCGATCGTCTTGTCGCCGTTGGCCGCAATGGTGCCAACCTGAGCGATCTCTTCGGAGGACTGGACTTTCTTGGCCCGCGCCTTGATGTCCTTGACCACCGCGATCACCGCCATGTCGACGCCACGCTTGAGATCCATGGGGTTCATGCCGGCGGCTACAAATTTTGCGCCCTCGCGGATGATGGAGGCAGCCAAAATGGTTGCAGTGGTAGTGCCGTCACCGGCCAGCTCATTGGTCTTGGAAGCGACTTCGCGCACCATCTGCGCGCCCATGTTCTCGAACTTATCGACGAGCTCGATTTCCTTTGCGACGGTAACACCGTCCTTGGTGATACGCGGCGCGCCATAGGAGCGATCAATAATCACGTTGCGGCCCTTCGGGCCGAGGGTCACTTTTACGGTATTGTTGAGGATCTCGACACCTCGAAGCATGCTGTCGCGGGCTTCGGTGGCGAATTTGACGTCTTTAGCGGCCATGATGTGGCTCCAATGTCTTTCGCGAGGTTACGGCGAAATCGAACTCAGGCTGCCTTCTTGACGGCCTTGGTCTTGTGGACAACGCCCATGATGTCACTCTCTTTCATGATCAAAAGGTCCTGACCGTCGATCTTGATTTCGGTACCGGACCACTTGCCGAAGAGCACGATGTCGCCGACCTTCAGGTCGATCTGAATGTGCTTTCCGCTCTCGTCGCGACCCCCGGGCCCAACTGCAACCACTTCGCCCTCTTGCGGCTTTTCCTTCGCGGTGTCGGGAATAATGATTCCACCCTTGGATCTGTCTTCGCCTTCGAGGCGCTTGATCGCGACGCGGTCGTGCAGAGGTCGAAATGTCATGTGAAGGGCGCCTTTCAGGCTGGGCACGCTTGGGTGCATGTCAACTCTATGTGGGGACGCTGGCACTCAATTGATAGGAGTGCTAAAGGATATTCCCCCTAAGAGGAAAGTCGTTTCGGTGACGCCTCCTGTCGTTTCGCAATTTTTCTCGGTTTTATCGAACAATGTTGCCATTCGCCTCTGAATATTAGGGTGCACCAACATTTGCGAATTTCATTGCGAGCGGGATTAAAAGTAAGCAAGGTTGCATTATGAAGAATGACGAAATCGGCAGACTAACCGAGTTGATCTTAATTTTGACCAAGAAGGTCGATGAGTTGACCGGATTGGTACAGGCTTCAGAGCGCAATGCTGCCGAGCGGCACGCTCTTTTCATGAATATAGAAGACAGCGACGAAAATGCTGAAGACGAGGAGATATCCGAAACGCTGTTGGAGATTCCTCCGGGCATGCGGAAGTTTTTGCCAAAAGGCTCCTAACTCGTTGAGCTTTTGCAATGTGCGGACGCCGCCTCGGCGGCTTTTTGTCGATCAGCCAATCTGGATGTTGAAATGACGAACTCCGCGGTGGGCATGCTTGCTCGTGCGCAGGTTCCAACGGTGCTAACGGCAGCAGGAGTTTTTCGAAGTGCGTATCGCGATGTTGGCGCCGAATCTCCTGGCGAACGCCCCCTCGACACTACGGCCCATGGGAGCTTATCACGAGCCTCCTGACAGAAGCCCTCGTGGAGCGTGGCGCCGACGTCACGTTATTTGCGACGATGGATAGCGAGACGTCGGGCAAATTGTCTGCGGTCTGTCCGGCGCCTTATTCAGAAGACCCCGCTATTGACGCCAAGGTCTGGGAGATGCTCCACGTCGCCAATCTCTTCGAGAAGGCCGAGGAGTTCGATCTGATCCACAATCAAGCCGACTTCGTACCGTTGGCCTTCTCACGGCTGACCAAGGTACCGATGGTCGCGACCATCCACGGTTTCTCCTCCGAACGCATCATGCCGATCTACAAGGCATATGAAGATCACGTGCACTACGTCGCGATCAGCAACGCCGATCGCAGGCTTGAGCTGCGCTATGCAGCAACCATCCACCATGGCATCAGATTGGAGGACTTCCCCTTAAATTCACTTGGAGGCGACGATCTTCTGTTTTTCGGCCGCATTCACCCAGATAAGGGAACCGTCGAAGCGATTGAAGTGGCGCGCGGAGCAGGCCAGAGATTGGTCGCAGCCGGTATCATCCAAGATCAGGTCTACTACCAGGACCACGTTGTTCCGGCGATCGACAGGGGGGATGTAGTCTACAAGGGATCGCTAGGCGGGCTAGATCGGGTAAGAGCGCTGGGTTGCGCGCGCGCTCTGCTTCACCTTGTCAAGTTCGATGAGCCGTTCGGACTATCTGTCGTTGAAGCGCTTGCCTGCGGGACCCCGGTCATCGCTTTTAATCGCGGGTCGATGCCCGAATTGATCGACCATGGGGTAACCGGTTTTCTTGTCGACAGTCATGAGGCAGCCGTCGATGCCATCGGCCGCATAGGCGACATAGATCGGTCCGCCTGCAGGGCTGCAGTAGCCGAGCGCTTTGATGTGAATCGCATGACTGATAGCTACCTTGATCTATACCGAAAGGTGCTCGGCTGTTAGGGTGGCGGCGACCAGGGCCAATTGCGTCCGGAGCGTCACCTAACTTGAGTCTGCGCTCGGCGGGTTTTCACCGACTTTCGTTTTTTCGGGGCGGCCCCGAGTGTAGGAAGGTCGCCGTCTCTTGCTTCCCGCGCCGCCTTTAAACGGTCTGTCTTGGCGTCTCGGTTTGCCGTCTCGCTGCCAATGATTGCTAATGCCGCTAGGTTGGTAGCCTCGTGGCGTACCAGCCACAGCGGAGACTTCTGCTTCTCAACAATCATGCAATTGGATCCTCTGCAGTCAGCGCTTTTCGTCGGCAAGGCTAGGTCATCCCGAGCGATCTAGTTCGCCCCTCGGCTTGCCTGTCGAGAGCCTCAGCAGCAACTTTGCAACTCAGCGACTCGAACACGGGAGCCTCTCTTTACATAGTGATCAATCTAAATAGTGCCATAAGATCTGTGCAGAATGCGGCCAGTGGCGCCGCAGACGCCAGCGGTAGAATGCCCGCTTTTTCTTGTCTCATAGCAACCTCTAAGCTTCTCGTTTCATCCCCGCCTGAATTGATAAGCGATGTCAGAGGTCCAAAAAAAACCAAAACTAGCCTTCTTCGAACGACATGTCCGATGGTTGTAAATCGGCGCCAAAGGTTGACCCCTAACGGCGCGACCATAGTCGGCTGAAAAAGCACGAAAATTTGGAATTTGAGGGGGTCACGATCGGCACCGATCGTGCCCCCATCCACCATAGAGTTTTGCACATAATATCAATAGGTTAATGTTAGTGCGACGGGGGTCAATCTTTGAAGCCAATTTACAATCTGGCAGCGTGACCGGGCCTCCGGCGAACAGACCTTAGCCGATATTGCCAAGCTCACACGCAGCGTGAAGTTTACAGACTGAGGGCATCGATGGCCCGGCTGACGAGGACTATCACTAACGACTGCCCGAGCATGGAGGATGGTGCGAGAGGTCCTAAGGTGGAGAAAATCGCGCCTGTGGCTCTTGTCGTTACCTTCACCGTCGACTTGAGGCTATGGACATTCTCCCAACCGTCGAAGGGCTTGACGGAATTTGAGGCTCTCCACATCCGCTTGTAGCGCTACAGCCCTAGGGTCAAAACTCAGTCAGCCGCTATCTCGATGATCTTAAAGGCTTTTCTTCGAATCTGGTTTTATGAAAAAGCCGTTTAAATTCAGTAGCGTACACCTGGTCGGGTCTTGACCCTAGGAGCTGAAGCCTCCGGCAAACCCGGTGCGAACCACCACTCTTCACGACCAGAGCAACAAAAAAGCGCTCCTGCGATCGGAGCGCCCTTAATGTTCAATGGATCAGAACCTCATGCAGCGATCTTGGTTGGCTTGGCTTTCCGCCGATCACTGGAGCTCGCGATAGGGATCACCCGTGATTGCATCGCTTCTGGAACCTTGCGCACGAGTTCGACGTCCAAGAGCCCGTTCTCCAGGCTCGCGCCCTTGATTGCCACATGCTCGGCAAGCTGGAAGCTACGCTGGAAGGGCCGGGCGGGGATGCCCTGGTGGAGCATGTTGACGGCTCGATCCCCGTCGATCGGCTGCTTCTCGCCCCGGATCGTTAAGGTATTCTCCTTCACCTCGATCAAGAGATCGGTCTCGGCGAAACCGGCGACCGCGAAGGAGATGCTATAAGCGTTCTCGCCGACCCTCTCGATATTGTAGGGCGGATAGCTCGGCGCAGGGCCTTCCACGCCCTCGAGTTGCTCGAGCATCGAGAACATCCGGTCGAAGCCGACTGTTGAACGATAGAAGGGAGTAAAATCGAAAACACGCATGGCATGACCTCCTTTTTGAGCGACATGCGAACGGTTGGCGCTTAGCACCCAACCTTTCGTATTGCGTAGCCGGTACGGCTAGAGAATGTTATATTTATGAACGAAGAAAGACACTTACAAGAATATGCATTAAATAATTAATGCTGAAAATAAACTAAACACTGTTAAACGGAACAAGAAACCAAAAAACAATTGAATCATGGAATTGTATGCGCTTTAAATCCATCAAACTAAACAACTTTTCAAATATTAAAGCTAATTTTTACATAGGATTGGTGTGATCACCAACCGCAGTCTTACTCTGCCGCTATGAGTTGACTGTGCGAAGGCGGTGAAATCGAGCACGTCGTCATCGCTGCTCGTGTGCCCGCTTGGAGCCATAATGCTGTTCTCATGGCGGGTCGAACGACGTGTCAGAAGTGCGTCGGTAGAGGTGGCGGGCCCCTCAAGTGGGCGGCTCTTTGGGGTTTGTGCTTTCCGTCAGCGACCCAGACGCTGCGCCTGGGGCATTTCCATCGAGCGCAAGGACCCGGATTAGCAGCCGGAGTTGTTCTTGCTGAGTGCGTAACATCTCCGCGAGATGCTGCGAGCGGATTTGGTCTAGCTTCTCATGCAGGGCCATGATTTCGAGTTCCGCTTTTAGGTTGACCTCGTAGTCAAGACCGGCCGCCACGCGATCGCGAGCGGCTTGACGGTTCTGCGACATCATGATGATCGGCGCCTGTAGCGCGGCTAGCATCGAAAGGATGAGGTTCAAGAAGATGTATGGGTAAGGATCGAACGCCGCAACAGGCCACGCCAGAATGACGCTGTTGAAAAGGATCCATGCAACCAGGACAGCGAGGAAGATCGTGATGAACGTCCACGAGCCACCGAACGTCGCAACCCGGTCGGCGAGGCGATCTCCGAGGGTCAACTTCTCCTCGAAGGCGCGGTTCGCATCCCGACTGATCTGGGTGCGTTTGGCGACTCCGGTGATCACTCGGCGCTCGCGATCCGATAACTGATCGAAACCGGTCTTCAGGAGCTGTTTCGCCAACTGTCGTACTTGATCATCCATAGCCACCTTGCCCGCAGTTTTCATATACCGAAGCTGCTTTGCTGTATCGATCAGTTGCATCTCGGTTCAGGATAATGGCGCGACTCTCCAGGACCAAATTCGTCATCGAGGATGCGGCGAGTCTCCGGCCGATGGCAGTGTGGCGGTGACGCTGAAAATGCCTTCCGCCTTTGGGAGCGCTTTGAAACCGCTTCGCGACCTACTGATTGCCTTACGGCGCAGAAGTGGGTTGCGGGGTCGCGCCGGGTCGGGGCCGCGAATTCGTTGCTTAGACTTTGGCAGTAAATGGCGAATCGAAAGTATGCTGCTGCGAAATCCATCTCTATAAGGGTTACACATATATACACGCAAAATGAGTTTAAAGAGAGCCTTATAAGCTTTGATTTAGGTACGCAGATTGCAAAATCTGCCTCTATATTTAAGAATAAGGAGTGCTTGGCCGATAAAAATTCCACTAAAATCCACTCTCGTCGTGGGATGTCGCAATTTATATTTTTAGAATATTTTGCGATGGTCTGAAATATTTTTTGGCACTCCTATCATTTGAGTGCCAAAGACCCCACATATGGAATGCGGTCGTCCTATGCGCCGACCGCAGAAAGAACCCGATGAAATTGCGGCCATCCCACGACAACGTGGTTATCCAGCGCATGGAAAGTAATGCGTGGAGCTGCACAGCAACGCCGTCAAGGTGACGCTCGGCCGTACGCCTGCTTCAGGCAATGGCGCCGGCATCAACGCAGAGAGGAACTAGCCTGGCCGAAGTCGTCTCCCCGGCGGATGGAGATGCTCCGAATCTGCTCGTGCTTCACCTGCTTCGGTCACCCCACTCCGGATGTAAAACGCGCGCAGTGTCTCAACCGTCCTGCCTTCGGCAGGCACAAGCATCAGGAAGGATTGATATCATGACCATGCAGAACACGACGAAACGATCTCTTTTCCAGCGTTGGGAGGACTATCAGCCGTCGAAAACCCTGCTCTTCTGGGCTTGCGCGGGGGTGATTACAGCCACTATGGTTATTGGGTTTGGCTGGGGCGGCTGGGTCACGGGTGGCACTTCGCGAGAGGTCGCCGTTGCGGCCGGTGACACGGCGCGCGGACAATTGGCATCTGTGATCTGCGTCGAGCGCTTCAAGGCCGCGGCTGATTCAGCTGCAAAGCTTATCGAGTTGAATGCCATAACTGACCATTACAAGAGACGACAGTTCGTCGAAGCCGGCGGCTGGGCAACAATGCCTGGGCAGACCTCCGCCGACAGGCGGGCCGTCGAAGGCTGCACGGTGGCGCTCGCCAGCTGAGTCTCCCGCAAAAGCGAGGCGCGACCAGATCGCGTCCCGTGCGTTAGGCTGCCCTCGCGGGTGGCGCATTGGGGGCCGATGGCGAACGCTTCATGGGGGCTTTGAACCAATGCTAGCACGGAGGTGCTGGTCGTGCTTTATCGCCCCGACGACCACGGCATAGTCCTGTCGCAAACTCGTCGTCAATGGTTGCTGGTACATGAGGGCTGATCGCTTTCCGGGGTGCGAGCGTAAAATGCAGCGGTTCAAGTCGCTCGGATCGCCATTTCGCCAGAAGCCGCTCCAAATGAGAGAAGCTACCGGTGTAGCCGCGCAGTTAGATCTCTTGGAATAGCTCTCGGCCGTGAATGCAGCCTTCCGCCCAGCGCCGCGCTGGCATTGGCACGGAAACGTCCAAGCTGAGGTATGGTCGGGGATGACGTCAATATCCTACGCCCGCCATCGTTTCCCGCCCACAGTCGTTCAGAATGCCGTCTGGCCGTACCTTCGCTTTTGCCTGAGCTACCGCGACATCGAGGATCTCCTGGCGGAGCGCGGGCTCGACATTTCCTATGAGACTGTCCGTCGCTGGGGCGCCAAGTTCGGGCCGCGGTTTGCGCGGGAACTGCGTCGACAACAACCGCGCCCAGGCGGCCGCTGGCACTTGGACGAGATGGTCCTGACCATCGCGGGCAAGCGGGTCTGGCTCTGTCGGGCTGTTGACAGCGAGGGTGGGGTCCTCGACTTGCTGGTGCAATCGCGGCGGAGCACGGTCGCAGCCATTCCGCTCATGTGCAAACTGCTCAGAAAACAAGGATCCACGCCGGAGGCGATCATCACCGACAGGCTGCGGTCCTATGGTGCCGCCATCCGTGAGCTTGGCCTTTCGGCGCGGCACGAGTAGGGCCCGCGCCAAAATAACCGAGCCGAGAATTCGCATCCGCGGACACCAAGACGAGAGCCTAGAATGCAGAGGTTCAAGTCGCCGGAATCGGCGCAACGCTTTCTGTCCACTCATGCCGCGGTCTACAACAATTTCAACCTCGAGCGTCACCTCATCTCGCGCAAATCCCTGAAGTCATTGCGCGCCACGGTCCCATTTTACTGGACCTGGGATTACATGCTGGTTCTCCCAATTACAATGCGATAGAGCGCCCTGCGCGCCCTGCCGCGAGCCGCCTGAACTTTCTCATCGAGCATTTCTGCTGCGACTACTTCACCGTTTTCTACTGCAAGCCGGCGCTTTGTGTCGGAGCCGGCCGCATCGCACGCAGCCAATATGGCGTCCAGCGCTGGCCCTCCAAACACAATCGGGAATTCCTCGGGGGAAGTTGTCATGCTGAGCGGCCTTTGGGCTGTTCGTCCGAGGCATTCATTTACATCGGGTTAAAAGCATAGCAGATCGCCGCTGTGAATGTGCGGCAATCAACAGATTTGCATCGCGCAACCTCTGTAGTTCTTATGGCCTCCGCCAGATCAGCAGAGTGACCGCCGAGGACCCTCTACTGTCCCGACTCACCACGACGAAGGCTGCCATTTTCCTTGCTTCCATGCAGTGGATCGTGGCCACGCTATGGCGCTCACTCTGCGACTGAATAATCGTTGAAAATACTGCCGCCAGCGAGCCCGAGGCTCACAAAGCAGGGTCCAGCCAGGCAGCCACTGTCGTGTTGCCTTTGCGCGTAGCGCTAAGCGCGGCGGGGGCGACTTAAGCTGGCCAAACGGTCGCCGCCCGTTTCCATCATCATATTGCGCAACGATGGTCCAGCGACCGTTCCCGTCACTCTGTTCTGCGATCTAGCAGACACCGCTAAGAGCGCCGCTATCTAATCGCAGCCGATTCTTGCCATGCTTCTATTCGTGTATTTGTAAAAGTTCAGACTTCGGCTGCATATCGGCGTACCGTTCGGTTCTGCCAATAGCGAAAGAGCGCCATGCCCGTACCGGCGAATGTTTTCGACCGGTTCGTTGTGGGCGCCCCTTGTCTTCGAAGAGGTCAAATCCACTTTTGGAGCCCGCATGGATGCGCTGCATGGTTCAATCAAAGAGCCCAAAGAGCCAAAGCTGTTACAGATACTCGGCCCCGGCCTTATAACGGGCGCCTCCGACGACGACCCAAGCGGAATTGCGACTTACTCGCAGGTCGGCGCGCAGTTCGGATACAGCTTGGGATGGGTCATGCTTTTCAGCTGGCCGCTAATGTGCGCCATTCAAGGGGCTCGGCCTTGATCTACGTCGCATTCTTCGAGCTCGGGTCGGTCCTCCTTGAAGTTTTCTCCCGATATGCGCGTTACGTCACGATTCTGAAATGGCTCACCATATCCCTGTTCGCCTATGTTGGTGTGGCGTTCGTCGTGAAGGTCCCGTGGGCCACTGTCGGCTACAACCTGATCATTCCCCACATAGCTCTAGATACGGCCTATATCACCGCCGTTGTCGCGGTTCTTGGGACAACCATCAGCCCTTACCTGTTTTTTGGCAGGCTGAAGAGGAGGTGGAGGAGGTCAAGGATCGCCTCAACGCCAAGCCGCTCGAACGTGCACCCCAGCAAGCTCAAGCGGAGTTCCGGCGCATCCGCATCGACACCTATGTCGGCATGGCGCTCTCCAACGCGGTGGCGCTGTTCGTTATCATCACAGCTGCAGCGGTTCTAAATGCGCACGGCATCACCGACATCCAGACGTCCTCGTAAGCTGCTGAGGCGTTACGCCCGATTGCCGGCCCCCTCGCGTTCTTTGTCTTCGCCCTTGGTATCATAGGTACTGGCATGCTCGCATTGCCAGTTCTGGCTGGATCGTCAGCTTACGCGCTCGGCGAAACCTTCGGATGGCACGTGGGACTCGCTCGCAAGCTCAATCGCGCGAAGGCCTTTTTATGGCGCGCTGACAGTGGCCACCATCCTAGGGGTGGGGCTTAATTTCAGCCCGATAGATCCAATCAAGGCACTATTTTGGAGTGCGGTCATCAATGGTGTGGCGGCCGTTCCGGTGATGGTCATGATGATGCATCTTTCGAGCCACAGTGCCGCAATGGGAGACTTCAAACTGCCCAAAGGCCTAAAAATCGTCGGATGGCTCGCCACCGCCATCATGGGCGCCGCTGCAGTGGGTCTATTGGCGACTTGGGGCCATTGAAGTTTTCACATTGCTGGGCCTCGAGCCGATAGCTTTTAGGCTGACGTTGAACGCCTTGGCTGTTAGGCCGTCGCCAGTTTCCGAGTAGACGCCGATGGGGTCGAAAATACAAATTTCGGTCATAGCACTCACCATGAATTGTGCGCTCTCAACCAAATATTGGTCAAGCGTAGTGCAGATAATTTTGCTTCATTTTGAAATAAATGATTGAGGCATTGCGTGGTCATCAATTATTCTGGTTTTCGCGAGCAATTGGGAGCATCTTGGCGACAGGAGATGCTTATGACCAATCCTATACGCCGATTATCACTAGACTGGACCAGTTTACCGATTATTGCTGAACCACGTTTGAGGTCACATGGCCGAAGCTAGGTTTAAGGCCGGAGACATCGTGATCCTTATGCATCCGTGGGGCGTAAAAACGGCTGGACCATACGAGGTCATCCGATTGCTCCCGACAGAGAGAGCCGACGTCACCTACAAGGTCAGAAGTGTGGACGAGACCTTCGATCGGGTCGCGTTGGAACACGAATTGAGATCCATTGAAGAGCCGATCGCAGCGCCGATAGAGCGACCGCCCAGAAACACGAGGCCATCAAGGCGATGAAGGCGCAGGCAGCGGCTTGCGCTTAGGCCGCCACACCGACCGCTTTCACGGGAAGAAACTCGACGTCAATCGGTCGCGCGCTCATTGACCGCGGCGCATTCGCATCAGGAGGTTTGATTTTGTGAAACCGGTAGCATAGTCCGCGCTCACGTCATCACGGAAGCGCCGATGACATCATCCGGCTGTTCGCTCAGACGCCAAACTGCTCAATGAACGCGCTCAACACCTGGCCGCACTGAGCAATCACCTTTGGATTACAATAGATGTCGAGGGCGGCGTCCGCTTCCTGCTCGAGCATTACGACGCCCGGATTCAACTCTTTGAGCCGGTCATAGGTACGGTCCGCCTGCTCTCGCGACTTGCAGTTTTGTGCGATCCCCATCCCGATTTTGCCGTGCCGTTTTTCGATCACAAAGGGGATTACGATATAGGTTGTAGCATTTGCCATGGGATACCTTTGTCGTTGCTCGTCGATCGGCAGTGAACATTCTTTGACGTCATCGTCGGCGACGGCTGCCCGGGCGCTGCCCTCGCCTGAACTCGTGGCACTCGCAATGTCAGGTCGCTTTCGAGCTTTCACACCCAGTAGAAAAACCGCACGCGGGCGACAAGAGGGACCGGATTCCGTCAGCGTGCGCTCGCCTCATTTGCGATGAGGGTCGTCCCCGCCACCACTGCTATCGGTCAGCCGCCTTGCTCCTCGATGAGCCCCATTGCTTTGAGTGCGTCCGTAATGGATTTGATAAAGAACACCACAGGCAGATCCCTCGTGAAGCGCTGCGACAAGTTGAGTTGATCTGGCTTCAGATCGGAGGTTCTGTCAGGGAATGACATGGGCTTCGTTTCATATAGCCACGCATGACAGAAGCGAGCGATATCACTTTAAGCTGCAGTGGTTGGTCGAGGGTAGGCCCTTTCCCGAACTATTGATACGGCGCCGATAGTTAAAATGGGGTGTTGGGATCTTGATTGAGCCGCGCGCCTCTTGGACGCCTCTCACGACATGCGCCGTCCGCTTCAAGCGACCTCTGCGAGTTTTCGTGGTTCTGTCGCAACCGTGGAGTAGAGCCGCGAAAGGGCCAAGGGACTGATGTTCATGCTGCCAGCATATCAAACTGCTCGACCAACGACGGTGCTGGATTATAGGTGTGCCTGGCCTGTCGTTTGCCCATCATGTGGACTATCTCGATGCCGGACAGGATCTTCTCTGCGCAGGCGGGTGATTTGAACCCGAGCATAGGTCGAACCCGGCGCTTGATGCGCCGATGATCTTGCTCGATCTGGTTGTTGAGGTATTGGCTCCGGCGGATACGAATTGGATTCAGAGAACGGCGGGATCGATCCAGCAACCGGCTCTCACTTTCACAGGCAATGATGGCCTCCCGGTTCGTCTGGCTGCCGTCAATGACGATGCACTCAGGCCGACCGTGACGCTGCAGCACCTTGCGGATGAAGCGCTTGGCCGCCAATAGGTCACGATTTTCGCTGAAAAGGAACTCCGCCGTGTCGCCGACGCTGTCGATGGCGCGGTACAGATACATCCAGCGACCACGAACCTTGATGTAGGTCTCGCCGAAATGCCATTTGCCCGTGACCGCTCGTTTGCGCTGATTGAACCGTTCAAGCAGTAACGGTGATAATCGGACAACCCAGCGATGGATCGTGGAATGATCGACGCAGATGCCGTGCTCAGTCATCTTCTCATCCAGATATCGAAGGCTCAGGTTGTAAGCCAGATACCAGCGTACGCACAGCAGGATCACTGACCGGTCGAATTGGCGGCCCCGGAACATCGAAACGCTCCACTGAAACAGAGGCGATTAAAGTCCTGGCTGACATTAATGGAAAGTTTGCGACAGAGCCGTATGCCGGCGATGCCGTTTGGCCGGCCCGCCAATCCTGCAGCGATGTCAGCGTGCGCCGGTAGGTATCCTTGCGACCGCTTCACTCGATCCCGACAGGTTTACCGCGGATCAGTTCCGCCAAACTTCCTTGTTGGCGAGGCTTCCCGGCGCGGCAGGTTTCTGTGACTGCACGGGAAATATATTCTAGTGAATTCGATGCGCCGAAAGGTCCAATGGAACTAAAGGATCTGTGAATTAGATCTTTTTGAAAAATCGTTCTAGCTATTTTCTGTGTGCGGCGTATGATGAAAGCTATGACTTGGCGATGGAAAACCGCGAAATTTCTAAACGAGAACTAATCTTATCTCGATCTATGCGGAGCGGATACGTTAATTTTATTTGATCATGGCGAGACTGATTTTGAACAGCCCTAGTGGCTGGGCGGTCGGAAGGCTTAATCAAGGCTGCTCGCGATAGGCCCGGGCCCAGCGTCGATAACGGGTTGGACAAGACTGAGCGGCAGTGAGAATGGCGTGACGCTTCGCTCTTCACCCCCTGTTGGTGAGGGCTTCATCGGCATATCCGCAGCAGCAAGCTGCTGGCGGTTGAGCCCTGTCAAACTTGTTAGGACACACAATGGAACACCATCAATTCAAAGTCGGTGAGCACCTGTTCGCTGAACAGGGATCGTTACGGCATGGCATACGGAGGAGGTTACGAAGTCACGCGACTGGTGCCGGCGACTCCTCGCGAGTGGCAATACCGCACCAAGCGAAGCATCGGTTGGCACGAACGGAGCGCGCGAGTGCATCTGCTGCGAAGCGCCGAGTTCAATCGACAGACTTCAACTTTCTCACGTCCGCCTGCGACTACAGTTGCACTCGGGCCATTGAAAGGTGGGAGAACGAGGGCGGCGCGGCTCTGCCGGGATACGGGAAAACTCTCGATGAAAGAGCACAGGTAACGGCAGAGGACGGTCGGATATCGGTCCGCTGGAGGGTCCGCAACCAGAAGCGCCCCTCTACCGGCCTTGGGTTCGTCAGTAGACCCGTGCCCTTGGCCATTGCCCCCACGCAGAGTCTTCACCCGCTCACGCCGAACCAAGGGCGCGAGGCATTTGGGCGGAACGCTGCCGAAGACCAATGGTTTAGGGTTCCATGCGGGACGCGGCACGAAACGCTTGCCGACCGAGTTACAACCGCAACGAAACGTGAGCGGCCGACCATGATCCCCCTTATTGTCGGCGAACTCATCGTCCAACTTGAAATGCTCGACGCCCTGGCGGAGTGGGATGATACAGAGACAGACTTGCAAGCCGAAATCCACGATCTGAGCGATGGGGCATTGCATCCGGGGGTTTTCAGTCAGTTAGAAGACGAGACAACGCACCTTTTGGACCTTGGGCGGCGAGTTCACTAGTTTCGCCTCTTCATTCGCCAATCTAGCACCTTGCACCGCCGGAGCCCTCCTGAAGCGCAAGGATGCCGGCGAAACCAATACTGACATCGCTCGATCTTTCACGGTCTCGCATATGACGATCCAGCGGTTGCGGGCGGAAAGGTGATGAGTGCTCGGATCGCGAAAAGCACTCACGCGGGCATTGTCACATCAATCATGTAAAGGCCTCTCTTCCTTTATTCTCGCGCCCACACGCACGTTCCAAGTGCTTGATTTTACTCGCGGGAGGTTTTTTGCGAGGTAGGGCATCGACAAGTAAAAACTGGTTCCCGTGACAATGCCGGCCCTCACTGGAAGTAGGATGGCGTCCTTCGATGGCGGGGGGCGGAACTGCCCGCTTGCAGGGGTCGGAACAAGAGCAGTTCAGAATCCTGCGCGGCCTTTATCAACCAAAGACAGCCACCGTTGATTTGATGGTAAGGCCGCCATTGCCGGCACGACGCACCTGCCTGCCGATCGCGGCGCAGAAAACCTGTGGCAACTGAAGCGCAGGCGAGATCCTCATCCATGGGACGCGCACCTTTTCTCGGCCCATGCGAGATCGGCGAATGGCTTTGCCGGTGACAATGCGTTGCGACCATCGAAAGCGGATTTCGTGGAAGTACAGGTCTGCATGTTGTGGGCTGATATGGTGGAATACGCCTGCAATCGTGCGACGCACCAGAGAATTAAATATGAATCGGCCCCGAAGATTGACCATGGGTCCTTGGCCACAACCACCTGAAAGAACGGCGAAATTCGAATTCTATAGGGGTTCACGATGGGCGCCGATCGTGGCCCCACTATCCTCAAGATCTATCCCGCAAGATCATCGGGTTAGGCAAGAGAACACCAGGGGCAATCTTCGGGGCCGATTCACAGCTGGCGACAGAGAATAGCATCGGATCAGACTATCCTCATCGGTCGGAATGTCGAAAAGCTCGTGCCGTTGCTGAGCCTTGAGCAGTTTCCGCTTGGCCGTTTGCCACTCCTATGTTTGGGCGCCAATGACCTTGCCCTGTACAGAAGTGTTCGATTCTGGACAGGGGTGAAACTCTGTCGCGCAGCTTGAGCAGTATCTCCTCTGAAAGAGCGGACGCAATTTAGCCTCAAGCGCGCCAAGTCCAAAGGAAGACGCTTTCACTCATACGTTTAGCGAATAATGGAAGCCTCATATCTTCGAGGATCTTGCGGGGGATCGGCCGTCGGTAGGGGTTCGTGTTAAAACTATAGACCATCGCGCCCATGAAGAGAATGTTCATGGTATGTTCGTTCATAGCGCAGGAGGCCTTTATCAACCAAAGACAGCCACCTTTGATTTGATTGTGAGACCGCCATTGCGGGCACGCCGCATCTGTCTGCCGATCGCGGCGCAGAAAACCTGGGGTGTAAATCGGCTCCAGAGATTGACCCTGTGTCCATGCGCTACAACCAACTGAAAGAACCGTAGAGTTTGGGCGTAAGGATGGGTCACGAAAGGCGCCGATCGTGCCCCCCGCGGGCCTGCGATTCTATCGATAAATCATTTGGTTAGACGAGGCCGGATTAGGGTCAGTCTTGCGAGCTGATTCACACACAAGCGCGACATCGGCAGTTTACCCTGTGCGGCGACCAACATCGCCAGCGCCTGGTTCATGGCTTCTCTTTCGACATGCCACCGGGCAAGGCGCGAGAGTTGCCAATAATCATGCGTGTCTGTGGCTTCCGCCATCTTGCGGAGGCCCAAGTTAAGCCCTTCTCCAAGCTCGCTCCTCCCTCTAAGGTCCAAGAGTTCTGAACGTGCCCAAATTGTGACGAAATACTGTCTATTTTGGCGCGCGATTGTATGTAAGCAACCGCGTAAGCAGAGCGGTTTGATTTACCAGGTCTCAGGGCTCTCCGCAGTTCAGTTGTATTTTGGCAAGCCTCATTTCGATGACAAGGAATAACCATCATGGCACCATGACATATTTCCCTGTTCATAGATGTGCGTGATTATGCCCTTTGTCGTCTCAATATAGACTTTACAGTAGGCTTGCTTATAATCCGACCCGATGTGACGAGGGAATTCCTGCGAGAGAAGAATATATTTGTTGGGATCGGCTGTTGGACCCTTTATGACGCTAGATGCCGGCTTGCCCAAATAGCTTTCCAATTGCGGCTTATACAGACCAGGGCCGCAACCGACCAAGAGCCCAAGCGACGCTGCCAAAACAATAACTTTCTTCATAGATCCCCCCGAGGACACACCTCTGACTTTCCCGACCTTAAAGGAAACGGTTCACACTTCGCCAGGCCCACGGTCCACTCTTTTTGTGATCGTCGATAAGCTTGATCATCGCTTCAAGGGGCGGTCGAACTCCGCCTGCGCAAAATAAGCAGATGCCTTGTGCAGGCGCCGGCGACTGTCCTGCCGCGGGTTGCAATGTCGAGCACAGAACAATGAAGGCGGCCGCGAAGCCTAAAGGGGCCGGAACAAGAGCAGCTCCAAATCCTGCGCGGCCTTTATCAATCAAAGACAGCCACCGTTGATTTGATGGAAAGGCCGCCATTGTCGGTACGACGCATCTGCCTGCCGATCGCGGCGCAGAAAACCTGTGGCAACTGAAGCGCAGGCGAGATCCTCGTCCATAGGACGCGCTCCTTTTCTCGGCCCTTGCGAGATCGGCGAATGGCTTTGCCGGTGACAATGCGTTGCGACCATCGAAATCCGATTTCGTGGAAATAGAGGTCTGCATGTTGCGGGCTGATGTGATGGAATACGCCTGCAATCGTGCGACGCACCCGGGAGTTAAATCCCTCCACCGAATTGGCATGAACAGCGCCGCGGGCATATTCATGCTTTGAATGCTGAACGGTCTCGTGAGCGGCAAATCCTTGGCCCACTGCTTAGAAGGTTGTCCAGTCATCGCTCATGAGATGGGCCCGCGGATCTACGCCGATCTCGAGAACCTGTTCGGTTTGAGCAAACGAGAGATCTTCCACGACCGAAGCGCGCGCATGCCCTGCCGACGAGCCGATTGTCGTCGCCTCCGGCCGTTGAACCATAGCCAGCACGGGTGCCTTCGTTGTCCGGCGTTGCCCTTTGCGACCACGCCCGGGTGGTGGGGCATCAGGCGATCGTTTGAGGCGGCCGCCGAGGTAGAACTCGTCGATCTCAACCGTGCCTGCGAGCGGCGCTTCCCGCGCCACCATCAACCGCAAAGCGTGTCCCATACGCCAGGCGGTCGGCTGGCTGACACCCAATGCTTCAGCCAGCCGCACCGATGACATGCCCTTGTCCGATTGCAACATGAGCCACAAGGCTTTGAACCACGTGCTCAGCGGCAACTTGGTGGAATGCAAGGGCGTATGGGTCGTCGCAGTAAATTGAAAGCGACACTCGCCGCTGGAACATTGATAGAGGCCTGGTCTTGCTCTGCGCCGCCCCATGTCGCGGCCCGCAATGGGAATAGTTTTCTTGTAGCCACAGGCGGGGCATATCCGACCGTTTGGCCAAACCAAAGCCTCGAGAAGGCGTCGACATTGCCGTTCGTCGCCGAATGCAGCAATCATTTCGTCAACGGTTTGAATCGCGGCCAGCATAGCCCGAACAGCTTCCGACATCACAAAATCCCTCGGCTAAATCAAGCCTCAGAATTGCATTAATTCATTGATTCTTCAATGATTTGCTGTCTTTGGTTGATAAAGGCCGCGCAGGATTTTGAACTGCTCCTGTCCTGACCCCATCTTCGTGGGAGTCGACGGCCAGTAGTATGTTGTTCGAACCCGGAAGAGAAACAATGCCGATTTTAAACATCCGCCATCGAACGAATTACCATTATCGTTATCCTGTCCAGCTCAGTTCGCACCAATTGATGTTAAGGCCACGCGAGGGCCGCGACCTTCGACTGATCTCACATGACGTTTCAATATTTCCGCAGGCAGATATTAGTTGGGCAACGGATGTTTTCGGCAACGCCGTCGCCACTGCCATCTTTAGGGAGTTCACGAGCATGTTGGTGATCGACAGCGTAGCTGAAGTCGATCTCACAGCAGCAGTATGGCCAGTATTCGCCATTGCGAACTCCGCCATTCACTTCCCCTTCCGCTATTCGGAGCAGGAATGGACAGATCTCGGCGCCCTTTCCGCTCGTCAGTACGCCGACCCATTTCAGCGACTAAAAATATGGACACAAGCATTTATCGCGAGCACTCCTACCGACACCCTGTCACTTCTGAAGGACATCAGCGCAGGTGTGTCGACATCGATCTCATATCAAAGCCGCGAGGCCGAAGGTACGCAGTCGCCGACGGAAACGCTCGATCGGGGCTGGGGGTCATGTCGGGACTTTGCAATCTTGTTTGCAGAGGCCGTGCGTTCGCTCGGCTTTGGAGCGCGCATCGTCTCGGGCTATTTGTTTAATCCCAACCAAATGTTCCGTGGTTCAAATGAGAGGGGTTCGACCCATGCCTGGGCCGAAGTATTTATACCTGGCGCCGGCTGGGTAACCTTTGATCCAACTAATCGCAGTATGGGCGGCGCCAATCTTATCCCAGTCGCAGTTACCCGCGACATCGCGCATGCAGTCCCAGTCACGGGCGGCTTTCTCGGTGCATCGGACGCCTTTATGTCAATGGATGTTGAGGTCGAGGTGTCTGGTTTTTGATCTCTGCAATCGATCGATCATTAACACCGTTATGTGTATTGGGCACTGCGCCTTCGAACTGCTGAGTTGCGACTAAAACGGACATTCGAAACGTTCTTTACTCGAAGGGGCCTGGCAATGGCAGATCCAAGCGTGTCGATCCGGCCATCGTCTTCCCGAATGATTGTCAGCCTATGGGCGAGCCCTTGCCCAACACAACGACCTTGGTGCCGATCTCCACTTTGTCGTAGAGATCTATGACATCCTGGTTGATCATGCGGATGCAGCCTGAAGAGACGCTCTTGCCGATTGTCCAGGGCTCGACCGTTCCATGAATGCGGAAGAGCGTATCCTTGTTACCCTGCCACAGGTACATGGCGCGCGCGCCGAGAGGGTTGCCGATGCCGCCGGCCATGCCGATGCCGCTTTGAAGTTGCGACATCTCGGCCTTGATCTCAGGCTGACGCTGGATCATTTCCTTCGGCGGATACCAGTCCGGCCATTCCTGCTTCGAATGGATATTCGCCTCGCCCGCCCAGACGAAACCCTCGCGCCCGACACCGACACCATAACGGGTCGCACGCCCGCCGCCGAGCACATGGTGCAGATAATGGGTTCGCGTATCGATGACGATCGTGCCCGCAGGCTGGTCGGTATCATAGTCCACCGAAGCGCGCAGGAAGGCGGGGTCGACCTTTTTCAGGTCGATGGCCGGAATCGGGAACTGATCGTCATCGATCGCGGCATAGATCGCCCTGTAATCGTACGGCGCTCCGGTGTCGGCGAGTGGCTCGCTGGTCGCGAGCGCCGGCGCCGGTGCCGCAGCCAGCGGCCAGACAGTCTGCGTCGACGCGCAACCGGCAAGGCCAAGAGACAGCCCCATCGCCGAGGCGCCGGTCACGAAGGCACGGCGGGAAAGTGACGACATCGGAAGTCCTGAAGGAAACTGGCGACAAACATCCGTTCCAATAGGCGAGATGGCATTGTCACAGGAACCACTCTTTAACCGGTCAACGCGTTTTGTCCTGAAAACTAGCCGGGAGCAAAATCAATCACTTGGCCGCTCGCTCACGGCGAGAATCCGGGATGAAGGCTTCTTACTCAATTGATGTGACAATGCCCGCATACCTGTACATCGCGCGCAGGTCTCTAATCCAGCTAACACCAACCCAGATTGCATCCTCAATTGAAACATGTCGTTACTGCTGCAGGTTGTGAACTTCGAATGCAGTCTCCTGCGGCGGCATGGCGAACCCGCCCGTGATGCCTTTCTGTAGTTGGGGCTTCAAGACACCGTCGCGAAAATGCTCCCAACTTTCTTTCGAATCGTGAACGGCTACAATTGTCCAGCCGCCAGCCGACGGACCGGCCACGTGGAAAATCTGGCCTTTCGGTAGACTGTCTCTGCTCGGGTGCACCGCTGCAAGCGACGCCTCATACTGCTCCTTCGTACCGCCAGGAAAGAAATGTATGATCCCATAGGCCATTTTGGTCCTCCCAAGAGAGTGGACGGTTCCGGGCCATGACGTTGGCCCCCTCGCTCCGCAGCAGGTCCACAATGGCAGACTGGTTGGCGTTAGCGGGGGCCATAAGCGGAGTTGCCTGATCGTTGGCCCGACTGTCGAAATTAGCACCACTTAAGAGTGCCCGCTCCACAGTAATTTATCCCCGGCAACGACGGCCTCAAACAATAAATCACCGGCGGCAGTCAAAGTTGTCGCGAACCCAAACGCAAGAAGTGCCAATAACCCCTACCTAAGCTAGACTTAGCACGCATCCAAAGAATACTCAATGTTCCCGCACGCGATCAGCTGGTCAATCTTTCATGCGAACCCAATCCGCCACGCGATTTCCTGCTCTCGCGCCCGGCTTTTCGCAGCCGACTAGGGGTCAGAACAAGAGCTGTCCGAAATCATACGCTAAGAAAATATCTGAGACTTTTCAAAGGGCCGGATTAACGAGATCGTGTCTCGTTTGGGAACTTCTGGGCGACCTTTTGTGGGTTTCGGGGTGCCGAAGTGACTTTTGTTCTTAGTCTGTCCGCTTAGCGTATGATTTCGAGCAGCTCTTGTTCTGACCCCATGATCTGGGGAAATTCGCTGGGCCGCTGTTTATCGCGGTCCTCCAATTCTTCGCGGTGTATCTGCTTCACAGATCCGTGCGGATCACGCCGTAGACTACCAGATGTTGCTTGGTGTGAATTTACCTGGCTGGCCGATGTCTGCCCAGGGGTCGAATCCGGAAACCCTCACTCCAATCGTGACAGCCACGGATGATGGCTTTTGCCTTTCGGTGTGCAACATGCACCGCCAGGCGGAGGCCATTCCATCCGATTTCGTATGCTCAGTCATCGCCGATGGGAATTTCCGGTGCCAGCGTTGCCAAGCATGGCTCGACGCGCTCGGGCATGGGTTGTGGAAGGAATCGGCGTAGCGGGGATCGACAAGATGCCGTGTGGCGCCCGCAAAAAATCAGGGTCAGCGCGTTTCGGACAAGAGGTGCGAGACTTTGGCATGCACCATCGTCACGGATATTCATAAAACAGGCCGGTTGCCGGGCCATGCCTAGACTTGACGTTCGTCGTAATCTCGCGCACCGACTATTTATGGGAAAAGCTACTAACCTAAGTGGCATTATTGCCATGCTTGCAGGAACTGCTGCCTTCGTGGTTGGCGATAGTTTCATGAAAATTGCGACTGAAGATCTTCCGCCCTTCGAAGTTTTGTTTTTACGCGGTATAGCCGCAAGCTTCTTTTGCACCGCTTTGGTACTCATCCGCAGGGAAGGTGCCAACCTCGCCGGCACCCTCAATGTGCGTTCCCTACTCCGAGCAGCATGCGAAGCGGCGAGTACGCTGTGCTACGTCGTAGCCTTGGCCAAGATGCCCATCGCAGACGTAATAGCGATATTGCAGACTGCACCGCTTATTCTCATCATCGGCGCCGCCTGGATTCTGCGTGAGAGGATCGGCCTCACCCGCGTATTTCTCGCGCTGCTTGGGTTCGCCGGCGCCATCCTGGTAGCTCAGCCTTCAACCAGCGGCGTCTCGGCCGCTGTGCCTTTCGCATTTTGCGCAGCATTTTTGGTTGCTGCCCGGGATCTCGTCGGACGAGGCATAGCAACGCATATCCCGGTGACGGTCATCACCCTAGCCACCACCATCATGGTAATGGCCGTCGCAGGGGTCATGTCGGCGGCGGTAGAAAACTGGGTGACCCCTTCTGGCTACAACAGCGCCTTCTTGGTCTCAGCGGCACTCTTTGTCACGTTAGGCCATGGAGGACTCCTCCTGGCGTATCGGCTTGGAAGCACCGCTTCCATTGCGCCGTTCTTCTACAGCTTCGCTCTTTGGGGAGTGCTGTCAGGTCTGATTATCTGGGCCGAGTTGCCCAATGCGCTGGCCCTAGCCGGCATCGCTCTCATCGTCGCCAGCGGCACGGTATTGGTAATGATCGACCAGCGAAGGCATCCTGTTCCCGTAAGCGAGGCCCTATAGGCGCTGCGCAGGATTAGCCGAGAGGCGCGAAGCTTTTCAAACTGAGGCGGCATTCGGACGAACAGTGATCGCCTGGGGCTACTCCAGCACCTCGACGGTCTCTGGTGTCTCGCAATATCGGTCGATTATCAAGGTATCCTCGAAAGCGTCCATTGCCTGATCGCCAGCGAGAGAAGCGATATGGCCGACCACTTGTCGGTGTCGCGCATGCCGTCGACCAGATTGATAGCGCGATGCTTCGCCTTATCGCCCGTCACAGCCACCTTGGCGCTCGAGACGGATCGCAATCATTGGCGCATGAAACGAGTGGATTTTAACAAAAGCCGCGTGCTTAGGCCAAGCAAGCAATAGGAATGGATACCTTCGACGGGCCGCCGCGGGAGACGCCACCATGCCTTCGACGTGGACTGTAACCCTGGCGAGGCAGGCTTGCAGCATCGTTTGGATGCCCACAGCCTCTATTACATTGCCACCGACGGAATGGATGCGGACAGTGATTGGGTAGGACGAGCGGAGAGCTTTAAGGCTGGCGTTGAAGGCCTTGGCGGTAAGCCAATGGCCGGTCTTTGGATCCAGGCCGACGGGATCGAAGATGTTAAATTCCGGCAAATGCAAAATTTCTTCGTATGCCAAAAGTTAAATTGATTTATCGATCGAGGCGTCTCTTGCGGCCCCTGTGGGGTATGCAAATACTACCTCCATAGACATCATTTTCTGTGGGCCACTGGAGACGCCATGGGCGCGATCGATTACGAAGCGTTGGTAGAAATTGTGACCACAAGCGCGGACAACGATGAGGCGCTTGGAAACAGGGAAATCACGCGGACAACCAAGCTTGGCCCGATGCCACTGTGGAGAGCCGTGCGGATGGTGCTTGTCGATTGGGCGCTAGGCTCGAAGCGGCAAATGAACGCGCAGATCCTCAGAGATCAGGGCGCTTCATTAATGGATCTGGGCGCGATCCACGCCGTGTACGATCAAGACGACTTCCCAGCGAAGCGGGATCGCGGGTGGCAGGGGCGAGTGGCGGCCTAAGCGGTCACCGCAAGCGCTTGCACTGGTTCTGTCGCAACCGTGGAGTAGCGCCGCGAAAGGGCCAAGGAACCGATGTTCATGCGGCTAGGATCTTAAACTGCTCGGCCAACGACGGCGCCGGATTATAGGCGTACCTCGCCTGCCGTTTGCGCATCATTTGGACCATCTCGATGCCGGACAGGATCGTTTCTGCGCAGGCGGGTGATTTGAACCCGAGCATGGGTCCAATTCGGCCTTTGATGCGCCGATGATCCTGCTCGATCCGGTTGTTGAGGTATTGGCTCCGGCGGATACGAATTGGTTTCAGCGGGCGGCAGGATCGGTCCAGCAACCGGCTCTCGCTGTCACAGGCAATGATGGCCTCCCGGTTTGTCTGGCTGCCATCAATGACAATGCGCTCAGGCCGGCCGTGGCGCCGGCGCGGCTTGCGAATGAAGCGCTTGGCCGCCGAGAGGTCACGATTTTCGCTGAAGAAGAACTCGACTGTGTCGCCGGCGCTGTACAGATACATCCAGCGACCACGAACCTTGATGTATGTCTCGTCGAAATGCCATTTGCCGGTCACAGCTCGTTTGCGCTGATTGAACCATTCAAGCAGCAACGGAGAGAACCGTACGACCCAGCGGTGGATCGTGGAATGATCGACGCAGATGCCGCGTTCGATCATCATCTCTTCCAGATCGCGAAGGCTGAGCTTGTAAACCAGATACCAGCGGACGCACAGCAGGATCACTGACCGGTCGAATTGGCGGCCCTTGAACATCGAAACTCTCCACTGAAACAGAGGGGATTTATGTCACGGCCGACATTGATGGAAAGTTTGCGACAGAGCCCCCCGACATGGGTCGCTGCGATGGGCGCGCGTCTTGGACATCCGCCGAGTATCAGCAAGCCAGCGCGAATCCAAAACGACCTATAGACCGTCGATTGCCGTCCTTCGCCACGCGGTCGGGGCGAAGCCTCAACAATCATGGCTGCTTGCCTCTTCCGCTCCGGGGAGACACAGCCATGCCGAGGAAAACCGTCATGGCCTGATTAAGCCGCACAATGTCCTCCTCATCAAGCCGCCCGACCTGCGTGCCCAGCTTGGCCTTAGGGACGGTGGTGATCTTGTCCACCATCAGGCGGCAAGCAGCGCGCAGGCCATTGCGCTCGTTCTGTTCCACGACTAGGCGGAATAAGGGCGCGTCGGTCGGGTCGGTGGTAAAGGCGCAGATGGTGATGGAATCGGTGGCGTCGAAACAGTCGTCCTGCACGATGACGGCGGGGCGCGGCTTGCCCGCATAGTCCTTGCCTCCGGATATAGTCCAGACCTCGCCGCGCCTCATTCATCACCCCAATCGGAGGCGGCGTCGATAAAGGCTTGATCCTCACCGGCGTAGGCACTTGCAGCGATGGCCTGCGACTGGCGATGGGCCAGCTCCCGGAAGGCGGAAGCACGCACGTCCGGCACCCAAATCTGAATGGGTCGCAGGCCTTGCGCGCGCAAGCGCCGGCGATGCTCGCGCACCTTTTCCAGAACGGACTTGGGCGTCGATACTGTCCCCATGTTGACCTCCGAAATTTGAGTTACATGTAACTTATCACAGCATTATTCCGAGTGCCAGGCTTTCCCGCTCCGAGATGGGAGCGCTAGCGCGCCCCATCCGCGCCTCAACAAGCTGGAGAACCACTCAGCCATTAACGGGCGTCGGCGGTCCGAGCTCGAGCAGCGCCTCGGCCTCCATACCCGCTCGTAACGAAAACTCGGGAACTGATAGTAGAGCCATTGGTTGACTCCATGATGGGTGCCTATCATGGGAAACCCGATGTTGGCTCGAGCGCGGATGCGATCCCTGCCCTCGACAAACCGTCGACACCGGCATTCTCAGAAGTCTCCTCTGCAAGTGTTCACCCCTGAACGACGGCAGGAGACGAGATGGCGTCGCCCGTCAGGGGAGCGCGTCAGACCCAGTTCCGACAGGCGCGCTCCCCACCCGATCTGGGTCATTTCCCCCGGTTAGGGGACTCGCCCGCTCCGAGGGCAGACCTCCCTGGTGAGTCCTCTTCCAGGCGAACGAGATTTCTTGTCCATGGAGCTAGAGGACTTCACACCGAACGAACACGACACGATGCGTATCCTCAACGCGCTCTGGGATGAGTTGCACCCTGCAGATGGCGAAAGGCCAACGAACTGGCGCCCCTCGCGCGGCCAGGTCCGAAAGCTCAATCTCAGGGTTATTCAGGGTCTCGGGATCAAGGGGCAGGAAATCGTCCGGCGCTGGCTCGAGGCGGAGGCGGATTAAGTCTGCTCGACGTCACGCTTGATGGTCTCCCGCAATTTGTCCGCGGGGACGACGCGCACCTCACCATCTTTCAGGATAATGGCAATGGTTCCGGACGGGATCAGCGCGTTGTGCGCGATGCCCAGCCAATTCAGCAGGATCAGATCTTTGCTCATGGGGCGCCTCCCTGCCATGGATGGCCGGATCTTGCGCTTCGATCCTTAATGCGGATTCCGATTCAATCCGGCCACCTATTCCGAGATGAAGGCGGCCAGCGTTCCGATTTGAAGCCGGCCAGGATTCCGATTGTTATCCGGCCAGGCAGAGGAGCGGTTTCGACGTTTCGTTTGGGTCAATCCCTCGGGCATCCAGACCTCGCAATCGACGAGGTTTTGGAATGCCCGCCAAGAGAGAACTGACCATGCGACAGATACGACAGATGCTGCGGCTTGCCCGCGATGGGGTGAGCGCGCGGGAGATCGGGCGCACGCTGGGAGCGGCGCGCAGCACGATTCAGGATAATCTCAAGCGAGCGGCGGCGGTTGGGCTGAGCTGGCCCTTGCCGGTCGAACTCGGCGATGCGGCTTTGGAACAGCGCCTGTTCAGCCGCGCCGGCACGAAGGTGGGCTTCCGGCGGCGGCCCGAGCCGGATTGGTCGAGCCTTGCCTGCGAGTTGAAGCGGCCCGGCGTCAACCTGATGGTGCTGTGGGAGGAATATCGCGACAGCCATCCCGAAGGGTATGGTTACAGCCGCTTCTGCGACCTGTTTCGCGAGTTCGAGCGGCGCTTGTCGCCCACCATGCGCCAGGACCATCCGGCCGGCGACAAGGTCTTCGTCGATTATTCCGGTAAGAAGCTGGCGATCGCCGATCCGGTCACGGGCGTTATCCGGGAGGCGGAGATCTTCGTTGGTGTGCTGGGCGCCTCCAGCTACACCTATGCCGAAGCAAGCTGGACGCAGGCCCTGCCGGACTGGATCGGCGCGCATGTCAACATGTTCCGCTTCTTCGCCGGCGTGCCACGCCTGATCGTGCCCGACAATCTGAAGTCTGGTGTCAATAAGGCTTCGTTCTACGATCCGGAGATCAACCGCTCCTATGGCATGATGGCGTCCCACTACGGCGTCGGCATCCTGCCGGCCCGCCCGCGCAAGCCGCGCGACAAGGCCAAGGTTGAGGCGGGCGTTCGCTTTGCCCAAAGCTATATTCTCGGGCGCTTGCGCCAGCAGACCTTCTTCTCGCTGGCCGAGGCCAATGAGGCGATCACCGCGGCGCTGGAGCGCATCAACGCCCATGTCATGCGAAGGCTCGGTGTCAGCCGCCGGCATCTGTTCGAGACGATCGAACGGCCAGCGCTCGCCGCCTTGCCCGAGACCGATTATCAGTTCGCCGAATGGCGCCTGGCGCGTGTCTCACTCGACTATCATGTCGAGTTCGACGGCTTCTTCTATTCGGTTCCCCATGCCCTGATCCGCGAGCAGGTCGATATTCGCGCCACCAGCCGAACCGTCGAGATCTTCCATCGTGGCCAGCGCGTTGCCAGCCATCAGCGCCGCTATGGCGGACGCCGGCATGGCACCGATCCCGAGCATATGCCCAGTTCCCACCGCCGCTATGCCGAGTGGACGCCCGAGCGCTTCCGGCGCTGGGGACAGTCGATAGGCCCAAACACCGAAAGCCTCGTCGTCGCCATCCTCGCCAATCGGCCTCATCCCGAACAAGGCTTTCGAACCTGCCTGGGCATCCTGCGTCTGTTCAAACATGCCGATCGCCAGCGCGTCGAGGCCGCCAGCGCTCGCGCCACGGCAATCGGCGCCTTCACCTACAAATCCATCGCCGCCGTTCTCGCCAGCCTGCCGCCCCAAAAGGCCGGGGCCACCGAAAGCGTCATCGACCATACCAACCTGCGTGGCCCAGGCTACTTCCACTGAGAGGACCGACCTTCATGCTGACCCATCCCACCCTCGATCTTCTGACTGAACTCGGCCTCCAAGGTATGGCAAGGGGCTTTGCCGCTCTCCAGGCCCAGCCCGAAGCCGGAAGCCTCGACCATGTCGAATTGCTAGGCTTGCTCCTCCAGCACGAGAAGACGGCGCGCCAGCAAAGGCGCTTCGAGATGCGGGCGCGAACCGCCAGGCTGCGTCAGAATGCCTGCGTCGAGGATGTCGATTATCGCGCCGTCCGCGGCCTCGACCGCTCCCTCTTCCTCAAGCTGACCACCAGCGCCTGGATCAAGGCTCGCCACAATCTCATCGTCACCGGCCCCTGTGGCGTCGGCAAAAGCTGGCTGGCTTGCGCCCTCGGCCACAAGGCCTGCCGCGACGACTTCTCCGTCGCCTATCATCGCGTGCCCCGCCTGTTCGCCGCCCTCGCTCTCGCCCGAGCCACCGGCAAATATGCCACCATGCTGCGCGCCCTTGCGCGGCTCGACCTGCTCATCCTCGACGATTGGGGCCCCGAACCCCTCGATGCCGAGCAGCGGCGTGATCTGCTCGAGATCGTCGAGGACCGCTACCAGACCAGATCCATCATCGTCACCAGCCAGCTTCCCGTCGATCGATGGTACGACCTCATCGGCTCGCCGAAGTTGTCATGACGCCTCCTTCCTTGATCGCCTGTTGCGTGTGATCCGTGCCCGCAGCGTGTTGATCTGGTCGTCTGAGAGTTCGATTTGCCACGGCTGCCCCTTCGTGAGCTGGTGTCCCTCGAGCCAGCCGCGTGCGAGATAGTCGAAGACGGTTTGTGGTGTGACGCCCAGGGCGGCGGCCGACCCTTGAACAGAGTAGGTTCCATCCGGCCATCGGTCGGGATTGGCGCTCGCCCCGTTGATCTTGACGGTGGGGATGCCCCAACGTGTCCGCAGAAGCCAGACATTCTCACCTTTGAACGCGCAACCACGCGCTGCGACAAAGCCTTCCGCGTTCAAGGCCGCCGCGATCTCCTTGTCCATTTTGCCCGCGGCGTTGAGTTCGATCACTCGGCTCCGCAGCCGCTCCACATCGATGTAGTCGCCATAGGTGTGGACCCGCCGTTGGAGAGAATGCTCGCTTGTCGCTCCCGTCTGCCACAGGATCTTGAACCAGACCTGGCCCTGGAAGCGCTTCTGGTCGAGGATGACCTCGCAGATGATGAGGCGCAAGATGCCCTTGCGCTCGGCCGCCGTTGTCGAAGGGGAGTGCCAGATGCCGGGCAGATCTTCGCCCAGCTTTTGAAGCGCCTCGCGATCTGGCTCGTTCAAGACCAGGGGCTCGTCATGTCGCCAGCGTTCGTAATCTTGTTCGATCGCCTCGGCGGCGCGAAGCTTCTCTTCCCACACGCGCTCCAGCGAACGCGCCACCAGACGATTCTCAGGCTCGACTGCATCATATTGGCGCCGTGCACGCTCTGCCTCATAGCGCGCCCGCTCGCGCCGCAGCGCCCACTGCCGCTCAAGCTGACGCGTCTCCTCTTCGATCTGGCCCAGTGCGGCGATGGCGATGGCGATCTTGTCCGACCGCAAGGCCTCGAGCAGGATGCTTTCGACGTGCGCATCGACAGGCAGCGCACGCACTTCCTGGCATAGCGGCCCGCCCTCCTGATCGCGGTCGGCGCGACAGGTGTAGACGGGGTAGTCACCAGCGGGACCGCTATAGCGCAGGCTCATCCGGCGACCGCACCGCCCACAAACGGCGATGCCCTGCAGCAGTGCCGCTCCCTTGCGCGGCACGCCCGAATGACCGGCTTCGTAGCGGTTGATGTTGTTTGCCAGTCGCCTCTGGTTCTCCATGAACTCCTCCCAGCCGATATAACCAGGATGGGCAGCCTGAAGGCAAACCTCCCAGTCGGCGATGGGGACATTGGTCGTCCTCGGGCGATAAACGCCATGGCGAATCCGCCCGCCTTCCACCCGCCTGCGGCCATAGACATACGCTCCAGCATAGGCAGGATTTTGGAGGATGCTGAGTACTCGCGAGCTGTCGGCCTGGCGCCACACCACATCGTGCGGCGCCGGGCCGAGGACGGGACGCACAGGCAGCGGCAAATCGTTCTTTCGCAGGTAGCGCATCACGGCCCGCGCAGTGTGAAGCTCGCGGAATTTGGCGAAGACGAGGCCGAGCCTCGCCTGCACCTGCTCATCGGGATTGAGAATGATCTCGCCCGAGCGTCCATGCGCCAGTCCGGCGGGAATAGGAAGGCGTAGCTCGCCACGCGCCGCCTTCTGACGCTCGCCCTGGTGCAGGCGCTGCTTGATCTGGTGCAGCTCCGCCTCGCTCATGATGCCGGACAAACCGAGCAGCAGGCGGTCATGGTAAGCGCAGGGGTCGTAGAGACGTTCGCCATCGGCAATGATGACGCCGAAGAGCGAGCACAAATCGAGAAGCTGATGCCAATCGCGGTTGTTGCGAGCAAGCCGGGAGGCATCGAGGCTGATGACCAGGCCGGCGTTCCCCAGTCCGATCTCGGCAATCAGCTTCTTGAAGCCCACTCGCTCAACGCTCCCGGCTCCGGATTTGCCAAGATCTTCGTCGATGACATGCACGCGCTCATGCGGCCAGCCAAGAGCGACCGCGCGATCGACGAGACGGTATTGCAGTTCCGTGCTTTCCTGATGATGCCGCACCTGGTTCACGGAAGACTGCCGGACGTAAATGTAAGCGAGCTTGCCGCGATGCGCGGCAGTTACGCATTCGTCCGGTCTATTCGACGCTTTCAACATGCCGATCCGCCGCTATCGGCGCGCCTGTCGATCGCTTCCGCAAGAGAAGTCGCGCGCAGCTCTGCGCGATCTGCTTTTGCGTCTCCCCCGGCAAGTTGAGCCAAAGTCTCGGGAGTGTTGTCATGCCCGGGTTCGCAAGTTCGGTGAGGGTCTGGGACGCTACGCGGTGCAGATTCGACTGGATGTTCATCGCGAATCACCTCCTCGATACGGGAGGCCAAGGTGCGGTTCAAATGGTGCATCAATGTGAGCAGCGTTCGGACGTTGATGCGGGCCAACGCTTTCGAAGCGCCTTGTTCTTCCGGTGACGCAGCGGCAAGATCGGTCACCGAGCGCCGAATTGAACGGCGGCGTCCGTCAGATAGTCGAACAACGACAAAAGCCGGACCGCGCGCAGAACCGGACGACACGAGCTCCAGACGCTGACCCGCAAGGCCGTGACGCGGGTCGATGACCGTCAAATGAGACACCACCCCGTCGAGAATGGCGGCAGCCTCTGATGTTTGGTTCCCCGACCATCGCCGACGCCATCCTCGACCGGCTCGTGCACAATGCCTACCGCATCGAACTCACAGGAGAGAGCATGAGAAAGGCTCGCAAGGTCGATCTCCAAGTCGACGCCGCTTGACCAACGCACTTCGCCAAAACATCATCCAACAAGACCCATGCGAATGACCTCGAAGGTGGCCGGCTTCAAATCGGAATCACCGGCCGGCTTCAGATTGGAATGCATGGCCGGCTTCGTCGGAATCCGCAATCCTTAATTTGGTGCGACCTCGATTGAGGCGCAACCAGCGGCATCACGAGGGGTCTGTGCGACATCGAGCCGTCGCCGGCTACTGGCCCCAGAAACGCCACCACGGCCTGGGCCTTGGCTCGATTGGAGTATCCGGAGGTGGCGGCGAGGTCCTTGGCGCTTGGCCGCCACCGACCATGCTGCTTCGAAGGCAGTCCATGAGGTAGTCTTCGGCGCTGGCAGTAACCTCGACAAACCACGGTGGCAGCGCGCCGCCGGGCTCGATCCCAGCCAGAAAGCTCACCAGCGACTGCACGCGCGATCGAAGTTCATCCTCCTGAAGCGGCGCCAGGGCCGGGTCGCTTTTTTGAAGCCCGACCAGGGTGTCCTTGGTGGCGCTGAGGCGCAGGTTGAAGTCTTCCACGCTGGTCATCGCCCCTCCAACACGCCTCTCTCACTCGTTCGCCGATGGCGCTCTCCCGCACCGTATCAGCGCAGATACCGCAGCCGCCTCTTCCAGCGCTCGCCAGGGCTCCAGCCCCAGTTCTGCCGTCCCTGAAGCTGGGCTTCAGCCGCCGGCGAGGCGGGACCCGCCTGAGTGAGCTTCACTCCGGCAAACTTCACTTCGGGGACCTGGAGGAGCGGATTGCGCTGCGGCCGCGCCGGCGCACTAGGCGCGGCCAGCTTCCCAGCTGTCGGAACGTTCGACTTCACGACCTCGTTCACCAGCGCAGGCTCAGTTCGCACCTTCCGTGTCCGAGGGTTGGGCGGTTTGGCTGGAACCGCCTCCTCGACGGACGGGAGCTGTGTCGGGGAAGGATTGGGCGCCGGCTCAGCGTCCGATGCCTCCATCGTTACGGCCGGTGGAGCAGCCGTCCGGAACACACTCTCCGCCACCCGGGAAGTTGGGACTTTCTCCCCGTGCGGCTCCCGCAGCTTGGCGGGAACCACCCCCTTGAGCGACAGGAGCTTTGTCGCGGAAGGATTTGGATCCGGCGCATGCACCGGTGCGGGTGGTGGAGCACTCGCCCGAAACACTCCCTCCGCCACCGGCTCAACGTCCGGCTTCGCCACCGGTACGACCGGCGAAGGAACCGTCCGAAACACGCTCTGCGCCGTCACCTTGGTCTCTGGCGCCGCGCTGGAGCTCGTCGTCAGAGTGGCAAACATCTGCTCGGCCAACTGGCGGGCTTGGGACGGCGGAACCGGGGCAGAGGCCGGCTGGGCTTCAATCAGCACGGGCGGCTCGCTGCTGATCGGCTTTGCGACGGAGGTAGTGGAACGCGAGCGCTTCACCTCGACAGTGAACGGCTTAAAAGGAGGCTTCATGGCGATGTGCTTATGTCAGGGGAATAACCGTCATATATGACATTCCTAGCTTCGAAACCATGGGCAAAACCGCAGATCGCGACCCTTCATTCGGGTAAGGCACCGCCAAATACCGAGTAGCCCTCCACCTCTTCGACAGCATCATCCTCGCCATCTCCCTGCCCCTCTCCCTCCCCCTCCCCTCCTCTTCACTGGGAACCGTCGGCAAGTCCTCGGCCAGCAGCCGAGCCCTGCTCAGCAGGCCGGCATCCTCCAGCCTTTCGAGGTCCGGCAGGTCGCGCAGGGTCTGGAACCCGAAATGCTCCCGGAAGCCCGGTGTGGTGGCATAGGTATAGGGCGCTCCCGGCTGGGGGCTGCGTGGACCTGCCCAGAAGAAGCCATCGCTGCGCAGATCGGCGATCAGGTCTCGCGAGATCTCGCGCCCGAACATCTTAGAAGGCTCGCCCCTCGTCACCGGCCGGAAATATCCGATAGCCAGCAAAACAGTGGCTTCCAGCGGCGTCAGCGCCGGCCGTGGCGCCTCGGTGAGCTCGCTGGCGCGAATATACAAGGACTGCGCCGCCTCTTCCGTCTTGAAGCCATAGATGATGTGTTCGGACTCACCGTGGCCTATGCTGTGCTGCCGCTGCCATAAACTTGTTTGATCATCGTCGCCGCGGGCGTCAGTTGGAAGAAGTCGACTGGGGTTCCCTCATGAAAAATCTGGTGATCGCCGTCCCACTAGTTTGCCTTTGCTTCGTTTGCTATCAGCTCGCGATTGTCGAGGATGAGCGATATGCCCGCCAGATGGGGCTATGCGATCCATACACGGCCAGGATGTGCCCCGTTGCCCGCACCTCACTGCTCTGGGATCTTTATTGGGGCCTCCGACACAAAAAACCAAAGGCCGGAGGGGAGGCATAGGAAGGGCGGAAGAGGTGGTGGTATCGACAGCGGCGGCTGAAGGAAAAACAACAATTAGGCCGTGGGTGGCCAGCCACACGGCCAGGGTTTTGGTAACCAGCAGGCACCCATCTGGGCCCGAGGCTGACCATTTTTGTTTGATTGTGGGGTAAATTCGTCAATTTCTTGCTTCAACCACAGGTAGTATGTGATCAGGGTCATGCAACCTTCCCCTCTTGACCCACCCGATGCTCATGCGTCCGCCTCTTCCACAGGCGAGGCGGTTGCGTACCCCCGGCCTTTCCCGGCAGGCCGGGGGTTTTTGTCTATGAAGCAAAAATTTGAGTTCGAGGCAATTGCAGTGGGAACTGGAGCCCGCCGGAGCGGTTGAGCTATAGCCCCGCTACAAAGGCTACGGCGATGGTAAACCTCGCGATCATGGCGATTGTTGTCGCGTTAATGTTTCTCGCCAGCGCATGTTTCATCATGCTGCGCCCCAAAACGGCAGCGGTCTTCGTCGTTTGCGGCCTTGTGATATTTGGGTGCGGAGTGGTGCGCGATACGCTCGATCCGCCTGAGGGCATGGCAACGGTTCTTCTGCGCTAACAGCGCCCCGACCGCTCTTCCGGAAAATCACGGCCGGAGCTGGCCGCCAGCTTTGAATGACGAAGTAGCTGACGGTTGGTTGAATGATAGCATAGGCCAGGACTAGCCGGCTAAAACCCTAACCGCTACATTGTCGGTCAAACCTCGAGGTCAGGAGCCATCCGTGTCTACGGATACATTTTATGCAAACGTGACCTTCGTACGAGACGCCCACAATGAACTAGTAGCGCTGAATCCTCTAGCTATGCCAACGCTGTATAGGGCACTTCGCGAAGCCTCCTTTTCCATTGGTAAAGAGACGAATGAAGGTCGAATAGTCGGCGCTGTCGTTTTTTCCAGAGATGTTGATGATGTCAGTTCTTCGAAGGGCGTTGCAGTTGCCGCCCGCTTCGGCGATACGCCGGCCGGTGGTTAGGGCTTTGGTTGGGGGGCACTAGCTCAAATAAACGCGTGGATCTTTATTCATCCACAAACACACGACCATGAATAATTCCGCCGAACAATGAGCACCGCTGCGAAGGCGGCTGAGGTTTGAATGCGACGTCTCAAGCTGCGCCGCCAGTTCGCGAAGCCCCAGACCGCTCGAAGCAAGCTTGGCGTCAAAATCGGCGGCCAACGCTGCCCATCGTATTGAACGCAACTATTGTCTCCTGCTACCTCTGCGACTTCTAGGATGTGAGATCTGCTCGCTGCCTATAGCGCAGGAGATGCCAATTTGTTCAACTAGAATTGGCAGCGGGTTGTTGTTTTGTTGGGGCTGGCGCGCCACATACCCCAAAATCTGCCTTAGTTGAGAACGCCGAACACCGCCGATTGCCGCACGAATTTGAACTATCAGCCGCGAATTTTGATGTGTTGGCGAAAGAGGCAGACCCCTCAACGCTTCCAGATCACCTCCCTTGTATTCGCAATTAGCGGACCATTGACTCCCAATTAGCCGAGACCGATAATCCCAATCGGTTGGGATTCGGAGCTCGCATGTTCGGACGGTGGTGCTGTCAGGCTAACTCCAAGTGGTCTCGGCCAGATGCACGGAGGTCAAACCGAGGCTCGGTTTAGGCCGCGACTGCCCGCCACTCGGCCAGGGCAGCCGAGCGTCTCTGCTTGTAGATTTGCCGGCTGTCGAGGTGGCGCTCCGAATTAAAGTGGTTGTGGATCTGACTGTGGACGACGACGAATTTCTGAAGCGTCGTCGTCCTGCGGAATTGGAGCATCGCCGCCTCTCGTCGTCGAAAGGGTTGGTGGGAATTCTCGACCCGATTGTTCCCCCAGCGACCGATTTCGCGGCGTTCGAGGTTGCCGATCTCCCGCATGGCCGCACCATAGCAGCGCAACCCGTCGGTGACGATGAATTCAGGACGGCCGTAGCGCTTCATAGCTCTCTTGAGGAATTTCAAAGCGGCGGCCTTGTCCCGCGTCTTGCTGACGAAGAACTCCAAAACCTCGCCCTCATGATCGACGGCCCGCCAGAGATAGAGGAGCTCGCCGTTGACCTTCACGAAAACCTCGTCCACGTGCCAGCGCCAGCGGCTGAAGTTTCCAGCCCTCACCCGCCTTTTGCGGATTTCGCCAGCGAACAAAGGACCAAAGCGGTTCCAGCAAAATCTCACGGTGTCATGGCAGATGTCGATGCCACGCTCATGCAGCAGATCCTCCACATTCCTCAATGACAAGGGGTAACGCACGTACATCATCACAGCGAGGCGGATCACCTCCGGCGACGAATTGAAATAGCGAAACGGATTGGGTTTGGGGCGCGACATCCTCGCTCCCTACCCGACGCCGCCACCTTCGGCAATTTTGCTCTGACAGGGCCCTTGCTTGGGACGACGGGCCGGGATCGCGAGCGGCGCGGTTGAACTTCAGCGACCGCGGCACGCTCGATCCGCGAGCGTGCGCTCTCTAGCTTCTTATGCTTCCCTTTCACCACTGATCCTCCATTGAAACACAGGTAATTTGACGCTATATAGCGTCATAATGGTTGGCCTGGAACAGGAGTATGGACCATGGGTCTTGCCCAATATGCGGATGACGGCCTTTTCTCGCCGCGCAAAATTGCCGATGCCTTCCGCACGACGAGCGAAGAGATCGCTCGCACGAGCGGGCTTGGCAAGGATGCAATCCAGCGCAGGGACCGCATCCGATCCGACAAGACGCAGCGCCGGCTGCGCGAAATGACCGAGATCATCAACAAGGTCGAGCCTCGCTTTGGAACGGCGCTGATGGCCTATGCCTGGTATCGCTCCGAGCCCCTGCCCGGCTTCTCGGGGCAGACGGCGATGCAACTGGTCCGCGACGGTCGCGCCGATGATGTGCTCGACTATATCGACGCGGTCGACGCCGGCGTTCACGCCTGATCCGCTTGATGCGTTTCAAGGGAACCCTCTATCGGGCGCTGAACCCCGTTTATGCGCGCGAGCCGTTGTCCGGTCGCGGAGCGGAGCTCTATGGCGGCCGCTTCAATCGCAAGGGGACGCCTGCGCTCTATACTTGCCTGTCAGTCCTGACGGCTCTGCGGGAGGCGAACCAGGTCGGTAGTCTGCAACCGACAACGCTCGTGTCCTATGATGCCGATATCGAGCGCGTGTTCGACAGCCGGGATGATGCCGCCCTGCTCGCGGAGGGGATGGATGCTGCAGCGCTTGCCGATCCGAGCTGGCGAGACCAGATGAAGGTGACAGGGGAAGCAAAGACACAAGCCTTCGCCCGACGGCTCGTAGCGGCGGGCTACCATGGATTGCTCGTCAGAAGTTTTGCTCCCGGTGTGACCGATGACGACCTCAACCTCGTCCTATGGAAATGGAGCGACGCAGCGCCGTGCCGCCTCACCCTCATCGATGATGAGGACCGCGTGTTGCGGTCTTGACGGCGTCGGCCGTCACGAACAGGGGTCAGAACAAGAGCTGCTCGAACTCATACGCTAAGAAAATATGTGAGACTTTTCAAAGAACCGGACGAGCGACATCATGTTTTGTTGGGGATCTTCCGGGCGACTTTTTGCGGGTTTCGGGCCGCCGAAGTGACTCTTGTTCTTAGTCTGTCCGCTTATCTGGCTCCAGCGGTCAAAGTCAGACGCGGAGGGCGGATCGTCAGTCTTTTTAGCAGTGATTTTCATGTTCAGCCCTGACGTACTGGGGAAGGTTCTTTAGCCTTAGCGAGGGCACATCGAAAAAACCGGAAGTGGTTTTGGCGGATTCTTCTCCCGCTGGGTGTGATCGTGCACTACTTGGGAGAATGCGATAAACATTTTTCTACCGATGATATATTTCCATACGTGTTCACGTATAAAACAAAGTAATACGCAATTGCGTATATCATTTAATTATACGCGAACACGTATATTGACTTAGCATACGCGTTCGCGTATGTTGGTTAAATGAACACGATCGTCCGCTCAGCCAAGCAACTTGGAGCCGCGCTACGGCGCTACCGGCGTCAAAAAGGCCTGACCCAGAGTAGCCTAGGCAATATGATGCATTCACGTCAGGCTACCGTGTCCAAGCTGGAAAGCGGCGGGCCGGGTACACAACTTGGCGTCCTCATCGATGCTCTCGCAGCCCTTGAACTTGAGCTTGTCGTCAGACCCAGAACGAAAGCCTCCGGTACTGAAATCGAAGAGCTGTTCTAATGGCGCGCCGCCCAGCCCACGTACCCCTTAACGTCTATCTGAATGCCCGCCTCGTAGGCCGTCTGAGTAAGGAAGGCAGCGGAGCGATCGATTTTCAGTATAACGCCGACTGGCTCGGCTGGGACAATGCGATTCCGGTTTCTCTATCCCTGCCGCTGCGAGAAGATCGATACATCGGCGATCCCGTTGTGGCCGTGTTCGACAATCTACTTCCGGATAACGAAGACATCCGCCGACGAGTGGCCGAGCGCTCTCATGCGGGAGGATCGGATGCTTACAGCCTGTTGGGCGCAATTGGCCGCGATTGCGTTGGCGCTCTTCAGTTTGTCCCCCACGGCACCCCCGTCGGGGAAGCTGGCCAGATAGAGGCCCGCTCAGTGACAGACGAAGAGGTTGGAAATCTCTTTGGCCATCAAGCGAACGACGCCGGGGTCTCAACTCAGACATGGCGGATCTCCGGGCTCCAGGGGCGCCGTCGCGCAGGATCGCATTGAAGATGGTGAGCAGGCGATGCAGCGGCTCATCGACGAAATCAGCGTCCGAGTGCCCAACGTCGCGCCCGCTTCCGCACTTGCGGGAGCCGGAGCTGGTAACATCCTTGCTGAGGCATTCGGTAACAAAATTAGGTGAGGCAACACGACAACGATCTGACCATGGAGTTCCTTCAACGAGAGGAACTCGCCATGGCTACTCTGTCGACTGATACATCCGTCTCGCCCCTGCGCGAGCGCATGTAGCAAGACATGCCCATGCGGGGCCTGGGCTCCCATACCCAGCAGGACTATGTTCGTCACGTTCACGCGATGATCCGCCGGCGGGCCGAGGCCGCCGCGATCGGGACCAAGATCGGCAATCACACCTTTCGGGCGACTGGCATCACCGCCTATTTGAAGAATGGCGGCACCCTGGAGAAGGCGGCCGTCATGGCTAACCATGCCAGCACGCGGACGACGCAGCTTTATGACCGCCGGCAGGATGAGGTCAGCCTCGACGAGGTCGAGCGCGTACTGATCTAAGAGCGGATTTTTGCGACTGATTTCTGCAACGAGAAAAGTCACCCGGTGAGCGCCCGGACGAACCGGTGCCCACACCAAAAAACTGCTTGACGATAATAAAACGACCAGTCATATATTAACTCATGCCTAGACCAGCCAATCCCGAAACGCGATCGCGCCTCCTCGAAAAGGGGGGAGACCTTGTGAGCACCCGGGGCTTCAACGCCACCGGCGTGCAGGAGATTACCGCAGCAGCCGGCGTGCCCAAAGGGTCGTTCTATAATTACTTTGACAGCAAGGAAGCCTTCGCCGTCGCGGTACTGACCGAATATTGGGAGGCGCTTGTCGCTGAGTATGGGGCTATTTTGAATCAAGGCCGGAAGCCGCCCTTGTCGCGCATCGCGCGCTATTTCGCCGGGCTTGCTGAGTTTCACGAGCGGCGCCGTTACGCGGTTGGCTGCCTGATCGGGAACATGGCGCTCGAGGTCACGCCGACGAGCGAGGATGTGCGGATCAAGCTTGCGGCGATCTATCGCGAGTGGTCGGACGCGCTTGCCTCATGCTTGCGGGAAGCACAGAAGAAGGGGGAACTGTGGGCCGGAAAGGATCCAGAACAGCTTGCCGTCGCGCTGATCGACACGTTCGAAGGGGCGGTCATGCGGGCCAAGGTCGAACGTAGCCGGGCGCCCTTCGACAGCTTCGAGCGCTTTGTTTTGCCCTCTCTGCTGACCTAAAAATTTTGACCAATTAATAGACGACTGGTCATCTTAGTTTACCGGATCATCGCTGGAACGCCGCGCCAGCGGGTGATGAGTCTCATCCGCGGCTAATCCAAAGGAACTGAACAATGCCCACGATCACTACTACAGACGGCGTAAACATCTTCTACAAGGATTGGGGATCAGGTCAGCCGATCGTTTTCAGCCACGGTTGGCCGCTGACAGCGGACGACTGGGATGCCCAGATGACGTTCTTCCTTCAGCACGGGTATCGGGTGATCGCCCACGACCGGCGCGGCCACGGCCGGTCCGACCAGCCCAGCACCGGCAATGACATGGACCACTGGATTGCCGACCTCGCGGCCCTGACTGAACATCTCAACCTGCGCGACGCGATCCATATCGGGCACTCGACAGGTGGCGGTGAGGTGGCTCGCTATGTCGCTCGCCACCAGGAGCGCGTCGCGAAGGCGGTGCTGGTCGCTTCACTGACGCCGAACATGTACCGGAGCGAGGACAACCCGTCCGGGCAACCGCCGGAGTGGTTCGAAGCGATCCGGGCAGGCGTGCTGGGCAACCGGGCGGAGTTCTACCGTTTCGTCCCTGAGAATCCGTTCTACGGCTACAACCTAGATGGGGCCAAGCCTTCGGAGGCAATCATTGCGAACTGGTGGCGCCAAGGCATGGCCGGCGGTGCCCTCGCTCACTACGCGACTGTCGACTCTTGGCTCGAAGATTATACCGAAGACCTCAAGAAGATCACCGTGCCGGTGCTGGTGATGCACGGCGAAGCTGATCAAGTCGTCCCGTTCGCAAGTTCAGTGCCGCGTGCGGTCGACCTGCTTAAGAACGGGGCGCTGAAGACTTATCCCGGCTATCCCCATGGCATGCTCACCACGCATGCGGATGTCCTCAACCCCGACCTGCTCTCGTTCATCAGGTCTTGACGACATCTCTCATCCATTATCGCCTATGGTAGACATTTAGGAGTGTATATTGAGGAGGGGTCGGGTTTCGCCGTAGTGACGAAGGAACAAACAAGAAGCTCAAATCCTCCTCGAAAAATCATCGGCCAAGGCCCCGATCGAAGCGGCGGCCTTGGCAGCGTTGCTCGGCCTTGACGGAGGTCCACCCCGCGGGCGGGCCGAGGCCGCCGCAATTGCCACCAAGATCGGCAAACACACCTTCCGGGCGACCGGCATCACCGCCTATCTGAAAAATGGGGGCACCCTGGAGAGGGAGGCGGCGATGCCGAACCATGCCAGCACGCGCACCACGCAACTCTATGACCGGCGGCAGGATGAGGTCAGCCTCGACGAGGTCGAGCGGGTATTAATCTAAGCAATACCCGCAACGAGAGCGTCGCGAGTTCCAGGCTATTTCCCTCAAGCTGCAAATCCACGCCCAAAAGTGAATTGCCCAAGCTATTTGTCGACCTCACACCATGACCGCTTGACTATGAAACCGCTCGCCCTCCGGCCAGGCGCGACGCGAGATGTTCCGGACGTGTATTGCCACCGGGTCGCTTCCCCACAGTCTGACCTTGTCTCGATAGGGCCCGACTTTAAAATATTGATATGCCTCGCTCGGTATGGGGCCGGTATTGTGTTCGGGATCCTCATAACCCCTATGGCCAAATTCCCCCGTTGCACGGGCGACTAGTCGCGACTCGGACCCATTCGGCTTTGAGACATACAACTCCACAATGCCCGCATAGTCCTTCACCTTCGTTGGTGCTACGCACAATCTGAAGCGGTGCCATTCATAGGGTGTTTGCGGCAGATCCTCGTACGCCTCCACCTTCACACCGGATGTACATAGAGAAAATTGCTCCTCGACGAAATCTGGCAATGGAAGACCATTGGTCGCGAAGATGGCTCTAATCTGCAGTTCCTTGGCGTCTGCGATGCTGTTTCCGAAGAAATGGTGATCAAACGCGCGCGCACTGCCGGTGGAACAGGAGCGGCCGTCGAACGAAGTCAGATATTTGCTTATTTCCTTTCCATCCTTGAATTCGACATCCTTCGTCTCATAAAGGTGTTCCACAGTTGCAAAGTAATTCCCGCGCTCGAAGCGAAGCGCGAAGAGTGGGCTTCCACCATCCCCGTCGTAATAAGGGGCTTTAATCTGGGCAACGACCAGGCGAGCATCGACAATGGGAAAAGGCTTCTCGATCCGCAGGTCAAAGGAATATTCCCCCGCGGTGCCGAGCTTGACCTTGCTGTCCCGCAATTCGCATCGATCGCGTTCGGACGGCTCGCCATCGGTTGCAGCGAGATAGGCGTCCTTCTGAACACACAATCTCAGATAGTCGCCCTCAGCCTCCGTCAGCACTTGAGGCTGCAGGCCGTTCGGGCAGCTGTTTCGGAGGAACTTGAGGCCGCCGAAATCCACGTCCGCTGGCACCCCCGTGCCTGGAAGTGACATGTTGTAGGTAAGCGAACCCGCGTTGGCTTTCATATGAAGTGCCTCGCTTGATCAGAGTAAAGGGCCGTCGATGGCGGTGGAAATGCAGGTTTACCTAGCCGTAGGGCAAACAGCCGGTCGATGTGGCTCTTGCCCAAACGTAGTGACGTGGCGCGTTCAAAAGAAAGAGGCTTCAGCGGTTGGCGAGGCGACAATCTGGATCGATCAGATCTTCGCCGTGGGCGCTCATGGAAGAGCTTGCCTGGCTGGCGAGAACATAAAAGCCCTCCTGCCCATTGGGAAATGTCGCTCCTACGATGACGATGGTCATCAAGCCCATATGCCCGGAGGCGCCCGGCAATCCCTGCGCGACCAGTTGAAAGGGGTTAGAGCCGGCAAGATTTTGCTCGACCAGGCGAAGAACGGCATAGGGATGGTCCGGAGACGGCAGATCAAGCTGTGTCGATTGAGAGCCAAAATTCTGGTCGTTCTCTTTCAATTTTGAACGAACATCGCCGCGAATACAGTCCACGTGGATATGAAACTGATCCTGACTGCGATCCTGCATGGAATTGATCGCCAGAGCGACCATGTCGCGTTGTGGCTCTGTCCCAAGTGACTTTCCGATGAAGTGACGCGCCTCCCATGCGTCCTCAAAGTAGTTGGGCGCTAACGGCTCGAGTAAGCGAGGATCTTCGGTGCCTGCAATACGCGTGGTGGGGATCAGGAGATATTCGAACGGTTTGCTTGTTGCGTTGTCTTTCAGAACCGCGAAGCCATTGCCGAGGCCTTGCGAAATATCGACCTGTGCGCAGGTCGGCTGTGCCACTTGTTGGCTTTGCTCGGAGACACATTTGCCGCTGACAATGTCCCAAAGAGCACTTGGATTACCGGCAGTAGCCGGACCAACGGCAAACACAATGGCCAGCGCGAAGGTAGATGCGACGAAGAGCCTGTTGAGCACCATGAATCAGCCTCACTTCTTGAGTTCACAGCTCGTTGATCCGGTTATAGAAGCCCAGATCTGTACCGATCATGGATTATATCTATATGATTATCGCGTATAACGTGTATGATAAGCATCAAGCACTCATTTTAGATCATGCTGGATACTGCGATGAAGTAATATCAACGCCACAAAGTATGAATTGTGACAACAAACAATGGGCTTGTTAGCAGAAGGAGTCACGCGCGAGTCACGATTGCTACTTAATCTGACTATATCGGTACTTTTGATCGTTCCTCATTGAACGCCAATTCGACCTACTTCGAGTTTATCACCAATTATTCGTTAGTCTTCACACTAACTGCCGGTAGCATCGCGCGTCTCTAATAATAATTTGTCGTATTTCTAGTCCAGATATACGGTATGCGCGCTCAAAACCTGGTACTCGTGGGGAGAAATACGATGTCTCGACGTCGATTTAGCCTGCCTGACTCGCAATATGTCTATGGTATCCTCCTTGGCTGAGTAAGCAAGCGCTTGCCTAGGCAATGCCAGGGAGGCTCGCAGCGATGTTGCGGATACAAAAGGCTTTGCAAAAGCATACAGACTAGAGATCGCTGCTTACGCGCCACCGGCGCGTCGTGACGTCGGCTCTTACACACGCGATTCAGCTCAGATGCAGATGCTCCTACCAATTCTAGTCGGGGGAATAGCAATGCCTAATAAGATTTTTGTCATGCGTCACGCCGAGAAGATGGACGATCCTAACGATCCCAATCTCTCCGAAGCTGGGCGTGCGCGGGCCCAAGCCCTTGTTAAATGGTTCCCGGAAAAGTTCGGCCGTCCCGATTTCATTTTTGCAACATCGATTTCAAGGCATAGCGAGCGTCCAATCCAAACCGTTATGCCACTCGCCGAAAACCTTGGCCTACCTCTCAATTCCACCTTTGCGGATCAAGACTACGGTGCGCTTGCGAAATTACTCCTCACAGAACCAAAATTCGCTGGCAAGAGCATCCTAGTTTGCTGGCATCACGGGAATATTCCAAGCCTGATGAACCGCTTGGGAGCGTCCGTGGGGACCTATCCAGATCCGTGGAACTCGAAGGTATTCGACCTTTTGCTTGAAGCTGACTACACTGAAGCCGGCCAGCCCAAAGTTTCCCAAATCACAGAATCGTTCTGATCTGGGCCCGCGCAGGGTTCCCTTAATCACCGCGTATCTCAAAGACGATCATGAGGGCCTCGCCGCGGACGTAAAGAGCCGAAGCGGTATCGTTCTGATCGCCTGGGAGCATAAGCTAATTCCAACCATTGCCGGGCTGGTCGCGCCGAGTGCGGGAACGCCTGCGACCTGGCCTGACTGGTTTGATCTGATCTGGATTTGCGATCGCTCCAGCACGGGATGGATTTATTCCGAGCGGCGTCAAGCACTTCTTGCCGGCGATGTGCCGAACTCTGCTTTATGAAAGGACCCCCAAGATGACGCTGGGCTATGGATACGTGAAGGCGAAAGTTACGTCAGACCCCACGCTCAAAGGGAGCCGCGGACACGACAAGCATCGGCACGAAGTGCAATACCATCTTCATTGCTCACTCGACGTTGCCGGAGAGATGTGGGATGTGGCGATCAACGTTGGCACGAACGACAGCGACGACCTTCTTAAATTCAAACTCGTCTTCGACTTCCAACATGAAGTGACACAAACGCTTGCGGCCGGCGCTCCCGGTAAATCGGACCTCACAGATAAGCTCGCCTTGCCGGCGCTTGACTTTCAGCGCAGCAACATCCTCGACGGCACTGGTCCGTGGCGAGATAGCGGTATCATGGATGGGTCGATTGACGTTGAGCCAGCGGCTTCCTTGATCCGTCTTCTCGCCAAGGCTCAGAGCGAAGGGCGCGACGTCTATCTATTTGGGCGCTTTTACACCGGCGGCGATCTCGGTATCCACGATACGCATATGAATCAGGGCTCGACCGGCAGTTATATCCATAGGGCCGGCGACGACACCAATGACCACAATGACGTTTGGCAAGATGGTGGGTTGCTTGTCGATCTGGGGCAGCCCGAGTGGGCCGCCTATTTCGCGGCCTTCGATCAGCAGCTCTTGCCGACCGATGACCTCGGCAATCCAACCGCCGGCGCGAAACCGCTTTGATTGACGGCGGATCTTCCACACCAACGACCGGCAGCTCCAATTGCGATTAAGATGGCCAAACGATGGAGGCAGCAATGCCCGCTTCAAAGCATGCACACGACGCGTCGTCGCCTAGCGCCTATTCGTACGCCTCCGAGTGAGGCCGCCTTGTAGGAATGAGCTGGTGCTGTCGGAATTGTCCTTATGGACATCGATATGGACAGTGGACAGATCCAGCGGTTGGCCATCGTCGAGACGGGCCGCCGGAGGCGTTTCACCGACGAGGCATGTTGATTTCCGTCGAGAATTGGCTCTGACTCACATTTGCTGCTGTGGTGGGTGATGCTTTGGCTGATTCATGGGAGGATCAGCGGATGCACCATCGGTTCCAGCGTGCGAGCCTCGCGCCGGACGGCTTCGCAGTGGATTCAGTCAAGATTGTCGGTGAGAGCGTCCATATTCTCTTGCAATTACGCTCTCCCACCGGAGCTTGTCCCGACTGCGGACGACAGAGCCGACGTGTTCAAAG
>NZ_BSPC01000050.1 GCF_030160835.1 Labrys miyagiensis | reverse complement strand
TGGCAAGGGCCGTCAAGATGAGGAGGCGCACCTGGGGATAGCTTGATACCAGCCCCTCGGAATGCGCCTGGCCGCCAAAATGGGTGCGGTTTTCTACGCTGTCGCTGGTTCGTAGCGTACTCCCATCCACCGCGTAGCGGGCAAGACCTCGCCAGGCCTTGCCAGATTGGTGCCGCTCATCCCAGCACGATGCACTCAGCGCAAACAACTGGGCTAGCGGAGCTCGTCCCAAGCGCTGCCGTGCTTGTGTCAGCGCACTCTTGGCAATGTCTGGATTGACCTCATCCGGCAGCGTCAGATCAAGATGGGCTACCACCTCCGGGATCGACTGATGCCGATACAGCGCCAGAGCAATCACCAGCCAGATAACCTGCTCGGCTGGCAGCTTACGCTTGCGAACGCTGGTTCTGCCCGTGCTCGCAAGCACCTGGGCTATCCACGACACATCAATCGATCGCGATAGAGCCGACAGCTCCGGGTAATGCCCAATCGTACGCGCCATTCGAAAACAACCAGGGTGGGAAACTAATCCCACCCTGGTCGCTAAGTCCTATTTTTTCGTGCAATTCACCTTAAGTGAACCGCATTAGGTCGCAGGACCGGCCTTTTTCTTGTGATGGTGTTTCACTTCCCGGATGCGACAGATCCTGCGCCGACTGGAACGATAACAATCAGGCTGCGTTGAACCTGCCTAAGCAATCTTGCGAGGAGGAGGAAACGCATGCCTGACTCGAAAATGGACAAGTCCGAGAAAACCATCACCCGCGATCGCCTTGCCGAACTCCTGAATGAGGATCTGTCGCGCGAATACCAGGCGATCATCGCCTATACTGTCTATTCCCAGGTGCTGAAGGGCGCGGAATATATGAGCATCGCCGATCAGCTCCAGATTCATGCCGGCGAGGAACTCAAGCACGCGCTCATCCTCTCCCGTCAGATCGACTATCTCGGCAAGATGCCGACCGTGACGCCGAAGCCTGTGAAGACGTCCGAGGACGCCCGCCAGATGCCGCGCTTTGATCTCGACAACGAGAACGACACCATCCGCAATTATCGCGAGCGCGTGCACCAATGCGAAGCGCTGGGCGAATTCGCCATGGCCGAGCAAATCCGGCAGATCCTCGTCGACGAGCAGGATCATCAGATCGACCTTGCCACCGCTCTCGGCGAGGACGTGCCGGACCTCAGCAGCAGGCGCTGAGACCGTTCCTTTCCAGCCGCGAATATGGGGATGAGTAAAACGAAGGTCGCGTCTGCGCGACCTTTCCTGTGTGTTATGCCTGACCCTCTCCTTTTCCGACTCAGGCAGCCCCATCATGAAGATCACCGCCATCCGCGCCACGCCGATCAACCTGCCGATCGAGGCGCCATACTGGTGGTCGTTCGGCTGGCTCCCCGGTTCCTCACGCTGCGTGGTGGAGGTGGAGACCGACGAGGGCATCACCGGCCTTGGAGAGGCGGCGTCCTGGCAAGCCTGCGCCATCATCGAGCAGCGCCTTGCGCCCTTGCTCATTGGCCATAACGCCCATGATATCGCCGGCGCCGAACTCGTCTGCCTGCCGAGTTGGCGCGGCGTTTCCTCCAACACCGATTTTGCCGCCATCCGGGCCTTCGCCGCCATCGAAACGGCGCTGTGGGACATCAAGGGCAAGGCGACCGGCCTGCCGCTCTACGACCTCCTCGGTGGCGCCGTGCGCAAGGAGATCGCCTTCGCCGACTATTTCGGCTTCCGACAGAAGAAGAACGGCAAGGGTGGCGAGCTCACGCCAGAGGCCGTGGCTGATTACTGTGTGAGCCTCAAGGAGAGCTTCGGCACCACCATCTTCGAGGGCAAGCTCTGCACCAAGGATCCCGAGCCGAGCATCGAGGCGCTACGCCTGATGCGCAGGAAGCTGGGGCCGGAGGCGGTGATCCGCATCGATTCCAACATGGCCTATTCGCTCACCGAAGCGCGCCGCATCGCCGCCCGTATCGAGGAGCTCGACATCCGCAATTGGGAGGAGCCCTGCGTCACCTTCGAGGAGATGGCGGCGCTGCGCCGGCACACGGCGATCCCGTTCTCCGGCCACAATGTCGATTTCCAGAAAGCGGTGGCGCTCGGCGTGCCCGACGCCTTCGTCACAGACGTGAATGTGCATGGCGGTATTGGCAGGACAGTGCGCTTCATCGGCGCCTGCGAAGCGATGGGCATCGACTTCTGGTGCTACAGCGCCAACACCGGCATCGGCAGCGCCGCCTATCTGCATCTGTGCGCGGCCTTCTCGCATATCCGCGAACCGAACCAGTCGCTCTTCCGCATGCAGCCTCATGATGTGGTGGAGGAGGGCGTGTTCGCGCCGGTGAACAACATGGTCGCGGTGCCGGAAGGGCCGGGCCTGGGCGTGACGCTGTCGAAGGACAAGCTGGCGTTCTGCCACAAGCTGTTCGTGGAGGAGGGGCCGTACACGCAGCACCATGATCCGGAAGAGCCGGGGCGCTATAAGAGGCTGCCGCTGCGTTGATGCTGGGAGCGCGGACGTCTCGTCCGCTCTTGGAAACGGTGCCCTTTACGAGAAAGGGAGAGCGGATCGTCCGACACTCACTTCAGTGTCGTAGGGACATCCGCGCTCCCGGGTCAAATATCCACCAGCTCGCTGGCGAACGCCGCGCGTTCCTGGATGAAGGTGAAGCGCGCCTCGGGTTTGTTGCCCATCAGCCGTTCCACCGAACCCGATGTGTCGGCGCGTTCCTCATCCTCCACTGTCACCTTCAGAAGAATGCGCTTCTTCGGGTCCATGGTGGTTTCCTTGAGTTGCGCCGGCATCATCTCGCCCAGGCCCTTGAAGCGGCCGATCTCGACCTTCTGGTTGCCCTTGAACACGCTGGCCAGGATCTCGTCCTTGTGGGCGTCGTCGCGGGCATAGAGCGACTTGGTGCCTTGGGTCAGGCGATAGAGGGGCGGGGCGGCCAGGAAGAGGTGACCGCGCTCGATCAGGCGCGGCATCTGGCGCCAGAAGAAGGTGATCAGCAGCGAAGCGATATGGGCGCCGTCGACATCGGCGTCCGTCATGATGATGATCTTCTCGTAGCGCAGATCGTCGTCGCGGTAGTGCGAGCCCATGCCGCAGCCGAGCGCCTGTCCGAGGTCCTGCAATTGCTGGTTCTGCGCCAGCTTGTCCCTGCCGGCGGCGGCGACGTTGAGGATCTTGCCGCGCAGGGGCAGCACGGCCTGGCTGGCGCGGTCGCGCGCCTGCTTGGCGGAACCGCCGGCCGAGTCACCCTCGACGATAAAGAGTTCAGAGCCTTGCGCGGCATTGTTCGAGCAGTCCGCGAGCTTGCCGGGCAGGCGCAGCTTGCGTGTGGCGGTCTTGCGGGCAACGTCCTTTTCCGCCCTGCGGCGCAGACGCTCCTCGGCGCGCTCGACCACGAAATCGAGCAGCTTCAGCGACTGCGATGGCGTCGAGGCGAGCCAGTGGTCGAAGGCATCCTTCAGGGCTTGCTCGACGATGCGGCTGGCTTCCGTGGTCACCAGCTTGGCCTTGGTCTGCGAGGAGAATTCCGGCTCGCGGATGAAGACCGAAAGCATCGCCGCCGAGCAGGCCATCAGGTCCTCGGTGGTGATCTGCGCGGCACGCTTGTTGCCGATGCGCTCGGCGTGATCCTTCAGGCCGCGCAGCAGGGCAATGCGCAGGCCCGCCTCATGGGTGCCGCCTTCGCGCGTGGGCACCGTGTTGCAATAGGAGGAGACATAGCCTTCATCCTCGGCGAACCAGCCGATGGCCCATTCGACGGAGCCATGCCCTTCGGCCCTGTCGACCTTGCCGGCAAAGATCTGCTCGGTGACGAGTTCGAGCCCCTCGCTGGCCGAGCGCAGATAGTCCTCGAGGCCGCGCGGGAACTTGAAGCTGTCCTCGGCCGGCACGTCGCTGACGCCCAGCAGCAGTTCGGGGGCGCATTTCCAGCGGATCTCGACGCCGCGGAAGAGATAGGCCTTCGAGCGTGACATCTTGAACAGGCGCTTGGGATCGAAGGTGGCGCCATGCTTGAAGATCTGGTTGTCCGGCTTGAAGCGTATCCTCGTGCCGCGCCGGTTGGGGGCTGCGCCGACATGCTCGACGGGCCCAAGGACCATGCCGCGGGCAAAACGCTGCCGATACAGTTCGCGTCCCCGCGCAACCTCGACCTCGACCGCTTCAGACAGGGCGGTGACCGCCTTGATGCCGACGCCATGCAGGCCACCGGACGTGTCATAGACGTCGGAGTTGAATTTGCCGCCGGCATGCAGCTTGGTCATGCTCACTTCGAGCGTCGACATCTCCGGAAATTGCGGATGCGGATCGACCGGAATGCCGCGGCCGTTGTCGGTGACGCAGACGAAGCCGTCCACTGTCAGTTCCACCTCGATGAAGGTGGCATGGCCCGCCACCGCCTCGTCCATAGAGTTGTCTATCACCTCGGCGAAGAGGTGATGCAGGCCATCTCCGTCAGGCCCCGTCGAGCCGATATACATGCCCGGGCGCATGCGAATGGCCTCGATGCCCTCAAGCACGCGGATCGAGGAGGCGCCATAGCTGTCTTCGCTTGTCTTGGGCGGAGGCGCCTTGGTCATCGGTGGCTTGCCCGCCGCCTTGGCCGCCATCTCCGCCTTCAAGGCCGCGGCGATCGAGAGGGTCGACAATTTCTTGCCATCGGTGGATTTATCGGCTCGACCCTTTGGGGACACAGGCTCATCGCTGCCGAAAAGATCGGAATTATCGCTCATTCAAAAATGGTCTCGCAGAAGCTTCGCGCAAGGCGATTCGCAATTTGGCTCATTATGGCACGTTCGCATGGCAGCCGCGAACGGACCGTAAACAGCCTTGTTGATGGATGTGAATTCGCGCGAGAACCAGGACGACGGCAGGCCCTAGTTCCGTCACGATTCACAGGCTCTTTGTGCATTGCGGGGACCTTGGCTGCTGCCTATAACAGCCTCCAAGCCATCACGGACTTCTGAAACGGATTATTGCTTCATGCCGATGACACGTGCGGCCAATTTCGGCGCCATGGTTCTTCTGGGTACGGTTGGCCTGACAGTGCCGGCCCTGGCGCAGGACGCTTCCACCCCGAAACAGGTTTCCGCGGCAACGCCGGTCAAGCCGGCGACTTCGGTACCCTTCGTGGCCCATCGCGCGGTCTATGATTTGCAGCTCGACAGCCGCAAGCAGTCCACCAGCGTCGACAGCATGCGCGGCCGCATCGTCTATGATTTTTCCGGCAATCCCTGCGATGGCTACGCGCTCAATTTCCGACAGGTCACCGAGATTGGCCTGAGCGGAGGCGGCGTCAACACCTCGGACCTGCGGTCGGTCACTTTCGAGGACGACAAGGGCCACAGCTTCCGCTTCAATTCGCAGAACTACACCAACCAGAAGGTCGACGGCGTGGTCGACGGCCAGGCGAGCCGGGCGGACAGCGGTGGCATCGCGGTGGCGCTGAAGAAACCCAAGACGACCAAGTTCGACCTTTCCAAGGAAGTGCTCTTCCCCACCGGGCAGATGAAGGCGATCGTGGCGGCCGCGCAGGGCGGCGAGCATGTATTTGAAAGCCAGGTCTATGACGGCTCGGATGGCGGCCAGAAGATCTACGACACCCTGGCCGTGATCGGCTCCACGATCTCGCCGGACAAGCCGCGCGAGGGCGCCGCCATTGGCGCCAAAGAACTCGACGGCGTCGATCGCTGGCCGGTGACCATTTCCTATTTCGACCCGACCAAGAAGGTCGTGGGCGAGCAGACGCCAGTCTACACCATGTCCTTCGACCTCTATGCCGACGGCATTTCGGGCAATCTCACCCTGGATTACGGCGATTTCCGCCTCAGGGGTACCATGGCCTCGCTCGATTTCCTGCCGCAGACTGCATGCAAGTGAGGACGGCTCTCCAGATCGGCGGCGCAACGGCCCTGCGCGTGCTGCCTTGAGGAATGCCGTCCGGCAATGGAGCCATACGCAAGCTTGGCGCGCGCTCTGGCAGCGCCTGCGTGCCCCAGCGCGTTTTCCTTCAGCGCCGCTGTTTGGGCGAGTTTCCCCTTCCGCCGCCCTGGCTTTTTGCGCCGTGCTGGTCGTCGCCCTGATACTGTTGGCGGACCCGGCTTCGCAGCGCATTTTGCCGGAATGGCCGCGCAGCGTCGTGCATATCGCCTCCATCATCACCAATCTCGGTGACTCCGGCTATTATCTTATCCCCATCGGCATCGCGCTGGTCCTGCTGGCCATGGTCGATCTCGAACTGCCGCCACGTCTCGACGTGGCCTTGCGACAGTTCTGGCTGCAACTGGCTTTCGCCTTCACCGCGATTGCCGCCACCGGCCTGATCGTCAATATCGGCAAGCGCATGATCGGGCGCGTGCGTCCGCTGCATGTCGCTCCCGGCTCCTATCTGCATTTCGAGCCATTCTCCTGGCGCGCGAGCAATGCAAGCTTTCCCTCGGGACACGCCACCACGGCCTGGACGGTGGCGGCGGTGCTGGTGCTGTGCTGCGGGCCGCGGCTGCGGCCCTACGTCTTCATCCTCGGCACGCTGGTATGCATCAGCCGCGTGGTAATCGGCGCGCATTATCCCGCCGACGTGGTGGCCGGCGCGCTGTTCGGCTGGTTCTCAACCCTGTGGTTTGCGCAGTTTCTTGCGCGGCGCGGCCTTGTTTTCCGGCAAAACGACGACGGCGCTCTTGCGTTGCGGGGGCAAGACGCGGCAAAGACGCTGCTCACGGCGTGGCGAGCGCGCCGATAAGGTCAGAGCCCCAATGACACTTGCAAGCAACGCGCCCGAGATCAGCGTCGTGGTGCCCGTCCGCAACGAGGCGGGCAATATCGAGCCGCTGATCCGGGAGATTGCGCGGGCCTTGTCCGGACGCAGCTTCGAGATCGTCTATGTCGACGACGGGTCGAGTGACGCCACGCCTGCCGAACTGCAGCGTCTCCAGACGGAGTTGCCTTTCCTGCGTAGTTTCAGGCACGCGGCCTCCTGCGGCCAGTCCTGTGCGGTGCGCACTGGCGTGCGCAATGCGCGTGGCAGTCTCATAGTGACGATCGACGGCGATGGCCAGAACGATCCGGCCTATATCCCCGCACTCGTCGACGCGCTCACGTCCGGCGGCCCGACCACGGGCATGATTGCCGGCCAGCGCCTCGGCCGCAAGGACACCGGCTTCAAGCGCTGGCAGTCGAAGACAGCCAACAATGTGAGGGCCTGGGTGCTCAAGGACGGCACACGCGACACCGGCTGCGGCCTGAAAGCCGTCCGGCGCGACGTCTACCTGGCGCTACCTTATTTCGACGCCCTGCACCGCTTCATGCCGGCCCTGGTCAAGCGCGAGGGTTTCGATGTCGGCCATGTCGACGTGGTCGACAGGCCCCGGCTCACCGGCGTCTCGAATTACGGTTTCTTCGACCGGCTTTGGGTCGGCATTCTCGATCTCGTGGGCGTCTGGTGGCTGGTTCGCCGCCGACGTCGGGTGCCAGTCGTCACCGGGGGAGCCAACGATGCTGGTTGAACTGTCCAACGCCCTCGGCGGCTATCTGCACAATGTCTTCTATACGAAGTTCGACTTCTGGCTCTGGCTCGGGCTGTTCGCGCAGACCCTGTTCACGGCGCGCTTCGTCGTGCAGTGGTGGGCGAGTGAGCGGGCCGGCAAGAGCGTCATTCCCTTCAGCTTCTGGGTGCTATCGATCGGCGGCGGCGCGCTGCTCTTCCTCTACGCGCTGATCCGAGCCGATCTCGTCTACATCATCGGCCAGGGCTCGGGCCTGCTCATCTATCTGCGCAACGTCTCCTTCGTACTGAAGGAACGCGCGGCGGAGAAGGCCAGGGCGGAGGCAGAGGCTGCGAAGCAGGGCGGCGCTTCCTGACCGCTCATGCTTCGGAGGCAGTGTGCTGAGGATGGCGAGCCCGGAGCATATAGGAAGAGGCAATGCATTGGGGCAGCCCACAAGCCGCCCCTCTGTCTTTGGGAGTGCCCGGCCATTTCGCGAGCCTACGGCCAATTGTGCGTCATAGGCCGCGCCTTCGAGGGTCGGGTTACCACCGGGCGTGATGGCCCCCGACATCCTCCTAGTCCAGGCGGGGACAGCGTCTCAGCTCTCTATTCTTCCAAGGATCGGCACGCGGAGGCGGCTAGAATTGGACCCACACGCCGCCTCGCCAGTATCCGCGGCCCTCATGTTCGCGCCAGCGGTACTTATCGCTTTCTCCCCAGCGCCAGTCATCGGGATGGACGCTAAGCCTGAAGCCTGGCTGGTAGTCATAGGCGTCTCTCACATGCCAGCAGTCGCCGTCTTCATTGCATACAATACGTGCAGAGGCGCCGCCTGTGGCGAGGGCTAGCGTTCCTGCACCCAACAAAGCTGCTAGGGCGATCTTCCGAATCGTACTCATGAGATCCTCCATGGTATCGTTGACATCCATGGAAAAACTCCCCAGGGCCGGGGGAGTTCCCGCTCGTCATCCGTGCGTGCATTCGAATGAACACGAACTCCTTGCACCGTTCGAAACGGGCCAACCGGGCAGGCAGGCGATTACCACATCGCCGAGGACACTCATCCGACGCGGCTGAGCGGGAACCGGCGTTAGGAAATACTCAACGCTCTGAAGCGAGCGAGGCCGGCATCGAGGTCGGCGATCAGATCGGCCACGTCCTCGAGCCCGATATGGAAGCGAACGCCTGGTCCGCCCGGGTTCCAGGTCGTGGCGCTACGGTATTCGGAACAGTCGAACGGAAGGGCCAAACTCTCATAGCCGCCCCAGGAATAACCCAGGCCGAAGAACTTCAACTCGTCCAGGAAAGCGGCGACGGCGGCATCCGGGGCCGGCTGCAGGATGATCGAGAACAGGCCCGAAGCGCCCTTGAAATCGCGCTTCCAGAGGGCGTGCCCCGGATCGCCGTCGAGTCCGGGATGCAGCACATGTTGCACTTCCGGTCGCGAGGCGAGCCATTTCGCTACGCGCAACGCGCTGTCCTGATGCTGCCGCAGGCGCACCCCCATGGTGCGCAGGCCTCGTAGGGCCAGGAAAACATCTTCGGGGCCTACACACAGGCCGCTGTCGCCATAGAATTTCTTCAACGCGGGCCAGGCCTTGCGGGAGGCGGAGACAACGCCAAACATCGCATCGGAATGGCCGACGATATATTTGGTGCCGGCCTGGATCGAGAGATCGACGCCATGGCCGAAGGCATCGAAATAAAGCGGCGTCGACCAGGTGTTGTCGAGCAGTATCGTGCAATCGTGCTGGCGCGCTGCGGCGACGATCAGGGGAATATCGGGAATTTCCATGCTCTGCGAGCCCGGTGCCTCCAGATATACGGCCTTGGTATTGGAGCGGATGAGTTCTTCGATGCCTGTCCCGATCAGCGGGTCGTAATAGCTTATCTCGATGCCCAGTCGATTCAGGACCCTGTCACAGAAGGTGCGGGTCGGCTGATAGGTCGTGTCGATCATCAGGAGATGGTCGCCGGACGACAGGCAGGAGAGCAGGGCGGTGGAGACGGCCGACAGTCCCGAGGGGCAAGTCACCACGCCGGCGCTGCCGTCGAGCGCTCTCATCGCTTCCTCGAAAGCCTCGGTGGTGGGGTTGCCGCGGCGGCCATAGCTGTAGCGCTGGCTGTGGCTGAGCAGGTCCTTCACCGTAGGCGCCAGCACGGTGGAGCCGTGGTAGACCGGGGTATTGACGAAACCGTGATGATCCGACGGATCGCGCCCACCAATGACGAGACGGGTGTTTTCGCCAAACGTGGCAATTTCACTTTTGCTGATTTTTTTCATGAAGGAATCAATACACCAACGAGGAGAACAAAACATGCCGCTGTCGAGAGCAGCGCGTCAACCCGATCGCGTTGAGTTGATAGTCGCCAGTCTCCTGCATCGTCAGGTGTTGGGGCGCCAATTGACTGTCTGTTCAAGTTCTTAGGATAGATATGCTATTTAGATTTCTCGTTCTGATTGCACGTCTTTGAGTTTCATGGTTAGATATTTAAGGAATATATAAAACACAGGGGGATACATCGATGCGCGACTCGATATCGTCTCAGTTTTATTTGTCGATTTTCAGCAATGCTTTGAGTGTTTTTAAGCGTATGGAGGATCTTTGCAGTAATAATCCGGGCTCTTTTTTCGAGAGTGTCAGGGATGTTTTGCATCGCCGGAGTCCATCCGAAGGGTTGTCATCCGAAGATATGGCATCATTGCTTTGTCTGGTGCGTAATAAACCAGATCCTGATTTGCGAAATAAGGTTATACGTGCCGCGCGCGACCAGCGTCGACGGACGTTTGGGCAAAGTGTCGCGACAATGGTGCCCATCGAAGTAACATCATTCTGTTCGAGTACTTGCCGCTTCTGTGGGTGGCGTGCCGATAACAAGGATATGGTGCGCCTTTCCATCACCGAGGCCGCAATTCGGGAGCAGGCCCGCATCCTTGCGCGCAAGGGTTTTTCTCACTTCGAAATCGCGGGCGGTGACGATCTCGTATTGCTGCAAGAGCATCTCAAGGGACTGGTCCGCGGCCTCAAGGAAGAAACGTCAGCTGTAAATCCAGATGCAAGGGTGTCGATCTGCCTTGTGCCGATGCATGAACATCACTACCGCGAGCTTCGGGATGAAGGGCTGGACTGTGTATTGACCTGGCAGGAAACCTACGATGGCGATCTCTATCGGCATCATATTCCCAGCGGACCAAAAGCTTGGGGCGTCGACGAAAATCTGCGCCTGAAAAAGAAGACGGACGAGCCTGCTGGCTTCTTGCATCGCATGCAGTCCCAGGAACTGGCAATACGCGCTGGTCTTCAGGCAGGACTCGGCGCAATGCTCGGCCTGTCCAGGGTGACGGAAGCCGATATTCTTTCTGTCGTCATGCATGGTCAGAAATTGATCGAGCACTACGAAGACAGGGTTGAGCCGCTGATCATCGGCATGCCGGCCTGGAATCCCATCCTTACGCCTGAGACCGACAATCGGAATGCCAGCGAGTTTGATTTCGACGCCCAGGGCAATTTCGAGCTGATCTCGGCAATCTATCTGCTTGCCTTTCCCGATCGCATGGCCTGGGTCTTCGCCAACGGACGCGTGCCGCCGGAAATCCAGACCAATTGCGTCGACACGGCATGCTGCTTCACGTCCACCCTCGTGCAGATCGCACCCGGGGCTTATCTCGACTTCGAGGAGGCAAAGCTCGATGCGATGTTCGCCCGTGTTCGCGGCGTCTCGGGCTCCAGGCCGACCTTCGACGAAGTGATGTCCGGCGAGCAATTCATGCATTATTTCGCCAGCCACGAAGAATTCGTCGCAGGATTTGCCGCCCGAGAATTGCACGTCGTACCCGATCGCAGCTACCTGAGGAGAATGCATCAGCCGATCGCTGCCGAATAGGCGATGCTGTGCCGCCAGAGCAAGGCCGACCAGCTGGGAGGCGGCCAGCGCGGCCCAGTGGATGCCCGCGCTCAGTGGACTTGCTTGCGGCCGGTTCGCTGGCTGGATGAAAGCGAGCGTCCAGTTGCGCCTGTGATGGAAGTGGTATCCATATGCAAGGCGAATGTGCCTGGTCTCGTGACCAATCACGGACATGCATTTGTCCGCCTGATCGATTGTGAGGGGGGAGTTCGGCCGATCGGTTTTTTCCCGGACGAGAGTACCGGCATCGAACCTGACGACTATCCGGGATTGCGGATGCCCGGCATGCTTCTTCTGCCGGACAAATACGACCGTATCGCCTGGAATCCCTTGATCACAAGGATCTCTCTGCATCGAGAGGATTTCGATCGCATCTGTGGCTTCGTCGAAAGTCTCCAGAATCGGAGGGACGAAGGCAGTCTGAGCTTTGACTTGCTGGACAGAAGTTGCGTCGGCTTTGTCGTCCGCATGGCACGATTGGCGGGTGTCCGTGTGGAAGCGGAAACATGGCTGACCGATTTCATCGGCGGGGAGAGTGCACCCTCGCGCCTCACCCCGGCCTCCCTCGCCAGGCGGATTGTGCCCCGGTCCCTGTACCGACTCTTATTTAATCTGATGCTGTCGGCACATGGAGGTTTTTGCACGGTGTCCCGGCAATGGCAGGGTGAAACGGAACGATATGTCCTAAATCAGATCACGGGTATTCGACCCGTTTTCTCCCGGCTGTGGGAGATCTGGTCTCGTCACGTGCCGTTTTACCATGTGCGGGCTTTGCGCGAATGGCAGCGAGCGGTCGAATTGCGCGGGTTGGATGCCTATCGAATCGACGAGGGCTGAGCGGGCGCGGTCAGGAACCTGAGGGCCAGGCTGGTCCACCAGATCGGCCCTATCACCACGGCCCCGAGGCCTGCCGCGATGTCGACCACGAGCATGTGTTGAGTGGCTCTCGCCGCGAACGCCACGATGTAGAGCAAGCCACAAATCAATCCGAGCGCCGCGATTGCTCTGGGGATCGTTCCAGCGCGCCAGCCGACGCAGCCGAAGATGAGGAGGCAGAGACCGCTCGAGAAGAAGATGAGCCAGCCCTGCGGATCGAGAGAGAGTGAGAAGGAGGCAATGGACTGCCTCACATCCTCGGATCCTGCCGCGAATGCCTGGGCGCGCTGGGCTTCGCCGCCGATAAGCCGGACATAGCTGATTGCGGTTACCCCGAAGCCAAGCTGACCAAGCGATGCCGCCAGGCGGCCCAGGCTGTTCATCGGCGCAATAAGGCGGCGAATTTCCGGCATCGCGCAGAAGGCCGTGATGCCGGCCAGGGCAAAGGCCATCAGAAAGACCAGCCGCCCGAGTGGGGCGTTGGCCAGCATTGCCCAATATTCAGGCGTACCCGGCCGAAGCTGGGAACTTGGATCGACGAAGAAGGCAATGCCTGTCACCGCATAGCTCACGGCACAAAGCAGGCAGAGAGCGGCGGCGGTAGGATTGGAGGCTCGACTCAAGCTGGTCATGACGGGCAGGACGATCACGTTTCGAAAAGCTTAAGGATGGCGCTTTGGGGCATGAGACGCATGATGGTGTTGCGCAATGCCGCTGCCGCAGGCCTTTCCCATTGCCTTATCTTGCCGACCTTGCGTGAGCGGGCGACTAGGGGGGAGGTCCGGGCCAGCCCGATGGACTGATAGGAGTGCAGGGCGGCCGGAATATTCTGACTGTCTTTCAGACATTGCGCGAGCGCCAGGGCGTCCTCCATGGCCTGGCAGGCGCCTTGGCCCAGATCCGGTGTCATGGGATGGGCGGCGTCACCAAGGAGTGCCATTGCACCATCGGTCCAGCGCGGCAGCGGCAAGCTGTCATAGACGCCGGTGCGAACGAGATCGTCCGGTTTGGTAGCGGAAATGACCACCCTGGCCAGTTCCGGCCAATCGGCGAAATGGGAGAGAGCCTCGGCCTGGTGAGCAGGGTCGATGGCCGGCCTGTCGTGAACGGCGCTGTTGAGCGTCCCATACCAGTAGACGTAATCATCGCGGATCCAGAACACGCCGAAGCGACTGCCGCGGCCAAAAAACTCCCGATAACGCCTCCTCGGGAAAGTACCAGGATCGAGCTTGGCCACGCCGCGCCAGGTCATCCAGCCGACGTAGCGCAGCGGATCAAGCTCTATCATTGCATCGCGCAGGTGCGACCGCACGCCATCGGCGGCAACGACGACATCGGCGGTTCTGGTCGTGCCGTCCTCGAATGACAGCACGGCCCCTTCCGTCGCCCGCTGATAAGCCATGCAACGACTGCCGACGTGGATTCGGGCCGGGTCAAGCGGACGCAACAGTTCGGAGTAAAGATCCACCCTCCGCATGCAAAGCAGGGGCAGACCGCTGTGTTCGTGGACGCGATGCAGGGGAACGGATTTCAAATGGCGATGCCGCCAGTCGTAGATCTCACCCAGTTCCAGCGGATCGGCGAGGGCAATCACCCTCTCATCCAGGCCAAGCCGGCCCAGGGCCCGGAGCGCATTGGGCCATAGAGTAAGTCCTGTTCCGCCGACGCCAATCTGCGGCGAGCGCTCATGAATTTCCCATTCCATGCCGATCTGTGTCAGCGCATTTGCAATGGATAAGCCGCCAATTCCACCGCCTATGATGATGACCTTAGGAGAATCCGGCATGTGGGACAATAATCCTCGGTGGTCACCTGGCCTCGAACGACCCAAACAATTGTCCTATAGGTTATGGCAACTGTAAAACAGAAATTCCGTCTATTTAACTTGAGGTAACTGCCCAAGAGGTGAGGACTTGAGCCCCGACGACTTTGCCAAGCTGTTCCTGCTCGTTTTCCCCCTCATGTTTAGCCCGGGGCCGACCAATTTCATGTGCGCGGCAGCGGCGAGCCGTCATGGCGTGGCGAAATGCATTCCCATGATCCTCGGCATGGATCTCATGGTGTTCCTGCCGGCGCTTCTGGTAGGGCTGGGGGTAGGGGAATTGTTCTCGCGCTTTCCCACGATCCTCACCATCGTCCAACTTATCGGAGCCGTCGTGATCCTCGTGATCGGGATCGATATGGTCCGCAGCTTGCACAAGCAGGAAGCAGCCACGGGTGCGCTGACACCGATGAGCTTTCTGGGGGGGATGCTGGTCCAGACCCTGAATGCCAAGGGGCTTGCCCTGCTGGTGATCATCTATGCCCAGTTCCACCTGCGTGACGCGAGCGTGTGGCACAACGCCTCCGTCGTGGCAGCCTATCTCACCGGGCTAAGCCTGCTTTCCCATTTCGCCTGGGCGGCGGGAGGCATGTGGATTGCCAGGCGTTTTGCCTCAGCGCGGGCGCTGCGGCTTCAAGGCGGCATCTACGCGACCATGCTGGTGATGGTTGCAATTTGGCTGTTCGTATCGGCCATAAGGGATACGGTCACTTGAACGGGCCAGTTCTGGTCAATGCTGCAGAATCTTGTTGAGGAATTCGCGGGTGCGGGGCTGGCGCTCCTCGATCTTGCCGAAGAACTCGTCCTTGGTCGTGTCCTCCAGGATGCGGCCGCCGACATCCATGAAGATGACGCGGTCCGAGACCTTGCGGGCAAAGCCCATTTCGTGGGTCACTACCATCATGGTCATGCCTTCCGAGGCGAGCCCGACCATGACGTCGAGCACTTCGCCGACCATCTCCGGGTCGAGCGCCGAGGTAGGCTCGTCGAAGAGCATGACGATCGGATCCATCGACAAGGCGCGGGCGATGGCGACGCGCTGCTGCTGGCCGCCGGACAACTGGCCCGGGAACTTGTCCTTGTGGGCGATGAGGCCGACACGCTCCAGCATTTTCAGGCCGCGCTTCTCGGCGTCGTCATCCTTGCGGCCAAGCACCTTCACCTGGGCGATGGTGAGATTGTCCGTCACCGAAAGATGCGGGAACAGCTCGAAATGCTGGAAGACCATGCCGACGCGGCTGCGCAGCTTGGGCAGGTTGGTGGCCTTGTCGTGGACGCCGACACCGTCGACCCAGATCTCGCCCTTCTGAATCGGTTCCAGGGCGTTGATGGTCTTGATAAGCGTGGACTTGCCCGAGCCGGACGGCCCGCAGACAACCACCACTTCGCCCTTGTTGATCTGGACGGAGCAGTCATCGAGAACCTGCGTCGGGCCATACCATTTGGAAACGCTCTTCATTTCGATCATTTGATTGGCGTCCTTCAGTTCAGCGCACGATGCGGATTTTCTGGTTCAGTCGCTTGACGAGCAAGGACATCGAGAAACAGATGACGAAATAGACCACGGCGGCGAGGAGGTAGCTCTCGATCCGGCGGCCGAAGGTATTGCCCATGATCTCGAAGCCCTTGAGGATGTCGTAGGCGCCGATGGCATAAACCAGCGATGTGTCCTGGAAGAGCACGATGGTCTGCGTAAGAAAGACGGGCAGCATGTTCCGCAGCGCCTGGGGCAGCACGATGTAGCGCATATTCTGCCCATAGGTCATGCCGAGGGCATAACCGGCGGCTGTCTGGCCGCGGGCCAGGGACTGGATGCCGGCACGCACGATCTCGCTGAAGAAGGCCGCTTCGAAGACCACGAAGGTGATCAGCGCACAGATCTCGGCCCGGTATTTGTTGCCGATGCCACCCGGGAACAAGTCGTAGAAGCCGGACGGCATCAGGAGGAAGAACCACAGGATCACCATCACCAGCGGGATGCTGCGCATCAGGTCGACATAGATGGTCGCGATATATTCAAGGGGCCTGATGTTGGACAGGCGCATCAGCGCGATGATGGTGCCCAGCGCAATGCCGCCGATCGTGGCCGCGATGGTCAGCGACACGCTGAAATAGAGGCCACTGAGCAGATAGTTGCTGATATTGGCCCAGGTGAAGAAGGAAAAATCGATCGTAGGCATCAGTGCGCCCCCTTTGCTTGCGCATGCAGGCCGGGAACGCGTGTGCGTTTTTCAATAAAAGCCATCACCCGATTGACCGTCAGTGCAGTCAGGACATACAGCACCGTCGCCGCCAGATAGACTTCGACGCCGCGCGAGGTCTCTTCCTGTGTTTGCATGGCGAAGCTGATCAGTTCTGGAATTGACACCGCAAAGGCCACCGAAGAGTTCTTGACGATGTTCATCGCCTCGCTGGTCAGAGGGGGAATGATGATGCGGAAGGTCTGGGGCAGAATCACATAGCGATAAGCCTGCACCTGTGTGAAGCCCACGGCATAGGCCGCGTTGCGCTGGCCACTGGGCAGGGCCAGGATGCCGGCACGCACCTGTTCGGCGATACGGGCCGAGGTGAAGAAGCCGAGGGCGCAGCAGGCCAGAACGAAGCCCGGGACGCTCTTCATGCCTGGAACCAGTTCGGCGATTACGAAGAACCAGATGAAGAGCTGAACAAGGATTGGGATATTGCGAAACAACTCGACCCAGCCGGTTGCAAAGGTCGAGAGAATCCTGTGCTGCGACACCGTTCGCAGCGTGCCGATGATGAAGCCCAACACCAGTGCGATCACAAGTGAGGTGAAGGCCACCGCGACCGTATATCCCCAGGCGGAAATCATCCATTGAAAGTAGGTAACGCCGTCCCCGCGGTCATCCCACAGGAATTGCCAGCGATCCCACACATCCTGCCAATAAGTCATCATGGTTTGCCCAAACCCGTACCTGCCTCCTCACCGCCCTTCCGGGGAGGGGCGGTGAGGCAAAGATACAAAACATTCTTCTTATCTGAGCACCGCGGGCGTTTTGCTCACGCCATCGCGGCATGGAACCTGCCGCCTGGCCGGAAAGCGCTACGCCAGCGGCGCGACGCGTCCACAACGAGGCAATTGAGGTCCCGGCGGGCTCGGCCTTATTGACCGGGCTGCTTGTAGTCCTCGGCCGGCTTGTCGTTCGGGTTGGCCCAGGCGTTCTTGGTCGCTTCCGAGGCCGGCATGTTCAGCGTGACATTGTTCGGCGGAATCGGCTGCATGAACCACTTGTCGTAGAGCTTGGCGATGGTACCGTTCTTGATCTGCTCGGTGATGCTCTCATCGACGGCCTTCTTGAAGTCGGGGTCGTCCTTGCGGATCATGATGGCGATTGGCTCGACCGACAGGACCTCCGGCAGGATCTTGAAAACCTTGGGGTCCTGCGCCCTGGCGATGTTCGCGGCGAGGATCGAGGCATCCATCACGAAGGCGTCGGCCCTTCCGCTCTGCAGCAGCAGGAAGCTATCGGCGTGGTCCTTGCCATAGACTTCGTTGAAGGTGATATCCTTGGCGCGCTTGTTCTTGCGCAGGGTCTGCACCGAGGTGGTGCCGGTCGTGGTGGCGACCGTCTTGCCGTTTAGGTCCTCAAGCTTGTTGATGGACGAGTCGGCGCGAACGGCGATCTTCACTTCCTCGACATAAACTGTGTCGGCAAAGGCGACATCCTTGGCGCGTGCCGTGTTGTTCGTCGTCGAACCGCATTCGATATCCACGGTGCCGTTCTGAACCAGCGGTACGCGGTTCTGCGAGGTGACCGGCTGATAGCGGATCTCCAGCTTCTCAAGGCCGAGCTTCTTCTTGATATCTGCGATTATGTTTTGACAAACGTCGTAGTGATATCCCGTATAGACACCATTTCCGAGCGTATAGGCGAGACCGGAGGACTCTCTCACGCCTTGGGTGATTGAGCCGGAAGATTTTATCTTGTCCAGTGTTCCATCAGCATATGCCGATGATCCAAGGGCAGCAAAGGTGATCACTGCAGTGATAAGAATTTTTTTCATTTTAATCTCCATTCTGAGTGCCAGGACTATGGCCTCATTTGCGTCATTTGAGAAGCGCTTGCGCTTCGGACGAGGCGAGATGGTTAAGCTTCCCGTGGAGCAGGCGTGATGATAGACGATGCAAGCTGTGGTTGAGAAGAGGGAAGGAAGCTGCATCCTGCGTTGTGGGGAGAGCCAACCGCTGGCGTTCCCCATGGCGCCGCGCTAGGGTATGATGGTCGACAGGAATGGCCCGCGTCATCTCGCGCGGGGAGAGCAAGGAAAAGGCGTCCCTATGGCTTCGATGTCCCTGGCAGCTTCACCTCGGGATTCCGGCGAATCCGCCGTGCAGATCAAGGACATGAACAAGTGGTTTGGCGAGTTCCATGTTCTCAAGGATGTCAACCTCGAGGTCCGGCGCGGCGAGCGTATCGTCATCTGCGGTCCTTCGGGCTCCGGCAAGTCGACCATGATCCGCTGCATCAACCGCCTGGAGGAGTTCCAGAAGGGCTCGGTCACGGTGGATGGCATCCCGCTCACCAATGACCTCAAGCGCATAGACGAGGTGCGCCGCGAGGTCGGCATGGTGTTCCAGCACTTCAATCTCTTCCCGCACCTCACCGTGCTGGAGAACTGCACGCTGGCGCCGATCTGGGTGCGCAAGATGCCCAAGAAGGAAGCCGAGGAACGGGCCATGGCTTTCCTGGATCGCGTCAAGATCCCGCATCAGGCCAAGAAATATCCGGGACAGCTCTCGGGCGGCCAGCAGCAGCGCGTCGCCATCGCCCGCGCGCTGTGCATGAATCCCAAGATCATGCTGTTCGACGAACCGACGTCGGCCCTCGATCCGGAAATGGTCAAGGAGGTGCTCGACACCATGGTCTCGCTCGCCAATGACGGCATGACCATGCTGTGCGTGACCCACGAAATGGGCTTCGCCCGCCAGGTCGCCGACCGGGTCATCTTCATGGACGCCGGCCAGATCGTCGAGATGAACGAGCCCAACGCCTTCTTCTCCCATCCGCAGCATGAGCGCACCAAGCAGTTCCTCAGCCAGATCCTGCACTGAGGACGACATGCCAACGGGTCACGCCCCGCAAGGGGCGCGGTCCAAGGCCATCCGGGCCGTGAATCGTTTAACCTGGATGAACGATGCGCTTATCTAGGGCGAATCGTCCCGAGCCACGGCACCCGGCTTGACGGTGGTATTATTGGCGGTAGGTATGGACGACCTTATGGTCAGGCGGGAACCTAGTGGCTTCCCAGCCATTCCGAATCGATAGTGCGGGAATTTGATTATGGCGTTTGATCGCTCGAGCGAGCCGGATGGCACGCTGAGGCGTGGGCTTTATCCCGAAATCGAGGCCTATCGGTCGGGCATGCTCGACGTCGGCAACGGGCATTCGATCTATTGGGAACTCGCGGGCAATCCGGATGGGCTGCCGGTCGCCTTCCTGCATGGCGGCCCGGGCGCAGGCTGTTCGCCCAAGCATCGCCGCCTTTTCGATCCCCGGCGCTGGAACGTGCTGCTGTTCGATCAGCGCGGCTGCGGGCGCTCGCGTCCGCATGCCAATCTGGAAGCGAATACGACCTGGCACCTCGTCTCCGACATGGAGCGCCTGCGCAAGGAGGTGATGAAGGTCGACCGCTGGAGCCTGTTCGGCGGCTCCTGGGGCTCCACCCTCGCTCTTGCCTATGCCGAGACCCATCCGGAGCTGGTTGCGTCGCTGATGCTGCGTGGCATCTTCACCCTGCGTCGCATGGAACTCGACTGGTATTACCGGGAAGGCGCTTCCTATTTCTTCCCGGACAAGTGGGAGTCCTTCCGCGAGGACTTGCCACCACAGTCCTGGGCCGATCCGATCCTGACCTACCACCGCCGCCTGACGAGCGATGACGCGGCGCTGCGGCTTGCGGCGGCGAGGGCCTGGAGCGTGTGGGAGGGCGAGACCTCCACCCTGATGCCCGAAGGGCCGGCGACGGGCCATGCCCAGGAACAGTTCGCCCTCGCTTTTGCGCGCATCGAGAATCATTATTTCGTACACGGCGGCTGGATGGAGGAGGGGCAACTCCTGCGCGATGCCACCCGGCTTGCCAACATCCCAGGCACGATCGTGCAGGGCCGCTATGACGTGGTCTGCCCCCCGATCACAGCCTGGGAGCTTTCCAAGCGCTGGCCGAAGGCTGAACTGCAATTCGTCGAGGATTCCGGCCACTCCTTCTCCGAGCCCGGCACACTGCATCGGCTGATTGAGGCCACCGACAAATATGCGAACCTGCTTGGCGCAAGAGTGTGATCGGTACGCCGCGGAGGCGGGATCATAGGCATATGGGCTGCCTTCAGGCGGGCCGGATTGTCGGTCGAGACGTTGGGAAATACAGCGCCTGGGCAATCACGGCGTGGCCGCGACACGAGACATAAGCCGCAAACACCCCAAGGGCAGGTCCCTGGTGGTGGTGTAGAAGCAGGGTCCCGACCAGGCAGCCGCGGTTGGGCGCAGACACCCTGGCCGGTCCCAGCCGGGCAGCGTTGCAATAAGCCGGCCGTGAATACCGTACCACCCGGATTTTTTGGCTGCTGCTTAGCTCAAAGGATTAGGTGGCGCGGTCCTTGGCGGCAGCTGCCATCGCCGGATGATGCGCAATCGTTGCTGCCGCCAACCGATGTAGCGTCTAACCCTCTCGTGGATTTTATTTTCCCCTACTTGCTTTTACAAGTATACCGTCACCTGCTGGCTGGGCCGAACCGTAAAATCGGAAGGTTAGATTCATGAAGAAATCTATAGCAGCGATTGCGTTTTCACTGATGGTAGCATCGCCAGCGTTCGCCGGATTTCCTGCGGCGCCCCTGGGTTCGGGCGCATCCTCCCTCGTTGTGCCGGCGGCTCAGGGATGTGGTGGCGGCCGATATCGGGGGCCGTATGGCTCGTGCCATCGATATGGTACCGGTCCTTATCCCGGAGGCTTTTACGGTCGCCCAGGACATTATTGCTGGCGCGGTCCGAATGGTGCGCGGCACTGCAGATGAAGGCCCGGGCTTCGCACTTCTCGTCCGAGGCGTGCTGTGCCAACCAAAATCCCGAACGGTATGTCACAGGCCGGGGCTCTCACGTGCAAGCAGCGGGTATCACGAGCCTTGAGCAACCCCAGCGCTGTCCGGGGCGCTGGGGCATGCCGATGCTGGATCGGATCATGTCCCAGGCCTTCAGCTCTACTGTTGCGCGGGCATCGGGTTTGTTCCCCTGGCTTGCAATTCGTGTTCGAGTGCGGAGAGGCCTGTTCCGCCGGCCATGTGGAACATGAGGCTTTCGAGGGAGAGGTCG
>NZ_BSPC01000049.1 GCF_030160835.1 Labrys miyagiensis | reverse complement strand
TCGGAGTGTCTCTACGTCGGCATCCTCGGGCCTCGCCGGGCAGATCAGGAACTCCTCTGGCGGGCGTTCCTGGTTGCGCATGAAGAGCACCGTATCGGCAAGCACCTCCCGGCGGCCGGCTGTTGCGATAGCAATGGCGATCTTCAGCTTGGCGGGCGACGTCACGGCCGCCTCTCTCCAGGTGGTGCCGCCAGACATAACGGCGTTGCGGGAATAGTGATCATGAATATTGCGCAAAATCTGTATGATCGCATTAGGAGAGAATCGCCATGGCGCCGACTTCGCTACATTTCGAGGCGGCAAACCGAAGGCCATATTGCCCTGTGGAATAGTGCGATCGCCATTCGCTACGCTTGATGCATAGGGAAACTAGAGGGCCACTGAATTGTTTCACGACGCCAAATTACAAATGTCACCCTCGGCTGCTTCCGGTTCGCCTTCCCGCGCGAAGCGCCCTTTCGTTGATCGAGCTGCTCCAGCGTTGGACTCGCGCAGAGCGGCCGTGGGGTTGATGACATTGGCCGCGGCGAGCCCTGGCGCATGCCTTTCGATCGTTTCAGACCCGCGGCCGGCCTATCACATCCTAAGTCCGAGATGAAGCCTACGTACCTCCCCAGCCAGCCCCAATGCCGTTCCGAAACCACAGACCACCGCAGGGACAGCTTCCAGTGAGGACCGCCCAGGGTCCGAACGCCGATTGGCCCTGAAACATCTTGTGAACACTCGAGGAGAGCGCGTTAGAGGTGACGGCCGACTCGATCCGATGAGGCGCCAGAACAAGATTTGTTCCCTCAGACACGCCAAGCGAATAGCTTAGGTAATTCAGGCAGCTATTGGGGCACTCGTCCAGACCCATTTGAACTGTGTTAGAGGGCCTTCAGTCTGGATTGATGTAGGATATCGTGATTTTTAGGCCTTTTTTCCGCCTTGCCCGCAAAGTTAGTCAACTGGTTTGCATTCTTCCCCACTTATCGTGTTTGAGGGAGCAATGCTTGTTCCGATCCCGTATAGGGACACGAAGCTTGGCAAATGCATCGCAGAGAAGATCCATGCCTCGAACGTCACCAATCGCGAAATAGCAGAGGCGCTCAAGAACGGCTCGATCGTCACTCAACTGCTCAGTGGCCGAGCGTAGCTACCAATTGGTAGCTGCGAAGCCTTCGCCGACTTCTTCGACCTCGATCCAGCGCCACTGATCGATCTGGCGCCACAGGATCGCTATCCGGACTTCTTCAGGCAACCCGCGCTCTTCGACACCGAGCGGCTCAGCCTAGCGGACGAAAAGTCCTAACGGTTCCCATTTGCATCGCAAATGGCTAAAGGCCGCTCGGCTTCTAATGGCCTCCTAATTATACATGCACTTAATTAAGCAAAAGATCGGGCAGAGTTCGTGGCCGCGCGCCGCATCCGTCGGGCTTCGGGTGCGGCTATTTTAGGCAAGCATGGCGACCAGATCAGGTCAAACACCCCTATGTCGAGATAGCAGCTAGACCGGAGCCCATTTGGAACTCTGGCCATCAAAAGCACCGACTGAGGACCGTGGCGATGGTCATTGAATATCGCGTCTTCGAAAATAGAAAGCTCATCTTCCGCCAGGCGGTTGTGGTGCTCGATCTCATGGATGAGACAGTCGTCCAAACGGCCACCAACATTGCGTTGAAGGCGTTTAAGAAAGAGCACCCGCAAGTGAACCTGTCGGCCCCTAATGTGAGCGCCTCCTGGTACAGACCTGACGTTCCACCTCCGCTGGAAAGCATGACATAGCTCTCGCGATACGGCTTCCACGGCGTGAACTGGTTGAACTAGCGGGCTGGAGGTTAGCGATGGTCTCGTCCTAAAGAAGTTGAGTTCGATATTCAGACCCTTATTTCAATGAATGGCTCAGAGTTTATTGGCTTGGGGCGACTCGTTTGAGGATACGAGGGCTAGATTTGCCTGAGTCGACGACCCCTTTCGAAGAGCGCCAAGCTTAAGAAGGACTTATCCCCTAGCACTTTCGCATATTGTCGTTAGCGGGGATGTACGCAAAGAATCCCAAATGGCTGTATACTTCCAGAATTGGCTCTTCTCATGAGCCACAGGTGCACTCCAAATATAGGCTGGTGTTGTGTGCTAATTTGTTCATGATCTATCGGGGGGTGGATTTCAATGCGGGCGAAAAGCAAATCTTTGACGCAGAAACTCCGCGATGTAGCGCTGCTCAACAACCAAGGCCAGGGCGAGCGCAAGATCGTCGGACGGATCAAGCGAGTGTGCGATCTATTTTCTCATCCTGTACGTCACAAGCGGGTCATGCACGCGTTGAACAAACCCATTTTTCGCGGCATTTTAAAGCGGCAGCCGCAGCTTACTATAAAATATTTGCACTATCGGCATTTGGTGAGGGGGATATCGACCGACGAACGTGCGGCGACCATGATCCATCATTATGATTTACTGGGAACTAAATTCGATTCCGTGTTTGTCGCAAAAGTTCTCGATAAGGAAGCCTATCTTTGGGACTATCCAACCGATGCGGGCCGCCATCGCGTTGTTCTGAAATTTTCGGATCCTACTGACAATGAGGGCGAGCTGACCTTCGAATATCAATTCGAGGGCGTTTTGATTTATCTTCTATCTTTCAGTTTTGCGCCTGGGTCGCTTGCGGGCCTGCCGGCAAACACGGTGGTCTTGCTGACCCGCCTTCAAGGCACCAAGAGCGATTTCGAACTACTCCGAACCGCCATGAAGTCGTTGCGCGGCCTCTCTGCTCCGGCTGTCTTGATCGCTGCGCTCCACGGCCTTGCGGACGGCATGGGCTTAACGACAATTCTGGGCGTCTCCGCCGAGGCCCAGGTATGTTACTACGACGGACAACCATCAGTTTTCGTTGCTGCCTATGATGACTTCTTTACGAGCCTTGGTGGATCGAAGCTAACGTCCAAGTTCTACGCCTTGGCATTGCCGCTGGTGGAGAAACCCATCGACGAGGTCAAGTCGAATAACCGCTCTCGGACCAGGGCGCAACGCGATCTGAAGAAGTCGATCGCCGGTTCCGTTCAAGACGCAATTATGCAGAATCTAGAGACTGTTCCAGGGACGACCATCCGGAGTAGTAGCGTTGCCCCGACTTCCCAATTGAACTGTTCGTTGAACTAAACCTCGCTCCCTGGTGAAACAATGTATCCGAAACGCAGCACAGTCGTGGTCGTCTTCACCGCGGCTTTTGCGGTCGCCGCTGGCGGCTTGCCCAAAACCCGCGCGCCATCATCTTGGACCATTCATCCGCTTAACCCCAAAGTGCTATGATTCTATAGCGATTGATAACTTGAACCTTACCACCCGCTTAGCGCATGAAATAGAGAGCTATGGGACGCCCTATATCTACCGGAGGTCACAATAGAATGGACCAGGATCTATCAACGAATGCGGATCTCGTGAAAATTGCCGCGGATGTCGTTGCGGCTTATGTCGCAAACAATTCCATTTCCTCTGCCGATCTTCCACGGCTCATCGCAGAGGTCCATGCAGCGTTGGCACGTATTGAGAAGGCAGAAATCTCCCAGGAAGTCGAGGTGGCCAAGCCAGTTCCCGCTGTGCCGATCAAAAAGTCGGTCACACCAGACTTCCTCATTTCTCTCGAGGACGGCAAGAAGTACAAATCATTGAAGCGGCATCTGTCGAGCAGCCATGGCATGACGCCCGAGGACTACCGAGCCAAATGGGGCCTTCCGGCTGATTATCCCATGGTCGCACCAAACTATGCCAGGCAGCGTTCCGAGCTCGCCAAGACGATGGGACTTGGGCAGGGCCGCAGATCGATTCCTCGAGGCAAATAGCCGATATCCGATAGCCAGGTTTGATCGTGAGTGTGGGCGCGTATGCCCACGCCCAGCAGGAATGGGCAGGTGTGGACCGGCCATAAACGGCGTTATGCGAATTTAACGGATTCCATAGCGACCCCTTGCATTCGACAGCACATGACATACGTGATATGAAACTGTTTATACGCAATCTCACGTGGCACCATGTCGGATAGGCTCTTTTCTTCGTTCCTGATGGTCGACCGGCAGCTTACGCCGGCCATGGGGCCGAGCGCGTCTGGTGCCCCAATAAAGCAAGGCCAGTCGCTGCGCTCTGAAAAGAACGCTCGTGACCTATTTGTCATGGCCTTCCTTCGAGCCCTTCAAGAAGCCGCGCCGGATGGATCGGCTTTGTCGGGTACAGCTCCGGTGCAATCGTCGGATCTCGCTGCCGCGGCAGCCGACATCGCTCTTGGCCACTCCGTCGTCCTACAACTCAAGCCGGACTTGCCGGCGGGACAACTAAGCGCGGTGCGAGCCTTTCTCGAGACCGTTGTCCGGGTCAGCGCGAACCTCGACGAAAGCCGGCTTGAGGCGGCGATCGGCAAACTAGCCGAAGTTCTTCTGCCGGATGAGCTTGCCGACGCCCGAGGACCCCTCGCCACCGACAATCTCGAGCTGCGTGACCGATTCATTGCGCAGGTTCCTCAGTTGATGAGTCCGGAGATCTCGGAGCAAGCCGGGCTGCGTACTAAGAACCCTTACGCGACGGCGGCACGCTGGAAGAAGGCGGGGGATATCTTCTCCGTACAGCATCGCGGAAAGGAGTATTTCCCGGCCTTCCAGTTTCGTGAGGGACGGCCGCACCCCACGGTCAAGAAGGCTCTCGCTGTGCTCCCTGCGCGTTTGTCTCCCTGGCAGCGCGCCTTCTGGTTTGTGTCGACCAATGGCTGGTTGGGCGACAGGGCGCCTGTCGACGTGCTTGACGACCCGCAGGCTGTCGTGGCGGCTGCGGCGCGTGAGGGTGAAGAGGTGGTCGGTTGAGCGTTTCAATCGTACCTCCGCCGCCCTCACGTTTTCCAAGCATCAACACCCAGACGATCCTCCAAGGCAGCATCCTTCATAGGACGCACGGATCCAGCTTCCGGGCTGCCCAGTTTAACCCTTGCAAGGGGCAACCCACGCGATTCGCTCCGTTTGCCGACGCGGCCAACAAGTGCGTTCCGACGCTCTACGCGGCAACGACGCGTGAGGCGGCGGTCTTCGAGTCGATCTTTCACGACATTGAACCGACGGCACCCTTTAAGACTGTACGCCTCGACGTCGTGGAATCGAGCACGGTGAGCAGGATCGCGGCGAAGCGCGATTTGGTTCTTGCAAGATTGTTTGCGCCGGACCTCAAGGGGTGGGGGGTGAGCCGCGGCGACCTTATTGAGACACCGAAATCAACATATGGTCAGACAGTGCTGTGGGCGGAGGCGTTCCATCGGGCGCGATCGGACGTGGACGGGCTGATCTGGACGTCACGCCAATGCGATCCCGACGTATGCGTGATCCTATTCGAAGATCGCGTTAGCGAGTCCGAATTCGAGGTTCTCGACTGCATCGATGTCAGAGCGGATGCGGCTCTTTTGCTGGAGCTTAGGAGTTTTGGCCACCGGGCCGGGATCACCATCATCTCCTAGGCGTCTGTCGTCGTGGTTTGAGTCGTGGCTTCTCGTCCCGGACCCTTGCGACCCGAAGGAAGATTTGGACAAGGTGTCGGCCGTCACCGTCAATCATAAACTTCGTTATGCGAATTCGCGCTGTAGCTGCAATATAGAGATGCCACTCTCCCGCCAAGTTGGGATGACACTCGCTGACGGTTTGGCATCAGCGTAGTGTGGTTCGACTGGTGGTGTCTATGAGCGAGAAAGAGTTCTCGCGTCTCAATATTTTGCTCGATGTCGAAGCCAAGCGTCTGCGTGTCGATGATGCAGTGCAACTACTTAATTTAAACTTTCGGCAGGGCGTCGCTCTGAAGGCTGCCGTGATATGTCTGGTCTTAAGACAAGCATTAAGCAAAAAAGGCCCGGCTTTCGCCGGGCCTCTCCATTCTTGAAACGGCTTAGAAGGTCCGCTTGATGCGGATACCACCCTCCCAGGTATTGGCTTTCGCGTCGTGGAAGGTTCCGTTAAAGAAGCCGTTCTGTTGATCGACACGGGTGTAAGAGACTTCACCGGCCACGCTGAGGCCCTTAACAATCGTGTAGGTCAGGTTTCCGGCAAAGGTGAGCTCATTCATGCTATAGTCAACGGCGCCGCCGCCCCGTGCAGCGTCGTACTTGATGTCAATATAGCTACCGACAAGGTTAGCATTCAGCACCGGCGTGATATTTCCGCCAAGTTCGCCAACGATCGACCAGCCCTTGCCACTATTAACGCGCGTGGGGATGGTATTGGCAATAAAGCGATCCGTGGCGCCAAGCCACGTGTTGCCTGCTCCGAGATACTGCGTCGCGGCGTCGGCGTACTGACCTTCAACGATGAAGTGGCCACCGTCGATGAATGGAAGCTTGATCAAGCCAGTAGCACCCACGGCAAAGCCGTACTTGCTGCTGTTAACGATCGGGTCACCTAGAGAAGTCGCAACGGTAGAGGTACCTTCGCCAGAGCGGTTCTGGTGAGCTGCTGCCTGAACGGCCAGGGCACCCCAATCGGCGTCGTAGCGGAGTTGACCGACCACATCCGGCACCTGCTGGCCACCTTGGATGTAGACAAACCCTCCTGCCGGGCTAACGCCGAGGCCGTCAAACGCATTGGCGCGATGGTCACGACCGTCTTCGATCGACAGGGTGGCGCTGAAGCCACCACCGAACTGCGCGGTGTAGGCAAGCAGGTTAACCGTGCTCGATTCAGCATAGTAAGGCGCCCAGATGGTGTCGCCGTATTCGTTATCGTAGAAACCGAAGAACGAATGGGCGTAACCAGCCGTCAGGCCACCGAACTGGATGAAGGCCTTGTCGATCGAAAAGGTGTTGCCGTTATAAGTGCCACCGCGGCCCTGGGCCGAAATCGGATGGGAGTCAGCGTTGATCTGGAAGTAGGAGCGCAGCAGACCCCAATCGGTCTGGGTGCGAGCGTCGAACCAGATACGGCCCTGGGTGTTGAAGGCGCTGCGATTGTCGTTGCGGCTGAAACTCTGACTTTTGCCGACATTGACTGGCGTATCACCGCCGAATGCGCGGTAGTCAGCGCGGATTTCGCCACCGATCTTGAGACAGGTGTCGCTGCCGGGGATGTAGAAAAAGCCGGGGCCGAAGGTCGAGCAAACCTTCACATACTCAACCGCTTCGCCCTTGGTCATGGGCAGGTCGGCAGCCTGGGCAGCGCCGAGGGCCGCGATTCCGGCAGCCGCGCCAAGTAGAAGAGACTTAATCATCATCAGGATGATCTCCAAGACAGGTTTTTACTTTGGCCATTGAGGTGGCCGTGTGGCGATTTCCCGATCATGTCGGGGGTTAGATCCCGTTGTGAGGATCATTGGCACACCATGGGGCCGGGAAGTTCCCGAGCGCAACACGCTCTCGTCACCAAATCGCCATTTTCCCACAAGGTGTGGCCGCAAAGACACAAATAGAAGTGATGAAAGTTTAGGCAAACTTTACAATACTGGAAACTATTTTAAATATACTTACCATCTGTCTCGGTTGAGATATTTATAGAATCACACCTTATACGGGCATTATCGCTATTTATCTACAAATTTTTGTTGTAAATCTCATTTTTTGTACCTCTACCAAAGCAAATATATTTATTTTCAACAGATATAGTTACATCGTTAAATCTTAATCTTACAATACGATCAAAACAAAATTCTACCAGAAGTTTTACACGCCACGGGTGCGCTTTTGCTTAGGCATTCGTTATAATACGCTAACTTTTGCCTGGTGCGTCGAATGGTAGCAGTATTGACGGGATAAGGACTGGTGGTTACACTTTCTGCGGGTTTGCGAGACCCCTGACCTAAAATAGAAGCCCGGTTGTGCTTGACCTCCCAGCCGGGCTTCTTTCTGGGCCAAATGCAGTTCGGAACATGGCGCTGCCGGAAGTGCCTTACTAGAACGGCCGCAGCGCGCGTGGTGTGGGCGCAAATCAAGAGCGACGCCGAGATCGAACTTTAGAATGCGTGCCTTAAAGTCATCCGCCAATTGCCAAATACCTTTGACGGCCGTAGCCCCTGTTCCGCAAGGGCGTAACTCCCGCCGGAACTTTGGCGTCAGGGCATTCTATCAACGGAGCCGCCAAGCGACGGAGTCGTTGCTCCACTTTAGAAGATGATAGAAGGCATGAGTGACCCTGTACTGGGTGCGTCAATGGTCACAAACCACAGAAAACTACAAAGGGCTGCAACTTTGTAGTTTTTGCAAGCCATCGATTTGGTTCACGGATCCCTCACAAACTAAAGACTTACAGAAACCACGAGCTTTTATCTGCATAAGCACGTCCAACCTACCCTTCTTGACGTTCCGCTGAAGCTCCCTGTTTTATGCGACACCTCTACTACGAAGCCTAGCACTTACGTCAGTTCAGGGTGTACGACAGACCACCCACGACACCAAAGTCGGGTTTGCTCTGGCTTGGCGAGTAGGTACCAGCAAGATTGGCGCGCCACTTCGAGTTCTCCGAGGTCCAGCCGATGCCAGCGGCGATGCCGACCTGGCTGTGATAGACGGACAGGGCAGCAGCAGCCGAGACCTTCCCCGGACGATCGTCGTAACGAAGGCCGGTAGCTGCCATCGCGGAGGCGATGCCGGAATTGGCCTTTTTGTAGTTGCTCGAAATCTGCTTCTGCAAACCCGCTATGTTGCCGTCAATGCCGGCAAAGCGCTGGTCCAGAGCCGTGATAGCGCCACCAACACTGTTGTAATTGTTACCGCCGACGCTATAGCTTGGCGCCGAGACTTGCCCGGCTGCATTCACCGTAGAGCCGCCGCCAAGAGCAGTGGCCACGGACGAGGCCGTCCCATAGAGCTGGGAGCCATTGATTGCATCGGTGGAAGCGGCGCTTACCTCGCCAGCCTTGACGTTGTGGACGCCGACCGGGGTGTTGGCCTGGCCCACAAGCGTCACATCGTTCGTCGCGATGCCGCCGTTCGGCGTGGTGAGGCTGCCGGGGCTGGAATATTGCACAGGCCCGGCACCGCCTGTTGACAGTGCCTCCACCGCCTGGTTGGTCGCATAGAGCTGCGAACCGTTCACGGCGTCTGTCGAGGTCGCGCTCAGCTGACCTGCTGCAACGTTGGACACCGTGCGCTCTGCGCCTTGGGAGCCAACACTCACGGTACCGACAGGTGAGCTGCCGGCGAATGCGTAGGTCGTTCCGTTAATGGTCGCGTTCGCAGTGCCGACCGGGGCCGTGGTCGCTGTCGAGCCGGCACCGATCGCCACGGAGTTGGCCGTGGTCACCTGGGCACCACTGCCAATGGCGACCGCGTTAATGGCACCCGCGTTCGACGAACTGCCAATTGCAATGCTGTCCGAAGCACCAGTCGCTGTCGACGCGTTGGCACCGATCGCGACGGAACGGTCACCACTGGCAGAGGTTGCCGGCCCTGCAGCGGTCGCATCCGTGCCGGCCGCCGCTGCTGCCGGAAGCGTGCTGTTAGCCGTGAAATACTTCAGGGTCGCGCCATTTTGGATATTGCTGATGGAATTGTTCAGTGTGGTGAGATTGGTGTCGACGGCTGTGAAGGCATCCGAAACGGTCGAATAGCTATTCCCCTGCACGTTGAATGAGGATCCTACGACCTCACCCGCACCGTTGACCGTCGTGGATCCCCCCAGGGTGTTGGCAATGCTGGTGGCCGTCGCATAGAGCTGGGAGCCGTTGACGGCATCGGTCGAGGTCGCGGAAACAGCGCCGTTCGCCAGATTGGCGATCGTCGTTCCGCCAGTTCCGCCCAGCGTCACGGTCTTTTTCGTGCCATCGTCATACTGGACCGCATTGGCGGTGGCATTGTTGACAGCCGTGTAAAGTTGGGAGCCATTCACCGCATCCGTGGATGTTGCCGAGATGGTGCCGGCGGCTACATTGGTGATCTTCGTGCCGGCCGCATCGATACCCGTCGTCGTCACGCTCGGACCGCCCGCGATGGTCAGGCCGTTGGTGGTGACGGAGGTGCCACCCACCGACAGGCTGTCGGCGATAGTCACGTCGGGAGAGAGGTTAAAGGTGACGGCGTTGTCCGTTTTGGTGATGGCAAGATTGCCATCGGTGTTGTTCAGGTCGACTGTGTCGCCCGGCGCGACATTGCTGGAGTTCACGCCATTGGCGGTGAGATTCCAGCCCTTGCTCGCGGTCTGGCTGACATCATAGAGCTGGCTGCCATTGACCGCATCGGTCGAGGTCGAGGTCACCGCGCCATTGGCAAGGTTGGTGATCGTTACCGGTGCGCCTGCGCCGGTGCCGCCCGTCGCACCCAGGGTGATCTGGCTCTGGGTTGTGTCGTCATATTTGACCGCGATATTGGCCAGGTTCGTCGTGTTGGTGTCTAGCGCCGTCAGCGCATCGCCAACCGTCGTCTTCGCCGTGGGTGCGTCCACCGCGCCGGTGGTGCTGATGCCGGAAATGTCCTGGCTGAAGCCGCTGATGTTGCCCGTCGTCGGATCGTAGGTCGCCCCGCCTCCGATTGTGGTCGCCGTCGTATTGCCTAGATTGTTGGTTGTGGTCCCAAGGCCAGTGATCGCCTGATTGGTGGCATAGAGTTCGCTCCCGTTAACCGCATCGGTGGATGTTGCCGTGATCTGGCCTGCTGCAACATTGGTGACGGTGCGCTCCTTGCCCGCCGCGCCAACGCTAACCGTGCTGGTCGGGGTCGTGCCCGCGAACGTATATGTCACGCCGTTGATCACGGTGCTGGTCGTGCCAACCGCCGCCGCCGTCACCGACCCCGATCCCAGTGCCACGTCGCCAGCGTTGTTGGCGATCGCCGTGTCGCCGAACGCTAGCGAGCCAGCGCCGAGCGCACTGCTGGTGTTGCCCAGCGCCAGGGAACCCTGGCCCTGGGCGTTGTTGCTGTTTCCGAGCGCCACCGCGCCCTGGCCAACGACTGTATTCTGATAGCCGACGCCGACAGCTCCTTGCGCGGCCGTACCAGCCGTGCCGACCGCCTGCCCGCCGCCGCCGACTAGGTTCGTGTTGCCCATCGCGACCGAGCCGTTGCCGGTCGCCGTATTGTCCATGCCGCTCGCGACCGCGCCATTGCCGGTCGCGGTGTTGGGGTCGCCGAGCGCCACCGCGCCATTGCCGTTGGCGACGTTGCCCGAGCCGATAGACACCGCCTTGCCGCCGGTCGCCACCGCATTGGTTCCCATGGCGACCGCCTCGGCGGAATTGGCCGTTGCATTCGTGCCGATGGCGATGGCGCTGGCCGCGCTGGCGGCTGATTGCCCGCCAACGGCGATGGCATTGACGCCTGAGGCGCTGGCGCCCACGGTCGCGTTGCCGCCGAGCGCCACGGCACCCGTCGCGAGGGCCGTTGCCCCGACCCCGACCGCAGTGGAGTATGCGCCGCTGGAGTTCGCGTTGTTGCCGAGCGCGACGCCGGAGGTCGCCGCGCTGCCAACCACTGCACCCGACCCCAGCGCAACCCCGCCGAAGGCCAGCACTTGCGCTTGGTTGCCCAGGGCGGTCCCGGAATCCCCCGACGCAGTGGCAAGAGGACCAAGCGCAGTCGAGTTTGCCCCCGACGCAGCGGCCTGATAGCCCCCAGCAAAGGCATTGACGGCGCTGGCGCTGGCCGACCAGCCTGCGGCGAATGCAAAGTTGGCGCTGGCCGTGGAGCTGACACCGACCGCAGTGGAATTACTTCCCTTGGCACTGGCAAAGGTCCCCAAGGCGCTGGCGCCGGCTCCGGTGGCACTGGCGTCAACGCCGAGTGCGACCGCATTGACGTTGCTAGCGACAGTACCGGCGCCCAGCGCCATTCCGCCGGAGCCTGCGGCCGCCGCATTCCAGCCGAGAGCCACCGCGTATTGTCCCGATGAATTGGCCAGGTAGCCGACCGCCGTCGCTTCGAGGGCGGAGGCCGCCGCCCCATTTCCGATCGCTGTGGTCTGGTTTGCCGACGCATTGGCGGATGTACCGAAGGCGCTGGCTCCGGTCCCTGTTGCAGAAGCGGTCGTACCGACGCTCGTGGCCCATGGCCCCGTAGCGGCGGCTCCATTGCCGATCGCAACCGCTTCAAAAGTAAAGCCAGTAGGGGCTGTTCCGCTTGCATTGGCATTCGTGCCGATGGCAATGGGAGAGCCGCCTAGCCCGGTGACGACCGCTTTGGCGCCATCTCCCAAGGCCACGGGAGCGCCGCCTGTGGCACTGGCTTGGCTGCTCGTACCGATCGCCACCGCGTTGCCGCCTGCCGCGGTTCCACCACCGGCAGTATAGTTCTGAGCGTTCGCCACCTGCGGGATCACCGTGATGCTCATCGCACCAATCGCCACGGCCAAGAGCCCGCCAAGCGCGAATTTACCAAGTCCCCGAGCTTTGGGCCGCGCGCCGAGCGCGTCATCGGTCATCCGCAGAACCGCCATCAGTCGACGGCAGGTCCTGACAGGCAGCAAACCGCCATTGGTGCGCGCAGTATACACCTTAGGTAAACTTACTTTTCTTGACATTCCACAAGCCTACGGCCGGCGCGACCGCGCCGTTTCATAGTACTTCCTTCGTATAATTTGCAGAGATCAGTCTGATTGTTGCGTAAGTACGACCTTAATTATGATGCTGCACCATAATAGCCACGAATAGGCCCGAGTCACCGAGCAGCTCGTCCCAATAGCAAGCAGACCGTCTCAAAAAAGGAGGTATGTTGTGCCAGGCCTGATCGATCGCATTTGGTCTGAGGTATCGCAAACCCAGTCGGTCAGCGGCGCTGACGATTGCGTGCCTCTCGCGGGCTGAAGCCAAACTCGAGACGGAATGCACGCGCGAAATCTGATCGCCAAGGGGCCACGATTGCCCCTTGGAACCGAATTATGGCCGCGAACCATTTGGGATGAGGCCTTTCCTGCACAGTCTGTCGCAGGCTGTTTCAATCAACCCGGAAGGAGTGGACCTCTTTCCGGACCTCGTGTGCGGTCCGCGGTGATGGGTCGAGGCGGCTATAGAATGAGAGAGCCTACCATCTATATCGCAGCCCTGCCGTGCCCTTGGCGGTATAGTTGTCACCGCTGGCGAAGGCATGAGCATAGTTGGCCTCGCCATAGACGCTCCAATTGGCGCTCAAGCTATAGGTGGCGCCGGCGCCGATCTCACCCCACAGGCGGCGATCCTTTTGGTCGAGCGTCACCCCAGCCACCTCCACCTGCGTGCCATCCAGAAAATCATAGGTGAGGTTGGCGATGCCGTAGAGCTGCAAGCGCTGCGTGTTACCGTTGCTGTCCTGCCAGGATGTCAGATTCTCGACCCGCAACCCCAGCCGTCCTTTCAGGCTGTCGCCCCGACCCGCCGAGATCGGATTGCCGAGATCGTCGCGGAAACTCGAAAAATCGGCATGGGTCCAGGCCAATTGCGCTTGCGGCACCAGCGCCCAGTTCGAGCTAAGATCAAAACGCTTGCCCACCTCCAGGCTGGCCACGCTGGCCCAGCCCTGGTTGTGGCCGCCCTTGGTGGAAATGTCCGAATCGAACCAGAGGAACTGGCCGATCGCATCGGCATAGAGCCCGTCATCGCCGAGCCAGGTCGCGTTCACACCAAGGCCATATCCGTTCGTGGTGATCTTGCCCTTCGCCCGCGCCGCGCCTGAAACGGGATCGGGCGTCACCGCGATGCGCGTCGAGGAGGTGCCGATCGTGGCATAGCTGCCGAAGGTCAGGTCCCCACCCGCTGCCTCGTAGGCCACGCCCTCATAACCCGCCTGCAGGAAGCCGAGGCCCTGCCTGTAGGAAGCGCCGACCTTGGGATCATAGGATGAATAGAGCCCGGCGATGCGGCCCCAGGCACCCTGGCCATAGATTACCGGCGTTCCGGCATGCACGCCGTTCTGCACCGCCGTCGGCGTGCAGCGATAATTCTGCGCCGGATCGTTGCACCAGATCGTCTGGGTCGGCGCCCCGTTCGGCCAGATCCGGTTGCCGGTGCGCTGCTGCAGCGTGCCGAGCGTGGCATCTGCGAAATTGCCGAGCGTGTTCAGATAGGGCAACACGGTCTGCGACGCTGGGCTCAGCGACGCCATCGAACGCAGATACCAGTTCTGATCGGCGGCTGACGGCGTGAGGCCGGAATAATGGAGGTTATAGTCATAAGCGCCGACCGCAACTGCGGCCTTCAGACGGAAGGCATCAGAGGTCGAAGTGCCGCCGACCTCCACCACCTCGATACCGTTCGCCGTGGTCGGGGCGCCGGGACCACCGACATTGCGGATATCAAGCAGCGTGCTGCCAGTGACATTGCCGTTCACTATCAGCTTATCCGTGGGCGAAGCATCATCGCCCAGAAAGGTGTTGAGTATCAATGTACCGCCATTGCCGACATAATTTCCTGTCACGGTCAGCGTCGAGCCGGGCGTGCCGCCTTTGAGATTGGTCGCGACAATGCCGGCATTTGACAGCGAATTCACTGTCCCGTTGAAGCCATTGGCATCAAGCGTCGCGCCACTCGCTACGGTGAAGTCGGAGCCGGAGCTGAACCCGCCCCCAGCCGCCGCTTGCAACGTGCCGGCCGAGACCGTCGTCGCACCGGCATAAGTGTTGGTCGCGGACAGCACCAAGGTGCCGGTGTTCGTCTTGGTCAAGCCCCCCGGGCCGGTAATCGCGCCCGTCCAGGTCAGCGTATTGCCGCCCGTCACATCGATGCCGCCGTTGTTCGCCGTGATGGTGATCGGCCGATTGCTGTCTGAGAAAGAGGCTGTCGCCTGCAGCGTGCCGCCGTTGAGGGTCAGGCCCGTTCCCGCCGCGCCAAGATTGGCGTCGGACGAAACCGACAGAATGCCTTGGTCGATGCTCCAGGCGGTTGCAACGCTCGTCGTACTGGTCAGCGTCCACGTGCTGGTACCGGTTTTCTGGTAGTTGCCAAAACCTAGGAATTGCGAGCCGATCAACCCCGCGTCGAGGCTCGCGTTGGCGCCGCCGCCCAACGCGAACGTGTCGGCATTGCTGAACGCCTGCACATTGCCGGCGATGTTGTAGCCCGCCTGCACTTCGAGCCGGTTGGCGCCGCCGGTGAAGGTGATGGCATTCGAGCGCGTCGTGCCGCTCAAGCCGCCGGCGATCGCGCCGGAATCGACGACATTGAGGCCGGAACCCACGATGCCAATACCGCCGGCGTCAATCGTGCCGGCGACCCCTCCGGCTCCTGGAGTTCCCACGGCGCCACCGCTGCCGCCCTGGATGGTGCCGGTGTTGGTGATGGTCGCATCCGAATCAACGATGGCCGCACCGCCGCTGCCACCATTGCCGCCTGCGCCGCCGGCACCTGCGGTTGTACCCGTGCCACCATTGCCGCCATTGCCACCGACGCCGCCATTGCCGCCTTGAATAGTGCCGGCGTTATTGATCGTGATTCCGGTGCCGTTGACGCCGCCCCCACCTCCGCCGCCAGAGCTGCCACTACCACCTTTGCCACCGGCGCCGCCATTACCGTCGCCACCAAGGCCGCCATTGCCGCCGGTACCACCGCTACCGCCCGCGAGAATGCCGGAACTCGCGTTGGTCAGCGTGAAGCCGGAACCGGTTACGGCCGAACCACCAGCGCCACCGGCGGAAAACGCACCGAGGGTTTGGGCGTCACCGCCAGCAGCGCCTGCACCGCCGTCGGCACCGTTGCCGTTCGCCCCACCGGCACCGCCGCTGCCGCCAACAACATTCACGCCGTTGGTGACGTTGACACCCGTACTCCAGACGCCGGCACCACCATTACCGCCTTGACCGGCATAATTCGCGAAGCCGCCGTGCTGTCCTGCGCCGCCCAGGCTGCCTGCCGAGCTCGCACCACCATTGCCACCGTTGCCGCCAGTGATGGTTCCGATCGTGGTTGTGCTGCCACCACCGCTGAGCACCGCGCCGGCGCCACCGCCGCCACCGCTGCCGCCATCGCTGCCGTTACCGCCCGCAATCGCGGAAACGCCGGCAGTTCCGCCATTACCACCAGCGCCGCCAATGATGGTTCCGATCGGTAATGACGATCCGACAAAGCCTGCGCCACCACCGCCGCCACCGCCGCCTGCGCCAGGCTGGGTTACGATCGAGGAAGTGTTGGTGGCGCCTGTGCTCCCGGTGGCGCCGCTAGAACCGTTGGGGTTGCCTGCCGTCCCCGCAATACCCCCAGCGCCGCCGGCGCCACCAGCAGGGCCACCAGGCGTAAACGTTCCGCCTGTGCCGCCGTCGCCGCCCGTGCCATTGGCAGAACCATTGGCACCGCTCGTCGCGCCACAAGGACCATTGAAAGCGACCCCCCCAACACCATTGCCACCGCCACCGCCACCTCCGGGGCTGCAGCCACCGCTGCCGTTACCGCCATTTCCATCAGCAAGAGCGGGCGACGCTCCGACATTCAATAGCGCCAGTATTGCCGCGACCACCAGGATCCGGAAAGATGTCGAATTAAAAAGGTCGAATTTGCCAGACCGAGCACGCCAAGTGCGCGCCAACGCCGAATCGCCAGATGCCATGTATTTCTGCTTTATTTTGGAGAGGCAAGAATGCGCCAGTCTTGTTGAGATCGTGAAATTATTGATAATTTACTATTTGCGAAAGCATCACAAAATAACTGACATCTCGGATTCTCCCTTCATGCATATCCATTACTGCACGAGGCCGCACTTATTGATTTTCGAAGGGAGAACGTCTTATGTAAAATTGCTGCCGATATTGAATTCGCACCATCTGAAGTTTTTTTTGATAATCCGATGCAGTTTCGCAACACTATGGCCAATGCGCCTTTCGGAATGCACCAGGAGCCTTGCCGGTAAATCTGCGAAAAGTTTGTGTAAAATGCACTTGATCAGCAAAACCACATTCGAAGGCAATTTCGGAGATCGACATTCCACTTTCGATAAGCAGACGTTGGGCCGTGTCGATGCGTCTTCGTAAGAGATACTGATGGGGTGTAAGGCTGGTTGAGCTTCGAAACAAACGCGTAAAGTGACTTGAGCTAAGGTCACAGACGGATGCAATATCTTCAAGAGAAAGTGACTTCGACAGGTTTTTATCAATAAATTCTATAACCAGATTTAGATTCCGAGGCGACAATCCTTTGATAGCCTTTTGATCTTGTGCCGACGTTGAAACGGCCGAGTGGTTCTCAACGACATGAGCGGCTATGGCTCTGATCAGGTGACCGGCATAGCTTGCCGAGCTTGAGCGCTTCATTCGAGCCAAGTGGCAGACTTCGGATACAAGCTGCTCAAGGAGAGGGCTGAAAAATGAGATACTTGGCGATATTCCCACCGACCCAACACCATCTCCAGATAATCCTTTCGTAATTTCATCAACAATATTTTGATGTATACAAAGATATATTGTTTCTATTGTATTATTTATATTGATATCGAAGTCCGAATACGGAGGGATGATAATAAATCTATTCGGCAAAACACTCGTATGAACGGACACCCCATTCAATCGCTCTATCGCTAAACCGGATCCGCTCACCGTGAGTCCAATAAGAAGGTGGGGGCGCGGCGAGTGAGTGCGTTTATGCGGCTCCTCCTTCTGTCGCGAAACGCAAAAGCCCTTCCATCCCAACCCCTCGCTGGTCACGATCAGGTGGATGTTGGCGTGCTGCTCCAGGGGATACGGCGGGTCGCTCTTGGAAGGAGGTGCAACTGGCGATGTCGATAAGTCTCTTTTTGGCGTCTGCGTGGTGTCTAGGGCTTGCTTTTTAGCTGCTTGCCGTTCCGCGCTGGAAGCGCTCGTAAGCCATCCGCCCGTCGCAGGAGGCGCCGTGTTGAAACTACTACGTGGCATATCTCAACATCGCTATTCGAGTTTCTAAGCACCCGCGAAGCTGCCGACGGGAGTTGGCTGTAAGGCCACGGGATCGCCGCCTGCGGCACCGACCTCGCTGCTTGTGCCGATTGCCACCGCATTGCCGCCTGCCGCAATTCCACCGCCTGCGGTATAGTTCTGCGCGTTCGCCACCTGCGGGATCACCGTGATGCTCATCGCACCAATCGCCACGGCCAAGATCCCGCCAAGCCCGACTTTACCAAGGCCCTGAGCTTTGGGCCGTACGCCGAGCGTGTCATGGGCCATGCGGAGAACCGCCATCAATCGGCAGCAGGTCCTGACAGGCAGCAAACCGCCGTTAGTGCGTGCAGCATACACCCGAGGTAAGCTTACTTTTCTTGACATTCCACAAGCCTACGACTGGCGTAACCATGTCGTTTCATAGTAATTTCTTCGAAAAATCTGTAGCGATCAGTTATATTGTTACGTCAGAGCAACCTTAACTATGATGCTGCACGATAATAGCCACGAATACGCCTGAGTCACCGAGCATCTCGTCCCAATAGCAAGCAGACCGTCTCAAAAAGGAGGTATGTTGTGCCGAGCCCGATCGATCGCATTCGGTCTGAGGTATCGCAAACCACAGTCGGTCAGCGGCGCTGACGATTGCGTGCCTCTCGCGGGCTGTAGCCAAACTCGCGACGGAACGCACGCGCGAAATCCGATGCAAAGTTGAAGCCGTAGCGATAGGCGATCTCCTGCACTTGCTTGTCGGTGTTGGAGGCAAGCTCAGCATGGGCGGCGTGCAAGCGCTGCCGCTGAATGTATCCGGTAACGCCGCCGACGTCCTCGAAAGCTCTGTACAGCTTCGAGCGCGAAATGCCGAGCTGGTTCGCCAAGTGCTCCGGCGTGAGATCCAGCTCATGCAAGTGCTTTTGAATATGAATGCGCGCGCGCCTTGAGAGCGCGGATTCAAGGGAAGCGCCCGTCTGCTCCAACCGGTCAAGTGACGGCCGGACACAGGTCGCAATCATTTCGACGGTGGCCCGTCCCGCCACTCCGAGCTCGTCTGGAGACATGCGTACGACCCGCGTTTCCAGATCCCTCAAATAGTCGCAGAGGAGTTCTATCAGACTGCCGGAGAGAAGAATATTTGACAGTCTATCGAGGCCATCGCCAACCGCCGCCGCGAAAGCTTCGCGCGGTAGTATAAGGAGTTGGCCATCGTAATCCCTGATGCGACCTCGAAAATCGTCATCGAGGGAGATCAAAAATATCGCGCCCGGACGAGCGTGAATCCGGCGCTCGCCGGTTTCGAACCAAGCTTCGCCAGATCGCATGTGGAATAGGAACCAATGGTTGATGGCGGGGCGGCGCAACCGTCGAGGAAGACATTTAAACGTTTGAGTGCCGAAGTACCCCGAATTGAACACGACCTCTGCCATGTTGCAGTTCATATATTCGACTTCAAACCCTTCCGCGAGGCTCTTGCCATCCGGGAGGCCGACATCGCTCAGCGAACTAATCCGGGCTTTCCAAACCGAGAAGTGCTCGGACCGATCATAGGGGAGTGTAGATAGAACCTGCGGTGGCGCCGGCGTGATGTCTCCGATGTTGCGCGGTTCGCGCGGCAGCGGAGCGCGGTCGATCGCAGCGGCTGGTGCACTATTGGTCACTAGCCGTTCCCAGGAACGTGCTTCTTCACGAAGTCTTCCGTCCGACGCTGTACGGCCGATCCCGGCGGCTTCGTTATTATGCCTGCGCACTGGCTTGGTCATTTTGATGCTCGGCATAGATTGACATGTCGGTGGGCAGGTTGATCGAAGTCGTGCGTACTGATTGCTTAGGCCGACGGCTCTGCCTGTATCGGACCACGGTGTCGGAGACGATGTAGCGGTTGTTGCCGCCGTGGGAGTTGAAGCCGAGCAACATCGGGCAAGCGACGACGCTCATGGCGACGACGTAGATCTTGGGAACGCTGCCATCGACGCGAAACCAGTCGATGCAGTTGCCGGTCTCAAGGTCGATGCCCCCATACCAGGGCTCGGAATGGCCGCCAGCGACGGCCGTACTGCCGCCCATGGGCTGCTTGCGCCGATCATACCTCAAAAGGCTTAGCGAGCATTCGCGCTGCATAGAAATGTCACCCAAAAGGATATAATTCGTCTTACAATTCTCCTTAAGGACAATGTTCGGCCGGGTCGAGCAAGGGGCTTGTTGCTGAAAAACTAAGCAATGCCGGGGAAACCCCGGACATGATGCAATGCAGCAACAGGCGACGAAACCTTCCCAAGAATGTGCTTTTGAGCGCGTTAAATTCCGGGCAGTTGGGGCCTAACTGACGGCGCCTGGTTAGTCCGCCACCGAGGCGATGGTCTGCTTTCGGGAATTAGGCAGATGAACAATCACGTTCGCGAGGGCGCAAGCGACCATCCTCGCACGGTCGCTTTGTATTGGCCTAGGCCAAAGGCCCTTGCGCCAGTCGACCGACCATAAGCGCCGATATGCGAATCTGACGGCGCTGCGTGTGCGTCTCGCAGTCGGCTAAGGGGAGGTGGTCGAACACGTACCCGCGCCCTATAGTAAGTGGCAGCGTCGGGCGTCAGCCGTCCAGCCATCGTGGAGCCCAGCCATGCATGTCCGTCCCTACCGCATTGGCATAAACGACGATGCGATCGCTGACCTGCACTCTCGGCTCGACCGCACTCGCTGGCCGGACGAGATCAACGACGACGATGGCGGCTGGGGCACCAACCTGCCCTGGTTGCAGGGCTTGGCGCGATACTGGCGCAATGAGTTCGACTGGAGGACGCAAGAGGCGCGTCTGAACACTCTGCCGCAGTTCATGGCCACGATCGATGGCCTGGACATCCATTTCGTCCACGTTCGGGGCAAGGGCCCTGACCCACTGCCTTTGATAATCACGCATGGCTGGCCCGGCTCGTTCATCGAGTTCGAGAAAGTCATTCCGTTGCTGAGCGACCCGGCTGCACATGGCGGCGATGCAGCCGACGCCTTCGACCTAGTGATCCCCTCGCTGCCTGGCTACGGCTTTTCAGGAAGGCCATCCCAATCGGGCACGGGCCCAGCGCAAATCGGCACTTTATGGGCTAAGCTAATGGCTGGCCTCGGCTATGGGCGATACGGTGCGCAGGGCGGCGACTGGGGCGCTGCGGTCACCACGGCGGTGGCGCTGGCCGATGCGGAGCATGTTGCTGGCATCCATCAGAACTTCATCTTCCGAATGCCGCAACCGCCCGTCGATGCCGCGGAACTGACCGAGGCAGAACGGGCCTACATTGCCGAGGTCGCCCACTGGGTGGATGTGGAGGGCGGCTATGCCCATATACAGGGCACGCGTCCCCAGACGCTCGGCTATGCGCTCACTGACACGCCGATCGGTCTGGCTGGGTGGATTGCAGAGAAATTCCGGGTCTGGAGCGATTGCGGCGGCGACGTGGAGGCGGTTTTTACCAAAGACGAACTGCTGACCAATATCTCAATCTACTGGTTCACCGGCAACATCACCTCGAGCCTTCGGCTGTACAAGGAACGTGCGCTCGCACCCCCGTTGATAGTTCCGGGTCGGCGCGTCCTGCCGCCGTTCGGCCATGCGCGCTTCCCCAAGGAAATTACCCGCCCGCCGAGAGCCTGGGCGGAGCGCATCTACGATGTCCGGCACTGGACCGAAATGCCGCGCGGCGGTCATTTCGCCGCCATGGAACAGCCTGCGCTGCTGGCCAAAGACATCTGCGCCTTCTTCCGCAAGTTGCGATGAAGGTCCGATTATTCGACCGCTCGCTCTGGAACGATCGGAGGGCAGGCAAGGGATAAAAAGGAAATCCGCCCCGAACAAATTCCCATACTTCCCGTTCAGCGAATCCAGTGCTTCCCATCGCCCTCCTTTTTTGGCTGTCAGCGCAGGTGGATCCGGGCGTCAGGACTGAGACGTTGGATTAAAGTCCCGCGTTCGAATCAGCCATGCATGGCCTAAGAACCGAAACGATGAATGATATAATCTTCGAATGGCTTGAACTCGCGTAACGCCTGGGCGAGGCTCTTGGAGGCGTCGGTTGGTATCCGGCCGGCCAGCGTAGTGGCTACTGTGAGCCCCTGCGGTTTGCCGCCCCGGCAGGTTTCCAGCCCCGAAATCGTCGAAAAATGAAAACCTCGCGCCTTGAGGTTGCGGATGATGCTGGGCACTGCTTCGATCGTGCTGGCATGGACGTCATGCATCAAGATGACCGATCCCGGCGGCGCCGCCGAAGTGAGTAGCTCTGTTATGCTGGCGTCGTCGTCGAGCCAGTCAAGTGAATCGAGGTTCCATGGGGTGATCTTGCGCCATAAACCGGCTTTGCGCAGCGCCGTCTCAACCCGGGCATCGATCTGCCCCCAAGGTGGTCGAATGCGATCGGGTCGGTGGCCGGTCTCGGCTATGATGGCTTCATCGGTCAATTCGATTTCGGCCACTACCTCGTCGTCGGGCAGGTCGGTGAGCCGGCGATGATCGTAGGTGTGGTTGCCGATCTCGTGGCCTTCCAGAAAAGCGCGTCTCACCAGCCCTGGCGAATAGGCAAGCCGCTTGCCAACCACGAAGAACGTGGCGTGTACTCCTTCGCGGGCAAGAATGTCGAGGAGGCGCGGAGTTAGCGTCGTGTCCGGTCCGTCGTCAAAGCTCAGTGCCACGCAGGGCACGAGCGGTGGCGGCACGTCCTGTGACGTTCCCGCCAGGGCCTGCCCAAGGGACAGTGCCAGCAACAGCGCCAGACGAAGAGAATGAAAACGGGGCAAGGAGAGCCTTGTATGGGGGCGCTGATTGATAGCCGGCAGTCGACTGATTGAGTGGGGTTGAGCCAAGTATGTTGGTTTAGTATGCACGGGTTGCTCGTGGCCCAAGCAAGCAATTTTGATGCCCGGATTGATATCACTGGACCGGACAGCTCTTTCAGCAGTGATGATCGCTCCGGCCATGGTCCTGGTTGGCCATTCCTTCGCAGGGATGATCGTCACCGAGGCGGCATGCATCCGTACGTCACTGCCCTCGTCTAGGTGGCAGCGCGAGGCGAGTAGATTTGGCGCTTACGCCTCGCCGGCGAAGGCTTATTTCGTGACCTCAAACTGTGTCCACATGCCAGCAGCGAAGTGCCCGGTCACATTACAAATCAGAAGATATTTTCCTGCTTTGAGTGGGACTTGCAGCGACCCCGACTTTCCTGGTTCAAGCTCCGAAACCTCGCCTTTATCGCCAGCCTTATCTTCATCGACCTTGCTGTCTTTGTCGATATAAGGCAGGGGCTTGGTCGGGTCTGCAAGATACATGACAATCATCTCATGAACTGTGTCCTTGGACGAATTCTTGACCTGGAAGATGACAATTCCAGCCGGGACACTTGATCTGGATAGTCTCATACCCATGGTTGCTTTCGACGGATCGGATCCCGACTTTGCAAAGGCCATATCGGTCGCCATCGGCGTCTCGGCGCCCTTATCCCAAAGCTCGACCTTAACGATCGAAGCGGCAGATGCCGCATTTAACGGAAATGCGAGTGCTAGACAGGTCGCCAACTGACCCAAATACATTTTGCCGGCTGCCATCGTCATTCTCCTCGCAAACCTCCTTCGACCTTCTCGACGGATCGGCTCGCACCTGATCATGGCCATTGCACAAGCAAAGGCTTTGAGGTGGATCAAGGTTCACACAATTACCTCCGCGATCTGGAGCGCCCGGTTCTCCAGAGACCTGTTTGCCGACCCCGAAAATATCAAATGGCCGAATCTGGCTACAGTATTCCCTTTTGATGGACCTGCCTTCTGCGAGCCGCCTCGATCCGGACACAATCTATGACCTGGATCAATACTGTCGTGCCCCCCAAGTAAATGATGGCGGTGACGACGAGATTGAGACCGGAGGCGCGAAATGCCTGGTTTCTTATGGTCGATTATGGATTTCGCAGCGCTCGTGGAACAATACTGCGCGCGGCGCTGTCAGCGCAATTGCAGGCTGGTTCCAGCAAGAGCAAGAAGGCCAGACCGAACCTTGGTTCAGGCTGCGATGGCTCGCCACTCTGCCAAGGCGGCCGAGCGTCTCTGCTTGTAGGTTTCTCGGTTGACGAGGTGGCGCTCCGAATTGAAGTGGTTGTGGATCTGGCTATGGACCGCGACAAATTTCTGGAGACTCTTTGTCTTCCGGAATAGGAGCATCGCCGCCTCTCGCCGTCGAAATGGTTGGTGAGAATTCTCGGCCCGGTTGTTCTTCCAGCGGCCGACTTCCCGGCGCTCGAGGTTGCCGATTTCCCGCATGGCAGCGCCATGGGAGCGCAACCCGTCGGTGACGATGACCTCAGGACGACCATAGCGCTTCATGGCTTTCTTAAGGAATTTCAACGCTTGGGTCTTGTCCCGGGTCTTGCTGACGAAGAACTCCAGCACCTCGCCCTCGTGATCGACGGCCCGCCAAAGATAGTGGAGCTCGCCGTTGACCTTCACGAAAACCTCATCGATATGCCAGCGTTCACAGCTGAAGTTGCCATCCCTCATCCGCCTCTTGCGGATGGCACCGGCGAACAGCGGGCCGAAGCGGTTCCACCAAAATCTCACCGTCTCATGGCAGATGTCGATGCCGCGCTCATGCAGCAGGTTCTCAACATTCCTCAAAGACAAGGGGTAACGCACGTACATCATCACGGCCAGGCGGATCACCTCCGGCGACGAATTGAAATAGCGAAACGGATTGGGCTTGGGATGCGCCATCCTCGCTCCCTACCCTTCCAGACCACTCTCTGCAATTTGCCCTGACAGAGCCCAACCGATACTGCGCCTTCTTTGCTTCGGAGTTACATTCGTTTGATCCGCTATCGTTTTGCCAAGGGTTCGACAGCAGGAAGCTCTTCCGACTGCGGCTCATCATCCTCGGAAATCCAGGCGGTCAGCAGTGTATAGGCCACAGCAAGAACCGTCGGGCCTATGAAGATGCCTAGTAGGCCGAAGGTGATCAATCCCCCGATCACGCCAGCCATGATCAGGAGCAACGGTAGATTGGCGCCGCGCCGGATGAGGACCGGCCGTATGATCTGGTCAATTGTCCCGGCAACCAGCGTGAAGGCCAGCAACGCGGCGCCTCGGATCACCTCCCCCGAATAGAATAGCCAGATCACCGCCGGTAAGAGGACGAAGCCGGGCCCGACCTGAACAAGGCACAGAATGAACATCAATGCAGTGAGCAGCGCTGCGAAATCGACGCCCACCGCAACGAGTCCTATCCCTCCGATGAGACTCTGGACAAGCGCAGTCACGACTACACCGAGCGCAACGGCTCGGATCGCCTGTCCTGCGAGAGCGACGGCCCGCTCGCCGCGTTCGCGCGCCATGCGCCGGCCGAAGCGAAGCATATAGGCGCCGGCGTTCTCACCACCTGCGTAAAGGACCGCGGCGAGCACCGTCGACAGGAGGAGTTGCACTAGTAGCCCGCCAAGGCTTCCCGCGACTGAGGCCAGCCATTGTGTAGCGGTGCCGGCATAGGGCGCGAGCCAGGTTGCGGCGAGGTCCTGGACGCCGGTCGAGGTCAGGCCTTCCCAAGTATCCGCGATGCGCGCCCCAACGATCGGCACGTCGGCGAGCCACGGTGGTGGCGCTGGAATGCGCATCAAGAGGATCTTGCGCAAGAGATCGGCGATCACGTCGAGATTTGTGACTACTTTGCTGACCGCGAGCCAGAGCGGCACGATCAGCAGCATTAGGATCAAGGCCGTCATGATCAGCACCGCGATGCCACGTCGATTGCCGACATGGCGCTCGACCCAGCGCATTAGAGGCCAGGTCGCCAGCACGAGCGTGGTCGCCCACAAGATTGCGGGCAGGAACGGCCGTAAAACAAAGAAGCTGGCGAGCAGCAGCCCTCCGATAAACAGTACGTTAAGGGTGATGCGCCCGATGTCCTGATGGCTCTGCGGCATGCTGCGCCCCGAAAACCGGAGTGTTCACAACTTAATATCGTCCTGGCAAGCGCCACGATGCAAGCGATCCGAGCTTACGACGGATGTGTCGCACTGTAGCTAATAGGGCTCTTCCTCAATTTGTGTGGTGATCGAAGCCCTTTCGGGAGCCTAACGGTCTGACAAACTTCGAGAATTCGGGAAAGCTCTTCGTGACTGAATCGGGCACAACAAAATATCTTCAGCGCAAATCGATTTGCCTAACGGGCGCTGTCAGCGCAACTGCAGGCTGGTTCCAGCAAGTGCCAGAAGGCCAAACCGAGCCTTGGTTCAGGCTGCGATGGCTCGCCACTCTGCCAAGGCGGCCGAGCGTCTCTGCTTGTAGGTTTCTCGACTGGCGAGGTGGTGCTCCGAATTGAAGTGGTTGTGGATCTGGCTATGGACCGCGACAAATTTCTGGAGACTCTTTGTCTTCCGGAATAGGAGCATCGCCGCCTCTCGCCGTCGAAATGGTTGGTGAGAATTCTCGGCCCGGTTGTTCTTCCAGCGGCCGATTTCCCGGCGCTCGAGGTTGCCGATTTCCCGCATGGCAGCGCCATGGGAGCGCAAGCCGTCGGTGACGATGACCTCAGGACGACCATAGCGCTTCATGGCTTTCTTAAGGAATTTCAACGCTTGAGTCTTGTCCCGAGTCTTGCTGACGAAGAACTCCAACACCTCGCCCTCGTGATCGACGGCCCGCCAAAGATAGTGGAGCTCGCCGTTGACCTTCACGAAAACCTCATCGATATGCCAGCGTTCACAGCTTAAGTTGCCATCCCTCATCCGCCTCTTGCGGATGGCACCGGCGAACAGCGGGCCGAAGCGGTTCCACCAAAATCTCACCGTCTCATGGCAGATGTCGATGCCGCGCTCACACAGCAGGTCCTCAACATTCCTCAAAGACAAGGGGTAACGCACCTACATCATCACGGCCAGGCGGATCACCTCCGGCGACGAATTGAAATAGCGAAACGGATTGGGCTTGGGATGCGCCATCCTCTCTGCCCTACCCTTCCGGACCAGCCTCGGGCAATTTACTCTGACACAGTCAAATCGCGGCTTTGCTCAGGATATTCTCCAGATCTTTGTCGAGCTTCCGAGCAATAATATCGACTCTCTCGTTGCCAAACTGCCCGAAGGTCGAAACCGGCCGATCGTACTCAAATGCGACTTCGCCCTCGGGACTTTCCCGAAGCAGGACACGAATGGGTGCATAAAGACCAGCTGAGATATTGTGGCGAGTCATCAGCGACGCGGTCAGCGGATTACCAATGTCATATTGAACAGCCCGCCGCTTCAAACCGGCAATTGCCAAGAGCGCGCCGTGGTCCCTGCTTCCAAAGATCGAAAGAATTGCCGCCGCCTCAAGTTCTTGCCGTGCCCGATCAATCAAGCCGAAACGGAATAGGGTCAGGAAGCCGTCGTCCAGGCGCGGAACAAGCGCTTCGAGGGTTTCCCTT
>NZ_BSPC01000048.1 GCF_030160835.1 Labrys miyagiensis | reverse complement strand
AGCGTTTCTGTCTGCGAACAAATAAAATCGCTCAAACTTCAGAATCGGGACACTAGAAGCCTAGGCGGCCTGGTCTGGAACCAACAACTGCGTGGCTTCTGGCACCGTCCGCCCCGGAGGCTGCCATCCTGAAACAGTGGGCTCTGGCCGCTCGATCCGCAGGAAAAGGCCGATCAGATAGCCGAACTCCAGCGCCGTCAGCACAGCAAAGAGTTCCAGCAACAGCCAGCCTAGGCCAAAGCCGGCGATGCCCATCGAAACCGTGCTGCCCAGCGCGACCCCGAAAACCAAAAAAACGAAAAGCAGTAACGGCGCCCACAGGCCGCAGAAGATCCCCAAGATCGCTGCCATGATGACTGGCCAGACGAAAATCATAACCCTCTCCAGTTATTCTTGCCCTCTTTACGCACTACTTTCCCCCGCCGAGGCAGCACCACGCGGGTGGCAGTCTCAACTGACGACAATTGCCTACGACAATTGCTCACAACAAGCTCACCGAGCGCGCGCGCCGCGGAAAACCAGACCTTCGATGAATGCATTTACGGCGGGGGCCAAGCGCCAAGAACACCGGCGTCGCTCCCCGCGCAACGCCGTGAGATCAACAAAACACCTGCGCTGATCGTGCGGCGGCGCTCGCTATATACTCTGTTGCGTTGATAGAACAGGGTTTAATTGAATCAACATGTTCGCGATGTGCTAAAACGCACATCGCGGTACATAAATACCCGTATATGAGGCGCGGTTCTGGCGCAACGCTGTCTGTGCAGACGAGCCGTTGACAAAAGATTATATCGTCGCGTCCGGTTTAGACACCCTGATATTAGAACATCGCAACACGCCTTTGGTATCAGATACGATACCCCCAGGCATGCCCCTTCCCTGCGACACTAGGCCAGAGGTGGTAGCGGATCTATGCGATTACGCACATTGCGAATGCACTCATGCACATGCGAGCGCTCTTCGCCATGCGGCCTCAGGAAACATGGTGCAGCCAGCGAATTCGGGAGTATGACTCGGCGGCTGGCACCCTGCTCGAGCACGTCTCTCATCGGGGACCGCCGGCGCAGTCCTTATCCTGAGTGCCGCCATGACAGCCGAAAAGGTCTCGTTGACCGGAGAGAAGCAGACCCTTCTCATCACGCTCTATGGCAAGGCCGAGGAAAGTCGCCTGCCCGACTCGGTCCTGCATGATCGCTTCGCGGCGGCTGCAGTCGATCGCATCGATCACGATTTCAGCCACATGAACGTCACCCGCGACATCATGATCGCGCTGGCTCTGCGCGCCCACATCCTGGACCGCTGGACCAAGGCGTTCCTCACCTTCCATCCCGGTTGCACCGTGCTGCATCTCGGTTGCGGGCTCGACAGCCGGGTCTTCCGTGTCGATCCACCGCCGGGTGTGCGCTGGTTCGATGTCGACTATCCCGAGGTGATCGAGCTACGACGGCGTCTCTATCCGATGCGTGAGGGCTATCAGCTGATCGGAACATCCCTGACCGAGTCCGGCTGGCTTCAGAGCATCCCGGCGAACCGCCCTGCCCTCATCCTGGCGGAAGGGGTGACGCCCTATCTGCCTGTTGATGCCACGCTGCCATTGCTCGACCAGCTCACGGCGCATTTCCCCGGCGGGGAGCTTGCTTTCGATGCCTATAGCCGGCTGGGCCTGCGGATCATCCGCAAACAGCCCTTCGTGCGGGCCAGCGGCGCCAAGGTGCATTGGAGCCTCGAGGACCCCCATACGATCGAACAGGCCATTCCGCGCCTCAAGCTGATGCAGGACCTGCACGCCTATGCGCCCGAAGGCTACGACCCCCGCCAGATCGCCCGGATGACGAAGGGCACTCGCGCCGCCATCTGGCTCTTCCAGGTCATCCCGGCGCTTGGCAAGGTCGGCCGGCTGCTGCGCTTCCGGTTCTGACAGCCGGGCTCGACAACAAAGCCCAAGAAGGCGGTGGAAGCACCGTCATTGCGAGCGGAGCAAGAAGCCAGGGGTGGTTGACCAGCGTGCGTTACCTTGAGCAAAGCGCGTTTAAGAGTAAACGCTGCTTTGCTCTCACTCTTCGTTTCGACGCGTCTTTGCGATTCCTGACGATTCCGTCAGATCGCAAAATGCTTTAGGATTTGCTTCGCTCGGCTCGCACCGGCCTCAGTCGGTCTGCTTCTGGAATTCGAAAATCTTGCGCAGGAAGCCGGGCGCGATGGCCGATAGCGGATTCACTGTCAGCACAGGGGCGCTGGCCTTGCCGGCGACCTTGAAGTTGATGGCGAACACGCCGCCATATTTGCCGCCCGCCAGGATCTCTCCGAGGATCGGGATCTTGCCGAAGATATTGTTGAGCGCATAGGCGGGCACGAAGGTGCCGATCAGGCCGACGCGATCGGCGCCGTAATCGATGTCGCCGGAAAGGCTGACGCCGACATCCGGCCCCCAGACCACGGAGTCCAGAATGCCGATCCGCGAGGCCGTGCGCGTGAAGGAGAGTTGCAGCCTGGTGAACTTGGCCGAATTGCTGTTCACGGCGAGATCCGCGGAGGCCTTGCCGGAGTTCCTCAAGGTCGTGCGGTATTGGCCCAGCGCCGGTTCGTTCTCGACGGCGAAGTCGCGCATGATGAGATTGCCGCGCATATTGTCGATCACTGGCGTCACCCGGGCCGAGAGGCTGCCACCCTTGAGATGGGTGTAATAGTCCAGAAAGCGCATGACGGCGCCTGCGTCGGTCGACTGCGCATCTATGACATTGGAGCCGTCACTGGCCGTATTGACGTCGGCGATGAGTTGCCCCCCGCTATCCGAGGTGCCCTTGAGATCGAGCTTGCGGATGGTGGTGCCCTTGCTTTCCAGCGCCAGGGAGAAATTGCTGAGCGTCTCGTCGTTGAAGCCGATGATCTTGTCGATCTTGATATCGGCGCTGAAGCCGGCATTGGCATTGTTGGCCTTGGCCCGCTTCTGCAACGAGGAGAGCAGCGGGCGGGCGTCGAGCTGATTGCCGCGGATATAGACCTTCCAGCCATTGGCCGCAGGTTCGAACGTGCCCTGGAAATCGTCGCCCGGCGACAGGCGGATGGTGTTCATCACCGCCTTGCGCAGCTTGTTGTCTGCAGTGAGCGCCACGCTGCCGCGCAGGGAGACCGACCCGTTGTCAACGACAATATCCTCCACCGTCCCGCCCCCGCCCTTGTCGGCGGGGTTCCAGGTGAAGCTGGCGCGCGCGGGCTTGCCGGCAGGCTTCTGCCAACCGGGCAGCAAGTCCTTGATGCGTGCAGCCGTGAGGTCGAGATCGATGTCGTAGTGCGGATCGCTGCCGTTGGCGGAGGGATGAATATCCGCCACGATGGGACCGCTCAGCGCATCGCCGAAATCCAGCCCCTTCTTCTTGCGAGTGGCATCGTCGAGCGTGACGTTGAGGGCCATCTGCGCCTCATGGTCAGCGGCCTTGCGCATATCGATCGTCGCTGGCAGGCCGCCAAAGACCGCCTTGCCCGTGAGCAGCACCAGACCCGGTTCGATCGACAGCTTCATGGTGCCATCCTCGAGCTTGCCGCCGGAGACATGGTCCATCGACATGTCCTCCACGCTGCCCGTGACCGAATAATGCACTTCATCGGGCCGAGGATGGTCCTCCAGCGGCATGTCGAGCTTCACGTCGAGGTCGGCGGTACCACCAACCCCGTTGGGATCGATCGCCAGGCCCTTGACCGTGTCAGACAAGGGCGGCTGCGTGAGGAGCTTGGCCACGGCGCGCGAGGGACCGTTCACCGAGAAGCTGACGATCTGGTCGGGCGGCTTGGGCGCGAAATCAGGGATCGTGTAGGACCCCTTCTCGATCAAGAGCTCATCGCCGTCGCCCGTGTCGACGCTGGCACTGTCAACGGCAACATTGAGGCGGCGGCCGCTGAAGGTGACCTTGGCTTCGACATCGCTGACGGGAGGAAGCGTATCGATAATTTGCACCGTGCCCTGGGAGATCGTGGCCTCGCCGTGCATCGCCTCGTCGGGCAAGGGCGGCGTCTTGCCATTGACGGCCACCAGGGCGTCGCGCGGAATGGTCAGCGTCAGGCTGGCACCGTCGAGCACGCCTCCCTTGATGTGGTCTTCCATCCAGGCCTTGGCCAAAGGCAAGGCGAAGACCGGCCAGACGCGTGTCATGGCCACCGCCGGCAGGGCCTTGGCATTCAGCTGCAGCCCGATGGCAGGTGTCTTGCCGCCGAAGACGACATTGCCGGTGAAATCCATGGCGATGGTCGGCCCCACCGCCCCACCCTTTTCGAGGCTGAGACGGTTGGTGGCGGGGTCGTAGTGCCCCTCGGCGCTGATAAGATCGACCTTGAGGGGCGGCTGCTCAGCGCGGCGTCCGGCAAGCAGGACATTGGGCGCGGCCAGGTTGTAGGTCCAGACCTGCGCGCCCTCGATGGATGGCGGAGCTATCGTGCCCTTGAAATCAATGACGCCCTCGCCGGCCTTGACGATGGCGCTGTCGAGCCGGACGAGGTGCGCCTGCTTGTCCCAGTGAAGGCTGATGCCGGCATTGTCGTAGACGAAGGGGTCGGCCTTCGGATCGAGCGTCCACACACCCCCTTTGCTGGTGACCTCGGCCTGCGCCATCTCCAGCGTGCCGTCCGCATCGATGCTCGCGCGAGCCAGAACGTCGAAGGAGGCGGTTATCTCCACTTCCTCCGCCCCCGGAGCGAAGGTTCTCACCAATTCCCTCAGGATGAGGTTGCTGGCCTTGACGTCGATGGTGCGAGGATCATCGCCGGTGCCCGCGATGGTGGCATTGACGGTGCCGCCGCCGGCAGCGAGTGCAACCGAAAGCCCGCCCGCCATCGCCGTGCGCCGGATGGTGAGATCGATGTTGCGGTGGGTGATGTCATGGCCGAGCGCCTGGTCGTGGATGGCGAGCGTCGCGTCCTTGAGCTCGACGGTATCCACCGAGCCGGCGGAGGCGATGACGGCATCGAGCGCATTGATCACGGCGACCGGCGAAAGCGCCTCGCCCATCGGCTGCTCGGCCGTCTGTACCCCCGGGCGCAGGGTGAACTTGCCGTCGCGGCTGATATAGGCTGTCGCTGCCGCCCCCTCCACCACGATCGAACGCGGCGCGACCGTGCCGGCCAGCAGCGAGGCCGTGTCGAGCCCAATCACGATGCGCGGCGCCGAGGCGACTTCGGCGGCGTTGTCGAGGATGGTCACGCCGCTGATGGTCGCCGTCATGCCGCTGTCGCGGCGCTCCAGCGCGACGTTGGCGATGTTGATGCGATAGCCCGGCGGCATCTTGGCGGCGATGGCATCGCGCACGGTCTGCGTGATGAAGGGCATCGACATCGGCTCGCTGGCAAGACGCCAGTAGAGCACGCCCGCCACGGCGCAGAGCACCAGCGCAAAGCCCAGCATCAGCGAGACGCATCGCCGCACCACGATCGAACCGAGGCTCCGCCTGGGCCGTCCGGAGCGCAGAAGCGAGCGTACGCGCTCTTCGCGGGCGGCGCTTTCCTGCGGCATTTCCATCGCGTGGGTCCGATCCGGCGCGGAACGATCCACGACCGCAGCTTCATCCACCGGCTTCTCAGCCTCCGGCGCCTGCTTCTGCAACGCGTTCTGGACGTTCCCTTGCCTCAACGATTCGCCAGCCTCTTTCGCCCGCCCTTTCGCGCCCGCAAGCGCGCGAAGAGCACCCACCATTCATCCCATCTGGCCCTAAAGAGAAATTGCAGCAAGATGAAGACGCAAACATTTGAAATGACGCAGCTTTCCTGAAGCCTCGCCAACCGCCGATACGCTGGACAGACCGCTGTCCCAGACCGTGAGCACACTAAAGCATGAACACAAGGGCACAAACGGTCTGGACCGTGCCTGTCATGACCCATACACGATTGTCCTCTCACCCGCCATTTTGTCGAAAGGAAGGCATATGCAACCGCTCCAGGCCGGACAGGCCGCCCCCGCCTTTTGCCTGCCGACGGCCGATGGAGGCACCGTCAGCCTTGCCGATTTCCACGGCCGCAAGCTCGTGATCTTCTTCTACCCGAAGGCGGATACGGAGGCCTGCACGCGCGAGGCCATCGACTTCTCCGGCTCCAAGGCGGCATTCGCCGCGGTCGGCGCCGAGCTCCTCGGTGTGTCGCACGATCCGATCCGGAAGCAGCAGAAATTCGTCTCCAAGCACGGCCTCAGCACCACCATCGCCTCCGACGAAACGCTCGGCATGCTGAACGCCTATGGCGTGTGGGGCGAGAAGAGCATGTATGGACGCACCTATCTCGGCATTGAACGCACGACGATGCTGATCGATACCAAAGGCGTCATCGCACAGGCCTGGTCGAAGGTGCGCGTCGCCAATCATGTCGCCGAGGTGCTGGAAGCGGCAAGAGCGCTGCCGGCCTGACAGATGAGACACCTATCGTCTCATTCCCAAGACGAATGGATCCATCAATTCTCGCGATGGCCGCACGCGGCACTGGCGCTCGCCGGCCCCTGCCCGTAGATTAGCCGCGCAACATCAAGAGCTTGACATGAACAGACCGCTCGGCCCGATCCGCAGGGCCTCTGCCTGCCCGCATGACTGCCCCTCGACCTGCGCGCTGGAAGTGGAGGTACTCGACCGCAACACGATCGGGCGTGTCTACGGCGCTGATGACAACAGCTACACCAAGGGCGTGATCTGCGCCAAGGTCGCGCGCTATGCCGAGCGCGTGCATCACAAGGACCGCCTGCTGCATCCTTTGATGCGCACCGGCCCCAAGGGTTCGGGCCAGTACAAGCGGATCGGCTGGGACGAGGCGCTGGACCGCACGGCTGAGGCCATGCTGGCGGCCGAGCGCGATTTCGGCGCCGAGAGCGTCTGGCCCTATTACTATGCCGGCACCATGGGCCTGGTGATGCGCGACAGCATCAACCGCCTGCGTAATGTGAAGCGCTATTCGGGCCAGTACTCCACCATCTGCACCTCGCTGTCCTGGGCAGGCTATCTCGCCGGGCATGGCCGCATGGCGGGCGCCGATCCGCGCGAAATGTCGCAGTCGGATTGCATCGTGCTGTGGGGCACCAATGCGGTGGTGACGCAGGTCAACGTCATGACCCACGCCGCCAGCGCCCGCAGGAAGCGCGGCACCAAGATCGTGGCGGTTGATGTCTACGACAACGCCACCATGCAACAGGCCGACGTCAAGATCATCCTCAAGCCCGGCACGGACGGCGCGCTCGCCTGCGCCCTCATGCATGTGCTCTTCCGCGACGGCCATGCGGACTGGCCTTATCTCGAGAAATTCGCCGATCATCCCCGCGAGTTCGAAGCCCATCTCGCCACGCGCACGCCCGAATGGGCCTCTGATATCACCGGCGTGCCGGTGGCCGAGATCGAGGCCTTCGCAAAGCTGCTGGGCGAGCGTCCCAAGACCTTCTTCCGCCTAGGCTACGGCTTTGCACGCTCACGCAACGGCTCTGCCTCGATGCATGCCGTAAGCGCCATTCCCGTGGTGATGGGTGCCTGGCAGCATGAAGGCGGCGGCGCGCTGCATTCCAATTCCGGCATGTTCGGCTGGCGCAAGAACCTGATCGAGGGCCTCGATGTACGCGATCCCAAGGTGCGCCAGCTCGACCAGTCGCGCATAGGCCCCATCCTCACTGGCGATGCGGAAGCTTTGTGGGACGGCCCGCCGGTGAAGATGCTGCTGATCCAGAACACCAATCCGCTCTCCGTCGCGCCGGACCAGACCCTGGTCAAACAAGGCTTTGCGCGCGAGGACCTCTTCACCGTGGTGCATGAGCAGGTGATGACGGACACGGCGAAAATGGCCGACATCATCCTGCCGGCGACCATGTTCGTCGAGCATGACGATGTCTACCAGGCCGGTGGCCAGCAGCACATCCTGCTGGGCCCGAAGCTGATCGAGCCGCCGGGCGAGTGCCGCAACAACCATGACGTGATCACCGCGCTCGCGACCCGCGTCGGCGCCGAGCATCCGGCCTTCGCCCTGGAGCCGCGCGAGTTGATCGACCGCACGCTGCAAGCCTCCGGGCACGGCACATTGGCCGAACTCGAGGAAAAGCGCTGGCTCGACGTGCAGCAGCCCTTCAAGAAAGCGCATTTCCTCGACGGTTTCGGCTGGCCGGACGGCAAGTTTCGCTTGAAGGCCAACTGGCCGAAAAACCCCTATTCTTCGCCCGCCAAATTCGGCCCGGTGCATGACATGCCGGAATTTCCCGACCATTGGACGTCGATCGAACTGGCGGATGAGACCTTCCCCTTCCGCCTGACCACCAGCCCGGCGCGCAACTTCCTCAATTCCAGCTTCACGGAAACACCGACCTCGCTGGCCAAGGAGGAGCGGCCGACGGTGTTGATCCATCCGGACGATGCGGCGGTACAAGGCATCGCGGAGGGCGATAAGGTCGAGATCTCCAGCCTGCGCGGTGCGGTGAAGCTGCATGCCAAAGTCTTCCCGGGCCTGCGCAAGGGCGTGCTGATCGCCGAATCGATTTGGCCCAACTCCGCCTACGAGGACGGCAAAGGCATCAACACGCTGACAGGCGCCGATGCCCCTGCGCCGGTCGGCGGCGGCGCCTTCCACGACAACAAGGTCGCCATCCGCAAACTTCAGGCGCTCGAAGCTTGGCCCCTACAGCGGTCGGAAACATGACCTACGAGGAATTCAACGCATTCTGTGGCACGCTTCAGGCCACCAGCCATGTCGTGCAATGGGGTGGTTCAGAGGTCTGGAAGGTCGGAGGCAAGGTCTTTGCCATTGGCGGTTGGCAGAGCGATGAGCCGAGCTTTAGCTTCAAGGTCAGCGACCTCTCCTACGAAGTACTCAAGGAACAGCCTGGATTGCGGCCTGCTCCTTATCTTGCGTCGCGTGGCCTGAAATGGATCCAGCACCATGCCAAACCGGGATTAAGCGATGGCGAATTGCGGGATTATCTGCGCCAGTCCCATCGCATCGTCTCGCACGGCCTTTCGAAGAAGAAGCGTGCGGAACTCGGTCTGCCTTTATAGGAACCAATCATGGATAGTCTCGCTGCCGAAGCCGTGATCGCCGGCCAGCTTGCCGCCTACAATGCCCGCGACATCGAAGCCTTCATGGCTTTCTGGCATGAAGGCGCCGAGATCTTCGAACATTCCTCGACCCTGCTGGCAGCGGGTGCCGCCGAAATTCGTGCCCGTCATCTCATCCGCTTCCAAGAACCCGACCTGCATGGAGAGCTGATCGCCCGAATGTCGGTGGGCAACCTCGTGGTCGATCGCGAAATCGTCACGCGCAATTTCCCCGACGGGCTTGGCACACTCGATGTGATCGCCATTTACCAGGTAGAAGGCGACAAGATCGCCCGGGCCTGGTTCAAGATGGGAATGCCGCGCCTTGGTTCCAGCTAAGACAGACCTGCCGATCCTGGCTTTCGCCACGGCGGCGAAATTTGAGGAATGGCTTGCCTTTCAGCCGGCGGAGAGCCTCGGGCTATGGCTGAAATTCGCCAAGAAAGGCTGCAAGGCGACGACTGTCTCCAAGCCTGATGCCATCGATATCGCCCTCTGCCATGGCTGGATCGACGGCCAGCTCGAAAGTTTCGACGAGGAGTATTTCCTCACTCGCTTCACGCCGCGCAAACCTGCAAGCATCTGGTCGGAAAACAATCGCAAGCGCGCCCTTGTTCTGGTCGAGGAAGGCCGCATGCGGCCGGCCGGGCTCGCGCAGATCGACAAGGCCAAGGCGGACGGGCGCTGGGAGAAGGCCTACGCGCCGCAGAGCAAGGCCGAGATCCCCGAGGACCTCGCGGCCGCTCTCGCCGATAATACCGACGCGGCCCGCTTCTTCGAAACCCTCAGCAGCGTTAATCGCTATGCGATCCTGCATCGCCTGCACAATGCCAAGAAACCGGAAACACGGGCGCGAAAGCTGGCGGAATTCATCGCCATGCTGGAGCGCAAGGAAACGATCCACCCACAAAAGAAGGGCTGACCATGGCCACCGATCGTAGCCACAAGGCAACGCTGAACAACCATCCGCTGCATCCCGAGACGCTGATGCTCGGCTACGGCTATGATCCCGCCCTCTCCGAAGGCTCGGTGAAGCCGCCGGTGTTCCTGACCTCGACCTTCGTGTTCCAGTCTGCCGAGGATGGCCGCGACTTCTTCGACTACACCTCCGGCCGCCGCACGCCGCCCGAGGGCAGCAGCACTGGCCTGGTCTATTCGCGCTTCAACCATCCCAACACCGAGATCGTCGAGGATCGCCTCGCGATTTTCGAACAGGGCGAGGCGGCGCTGCTGTTCTCCTCCGGCATGGCGGCGATCTCGATGGCCCTGCTGGCCTATGCCAGGCCCGGTGACGTAGTGCTGCACAGCCAGCCGCTCTACGGCGGCACGGAGACGCTGCTCGCCCGCACGCTGGCCGATTTCGGCATCGGCCATGAGGGTTTCGTCGACGGTCTCCATGCCAAGGAAATCGGCGAGGCTGCCGATCGCGCCGTGAACCGCGGCCGCGTGAGCGTCATCCTGATCGAGACGCCCTCCAACCCGGTCAACACGCTGGTGGACTTCGCGCTGATCAGCGCGGTGGCTGATCATATCGCCGAACGGCAGGGTGCGCGGCCGGTGATCATCTGCGACAACACGCTGCTTGGCCCGGCCTTCCAGCGCCCCCTCGCTCATGGCGTCGATATCGTCGTCTACTCCGCCACCAAATATATCGGCGGCCATAGCGACCTGATCGCCGGCGCGGCGATCGGCAGCAAGGCGATGCTGAAGCCGGTCCGGGCGCTGCGCAGCGCCATCGGCACGCAGCTTGATCCGCACACCTGCTGGATGCTGGGCCGCTCGCTCGAGACCCTGTCCCTGCGTATGCAGGCGGCGGCGCGCAACGCCGTCGAAGTGGCCGATTTCCTTTCCGCCCATCTGAAGGTCGAGGCCGTGCATGCGCTGCATCGTCTGCCCGAGGGCAGCCCTGCCCGCGCCGTGTTCGACCGGCAATGCACCGGCGCCGGCTCCACCTTCAGCCTCGAGATCAAGGGTGGCCAGGCCGAAGCCTTCCGCATGTTGAACGCCCTGCGTGTGTTCAAGCTCGCGGTGAGCCTGGGCGGCACGGAGTCGCTCGCGAGCCACCCTGCCTCCACCACCCATTCTGGCGTGCCGGCCGAATTACGCGCTCGGCTCGGCGTCAGCGATAGTACCATCCGCCTCAGCGTCGGCATCGAGAATGCAGAGGATCTGATCGTGGATTTGGGACAGGCGTTGGAGGCGGCGGGGGCTTAGTCGTTCAAGGCGGTCCACCTTCCCCGCAACCGCAGGGCTGTCCGGGAAGGGTGCGGTTAGCCTCCCCCACGAAGCTGGGGGTATCGCCCACACAATTGTGTGGGCTGGGCATTGCGAAGCAATGACGGGGGGGTGTGGGCGGAGTGAGGCTCAGGAAACTCAGTGCCCGTTGAGTGGCGCTTCCATTCCCTTATCCTGACCACACCCCCTCCGAGCCGGCTTCGCCGGCCCACCTCCCCCAGCTTCGTGGGGGAGGCTTTCCGCGCGCTGCATTTTCCGGACAGCCTTGCCGCAACGAAGGAAGGATTGTCCGCACATCACTCTCAAGAGTCCGCCCTACATCCCCGTCCAGATCTTCTTGTAGGCGTCGCGATAGCCATTGTCAGGATCGAAGACGTTCTTCGGGCCGCCGTCATAGGCGATGTTGTCGGGCGTCACCAGATGTACGCCGGGGACATAGCCTGACCATTTCTCGCCGGCAAAGGCGCGATTGAGCTCGTCGACCAACTGCCAGCCCTGCATGGACAGGGGTTCCGGCACTGTGGCGGCCTGATGGTCCTTGGCGCGGATGCGCTGATAGGCCGACTCGGAGCCGTCGCCGGCCGAGATGTTTTGCGGATCGCCGTCACCCGCAATACCCGCCGCTGCCAGGGAGGGCGGCATGAAGTCGTAATAGAGGTCGTTGATGGCGAGCGAATAGCCCCATTTTGCGCCGTTCTGCTGCAGGAGCGTGGTGGTCAGCTGCGGAATGCGGGTGGAGACGTCGGCGAGGGGCGTATCCTCGAAGGCCAGCACGGAGCAGCCGGCGCATTGCTTGATCACCGCCTCCATGGCGCGGCCCTTGGCGATGGCGATGGCATAGGTGCTATCAGCAAAGATCACCACGCCCGCCTTGCCGTCAGAATCGGCGATGGCCTTCATGGCCGCCACCTTGGCAACCTCCATCGAGTCCGTAGTGACATTGGCGAAGATCGGCACGCCGTCCAGCGGCCCCGGCTTCGGACCGGAATGCCAGCCCACCAGCTTGATACCCTGCTTGGCTGCATCCTCGATGCCCGCCTTCTGTTCCAGCGCATCGCTGCCGCCGATGATGATGGCGTCCGGCTTGAGCGCAATCGCCTGGCTCAGCGCCGTCGACTGGCCTGAAACGGTGCCCTGCCCGTCGATCTCGCGATAATCCCAGCCGATCACGCCGGCCGCTTCCTTCACGCCCTGCGCCACGCCGAGGATGCCGCCATTGCGCATGTCGCCGGCGACATAGACGATCGTCTTCTTGCCCACGGATTTCGGTCCCGTCGTCGGCCCGTCCCATTTGTCGACGCGCTGCGAGGCCTTGGCGACCACCGCCTTCGCCTCGTCGACGAAGGCGTCGGCGCGGGCTATCGTCGGCAGCGCGAGCAACGCCAGGACACTGGCGGCGGCCATCCAGCTATTTCGTCTCAACATGGGCTTTCCTCCGGGGGTTGTGACGGATCGCTCATGCGTCCGTCTTTTTGAGGGGCTTGATGGCGCTGCCACGGCGGCGTTGCGCATAGCCGGCGATGCCGATGGCGATCAGCAGGGTGACGCCGTTGAACATCGGCTCGACCCAGAAGGAGCCGCCGAACTGCTGGATGCCGGCAATGCCGATGGCGAGGATGGCGACACCCACCAGCGTGCCCCAGACATTGACGCGGCCGGGCTTGATGGTGGTGGAGCCGAGAAAAGCGCCGACAAGGGCCGGCAGCAGGTATTCAAGGCCGACGCTCGCCTGGCCAATACGCAGCTTGGAGGCGAGCAGCACACCCGCCACTGCCGTCAGCACGCCGGAAGCGACGAAGGCGCCGATGGTGTAGCGGCGCACCGGAATGCCGTTCAGCGCGGCGGCCTTCGGATTGGCGCCGATCGTATAGACGTAGCGGCCGATCGGCAGATGCTCGAGCACGAGCCAGAGGCAGAAGGCGAGGATGATCACATAGAAGCCGGTGATCGGCAGGCCGAACACCATGGTGCCGTTGAGGGCAAGAAAGCCTTGCGGCAGCTGCGCCACCACCTGCCGTCCGCCGGTGTGCCAGAGTGCGATGGCGTAGAGCACCGTACCGGTGCCGAGCGTGGCGATGAAGCTGTCGATACGCGCGACCTCGACCAGCATGCCGTTGATGAAGCCGACCAGGGCGCCCAGCACCAGCACGATCAGCACGGCCACCTCCCAGGGCACGCCGAGCATAGTCTGCAGGCTGATGGCGAGGATGTGCCAGATCACGATGGCGTAGCCCACGGTGAGGTCGATCTTCCCGGCGGCCATCGGGATCATCGCCGCCAGCGACAGGAGCGCGATGATCGCCTTGTCGGAGACGATCGAGCGCAGGTTCAGCATGGTCGGGAAGGTCTGCGGCAGCAGCAGCGAGAACAGGACGGCCAGGAAAAGCGCCAGGATGGGAAGGCCGTAGACCGGCAGCCGGCGCGCCAGCCTCTCACCGAAGCTCAACTGCTCAAGTTCCGCCTTGGTTGGTTCCAGAGCGTCGGACTTGATCGAGTTCATCGACATACGGCGCCCTCCATGAGCGGAATCTACGAGGCCATTACCGCTTCTGAAGCCGAGGCGGCCGTGATGACCGCCTCGGTTGTCAAGGCGTCACCCTGAAGTTCGGCGATGATCCGGCCGCGGTTGAACACCAGCGCCCGGTGGCAGATATGGGCGATCTCCTCGAAATCCGTGGAGACCGCGATGACCGCAAGGCCCTGTTCGAGGGCGCGGGCGATCAGGCGGTAGATCTCCGCCTTGGCGCCGACATCGACGCCGGCCGTCGGGTCCTCCGCCACCAGCAGCTTGCGTCCGGTGGCGAGCCAGCGGCCGACCACCACCTTCTGCTGGTTGCCGCCGGACAAGCCTTCGATGGGCAGATCGGGATCGTTGGGGCGCAGGCCAACGGAGGCGCCGAGTTCGACAGCGCTCCGTGCTTCCCTGCGTGGCGAAAGGAAGGAGAGAAGGCCGCGACCGCTGGCACGTGGATTGAGGAAGGCGTTCTCGCGCACGCTGAGGGCCGGTGCCAGCGATTCCTCCATCCGGTCACGCGCCATCAGCCCGATGCCCGATTGCAGCGCCGCCCGGGGCGAAGAAAGATCCGGCCGCTTACCATCCAGGGTGATCTCGCCCTCATGCGGCACAACGCCGAACAACGCCCGGCCGATCTCCTCCTGGCCTGCACCGCGCAGGCCGACGAGGCCCAGCAACTCGCCCTGGCGGACCTCGAAGCTGATCGGGCCGGCACCGGCGGTCGAGACCTCCTTCACCGCGACGCGCAGGGGGCCGGCCTGCGCCGAGGCCTTCTTGAAGAGGTCGAGATTGGAGCGTCCGACGATCAGGCCGACAAGTTCATCCGGATTGGTCTCGGCGATCGGGCGCTCGCCGACCTTCAGCCCGTCCCGCATCACCACTACCCGGTCGGCGATGCGGAAGATCTCGTCGAGCCGATGGGAGACGTAGATCATGCCGACGCCACGCGCCTTGAGATGTCGGATGGCGTCGAACAGACGCTCGACCTCATCCGCCGGAAGGCTGGCGGTCGGCTCGTCCAATACGAGGAAATCGCATTCCACCACCAGCGCCCGCGCGATGGCGACGAGCGATTTCTCGGTGCGGCTGAGATTGTGCACGCGCGTGGTGGGGGCGATATCACAGCCGACCAGCTTGAGCGCCTCGCGCGCCTGCTCCTCCGCCGCACGCCAGTCGATCAGGCCGAGCTTGCCGGACCAGGCCTTGCCGGCAAAGCCCTGCGGTAGGCTCATGTTCTCGGCCACCGTCATCCATTCCACCAGGCCGAGATCCTGGTGGACGAAGGCGACGCTCTGGCGCTCGGCCCTGGCATGGGCGCGGTGACGATAGGGTTCGCCATCGATGCTGACGCTGCCGCTGTCAGCCCGGACGATACCGCCGAGAATCTTGATCAGGGTGGATTTGCCAGCGCCATTTTCGCCCAGCAGAGCGACGATCTCGCCACTGGCGACATCGAAGCTCACCCCCTTGAGAGCACGCGTGCCGCCGAAGGATTTGGCCAAGTCTTCAAACCGGAGCAATCCGGCGTCAGCCATCCCGTTACCTCCCGATCAGGTGGGATTAATCGTTTTATGTTGAATCTTGACCTGAGAAGCTTTGTCCCCGATTACGCGCGGCGTTGTCAAGAAGACTTCACAATGGTCGGAGGAATTGTCGGCCCGAGCACGTCCCGGACAGTCTCTATGAAGGCGCGCAGCTTCGGAGCCCGTGCGGTGCGCTGGGGATAATAGAGGAACAGCCCGGGCTCCTCGATGGCGTTTTCCGGCAGCAGCCAATGGAGGCGCCCCTCCTCCAGTTCACGGCGCACCAGGGGCTCGAAGACATAAGCGATGCCCGTCCCTGCCAGAGCGAGTTCTTTCGCATAGGTGGGATCGGTGACCCGCACGCTGCCACCGACGCTGACGGCGACATCCTCCCCCGCCTCCTGCAATTCCCAGGCATAGAGGCCGCCCGAGGTCAGGAGACGGAAGCCGATGCAGTTATGAGCGGCGAGATCGCCAATCGTCAGCGGCACGCCACGCGCCTCGACATAGGAGGGCGCGGCCACCAGCACGGCCTTGAAGGGCGGCGTAAGGCGGAGCGCCACCATGTCCTGCGCGATCATGCCGCCGAGGCGCACGCCGGCATCAAAGCCGCCCGCCACAATATCGGTGAGGCTGTCGTCGCTGAAGATCTCCACCACCAGCCCAGGATGGCGGCGGGCGAGTTCCGTCAGCACAGGTGTGATGGCGATTTGCAGGGCGACGCGCGGCACGTTGAGGCGGAGCACGCCGGTGACGCGGCCCCTCGCCGCGCGCAGCCGTTCCACCGCTTCCCCGATCTCAGTGAAGGCCGGGCCGATATCGGCGATGAAGGCCCGGCCTGCCTCCGTAAGGGCAACGCTGCGCGTGGTGCGGGCGAAGAGCGGCGTGTCCAACCTGTCCTCGACGGCGCGCACGGCGTGGCTGACGGCCGATGGGCTCATGCCGAGATCGGCCGCCGCGGGCGCGAACCCGCCGCAGCGGGCGACGGCCAGGACCACCGGCAGATGGATGAGGAGATCGCGATCCATTCATGCACCAAATCGCATAACCAATACGAACTGAGCGATCTTATCATCTTATGCAGGCGGTGCGATCTTCCCGTCATGTCCTCATGACCAAAGACGGAGCACGATCATGTCGTCCACCACCTGGTTCATCACCGGCGCCTCCTCCGGGTTCGGCCTCAGCTTCGCCCGCTACGCCCTCTCCAAGGGCTACAATGTCGTGGCGACCGCGCGAGATCCGGCGAAGCTCGCCGCATTGCAGGCCGAGGTTCCGGCGCAGGTTCTCACCACCGCCCTCGACGTCAACGACAAGGCCAGCATCGCGGCGGCAGTCGAGGCCGCAAAGGCCCGCTTCGGGCGCATCGACGTGCTGATCAACAATGCCGGCTACGGCATTGTGGGCGCGGTCGAGGAGACGCCGGACACCGAGCTGCGCGCCCTAATGGAAACCAACTTCTTCGGCGCGGTGGCGGTGACGCAGGCTGTCCTGCCTCTGCTGCGACGGCAGGGGAGCGGCACCATCGTCAATATCTCCAGCCTCGGCGGCCAGCTCTCCTATGGTGGCTATGGCGCCTATTCCGCCAGCAAATTCGCCCTGGAAGGCCTGTCCGAGGCCCTGGCGCTGGAGCTGGCTCCCTTCGGCGTCAAGGTGATGATCGTCGAGCCCGGCGCCTTCCGCACCGGCTTCGCCGGCAATGCGCTGCGCCACATGCCAGTACTGCCGCCCTATGAGGAAGGCCTGAAACCGGTGCGGGACTTCACCACCGGCATGCACGAGACCCAGCCCGGCGATCCCTTGAAGGCCGCAGCGGCCATCGACATGGCCCTAAGGGCGGAGAAGACGCCGCTGCGCCTCCAGCTTGGCGAGGACTCGGTCACCGCCGTGCGCAGTCACGCGGAAGCCCTGCTGGCCGATCTCGCGGCCTGGGAAAAGGTGGGCCTGGACACGCGGATCGATGGGTGATCGTTCCTCGCAGCCAGATGTCGCCAGACTTATGGCCTCTGAGCCCCTGCCCCAGAGGTCTGGCCGTTCGCCGTCGGAGTCCGTTATCGTCACTACCCTCGGCAGGTAAGATCCACACGGCACAATTTACAAAAGCTCCAAGAAGGAGACACGCCGCTGTCATCTGGTTGTCTAAAACTCCGCCCGATTCGAAACGGGAGAGCCACCATGCGCATCTTTGACAAACCCCTGTCCCGCCGCCGGTTCCTGGCCAGCAGCGCCACCACCGGTCTTCTGGGCGCCGCCGGCAGCTTCGCCATGCCGGGCCTCTCCCGCGCCGCCGACCGCCCCGTGGTCACCGGCGGCCTGCAGTCGGGCGACGTCTATGCCGGCCGGGCGGTGTTCTGGTCGCGCACCGACCGTCCATCCAATGCCATCTTCGAATGGTCGACCACCGAGAGCTTCAAGACGGTGAACCGCCTGCCGGCCGTCGCCGCCACGCCGGAGACCGACTACACCGCCAAGATCCTCGCCGAGGGCCTGCCGCTCGACCAGGAGATCTTCTATCGCGTCCGCTTCCAGAATCTCGCAGACGTCAATGTCGAGAGCGAGCTCGTGGCCGGCCATCTGCGCTCGGCGCCCGCTGGCCTGCGCGACGTGTCCTTCGTCTGGTCGGGCGACACGGTCGGCCAGGGCTGGGGCATCAATCCCGATGCCGGCGGCATGAAGATCTATGCCTCCATCCTCAGGCATGATCCCGACTTCTTCATCCATTCGGGCGACAACATCTATGCAGACGGCCCGCTCAAGACCGAAGTGAAGCTGCCCGACGGCACGATGTGGAAGAATATCGTCACGCCCGAGAAGTCGAAGGTCGCCGAAACGCTCGACGAGTTCCGCGGCCAGTACAAGTACAATCTCATGGATGCGAACTTCCAGTCGCTCTACAGGCAGGTGCCTGTTTTCACCCAGTGGGACGATCATGAGGTCATGAACAACTGGTCGTCCTCCAAGGACCTGTCGCATGACGACCGTTACAAGGAGAAGTCGATCGAGCTGATCGCCTCCCGCGCCGCCCAGGCCTTCCACGAATATATGCCTGTTGCCACCACCATGGCCGAGCCGCGCCGCGTCTATCGCAAGATCGCCTATGGACCGCTGCTCGACGTCTTCATGCTCGACATGCGCACCTATCGCGGCCCGAACAGCGACAATCTGCAGACCACTGAAGGGGGCGAAGCTGCCTTCCTTGGCGCCGAGCAGCTCGCCTGGCTCAGGCGCGAGCTTGCCAACTCCCGGGCGACCTGGAAGGTGATCGCCGCCGACATGCCGCTCTCGCTGGTGGTGTGGAACGATGCCGACAAGAAGAAGGGCTTCGAAGCCGTCTCGAACAACAATGGCGGCAAGCCCCTCGGCCGCGAGCTGGAATTCGCCGACTTGTTGCGCTTCATCAAGGCGGCGGGCGTGAAGAACACGGTGTGGCTGACGGCTGACGTCCACTACACCGCCGCCCATTACTACAATCCCGACAAGGCGGCCTTCCAGGACTTCGATCCGTTCTGGGAATTCGTCTCCGGCCCGCTCAACGCCGGCACTTTCGGGCCTAACGACCTCGACATGACCTTCGGCCCCGAGCTGAAATATGTGAAGGCGCCGGACGCCGGCCAGGCCAACCTCTCCCCGGCCGCCGGCCTGCAGTTCTTCGGCCACGTCGCCATCGCCGCTGACACCCGCGTGATGACCGTCACCCTGCGCGACGTCGCCGACACGGCGCTGTGGTCCGTCGATCTCGAGCCGAAACTGGGCTGAGATTGCGGAACTTTTCCTCGCCCCAGGATGGGGCGGGGGTCATGCCATGTCAAAAGGCGCGACTATCCTTCCCCGACTGCGGCTGTGGGATTCACACATCTCGACTTAGCAAGAAGAGGTGCGACTATCCTTCCCCGACTACGGGGAAGGTGGCCGAACGCAGTGAGGTCGGAAGGGGTAGAGTGGCGCTTCCATCCCTGAATCGGCCATGTCGCGTCGCTCTCCCCCTTCCGTCACTGCTTCGCAGCGCCACCTTCCCCGCAGTCGGGGAAGGATGAACTGAGCCTTCGCTTGCCAAGATCGAGCCCGTCAGCCAGACCTTAACCTACTCCTCGCCCTTTCCCTTCTCAGGCAGGTCGAAGCTCTGGCCGTTCACTGTGATCTTTCTGGCGACGAGATCGAACGCGACATCCCAGGCGAGGTGTCCGTCCGGCGTGCCCCTGGCCAGTCCCTTGAGAAAAGCCAGGATGAGCGCATAACCGGCGACATCCTCGGACTTAAGCTGGCTGATGTCCGCCGAGATCGCGTCATAGCCCGATGCCGAGAAGCTGCCGGTGCCCTGCATGCGCAGATTGATCGGCGCCCGCGCCTTGCCGATCACGGCGTAGTCCGGCGCCGTCACACTGGCATCGGCGCTGAAAACTGCCTTGCCGTCGATGAGGAGGTCCACCAGGGCGCTCTGCAATCCGGCATCGGAGGAGCCGGGATTGTCGAGCATGGTGTTGGCGATGCGTTCGAGATCGACACCGGTGACATCGAACCTCAATCCCAGCCCCGAGGGCAGGATGCCGGCGGGCAGCGACTTCCTGTTGGGGGCGAGGGCAAAGCCCGCGAGCGTGACATCCAGACTGTAATGGCCGTCCTTGACCATGCCGGAGAGAGCATGCCTCTCGCCATAATGGTCGAGCAGGACGGTGACACCGGTCGATTCGACGCGCACGGCGTCGTAGGCGGCTTCAACCTGGAGCCCGTTCCACACCGGCAGGATCGCCTTGAACCTGTCTCGCAGCTCGCTATCGGCCGCTTGCGCCTTCGCGACCGTGTCGAGGCTGAGGGCAAAGCGATAGAAATCGAAAAGCCCGGCATAGTGCACGGCATCGAGGTGGATGCCGTAATGGATATGTCCGACGGTGAAGCGACTGAAGTCCTTCGGATCGGGCGTATCCTTGTTGGGGACCACGGTAACGAGATCGGGCACATCGAAGGCCATATCGATATCGGAGGCCCCGTTTGCGGCCGGCTTGCCGCTCATATGGAACGAGATCTTGCCCGTATCCACCGAAAACGGTTCGCTCTCAAGCTGTCCCTTGAGGGCAATCCTGTCGCAACCCGCGTCCAGCGAAGCGAAATAGCGGGCTCTCGCATCGAAAACGCCATGGGCCTGGCAATTCTGGAGAGACTGCATGGAGCCTCCTCCCGCGTCGGAACCGGTGAAAGGATCGCCTTCGGATTTGAAGGCATAGGTGCCGTCAGCCTCCGGAACGACATGGAAGGTCATCTGAAGATCCGGGGCCGGGGGGTCGGGCTGCTTTGCGGCGATCCGGTTGCGATGAATTACGAAATCATAGCCATCGCCACGCGGTGCGATGGTGAGAATGCCCTTCTCGAAGATCTCCTGGCCGAAATACTGCTCGATTGATGCCTGCAGCTCACGCGCCCCTTCGGCTGTTCCCTCCGTTGCGCTCGCGGCCGGCGGGGCGGTCCATGACAGCGCCAGACCGCCCAGCACCAGCCCTAGGGCACCCGAAACAGCAGGCAGGCGAAACCGGCCGGGATCTGACATGCATCCCATCGACAAGATCGTCCTTCCGCAATGTCAGTCACCGATCATCAACTGTCCGCCCCCTGGGCACGGGCAGTGGTCAGGCGCCCCTTACTGCGGCTCCGGCAGCGCAAAGCCTTGGTCGTTGACCCAGACCTTGTTGGTGACCATGTCGTAGGAGACGTTCCAGATCATCTGCCCGTCCGGGCCGGTCTTGGCCAGCCCCTTGATGAAGGCAAGACCCATCAGGCCGTTCTGCATATCGGGATCGCCTGACTTTTTCAGCGCATCAACGACGGCGTCGAACCCGGTCGCGGATACCGCGATATGGGCTTGAGGCTCCGGATTGATCGACGCCTGGCCCTGCCCCTTGACCTTGTAGGCCTGCGCCGTCGCATTGAGGGAGAGATCGTAGCGCGGCTGGCCGCTGAAGAAGCGTGTGAGCAACGCCACGCCCGCCATCTTGCTGACGGGCGGGTCCTGCGTCAGGTCAAGGCCGCGGATGAGCGCATCGGCCATGCCGTCGAGGCCGGAGAAGGAGAGCTTGGTGTCGTAGCCCGCCTGGGAGGGAACGAGCACGCGCGCCCAGTCCGGCACCACCGCAGGCGGGATTTCCAGGCCTGAGTAGCTGAGGGAATCGGCATAGCGGGCGTCCTTGACCACGCCGGTCAGGGCCTGCTTCTCCTCGAAATGGGCGATCCTGGCGCTGCCGGTGGGCAGCTCGACCACGCCATCGTCGAGGCTAGCGTCACTGGCGAGATCCTCCCACAGCGGCAGGGCAGCCCGCAGCTTCGTCTTCAGTTCATCCTGTGGAAGCTCGAAGCGGTTGCGCGCCGCATTGTCGCGCACGAAGGTGATGAGGTCCGCCGCCGCGATCGTGCGCACGCCGGTGGCAGCCATCGCCTGGTGCAGGGCGCCGATCCGGAAGGTGATGGGGAGCGGCTCGCCGGGCGATTTCTTGTCGAGGAACTTGCCGTTCATGATCGCCAGTTTCACATCGGAGGTGAGATCGACACCGCCGGTCGCGCCGGCCTTGGCGGTGCCCTGCGAGGTCAGCTCTCCGCTCGTGAGATCGAGATCCCCGTCCGGCGCCCGCACCTTAAGGGCGGCGCTGGCGCATTTCGACGACAGGGTCGGGAAGGCCATCAGCTTGGGATCGAAGACACCCTTGCTGACGCAGTCCGCGAATTTCAGATCGAACTTCTGGTTTTGATCGGAGCCGGCTTCTGTCCACGACAGGGCGATCGGGCCGGGATCGGTGTTGACGGCCCAGGTGCCGTCAGGCTTCGGCGTCAGATGCACGACATAGCGATCGAGGCGCGTGAGGCCCTCCGACTCGGGCATGTCGAGCTTGCTGCTGTCGAAGGAAATGGCAAGGTCGTAGCTCTCGCCATGCGGCGCGATGGCGAGAAAACCCTTGGCGAAAGGTTCGATGCCGACATAGGCCTGAAGGGCTTCGGTGAGCTTGCGGGCGCCGTCGGCCGTCGCCGGTGCGGCCGAGGCCGGTGCGGCACAGGCCAATCCCAACAGGGCACCGAGGCCAAGGGAGGCTGTGAAGGCGCTAACCGCCCTGCCCTTGCAAAAGTGATATCCGCTCAAGATCGGCATGCATTCCCCCCGAAAATTGGCTGCCAGCCTCTTTCATAAGATCAGGGGCGAACAGGCAGATGACGCACCCCTATGGATTCATGAGAAGATCACCCGAGGCGATCTCCACCCTCTCGCCGACGATCGGCGCCTCGCCGCGCGCTACGCGCGCCAGGGCAGCCGGGTACAGCTTATGCTCGGCGCGCAGCACGCGGGCGCCAAGTTCAGCGGCCGTATCGCCGGCAAGGACGGGTACCGCAGCCTGGGCGATGATCGGCCCCTCGTCCATGCCCGGCGTAACATAATGTACCGTGCAGCCATGCAGCCGGACGCCCGCTTCCAGCGCTCGCTCATGCGTGGCCAGACCCGGAAAGGCCGGCAGCAAGGCGGGATGGATGTTGATCATACGGCCGGCCCAGCTTTCGACAAAGGCCGCCGTCATCAGCCGCATGAAGCCGGCGAGCACGACGAGATCGACGACATGGGCCTCCAGCCGCGCCTCGAGCGCCGCCTCGAAATCCGAGCGGCTGGCGAAGGCCTTATGGTCGATCGCCTCAGCGACGAGGCCCGCTTCGCGCGCACGCGTGAGGCCGGGGGCGCCGGGACGGTTGGAAATGACCGCAACGATTTCAGCCGGATAGGACGGGTCCTTCGCAGCCTCGATCAAGGCGGCCATGTTGGAGCCGCGCCCGGAAATCAGGATGGCGACCCGCTTGCGGCCCTTCATAGTGCGAGCCTGCCCCTGTAGGTGACGCGCTCGGCACCCTCCTGGCGCACCACCGTGCCCAGCCGCATCGGCGGCAGGCCGGCTTCGGCGAGGGCTTTCTCGACCGCCTCGGCATCGTCAGCCGCCGTGACCACGATCATGCCGACACCGCAATTGAAGGTGCGCAGCATCTCGCGCTCCTCGACGCCCCCGGCCCGCGACAGCCAGCCGAACACCGGTGGCGGCGTGATGGCGGCAAGGTCGATCGAGGCGCCGATACCCTCGGGCAGCACGCGCGGGATATTGTCGGGGAAACCGCCCCCGGTGATGTGGGCGAGCGCCTTGATGGCGCTGCCAGTGGCCTTGAGGGCCTGCAGAAGCGGCTTCACATAGATGCGTGTCGGCGTCAGCAGCGCCTCGCCAAGCGTCTTGCTTGTCGCGAAGGGCGCCGGCGCGTCCCAGGCCAAGCCCGAGAGCGAGACGATCTTGCGCACCAGCGAATAGCCGTTGGAATGCACGCCCGAGGAAGCCAGGCCCAGGATCACATCGCCTTCGGAGACACTGCCGCGCGGCAGGATGGCATCGCGCTCGACGGCACCGACGGCAAAGCCCGCAAGGTCATAGTCGCCATCCGCATACATGCCGGGCATCTCGGCCGTTTCGCCGCCGATCAAGGCGCAGCCGGCGTCCTTGCAGCCTTCGGCGATGCCCTTGACGATGGCGACCCCCTGCCCCGGCGCGAGTTTGCCAGTGGCGAAATAGTCGAGGAAGAACAGGGGCTCGGCGCCCTGCACCACAAGATCGTTGACCGACATCGCCACAAGGTCGATGCCCACCGTGTCGTGGATGCCGGTCTCGATTGCCACCTTGAGCTTGGTGCCGACGCCGTCATTGGCCGCCACCAGCACGGGATCCTTGAAGCCGCAGGCCTTGAGGTCGAACAGGCCGCCGAAGCCGCCGATCTCGGCATCGGCGCCGACACGGCGGGTCGCGCGCACCAGCGGCTTGATGGCATCGACCATGGCATTGCCGGCATCGATATCGACGCCGGCATCGGCATAGGTCAGCGAATTCTTCTGTGTCTTGCTCATCGTCCGGCTTTGCCCTGCTTCCGCTCGGCAATCAAGCCCAGATAGTGCTGAACCACAGTTGCACCCGCAATCGAGGTGATATCGGCATGATCATAGGCCGGGGCCACCTCGACAAGATCGCAGCCGACGATGTCGAGGAAGCCGAGGCGGCGCAGGATCATCAGTGCCTGGCGCGAGGACGGCCCGCCCGAGACGGGCGTACCGGTGCCGGGCGCGTAGGCCGGGTCGAGGCAATCGATATCGAAGGTGATGTAGGTCTTGGCATCGCCCACGCGCTCGCGAACCTCATTCACGATCTGATCGACCGTCAGGGTCTCCAGGTCCTCGCCATAGAGGATCTTGATGCCGCAATCGTCGGGCGCATGGGTGCGGATGCCGATCTGGATGGAGCGCTCGGGCAGGATGATGCCGTCCTTCACGGCGCGGCCGACGAAGGAACCGTGATCGATGCGGCCCTCGTCGTCATACCAGGTGTCCTGATGGGCATCGAAATGCACCAGCGCCATCGGCCCGTGCCTGGCGGCATGGGCCTTGAGCAGTGGCCAGGTGACATAGTGATCGCCGCCGATCGAACACAGCATGGTGCCGGTATCGATGACATCGCGGGCCTGTGCCTCGATGCAGGCCGGGATCTCGCTGTGGCGGGCATAATCGAAGGAGCAGTCACCGTAGTCGACCACAGCGAGATGCTCGAACGGGTCGGCGTGGAAGGGATATTGCGGATCGCCATCGAAGATCGCCGAGGCGCGGCGCACGCCCTGTGGTCCGAAGCGGGCGCCCGGCCGGTTGGAAACGGCGGCATCGAAGGGGATGCCCCAGACCGCCACGTCGATGCCCGTCAGGTCTCGCTGGAAGCGCCGGCGCATGAAGGAGAGTACGCCGCCATAGGTCGGCTCGGTAGCGCCGCCCAACACCTCCTTGCGGAAGACGGCGTTGTCGGTCGGGCGGGGGCGCAGCGGATCGGCGGTAGGGCCAGCCATGATGAACTCCGGAGTTGATGCTCAGGATTTACGGCGAACGGGTGACAAAGGAAATACCGTCTCAGCCAGGCGCGATCCTGGCTACCGAGTCCCGTACGATCAGGCTGGCGGCGAGCTCGATGCGCCGGGGCTCGGAGAGATCGCCGGCCATACGGGCGCGTAAGCGCTCGACGGCCTGGGCAGCCAGCGCCTCCACCGGCTGGCGCATGGTGGTGAGAGCGGGCCGGAAGGCGCTCGCCCAGGGGAAATCGTCGATGGCGGCCACCGAGATGTCCTTCGGCACCGACAGGCCGGCATCGTGCAGGCGCCGCATCACGCCGACCAGCATCTGGTTGTTCGCGATGAAAAGGGCGGTGGCCCACTGCGGCTTTTCGATGAGCGCGGCGACCGCGTCATAGGCCCCCTCCTCATGGAAGTCGGCATGGACGATGCTATCAGGCCGGAGCGGCACGCCGCGCGCCTCCAGCGCAGCCAGGAAACCGCGCGTGCGCTCGATGCTCGAAAGCCCCTGCCGCGGGCCGGCGACGGCGGCGATATGCCGGTGTCCGAGATCGATGAGATGCGATGTCGCTTCGAAGGCGGCGGCGAAATTGTCGATCACCACAGAGTCGACGCTTGCCCCGGGCGGCGCGCTGTCGACGAGCACGATCGGGGTGCCGCGGCCGATGGCGAAGACCTCGCGGTAATCCTGGATGTCGCCGGCCGGGCAGAGCACGATGCCGTCGACGCGCTGCATGCGCATCAAGGAGAGCATCTCCCGCTCACGTACGACGTCGAAGCCGGTGTCGCACAGCAGCATCGAATAGCCGTCCTGGCGCGTCAGCTGTTCGACGCCATGGACGAGGTTGGTGAAGAAGGGATTGGTGACATCCGGGATCACCAGGCCGACGAGACGGGAAGAGCCGCTCTTCAGGCTGCGGGCGATGCCATGCGGAGAATAGCCGAGCCTATCGACCGCCTCGCGCACCCGCGCCTGCAGCGCCTCGCTGACGAAGGCGGCGCCGCTGAGCGTCGCGGAGACGGTGGCCGTGGAAACGCCGGCAAGGCGGGCGACATCGCGAAGGGTCGGCATGAAGGCTCGAGGTCCGGAGGGCCGTAGCCGGCTGGCACGTGCCACATCGCCTATTGGCGAAGGTGGAATCACCCGCACCGATAATGGCCGCTAAACGTAGGAGGCACAAATCGCACCCAGTGCGAGAGTGCTCTGAACACAGGCTGAGAAGAGCGCAAACTGATCGAGTCGTCATCCCGGGCGACCAAAGGGAGACCCGGGATCCAAGAACACGGTTTTCTCAGGATCATGTTCTTGGATTCCGGCTCTTCGCTTCGCTGCGGCCGGAATGACGCGCCCCGCCATTCTCAAGCTTGAGTTCGGAGCCCTCGGTATAGCCAACTCAGCGCCACCAATGCCCATCCGTGCCGGCTCCGGCCTTGCGGGCGGAGCGCTGGGCGGCGGCGTTTTCCGGCAGGGGCTCGATATCCATCAGGAAGCGATGGGCCGGGTTCATGCGCTCATAGAGATCCTGCGTGAGATATTCGCGCTGGAGTAGTTGCTGCGGCAGGTCGCGGCGGGTGTAGGTGAGGTGCAGCACGCGCCGGCGCTCGCCGCTGCGGTTCACCGTGCCGCCATGCCACATCGAGGAGTTGACGATGATTACCGAACCCTTCGGCGCGGTGACGTGCACCTCGCCCGGATAGGGTGCAGCGAGGTCCTTCGGCGTGCGCGCCTCCTCTTCCGGCGTCAGCGGCGCAGGCTCCCAATCACCCTGATTGACATGCGGTACGTTGATCGGATGCCATCTGTGCGAACCCGGCACGATGCGGGTCGGCCCGTTATCCGCCTTCATGTCGTCGAAGGTGACGATGGCGTTCAGCACCCACCAATCGTCCGGGAAGATCTTGGGCACGTCGACATGCAGATCCTGATGGCCCTTGCCGGCCAGGGGATCGCGCAGATTGGCGCCATGCAGCTTGAACTCGCCGAGCAGATAATGGGAGGCTGCCAGCAGCGGCTTGATCTCCAGGCAACGATCATAGACGGCCGTCTTGTTGAAGAGATTGGAGACGCGCGGCGCACCGGGCTCGACATGCACCTCATACCCGCCCCGCTCGCCCTCCTTGCGATGGAGAGCGTCGAACTCCTCCGCCATTTCCCGGCACTCTTCGGGCGAGAATACGTCCGTGACGACGAAATAGCCGTTGTCGTCGAGGGAGCGCCTCTGCTCCTCGCTGAATTCCGCTCCGGTGACGCCGAGCTCGCGCAAAGCCTGCTTGGTATACATCCTTTTCCTCCAATCTGCGGTGATTGAATCACTCTTGGAATTTTGCAGAAGCATGGATTAAACGTTTAGCTAAACGTTTAGTTTCAAGGATATTAGCCGCGCTTGCCCTTGTGCGCAAGAAGGGTGGAAGAACCACTTTCGCAGTAAAGGACGCGCCAAACTTGGAGTGTCGATCCCGCCACTTCGGCTGTGCCGAAGGGCTAGAGATCGACAATCTTGGGAACGCTGCGTCCATACATCAAGGTAAGAGGGCGATCGGTGATCGCCCCTCCGCGTTCGCTGCATCCCACCCGCAACGCCAGCACCCATCAGGGACGGATCTGCGTCCTCACAGCCGCAACCCTCTCCGCCAACCCTTCCCCGAAGCGGCCGGCGACGCAGCCGTCGTCGAACAGATCGGCATAGCGTTCGCCGGAATCGCAGATCAGCGAGACGATGGAGCCCGCTTTCCCTGCCTCGATCATGCGGCGGCGCAGGGCCAGCACGCCGATGAAGTTGGTGCCCGTGGAGGGGCCGACTCGCCGTCCCAGCAGCCGCGAGAGCACCCGCATGGCGGCGATGGAATCGAGATCCTCGACCGGTATCATCTCGTCGACCACGTCACGGATGAAGGAGGGCTCGACGCGCGGGCGTCCGATGCCCTCGATGCGACTGCCGACGGCCGCGACCAGGCTGCGGTCGCCGCTGGCGTGGTAAGGCGTGAACACAGAATTCTCGGGATCCGCCACGGCGATCTTCGTGGCATGGCGGCGATAGCGCACGAAGCGGCCGAAGGTTGCCGAGGTGCCACCCGTGCCGGCCCCGACCACGATCCAGGCCGGGGTCGGCTGCCGTTCGCGCGCCATCTGGTTGAAGACGGACTCGGCGATATTGTTGTTGCCGCGCCAGTCCGTCGCCCGCTCTGCGAAGGTGAACTGGTCCATGAAATGGCCGTTGGTCTCGCGGGCAAGCTGGCGCGAGGCCTCGTAGACCGCATCGGCACTGTCGACCAGATGCAGCTGGCCGCCATAGAACTCGATCTGCGCCCGTTTTTCCGCGGAGGTGGAGCGTGGCACCACGGCGATGAAGGGCAGGCCGAGCAGGCGGGCGAATTAGGCCTCGCTGATCGCGGTCGAGCCGGAAGAGGCCTCGATGATGGTGGTGTCCTCATGCACCCAGCCATTGCACAGGGCGTAGAGGAAGAGGGAACGCGCCAGGCGGTGTTTCAGGCTGCCGCTGGGATGGGTGGTCTCGTCCTTGAAGAAGAGGTCGATCTCCCCGCCGATCGGCAGGCTGACGAGATGGGTGTCGGCGGAACGGGCGAAATCCGCCTCGATCCTGGAAATGGCGCCATCGAGCCAAGTGCGGGGCACGCGGTTTCTCCTTCTCAAGGGTCCCGCGCCTATACGGGAAAGCAGCGCTCGCCGCCACCCGAAGCGGGAGAAAAGAGGAACATCCCGCTTTTCCGCACGTTTTATGGTGGGACTGGCTCATGAGAGGAGGTTTTCATGGCCCACAAGACAGTAACCTATGCTCTTGCGCTTGCCACGATGCTGGCGGTGCCCGCCATCGCGCAAGCACAGCAGGCGAACCAACCGCAGACGATGCAGCAACCGCAGGCGACAGCTGCCCCGGCGGCTGCGACCTTCATCACCAAGGCAGACCCCGGCCAGTATCGGGCGAGCGAGCTAGTCGGCGTCAAGATCTATAATCCGCAGGATGAGAATATCGGCAAGGTCAATGAGTTGCTCGTCGACAAGAAGGGCTCGATCATCGGTGTGGTCATCGGTGTCGGCGGCTTCCTGGGCATCGGACAGAAAAACGTCGCCCTGCCCTACACGGCCATATCCTGGGTAGACACGCCACCGCCGCAGCCGAATCCGGCAGCCGCACCACCGGCTGGACCGACTGGTGGCGCGGGACCGACTACCCCAATGCCCGCTCCTGCCGCCGCACTTCAGAACGAGGTGCAGGATTATCCTTATCGAGGCCTGCTGGCGATGACCAAGGAGCAACTCCAGTCCGCCCCCGACTTCAAGTTCGCCTCGGAGGCCGCAAGCCAATAACGACTGATCTATCCAGAACCGGCTGCGGCTTTTCTGAGTGATATAGCGCCGCACAGTACCATCGAGAGAGGCCGGGATCCCTGTGGATCCCGGCCTTTCGTTTCCTTGAATGTCGCAGTTCGGAAAGAGTGTTCACCGGCCTGCCGCTGTTCTCCTTCGGCCGATGATGAAGCGGCAGAAAACAGCAAAAAATGCCACCTACATCTCTTGGATGAAACGATTGAGGGCTGAAAACGTTCCCGGGCAGAAGGGCACCGGAGGCATGATTGAGCAGGCCGGATGCCATCAAGGCGCTTACTTTCGCAGCGCGGCCCCTATAGGAAGATAGGCGGCGTTCGCACTTCGCCATCCGCAACAGGCAGGAAGCCTCCTCATGCAGAACCTCACCCCCGAGGGCCGCCGTCTCATGGACGAGATCGCCAGCCGCCACGCCATCAGCACGGAGGCCGTGCTCGTGCTTCTCGACGCGCTCGTCAGGGGGAACGGCACCCAGGCCCAGTTCAATCACCCCGATCTCGGCGGCATGGGGCAATGGTCGCAGGGTGGCATGATCATGGTCGGCGACATGTTCAACCAGGGCCTGAAATACCGCGTCGATGCGCTGTGCAATGAACTCGCCGCTCTCGTGCAGGGCCAGCCCTCCTTGTGGGCTGGGCCAAAGAGCCATCAGTCCCAAGGCCAGGGCGAGGCCGGCGTCAGCCTGTTCGTCGAGGGGAGAGCGGCAAGCGGCCAGTGGTGGCCGGCGGACCTCGGCCATCCCTCATCCTCAGGCGCCCAGAATGACATGCGCTATGCCTTCTTCCCCGATCATCGTCGGCTCGCCATTCTCGAGGGCGGCCACATTAGGGTCTACGACACCGGCAACCACAACCTGTATGGCTTTTCCCAGCAGCAGAGTGGCGATCAATCGCTGTCGTTCACAAGCCAGTTCGGCCTGGTGAAGGTCGCCGGGCTGCCGCTGGTCGAGCCGGAAGGCCAGCAGGCCGATACGAACAAGGCCCCGGATCCTTCGGCCCCCGCCGCGGCTCCGTTCCGGGCAACCGCGCTCGCGCCAGCCGCCGCGGACGAACCGCCATCATCGGCCACGGTTTCGGCACGGGCAGCGCCCTCCAGCATGGACGATATCCTGAGGACGATCGAAGGCCTGGCCGCTCTGCGGGAGAAGGGCATCCTCACCAATGAGGAATTCGCTACGAAGAAGATGGAATTGCTCAGCCGCCTTTGAGAGGCCTAAGGCGTATTGCGATTTGACGAGAGCGGCAAGAATCGCAAAACGCTTTAGTCGTCCTCGTCTGCGAAATCCCCACCCAACCGGAGGCCGTCCAGCCAGGTCTCGCCGTCCCGCTTGATGACGCGGTGGGGTGGCACGCCGGACAGGGCCTCGATTGCATCCGCCAGCGCCTTTGAATGCGTCACCAGCCAGATCTGGGCTCGCTGCGACGCCCGCGCGATCATGCCGGCGAGAGGTGCGAGCAGGTCGGGATGCAGGCTCGCCTCGGGTTCGTTGAGAGCGATGAAGGGCGGCAGGCGGGCGGAGAGGAGCGCACCGGCCAGTGCCAGGTAGCGCAGGGTGCCGTCGGAAAGTTCGTTCGCCTCGTAGACGCGTTTGGGGTTGTCGGGAAAGACCATGCCGAAGGATGCCATGCGGTCCGGCATCGGCACCACCAGCCGGGCGCCGGGAAAGGCTTCGTCGATGCATTCCTGCAGCGCTGCGGCATCGGCGCGGATATGCACCAGCGTGGCGAAGACGGCGGCAAGGTCATGGCCATCGGAAGCCAGGGTCGGCGTGGTCACGGCATGGCAGGGCTGGCGCATCGGCGAGTCCCGGTCAGTGCGCAGGCCGTGATAGAAGCGCCATTCCAGAAGGGTGCGGCGCACCGCAGCGATATCGGCCAGGCGATCGGCATCATGGAGGATCGCCAGGGCGGTCTCGGAAGCGAGCAGCGGCACGCCGAACGAACGGCGCTTGCCATCCAGGCCGAGGATGGTCACCCCTGGCCCCTTGCGCTCCAGGACCGTCCGCTCGCGCCCGCGATGGCTGAATTTGAGGGTCTCCACCTTGACCTGCGGCTCACCGAGAAATCCGGTCCCGAGGATCGTCCCGCCCGCCTGCTGCACCAGCCCCGCCTCGATGCGATAGCGATAACGCATGCTCTCGTTGATCAGCCCGACATCGAGATGAATGCGCGCCGGCTCGTTCTTCGGGCGCATCCCGGCCCACAGCGCCGCCGCGAGGCCCCCTTCACGCGCCAGCTCGTGGGCGAAGGAGCCCTGCGCGGCGGCCTGGATCAATTGCAGACCGCGATAGAGATTTGTCTTGCCGGCGCCATTGGCGCCGACGAACACGGTGAGATCGCCGACCTCGAAATGGATGGAGCGCAGGGAGCGGTAGCCCTTGAACCAGATATCGCGGACGGAAAAGGACATGGGCGCCTATCGGTGTGGAAACAGCTTGGCGAGTAGCCAATCCTGCCACCAGGCAGGATGATTCTCGTCCGCTCATCTTCACATGATGGTCGCAGCCCTCCCGGCCTCGTGCAATCGTTCAGCCTCTCAGGGGTGAGATGCACTGCGGCTGCGACTTCCGATCCTTCTTCGCATCCCCGACGAGCCGGGCTCGGAAGGCTGCGACGAGGCTGCGAAGCCAGCCCTGCTCCTCGCTGCGGACGGCCTCGGCAGGAACTCCCTCCGGCAATTCGGGTTGTTCCCACTGACGGCATTGGACGTTCTTGAAAAAATAGCTGGCGGGAATCATGGCCGGCTCCCTGTGTTAAAGGTATTGAATCGATTCAAAGAAAGTTGCTAAATAAACCCAACATCTGTGTTGGGCACATTATCTGCCTTTGAATCGATTCAAATCTAGAACGTGAAATCGTCGCTGTCAAGAAAATTGAATCGATCCAAAGCCAGGTCTATCGTGCCCCTGCAAGCGGCGGAGAACGGAATTTGGAGAAGGTCGTTCGTCTCGTGGATATCGCCAAGGCGGCCGGGGTCTCGCAGGGCACCGCCTCGAATGTCTTCAACCGGCCCCATCTGGTGCGCGATGAGGTGCGCGAACGTGTGAGAGACGTGGCGCGCTCCCTCGGCTATCGCGGTCCCGATCCCAAAGGCAGGCTGCTGCGGGCCGGCAAGGTCAACGCCATCGGGCTGGTGACGGCCGAGCCCCTCTCCTACTTCTTCGAGGACCCCTATGCGCGCGCCATGATGGCGGCGATCTCGCAGGCTTGCGACGCCCATAGCGCCGGCATCGCCCTGGTCTCGGCCATGAACGAGCAGAGACTCGCCTGGAATGTGCAGAGCGCCCTGGTCGACGGTTTCATTCTCTTCTGCATCGACGAGGGCCCGCGGCTGGTCGAGCTCACGCGCGAGCGGCAGCTGCCTTTCGTGGCATTGCATCTCGGCACCAAGGACGAAACGATCTCGGCTATCGGCGTCGACAATTTCGCCGGCGCCCGCCTGGCCGCCCGGCACCTGGCTGGCCTCGGCCACCGCAAATTCGCCATCCTCGCCACGCCCCTCACGGACGAGCATTACGGCTTCGTGACCCTGGCGGACGTTCAGGCCGGCATCTACTCGACCTCGCGCGACCGCGTGGCCGGCTATTTCGACGTGCTCGCGGGTTTCGGCGTCGACACGGCCGGCATTCCTGTCCTGGAGACGCAGAGCGAGCATGAGGAGGCCCTCCGCGAGGGTCTCGGACAGATCTTCGCAGCCGCCGATCCGCCCACGGCGCTGCTCTGCATGTCCGACCGCATCGCCTTCGCCGCCATCACCTGGCTGGCCGAGCGCGGACTGTCGGTGCCCGGCGATGTCTCGGTCATCGGCTTCGACGGCGTCGCCGAAGGCGCTCAGTTCCGGCCGCCCCTGACCACCATCGCCCAGCCGATCCACGACATGGGCCAACTCGCCGTCGAGATGATCCTTGGAGACAGTGGCGACATCCAGCGCCGGGAGTTCGAGACGGAGCTGGTGGTGCGGGAGTCGACGGCAGCGGCGAAGAAGTGATGGTGAGCAGAAAGCGTGTTTAAGCGCAAACGCTGCTCTGCTCTAACTCTTTGTTTCGACGCGTCTTTGCGATTCTTGCCGTCAAATCGCAAAACGCTTTAGGCAATACCCTTCGCGACCGAGACACTCGAACCAAGACAACACCCCGCCTAGCGTCCTTCTTCCGTCGATGACACAGGCGTTGGATTACGTTGAACAGAAAGACAACAAATATTGATTTTCTTTCGTTCCCATGCTCTCATCTCTCCCGGAATGAAGCGTCAGCAGCCGGTGTATGATCAACCCGGCTCCGAACGCTTCCATCCACCCGATGCCTATCCAGGTGATAGGTGCGCGGCGGTCAGCTTCTCTCGAAGCCGGCCTCCAGGGTGACGAGCGGGACAGACGGGATCGGCACCCCATGGAAGTGCCACACGATCCCGGGACGGAGCGTGAAGGGCTTGAGCCCGGCAATGCCTTCGTCCCCACGTCCCGCCGATGCGGTGAAGACGGCCTATGCCACTGTCCGGCCAGGACTGCAGCGCTGAGCCCCTTCACCGAGCCGGCTGGGCTCAGGTTCGGATGGTCCGTGCCATCCGCTCCCGGCCCGCCTCCGCCTTCATAAGGCGGAAAAAACAGGTGGCCTTGCGCGCCTTGTCAGCGGGCCAGGCAACCGGAACGGGGCGATGGCGGCCTGCACCGACAGTGCGGCCTGCATCTTCCATGATCCTGCCTTCACGGCTGCTCGGCAGCCGCCATCGCCCGGTCTCCTCATCAACCCAGCCGGAAAGGGCGTGGGAACGAGAGCGTTTGCGCGTTGCGGGACGGATTAGAGCGTTTTACTTTCAGATCGAATCACCAAGAATCGCAAAATGCTTTTGATACCAGTAAGTTAATTTAAAAATCAGCTCCTGCCCGAACGCATTTTGCTCTAGGTGTGCATCCCAATAAAAAACCCCGCCGAAGCGGGGTTTTCCGAAATCGAAGTCCAGAAAGCTTAACGCTTCGAGAACTGGAAGGAGCGGCGGGCCTTGGCGCGGCCGTACTTCTTGCGCTCGACCACGCGGCTGTCGCGGGTGAGGAAGCCTTCCTTCTTCAGGGCCGGACGCAGTTCCGGCTCGAAATAGGTCAGGGCCTTGGAGACGCCGTGACGGACGGCGCCGGCCTGGCCGGACAGACCACCACCGGCGACGGTGATGTTGATGTCATACTGGCCGGCGCGGTTGGCGACCGTGAGCGGCTGCTGGATCAGCATGCGCAGCACGGGGCGGGCGAAGTACACGTCGAGCTCGCGGCCGTTGACGGTGACCTTGCCGGGGCCCGGCTTGATCCACACGCGGGCAATGGCGTTCTTGCGCTTGCCGGTGGCATAGGCGCGGCCATGGGCATCGAGCTTCTGGACATGCTTGGGGGCTTCGGCGGCAGCAGCCACTTCACCCAGCGACTGAAGCGAATTGAGGGTATCGGCCATCGGATCAGCCCTTCACATTCTTGGCGTTCATGGCGCCAACGTCGAGCGCCTCGGGCTGCTGAGCCTCGTGGGGATGCTCGGTGCCCTTGTAGACGCGCAGGTTGAGCATCTGCTTGCGGCCGAGGGGGCCACGCGGAACCATGCGTTCCACGGCCTTCTCAACGACGCGCTCGGGGAACTTGCCCTCCAGGATGAACTTGGCGGTGCGTTCCTTGATGCCACCCGGATGCCCGGTGTGGTGGTAGTAGACCTTCTGATTGCGCTTGCGGCCGGTGAAAACCACCTGCTCCGCATTGATGACAATCACGTTGTCGCCGCAGTCGAGATTGGGCGTGTAGGTCGGCTTGTGCTTGCCGCGCAGACGCATGGCGATCACCGAGGCAAGGCGGCCCACAACCAGGCCCTTGGCGTCGATGATGACCCACTTCTTCTCGATATCGGCGGTCTTGAGCGTATAGGTGGACATGGGTCTCGCCTGGGGTTGCGCTGTCGATCGACGGTTGAAAACGACAAGGCGGCCAGTAGTGGCTTGCATTGCAAGCCGGGTCCCGACAAAGGAACCCTTTGGCCGCCGAGTTGGGGAGCTTCTACACGAGCGCCAGAGGGGCGTCAATGCATGTTTTTCGCAATATGCCCTGATTTTCCCTTCCAAAACAAAGACTTATAATAAAGGTATTAAATTACCTCAGTTTTGGCCGTAATAGGTTATGATCTCGGCCAGGCTCGGGCGCGGCCGATCCGGCATGGCTTCCTTGGCCGTGCCGATATGGACGAAGCCTGCCAGCTTCTCATGCGAGGCGATGCCGAGGCGCAGCAGCACCCGCTCGTCATAAGCCATCCAGCCCGTCAGCCAGCTCGAGGAGAAGCCGAGCGCGTGCGCGGCGATGACCAGATTCTCGCAGACCGCGCCGGCGGAAAGCTCCTGCTCCCACAGCGGAATCTTCACATGGTTGGCCGCGGTGGAGACCACGCCGATCACCAGCGGCGCCATCGAAAAACGGTTCGATTCCTTCTTGCGGGCGACCTCGTCGGCGTCCGGGCAGGAGGCCAGGAAAGTGTCGAGGACGATCTGGCTGGCCTTGTCGCGCGCCGCGCCCTGGTAGATCACGAAGCGCCAGGGTGCGAGCTTGCCGTGATCCGGCACGCGGCTGGCGATGGTCAGCAGCGTCTCCAGCTGCTGGGCATTGGGACCGGGCTCCGTCAGGAAGGCGGGCGGCACCGAGCGGCGGGTCTTCAAGAGAGTAACGGCATCCATCGCGAAATTCCTATGCCCAGATCCCATGCCTGCATCAGGCGATGGGCGATCACATAAGGGGTCGCGCGGAGTTTGAACAGACCTGACGGGGATCCCATTCCCTGCCTCGGAGCGGGGTGCGACACTCGGCATCGCTGGTTCCTCCCCGGCATGGCCCCAAGCAGGCGAAGCACTGGTTTGCCAACGCAAGTCTGCATAGCCGATCGCAGCCTGCCCGAGCGGGCGCCGCAACGTGGCAAGCAGGAAGGCCAGCTGCGCGGCAGGAGCCCAGCGCCTGATCACTTAGAGCAAAGCGCGTTTAGGCGCAGACGCCGCTTTGCTCTGACTCTTTGTTTCGACGCGTCTTTGCGATTCTTGCCGATGCAGGCAAATCGCAAAACGCTTCGGCGCAGCGAGGACATCGAAAGCCGCTTTCCAGGCCTGCTGCCAGTCGTCTTGGCCGGTGCTCGCGCCGAACGGAGCCAGCGGGCCCAGGATGCGGCGCGAGAGCGCGCGGGCTGATTGCCTTGCCTGGTCAGTTCCCTGCCCTGGGCATATAGGCGCAGCATTCGACCTCGACCTCCGCCCCCAAGGCCAGGCCATTAGCCCCGAAGGCGGAGCGCGCGGGAAGGCGGTCGGACTTGAAATAGCGGACATAGACCTTGTTGAAATCCGCCCATTTGGCCATGTCGGCCAGCATGATCGTGCATTTGAAGACGTCGTCAAAGCCGAGTCCGTTCTCCCGCAGGACCTGGCCGATGTTCTCCATGGTCTGGCGTGCCTGCGCCTCCATGCCACCGCTGACGAGTTCAAGCGCGCCGGGCTTGTTTCCCAAAGCGCCCGACAGATAAAGGATATCGCCGACGCGAACCGCCTGGCTGAAAGGCAGCCCGGTGGCGCGAGCTTGCGGGGTATTGATGAATTCGATCATCGTCTTCTCCGGAACCAGGAGCCTTATCGGCCCATCTCGGGGCATGCCCTGAGGAACGAGAACACCATTGGTGGCAACCCATACGATCACGAACCGGCTCGCATGGGAACGAAGGTCGAGCAGGTCTTCTGAAGAAGGGGCTTGAAATTGCCGGTTTTCCGTGAATCGTGACGCCATGATTTTTGATCGCCCTTTCCGCGCCCTCGTTGCGAGTACCTGCTTCCTGGCGCTGTCGCTTCCAGCGCTCGCCCAGACCGAGACGCCGGCGCCGGCACAGAGCCCTTCTCCCGCACCCCCTTCTGTCGCGCCCAACACCGCACCGGCACAGATTGCCCCGGCCGTGGATCCGGCCACCTTGCGCAGCGTGACCCTCGCGGCGGCCTTCACCGACAAGGGCGGGCAGATCACCTCCGGCCTCAAATGGCGCGTCTTCCACATCGAGGCGGCAGGCGCGGATGCGGTGAAGGTGACCGAGTCCGATGATCCCACCCCGAAATTCATGCTGCCGCCGGGCCGTTACGTCGTGCATGCGGCCTATGGTCTCGCCGCCATCACCAAGGAGATCACGGTCGCCAAGCAGGCTCTCGAGGACACGCTGGTGATCAAGGCCGGCGGCCTGCAGGTCGAAGCCTCCGTACTCGACAAGCCGATACCGGCGGCGCAGCTCACCGCCCGCATCATGCTGATCCAGCCGACAGGCGAGCGCCGCCTCATCGCCGAGGGTGTCTCGGCTACCACTATCATCCGCCTGCCCGAGGGCCGGTATTATGTCGAATGCACCTATGGCGATTCCAACGCCGCCGTCTCTGCCGAGATCTCGATTACGGCTGGCAAGCTGACCGAAGCGACCTTCCACCAGATGGCGGCGAGCCTGACGCTGAAGCTGGTGAGCCAGCCGGGAGGCGAGGCCATCGCCAACACGGCCTGGTCCGTGCTGACGCCGGGCGGCGACGTCATCCGCGAATCCATCGGCGCCTTCCCCTCGCTGATCCTGGCCGAGGGCAACTACACCGTGGTGGCCCGGCATGAGGGCCGCGTCTATACGCGCGAATTCGATGTGAAGGCCGGCGAGGATGGTGATGTCGAGGTGGTGGCGCGCTGAAGTAAAAGGCGTGCAGGTCGTGAAGCGCGCCAGTTTGCCACCCTGCCGTGGCGTCGCGGATCGTGTAGAGTTCCCTCGCAAGAAAGGCAGGGAAACATGAGAACCCACGCCGTCAAACCCGAAGCTGAAATAAGAAGGCTGCTGCCCGGCGCGCAGTTTGCCGATGCCTTTCGTCTCGAAGTCGCCGATCCGTCGCTTGATGCCCGCCGCGCCGCCGAGCGCGTCATCGGCTGCTCCCCGCAATGGATCGACATGCTCCTGACGCTGCGCAATATGGTGGTCGCGCCGTTCGGCCTGCACACGCAGGGCCCGCCCGACCAGGCCAATCACGGCATGCTCGGCATCTTTCCAGTGATCAGCCAGACACCCGATCGTGTCGTCGCCGGCTTTGACGACAAGCATCTGGATTTTCGTATCGTTGTGGATGTCTCAACGCCTGCGGCGCGCCGGAACGTGACACTGAGTACGGTCGTGCTCACCCATAATCTGCTCGGCCGGGCCTATCTCGCAACGATCCTGCCCTTTCACAAGCTCATCGCCCAGACCATGCTGCGGCAATTGGCGAAGGCCTGAGGCCGAAGAGTTTCGAGTAATCAGCGGGAGCGTCTTGCTATTTGCCAAAATCGGCGGAAACCGTAAGACGCGTCGGCAATTAATGGCCGCTGTCATCCCCGGCCGTATCCTCACAAGCTTTGCTTGTGAGTGCGCTCTTGAGCGAAGCGAGAGAGGCCGCGCCGGGGATGACAGAGCACTAATTTGCCGACGTTTCCTGAGGGGGCGCCGAAACAAAATTCTACTCTGATAAGTTTTCGCTCAGGAGGCCAGCAGCACCGGCACGCCCTTGTGCTTGGCCTTCTCTTCAGGCTCGACATGGATGGTCACACGCGCGCCCTCGATCTCCTGGCGTAGCGCAGCCTCGATGCGGTCGCAAATGGCATGCGATTCAGTCACCGACATCGTGCCGTTCACCACGAGATGGAAGTCGATGAAGGTGACGCTGCCGACCTGGCGCGTGCGCACGTCATGGGCTTCCTGCGCGCCCTCGCTGTGGCTGGCGATGGTCTTGGCGATCCTGTCGAGCACGTCGGGTGGGGCCGAGGCGTCCATCAGGCTGGAAACGGATTCGCGGATCATCACCCAGCCCGACCAGAGGATGTTGAGCGCCACGATAGCGGCCAGGATCGGATCGAGCACCAGCCAGCCCGTCACCGCCACCAGGGCGACACCGACGAGGATGCCGCAGGACGTCCAGACATCGGTCATCACATGGTTGCCGTCGGCGATCAGCGCCGGGGAACGCCACTCCCGGCCACGCTTCAGCAGTTGCCAGGCCCAGACGCCATTGATCACGCTGGCAACGGCGTTCACGGCAAGGCCGAGCGCCGGCGTATCCAAGGGCTTGGGGGCGAGAATACCGGCATAGGCCTCCTTCAGGATCATCATGGCCGCAAAGACGATCAGCACGCCTTCGAGCACGGCGGAAAAATATTCGGCCTTGTGATGCCCGTAGGGATGGCCGCCATCGGCCGGCTTGGACGCCACCCGCAGCGCAATGAAGGCGGCGCCGGCGGCAACGACATTGATGATGCTTTCCAGCGCGTCCGAATATAGGGCGAGCGAACCCGTGACCCACCACGCCCCGAGCTTGAGCACGAGGACAATGAGGCCGATACCGGCACTGCCAAGGGCGGCTTTCTGGGCGCGATCCATGCTGCTTCCTGAGTAGGACGCGCGCATCCTCTCCCGACGCGCGCCTTAAGGCAGGTCCCTACTCCCGGGCCCTGCCCTAAGGCCAGAGCAAGTAATATAGCCCGGGCTATTCGGCATGCCGCGGGCAGCCGCATAAGGGCAAAGAGCGGGTCGCGGAAACCCATTCTTACGCACTCGGCAGGTTGCGTCAGCCCAAATCAAACCATTTTGCAAATTCCTGTTGCAAACTGCGGATTATCGCACCGTGCCCTGCGATCAGGTCTGGCTCCTCGTCCAACGCGTTCCGTCAATCTCGTCCTGCAAGATGTGCGGTAAGCCCAAGGGGTAGAGTTGAACCAAGGAAGGCCGAAGCCACCGCCATCATGGTCGGGCCGGGGGAGACCTGGGCAAGCACAAGCCCGATGAAGATCGGCGCGGCATCGATCACGATCAATTGCCGTTTCACTTTTCCTGCCTGAAGGCAGTAACGCTATTCTTGCGACATCTGCGCCGAATCAAGAACAGCAAGAATATTTCACAAATCATAGACGGAAAAACACAATGGCAGGGAACGCTGGAGCCAGCCCCGCTTCGACAAGCGGCGTGCCGCAGACGCGGGGTGGTCTTGGCCGCATCGTGCTGGCGAGCCTCATCGGCACGACCATCGAATTCTACGATTTCTATATTTACGGCACGGCGGCCGCGCTGGTGATCGGGAAGACCTTTTTCCCTGCCTCCGATCCGGGCGTACAGACGCTGAATGCCTTCCTGACCTTTGGCATTGCCTTCATCGCACGCCCGATCGGCTCGATCCTGTTCGGCCATTTCGGTGACCGCATCGGCCGCAAGTCCACCCTCGTCGCCTCCATGCTGGTGATGGGCCTGTCGACCACGCTGATCGGTGCCCTGCCGACCTATGAAGCGGCGGGGGTGCTGGCACCGATCCTGCTCTGCCTGCTGCGCTTCGGCCAGGGCATCGGCCTTGGCGGCGAATGGGGCGGCGCGGCGCTGCTCGCCACCGAGAATGCACCGAAGGGCAAGCGCTCCTGGTTCGGCATGTTCCCGCAGCTCGGGCCGCCGATCGGCTTCTTTCTCGCCAACGGCCTGTTCCTGCTCCTCTTGCTGTCCCTCAGCGAGGATGCTTTCAAGGCCTGGGGCTGGCGGATTCCCTTCCTGCTCAGCGCCGTGCTGGTGGCGATCGGGCTCTATCTGCGCATCTCGATCAGCGAAACGCCGGAATTCAAGGCCGCGATGGCCCGCAACGAGCGGGTCGAGGTGCCCTTACTCGAAGTGCTCCGCGAGCACTGGCTGCCATTGATCCAGGGCTCGTTCTCGATCGTGGTCTGCTATGCCCTATTCTACATCTCGACGGTGTTTGCATTGGGCTACGGTGTGGCGACGCTGCATATCCCCAGCACGGACTTCCTCGGCCTGCTTTGCATCGCCGTGGTGTTCATGGCGATCGCGACGCCAATCTCGGCCTTCCTGTCGGACAGGTTTGGTGCACGCCCGGTCCTGCTCGTCGCCAGCGCCCTGGCCGCCCTGTCGGGCTTCGCCCTGCCTGTCCTGCTTGGCAGCGGCAGCATTTTCGATACCCTGGTCTATCTCTCCGTCTCGCTGGGACTGATGGGCTTCACCTTCGCTCCGCTCGGCGCCCTCCTGCCGGCGCTGTTCCCCACCCGCGTGCGCTATACCGGGGCCTCGAGCGCCTATAATCTCGGCGGCATCCTCGGCGCCTCGCTCGCGCCCTATCTCGCCAAGCGCCTGCAGGATTTCGGCGGCCTTTCCTATGTCGGCTACTACATCACCGCAGCCGCCGTGCTGAGCTTCCTGGCGGTGCTGAGCATGCGCAGGACGGACGGGGTGTGAACCTAGCGGCGGGGCCTCGCCGAGAGTGGCGGTCATAGCTCCCGCCTAACCCTTCCCGGCCCGCCGCGCCGCGACCTTTGACAGGGCCGCGAGGTCGAGATGGCCCTCGCCATGGGCGACGCCGTCCAGGAGATTGTCCTTCAGCGTGCTCGCGAAAGGCATCGGCGCCCGGGCGAGTTCCGCCGCTTCAAGCGCGAGGCGGATGTCCTTCAGGGCGAGCGACAGCTTGAAGCCGGCCGGCTCGAAACGCTGTTGCACGATAGCCTCGCCATAGATCTTGTAGACCGGCGCAGCGAACGCAGTTGAGGTGGCCATCGCCAGGAAATCCGCCACGGCGACGCCGTGCCCGGCCACCATGGCGGAAGCCTCGGCCATGGTCTCGATGGCGCTGACGAGCATGAAGTTGGAGGCAAGCTTCACCGCATTGGCTCGCTCGGGCTCGGCTCCGAAACGCCAGGTCTTCTGGCCCATGACGTCGAAGACAGGCTGGACCCGATCGAGCAAGGCGTCCTCACCGGCCGCCAGGATGTTGAGCTGCCCGGCTTCGGCGACATTCACGCGCCCAAGCACCGGCGCGGCGATGTAGCCGACACCTTTCTCGGCATGCCGCCCGGCCATCTCCTGGGCGAACGCCACCGAAACCGTCGCCATGCAGACATGGACGGCGCCGGGCTTCAGGGCGGCCAGCGCTCCGCCCTCCTCCAGGATCGAGCGCGTCGAAGCATCGTCCGCCAGCATGGTGACGAAAATTCCGGCCTGCGCCGCCTCGGCCGGTGTCGCCGCTTCCTTCGCCCCGAGGGCGACGAGCCGCGCGACCGGCTCCTTCGACCGGTTCCAGGCCAGCACCTCATGCCCCGCCTTGACGAGGTTGGCCGCCATGGCAAAGCCCATATTTCCGAGGCCGGCAAATCCGATCTGCATCGCTGTTACTTCCTGTTGAATGACCGACTTGAAGTCAGTGCGTCTTCTCCAGCCGCGCCGGTCCGCCGTTGTCGCCCTTCACCACGCGATAGAAGCAGGAGTGCCTGCCGGTGTGGCAGCAGCCGCCGTCGCCGCCGACTTCGACGCGGATGACCAGGGCGTCCTGGTCGCAATCGGTGCGCATCTCCACCACGTGCTGGAGCTGGCCCGAGGTCTCGCCCTTGCGCCACAGGCTCTGGCGGGACCGCGACCAGTACCAGGCCTCACCGGTCTCCAGCGTCCGGGCGAGCGATTCCTCGTTCATATGCGCGACCATCAGCACCTCGCCCTTCTCGGCGCCGATGGCGACCACGGTGATCAGGCCATCGCGATCGAACTTCGGCGTGAAGAGAAGGCCTTCCTCCAGGGAGGCCTTGTCGCCGGGTGACGGGAAATGAGGCATGGGAGAACTCGCATAAATTCAAAAGGCGCGACGCGAAAGCCTCCCCCACGAAGCTGGGGGAGGCTTTGCGCTGCGCCTCGATCTTTATCTCAGAAGATATAATCCGTGTGGATGAACTTCGACTTGTGGCTGCGCGTGATCTCGTCGAGCAGCTTCTTGCTCGGCTCCGTCTGCTTGGCGGCAATCATCGAGCGGATCGAGAAGGAGCGCAGGGCATCGGTGACCGAGAGCGTGCCTTCCGCCGAATCCTTGCGGCCGGTGAAGGGGAAGACATCCGGACCGCGCTGGCACTGGCAGTTGATGTTCACGCGGCAGACCTGGTTGACCAGCGGGTCGACCAGGGTGGCGATATCATCGGCGCTGGAGGAGAAGATGCTGACCTGCTGGCCATGATCGGACGTGATGACGTAATCAAGCGCCGTCTCGATATCGTCGAAAGGCATCACCGGCACGATCGGCCCGAACTGCTCCTCGCGGTAGAGCTTCATGCCTTCCCTCACCGGATAGACCACCGCCGGCCGGAACAACGTGGCGTAGTCTTCACCGCCGCCGGCATTGACGACCCTGGCGCCCTTGGCCTTGGCGTCCTCGACGCATTCGATCATGTAGTCGGTCTTCGCCCTGTCCGGCAGCGGCGTGATGGCGACGCCCTTCTCCCAGGGCATGCCGATCTTGAGCTTGGCCAGTTCCTCGGAGAACCGTTCCAGAAAGCGGTCGACGATGGAGCTGTGCACGATTAGCATCTTCAACGCTGTGCAGCGCTGGCCGTTGAAGGAAAGCGCGCCGAGCAGGCATTCCTTCACCGCCAGTTCCAGATCCGCATCGGCAAGCACGATCGCCGCATTCTTGGCGTCGAGGCCGAGAATGGCGCGCAGTCGGTTGGTCTTGGGATGCATCTTCTTGAGATGGTCGGCGACCTTGCTGGAGCCGATCAACGTGAGCGCGTTGACGTGGCCGGATTCGAGCAGATGCGGCACCACCTCCGAGCCCTTGCCATAGACCATGTTGATCACGCCGGCCGGGAAGGCGCTGCGGAAGGCCTCCAGCAGCGGCTCAAACAGCAGCACGCCGAAGCGCGGCGGCTTGAACACCATGGTGTTGCCCATGATCAGCGCGGGGATCAGCGTGGCGAAGGTCTCGTTCAGCGGATAGTTGTAGGGGCCCATGCAGAGCACCACGCCAAGCGGCGTGCGACGGATCTGGCCGATGGTACCGTCGACGATCTGGAAGCGGGAATTGTCGTTGTCGAGCGTGCGCAGGGCCTCCATGGTGGCGCGCATATAGTCGACGGTGCGGTCGAACTCCTTCTCGGCATCGGGCAGGCTCTTGGCGATCTCCCACATGATCAGGCGCACGATCTCGCTGCGCTTGGCCACCATCTGCCGGGTGAAGTCCTGCATGCAGGCGATGCGGTCGGCCACCTTCATGGTGGGCCAGGCGCCGCGGCCGCTGTCATAGGCCTTGACGGCCGCGGCAAGCGCCGCATCGGCTTCCTCGACGCCGCCCCTGGGAATGCTGCCGAGTTCAAGCGCCTCCAGCGTGCCGTCATCGCGTCGTAACTGGATAGGCGAGATAACCTTCTGGCGTTCGCCCCTCCAGGGGAGGAGTTCGCCGTTCACCAGCACACTGTCCTGATGGATCTGCGCCCCAATACGATAATCGGCTGGAATGTCTTCCACGCGGGGAAAGAGTTCCTTGAGGGCTGATGATTGGGGCAAGGTCGTCTCTCCTTATGCTGTGGCGTATCCTCGCGCGGCAGCGCAACGCGATGCCGGCACTCTGCAGCACGGTTTGTAAAAGGAGTAAGACGCGCGGTGACGGTGTCAGCGCGCCTTGAAAGCCTGGCGAACCAGGGTGAGGAAGCGCAGCTGTTCCTGAGGATCTTCCTTGAAGATGCCGGTGAAGCCGGTCGTCACCGTGGAGAGGCCCTGCTTCTGGATGCCGCGCATCGCCATGCACATATGCTCGGCCTCCACCATCACGGCGAGGCCGCGGGGCTTGAGGTGCTCCTCGATCGCCTGGGTAACGCCGGCCGTGAGGTGCTCCTGCGTCTGCAGGCGCCGCGCATGGATGTCGACGACGCGGGCAAGCTTGGACAGGCCCACCACGCCGCCGCGGGGATAATAGGCGATATGGGCATGGCCGAGGATCGGCAGCACATGGTGCTCGCAATGGGAGAAGAACGGGATGTCGCGCACCAGCACCATGTCCTGATAGCCGCCGACTTCCTCGAAAATCGTGTCGAGTTCCTCGCCGACATCCTGGTGATATCCGGCGAACATCTCCTGCCACGCCTTGGCCACGCGGCGCGGCGTGTCGAGAAGACCCTCGCGGCCCGGGTCGTCGCCCGCCCACTGGATCAGGGTGCGCACGGCTGCCTCGGCCTCCTCGCGTGAGGGGCGGTGTACAGGCGTGCGACGATCGCCATCCCGTTCCGTCTGGGCCGCATGCTTGTCTACAAGCGCATCCATCAAACCACTCCAACCATCAGGCACCTGGCCCGGCGGTAAAAACCATCATTTCGTCCTGGGGGGATAACATCCCCTCCCCAACACGCGTTCCATGCTTATATAGTCGGGAGCAACGCGCCTACAACCAAGCGACCTGCCCATGCTCGATGACGTCTATAATAAACGTATTCTCGAATTAGCAGCGAATATTCCGCGTATCGGCCATTTGCCGCACGCAGACGCGGCGGCGACAGCCCATTCCAAGCTCTGCGGTTCCACCGTTTCAGTAGAACTTACGGTCGACGGCGACAAGGTTTCGGACTTTGCCCATATCGTGAAGGCTTGTGCTCTGGGCCAGGCCTCTTCCTCCGTCATGGCCCGCAACATCATCGGCGCCAGCAGCGCCGAATTGCGGGAAGTACGCGAGACGATGCGCCGCATGCTGAAGGAAAACGGCCCGCCCCCCGAGGGACGCTTCGCCGAAGCGGCCGTGCTGGAGCCGGTACGCGACTTCAAGGCCCGGCATGCCTCGACGCTGCTCACCTTCGACGCCGTGGTGTCGGCCCTCGACAGCATCGAGGCGAACAAATCCGGGAGCGCGGACATCCTGTCCGCCTCTTGAACCTCGACGTCAAGGGAATGGGCGCATAGCTCGACGGCTACGCCTCCTTGCCGCAGCCGGCGGATTAAAAGCGGACAAGATGTCCGCGCTCCCAGCGAAAAATTTCATTCGGGCCTTGAACTTGCCGGCATTTCGGGGAAATGAGCATCCTGGTTTTGTGAATGACGGGGGGGCGCCTATGTTGAAATTGATCCTGCGGCGCAACGCCAAATCCGGCCTGATCGGTGGCAAGAAGTTCGAGCTCACCTGCCGGGTCGAGAGCGACAAGGATCTCCACGCTTTGTTCAAGGGCTATCCGGACGAACTCGTGCTGGCCTACAAATCGATCTGGGCCGACCGTTCCGTTTCCCTCAAACGCAGCGAATTCCTGCGCGGCAGCAAGTTCTCCCTCGCCTCGCTCAACGAGATGATCGAGTTGGAGGAGAGGCTACAGATGGCCTTCGACCAGACCAAGCGCATGATCAACATCGTCGAGACCCTGGAGAGGGATATCGCACTGGAGGAGTGATTAGAGGAGCCGGGAGATTGTCAAGACTGGCCCTCGCCGCGGCGTCATTCCGGCTGTAGCGAAGCGTAAAGCCGGAATCCATGAGCACTGTGCTATGAAGACCGTGTTCATGGATTCCGGGTCTCCCTACGGTCGCCCGGAATGACGTTGCGCCCTGTCCGATCTCTCCTTGCCTGGCAACGTCGCGTGATCCCCATGACCCTGCCCCGCACCATCGCCCGCTACACGATCATCGCCTACAGGGTGACCCTTTCATCGCTGATCGGGCGTCAGTGTCGCTACTTCCCAAGCTGCTCGGAATATGCGGAGGAAGCGATCGAGAGGCATGGCGTATGGGCCGGCGGCTGGATGGGAGCCTTCCGCATCTGCCGCTGCCATCCCTGGGGCGGATCGGGTCTCGATCCCGTGCCGGAGCAATTGCCCGTCGAGGGAAGCTGGTATAGACCGTGGCGCTATGGCCGACGCCGGCCCTTCGTCTGCGACGAGGGCAACCCCGAAAACTGAAACGCAATTCGCTTACCTGCTTGGTTGGCAGGAGTGAGCCTGGAGACAGACTATGCCTGTTTTGACTTTTCCCGATGGCAATCAGCGTTCCTATGAGCCCGGCGTGACCGGCAAGGCCGTTGCCGAGGGCATCTCCAAATCCCTGGCCAAGAAGGCCATCGCCATGAAGGTCGATGGCGTGCTCAGCGATCTCGCGGACGAGATCGGCAAGGATGCACGCATCGAGATCGTCACCCGCGACAGCGCCGAAGCGCTGGAACTGATCCGCCACGACGCCGCCCATGTCATGGCCGAGGCGGTGCAGGCGCTCTGGCCGGGCACGCAGGTCACCATCGGCCCGGTGATCGAGAACGGCTTCTATTACGATTTCTTTCGCAACGAGCCCTTCACGCCGGAAGACTTTCCGAAGATCGAAGCGAAGATGCGCGAGATCATCAATCGAAACGCCCCCTTCACCAGGCAGATCTGGAGCCGCGACAAGGCCAGGCAGGTATTCCGCGACAAGGGCGAGGCCTTCAAGGTCGAGCTCGTCGATGCCATCCCCGAGGACCAGGACCTGAAGATCTATTATCAGGACAACTGGTTCGACCTCTGCCGCGGCCCGCATATGGTCTCCACCGGCCAGATCGGCAACGCCTTCCGGCTGATGAAGGTGGCCGGCGCATATTGGCGCGGCGATTCGAACAACCCGATGCTGACCCGCATCTACGCCACGGCCTGGCGCAGCCAGGAGGAGCTCGACCTCTATCTCAAGCAGATCGAGGAGGCGGAGAAGCGCGACCATCGCCGCCTCGGCCGCGAGATGGATCTCTTCCATTTCCAGGAAGAAGGCCCCGGCGTGGTGTTCTGGCACGGAAAAGGCTGGACGATCTTCCAGGAGCTGATCGCCTATATGCGCCGGCGCCTCAAGGCCGACTACAAGGAGGTCAACGCCCCACAGTTGCTCGACAAGCATCTGTGGGAGATATCCGGCCATTGGGGCTGGTATCGCGAAAACATGTTCATGGCGAAGTCCGCCGGTGAGGACACGGATGACGACCGCATCTTCGCCATCAAGCCGATGAACTGCCCGGGTCACCTGCAGATCTTCAAGCATGGCCTGAAATCCTATCGCGACCTGCCCATGCGCCTCGCCGAGTTCGGCGCCGTGCACCGCTACGAACCGTCGGGCGCGCTGCACGGGCTGATGCGTGTGCGCGGCTTCACGCAGGACGATGCCCATATCTTCTGCACCGACGAGCAGATGGCGGCCGAGTGCCTGAAGATCAACGATCTGATCCTGTCGACCTATGCCGATTTCGGCTTCGACGAGATCGTGGTCAAGCTCTCGACACGCCCGGAGAAGCGCGTCGGCTCGGACGATTTGTGGGACCGGGCCGAAGACGTCATGATGCAGGTGCTCAAACAGATCGAGGAACAATCGGGCGGGCGCATCAAGACCGGTATCAATCCCGGCGAAGGCGCCTTCTACGGCCCGAAATTCGAGTACACGCTGAAGGACGCCATCGGCCGCGACTGGCAGTGCGGCACCACGCAGGTCGACTTCAACCTGCCGGAACGCTTCGGCGCCTTCTATGTGGATTCGGACGGCGAGAAGAAGACGCCGGTGATGATCCATCGCGCCATCTGCGGCTCGATGGAGCGCTTCCTCGGCATCCTGATCGAGAACCATGCCGGGCACTTCCCGCTCTGGCTGGCGCCCGAACAGATCATGGTCTGCACCATCACCAGCGAAGCCGACGACTATGCGGAGGACGTGGTCGCCGCCCTCAGGAAGGCGGGGCTGCGGGCCGAGGCCGATCTGCGCAACGAGAAGATCAACTACAAGGTGCGCGAGCATTCGCTCACCAAGACGCCGGTGATCTTCGCCCTCGGCAAGCGAGAGGCGGCCGAACGCACCGTCTCGATCCGCCGCCTCGGTTCCCAGCAGCAGCAGTCGCTGTCACTGGACGAGGCGATCACGGTGCTGGTGGAGGAAGCCACGCCGCCGGACCTCAAGCGCTGATGCATGCGCCGGACTGCGGGCCTCCCGGCCGGCTCTTGGAAATGTGGCGCCTGAAGCACGGGGCGCAGTTGGTGTGCCGGTCTTCAGACCGGCATCTTGTCACCTAGGTTGAAGGCATGCCGGTCTGAAGACCGGCACACCAACTGCGCCCATTCCGGCCTACTAAACGTCTCTAAGAGCCGGCTGGAAGCCAGCGATCCCAGGAATCATTCCCCGTGAGCAAGCTCTTCTTCACCGCTGATACCCATTTCGGCCACGAATCCATCCTTCGCCTGTGTAAGCGTCCCTTCGACAGTCCGGAGGCGATGGACGAGATCCTGATCGCACGCTGGAACAGCAAGGTGGCGCCCAATGACCTGGTCTATCACCTCGGCGACATCAGCTTTCGTGCCGGCAAGCCGCCGCAGGACTATCTGGAGCGGCTACACGGCCAGATCCATCTGATCATCGGCAATCATGACAGCCGGGAGAAGCTGGAAGGCTCACCGCGCCTGCGTTCGATTTCCGATATCAAGGAGATCAGCTGGAAGGGCCAGCGCATCGTGCTCTGCCACTATCCGATGCGCGAATGGCCGGGTGCCTGGAGCGGAGCCTGGCATCTGTTCGGCCATGTCCATGGCAATCTGGACGACCAGCCGCTCGGCTACAGCCTGGATGTCGGCATCGACAGCCATGATTACGCACCGCTGGCGGTGGAGGAGATCGCCGCGATCATGGCGACGCGCGACAAGCATTTCGGCTCGTGAACTCGAAACGGGTCGTTTTGTCCCTGAATCGCGGTGTTCCCTTGCCGGTCTGAAGACCGGCACACCAACCTGCGCCTTCTCGGTGTGCCCGTCTTCAGACCGGCAAGGGAACACCGCCCTTAATGAGAATGCCTGTCTGGAAGCCGCTCCGACCCTTACGCCAGGTTCCTGACGGCAACGCCACCCAGCACCATGTCCATCACCTTATCGACATAGGCCAAGTCAGGCGGCGTGATGGTGGAGAGGAAGCGGAAGAGGATCGGCCCCAGCACCATGTCGACGATCAGGTCGGGATCGACATCGTCGCGGATCTGGCCCTTGTGGATGGCGGAGATCACGAAGGCTCGGGCGATATCCTGTCGGCGCTTCAGCACGATCTCGCTGAAGCGCTGGCGGAAGCCCCGCTCGAACTGCGCCTCGGCGAACAAAGCGCGATAGGCTCCCTCCATCACCGGATTGGGCAGATAGGCCGCGAGGCGGTGAAGATAGGCGCGGAAATTGACCAGGGGCTCGCCGCCCACCACCACAGGTGGCATGGCTTCGCTGTAGCGGGTCAGGAAGGCGTCGAGCAAGAGGTCCGCCTTGCTGTCATACCAGCGGTAGATGGTCTGCTTGCCCACACCCGCCGAGGCCGCAATGCGCTCGACCGAGATGTCGCGATAAGGCGTATGCTCAAGAAGATCTGCGGCAGCGTGCAAAATCGCCCTATGCGTCTCCATGCACCGCGGTCTTCCGACCGGACGCGCCGCCTGCTGAGCAATGGCCACGGACAACTCCTTATACGTTAAATATCAATTCTAGACGTAATGTCTCGTATATAAACGCATTCCCGTCTTTTGGCAATCAACTCCCCCTTGCAGGCGTCGTAACGGGCTACCACCTCCACTTCAGGCCGCGAGCCCGCCCCGCATGGCAGCCCGCTCGATTGGCCCGTGCGAAACGACGTGTCCACAGGAGCCTCGCCGTTCACGAAAATTTCAACCCGCACCGTATCGTTTCTCGTTGCAAAAGGAGACGCCGCGTCTTATAAATCATGCAACGGCGATGTGCTGAAGCTTTATGAGATCAGAATGTCGCAATGGGGGATTATGAGTAGATATCCTCCGCGTTCGGTAACGATTGTTAGCACCAAAGCGTAAATGACGGCGACCCACGCTGCCTAAACCTGAATATTATAGTTCGTAATGGAACGCCGCACCTTCCCAACGGGTGCGGCGTTTTTAGTTGGAACCGATAGTCTCGATATTCGCCAGACTTCGCCGGAATACTGCAATCGGGAGTTGTTACAGGACGACATGTGAGGGGCAAGACTGCCCATCGACCATGCGAACCTGACCTCTTCCTGAAATCTACGATTCAGCAGGCCTCGCCTCGGGCGAGCAATTTCACACCGCCCGGATGATATTTCGGCATCTCCTCGCGCCATTCGAAGGAATGGCGGGAAGCCGCCGCTACCGATCCTCCTGCTTTCCGACGATGCGGCTAACAACCGGAGCCGGGCTTTCGGCACCGGTTCGAACCCTGCCGCGCACATAACCTCTGGCAACCGCCGCCGCCAGGCGTTCGACCTCCGCCTCCAGATAGGCATTGGCAATGAGGGAAGCGGCAAGGGCCGAACGGACATCGCCGTCCGCGAGGCGAATCGCTTCCTCGACGGATCGCGCCAGTTCATCCTCGTCGATCGCAGGTTTGCTTCCGACTTCCCCGACCTGATCCCGTTCCATGTCTTGCCTCTCCGGATCCGCTCTCCTTCATGCCCGAGTTATCGGAACAAATAAAGAACAAACATGACAGGCAGATCCGCCGACTGGAGATATCGACAAGGAAAACTTGGCTAATCCTGCACCGGTTTGACGCGACTGGCAGGAAGCGGCTCCTTCAGGCCGCGCTTCACGCGGTGGTTCTCGTCAGCCGTCGACTTGCCGGTCGGCGACTTGCCGACCAGATAGTTCTTTTGCCATTTCTGCTCCAGCGCCAGTTCGTCGCCCGCATTCAAGGCAGCATTGAATTTGGTGCGCTCGCTGTTCCAGGATTTGTATTCCCGGTGGAGATCCGGGTTGTCCTCGATGCGTCCCATCACCGGCTGGACGCTTTCGATGGCGACGCTGGGCACCATAGTGATGAAGCAGAAGGGCTCATCCTTGGCGAAATGCACCGTACCGGGCTCGGTGAATTTCCAGTTCATGGTGAAGGTAAATGGCAGCCAATTGGTCTCCACCAGGCCGTCCAGCGCCTGGATGCCGTGCTTGAGCCTGTTCGGCGCGCCCCGAGCCCAGACCATCCAGCCCGGATCCGTGCGGAAGAGGTAACCGGGGTGGAAGGTGATGATGCCATGACCAAAGTTCAGCGCGACATGATGAAGGTGCCGGCCTGGGTCATGCGGCCGCAGGATAACCTCGCTGGAGGCGTTATAGCCGGTCCAGGTCGCCGAAAATCCAAGCGGATTGAGCAACTCCCAGCCCGACGAATTTGCCATGGTCAGAGGCGTGCAGCGATAGGCGAAGCGATGATTGGTATAGTCCATCCAGTCGCGCTCGGCGACGCCTGGCACCAGCGCCGGCGGATTGTCGATGAGCGCGTAGCATTCGAACCTGGGCGCTTTCGTCGGCGCAGGATCCGTTTCGTTCCTGTCATTCGGGCTCATGCTTCACCGGACACTCCGAGACGGGCCTTCTGAGACTGCGCTTGACGCGGTGATCATCGCCAGCGATCGAACGCCCCGAAGGCGATTTACCGACAAGATAATTTCTCTGCCATTTCTCTTCCACGGCCAGAGGGTCGCCCAGATTGAGCGCTGCCGAGAATCTCGTTCGCTCGCTGGCCCAGATCTTATATTCGCGATGCAATTCTGAAGCGTCCTCGATCGGCCTTATCGTGGGCTGGATGCTCTCGATTGCGACGCTGGGCACCACCGTGATGAAGCAGAAGGGTTCGTCCTTCTCGAAATGCACCGTGCAGGGCCGGGTGAACTTCCAGTTCATGGTGAAGGGGAAAGGCAACCAGTTGCTCTCCACCAGCCCGTCGAGGGGGTGAATACCGTCCTTGATGCGGTTGGGGGAGCCACGCGCCCAGATCACCCACCCCGGATCGGTGCGGAAGAGGTAGCCGGGATGAAAGCTCAATATGCCGTGCCCGAAGAAGAAGCCCGTCTGGTGCAAGGATCGCCCCGCCTCGTGGGGCCGCAGGATGATGTCGTCCTTGCCGTTGCCACCGGTCCAGGTTGCGGAAAAGCCGGAGGGATTGAGCACTTCCCAGCCTGTCGCATTGGCGATGGCCAAGGGTGTGCAGCGATAGGCGAAATGGTCGCTGGTGCGATCCATCCAATCGCGCTCGCTCGAGCTGGCAACCAATTCCGGCGGATTTGGAGAGAGCGCGAAGCAATCAAGCTTGGGAGGTGCCATCATGGAAACCCGGAGAAAGCCGGAGAGCAGGATGCGACAGTCGGACCATCAAATGCCAGCCGAAAATCGGGCCTCTCCACTGCGTTCGAACGTCGGAGAGACAGCGTCGGCATGAAGCAGGGGGAGCCGGGCGCGCCTTAGCCCGGCCTTTGCCTGAGCAACCGATCATGAGGAACCCGCTGTTTTGTGAGGGCAGCGAGCCCTGGTGTCACTTATCCGTAGTCAGGGTCGGCTCAAGCTAACCGGCAGGGCCCGTTGGGCCCGTTGGGCCTGTAGGGCCGGTCGGTCCCGGTGGGCCCGGCGGTCCGGTGTCGCCCGTCGGGCCGGTTGGGCCGGTCGGCCCCGTGTCGCCCACCGGTCCGGTCGGTCCCGTCGGGCCGGTCGGACCAGTCGGTCCGGTGTCGCCCGTTGGCCCAGGAAGACCGGGTGTCCCAATAGGACCCGGTGTCCCAGGCAGACCCGGTGTCCCGGGGGTTCCAGGTGCGCCGGGTGTTCCGCCAACGGCTGCTCCCCTAGGCGGACGTGGCAGGTCTGCGGCATCCCGGCCAATATAGCTCGGCATATAGTCTTCGCGATCCCGCCGGATGAGCGACTTGCCCTCAGGGTCGGGCGTGATCACACAGCGATAGTTCTGTTCGGGATTCTTGCACCAGACCGCCACCGATGGCGTGGACCGGCTCGGCTCCGTACCGAAGAAGACCCGCACGCCGGCCATGAACGAAAAATCATGTCCGTCACGCGAACGGCCCAATGCGTCGTCGGACCGGCCGCCAAAAGCCGCATCGGCGAAGATCGACGCCGCCGTATTCGTCGTGAAATTCGTGAGGTACTCGGCGCCGCCGACGAGCTGGTTCCGGCCGCCGCTGTAGCGATGGCCGATATTCAGCTTGAGATTGTCCGTGACATACCAGGCGATGCGGGCATCGTCGAAGAAGCGCACCTCATTCTTCTGCCCATCCAAGCCAACTACATCGCCCACCCGGCTCCACTCGGCGCCGGCAATCCCCTCGAAGCTGAACTGCCCCCAATAGAGCTGTCCTTCCAGACCGGCCTTGGCGTTGTACATGCCGGCCGTATTCGACGCCCAGGCTCCGCTACCATAGACATAGCTGCCATAGGCGCCGATCGCGCCAGCCTGCGGATCACGCCAGAAGGCATGGCCGGCTGCTCCCGCAAACCCATTGTCCCGCGTCATACCGCCGAGGGCATCGATCTGGAAACCAAAGGGTTCGCCTAGCGGAATCGCCGCCGAGCCACCGACATATCCGAAGGCGCTGCCGCCATTGCCACCGCCGCCGCCAGCCTCAAGCTTGAAATTGGGGGCGGAAACGGCCTGCCTGCTCGGTACCGGTGGAGTGACTACGGCTTCAACCGGCTGAGCAGGGGCCGGCTCCGCCGTCACCACCTCGCGCCTCTTGCCTGCCGGCCTGGACTTCAACCGGTCGATCTCGGCATCGGCGGCCTTCAGCTTGTTCTCAAGCACCGACTGTCTGGCCTGAAGCTTCATGAGGAGCTTATAAAGCTCGGCATTGGACGCCTCCTGCCCCCAAGCAGGCGCGGCCAGCCCCAGGAAACAGGCAATCGCCAAGGCAGAGCAACTCGCACGAAGCTTCTTATTGACAGTCATATGTTCGATCCCGCCGTGACAATGCCTTCTGATGGCTACTCACTGTGCCGGACAGTCATATATTCTGCTGAGAACCACTTCCGCCTGCCCCAGGCCGGAAAGCGCGCAATCCTCGCCTGCCCCTGCTTCAAGGAACATCAAAATGCAGCCTATGAGTCAAGTGATTCTGCGGCATGCGATTAACGCAGTCTGAATACTGTGCTACGTCATACAAGTTGAATCTTAGTCTGGGCGACTTATCGTCAAAGCAAACGAGTACAGAAAGAGTTGTCTCTCATTGCGCTCCGCTGCAGCATTCTTCAAGCTATGCTCCATCGCTCGAAAGACTTTTCTGGTCGAGCAACCGAGTGATCAGCGGCCAGAAGCGCTGCCACCCGTGTGCTGTTGACCATGACGGCTTCGTACACGACACTCCAGTCCGAAACTGTCGAGAAAGGCCGCCGAAGCTTGTTTGTCGATCGACTATCTTATCGCTAAGTTGAAACTCAAGACTATGGAGTGATAAAGAACGCAACGGAAAGATTGACCGTTCATACTGCGATATGGCACATATATTTGCGATTCTTCCTTGGCACGGGGCTGGAACGTCATGAAAAGATTCGTATTGGCGATGTTGTTACTTTCCCCAGTACCCGCATTCGCGGCGGATCTCTCACCGGAACCCGCGGAGCCTGCGCCCGCCGTTGTCACACCTTACAATTGGACGGGTTTTTACGTCGGCGCGCATATTGGCTATGGCTGGGGACGAGAGCACGACACGCTGAGAAATACCACCTTGGCGGAGGCGATGGATCGTTTCGACGTCAACGGCGTGCTCGGCGGTATCCATGGGGGCTACAACCAGCAGTTCGACGGCAATTTCGTTGTCGGCCTGGAGGCAGACGCCGATTTGAGCGGCATCCAGGGTAACGACCACACAGCACAGGCGGGCGGGGCAAGCCGGCTTGACATGAGGAACCGTTGGCAAAGCTCAATCCGCGCCCGCGTCGGTTACGCCTTTGACCGCTTTCTGGTCTATGCGACCGGAGGCATGGCTATCGGCGATATACGCGAGCGTTGGACCATTCTTAACGGCACCCTTGCCGGCTCCTCGACCAAAACGCGCGTTGGCTGGACCGCCGGCGCAGGCGTCGAGTATGCCTTCGACGATCACTGGGTCGGTCGTGCGGAGGTTCGCTATACCGATTTTGGCAAATCGAACTTTACGGTGGGTTCGGGTGTCCGCTTCAAGGCGGGCTTTCATGAAACCGTGGGCCTGATCGGCGTCAGCTACAAATTCTGACGACACGCCCCAGAGCAAAATGCATTCAGGCAGGAGCGGGGTTCCAGATCAGCTCGCTGGTAGCGAATGCATTTTGCGATTCTTGGTGATTCGATCTGAGGGTAAAACGCCCTAAGTTTCAAAGCGAGGTGCTGCCCAAGCCTCTCATCTCAGCCTAGCTGGCCGTTACGCGACATCGTCAGGCGTGACGACAGGGAGGCACCGATGTGTGAAAACGGCGCCCTCTGAACAGCTGATGTCTCAGAATTTGTAACTGACGCCGAGTGTTGCCGTGGTCTGGTTCCAGCCGGCCTTTACCGGCCCGTCAACTGTCTCGTAGCTCTTCTTCGAAAAATCGCTGTAGCGAATCTCGGCGCGGCCGATCCAGCTCGGAGTGAAGGCATATTCGGCACCTAGGCCCACCGTCCAGCCAATATGGGTGTTGCTGGAGTCCTGGCCGGCCGTCGTGAGCTTGGCATTGGCGAAAGCAACGCCGCCGGTGGCGTAGAGCAGCAGGTTGTCGATGGCGTAACCGGCACGAAGACGCGCGGAGCCTTGCCAGTCCGTCTTGAGCTCCAAAGTGCGGACAACGGCGCCGCCGGCATAAACCGCTCGCGCACTGCCACTCAGGTTCGTGTAGTCAAGATCGCCTTCGACACCGAGAACGAACCGGTCGATCTGGTAGTTGTAGCCGGCGTGAGCACCGCCGACAAAGCCATCCAAGTCAAATTTGTCGGCACTGGTCGCAATTACCAACCTTGGATCGCTGAAACCGGGGAACAAGTCCCCCTGATTGTCCTCTTCCCGGCCCCAACCATAGCCCGCGTGGACGCCGATATAGGGGCCGTTCCAGTCATACGGCGCGATTGCGGGCGCCACGGGTTCCGTTGGTGCGGCGGCGAGGTCCGCAGCATGGATCGACGATGTCGAAAAGAAAACCGCCACCGCGGCAACGGCAACACGACCTGAATACATAGACAGCCCCATTCGATACCCGCATCATCATTATGCTCGGGACCAAGGGGATTCAAATGGGATTGCGCCCAAACATCCCGATATGACAAAGTTTTGGGCAAGCCTGTTACCGGGAAGCGACATGGCTTCCACCAGCACTCGAACGTGCTGCCGCCCTACATGAAATCCATCGACCGCCAGTTGGCCAACATCGCAAAAAAAGCCGCTCGGCGCGCCACAGTGAGACTCGCTGAGAACAAAATCAGATATTTTTGTCGGAACGGCTACCGCCTGTGTGTCGGAATAACTTTCCGACAGGAGACCCGAAGTAGGGTATAAGCCCCTGAGATGCAAAATGAATATGATGGTGCCGGTTGCGTGAATCGAACACGCGACCTACCGCTTACAAGGCGGTTGCTCTACCAGCTGAGCTAAACCGGCGTCGGTTTTGGGGTAGCAATTCAGGCCTCGCGGCGCAAGTTTCCTGTGCAACGAAAATTGATGTAATATTTGTTACGAGTCGCCCAAAGGCAACCTGTTTCGATTGTTGCAGTCCAGTCACAGCGGCGTTTCAGGAGAGTCTTCTGCCGATGATAAGTGTCTTCGACATCTTCAAGATCGGCATCGGCCCCTCCTCGTCCCACACCGTGGGCCCGATGCGGGCGGCGGGCCGCTTCGTGCAGTCGCTGCGCAAGCAAGGCCACTTCGTCCGCACGCACCGGGTCGAGACCACGCTCTTTGGTTCGCTGGCCTGGACAGGCCATGGCCACGCCAGCGATATCGCCGTGATTCTCGGCCTGGCCGGCGAGGAGCCCGAGACGGTCGATCCGGAGGCGGTCGCCACCATCGTGGAGGAAGCGACCTCCAAGGGCATGATGGCGCTGGGCGGGCGGCGCGCCATGAGCTTCGAGCGCAATCGCGACATCATCTTCGACCGCAAGACGCCAGCCAAGGGCCATCCCAACACGCTCTCCTTCACTGCCTGGGACGAGGATGGCACCGCGCTGCTCACCGAGTTCTATTTCTCCATCGGCGGTGGCTTCGTGCTGGCCGAGGGCGAGAGCGCCGTGGCGAAGGATGCCGTCGAAGTCCCCTACCCCTTCGCCAGCGCCGCTGATTTGCTGCGCATCGGCAGCGAGCATGGCCTCACCATTGGCGGCGTCGTGATGGCCAACGAAAAGGCGAGCCAGCCGGAAGCCGCCATCCGCGAACGCCTCGCCCGCATCCGCGCGGTGATGGATGCCGCCATCGACCGTGGCATGAGCCTGGAAGGCGAGTTGCCGGGCGGCTTGCGCGTCAAGCGCCGCGCCAAGGCGTTGCATGACCGCCTGCTCACCGATATCGGCCGCAATGTCCGCGCGCCGCATGAGGTGATGGATTGGGTCTCGCTCTATGCCATCGCCGTGAACGAGGAAAACGCCGCGGGCGGACGCGTGGTCACGGCGCCCACCAATGGAGCGGCCGGCATCGTCCCAGCCGTGCTGCGCTACTACCACGACTTCTGCGATTTCAGCGAGGAAGGCGCCGACGAATTCCTGCTCACCGCGGCCGCCATCGGCATGCTGTTCAAGATGAACGCCTCGATCTCGGGCGCCGAGGTCGGCTGCCAGGGAGAGGTCGGCGTCGCCGCCTCCATGGCGGCCGGCGGCCTAGCCGCGGCGCTGGGCGGCACCATCGCGCAAGTGGAAAACGCCGCCGAGATCGGCATGGAGCATCATCTCGGCATGACCTGCGACCCGATCGGCGGCCTGGTGCAGATCCCCTGCATCGAGCGCAACGCCTTCGGCGCCAACAAGGCCATCGCCGCCGCCTCCCTCGCCCTACGTGGCGACGGCACCCACAAGGTCAGCCTCGACCAGGTGATCACCACCATGCGCGTCACCGGCGCGGACATGCAGTCCAAATACAAGGAAACCTCGCAGGGCGGCCTCGCCGTCAACGCGGTGGAGTGCTGAGGGTAGAAGCCGACAGACAGTGGCTCGCCATGGCGAGGCGCAGGGTCGGAGTGGCGATCACCGATCGCCAATCTTGGCTGTCGGCGCTGCATACATAAGGTTCACGGGCAGGAAAGATGGCGATTGGTAATCGCCACTCCGCGCTTGGTGCGCCTTTCCCAAAAATGCGAACGCCCTTTTCACGATCGGCATACCGGCTTGACAAATCCATAACTGCAAAGTTATTAATAACTATGGAGTTATGAATTGCGATGAACGCGGCATCCGACACCCTCTTCCGGACCCTCGCCGACCCCACGCGCCGGGCGATCTTCGAACGCCTGGTACGAGAGGGGGAGTTGACCGTCCGCGCCCTCACCGATCATTCCGGTGTCTCGCAACCTGCCATCTCCAAGCATCTGGGCGCCCTCAAGCTCGCCGGCCTCGTGCAGGACCGCCCCGAAGGACGCCAGACCCACTACAGTGCCCGGCCCCAGGGCCTCGCGCCGCTGATCGACTGGATGAGCCTCCATGCCGCTTTCTGGCAGGACCGCTTCGACCGGCTTGAAGATCTCTTGAACAGGATGGACCAATGACTGCCAATCGTTCCGTCGTCGTCGAGCGGCTGATGCCGCATCCGCCTCAGAAGATCTGGCGCGCCCTCACCCAGGGGCCGCTGATCGAAGAGTGGCTGATGAAGACCGATTTCGAGCCCAGGCTCGGCCACAGATTCAATTTCCGCACGGACCCCATGCCCTATTGGAACGGCGTGCTCGACTGCGAGGTACTTGCGCTCGAACCCCACGAGAGCCTTTCCTACAGCTGGAACGCCTCCGGCGCGGAGGCGGCCAACGGCTTGAAGACCGTGGTGACCTGGACGCTGACGCCCACCGAGGGTGGCACGCTGGTACGCATGGAACAGTCCGGATTCCGGGCCGAGGAGGAGGCGAATTATCAGGGCGCTCTTCATGGCTGGCGGCGCAATCTGGCCGGCCTCGAGCGCATCGTCGCGGGCCTTGCCTGATGCGCTACCACCCTCTCCTCGTGGCGCTGCATTGGCTCTCGGCGGTTCTTGTCATCGCCACTCTTTTCGTCGGTTTTGGCCTCCTCGCAACCATGCCGAATGAGGCCGCCGGCAAGATCGCCATCCTGCGCTGGCACATGGCCGGTGGGATGCTGATCCTTGCCCTGACGGTCATCCGCCTGGTGGTGCGCTGGCGCACCGCCAGGCCGGCAGCCGCACCGACGGGCAACATGCTGCTCGACCGCCTGGCCACGCCCGCTCACTACGGCCTCTATTTGCTGATCGTGCTGATGGTCGCGACGGGCTATGCCACCGGCATCCTCGCCGGCCTTCCCGCCATCGTCTTCGCCAATTCAGGCGATCCCTTGCCCCGGAGCTTTGCAGCCTATCCGACCTTTACCGCCCATTTTCTGCTGGCCCTCCTGCTGGCGGGCCTCATCGCGATGCATATCGTTGCCGCGCTCTATCATCATGTCGTCCTGAAGGACGGCCTGTTCCGGCGCATGAATTTCGGACGCCGCTCCTGAAGCTCCGGAGCCTTGCGCCGTTGTGCCCCGCCACCCATGGGCTCACAAGAATAAGCGCGCTTTCCCCAGAATCGTCAAAATCATCATCTTTCTGACGTGAGAATCTGCCATCGGGCAGGGCTATGCGCGGGGGATGACGGCGAAATTCCGGCCGTCAACCTTCGTTATACTCTTGTGGTGCATGGTCTTTTGCTGCAAAACGCAGCGCCTTCCGACCGCGCGCAGCGGACAGACGAAACAGGGCTCTCGAGCGATTCATGGCTTCCGACAATCGGGCTTCGAAAATTCGTATCGCCCTTGATGCGATGGGTGGCGATCACGGCCCCACGGTCGTGGTCCCCGGCGCCGAAGTCGCGCTCCTCCACCATCCCGATCTGAGCTTCGTGTTTTATGGCGACGAGACGGCCGTGCGTCCGCTACTGGATGCGCGCCCCAAGCTCGCAGCGGTTTCCAGCATCCATCATACCGATATCTCCATCCGGATGGACGACAAGCCGAGCCATGCCTTGCGCTATGGCCGCAAGAAATCCTCGATGTGGCTCGCCATCGACGCCATCAACAAGGGCGATGCCGATGCCACCGTCTCGGCGGGCAATACCGGCGCACTGATGGCGATGGCCCGCTTCTGCCTGCGCACCCTTGCCGAGATCGACCGCCCCGCCATCGCCGCCCTCTGGCCGACCTTGCGCGGGGAATCCATCGTGCTCGATGTCGGCGCCTCCATCGGCGCGGATTCGGATGCCCTGATCGACATGGCCGTGATGGGTGCGGCCATGGCCCGCATCGTGCTGGGGGTCGAGCAGCCTACCGTCGGCCTGCTCAATGTCGGCGTCGAGGAGGTCAAGGGCCTCGAAATGGTGCGCGAAGCCGGCCGCATCCTGCGCGAGACCAGCCTGCCGGACCTCACCTATCACGGCTTCGTCGAGGGCGATGATCTCGGCAAGGGCACGGTGGATGTCGTCGTTACCGAAGGCTTTGCCGGCAACATCGCCCTCAAGACCGCCGAGGGCACTGCCAAGCAGATCGCCTCCTATCTCCGTTCGGCCATGTCGCGTACCCTGATGGCGCGCATCGGCTATCTCTTTGCCCGCGGCGCCTTCCAGGCCCTGCGCGAAAAGCTCGACCCCAACCGCGTCAATGGCGGTGTCTTCCTCGGCCTCAACGGCATCGTCATCAAGAGCCATGGCGGCGCCAATGCCGAAGGCTATGCGGCGGCCATCGGATTGGCCTATGATATGGTGAAACAAGACTTGATGAAAAAGATCACCGAAAGCCTGAGCTTCGACCACCGCGCCGTGACGGCCGCTGCTGCAGCCAATCCGGATGCAGCATAATGGCAACGCTTCGTTCCGTGGTCCGGGGTATCGGTTCCTACCTTCCCGAAAAGCGCGTCACCAACGACGATCTCGCCAAGATCGTCGACACCTCCGATGAATGGATCGTGCAGCGCACCGGTATTCGCGCCCGCCACCAGGCGGCCGAGGGAGAGTTCACCTCCCATCTCGCCACCAAGGCGGCGGAACGGGCGCTGGCCGAGGCCGGGCTGAAAGGCTCGGACATCGACCTGATCGTACTGGCGACCTCGACGCCCGACAATACTTTCCCGGCCACCGCCACCACCGTGCAGGCCAATATCGGCATGACGGGCGGCGCTGCCTTCGACGTCCAGGCCGTCTGCACGGGCTTCGTCTATGGCCTCTCCATCGCGGACAATTTCCTGCGCTCTGGCTCGGCCAAGCATGCGCTGGTGATCGGCGCCGAAACCTATTCGCGTATCCTCGACTGGAACGACCGAACGACCTGCGTCCTTTTCGGCGACGGCGCCGGCGCCGTTGTGCTCGAAGCCACCATGGGCGATGGCTCGATCCATGACGAGGGCATACTGGCCGCGAGGTTGCGCTCGGACGGCACCCACAAGTCGAAGCTCTTCGTCGACGGTGGTGTCTCCTCCACCGGCACGATCGGCAAGCTGCGCATGGACGGGAAGGAAGTCTTCAAGCTCGCCGTCGGCATGGTGCCACAGATCCTGCATGACACGCTCGACGATGTCGGCCTGCCCTTCGATGCGGTTGATTGGTTCGTGCCGCACCAGGCCAACAGCCGCATCATCCACGCCACGGCCGAGAAGCTGGGCCTGGCGCCGGAGAAGGTAGTGCTCACCGTGGCCGACCACGCCAACACGTCCTCGGCCTCGATCCCCCTGGCTCTCGACGTCGCCGTCAAGGACGGGCGCATCAAGAAGGGCGATCTGGTCCTGTTGGAGGCCATGGGTGGCGGCTTCACCTGGGGCGCTGCGCTCATCCGCTGGTAACAACGGACCAGTCCTCCTCACTCATCGCCGCGTTGCGGCCATCAGTAAGTGTGCACTGCGGCATGAAGTGCCCCTGTGCGCGCACGGGATCGCCCGTATGGCGCAATTTTCTTTACACGGTCCCGCGTCTGCGAAGCATCATTTCGCGCCACATTGCGCGCTAGATGACTCCGGCCTCGATTGGAGGTTGACCTTGGCCGCATTCGTCAATAGCTTCGCTTTTTCAGTGACATAGAGTCGGGACTTGAATCCTGGCCACACTGGTGGGGATTGCGGAGTGGATTTCACGGTGGTGCTACGGTCATTGCCGGATATTGAACATAGTTCAATTGCGTAATCTGGAACTGCAGTGATCGAACAATCGACAGGCTGCCCGTATCAGGCAGGGTGTCTGTCCAGCGAGGGGCATGAAAGCGATGGCGGGAAATACCGTCACAAGAGCAGATCTTTGCGAAGCGGTTTATCAGAAGGTAGGCCTGTCGCGGACCGAGTCGTCAGAGCTCGTCGAACTTGTGCTCCATGAAATTTCGAGTTGTCTGGAACGGGGCGAGACGGTGAAGCTGTCCTCCTTCGGTTCCTTTGTCGTGCGCTCCAAGGGCGAGCGCATCGGCCGCAACCCGAAGACTGGCAAGGAAGTGCCGATCTCCCCGCGGCGGGTGATGGTGTTTAAGCCGTCGAACATCCTCAAGGCCCAGATCAACGGCGAGACCCTTGACGGCGTTTCGGACGAATGATCCGAGCCGGGCAGGACATGCGCCGGCCCTCGTCACAACCTTGCGGAAGGCTACGCGGCGTCATCGAAAGTGGCCCGCTTATACCTTGCGATGATGTTTTGGGTTGGAAAGACGCGACAAATGCTTGTCTTTCATGGCAGAATCGGTCGACTGATAAGGTGGAGCAAACTTAGCCGCCTTCCGGTCAGGAGTTCGGGGCCATGGAAAAAGCACCTGACGCGTTTCGCACCATCAGCGAAGTTGCCGAAGATCTCGATCTTCCGCAGCACGTGCTACGCTTCTGGGAGACCCGCTTTACCCAGATCAAGCCGCTGAAACGTGGCGGCGGCAGGCGCTATTATCGGCCCGACGACATCGATCTGCTCAAGGGCATCCGCTACTACCTCTATGGCGAGGGCTACACCATCAAGGGCGTGCAGCGTATCCTCAAGGAGCGCGGCAACCGCCATGTCATGGAGATCGGCCGCGCCCAGAGCGAGGATTATGTGCCGCCCGTCGCCGTGATCCCGCGGGCGGATGAGGAAGACCGCCGCCGCGAGCGCGCCGAATGGCCGGAGGCGGAAACCCCGGCCCATGGCGATGCGGCCGATGATTATGAGGATATGCCGGAGGAGCGTCTCGAGCCTTCGCTCGACGAGGAGGCAGAGAGCTACGAGCCGGCGCCGGCCCAGCAATCTCTGCCGCTGTCCTCGCTTGCCGGTCCGCCGATACGGGCCGAAAGCCGCCCTGCCCCGCCGCCGGCCGAGAGCCGTGCAGCGTCGTCGCCGCCGGGAGTGGTGCGGGACGACCGCCGCCGCCTGCAGACCGTCCTGATGGAACTCGACGAGTGCAAGCGCATACTTGACGCCGCGCGTAGTTGATGCTGCGGATCTTTGACATCGCATCGTTGTCTGGCGGGGCCTGGGGATTGCTCCCGGCGCGATGCTGAAGAGGCAGGAAATTGGCTGGAGCATTATCGCAGCAGGGCGCGGCAGCACAGGTGGCCTATGACGCCGTCATCATCGGGGGCGGCCATAACGGCTTGACCTGCGCCTATTATCTGGCGCGGGCTGGCCGCAAGGTGAAGGTGCTGGAGCGCCGCTCCGTGGTCGGCGGCGCCGCCGTGACGGAGGAATTCCATCCCGGCTTTCGCAATTCGGTCGCCTCCTACACGGTCAGCCTGCTCAATCCCAAGATTATCCACGACATGGAGCTTGCCCGCCACGGCCTCAGGATCGTGGAACGCCAGGCGTCCAATTTCTTCCCCTTTCCGGACGGGCGCTACATTCTCTCGGGCGAAGGCCGGACGCAGGCCGAGATTGCCAGGTTCAGCACCCGGGATGCCGAGCGCTTCCCCGCCTACAGCGCCGAGATCGACACCATTGCCGATGTGCTGCGCGACCTCATCCTGCAGACCCCGCCCAATGTCTCCGACGATGGCTGGTTGAGCTCGCTGCCCGAACTGCTGAGGGCCGGCAAGCTTGGCCACCGCCTCGCCAAGCTCGACATGCATCACCGCCGCGTGCTGCTCGATCTCTTCACGAAGTCGGCCAGCGATTATCTCGGCGACTGGTTCGAGAGCGAGGAGGTCAAGGCGCTGTTCGGCTTCGATTCGATCATCGGCGCCTACCTCGCGCCCTCGACACCCGGCTCGGCCTATGTGCTCCTGCACCATGTCTTCGGCGAGGTGAACGGCAAGAAGGGCGCCTGGGGCCATGCCATCGGCGGCATGGGCGCGATCACGCAGGCGATGGCCGCCGCCGCGCGGGAGGCCGGTGCCGAGATCGAGACGGATGCAGCCGTGAAGGAGATCATCGTCGAGAAGCGCGCCACCGCCGGCGTGCTGCTGGAAGATGGCCGCATCGTCCGCGCCAAGGCGGTGGCCGCCAATATCGGGCCGCGCCTGCTGTTCAACAAGATCGTGCCGGAGGATGCGGTTCCAGCCGATTTCCTGCGACGCATCCGCCGCTTCAAGGTGGGATCGGGCGTGCTGCGCATGAATGTCGCCCTGTCCGAGTTGCCGAGCTTCACGGCCCTGCCCGGCCATGAGCAGGGCATCCATCACACCGCCGGCATCGTGATCGCGCCGAGCCTGGCCTATATGGAAGACGCCTTCCTCGACGCCAGGCGCACCGGCTGGAGCAAGGCCCCGATCGTCGAGATGCTGATCCCCTCGACGCTCGACGATACGCTCGCGCCCCAGGGCCGGCATGTCGCGAGCCTGTTCTGCCAATATGTGGCGCCGCAGCTTCCAGGCGGCCAGAGCTGGGACGAACGGCGGGAGGAAGTCGCCGATCTGATGATCGAGACGGTCGACCGTTACGCCCCCGGCTTTCGGCAGAGCGTGCTGGGACGACAGGTACTGACGCCCCTCGATCTCGAACGCATCTTCGGACTGGTCGGCGGCGACATCTTCCACGGCGCGCTCTCGCTCGACCAGCTCTTCTCCGCCCGCCCGATGCTGGGCTATGGCGACTACCGCACCCCGCTGAAGGGGCTCTATATCTGTGGCTCCGGCACCCATCCCGGCGGCGGCGTCACCGGCGCCCCGGGCCACAATGCCGCCCGTGAGATGCTCTGCGACCGGGTGTGAAGGGCCTGACCCGGAAAATCGCGGGAGCCTCGACTTTTGTCATTGCCGGGCTCGCCCCGGCAATCCAGGAAGCGCCCTTGCCGGGGAAGTTGTGCCTGGATACCCGGGACAAGCCCGGGTATGACAAAATCCGAGCCTTTTTTCGGTAATGCTGGGTTCAGGCTTTGCAGATCAATAAAGGGGTCCGACGGCCGGATGTGTCGGGCGTTCCGGCCGCCGGGGTCTCACAAGATCGGAGTTGTCATTCCGCCGTCATCGGCTCGATAATGGTCCGAACCTGTGATACTTTGTTGGCTGGGAAGCCGGCGCGCTTGGCGTGCTCGCGCACCATTCCTTCGTCCGGCGCAAGATAGATGCAGTAGATCTTATCGTCCGTGACATAGGAGTGGATCCACTGGATCTGCGGGCCGAGGGCGCCGAGCACCGCGCAGGATTTCTGTGATGCGCCCTGCAATTCCGGCCGTGTCAGTCCGCCCACGCCGGGCATGTCACGCTCGATTACGAATTTTGGCATAAGTGCCTCCCAATTGTTGGTTCCTCCACAGGAGCAATGTGCTCCCCTTGAGTGGCAACAGGATCACCCGGAGCTCGTCTCATGACCATGATCGACTCACCGAGGCCTTTGATCGAAACCCCTGATGTTGCAGTTGCAACACAAAGAGTTGACCTTCTCTCAGACGTGCTGGCTCATATCCGGCTCTCCGGCGCCGTGTTCCTGCACGGGGAATATTCCGCACCCTGGGCGCTCTCCTCCCCGGATAATCCGGATCTCATCGCCCTGCTGGCGCCGGGCACGGCCCGTCTCATCCTCTTTCACATCGTGCGCGAGGGCAGTGTCTGGATGAGCGCCTGCGGCTTCCGGGTGGAGGCCGAAGCGGGCGATATCGTGGTGCTGCCGCATGCCCACCAGCATGCCATGGGCAGCCTGGAGAGGGCCGAGCCGGTGCCGATCGCCACGCTGCTGCCCACGCCGCCCTGGCAGGGTATCCCCACTTGCCGTGTCGAGGGCGGCGGCGAGACGGCGCAGATCGTCTGCGGCTATCTGCGCTGCGGGGATCTCCTGTTCAACTCCTTCATGCGCCGCCTGCCGCCGATCTTCCGGGTTCGTCCGCCCAAGGGGCCAACCGCGGAGTGGATCCGGGCCTGCATCAATTATGCCCTCGACCAGAGCGAGCAGCCCCGCCAGGGCAGCGCCATGATGCTCTCGCGACTGCCCGAACTGCTGCTGATCGAGGTTCTGCGGCTCCACTGCGAGCAGGATCAGAACGGCACCGGCTGGCTGGCCGCCACCGGCGACCCCCTCATCGGTCGGGCGCTCGCACTGATCCACGCCGCTCCGGCGCGCAAATGGACGGTGGACGATCTGGCATGCTGCGCGGCTACCTCCCGTTCGGTGCTCGATGCGCGCTTTCGCGACGTTCTCGGCCAAGCACCCATCCGCTACCTCGCCGAATGGCGCATGCAGCTCGCCGCCGATCTCCTGCGCTCAACCGACCTCAAGATGGCGGCAATTGCCGAAGAGGTCGGCTACGGCTCCGAGGAAGCCTTCAGCCGTGCCTTCCAGCGCCATCTCGGTCGCTCACCCGCCGAATGGCGCTGCGCGGCCTGAGCAACTCATAAAAAAGGAGGGCATCGCGCCCTCCTTCTTCGAACCTGTGCTGATCCTGAGGCTCAGTGATGGGCCAGGATCGCCAGCAGCAGCAAGGCCACGATGTTGGTGATCTTGATGGCCGGGTTCACCGCCGGACCGGCCGTGTCCTTGTAGGGATCGCCGACCGTATCGCCGGTCACCGAAGCCTTGTGCGCTTCCGAACCCTTGAGATGCTTGGTGCCGTTGGCATCGATGAAGCCATCCTCGAACGATTTCTTGGCATTGTCCCAGGCTCCACCGCCCGCCGTCATCGAGATGGCAACGAACAGGCCCGTGACGATCACGCCGAGCAGCATGGCGCCGACTGCGGCGAAGGCGTCCGACTTCGAGCCCGTGATCAGGAGGACGACGAAGTAGATCACGATCGGCGACAGCACCGGCAGCAGCGAGGGGATCAGCATTTCCTTGATGGCAGCACGGGTCAGCAGGTCCACTGCCTTGCCGTAGTCGGGCTTCTCGGTGCCCTTCATGATGCCGGGCTTCTCGCGGAACTGGCGGCGAACTTCCTCGACGATGGCCGAGGCCGCCTTGCCGACGGCGGTCATGGCGATGCCGCCGAACAGATAGGGGATGAGCCCACCCAGCAGCAAGCCGACCACCACGAAGGGATTGGCCAGTGAGAAGTTGGGCTGCACGCCTTCGAAATACGGATATTGCGCTGCATTCGCGGAGAAGTAGGTGAGGTCCGACGTATAGGCTGCGAACAGCACCAGGGCGCCGAGGCCGGCCGAACCGATGGCATAGCCCTTGGTGACGGCCTTGGTGGTGTTACCGACGGCGTCGAGCGCGTCGGTGGATTTGCGCACTTCCTTGGGCAGGCCGGCCATTTCGGCGATGCCGCCGGCATTGTCGGTAACCGGACCGAAGGCGTCGAGCGCCACCACCATGCCGGCGAGCCCGAGCATCGTGGTCACCGCCACGGCGGTGCCGAACAGGCCGGCCAACATGTAGGTGGCGATGATGCCGGCGACGATGACGATGGTCGGCAGGGCGGTCGCTTCCAGCGAGACCGCGAGGCCCTGGATGACGTTCGTGCCGTGGCCGGTGACGGAGGCCTGCGAGATCTGGCGTACCGGGCGATAGCCGATGCCGGTGTAATATTCGGTGATCCAGACGATTAGCCCGGTGACCACCAGGCCGACGAGACCGCATGAGAACAAGGCACTGCCGGTGATGGCGCGCCCGGCCACGGTTCCGATGGTGCCCCAGCCGATCAGCAAATGGGTGGCGATGGCAAGGCCGCCGATGGAGAGCACGGCAGAGGCGATGAAGCCCTTGTAGAGCGCGCCCATGATCGACTGGTTGGCACCGAGCTTGACGAAGAAGGTGCCGATGATCGAGGTGACGATGCAGGCCGCACCGATCCCGAGCGGATAGAGCAACACGTTGGAGAGCACCGGCGTGCCGGCGAAGAGGATGGCGGCCAGCACCATGGTGGCGACCACGGTCACCGCATAGGTCTCGAACAGGTCGGCCGCCATGCCGGCACAGTCACCGACATTGTCGCCGACATTGTCGGCGATGGTGGCGGGGTTACGTGGATCGTCCTCGGGAATGCCGGCCTCGACCTTGCCGACGAGATCACCGCCGACGTCGGCTCCCTTGGTGAAGATGCCACCGCCCAGACGAGCGAAGATCGAGATGAGCGAGGCGCCGAAGCCGAGCGCGACCAGCGAGTCGACGATCTCGCGCGCCTGCTTGGGATCGGCGAAGCTGAGAGCCATCGGGCCGGTGAGCACGTAATAGTAGACGGACACGCCCAGCAGCGCGAGACCGGCCACCAGCATGCCGGTGACGGCGCCCGCCTTGAACGCGACCTCGAGGCCGGCGCCGAGCGAGTTCATCGCAGCCTGGGCTGTACGCACATTGGCCCGCACCGACATGTTCATGCCGATGAAGCCCGCCAGACCGGAGAGAATAGCGCCAATGGCGAAGCCGATCGCGCTGGGAATGGAGAGGAAATACCAGACAAGGGCAAAGATGATAATGCCGACGCCTGCGATCGTCGTGTACTGGCGACGCAGATACGCCTGCGCGCCCTCGCGCACGAAGCCGGCGATTTCCTGCATCCGGGCAGTGCCGGCTGGCTGCGCCATCACCGACTGAAAGGCCCAGGCGCCGTAGACGAGGGAAAGCGCCCCGCACGCGATAATAACCCACAATGAAAGCATGGACGTCGTTTTCCTTGTCCTTTACTCGCACAAGCTGCCAAGCCCCGCCCCTAATTGAAAGCCGAGGTAGTGTCGGTGCGGCGAATCCTCCACCGGACGCCGTGAAATGTCCGGATTGCCCCGATGCTGCCAAAATCAGAGAGGCAGTGCAACCAACGCGGTGCGTTCAGTCGAAGTTCTTTGGCGGACAGGGTAACTTCCGCGAAGTAAAGCGCCCGAAGATGACAGGCGCATTTCGATATCCCCGGTTGATTGCCGATGAGCGCATCTTCGGCTTCACGGCTGCTCGATCACGCCTCTCATGTGGATGGCATCAATAGCCGATCGCCAGACCATCCTTCCGCGGATCGGAACCGCCGGTCAGGGTGCCCTTTTCCCAGTCGATCAGAATCATCTGGCCGCCACCCAGCGCCTCCTCCGCGATGCCGACCGCATGGCCGCGCTGCTGCAGGCCGCGCATGACGGCGGGTGGAACGCTGCGCTCGACCACCGCGGCAGTCCGGTTGTGGAACACACGCGGGAAATCGATGGCTGCCTGCGGGTCCATGCCATAGTCCAGCACATTGGTCAGCACATGGACATTGCCGAAGGGCTGGTAATCGCCGCCCATCACGCCGAAGGGGGCGAGCACGTGCCCGTCGCGCATCGCCATGCCGGGCATGATGGTGTGCAGCGGCTGCTTGCCCGGCGCGATGCAATTGGGGTGCTTGCGATCGATGCGGAAACCGGCGCCGCGATTCTGCAGCACGACACCCGATTTCGGGCCGACCAGGCCGCTGCCGAAGGACCAGTAGGTCGAGTTGATGAAGCTCACCGCATTGCGGTCGCTGTCGACCACGCAGAGGTAGACGGTGTCAGAAGGCTCCATGGCGCGAACCGGCAGTTCCAGCGCCCTCTCGGGCGAGATCCGCTCCCGCAGCCGGTCGGCATAGGCGTTCGACAACAGTCCTTCGATATCGACCTTCGCCTTGGCTGGATCGGCGATCAGGGCATCACGCACCTGGTAAGCGAGCCGGCCTGCCTCGATCTCCAGATGGAAGCGCGCTGCGCTGAGCGGATCGAGGCCGGCAAGGTCGAACCCGGAGAGGAGATTGAGCATGAGCAGGGCGGTGAGGCCCTGGTTGCTCGGCGGCATCTGCCAGATCTCTGCGCCGCGATAGCTCGTCTTGACCGGCCTGGCGTAATTGCCCTGTGCCGCCGCGAAGTCATCCAGCGTATGCAGGCCGCCGGCCGCCTTGAGGCGGGACACCAGGTCCTCGGCGACCTCACCCTCGTAGAAGCCGCTGCGTCCCAGCTTTGCGATGCGCCGCAGCGTCTGCGCCAATTCGGGCTGGCGGTGGACGTCGCCTGCCCGCGGCGCCCTGCCCCCGGGCAGGAAGATGCGCGCCGCCGCCTCGTCGCGGGCGAGCAGAACCTGCGTCTCCCGCCAATCGGCCTCGACGCGGTCATGCACGACATAGCCCTTCTCGGCGTAATGGATGGCGGGCGCCAGCACGCGCTCCAGCGGCGTGCGGCCATGATCGGCCGACAGGCGGCACCAGGCATCGATGGCGCCCGGAATGGTCACGGAATGAGGACTGTCGGAGGCAATGGCCGTGATGCCCCGCTCCTCATACCAATCGATATGGGCGGCCCCGGGCGCCCTGCCCGCGCCATTATAGGCGATGACCTCGCCCTTGCCGCCAGGCACGTAGAGGCAGAAGACATCCCCGCCAACGCCGGTCGACTGCGGCTCGACCACCGCGAGCACGGCCGCAGCGCAGATCGCCGCATCGATGGCATTGCCGCCTTCGCGCAGCAGCGCCAGGGCAGCAGCGCTCGCCATGGGCTGGGAGGTCGCGACCACAGCTCCGGTCGCACGCACGGGCGAACGACCAGGGAAATGCAAATCTCTCATAGTATCGATTCCTGAAATGAGCCTGTTGGTGGGATGCCGTGCTCGGCCCCCTCGTCGAGCAGGAGCGCATGCTGGACGGAACGCAGGTGCCGGCGCATCGCCGCTTCAGCCGCCGGCGGATTGTGGCTGGCGATCGCCTCGACGATCTCGCGGTGATGAGCGGTGAGTTCGTCGAAACGTGCCGGTGTGGTCGGATCGTTGCGCAGGCGCCTCCAAGCCCCCTCGTCGCGCACGGCATTCAGGCTGTCGAAGACCGCCACGGCCAACGCGTTGTGCGTTGCCTCGGCGATGGCCCGGTGCAGGCGCACATCCCAGATGTCCCAGGTAACCGGGTCGCGTGCGGCGGCGCTGCGGCCGAGGAGGTAGCGCAGATTGTCGATGTCCATGCGGCTCGCCCGCAGAGCGGCCGTACGCGCAAAGGTCGGCTCGATCCACAGGCTGACATCCATGAGTTCGGCCGGGCTGGTACTCGCGGTGATCAGCGACATGCCGAGTTCCCGCTCGGGCGGCCTGCTGCCGACGAAGGTCCCCTTGCCGACATGGCGCCAGAGCCGCCCCTCGGCCTCCAGCATCTCCAGGGCATGGCGCAAGGCGCGGCGGCTCACCCCGAGCTCGAGGATCAGTTCGCGCTCCGGCGGAAGCTGCGCCCCGGATGGATAGCGGCCACTGTTCACGAGCGCGAGCAGGCTGTGGATGGCTTGGTCTTTTGAATTCATTTGGAACCAATTTTGTTATTGGTTTCAGCGATTATCAGCATCAAAGTACAAATGTCTATCGTAAATGCAATTTTTCTTGCCCATGCGCCATAGAGTATGCACCAATATTGATATCGCCATACAAATTGGTCCCAGACAGAAGGGCCAGGCTGGCAAACCAACCGGAGCATCACACCATGCGCGTCCCACGTGCCCTTTTGCCTTGTATGCGTTCCTGCCTGGTCTCCCTTACCGGAGCCATCCTGTCCGTCGGCCTGGTGCAGGCCGCCCAGGCCCAAGCCATCACACCGCCACCCGCCATCGCAGCGGCCAAGAAGGTGGTGATCTGCGCCGATATCGGCTCGCCGCCGCTCTCCTTCTACAAGGAGGACGGCACGCTGGTCGGCGCGGAGGTCGATCTCGGCAACGCCATCGCCAAGCAATGGGGTGTCGCGACCGAATGGAAATACGTCATCTTCGACGACATCATCCCCGCCCTCGTCGCCAGGCAGTGCGACATGATCATGTCCGAGCTCTACGACAAACCGGCGCGCCGCGAGGTGGTGGACTTCGTCGACTATCTCAATTCCAGCGAGTCCATGGTGGTGCTCAAGGGCAATCCCGCCGGCATCAAGACCCTCGATGACCTTTCCGGCAAGAAGGTCGCCGTGCAGAACGGCACGACCGTGCAATCGCTGATCGAGGACGAGAACAAGAAACTGGCAGGCGCGAACAAGGCGCCGGCGCAGATCGTGGTGTTCCCGAAAGATACCGATGCCTTCCAGGCCCTGCGCGTCGGCCAGGTCGACGCCTACGGCACCACCGTGAAGACCGCCGGCTACTATTTCACGCAGGCACCCGACCTCTTCGAGATCGCCGGCGAGCCGTTCTCGCGCACGATCATCGGCGCGGCCTTCCGCAAGGACGAGAAGGATCTCGAAACCGCCTTCGCCCAGGCGCTGGACGCAGTCCACAAGGACGGCACCTACATGAACATCCTGAAGACATGGGGCATCGAGCGGGACGCCCTGTGAGGTCTGGCCGATGATCTTCAACTGGAGCGTCTTCTTCCACTATCTGCTCGAGCCCAGCAGCATCTATCTGCACGGGCTTTGGCTCACGCTCAGCATCAGCGTCGTGTCGCAATTGATCGGCACGACACTGGGGCTCTTCGCCGCCCTCGGCCGGCTCTCGCGGCTGCGCATCCTGCGTGGGCTCGCCGGCTTCTATGTCTGGGTGATGCGCGGCACGCCGCTGCTGGTGCAGATCGTGTTCATCTACACTGCGCTGGCGGCCGCCAACATCATCCACTTCCACGACATCGATCTCGGCTTCGTGGTGCTGCCCGGCAATGTGCAGGCCGGCATCATCGCGCTCAGCCTCAACGAGGCAGCCTATATGTGCGAGATCATCCGGGCCGGCATCAATTCGATCGACAGGGGCCAGACGGAAGCGGCCAAATCGCTCGGCATGACGCCGGGGCTGCTGCTTCGCCGCATCATCCTGCCGCAGGCGGCGCGCGTCATCATTCCGCCATTGGGCAACAACTTCAACTCGATGCTGAAGAGCACCACGCTGCTCAGCGTCATCGGCGTGCCTGAACTGCTGCTGGCGACGCAGATGGTGACCTCGGCGACCTTCCGCGTGTTCGAGCTGTATTCCGTCGTCGCGCTCTATTACCTGTCGCTGACGACGTTGTGGGGCTTCCTGCAGCGCCTGATCGAGGAGCGCTACAGCGCGCCCTTCGCCGAGACGCGCAGCAAGCCGGCGCGGCGTTCGCTCCTCGCGGGCCTGTTCGGAGGCACGCCATGAACCAGGGCAGTTCGCAATGGGTGGTCGAGGCCGAGGAGGTCGAGAAATGGTTCGGCCCGGCTCAGGTGCTCAAGGGTGTTTCGCTTACCGTGAAGCGCGGCGAGGTCGTGGTCATCGTCGGGGCCTCCGGTTCGGGCAAAACGACCTTCGTGCGCTGCATCAACCATCTGGAGAAGATCCAGAAGGGCCGGATCATGGTCAACGGCCACCTCATCGGCTATCGCGAGGCGCGGGGGCGGCTCATCGAGGACAGCGAGCGCAACATCGCCCGCCAGCGCCGCGAGATCGGCATGGTGTTCCAGCGCTTCAACCTCTTCCCGCATCTGACGGCACTCGGCAACATTACCGAGGCGCCGGTCCAGGTGTTGGGGGTCGACCAGGCGACGGCGCAGGCCGAGGCCATGGCCCTGCTGACCCGGGTCGGCCTCGGCGACAAGGCGGCCGCCTATCCCGCGCAGCTCTCGGGCGGGCAGCAGCAGCGTGTCGCCATCGCGCGGGCGCTGGCGATGAAGCCAACGCTCATGCTGTTCGACGAGCCCACCAGCGCCCTCGATCCGGAGATGGTCGGCGAAGTCCTCGAGGTCATGAAGGAACTTGCCCGCGATGGCATGACGATGATCGTCGTCACCCATGAGATGGGCTTTGCCCGCGAGGTTGCCGATCGGGTGGTGATGATGGACGCGGGCAAGGTGGTGGAGGAAGCGCCACCCGAGATCTTCTTCACCGCCCCGAAGTCGGACCGCACCAGGGCCTTCCTGGCCCGCGTGGCGGGAGCGCTGGTGGATGAGGCGAGACCGGCAATCTGAACGTATCGCAGCGACGGGTAAGCCCCGTGGTACACGTAAGGATTGTCATGCCCCTGTCACGCCGGCTTGCCAAGGAAACCCCGATGCAAGCCGCCCTGCGAGGAAACCATGCGCCTTCTCAGAACCGCCCTTCTCATCGCTGCTGCGACCCTGCCCATCGCCGCGCATGCCGAGCCGCTGGCCTACAAGGCGCCCTTCGTCTCGACGAATGCCGGCGATGACAAGATCGATTTCGCCGGCGGCACCTTCATCAATCATGGACTGGTGGGCGTCGGTCGCCTGAGCGCCGACCTCAAGGATGCCAAGGGTGATTCGCTCGGCTCCTTCTCCTCGATGGCGATCGACCCCAGGAGCTGGACCAAGACCGCCACCGGCTATAGCGGACGCCTCTACTCCCTGCCCGATCGCGGCTACAACGATCCCGACAAGAACCTGTTCTTCGATTATCAGGGCCGCGTGCTGGCCTTCGACCTCAGCTTCACACCTTATTCCGGCCCTGATCTGCCGGCCGCGACCTCTTCGCAGTCGCAGGTCGTCCTCAAGCCGCTCGACGACAAGGCGGTGTTTCTCACGGGCCTCGACGGCAAGCCCACCACCGGTGCCGACCCCGGCTCCAACACCGTGACGATGGATGGGTACACGCTGCCGATCCCGCCCGCCGGTACGCTCGGCGCCGGCTCGCTCTCCTTCGATGCCGAGGCGCTGACCTATCGCGCCGATGGCAGCTTCTATGTCGGCGATGAATATGCCGCCGCCCTCTATCTCTTCGGTCCCGACGGCAAGCTCAAGGGCATGATCCCACCAGGCCCGGCGCTCACGCCGATGAAGGGCGGCAAGATCAACTACACCTCGCTCGATGCGCCCGATACGGGCCGCCGCAACAATCAGGGTCTGGAAGCGGCCTCGATCACGCCGGACGGCAAGACCCTGCTGGCCGTGCTGCAGAGCGCCACGCTGCAGGACAGCGGCGCCAAGGGCCAGCAGAACCGCGCCGTCACCCGTATCTATGTCTATGACATCTCCGCCGATCCGCTGCCCAGGACACCGAAGGCCGTCTATGCCATCGAGCTGCCCGTCTACTCCAAGAAGGGCGACGGCAAGATCGATGCCACCGCGGCACAGAGCGAGATGGTCGCTCTCGACGATCACCGCTTCCTGCTGCTCGCCCGCGACAGCACCGGCCATGGCTGCAGTTGCAAGGCCCCGGAAATGGTCAAGGCCGTGCTGGTTGTCGACACCGCCGGCGCCACCAACCTCGCCGGCACCGAATATGAGACGGGCGTGAAGCCGATCGCCCCGGAGAAGGACGGCAAGGATGTGCTCGATGCCTCGATCACGCCGGCCAAGTCGCAGATGCTGGTCAACATGCTGAATACGACCCAGCTCGGAAAGTTCGGCATGAACATCGACAATCCCAAGGCCAACGACCTGACGCTTGGAGAGAAGTGGGAAGCCATGACGCTGGTGCCGGCCCTCGATCCGGCGGCGCCGAACGATGCCTTCCTGTTCATCGGCAACGACAACGACTTCCTCACCACCAAGGGCATGATGAAGGGCTCGGCCTATGATGCGGGCCTGACCAACGACACCATGGTGCTGGCCTACCGGCTGACGCTCCCGGAGGACCTGGCCAAGGCGCTGGCGGCGAAGTGACCGGGAGCGCGGACTTCCAGTCCGCTCTTTGGTGTGCCGACCTCCAGGTCGGCGCTCTTTCTTCAGAACGATGCGGTTCCGTGCCGACCTGGAGGTCGGCACACCAAGACTCGCCCTTGCCTGAGGCGCGATGTGTTTGAGGACAGCATCGGGGGGCGGGTCTTCAGACCCGGCCCCTTGGTGGCGGGCGCGGTCAAGAGCCGGGTCTGAAGATCCGCCCCCCGGTAGCGCCCATCAAAAATGACTGAAACTGCCCCGCCCGAACTTCCTCTCCCGGCCATCCCCCTCGAGGAAACGGGGCGGCTCGCTGCCTGAGGTCACCGTGCCGACCCGCGTCACCGTCACCCCGAGGGCCCGCGCCATGCCTTCGAAGGCGCTGCCTTCCCCGAGCGGCACGGCGCAGAGGATCTCATAGTCATCCCCACCCGTCAGGGCCCGTTCGAAATGCGCCGCGTCGAGGGCGCATGCGTGCCTTGCGGCTTCGGACAGGGGCACGGCCTCGAGCTCGACATCGGCCGAGACCTTTGAGGCGCGCAGCAGTTTGCTCAGATCCCCCACGAAGCCGTCCGAGATATCCATGGACGCGGAAGCATGCGTGAGTACGGCCGCCGCCAGCCCGGTACGAGGCTGGGGCAGAAGGTAGCGCCGGATGAGATAGTCCCGATCTTCTGCCGCAAGGTCGGTGAGCCCGCCCTGCCCTGTCCGCGTCAGCAGCCCGAGAGCACCGTCCCCGATCGTGCCGGAGACATAGAGGCTATCGCCCGGCCGTGCACCGTCGCGGCGGGGGATGCGGTCGGTGGGCGTGAGGCCGAAGGCGTTGACGGCGATGGTCAGCGGTCCCGGCGTCTTCACCGTATCGCCACCGAGCAGGGCAAAGCCGAATTCCCCGCCGTCCTGCCTGAGCCCCTCGGCAAAGCGCGCCAGCCATTCTTCGCGCCAACCCTCCGGCAAGGCGAGGCAGAGCGTATAGGCATGCGGCGTGGCTCCCTTGGCCGCGAGATCGGAGAGGTTCACCCGCAGGGACTTGCGGGCGATGAGATCGGGCGGATCATCGGGGAGGAAATGCACGCCTGCGACGAGCGCATCGGTAGTGACGACGAGGTGCTGGCCCTCGGGCACGCTGAGCGTGGCGGCATCGTCGGTGAGACCGCGTGCGCCATTGTCGGTCGCGAGTGGCGCGAAGTAGCGGCTGATCAACTGGTCTTCGGTGAGGCTTGCCATGGATGCCCCTGGGATCGCAGGCATCCTGCCTGCTCTTGGAAACGCTGCTTTCGCAGAAAAGAGGTCGGCAGGATGCCGGCGATCCCAGGAAATTACGAAGCCTGCAGGTGGTCGCCGCGTTCCGCCTTGGCGATCTTGTCGAGCACGGCGTTGACCATGCCGGCCTCGTCGCGGTCGAGGAAGGCGTGGGCGACGTTGACATATTCGGAGATCGTCACCTTGGGCGGGATGTCACGGCGATACGACAGCTCATAGACGCCGGCGCGCAGGATGGCGCGCATGATGGCGTCGACCCGCTTCAGCGGCCAGCCATCGGCAAGCGCCTGGTCGACCTTGGGATCGATCGTGCGCTGCTCGCGCACCACGCCGCCGACGATATCGCGGAAGAAGCCTTCCTCCGCCGGCGAATATTCGACGCCCTCGATCTCCTGGCCGATCCAATGGTTCTCGAACTCCGCCAGCACCTCCACGACGCTGCTGCCGCGGATGTCCATCTGGTAGAGCGCCTGCACGCTGGCAAGGCGCGCGGCGGAGCGTTTCTGCGCCCGGCTCATGCCTCGACCCCATGCAGGCGGCGTTTCAGTGCAACCATGTGCAGGGCTGCGTCGGCGGCGCCGCCGCCCTTGTTCATTTCCGAAATGCTGGCCCGCGCCTGGGCCTGCTCGTCATTCTCGACCGTGAGAATGCCGTTGCCAAGCGGAAGGGCGCGCTGAACGGAGATGTCCATCAGGGCGCGCGAGCTTTCGCCGGCCACGATGTCGTAATGGGTGGTCTCACCGCGCACCACGCAGCCGAGCGCCACGGCGCCGTCATAGGCACGGCCACGCTGGGCGGCAGCGTCGAGCGCCATGACGATGGCGGAGGGAATTTCGAGAGCGCCGGGCACGGTGATCACATCGAAGGTGGCGCCCGCCGCCTTGATGGCGCCAGTGGCGCCGGTGAGCAGACCGTCGGCGATCTCATCATAATAACGCGCTTCGACAATCAGGATGTGAGGGGCAATCGGGCCGCCGAACTGGGTATCGGCGGTTTCGGAAGAACGGGACGAGCTGGAAACACGCCTTGGGCCGGCCATAACAAATCTCTTCATTTGGAAGGAAGCGGCCCGGATGGTCCCGGCCGCGCAATGATTTCGTTTGGGGCGTTCACTAGCGCCCGGCAGCGACATCCGCAAGCCGCGCAGCGTAGCGGGCCATGGTGTCGATCTCGATATTGACCTTGTCGCCCACCTTGGCGTCGCCCCAGGTGGTGACGGCGAGGGTGTGGGGGATCATCATCACGCTGAAATCGTCGCCCTCGACGTGATTGACGGTGAGCGAGGTGCCGTTCAGCGCCACCGAGCCTTTCTGGGCGATGAATTTGGACAGCGCCGCCGGCGCCCGGAAGACGAAATGCGAGGTGCCGTCCTGATCCTTGCGTGAGACGATCTCGGCGATGCCATCGATATGGCCGGAGACGATATGGCCGCCAAGCTCGTCGCCGATACGCAAGGCGCGTTCCAGATTGACCTTGTCGCCGACCTGCCAGGCACCCATCGTCGTGCGCTCGATGGTTTCGGAGGAGGCGTCAATGGTGAAGACCGTATCCTTGTTCCCTCGTGCGGCCAGCGTGGTCACCGTCAGGCAGACGCCCGCATTGGCGATGGAGGCCCCGATGGCGATCGAGTCGAGGGGATAACCGCAGGCGATGGCGATGCGCTTGGCCGAGCCATGATCCTCGAGCGAGATGATCTCGCCGATGTCGGTGATGATGCCGGTGAACATGGGGCGTTAGCTCCTGCGTTGAACAATCATGGTATCATGCCCGGCCATCCTCGCGGCCAGGTTGGGGAGTTGCGCGTCGATTTTCGCCAGCAGTTCGGGGGTAAGTGCCATCACGCCCTCCCCGATCGGCTCGGGCGAGGAGAACTGCACGAATTCCTCGATCAGGTCCTGCTCGATCAGCGCGGCGGCAAGATGCGGGCCAGCCTCGACCATCAGGCGGGTGATGCCGCGCGTGCCGAGGAGCCGCAGCGCTTCGCCGAGGTCCAGTGAAGGCGCGGCCGTGGCCGGCACGGCGGCGCAGCCGATGCGCATCACTTCCACCCCAGCCGCCACCAGCGCCCCCTCGGGCTCAACTGGCGCATCGGCGCGGGCAATCACCCAGAGGGGCGTCTCACGCGCCGTGCGTACCAGCTTCGAGGTGAGCGGGATGCGCAGGTTGGAATCGAAGACGATGCGCAGCGGGGACTGGGCGGCCATCCCCGGCAGGCGCACATTCAGCATGGGATCATCGGCCAGCACCGTGCCGATGCCGACCGCAATGGCATCGCTCTGGGCACGCATGAGATGGACGCGCGCGCTGGCGTCGGGGCCGGTGATCTTCACCTGCCTGCCGCCCGGGCCGGCCAGCTTGCCGTCCGAGGAGACCGCGATTTTCGCGGTCACCGCCGGGCGGCCGAAGGTCACGCGGGTGATGTGCCCGATATGCGCCTGGAAGGCTTCATCCGCCAGTACACCCTCGGTCACTTCGAGGCCGTAGCGGCGCAGCATGTCGAAACCGCGGCCGCCCACGCGGGGATCGGGATCGCGCAAGGCGCCGACCACCCGTCCCACGCCCGCGCGTGCAAGCGCGTCCGCGCAGGGGCCCGTACGGCCGTAATGGGAACAGGGTTCGAGAGTGACATAGGCGGTGGCGCCCTTGGCTAGCGGCCCTGCCTCGGCAAGCGCCTGCGTCTCCGCATGCGGCCGCCCGCCCGGCTGGGTCCAGCCGCGCCCGACAACAACATCGGCATCGCCGACGCGGCGCACGATGACGCAGCCGACCGCCGGATTGGGCCAGGTATTGCCAAGGCCGCGCCGCCCCATAGCCAGCGCCGCGCGCATGAAGCGCTCGTCACGGCGCAAGGCCTCGATGGCGGAGGGAAGGAAGGGCGCTGTCACGATGGGTCAGGATCCGCCGGAAAGGTCGAGCACCAAATAGAGAGGCGCGAGCTCCGGTTCAACCCGCAAAGGCGCAGGGCTGCTCTGTCAAAGCGGCTCTGCGCCGTCCTTGGCCTCGTCCTCACTGCTGAGTTCGTCGAGCACCGCGGTGAAATCCTTGGCCTCGTTGAAATTGCGGTAGACCGAGGCAAAGCGCACATAGGCGACATCGTCGAGCGTCTTCAGCCCCTTCATCACGATGCGGCCGATCTGCTCGGAGGTGATTTCGCTCTCGCCAAGCGACTCGATCTGCCGCACCAGGCCGTTGACCAGGCGCTCGACGCGCTCCTCGCTGACGGGGCGCTTGCGCAGCGCCGTCTCGATGGAACGCGAAAGCTTGTCGCGGTCAAAGGCCACCTTGCGGCCCGAGCGCTTCACCACGGTCAATTCGCGCAGCTGCACGCGCTCGAACGTGGTGAACCGGCCGCCGCAATCCGAGCAGACCCGGCGGCGGCGTATCGAGGTTCCGTCATCGGTGGGGCGGCTGTCCTTCACCTGGGTGTCGGGCGCGCCGCAATAGGGGCATTTCATGGGATATCCCTGGGAACGCGGACGTCACAACGACATTATATCGAAGATAAATGTCGTGATGTCCGCTCTTCCCTATCCTGCAGGCGTTACGATTCCAAAAGGCGGACAAGATGTCCGCGCTCCCGGTCAGTAGATCGGGAAGCGCGCGGTCAGCGTGTTGACCTTGGCGCGCACTGTCTCTTCCACGCCGCCATTGTTGTCGGCGCCGTTCTTGGCAAGCCCTTCCAGCGTCTCGGTGATGAGATCGCCGACCTCCTGGAACTCCTTGACGCCGAAGCCGCGCGAAGTGGCCGCCGGCGTACCCAGGCGGATGCCCGAGGTGACCATCGGCTTCTGCGGATCGTAGGGAATGCCGTTCTTGTTGCAGGTGATGTGAGCCCGCTCCAGCGCCTTCTCGGCAAAATTGCCGGTGAGGTTCTTGGGACGCAGGTCCACCAGCATCAGATGGTTGTCGGTGCCGCCTGAGACAATATCGAAACCGTTGGCCTTGAGATTGTCGGAGAGCGCGGCGGCGTTCTCGACGACCTTGCCTGCATAGGTCTTGAACTCCGGGCGCAGCGCCTCGCCGAAAGCGACAGCCTTGGCGGCGATGACATGCATCAGCGGGCCGCCCTGGAGGCCCGGGAATACGGCCGAATTGACCTTCTTGGCGATGTCCTCGTCATTGGTGAGGATGATGCCGCCCCGGGGCCCGCGCAGGGTCTTGTGGGTGGTCGAGGTCGCGACATGGGCGTGCGGGAACGGCGAGGGATGGGCGCCGCCCGCCACAAGGCCGGCAAAATGGGCCATGTCGACGAAGAAATAGGCGCCGACCGCATCGGCGATCGCACGGAAACGGGCAAAGTCCCAGTGGCGGGCATAGCCCGACCCGCCGGCGATGATCAGCTTCGGCTTGTGCTCATGGGCGAGGCGCTCCACCTCGTCCATGTCGACGCGATGGTCGTCCGGGCGCACATTGTAGGGCACCACATTGAACCAGCGGCCGGACATGTTCACGGCCGAGCCATGGGTGAGGTGGCCGCCGGCATTGAGGTTGAGGCCCATGAAGGTGTCGCCCGGCTTCATCAGCGCCAGGAACACGCCCTGGTTAGCCTGACTGCCGGAATTGGGCTGCACATTGGCATAGGCGCAGCCGAACAGCTTCTTGACGCGCTCGATGGCCAGATTCTCGGCCATGTCGACGAACTCGCAGCCACCATAATAGCGCCGGCTCGGATAGCCCTCGGCATATTTGTTGGTCATGATCGAGCCCTGCGCTTCCAGCACGGCGCGCGAGACGATGTTCTCCGAGGCGATCAGCTCGATATGATCGCGCAGGCGGCCGAGTTCGAGATCGATCGTGTGCGCCAACTCCGGATCGGCGGCATGCAGATCGGCGGCGAAGAAGCTGTTCGACAGGGTGGCGGAGCGGGCGTCATTCATCGGGAGCGGCCTTGTTGGAGCGGAGGCAGACGACATAACCAAGTTGCAGCCCAAAGTCATGTCTGCAAGCGACCAAAGTGTGATTGGTCAGCACGGCGCAGGCGTTCCTGGGACCGTAGGCGTCTCGCCTGCTCTTGGAAACGATGCGGTTCAAAATGCAGGCGAGACGCGTGCGGTCCCAGGAATCGGCCGCATCCATGAAAATGTGGCGCCCAAATAAAACGGCGCCGCAAGAAGACCTGCGGCGCCGAAATTTTTCCCCGGGTGCGCGGGCATCTTGTCCGCATCGACCCTGCCATCAAGCCCTAGGTTTCCAAGAGGCGGACTGGAAGTCCGCGCTCCCAGGGGATCAGCCCTGCTCTTCCTTGGTCACCACGGCCAGATTCGCGTAGCCGTCCTTGTTGTAGACATCGTCGCGGAACTCGACGAGGCCTTCGGGCGTCGCCCAGGCGGTGATGTAGGCCCAGAACACCGGCACCTTGGTCGTCGGGATCGCCGTGATACGGGAGCCGGCGCGAATGACTTCATCGATATGGTCGCGGGTATATTCGGTGCCCTGCAAGATCCAGGCGCAGAGCTCACGCACGTCCTGCACACGGGCGCAGCCCGAGGAGTCGAAGCGATATTCCGAGCCGAACACCGACTTGTAGGGCGTGTCATGCATATAGACGCCATACTGGTTGGCGATGTTGATGCGCACCTGACCGAGCGAGTTGCCGAAGCCCGGATCCTGGGTGAAGCGCATGCGGGTCGCTTCATCGGTGTTCCAGTCGATCTGGTCGGGCTGGATCTCCTGGCCCTGGGGGTTGTAGATGCGGATATGGTGCTCGGCGAGATAGGTCGGCTCCTTCTGCATCAGGGGGATCAGGTCCTTCTTGATGATGGAGAGTGGCACCGTCCAGAACGGGTTGAAGTTGACGTTCTGGACCGTGGTGGAGAGGATCGGCGACGGGCGGTCCGGCTTGCCGATCACGGTGTTGTGGCGCTGCTCGACCACGCCATTGCTCACGGCTTCGAGTTCCGTCGCCGGGATGTTCATCATGATGTAGCGGTTGCCGAGATTGCCCATGGTGCGCAGGCGCACGATGTTCATCTGGAGCTGCTTGACGCGAATGTCGACCGGGATGGCGAGGGCGGCGCGCGAGGTGTCGCCGACCACGCCGCTGGCGAGGATGCCGTGGCGGGACTGGAAGCGCTTCACGGCGCCGTCGAGATAGGAATCGAACACCGGCGAGCCGCCAAGCGAAGGCGCAAGGTCGCCCGAAACGATCAGGCGCTGGCGCAGCGACACAACGTCGGCATTGCGGTCGCCGAGCTGGAGGCGGCCATTGCCGGTGACCTGCGGCCAGCCGCCCTGGGCGGCAAGCTCGCTATATTTCGCCAGCGCGTTCTGGGTCGCCTGCAGCGTATAGGGCGAGAAGGTGGGGGAAGAACTCGTCGCGGCGGCGATGGGGCTTGCCACGGAATCGTAGCGTTCCTTCATCTCCATTTGGCCGAGGCCAAGATCATCGGCAAGCGCCGGACGAACGAGAGCAGTCGTCGCGGCTCCCAGCGCAAGGGTGGAGAGAAAATCGCGGCGAGAAAAATGAGACATAGTGATCCAATCCTGCAGTCAAAGCCTGCTTCCGCCACGCGCCTACCGTATCGGCAATCCCCCGCGGCCATGAATTGGCGCCGGTAATACACCAGGAAGGTAAACGAACCGCGACCGGAGCAGTACTCTGTCACCGATCCCCGATAGGGACACGCGTACTAAACCTAAGGCGAGGCCTACCGGCAGAAAGCGGCAAAACCGGGACAAATGTGGCAAGGAGCCGGCAGAATCATCCGGGCGTGAGCTTTACCTGCCGCATCGTGACATTGTTGCAACAACCCCAATACGAGCTGGGGCTTCAACGGTGGTGGCGTTCGCGGGAGGCAAAATACGCCAAGCCGACATAAAGGACAATCAGGACGCCGATGGTCGTCATCATCGCATATTGCCGCCCGAAGATCTCCGGACGGAACAGCGAGATGATGAAGTAGCCGCCTGAAGCGATCAGCCAGATCACCCCGCCCCAGGTCGTCGCCATCCACAGGCCGACGGCGGCGACGAGATCGAATACGGCAAAGAAGATCACGGCGGTCTGCGTCAGCACCGGCATGCCGAGGAAGCGGTCAGGATCGGCATGGCCAATGCCGAGGATCAGGCACCAGTGGATGATGCCCTTCGCCATCCACAAAACAGCGACAGCGCGCATGAACCACAACAGATAGGCGCCATAGGGCGGGCCGTCGCGGTCAAACTCGATATCACTCATCACATGCCTCGTTGCAGGCGGCTGTTCTAGCGGGGAGCGCGCCGGAGAGCAAATATCCTGGGAGCGCGGACATCCTGTCCGCTCTTGAAACGGTTCGGATTGGCGAAAGGCCAAGACATTGAGGACAGCACGGTTACCCTGCGACTTCTCCTGCAAGGATACCGTTTCAAGAGCGGACAGGATGTCCGCGCTCCCAGGGGTGTGACATGACGCCCTCTTCGCAAGTGCCGGGATGTGCTAAAACCAGCGCAACCAACGCACTTGAAGAGACTGCCATGCCCTCGTCCGTCACCCCGCTCAAATCAGCTCCCGTTCCGGCCAGGGAGAGGCTGGATCTTGTCGAGCGCCCCCGTCGCAACCGCAAGAGCGAATGGGCGCGCCGGCTGGTGAAGGAGAATGTGCTCACCACCAATGACCTGATCTGGCCCATCTTCGTGCAGGATGGCGTCAACACGCGCACGCCCGTCACCGCGATGCCCGGCGTCGATCGTGTCACCGTCGACATCGCGGTGAAGGAAGCCGCACGCGCCGTCGCCCTCGACATCCCCGTGGTGGCGATCTTCCCCTACACCGATCCGGACCTGCGCGATCCCACCGGCAGCGAGGCGCTCAACGCCCAGAACCTCACCTGCCGCGCCTGCCGCGCCATCAAGGCAGAGGTGCCGGATATCGGCCTCCTAACCGATGTTGCGCTCGATCCCTATACCTCCCACGGCCATGACGGCCTCCTGGAAGGCGGCCGGATCCTCAATGACGAGACGGTTGCCCTGCTGGTGCGCCAGGCGCTGGTGCAGGCCGAGGCCGGCTCCGACATCATCGCGCCCTCGGACATGATGGACGGGCGCGTCGGCGCCATCCGCGCAGCCCTGGACGAGGCTGGTTTCATGGACGTGCAGATCATGGCCTATTCGGCCAAATATGCCTCGGCGTTCTACGGCCCCTTCCGCGAGGCGGTGGGTTCTTCCGGCACGCTCAAGGGTGACAAGCGCACCTACCAGATGGACTATGCCAACACGGACGAGGCCGTGCGCGAGGCCGAGCTCGATCTCGCCGAGGGCGCCGACATGATCATGGTCAAGCCCGGCCTGCCCTATCTCGATATCGTCGCCCGCCTGAAATCGACCTTCGGCCGCCCGACCTTCGCCTACCAGGTCTCGGGCGAATACGCGATGATCATGGCCGCTGCCCAGAATGGCTGGATCGACGGCGAAAAGGCGATGGTGGAAAGCCTCACCGCCTTCAAGCGCGCCGGCGCGGACGGCATCCTCACCTATTTCGCGCCACGGGCGGCGGAGTATCTGAGGAAGGGAAAGTAGGGTCCTTCCTCTCAAGTGATCGCGGCTGCTCGATAACAAACTTTGCTAAAGTCTGTTATCGCGCTTATATTCCTAACAGTTGGAGCAGCCATCATGAATATGAACGTCTCCCTCACGGAAGAGCTGGCCCGCTTCGTGAAGGCTAAAGTCGAAACGGGCCGCTACACCTCTTCGAGCGAGGTCGTCCGCGAAGCCCTTCGCTTGTTGGAAAAACACGAGCAGGCCGAAGATCTTGCCTGGCTGCGTCGTGCGTGGCAGGAAGGCGTAGACAGCGGAGACGCCGGCGAGATTGATTTTGACGCCTTAAAACGCGAGGCTCGAGCCCGGCTTGCCGCAAAGGCCTAACCTGTGGGGGTAGTGCGGTATTCGAAACTTGCGAAGGAAGATCTCCTGAAGATCTGGCGCGACATCGCGGTCCATGATGAAGCAGCGGCAGACCGAATCTTCGACCTGATCCATGATCGCTGCGATCTGTTGCGCGATCAGCCCCGTCTCGGACCACAACGTCCTGAGATTGGCGAGGGAACGCGAGTTCTCGTTATCGAAAAGTGGATTGCATTCTACCGGGAGATAGCTGGCGGCGTGCAAATTGTTCGCGTTGTCGACGGGCGCCGTGACCTGAAACAGATCGAATGGCTGCATTAGTCATGATCTATCGATATGCCCCAGATCCCGCTCAGGATCGAGCCGATCGCGCACCAGTTGCTTGAGCGTCTTCACATCGGGAAAGCCGCCGTCGCGCTTGCGCTCCCAGATCTCCACGCCCTCATATTCGATGCGGAAGGCCCCGCCCGTCGCCGGCACCAAGGTGACTTCGCCGAGATCCTCCTGGAAGGTGGAGAGCAGTTCCTGCGCCATCCAGGCCGCCCTGAGCATCCAGTTGCACTGCCGGCAATAGACGATGGTCACCCCAGGCTTGTTGTCACGCATCACGATTCCCCGAACCAACACAGGATAGGATAAAGCCAAGATAGGCTTGCGCCCTGCCCCACGAAAGCGCATCGATCATGGCATCCGCAAGACTGTCCCGATAGCAGCCGCCTTGATTCAACGCCTTGTCGCCCTGATCCTCCTGGCCATCTGCCTTGTCTCCTGCGGTGATGGGCTCGATCGGCAACAAGTCACCACCTGCCGGCAGACCTTGCCGGCCGTCAATCTCGATGCGGAGAAGATCTACGTCACAAAGGTCGGCCCGGCGCCGCCGCCTTATACGATGCGGATCGACTATCGCCTGACCCAGCAAGGGCAGACGAGCCCCTCCTTCGTGCTCTGCGGCTTCGGCCCGAGCGAGCGGGACGACAAGGTCATCGAACTGAAGATCCTCTCGACACCCACCGAGATCTTCTCGCCGATGAAGCTGCACATCCTCAACCGTTACTGGCTCGATCGCCACGACCTGTCCTACCCGGCCGATCCCGGGCCTGGTGATACCGAAGCCAATGTCCCCGAGGTGCCCAAGGCGCTCGCCTATCTCCTGCAGAGCGTCGCCAACGGCCTGCCGAACATGGCGATGACCACGCTCATCGCCGTGGCCTACGCCCTCATCTTCGGCCTGGTCGGGCGCATCAACCTCGCCTTCGGCGACTTCGCGGCCCTCGGCGGCATCGTCAGCATCGCCGCGGTGCTGACCATGCTGGCGCTCGGTTCGAACTCCCTGGCCCTCAACCTTGTCCTCGCGGCCCTGATCGGGGTGGGGCTGGCGGTGCTTGCCGGGCAGGTCGTCGAGCACCTCGTCTTCGCTCCCCTTGCCTTCCGGCGCGGCCAGTCCATCCTGATCGCGACAGTCGGCGTCGCCGCCATCATGCGCGAGCTCATGCGGCTGCTGGAAGGGCCTGAGAATCGCTGGGTCCCGCCGATCGACGCCATGCCTATCCCGCTGGTCAAGGCCGAGGGCTTCATCGTCAACGTCACGCCCATGCAGATCGGTGTCGGGCTCGGCGCCACGCTGCTGGCGCTGCTGGTTGCCAGGCTGATGCAGGTCAGCGAGTTCGGCCGGCGCTGGCGCGCCATCTCGGACGATGCGCTGATGGCCAACCTCCTGGGCATCTCCAGCCGCGGCATGCTGAGCCAGACCTTTGCCCTCGCCTCGGCCCTGGCCGGCCTCTCCGGCTTCATCATGACTGCCACCTATGGCGGCACCGATGCCTATAGCGGCGTGCTGATCGGCCTCAAGGGGCTGGTCGCGGCCGTGATCGGGGGCATCGGCTCGGTGCAAGGGGCCCTCCTGGGAGGCCTTGCGCTGGGTCTGTTCGAGATGGTCTGGCAGGCCTACCTGCCCATCGGGGATCGCGACGTCGCGGTGATGGTGGTGATGGTGGTGATGCTGATCTTCCGCCCCGGCGGTTTCCTCGGCTATGCGGAAACCGGTCCGCGCCAGGTCTGACGCGGCACCCTTGGGGGCGGCCCGATTACGCCATCAACGGGGCAGAATGCATTCAAATCTCCACGAGATGCTGGCAGTCGACGCGGGCCGGTGGTACGCTTCTGCAATTCGCAAGGAGCGTGGCGTTGAGCATAGAAATTCGGGACTCACCGCAATTCTATCTGACGGCCCCCTCGCCCTGCCCCTATCTGAAGGGCAGGCAGGAACGCAAGGTTTTCACCCACCTGATCGGCGAACGCGCTGCTCGACTCAATGACGTGCTGAGCCATGGTGGCTTCCGCCGTTCGCAGACCATCGCCTACCGCCCGGCCTGCGAAAACTGCAAGGCCTGTGTGTCCGTACGCGTGCCTGTGGCAGACTTCGTCCGCAGCAAATCCTTCCGGCGCACCTGGACTGATAACCAGGACGTCGTCTCGGACATGCGCAGCGCCACGCCGACATCCGAGCAATATTCCACCTTCCGCGCCTATCTCGACCTGCGCCATGCCGATGGCGGCATGGCCGACATGACAGTGCTTGACTATGCCATGATGGTCGAGGACACCCATGTGAACACGAGGCTGGTGGAATACCGGCTTACCGGCAAGAACCTCCCGCTCAACCGCCAGGGCGAGGGCCCGCTGATCGGCGTCTCCCTTACCGATATCCTCGCGGACGGCCTGTCGATGGTCTATTCCTTCTACGAGCCGGAGATGGCCGAGCGCAGCGTCGGCACCTACATGATCCTCGACCATATCGAACGCACCAAGACCATGGGCCTGCCCTATCTCTATCTGGGGTATTGGGTCGAGGGCTCGCGCAAGATGGCCTATAAGGGCCGCTTCCTGCCCCAGGAGCGCCTCGGCCCCAATGGCTGGGACCGCGTCGAGAAATAATCAGAAACATTCCTGAACGAGCGATGACGGGCGCACTCAAGCCTCGTTCAGTCGGCCCGGGCCATAGTTCCCTCACCGTAATGCCAGTGAGGGTACCGATGAATTTCCCCACCAAGACCATCTTTGCAGCCGCGCTCGCGATCGCCGGCCTGACTGCTACCGTTGAGACTTCCTCCGCTATGCCGCTGGGCCCGGCCGCGCCGGCTGCCGCGCCCCTGGTCCAGGATGTACGCTGGGGCTGCGGCCCGGGCTGGCACCCCAATCCCTGGGGCCGCTGCGTTCCCGATCGTCGCCCGGCCTATGCCTATGGCTATGGCTACCATCCACACTATTGGGGCCATCCCTTCTACCGGCCCTATCATCGCTGGTATCGTTACTAGAGGGTTTTTACCTTCAAATCGAATCACCGAGAATAGCAAAATGCATTTAGTGCCAAGCAGTTATTCTGGAAACCTGCCCCTGCTTGAATGCATTTTGCTCCAGAGTAGTTCCGGTTGGAGCCACCGGTTGTTGCGTCAATGGCTCCGGTCTGGAAAACGGCGTCCCTCGGGGCGCCGTTTTTCCTTGTGATCCGTCCGACCTTCCGAGGCATCAGGTCAACTGCGTTGACGCATCGCCAAGTTTGATCGATAGTTGCCTACCCCAACAATCTCGGCGGGGTTGCATGAAGACAAAAACAGACCTTGGAGGAACCGCGCTGGGGCAATCCTGTCCCGCCGCACTCATAGCCAGGCGCCCGCGCCCGCAATCCCGATTCGGGAAAACGTGGCAGCAAGGCAGCACCCTCCTGCAGAATGGATGGCGTCGCCAAACTTCATATCGCCCCTGACCCTCGTTGTGCGGTGGTTGCCTCCATGAAGATCAAGACACGTCTTCCGTTGCTGTTCACGGCGCCGCCGATGCTGACGCTGCTGTTCCTGTCGCTGGTGCCCACGGTCTACGCCATCAACATCGCTTTTGAGGATCGCGAGTTGAGCAGCGACGAAGTCGACTATGTCGGTTTTGCCAATTTCATCGACCTCTTCCACGACAACCGCTTCCTCAATTCCATCAAGGTGTCGCTGATGTGGGAGATTTCCACGGTCATCGCCACCATGGTGGTCTCGGTGGTGCTCGCCATCCTCCTGTTCGAGACGACCTCGCCGCGCATACGCAATATGCTCTGCGCCATCTTCATTATCCCGGTGCTGCTGCCGCGCGTCTCCGCCGCCTTCGTATGGAAATTCGCCTTCCACCCGCTGTTCGGCATCGCCGTCTATCCGATCCGGATGATCGCCGGTGAGCCGATCGATCTCCTGGCCGATCCGCGCACCGCCATGGCGACGGTGGCCATCGTCGACGTCTGGCAGTGGAGCCTCCTGTTCTGTGTCATCCTGGTGAAGCTCCTGGAGACCCTGCCGCAGCAGCCGCTCGAGGCGGCTCGCCTCGACCATGCCCGCACCTGGGAAGTTTATTTCTACATCGCCCTGCCGATGCTCGCCGCACCGCTCGTCAGCCTGACCTTCGTCAAGATGGTCGAGTCCTTGCGCGCCTTCGACCTCATCTATGTCATGACCCGCGGCGGGCCCGGCATCGCCACCGAGACGCTGGACATGTACGCCTTCTCGCAAGGCTTCATCGAATCCGGGCGCATTTCCTACGCCTCTTCCATGGCCGTGCTGATGATGGTCGCCACCACCATCGCCTTCACCATCATCTTCAAGCGGGTGAAAAAATGGCAAGAGGTCTGACGCGCTACCTGGCCTGGCTGATCATCGCCGTCCTGGTCTTCCTCACCCTCTTCCCGCTGTTCTGGACGCTGCTCAGCGCCTTCAAGAACCGTGTCGACATCGTCACCACCTCGCCGGTCTTCTTCTTCACGCCGACCCTCGACAACTTCACCTACATCCTCACCCGCGACAGTGTGCAGGCCGGGCTGATCAACTCGCTGATCGTCACCGGCTCGGCGGTCGCCATCGGCGCCGTGCTTGGCCTGCCCTGCGCCTATGCCGTGGCGCGCTATCCCATGAGGCTCGCCGACGACATCAAGTTCTTCGTGCTCTCGATGCGCTTCATGCCGCCTGTCGCCATCGCCGTGCCGCTGATGGTGATCTGGCTCAATCTCGGCCTCTATGACAGCAGGATCGCCCTGATCATCACCTATTCCCTGTCGACCCTCGCCACCACCGTCTGGCTCGCCATCCCCGCCTTCTCCCGCGTGCCGCGTGAAATCGAGGAAGCCGCCTATGTCGACGGCTACGGCCCCTATTCGATCTTCTTCCGTATCGCCATTCCCGTCGCCGCCAAGTCGCTGATCGGGGCGATCGTGTTCTCCTTCATCCTGGTGTGGAACGAGTTCTTCATTGCCCTGATGCTCACCACCTCGGACGCCAAAACACTGCCGATCGTCGCCTCCGAATTCACGCTGCTCGGCCGCGACGTGCCCTGGGGCATCCTCAACGCCTCCGTCATTCTGCTCTCGCTGCCGCCGCTGCTCTTCCTTGGTGTCATCTCGAGCTTCATCAACTCGGCCCTGAAATCACGAGACTGAAATGCGCGCGCTTGTCCTGGAAAAGAAAGACGTCCTCTCCATCCGCGATATCGACCTGCCTCAGGAGGTCGGTCCGCATGATGTGAAGATCCGCCTGCACACCGTCGGCATCTGCGGCAGCGACGTGCACTATTACACCCATGGCGGCATCGGTTCGCGCAAGGTCGAAGCGCCGATGGTGCTGGGCCACGAGGCCTCGGGCACGGTGGTCGAGGCCGGCTCGGCCGTGAAGAGCCTGAAGGTGGGCGACCGGGTCTGCATGGAGCCCGGCATCCCCGACATGAACTCCAAGGCCACACTGCTCGGCATGTACAATGTCGACCCTTCCGTGACCTTCTGGGCAACGCCCCCCATCCATGGCTGCCTGACGGGCTATGTCGTCCACCCCGCCGCCTTCACCTTCAAGCTGCCCGACAATGTGAGCTATGCCGAGGGCGCCATGGTCGAGCCCTTTGCAGTGGGCATGCAGGCCGCCGCGCGGGCGAAGATCAAGCCCGGCGATGTCGGCGTGGTGCTCGGCGCCGGACCCATCGGGATCATGGTGGCGCTGGCGGCTCTCGCAGGGGGTTGCAGCAAGGTCATCATCACCGATCTGCACCAGCCCAAGCTCGACATCGCCGGACGCTATCAAGGCATCATTCCCGTCAACGTCCGCAGCCAGGATGTGAAGGACGTCGTCAACCGCGAGACGGACAATTGGGGCGCCAATGTCGTGTTCGAGGCGAGCGGCGCGCCCAAGGCGATCGAGAGCGCGCCCACCCTCGCCTGCCCGGGCGGGGCGATCGTCTTCGTCGGCATCCCGGTCGATGCCTATCACCTCTCGATCCATGCCCTGATGGGCAAGGAGCTCAGGGTCGAGACCGTGTTCCGCTATGCCAATGTCTATGACCGGGCCATCAGCCTGATCGCATCCGGCAAGGTCGACCTCAAGCCCCTGATCTCCGGGACCTTCAACTTCGAGCAATCCATCCAGGCTTTCGAGCGCGCCGCTTCAGGCCGCCCCGAGGACGTCAAGCTGCAGATCGAGCTCGCATCCACGCAGGACTGGTAGTCTCCAGGATTGGTGTTCCTATGGCCGATATCTCGTTTCGCAAGGTCGTCAAGAAGTTCGGGGAAGTCGGCGTCGTGCACGACTTCAGCCTGGAGGTGACGGATCGCGAATTCATCGTCTTCCTCGGGCCCTCGGGTTGCGGCAAGTCGACCTTGTTGCGCATGCTCGCAGGGTTGGAGAACATTACCGGCGGCGAAATCGCGATTGGCGGCCGAGTGGTCAACGATCTCACGCCGCGCGAGCGCGATATCGCCATGGTGTTCCAGAACTACGCGCTCTATCCGCATATGAGCGTCTACGGCAACATCGCCTTCGGTCTCAAGCGCATGAAGATCGCGAAGGCCGAGATCGACAAGCGCGTGCATGCGGCCGCGGCCACGCTCGGCCTGGAGCCCTTCCTCCAGCGCAAGTCGACGGCGCTGTCGGGCGGCCAGCAGCAGCGCGTCGCCATCGCCCGGGCCATCGTTAAGACGCCGGGCGTCTTCCTGTTCGACGAGCCGCTGTCCAACCTCGATGCCAAGTTGCGCAACCATATGCGCGTGGAGATCGCCCGCCTGCACCAGCGCCTCAACACCACCACCGTCTATGTCACCCATGACCAGCTCGAGGCGATGACGCTGGCCGACCGCATCGTGCTCCTGCGCGACGGCGTGATCCAGCAGGTCGGCACGCCGCGCGAGATTTTCGAGCGCCCCCTGACCCAGTTCGTAGCCGCCTTCATCGGCACGCCCGCGATGAACTTCATCGATGTCGACCTGCGCGGCAATGGCGGTCTCGTGCTCGACCGCACCCGCTTCGACCTCGACGGCCGCAGCAAGGTGGTTGCCGGCATCCGGCCGGCCCATTTCCGGCAGGCCCCGCCCCAGGAGAACACCAACATTATCGAGGGCATTGTCGATCTCATCGAATTCCTCGGCAACGAGGCCCTGATCAGCCTGCAATATGCCGGCATCGAGCTCGGCATCCTGGTGCCGGCGGGCCAGTGCCCCGCTGTCGGCGACAAGGCGCGAATGACTTTCGATGCCGACAACGTGCATGTATTCGACGCGGAGAGCGGCATGTCGCTGCGGCGGCCGGAGGCGGGACGGTCGAGGGCGGTGGCATAGGCTTCCCGGGATCGCGGGCATCTCTGCCGCTCCTGGAAACGCAGCCTGTGGGATGGGAGTAGGCAGGCAAAGATGCCCATAGGCGCTAGCTTTGCAGGCCGAAGCGATGGAAACTGGAGGGGCGATCACCGATCGCCCTCTTCCTTCCCCGTAAGACGCCCCGTTTCCAGGATTGTCGATCAGTGATCGACACTCCCACGCCACGCTCCGCAAAGTTGACGCCCATGAGCAGGGTGCCAACGCCCCCAGGAAGACCTCAGCCCAGCCTCTCCATCGCCTGCTCTACCGCTCGGCGATCCGGCATCCCGTCCCAGCCATTGCCGAGCTCGCATTTGAGGCTCGCCGCGGCGCTGGCGAAGCGGGCCGCCTGCAACAGCGGCTGGCGTTCGGCGAGGGCCGCCGCGAGGGCGCCGTGGAAGACATCGCCGGCGCCGGTGGTGTCCTGTACCGTGACCGGCAGGGCGGGGACATGCGCCAGCCCGCCATCGGTCCACCAGATCGACCCCTCCGCTCCAAGCGTCACGCCGATCGTGGTGCCGAGGCTCTCCGCCAGCGCCTGGCAGCTCGCCGCATCGGGCGCGGCGCGCCTGCTGATCAGGGCGAAGCCGTCCTCGGAAAAGACCGGAAGACTGGAACGCCGGGCAAGATCGAACAGCTTGTCATGCTCGATCCCCTCCGCATCGAGCACCGAGGGCACTTTCGCCGCCCGGGCGGCATCGAGCAGGGCCACGGCGCCTTCATACCAGCTGATGTCGGCAAGAACCGCACCGGCCTTCGCCACCTGATCCAGTGGCAGATGCTCGGGCGAGCACGGCAGCGAGCCGTGGCCATAACCGACGATGAAGCGCTCGCCCTTGCGGTCGACGATGACGACGGCCGTCACCGTATCCGCACCGCTCCGGAACAAGGTGCCGGAAAGGCCCACGCCGTGGTGGAGCAGCCTCTCGCGCAGGAACTCGCTTTCCGAATCAGCCCCCATCCGGCTCCACAACTCGGCCGGCTGGTCGAGGACGGCGCAGGCCACCGCGGCTGTCGCCGCTGGCCCTCCACCCCGCTTGGCATGACGCAAGGCCGGAATCTTGATGGCCTGCTTGGGCATCTCCTCGATTTCGAGTACCTGGTCCAGCGTTGTCGTACCCACGCAGATCACGGGCCGGGATCTCGTTACCACACTTGCCACCGTCGTCGATCCATTCCTCGGCTACCAGCGCTGGGCCGGCCGTTTCCTCGAATTTCATAGTGCCGGGGAACAGGTTCCGATTCTTGACGATCGGCTTGCAAACGGGCCCGGACCGGGGCATTCCCACTCCCATGCTAGAATATCGCGCCGAAAAGGGGAAGCGCATTTCAAGACAGAAAATGGTGCGATAACAAGGACCTACGAGGACGGCACGGCCATCGGGCCGGGCATCGCTCCGCATGGATCAAAGCCGTGGTTTATCCGGGGTAAAGGCAGACAGCCACGTTGCGATGCGCCGGAACCCGGATAGGGTGGCGGGGATCGATCGCGTTGGGGGCCATGCCGGGCCGGGTTCACCAGGCAAGCTGCTTTCCGCATCGATATAACACCTGCGTCACGCTGTGATGGTGATGCTTGGGGCAGTATCCGCAGCCCTCTGGGGGAGCGCCTTATGCAGAAAAGGACGAAAGTCGTCTCGTCGTCCGGCTGTAGCAGCGTACCACGCCGCACGGGTCCCCGCGGACTAATCGAGCAAAACAAAAGCCCGGCTCGCAATCATGCAGCCGGGCTTGATTCTTATGGAGAAGTACCGAATGTATCAGCCAAGCCGGGCGAGGTCAGAAATATCGCCACGGCTAAAGCCGATTTCGGCCAAATCCTTGTCGGTCAGCATCTGATAGGCCGCCAGACGATTCTGGTAGGCCCGATAGGCCTGGTAACGGGCACGCAGAGCGGCAATAAGGCTCGCAAAAATCATGATCTCTCTCTCAAATCCGTTGTTTGTTGCAGTGCAATATAAAGATGCACCGCCTCAGCCGGTAGCGATGAGAGTGCATGGCTACCATGCGGCCACATCGCAACCACGCCCGTAAAAGGAGCAAAATTATCGCCTACCTGACCGCCCCCTCTTCCCAGCCATCGGCGTCGGGCCATCCCGTCCGGCCGGTTGCTACTCTAGCTACCGATCCATCATTCGCGATCGAGGAAAGTTCGCCCATGCCCCGTTTGTCGGCATTCACCGTGCCTCCAATCCTCGAGACGCCGCGCCTGATTTTGCGCGCGCATGGTCCCGGCGATCTGGAAAGCTGCACGGCGATGTGGTCGGAGCAGGCGGTGCTGCGCTATATCCGCAAGTCCCCCTATCCGCGCGAGGAAGTGTGGACGCGCATCCTGCGCTATGGCGGGCACTGGCAATGGCTGGGCTTCGGCTTCTGGGTCATCCTCGAAAAGATAACCGGTCAATTCATTGGCGAAGTCGGCATCCAGAACTTCGAGCGTGATATCGAACCGGAATTTCGGGGAACGCCCGAGCTCGGCTACAGCATCACCGGCACCAATCAAGGTAAAGGATACGCTACGGAAGCAGCGAAGACGGTTCTAAGCTGGTTCGATGGCCATATTGATATTCCCCATACCAATTGCATGACGAGCCCCGATAATATTCACTCGCAGCGCGTCGCGCTCAAATGCGGCTATGAATATGTACGGCAGTCCATTCATCAGGGCTCCCCCGTTGCAATGTTTCGCCGCCGTCGCGCCGCGCAGCCAGCGGCCTAGACCATTCCGAAAAACGCCACAACCTCTACCTGCTGACGTTACGGAGCAACTGCCGTCAACTGTGACATATTCATGCAATGCGCGCTGGGCGCGAGTGCCCGGCAAGCTTTGCCCGAAACAGAAACTTGGCTGATTACCCGAAAGTTCCGCTTTTTTCTTTCTCAGACTCAGTCTATCACTTGCGAGTGCCGTACCTTCGCCGCAATCCTAATCGCAAAAATAGGCATCCGGCTGAGGGTTATCCAGGAGTCGGCGGCGGATGTGATCCGCCGAGAGAGAGGGAGTTATTCAATGATTCGTTCCGCTATCGTTGTCGCCGGACTGGCGCTCGTCGGTGCCATGGCTGTCACAGCCCCCGCCAACGCGCTCACCATGAAGGAGTGCAGCACCAAGTATGAAGCGGCCAAGTCGGCCAACTCGCTCAACGGCATGAGCTGGAACGACTTCCGCAAGGCCCAGTGCGGTGCTGATGCGACGCCCGCCGCCATGCCGGCTGCGCCCGCTCCGGCTCCCGCCGCTCCGGCCCCTGCACCGACGACGACCATGGCCAAGCCGAAGCCGGTGGCCGTGAGTGGCATGTTCCCGAGCGCCATCGACCCGGAATTCGCCAACGGCAAGGATGCGAAGATCAAAACTTGTGGCAAGCACTGGAAGGCCCTCAAGGCCGCCGGACAAACCAACGGCATGAAGTGGGGCAGCAAGGGTGGCTACTGGAGCCAGTGCGCCGCTGCTCTCAAGGGCGTTAAGTAAGCGCCTCGCCTCAGCAGTCAACGCTGTACCAACAGAACCACGAGCCTCGGGCTCGTGGTTTTTTCGTCAAAGGGTGGCCTTTGCTCCGCTTCCCGCGACACTGGCCTCTCACGCCACCTTGACCCAGCCCCCCTTGCCGAAGCTGTCGGCAATGGCGTGCACGGTTTTCTCGATGGCGATGCCATCGTCGAAATCGAAGATCGAGGCCTGCTCGCCCCTGATCCGGCCGATCAACTCGCGGCACTCGATCACCTTGAGGTCGTTGAAGCCGAGGCCATGGCCCGGTGCGGGGATGAAGCGGTCATAGGGCTTGTGCACCGGCGCGCTGAGGATGGTGCGGAAGCCCTGCGTTTCCTCGGCGCCCTCTCGTTTGAAGAGCTGCACCTCGTTGAAGCGCTCCTGGTCGAAGACGATGCTGCCGCCCTCACCGAAGAGCTGCAACTGGATGCGCCCCTTGCGCCCCCAGGCGGCGCGATTGACGGTGAGCACACCTGAGGCGCCGTTGTCGAGACGCAGCAGGGCTGTGGCGATGTCGTAATTCTCAATGGCGCGGCGCCCCCCCTTGCCGTCAGGCCGCTCGGCATAGGGCCGCGACATTTCACCGAACACTTCAGCCACGCCGCCGAGCACGAAGCGCAGCAGGCTGAGCGGATGCACCGCGAAATCGTCGAGCGCACCATAGCCGGCGCTCGCCTCGTTGCGCATGGCGAAAGGCGCTTGGGCATCAGCCATGAAGTCCTCATCCATCTCCAGGCGGACATGGTTGACTGCGCCGATCGCCCCCTCCGAGATCAGCTTGCGAATCAGGCGCATCGCCGGGTTCTGGATATAGTTGTAGCCAAGTGCCGCCACCTTGCCGCTGGCGCGCCAGGCGGCATGCATGGCCTGCGCCTCCTCCAGGCGCGGCGCCATCGGCTTTTCACACCAGACATGCTTGCCGGCCTTGAGGGCTTCGATTGCCATTTCGGCATGGAAGCGATTCGGCGTCGTGATGGAGATGACGTCGACATCCGGATTGGCGAGAAGCTCGCGCCAGTCGCCGGTCGCGCTGGCGAAGCCGAACTCCCTGGCCTTGCTGAGCGCGAGATCCACCGAGGCCTCCGCCAGCGCCACCAGCCGCGGTCGCTCGACATCGCCGAAGGTCGAAGCCACCGCATTCCAGGCAAGCGCATGGCATTTCCCCATATAGCCTGTGCCTACCAGGCCGACGCCCAGCCCAGCCTTGTCCGTTCCGTTCATGCTTGCGTTTCCTGCCCTCGAATTATCAAAACACCGTCATCCGGCGACGGCATACCGCCATGGTATGGCCGCCATTCCCTATCATTGTGCATCGCAACAAGGATTTGCTGTATGCTGCAGCGCATCAAGATCGGCATAGATCGATTCGTCCTTGGAAGACCGGCGATAGCTGCCGGGCGAAGAGAACCTATCCGAACGGGGCTTCTGGCCGCATGCGGCCAGGTGCCAAGGGGACAACTGCCATGCTTTTTACTGGCTTCATCGCGGCGCTGATTGCCCGCTTCTATGACTACCAGGCCCAGCGCCTGCGCGACCGGCGCCTGCCGCCGATGCATTCCGACGAATCCCGGAACGGGGACGAAGACGAACCAGGCGCCGGCAAGTCCGGCCCGCTCGCCCGCAACTGCTGAAGGAAGGCCTGCCACCCCTGGATTGCTTCGCTTCGCTCGCAATGACGGGAGCGGCACCAGATTAACTCGCAGCGATTGCCCCGGCTCGGCCCTGTTCACGCCTCGGGGGCTTGCGCTAACCCGCCGCCTGCCGCAACCTTTGTACGCGGCCGGGCGCCGGGCGTGAGATCGATGCTCTCCCAAGACGCCGCATAGGACTTGCGGGGCGGCAACGGTGTCGCCCCGTCTTAGGAATGGGGCATTTGGATGGCTGAAGACGATACGCGCGACTTTGCCGACTTCTCGGCGCGTCTCGCCGACCGGGTCGAGCAACTGCCCAAGCGCCTGCGGCAGGTCGCCCATTTTGCCCGTGAGCACCCTGACGAGATCGCCCTGGGCACCGCCGCTTCGGTGGCGGAGAATGCAGGGGTGCAGGCTTCCACCCTGGTGCGCTTCGCCAAGACGCTCGGCTATGCCGGCTTCTCGGACCTGCAGCAGGTCTTCCTGGCGCGGCTGAAGGAACGCTTCCCCGACTATCGCCAGCGCGTGGCCCTGCTGCGCGCCGACGCCAGTGCGGGCTCGTTGTCCGGCCCTCTGCTGAATGGCTTTGCCGATGCCGCGAACCTGTCGATAGAGCGCCTGCGCGCCTCCGCCGACACCGCCAGGATGGATGCAGCGATCGAATTGCTGGCGGGCGCCGAGATCATCCACCTGCTGGCGGCTCGTCGCCTCTTCCCTGTTGCGGCCTATCTCGCCTATGCCTTCGGCAATCTGGGCCAGCGCTGTGCCCTGGTCGACCATGTCGGCCAACTCGGCCGCGAGCAGATCGGTCTCGCCGGGCCAAGAGATGTGGTCCTGGCGATTTCCTATGCGCCCTATTCGCCGGACACGATTCAGTTCGCGACCCTCGCCTCCCAACGCGGCACCCCCGTGGTGGCCATCACCGACAGCCCCTCCAGCCCCCTCGCACGCCTGGCGAGGATACGCCTCGATGTCGAAGAGGCTGATCATGGCGCCTTCCGTTCGCTGGCCGCGACCTTCGCGCTGGCGATGACCCTTGCGGTCGGCACCGCCGAGCACAAGGGCCGCGATTGAGGCAGGCTGGGCTCTCGCTGCCATGGTTCCATCCCGGCGTCTGAAGATGACAATGCGTCTCAGAGCTTCACTGTCTGGCCGCTCTTGGCCGATTCGGTCGCCGCATCGGCCAGAACCTGGGCCTTGAGGCCATCCTCGCCTGACGGATTGGGCGCCTTGCCCGCGGCAATGGCGTCGAGGAAGGCGGTCATTTCGAGGCGGTAGGCCTCGGCATAGCGTTCCAGGAAGAAGTCCTGGATGGGATCGGCGAGGAAGCCGGCCCCGGTCGCCACCTCGACGGTGGTGCGCGGCACATTGTGGGCACGGATCAGGCCCTTGGAGCCATGCACCTCGATGCGCTGGTCGTAGCCATAGGTGGCCCGGCGCGAATTGGAAATCTGGGCGATCTTGCCCGAAGCGGTCTTTAAGAGCACGGCGGCGGTATCGACGTCGCCCGCCTTGCCGATGGCGGGGTCGACCAGGGCCGAGGCCACCGCATGCACTTCCACCGGATCCTCCGCCAGCAGGAAGCGGGCGAGATCGAGGTCATGGATCATCATGTCGCGGAAGAGACCGCCCGAGGTCTCGATATAGGAGACCGGCGGCGGGGCGGGATCGCGCGAGATGATGGTGAGAAGCTCGACCTCGCCGATCACGCCGTCGACGATACGCTGCTTGAGATTGGCGAAATTCGGGTCGAAGCGGCGGTTGAAGCCGATCATCAAGGGCTTGCCAGCCTTGGCGACTTCGGCGAGGCAGGCGCGGATGCGCTCGGACGACAGGTCCACCGGCTTTTCACAGAACACCGCCTTGCCGGCCTTGGCCGCCTTTTCGATGAAATCGGCGTGGGTCGTGGTCGGCGTGCAGATCAGCACCGCATCGACATCGGGTGCCGCGATGGCTTCCTCGATGGAGCTGACGCGGGCGCCTGTTTCGGCCGCCAGGGCTTCCGCCGAGGGCTGATGCGGGTCGGAGACCGAGACGAGCTTCGCCTGCGGATGCAGCGCGGCATTGCGCCCGTGGATCTTGCCGATGCGGCCGGCGCCAAGAAGTGCGAGACGAACCATTTCTCTCCCCTATAATCAATGTTTGGCCCGATAATCCGGGCGGCGGTCATGCAGGATCATAGCCGACAGAGGCCATCCTCAAAGGGTTTCGCGCCCTTTTGGCGGGCTGAAAACCGGCTTCCTGCTTCGTTCCAAAATATGGCATTTTTATTCTATATTGACAACACAATAGAATATATGTTTCATTTTTGGAGCGTGAGGCAAGGAAGCGCCGAGCCTCACATCGGCGCGGCTGCATGCCTGTGCGATAACAAGAAAAACGCGGCCCTGCCGGTATGGCTGGTCGCGACGAGGATGCGTCTTTCGCTGACCGGGATCGTCCGGACTGGTCGGCACATCTGGAGGTCAGGATGAACATGCCCGCACTCGATGTCATCACCATTGGCCGCTCCTCGGTGGACCTTTATGGCCAGCAGGTCGGCGGACGCCTCGAAGACATGGCCTCCTTTTCCAAGGCCGTGGGTGGCTGCCCCGCCAATATCGCCATTGGTACGGCCAGGCTTGGCCTGAAATCGGCACTGATCACCCGCGTTGGGGACGAGGCCATGGGCCGCTTCATCCGCGAGCAGATGGAACGCGAAGGCGTCGAGACCAGCGGCATCCACACCGACCCTGCCCGTCTGACCGCCCTCGTGGTGCTCGGCGTGCGCGACGAGAAGCAATTCCCCCTCATCTTCTATCGCGACAATTGCGCCGATATGGCGCTCGATGAAAGCGATATCGACGAGGCCTTCATCGCTTCGGCCGGCGCCATCGTGGTCACCGGCACCCATTTCTCTAAGCCGAACACCGACGCGGCCCAGCGCCGGGCCATCGCTTTTGCCAAGAAGCACGGCCGCAAGGTGGTGTTCGATGTCGACTACCGCCCCAATCTCTGGGGCCTCGCCGGCCATGGCGCGGGCGAGGAGCGCTACATCAAGGCCGACCATGTCACTGCCCATCTCCAGGCCATCCTGCCCGATTGCGACCTGATCGTCGGCACCGAGGAGGAACTGGCGATCGCCGGCGGGTCGGAGGATACGCTGGAGACGCTGCGCCGCATCCGCGCCGTCTCCAGGGCCACCATCGTGTGCAAGCGCGGCCCGATGGGCTGCGTGGTCTTCCCGCGCGACATCCCCGCCAGCCTCGAAGACGGCATCAAGGGTCCGGGCTTTCCGGTCGAGGTCTACAATGTGCTGGGTGCGGGCGACGCCTTCATGTCCGGCTTCCTGCGTGGCTGGCTCAAGGGCGAGCCCCTGGAGACGGCCTGCGCATACGCCAATGCCAGCGGCGCCTTCGCAGTCTCGCGCCTGCTCTGCTCGCCGGAGATCCCGACCTTCACCGAGCTGCAATATTTCCTCAAGCAAGGCAGCAAGGAGCGGGCCCTGCGCAAGGACGCAGCTCTCAACCATGTGCATTGGGCCACCACCCGCCGCCCCGCCGCCGAAGGCCTGATGGCTCTTGCCATCGACCACCGCGCCCAGATGGAAGCCATGGCGGACGAAGCTGGCGTGCCGCGCGAGAAGATCGCGGCTTTCAAGGTGCTCGCCGTGAAGGCGGCCGCCAAGGTCGCCGGAGGGCAGCCGGGCTTCGGCATGCTGATCGACGGCAATTACGGTCGCGAGGCCCTGTTCCGCGCCGCCGATCACCCGTTCTGGATCGGCCGTCCCGTGGAACTGCCGGGCTCCCGCCCGCTCGAATTCGAGGGTGGCGACGATGTCGGCACCAGCCTGATCGAGTGGCCTGTGGGCCACACCATCAAATGCCTGTGCTTCTACCATCCGGACGACCCGCCGGCGCTGAAGGAGCAGCAGGAACGGCAATTGCTACGCCTCTATGCGGCGGCGCGTACCGTGGGCCGCGAGCTCCTCGTGGAGATCATCGCCGGCAAGCACGGCCCCCTGAAGGACGACACGGTGTCGAGCGTGGTGCAGCGCCTCTACGATCTCGGCATCAAGCCGGACTGGTGGAAGCTCGAGCCCCTGAAGACGCCTGCGGCGTGGCGCGCGGTGGCCGACGTGATCGAGAACAACGATCCGCTTTGCCGTGGCATCGTGCTGCTCGGCCTTGAGGCGCCGGAGGAAGATCTCGAAGCCGCCTTCGCCGCCGCCGCCAGCGAGCCACTGGTCAAGGGCTTCGCGGTCGGCCGCACCATCTTCAACGAACCGGCCCGCGCATGGCTGCGCGGTAGCCTCAGCGACGAGGCCGCCATCGAAGCCATGGCCTCGAAATTCGCCCGGCTGGTGGGCGCCTGGGAGGCTGCCTCGAGGCACGCCGCAGCGGCGCAATAGGGTTCGCCCGTAACGGTGGCCCGCGCTATGATGCGGTCTTCAAAATGACCATGACATTGCAGTCTGCCTTTCAATAACAAGACTTTAGAGACCCTGGCTCAACCGTTTTCACGGTTGCCTCACCTGAATATAGGGAGAGTTCTCGTGGCAACGATCCGCCTCACAATGGCCCAGGCCCTGGTCCGCTTTCTTACCGCCCAGAAGACGGTGGTCGACGGAAAGACCGTGCCAGTATTCGCCGGTGTCTTTGCCATTTTCGGGCATGGCAATGTCGCCGGCATGGGCGAGGCCCTCTACCAGGTGCGCGATACCCTGCCGACCTATCGTGCCCATAACGAACAGTCGATGGCCCATGCCGCCACCGCCTATGCCAAGGCGATGCGCCGCCGCCGCATGATGGCCTGCACCACCTCAATTGGCCCCGGCGCCACAAATCTGGTGACCGCGGCGGCCGTCGCCCATGTCAACCGCATCCCCCTCCTCCTCCTGCCCGGCGATGTCTTCGCCAACCGCCGGCCGGATCCGGTGCTGCAGCAGTTGGAGGATTTCGGCGACGGCACGGTGACGCCCAACGACGTCTTCCGCCCCGTCTCGCGCTATTTCGATCGCATCACCAGGCCCGAGCAGATCATCCCGGCGCTGGCGCGCGCCATGACCGTGCTGACCGACCCGGCCGAATGTGGCCCGGTGACCCTGGCCCTCTGCCAGGACGTGCAGGCCGAGGCCTATGACTATCCCGCCTCATTCTTCGAGGAGCGCATCTGGTCCAGCCGACGTCAACGCCCGGACGAAGACGAACTCGCGGCAGCCATCGCGGCCCTCAGGGCTGCCCAAAAGCCGGTGATCGTGACGGGCGGCGGCACCCTCTATTCCGAAGCCGAGGCAACTCTGGCGGCCTTTGCCGACAAGCATGGCATTCCCGTCGGCGAGACGCAGGCAGGCAAGAGCGCGCTGTCCCACGACAATCCGCTCGGCATGGGCGCCATCGGCGTCACCGGCACCGGCGCGGCCAATGAACTGGCCGCGGATGCCGATCTGGTGCTCGCCGTCGGCACCCGCCTGCAGGATTTCACCACCGGCTCCTGGGCCCTGTTCAAGGGCGACAAGCACCGGATCGTCGGCCTCAACACCCAGCCTTTCGACGCGGCCAAGCACAAGGCGCTGCCCCTGGTCTGTGATGCCAGGGTGGGACTTGAACTGCTCTCCGCCGGCCTCGGCAGCTGGAAGGCGCCGGCCGCCTGGACGCAGAAGGCGATCGAGGGCCGCGGCGCCTGGCTGAAGACGGCGGCGCGCTACACCGATGCCAGCAATGCCGAGTTGCCTTCCGACGCCCAGGTCGTCGGCGCCGTGCAGCGCGCCGGCAAGCCCTCCGACATCGTGGTCTGCGCTGCCGGCGGCCTGCCGGGCGAGTTGCACAAGCTCTGGCAGCCGGGTGCGCCGGGCGGCTACCATATGGAATATGGCTATTCCTGCATGGGCTATGAGATCGCCGGCGGCCTCGGCGTCAAGCTGGCGCAGCCCGACCGCGAGGTTATCGTCATGGTCGGTGACGGCTCCTATCTGATGGCCAATTCCGAGATTGCCACCTCGATCATGGCTGGGGCCAAGCTCACCATCGTCGTGCTCGACAATCGCGGCTATGGCTGCATCAACCGTCTGCAGCGCGCCACCGGCGGCGAGAGCTTCAACAATCTCCTGCGCGATACCCGCCATGAGGAACTGCCCGACATCGACTTCACCGCCCATGCTGCCAGCCTTGGCGCCCATGCCGTCAAGGTGAAGAGCCTCGCCGAGCTCGAAGCGGCGGTGACGGTCGCGCGCGGACATAGCCGCACCTCGGTCGTCGTCATCGATACCGATCCGCTCGAATCGACCGATGCGGGCGGGGCCTGGTGGGATGTCGCGGTGCCGGAAGTCTCGGTGCGCCCGCAGGTCGAGGCCGCCCACGCCAACTATGTCAAGGCCAAGACCTTGCAGAGCATCGGCGACTAGCCTGGGGGCGGGTCGTCGGATCCGCCTTCTTCCAATCTTCCAGACGACAGGCGGGTCTGAAGACCCGCCCCCCAAATAAACCGGAGCCTTCCTTATGCCTATCCGCATCGGCGCCAACCCCATCGGCTGGTCGAATGACGACATGCCGGAGATCGGAGGCGATACGCCGCTCGAAACTTGCCTGGCGGAGGCCGAGGAAGTGGGCTTCGAGGGCATGGAGCTCGGCAACAAGTTCCCTCGCCAGGCCCCTGCCCTCAAGGCGGCGCTCGCGCCCTATGGCCTCGCCTGCGTCGGCGGCTGGCATTCGATCGAATTGCTGGAGCGCGACGAGCATGCCGAATTCGCCGCCGCCCGCGCTCATATCGACCTGCTCAAGGCGATGGGCACCACCGTGTTCATCGTGGCGGAGACCTCGAACGCCATTCATGGCGACAAGTCGAAGCCCCTTTCACAACGCCCGAAACTCGCTGACGGCGACTGGGCCGAGTATGGCCGCCGCCTCACGGCCTATGCCGAGATGTTGCAGGGCGAAGGCCTGCAGCTCGATTACCACCACCATATGGGCACGATCGTGCAGTCGCAGGCCGACATCGATCATTTCATGGCCGCGACCGGCCCGGCCGTGCATCTCCTGCTCGACACCGGCCACGCGACCTGGGGAGGCTCGGACCCGGCAGACCTCGCCCGCCGCTATCGCAGCCGCATCAGCCATGTCCACACCAAGGATATACGCGCCGATGTACGTGCGCGTTCGGATGCCGGGGACTGGAGCTTCCTCGATAGCGTGCTCGAGGGCGTCTATACCGTGCCGGGCGACGGCATGATCGACTTTGCCTCCGTCTTCAAGGAACTCGACGGCTATTCGGGCTGGGTTATCGTGGAAGCGGAGCAGGATCCCAAAAAGGCCAACCCGCTGAAATATGCCAAGGCTGGTTATGCCCATTTGAAGAAGGTGCTGGCGGAAGCGGCACTGGTTTAACCTGGGAGCGCGGACATCCTGTCCGCTCTTCCTCTGTCGCAAGACGAGTTGTTTCTGAGAGCGGACGTCGCCGCCACGTTGAACGAAATTCAATGTGGCTGAAATCCGCGCTCCCAGGAGGTCCCCATGTCCAAGCTTCTGATCCACCCCGACAAGTCCTCGTCGAAGATCCACCACGTCACGCCGCAAACGGCTGGATGGAGCTATGTCGGCTTCGAGGTGCACCAGCTCGCCGCAGGCGCCACGCTGAGCGCAGAGACCGGCGGCAGCGAGATCTGTCTCGTCCTCGTTGCGGGCAAGGCGGCCATCAAGGCCGGCGACCAGGATTTCGGCGTGCTGGGCGAGCGTAACGACCCCTTCGAGGCGGCGCCCTGGTCGGTCTATGTGCCGGCGAAGTCGCGCTACGAAGTGACGGCCGAGACCCCCCTCGAGCTCGCCATCTGCGCCGCACCCGGCACAGGCGCGCACCAGGCTCGCGTCATCGGCCCCGACCAGGTGGGCCAGGAGACGCGCGGCAAGGGCTCGAACACCCGCCATGTGCGCAACATTCTGCCGGAATGGGAGCCAGCGGAGAGCCTGCTGGTGGTCGAGGTGATCACGCCCTCCGGCAATTGGTCGAGCTATCCGCCGCACAAGCATGACCAGGACAATCTGCCAGCCGAAAGCCTCCTGGAAGAGACCTACTACCACCGTTTCAACCCGTCCCAGGGGTACGGCGTGCAGCGCGTCTACACCGACGACCGCTCGCTCGACGAAACCATGGCCTTCGGCGACCGCGACGTGGTGCTGGTGCCCAAAGGCTACCACCCCGTGGGCGTCGCACATGGATATGATCTGTATTACCTTAACGTCATGGCCGGCCCGAAGCGCGTGTGGAAGTTCCACAACGATCCGGATCATGAGTGGCTGATGAAGGCGTGATTCCTGTGTATCGCAAGATACCAGCAACCGGTTTGCCGCCTCAGAGACCGGTTATTCTGCACCGGCCATACAAAAGCCCGGCACACAGCCGGGCTTTGCTTAAGACACCTGTATAGGGTTAGAACTTGTAGGCGATGCCAACACGAACGTCGTTGGTCTTCAGGTCAATGTGGTCCTTGTAGCCGCCGTCCTGGATAGCGGTGATCTTGTAATCCGGGTTCACCTTGCTGCCATAGTCAGTGTAGCGGTACTCGATCCTAGCAATCAGATTGTCCGTAACGGCATATTCGAGACCGGCACCGATCGTCCACCCCCATTGAGTGTTCTGGTGAGGCACGGCCTTGTCGGTCGGGTAGAACGGACGCCATTTGACCTCGGCACCCGCGACACCACCAGCGATATAGGGCAGGAAGCGATCAATGGCATAGCCAAGACGCAGGCGCGCAGCACCATCCCAGGTCACCCGGGTTGTAGTCGGTGAATTCGGGCGACCGGCCGAGATACCGATACCCACCATGTCGTCCTTGCCATCGATAGCACCGAACTTGCCATCAGCTTCGGCGCCGACGACGAAGCTCGTATTCTCAAACTGGTAATTGGCACCGAGATAGGCCCCCCCGGAGACGCCATCCGAATTGATCGTACCGATATAATCGGCCGCACCATCCGTATTGTGCGTATTCTTTACATCGGACTTACCCCAGCTATAGGCAGCCTGGAGACCGCCGTAGAAGCCGGTCCAAGTGAAGGGAGCGGCAACGACCGGCGAAACCGGCTCGGCGGGAGCAGGCGCCAAGTCGGCAGCAAGGGCAGCGGAAGACAGCGCCAAAAGGGAAACCGACGCAAGAATCAGGCGGCTCATTGAATTGCTCCTCATATATTGAGACAATGAGTACCATATTCCGCTGGGGAAATCTGTCACCCAATTGCAACAGTCTCCCTGATTTTACTACCGTAGAGCGCGTTTAAGGGACGCAACGCTCCAGCGTAGCGCCATGTGGAGCCAAAGATTAATCAAATTATCTGAAATTTGATTACAGGAAGTTGTTTCTGATCTGCCTGGCTGCCTAACACCTACCACTTTGGCGTCAAGGGAGTGACTTACGAGATGAAGAGATTCGGCGATATGCACCTTATGATACTACCGCCGGGCTAAGTCAGGAGCCACGCCTCTCCTTGGGTGTAACCTCGAACGAACGCAACTTTCCGTTGCGCAACACATCGAAGCGCGTGCTGCGGCCGATGCATTCCTCGTTCAGCAAACGGATGAGATCATCCACCGCGGACACCTTCTGGCCGTCCAGTGCAACAATGATATCGCCCATCAGCAGGCCTGCCGATTCGGCCGGCTGCCCGATTTCCGCTGCGGAAATCATCACGCCGGCAGGCTGATCGACACCGGCCGACAACTGGACGCGCCGGGCGATCATCGCCTGCTGCGCGGCGATGCCGATCGAGGCGCGGCGCACATGGCCGTGGCGGATGAGCTGCCCCATCACGAAGCTCGCGGTGTTCGAGGCGACGGCAAAGCAGATGCCCTGCGCGCCCATGATGACGGCCGTGTTGATGCCGATCACCTCGCCCAAGGTCGAGACCAGCGGGCCGCCGGAATTGCCGGGATTGAGCGCCGCGTCAGTCTGGATCACGTCGTCGATCAGCCGACCGCTCTTGGCGCGCAACGAGCGCCCGAGCGCCGATATCACGCCCGAGGTCACGGTTGCCTCGAAGCCCAGCGGATTGCCGATGGCGACGGCCACCTGGCCACGGCGCAGCAGGCTGGAATTGCCGAGCCTCGCCGCCGTCAAATTGACCGGCTGCTCGATATGGACGAGCGCGAGATCGGTGTCGGGATCATCGCCGATCAGCCTGGCATCGAAATGGTGACCGTCCTGGGTCTGCACCGAGACGCGGGGCGTACCCTGCGCGACATGGCTGTTGGTGAGAACGAGGCCGTCCGGCGAGAGGATGACGCCGGAGCCGGAGCCCGCGGGCTTGCCGCCCTTGCGGATGTCGAGCTTCACCACGGCTTGGCCGACCCTGTCGATCACGCCGATCACCGTGTTGGAATAGGCATCCAGAAGCTGGGCATCGTCAGGCGTCCCAAGAGACAGGGGAGCAAGAGACTCGGAAGCTTGTGAGGCAGGTTCGTCGTTGAGGACGAAAGTGGGGGAAGTATCGAGCAGCATAGCGATAACCAAGGTCGGTTCATCAATCGGTCAGCGCTATATGGGTGTATTCTTTGATTACTGTAAGGGTGGCCTGCTCGCATGGCTCTGCATGGCTGCGATGAGCGGAACGGGCCCGAAGTCCGGAAGGAAGGCGGGGACCGCAAATATCCAATCCTAACCACCCCTTCCGGAGTTGCGCCGGAATCATAGCTGCTTGAGCGGCAAGGAGCGCTTACCGGCCGAGGACCTGCTTCACCGTCTTGCGCACGCCAACGCGCATCGGCGTCATCACCTGCATCACGGCGGCCTTGGCATGGTCCGCCGAAGGATGAAGACCAGGCTGCTGCGGCTTCATGCCCATCATGCGCAGATAGTGATTGGCCGAACGGGCGTTGCTGCGCTCGCGGCTGGCGTCGGTCTCGAACACGAAGGCATAGGAGACGCTGCGCACGGTGCCGGTCTGGACCCAATGCGGTGCGTTCTGGGGCTGGTGGAACGCCCTGCCCGGCTCCAGGTTGAAAACGTGTTCCTGCTTGGGATCGCAGCGGGCCAGATCGAGCTGCCCGATATCCACCACGCCTTTCACATAGAAGCGCTCGAGATCGGCCTCGTCCACCGCACTGGGGGCGAAGACATGGTAGTTCTTCGGCCCTTCGATCTGGAAGAAATGATTGATCTCGGGATCGAAATGGAACGGAGTGGTGGAGGCTGCCGAGGAGATGAAGACGGAGGACTCGAGCCGCAGAACCTTCTCGCCCCGCAGGCCGCCACGCAGATCCGCCAGGGCGTCGAATAACGTATGCAGGAGGTCGCGGAACTCGGTGTCGTGATTTTCCAAGCGCTTCAGCAGGACACGCACGGGGCTGCTATCCAACTGGCCCAGCGCCTCATGGGGTTTGAACATGCTGTGCTTCACGTCATAGAACTTCGTGCCGGGCGCGGAAGCCGAGGCGGCCACGAAGAAATCCTGCGGCTTGTCGGCATAACGCTCAGCCATCCGGGCCAGTGCCTCCGGCTGGAACATCGGCAGCTTGTGCAAGCTGTGCTGGAAGCCGAAGGGGAGCGTGTCGAAGGCACCGCGGTAACCCACCGGATCGATGGTCAAGAGTTCATCTGCAGAGGGAATCATTTTCAAGCCAACCTTGCGTCGCGGGCGCGGCCATGCGTCGTACAGTATTTTTGCTCCTTGTTTCATGACGACGCAAGTTCAGCCTCTAAGCAACTGGGTATCCAAATTTAGGTGAAGCGGCAGCGCAAGACCGCAATCTGAGGTTGATGGAGATATCTAAAGTGAGCCTAACTCACTGAAAAACCTAAATCATAATTCCGATCATGGCTGTCCGGTCGCCACATTTGACCCCTGCGCCTTATCCACGAATTACTACGAATACAGGAGCCTTAACACTTTATCGCAGGGCCACGACGGATAGGGCACCCTCCAATCAGGCTAGACCTCTACCTCCAAGGAGGAGCATTGAAAGCGCATTGCGGCTACACGATTTCTCGCCGTGGTTGCGCGAAAATCCGGCAGCCAGGCTCTGAAATTGCGTATTTCTTCGGGAAATTCGACGAATCCACTCCATCCGCTTCGATACGACAATTCAATGCAGAAGAGGTTTAAACATACCGTTGCGTCATACGTCAAATCGATGGTACATCGACACGGATAACTAAGTTATACTATGTTAATACTTTACAGTATGGCAACAAGCCGCTCCTTTGCGATACCGGCACAAAGAGCAGCGCTCGACCGAAGTCGAATCTTGGCTATCTCGAACCGGATCGATTGACATTCCCCTGCGTTATGTGGCCGGCAGGCTTCAGCAGCGGAAAAGGCACAAAGGAAGCACCAAGTAGATACCAGGCGGTGTCAGTGGCAGGCCTCACGGATCGCGGCCGGGACCACCTCGCTGGAGAGGTGCGCGGGCTTTGATCGAATCGATCAAAAATCCTGATGGTCCGGCACGCCGTCCAATATTGCGTCCAGAGGCGTTATCGTTTCATCTGCGAGCCCCTCTCCTGCCTTCCCGGTTGTGACATGAATATCCTCTCCATCCAGTCCTGGGTCACCTACGGCCATGTCGGCAATGCCTCGGCCGTCTTCCCGATGCAGCGCCTGGGTTGCGAGGTCTGGGCCATCCACACCGTGCAGTTCTCAAATCACACGGGTTACGGCGCCTGGAAGGGCCGCGTCTATGACGGCACCATGGTGGACGAACTGGTGGAGGGTCTCGCCGATCGCGGCGTGCTCGGCCGCTGCGATGGCGTGCTCTCGGGCTATATGGGCTCGTCAGATATCGGCAATGCCATCATGGCCGCGGTCGACAAGGTGCGGACGGCCAACCCCGCTGCCACCTATTGCTGCGACCCGGTGATCGGCGATGTCGGACGCGGCATTTTCGTGCGTCCGGGCATCCCGGAATTCATGCGCGACAAGGCCGTGCCTGCGGCGGACGTGATCACGCCGAACCGCTTCGAGCTCGAATATCTCTCGGGCCAGGCGATCCGCACGCTCGGCGACGCAAAGTCAGCGGTTTCAGCGCTCCATGCCCTCGGCCCGAAGGTCGTCCTGGTGACCTCGCTCGACGTGCAGGAGACACCCGACGATGCCATCGATCTCCTTGCCTCCGATGCCACCGGTTTCTACCGGCTCCGCACGCCGCGCCTCGGGCTGTCGATCAACGGGGCAGGCGATGCCATCGCCGCGCTTTTCAATCTGCACTGGAAGCGTTTCGGCTCGGCGGCGCAGGCGCTCGACCTCGCCGGCGCCTCGGTCTACGGCCTGCTCAAGCGTACGGAAGAAGCCGGCTCGCGCGAGATCTTGACCGTCGGGGCCCAGGACGAGTTCGTCACGCCGAGTTGGCGCTTTCCGGTGGAGAAGGTCTGACGGCAAGCGCGAACGAGCCGACGTTCTGTTTCCAAGAGCGGACATCGCCGCCACACTGAATGGAGTTCAATGTGGCTGAAGTCCGCGCTCCCAGGAGTTGCCATGCCCCGCCGTTTCTACACCCTCGATGTCTTCGCCGACCGCGCCCTCGCCGGCAATCCCCTTGCCGTCGTGCTCGACAGCAAGGGGCTCGACACCGCGGCGATGCAGCAGATCGCCCGTGAGTTCAACCTGTCCGAAACCGTCTTCGTGCAGCCGCCGACGGACAGCCGGCACCGCGCCAAGATCCGTATCTTCACCCCCGGCCTGGAGATGCCCTTTGCCGGCCATCCCACGGTGGGCACCGCCGTGCTGCTGGCGAGCCTCGACCACAGGAACGAAAGCGGCGACTATCTCTTCGGCCTGGAAGAACTGATCGGCACGGTGCCCTGCGCCGTCAGCCTGGGAGAAGGCGTCGCCTATGCGCGCTTTGACGTACCGGTGCTGCCCACCGAACGCGGCGCGCCCGTCGCCACCGCCCTGATTGCCGAGGCGCTCGGCCTCACTGTCGCGGATATCGGCTTCGAGAACCATGTCCCCACTTTGTTCGGCAGCGGCTTTCCCTACACTTTCGTGCCGGTTCGCACCCTGGAAGCCATGGGCCGCATCCGCATCAACACCAGCCTGTGGAAGGCGGCGTTCGGCCAGGAAGGTCTCGGCGCCGCCTATGCCTATACCCGCCACACGGTGGAACCGACATCGAGCCTGCACGCCCGCATGTTCTCGCCCGGCGACGGCATTCCCGAGGATCCAGCCACCGGTTCGGCCGTGGCAGGCCTCTCCGGCGTGCTCCACCGCTTCGACGATCTTCCCGAGGGTATCCGGCATTTCCGCATCGAACAGGGCTTCGAGATGGGCCGGCCCTCCCTCATCGATCTCACCATGCAGATCGAGCGTATGCGCCTGAGCTCCGCCTCGATCGGTGGCCATGCGGTGATCGTCAGCGAAGGGTTGCTGCATGTCTGAGCCCGAGATCGTCGAACTCGACGAGATCGACTGCCGCTTCGAACCGCGGCCCTGGGTCTTCGCGGAGGACAACCGCGAGGCGATCGCGGCACATTGGCAGGAGGTCATCGCCAGGAAGCCCGCCAGCTTCAACGGCAAGATCCTGCTCCTGCATCGCTGGGAGGTCAGCGGCCGGCGTTTTCGCGGCGCCTATCTGATGACGGACTACGCCAGCTTCCTGGCTTGGCGCGATTTCGGCACGCCGGGCGAGCCCAAGTGGAACTGCTTCGCCATGGCCGCGCTGCAGGCAGCCGATGGCGCCTTCCTGCTCGGCGAGATGGCGGAGCATACCAGCAACGCCGGCGCCATCTATTTCGCCGCCGGCACACCCGATCCCTCCGACCTCGACGGCGACACTGTCAATCTCGCCGGCAGCGTCACGCGCGAGCTGGAAGAAGAAACCGGCGTATCCCCCACCGATGTCGCCATCGCATCCGGCTGGACGGCGGTGTTCCACGGGCCACGCATCGCCATGATGAAGACCGTGCGCTCCTCGCTTCCGTCGACGGCTCTGAAGGCGCGGATCGAGGGCTTCCTCGCCGCCGACAGCGAGCCCGAGCTCAGCCGCATGCATGTCGTCCGCAGCCCGGGCGATCTCATCGCCGACCGGATGCCGCCCTTCCAGCGTGCCTATCTGCTGCATCGGCTGGCGCAGGCGCCCTCCGAGGGGGAGTGCCTCAGCGGGGCGTAGGCGTCGTCAAAAAATGAATGAATCGGCAAGCCGGCGTTCAGAAAACGCGAGAGGCGCGGCGCCTGAAGCCCCTGTTCCTGAACGATCCCTTGGCTACCCGGTCAAACGTCTCGCCCGTGCTCGAATCAATCGACAACACCCTGCCCGGCATCCTCCTTCGCCAATGATAGAGGCGTTGGAGTACGTTGAACATAAAGGATACAAATATTGATTTTTGTTCATTCCCATGCTCTCATCCCTCTCGGAACGAAGCGTCAGCGGCCGGCGTATGATCAACTCGGCTCCGAACGCCTCCATCCACCCCGAGTGCCTGTCCAAGCGGCAGGCGCGCACGGCGGTCCTGCTTCCTTCGAAGCCGGCCTCCAGGGTGACGAGCGGGACAGACGGGATCGGCACCCCATGGAAGTGCCACGCGATGGAAATACCACGCAATCCCTGGACGGAGCGTGACGGGCTTGAGCCCGGCAACGCCTTCGTCCCCACGTCCCGCCGATGCGGTGAAGACGGTTCATGCCACTGTCCGGCCAGGACTGCAGCGCTGAGCCCCTTGACCGAGCCGGCTGGCTCAGGTTTGGATGGTCCGTGCCATCCGCTCCCGGCTCGCCTCCGCCTTCATAAGGCGGAAAAAAACAGGTGGCCTTGCACGCCTTGTCAGCGCGCCAGGCAGCCGGAACGGGGCGATGGCGGCCTGCACCGACAGTGCGGCCTGCATCTTCCATGATCCTGCCTTCACGGCTGCTCCGCAGCCGCCATCGCCCGGTCTCTTCATCAACCCAGCCGGAAAGGGCGTGGGAACGAGAGCGCTTGGGAATTGCGGTGTGAAGGCCGCGGAGGCGGGCGGACAGGTCCCCAGACCCGGCTACCTAATAGGGGCACGGTCAAGAGCCGAGTCCGAAACTCGCGCCCATCAACTCAGGATTTCAAGCCTCTCCCAGGGCGAGCTGGACTTTCACCGACCGGCTCTTGTCAGCGGCAAGATCGAAGGCGCGCTTGGCCTCCTGCAGTGGCACGATCTCGGTGAGGAGCGGGCGTACGTCGATCTGCCGCCTGGCGATGTACGATACGGCGGTCTCGAATTCGGTATCGAAGCGGAAGGTGCCGATCAGGTTGATCTCCTTGGTGACGATGGCGGACATCGGTAGGTCAGCCTGCGCTCCCTGGCCAATCTGCACGATGGTTCCGAGCGGGCGCACCACCTTCAGGCCCACCAGCAGCGGCACGGCGCTGCCAGCCGCCTCGAACATCACGTCGAACCAGCCCTTCTCGGCCTCGTATCCTGCCATGGCCTCCGGCTCGCTGGCGACATTGACGGTGCGGTCCGCCCCCATCCTGCGCGCCATGGCCAGCGGGCCGTCGAGGATATCGGTCGCGACGATCTCGGCCGCGCCGGCGGCCCGGGCGGCGGCGACGGTGAGGATGCCGATCGGTCCGGCGCCCGTAACGAGGACGCGTTGGCCCAGCAGAGGCCCCGCCCGCACGACGGCGTGGAGGCAGACGGCCAGCGGCTCGGCGAAGGCCGCCTCGTTCACCGATGTGCCCTCGGGCATCGGCACGGCCTGCACGGCCTCGCAAACGACGCTGTCGCGGAAGGCGCCCTGGACATGGGGCATGCGCATGGCCGAGCCGTAGAAGCGCATGTCGAGGCAGTGATTGTGCAGCCCTTTCACGCAAAAACGACAGACGCCGCAGGCAAGGCTCGGATTGACGGCAACGATATCCCCCGGTTTCACGGAGGTGACGCCGGGCGCTGCTTCCTGGACGATGCCCGCGACCTCATGGCCCAGGATCATGGGCTCGCGCAGCCGCACGGCACCAAAGCCGCCATGCAGGTAATAGTGCAGGTCCGAGCCGCAGATACCACCGGCCCGCAGGCCCACGCGCACCTGACCGGGGCCAAGCTGCGGCGCCTCCCGTTCCTCGACGCGCAGATCGAACGGCGCATGCAGGACCACTGCTCTCATGACGGGCTTTCCTTCAGTTCATTTGAAGTGGGACCGCCGCGCTTGGCGACAACGTCGAGCGAGCGGGTCAAAAGAAGCGACACGCTCATCTTACGACTGGAAAGCAGCAAGGCCAGCGCCAAGGTGAGAATGGGGATCGCCAGATTGATCGGCCGGGTGAAGACGGTCGAGGCGTCGCGTCCCGAGACGATCATGGCGGGCCGGAAATTCCCCTCGGGCCGCCAGTCCCTCAGCGCACCGGATAGCCGTGGCGGCTCTGGGTGGCCGAGATGATCTGCTCGGCCTTGGCATCGTTGCCGGCGTTGCAGGCCTGTGTCGCCGCAGCCAGGTCCCTGCCCATGTCGTCATGGACCTTCTTGTCCACGAAGCCGGTCTTCACATCCTTGTCGATGATACGCTGCACATAGGCGATACGGCTGGTGCAGGAGGCGGCCAAGGTGGGAACGCAAGAGGCCGCCAGCAAGACGGCGCAGATCAGAAGGCGCATCGAAGACATTCCATCAGGTTCATGGTCGGGACGGTCATTGCGGTAACGCGGCCCCCTCGCCTCTCCCTAGCGCAAGTTCGTTTAAATACCGTGAGGCGCCTCGCCCGAGGGCTCCGAAAACCGACAAGGAGAGGGTGGCCCCACCCTTGTCAACCAGAATTCGGAGACCCTCGGCCTCACCGGGTTCGATCACGGCTTGGGCGGCGGCACGATCTTCAGGTCTGGAGCGAGCTTGTAGGTCGCACTGAAACGCGCCGTGTCGCCGCCGCTTTGCATCGTGCCCTCGGTCTTCACCGGCAGGCGGCTCGCCGGATCGACATAGACGGTCATCGGCACGGTGAAATTCGCGATCGCAGCGTCATATTTGAAGCCAAGATATTTGGTGCCGTCGACCATCGTCTCGCCGAGGCATTGGATGTTCTGCGCCTTGTCGGAATAAAGGATGCCGGCCTGCGCAAAATCGGTCTGCATCTGGCGCGCGGTCGCTTCGTCGAGCGCCAGCCAGAACCCCTTCACATTGCCCCAGGCCTGGCTGCCGGTGACGATCACCTCCTGGTCGCCCTGCGACGTGCTGACATGAACATGGGCGGCATCGGGTGGGATGACCTCGGTCACCGTCACCATGCGCCGCGCACCCACGGATGCTTCCCCATCGACACGGAAAGGCCCGACTTCGCGCCCATGATGCATGATCGTCGCGAAATCGGCGGCGCAGTCGGCCCGGGCGCCGGCAGTGCCGAGCAGGACCGCCGCGAAGGCAAAGAAAGCAAGACGCATGCGTACTCCTCAAGAGAAGGCTTGCGCGACCCTACAGCACAGCATCCGATTCCGAAAACCGGCATCGCGCCCACGTGGGAATGGTCTTGCCCACGCGGCAACATCGCTGTACAAGCCCCTCATCCCGCGCGGCTTCAGCCGCAGCACAAAGAGGACTGAGCCGTGGCGACATCGCCCGCCAAAATCGAAACGCTTGCGCTCTCCGCGCCGGCGCTGGCGCTCGCCCTTCTTTCCGGCCTCCTCCTTAGCCGCCCCTGAGGGCCGGCCGGGCATCAGCCTGGGCGCTCAGGGGACCATGCTCCAGCGGCCTAACCCGCCGCCCTTCCCTATGGCTGAAGAGTTTTCATCATGACATATGCTGCCAAAGTCTCGCAGTTTTCCGCCCCGAAGGTCGACGTATCTGCCAAATACAAGCCCTGGCCGCCGATCGACTTGCCGGACCGCCAATGGCCGTCGAAGACCATCACCCATGCGCCAACCTGGTGCGCGGTAGACCTGCGCGACGGCAACCAGGCCTTGATCGAACCGATGGGCCATGAGCGCAAATTGCGCATGTGGGACACGCTGGTCGGCATGGGCTTCAAGGAGATCGAGGTCGGCTTCCCCTCGGCCTCGCAGACCGATTTCGACTTCGTCCGCTTCCTGATCGAATCCGGCCGCATTCCCGACGGCGTCGCCATCCAGGTGTTGACGCAGGCCCGCGAGGAGCTGATCCGCCGCACCTTCGAAAGCCTGAAGGGCGTCAAGTCAGCGATCGTCCATCTCTACAATTCCACCTCGGAACTGCAGCGCCGCGTCGTCTTCCGCCAGGACCGCGCCGGCATCAGGGACATCGCGGTCAAGGGCGCGGAACTGATCGTCCAGCTCACCAGGGAGCTGGGCATGGAAGACAATATCCGCCACCAGTATTCGCCCGAGAGCTTCATGGGTACCGAACTCGATTTCTCGAAGGAGATCTGCGAGGCGGTGATGGATGTCTACAGGCCGACGCCCGAGAAGAAGCTGATCCTGAACCTGCCGCTGACGGTGGAGATGTCGACGCCGAACATCTATGCCGATCAGATCGAATGGATGTCGCGCAACCTCAAGGACCGCGACAGCGTGATCATCTCGCTGCATCCCCACAACGACCGCGGCACCGGCGTCGCCGCCACCGAGCTCGGCCTGATGGCGGGCGCCGACCGCGTCGAGGGCACGCTGTTCGGCAATGGCGAGCGCACGGGCAATGTCGACCTCGTGATCATGGCCGGCAATCTGATGATGTCCGGCGTCGATCCGGAAATCGACATCACCGACGTGAACGGCCTGGTTCGCGTGGCCGAACATTGCAACCAGCTGCCGATCCATCCACGCCATCCCTATGCCGGCGAACTGGTGTTCACCGCCTTCTCCGGCTCGCACCAGGACGCGATCAACAAGGGGTTCAAGGCGATGGAGACGGCGACCACTCCGGTGTGGGAGGTGCCCTATCTGCCGATCGACCCGAAGGATCTCGGCCGCTCCTATGAGGCCGTCATCCGCATCAACTCGCAATCCGGCAAGGGCGGCATCGCCTTCATCCTCGAGAAGGAGCACGGCATCGAGCTGCCGCGCCTCCTGCAGGTCGAGTTCTCCAAAGTTGTGCAGGGCATCGCCGACGGCGAGGGCGTCGAGCTCAGCGCCGACCGGCTCTGGCATGCCTTTACCGGCGAATATCTCGACAATGGCCGCTACTCCTTCGTTTCCCACCAGGTCACCAGCGATGGCGAGGGCGAGGAGCGCACCATCACCGCGCGCATCCGCGACGAGGGCGTCGAGAAGACGGTGACCGGCCAGGGCAACGGCCCGATCGATGCCTTCGTGCAGGCGATGCGCCAGCAGAGCGGGCTCGACTTCGACGTCGCCAACTACCGAGAGCATGCCATCGGCTCCGGCGCCAATGCGGCCGCCGTCTCCTATGTCGAGCTGCGTGTCGCGAATGGCTCGACCTTGTTCGGCGTCGGCATCGACAAGGACACGACGAAGTCCTCGCTCAAGGCGGTGCTCTCGGGCGTGAACCGGATTTTGAAGAGGTAATCCGGGAGCGCGGACTTCCAGTCCGCTCTTGAAACGGCACACGTGCAAAAAGGGCGCTACCGTCGAGGTCAGCGCCCTTTTCTATTTGAGTCGAGGTTCAAGAGCGGACTGGAAGTCCGCGCTCCCGGGATTACCCTGCCGCCGCGCCCTCGTCCCTCAGCCTCTGGGTGTAGACGTTCATCACCAGGGCCGCGAGCAGGATGATGCCACGGATCAGGATCTTCTGGAAACTGTCGACCTGCTCCATGTGGTCGAGGCCGTTGTTGAGAACACCCAGCACGCAAAGGCCAACAATGGTGTTGCCGATGCCGCCGCGCCCGCCGAACAGGCTGGTGCCGCCCACCACCACGGCGGCGATGGCATCGAGCAGGTAGCTGGTGAATTCATTCTGCTGGGCGCTGCCAAAATGGGCGACGCCGATCATGCCGGCAACGCCAGAGCACACCGCCGATATCACCATCACCGAGGCCAGGATCATCTTGATGTTGATGCCCGAGAACTCCGCCGCCTCGCGATTGCCACCCACCATGTAGATGTAGCGCCCGAACCTCGTATAGGTCAGCACGACGTGGCCGACTGCCAGAAAAACGCCGAGCACGATGACGATCCAGGGTACGCCGCCAACGCTGCCGGCTCCCAGCGTGGTGACCAGATCGGGCACCGCATAGGCAATCTGCCCGCGCAAGAGCACGGCACTGATGCCGTCGGCAATCTGCATCATCGCCAGCGTCATGATGAAGGAAGGAATGAGAATCCGGGTCACGCCGAAAGCATTCACCAGGCCAAGCACGGCACAAACCACCAGGGCCAGCACGATCGCCACGCTGCCAGGCACAATGAAATCGGTATTGGCGATGTTCACGTAGGATTCCTGGGCCGTGAAGAAGGCCACCGCCACCCCGGTGACATTGGCGATGGAGGCCACCGACAGATCGATCTCGCCGCACAGGATCACGAAGGTCAGCCCGACGGCGATCACGCCGGTCACCGAGATCTGCACCAGGATGTTGGACAGATTGTCGAGCGTCACAAAGGATGGGCTCGCGACGGCAAAGAAGACCACCAGCGCCAGCAGGGTGACGAAGGGGGCGATGTTGCGCATCTGGTTGCGCAGGATCGATCCCAATCCTTGCCTTGCGAAGGCCGCCTGGCCGCCATCCTGAACCGGTGTGCTCATCAGCTAAAACTCCCAGGCCTAATCGATGGTGCGAGGAAGCGCTGCTTCACGCGGCTTCCAGCAATCTGTCTTTTGAAATCGTCTCATTGGCGAATTCGCGCACGATCCGCCCTTTTTTCATTACCACTACGCGATCGGCCAGCGAGAGCACTGTTTCCGGCTCGGCCGAGACGACGATCACGGCCAGACCCTTGTCGCGGAGATCGCGCACGATCTTCACCACATCGTCCTTGGCGCCCACATCCATGCCGCGTGTCGGCTCGGAGAGGATCAGAACCTTGGGTGGATAGGTCAGCCATTTGGCCAGCGCGACCTTCTGCTGGTTGCCGCCCGAGAGAGAGCCCAGCAGCGCGTTCACCGAAGGCGGTCGGATATGCAGCGCCTCGATATGGGCCTGCGTCGTCTTGCGCTCGACATTCGGCTTCAGCCACAGCCGCGAGATCCGCTGAAGGATGGAGATGGAGACATTGCGGTAGATCGGCTGGTGGTAGAACAGCATCGAGCGCCGGCTCTCCGGCACGAAGGCGATGCCCGCCTCGCGCGCCTGCGCGGTGTTGCGCAGATGGCGCGTCCTGCCCTGCAGTTCCAGATGACCGCGCGAGGGCTTGAGCTTGCCGAACAAAGTGCGGGCGAATTCGAGCTGGCCACAGCCCATGAAGCCATAGACGCCGAGCACCTCTCCGGCGTGCACGTCGATGCTGACATCGTCGAAGACGCGGCCATAGGACAGGCCCTGCGTCGCCAGCACAGGTGTGCCCGCGGGCTTGGCCGGCAGGCTGATCGAGCCGGAATAGCTCTCCTCCAGCCCTTCATGGCCGCGGCCGATCATGTGCTCGATCACCCAGTTCTTGTCGATCCCTTGCGTGGAGTGGGAGATCACGTGCCGGCCGTTGCGGAAGATGGTCACGACGTCCGAGATCGAGAGGATGTCGTCGAGGAAATGCGAGATGAAGACGATGCTGCGGCCATCGGCCCTCACCTTGCGCAGCACCTCGAACAGGCGCGCCACCTCGGGCGGCGAAAGCGCCGAGGTCGGCTCGTCCAGGATGATGATCCGCGCGCCAGAGAACAGCACGCGGGCAAGCTCGATCAATTGCTGCAGGCCGATCGGCAGGGCACCGATGCGCATCTTCGGATCGACATCGATGCCGAGATTCTTGAGCTGCTCGCGCGCGCCCTTCACCATCGCGGGCCAGTCCACCGCGCCGAAGGCATTGAGCGGCTGCTTGCCCAGATAGACGTTCTCCGCGACGGTCAGGTCCGGCACGATGCTGAGCTCCTGATGCACCATGCGAATGCCGGCCGCCAGGGACTCATGCGCCGAGCGGAAGTGGACCTCCTTGCCGTCGATCTCGAGCTTGCCCTGATATTCGGTATGAACACCGGCAATGATCTTCATCATCGTCGACTTGCCGGCGCCATTCTCGCCGACCAAGCCATGAATCTCGCCGGCCAGCAGCGTGAAATCAACGCCCTTCAGCGCAGCGACGCCACCGAAGGATTTGGAGATGTCGGTCATCTTGAGACGCGGCGTTTCGCCCACGCCTGCCTGTGTTTCATCAGTCGACATCACGCCTCACAGGACGGAAAAGGAACACCGGGAGCCAAACGAGGCTCCCGGATCGGTGTGTTGGTCTTCACAGCCACATCGGCTGTCAGTCGATGTGGCGGGACCGGCATCCTCAGAGCAAGGCGGTGCCTGTCAGGGCGACATCGACAATGCGTCGATAGCACCGGGAAGACAGGCACACCATTCCCGCTCAGATCAGGAAGTGCTTTTCCATCCAGAGCATGCCCTCGGCATTGTCCTTGGTCACCACGGGACCGTCGGTCACGATGTTCTTCGGAATGCCATCTGCACCGGTCTTCTCGCCGCCGACTACGGCCGCAACACCGGCGACGATCGCGCCGCCATGGATACGGCAGGACGGATTGCGCACCGTGGCGAACATGCGGCCGTCGATGACCGCGCTGATGGCCGGCGGCATGGCATCGACACCACCGATCTTGATGTCGGTGCGGTTGTGGGCCTTCATGATATTGGCCGCGGCCAGCGCCATATCGTCATTGTGGAAGAAGGCCGCATCGATCTGCGGATATTTGGTGAGATAGGTCTCCCACAGACGGGCCGTCTTGGTGACGTCCCAGTCGGCAGGCTGGGTGTCGAGCACCTCGATGCCGGGAAACTGCTTGACCACCGATTCGAAGCCCCTCGCCCGGCCCTGCGCGCCCGTATGGCCGAGAGCTCCCTGGGTCATGATGATCTTGCCTTTGCCGCCGATAGCGTTGCACAACGCCTGCGTCACCGAGGCGCCCATGAACTCATTGTTGGGCGCAAGGAAGGAATGCACGTTGATCTTGTCGAGCGGGGCGATCAGCGTGTCCATGTCGATGACCGGGATGCCGGCATCGATCATCTTCTGCACGGGCTGGGTCAGTGTGCCGATGCCGAAGGCCTGGATGGCGACGAAGTCCCACTTCTGCGAGGCCATGTTGTCGATGGCGGCGCGCTGCTTGACGGCATCGAGCTGGCCGTCGAACCAGGTCACTTCGACATTGAAGAGCTTGCCCCAATATTCGGCCGCCTGCTTGCCCTGGGCGCACCAGGTGGCCTGAAGGCCGGCATTGGAGAAGGCCGCCTTCAGCGGCTTGTCTGAACGCCCCGCCACCTCGGCGACCTCGGCCGCGAAAGCCGGGTTCATACCGAAGCCTCCGAACAGAGCAGCGGCAGCACCTGCGGAAAACGAAGCGGTGCGAATAAAGTCCCGCCGCGTGTGCGGCGTCGAATCCTTGGTCATCATGTCCTCCGTAGCGATCTTTGCTTTCAATGCGCGCGCATTGATGCGGCCTTTTTGAGCCTGACGCAGCCAGTTGAGTCCGTTGCGCTCGGCTCATCTTATGATTGTTCGGACAAATGACAACTAGGATTCTTCGTCAATATCTCTCCCGGCCCTACCACAATTGTGGATCAAGGGCGGTGCCAACTGGTTGCGCGCATCGTTTCGACGCTAGGATCGGACATGAGCAGCCTTTCCATCGCGATCGTCGGCGCCGGCATTGCCGGACTTGCAGCAGCCTCCTTTCTTGCCGATGCCGGCCACAGGCCGGTGCTCTTCGAGCGCTTCGAAGAGGCCAAGCCGCTCGGGGCCGGGCTGCTGATTCAGCCGACGGGCCTGGCGGTGATCGAGCGCCTCGGCCTGCGGGAGGAGGCCACGAGACTGGGCTCGCGCATCGAGCGCCTTTACGGCCGCTGCGGGCCGGATGGGCCGCTGATCTTCGACCGGCGCTATGATGAGCTCTTGCCCGGCCTGCATGGCACGGCGATGCATCGGGCAAGCCTGTTCCACCTCCTGATGGGCGCCGCACTCGCCCGCGGCATCGCCCTCGAACAGGCTGCTGATATCGCGGGCGTCGAGGACCTCACGGGCCGCCCCATCCTCCTGGACGGTATGGGACGGCGGCTCGGCCCGTTCGACCTGGTTGTGGATGCCAGCGGTGCGCGCTCACGCCTGCGCGAAGCGGCCGGCCCTGTACACATCCGGCCCTACGCGCATGGCGCCGTCTGGGGCGTCGCGCGCGATACCGGCTTCCTGCGCGATGCCCTGCAGCAGCGCTACAGGACGGCGCGCTTCATGATCGGCGTGCTGCCCGTGGGGCGCCTGCCCGACGATCCCGCACCACTGGATGCCTTCTTCTGGAGCCTGCCGGTGGAGAATCTCGAGCGCTGGAACCAGACCGATCTCGGCGCTTGGCGCGAGGAGGTCGCGGCGATCTGGCCGGAAACCCTGGCTCTCACCGCACAATTCACGCGCAACGACCAGCTGACGCAGGCGCGCTACGCGCAGCTCACCGTCGCGGAGCCGGTGCGCGGGCGCCTCGCGCTGATCGGCGATGCCTGGCACCAGACCAGCCCCCAGCTCGGCCAGGGCGCCAACATGGCGCTGCTCGATGCCGCCGCGCTTGCCGATGCCATCGCCCTCCATAGCAATCTCGGCGAAGCCCTCGCCGCCTTCGTCGCCGGCCGCCGTGCCCATATCCGCTTCTACCAGATGGCCAGCACGGTCCTGACGCAGTTCTTCCAGTCCCATTCCCGGCTCACAGGCCCGCTGCGCAACGCCACCTTTGGCCCGATGGGCAGGCTGCCCTGGCTGAAGACAGAAATGGTCAAGACGCTGGCAGGACTGAAGACGGGGCCGTTCTCGTGGAAGAAGGCGGAGGAACTGGCGGGGTTGAAAGGGCGAATGCCTCGGCCAATTCGAGGGCTTGCCGAGGAGCAGCCCTGACGGAGCAAGGCGCCGTGGCTGGGACCGCGGGCGTCCTCGTTCGCTCTTGGAAACGGGTCGCTCCACGATAGGGGAAGAGCGGACGAGGACGTCCGCGCTCCCAGAGCTACCGATAGAGGTCCTCTCTCGTCGGCGGCAGCCCCGACGGGCCTTTCGCCTTCTTCGAGGCCAGCGTCTGGAAGATGCCCACGGCCGAGCGCTCGAAGGCAAGAGAGCAGCCAGCAAGATAGAGCAACCAGATCCGCGTCTTCGCCTCACCCACCTCGCCGGCGGCCTCATCGCGCCTGGCGTAGAGGTTTTCGGTCCAGGCCTTGGTGGTGCGGGCGTAATGTTCGCGCCAGGCCTCGACGTCATGCACCTCGAAACCATGGCTCTCCAGGCCATTGGCCGACATGCCGACGGTGTCGAGCTCGCCGCCCGGGAAGATGTAGCGTGTCAGCGCCGCAAATTCCGGGCGCTTCCTGCGGAAGGTCTTCATGTTGCGCTTGGCCGGGCGGGCGATGGCGTGATGGAGGTAGAGGCCACGCGGACGAAGCAGGCTGTGGATCTTGCGGAAATAGGCGTCGTGATTGTCGAGGCCGACATGCTCGAACATGCCGATCGAGGCGATCTTATCGAAGCTGCCGGTGACATCGCGGTAGTCCTTCAGTTCCACCGTCACCTTGTCCTGCAGGCCGAGCCTGGCGATGCGCTCCTGCGCGAAGTCGTATTGCTCCTGCGCCAGGGTCACGCCATGGGCGGTGACGCCGTAATGCTGGGCAGCGTGGCAGATCAGGCCGGCCCAGCCCGAGCCGATGTCGAGCATGCGATCGCCTGGCTGCAGGCGCAGCTTGCGGCAGATCATGTCGAACTTGGCGGTCTGCGCTTCGTCGAGCGTGGTCTCGGGCTTCGGCCAATAGGCGCAGGTATAGGCCATGGTCGGGCCGAGGAAGAGGCCGTAGAACGCGTTGGACAGGTCGTAGTGGAATTGCACCAGCGGCTTGTCGTCCCGCCCTTTTTCGACCTTGTCGGCGATATCGCCGGCATAGTCGTGCTTCTCCAACTGCTCTTCTTTCTTCGGGAGCGAGCGCATGAGAAAGGGCCAGAGGCCGCGGGCGAGTTGCACCTTGCTGAGGCGCTTGAACAGGCCCTTGGTGTTCATGCTGCCGCGCCGGGCGGCGACATCGAGCAAGGTGCCGCCTTCGATGCGCAGGCTGCCATCGGCCAGAAGCTGGATGAGCTGGTCGAAGCCCTTGCCCAAGGGCGCCTTGCGCACCAGCCTGGTAATGGCTTCCGGGTTCATGATCTTCAGGCGAAGATCGGTGCGGGCGTCCTTGCCGAGCGGCAATACCTCGCCATTCCATAATTCGACGGCAAAATCCGCCTGCAACTGGTCGGCCAGATGGGTGATCAGCCGCCTTGCCACTTCAATATATCTGTCCACGGAGCCTCCGCCTATTGCGAGGCGTTATACCGTGATCTCCTGGCGGCGCCAGTATTTCAGTGAAGCAGGAACTCCTGCCCCACGGCCCGCAATTCAGCCGGCTTGATCAGGCCGCTATGCGAGACGGTGACCGAATGAAGCGCCCCCTCGAGCCTGTCCCGCCAGAAGGCGAGGAATTTGTGCAGCTCGGGGAAGACGGGGGCCAGATCGTATTCCTGCCAGATATAGGTCTGCAGCACGGCCGGATGATCTGGCAAGCGATAGAGAATACTGGCCGTGGTGAGGCCGTACCCTTCCAACTGACGACGAAACGCAACCGACACCATAGATGGTACCTCCTGCGAGAGTAACGCGCATATTGCACCGCAAGAGTCACATTCCTGCAATGAAAATTTTGTTAATAATTGTTCAAAATCAATATGTTAGCACTCACCCTCCAAGAGTGCTGCCAGAGGAGAAAGCGCAGGTCGGTGTGAGACCTCCAGCTCGACATGGAAACGAGACGTCACAAGGAAGGACCGCCCTGGAGATGAGCATCTTTTCCGCATACACAGCGCTTCCGTGCCGATCTGGAGGTCGGCACACCGTTTACCTCGGCGCCTTGGCGCAGCAGCCTCTCAGAAATACTTTCGCGCAAAGCCTGGCACGGTAGGCGATCTCCTCCTCGTCGGGGGCTTTGCGGCGCCCGAGCATGACGGCGCGCTGCAACTCCATGATCATCATGCCGCGCAGCATGCCGGTCGCCGCCTGGGTATCCGACAGGTCGAGGAGTCCGCGCTCGGTCTGCCGGCGCAGCCAGGTCTCGATGGCCGTGTTGGTGCGCATCACGGCGGTCTCGTAGAAGACGTTGCCGATCTCCGGGAAACGGTCGGATTCCCCGATCACCAGGCGGTTGAGGGCAATCGTCTCCTCGCTCAGCGTCAGCTTGCCATAGGCGACGAGGATGCGTTCCAGCGCCGGCACAAGCCCGTCCTCGTCCAGCGCTTCATCATCGATCACCAGCATGAACAGGTGGATGCGGTCGGCCACGACCTTCGCAAACATGTCAGCCTTGGTCGGGATCAGCCGATACATCGTCTTGGTGGAGACCCCTGCCCGCTGCGCCACCGCACTCATGCTGGTGCCTGCATAGCCATTGACCTGGAATTCCTTGGCCGCGGCTTCGATCACCAGATGCCGGGTCTCCTCATCGGACCGGACCTGAGGCCGGCCGCGCTGGCGCTTCACCAGGAGTTGATTTTGTCGCATGGCGATTTTCCAATTTTCCATTGACAGCGGGCTATTGCATCTTATTTTAGAAAACAATTGATTTCCTAATTAAGACATGCCGACCGGCCCTGCAAGGGCGGCCATAGGAAAACGAGGCAAATAACATGACCAAGCATTCCCCATCCCTCGAGATCGACCGCCCAATTCCGGCCGCCGAGGCTGCTCCCGGCCTGGATATCACCGCCAAGCCGGCCGTGCCCCCCGTTGTTGCACCCCCTGCTCCCACGAAGAAGAGCCGCCTGCGCAAACCGCTCCTGATCGGCGCCAGCTTGCTGATTCTCGCCGGCGCCGCCTATTACGGCGAACAGTACTGGACGGTCGGCCGCTTCCAGGTTTCGACCGACGATGCCTATGTCCAGGCCGACAACACCACCATCGCTCCCAAGATTTCGGGCTACCTTTCTGACGTCCTGGTCGGCGACAATGAAACCGTCAAGGCCGGCCAGGTGCTCGCCCGCATTGACGACCGCGACTTCAAGGTGGCGCTCGACCAGGCCAAGGCCGATGTCCTCGCCGCCCAGGCGGCCATCGCCGGCAAGCAGGCGGCGCTCGACACCCAGCAGTCGATCATCGACGCCGCCAAAGCGACGATCACGGTCGACCAAGCCAACGAGACCTTCGCCGAACAGGACGACAAGCGCTATGCCTCCCTCGCCAATCAGGGCTTCGGCAGCGTGCAGAACGCCCAGCAGGCGAGTGCCCGCATCTTGGCCGCCCGCGCCACCATCCAGCGCGATACCGCTGCCCTGGTCACCGCAACCAAGCAGGTCGACAGCCTAAAGGCCGAGCTGGCCCAGGCGCAGGCTACGCTCGCCCATGACCAGGCGGTGCAGCACCAGGCCGAACTCAACTTGTCCTATACGAACGTCGTCTCGCCGGTGGCTGGCGTGGTCGGCAACCGCACGCTCAGGGTCGGCCAATATGTCCAGGCTGGCACGCAGCTGATGGCGGTGGTGCCGACGCAGGCGGCCTATATCGTGGCCAACTACAAGGAGACCCAGCTCACCGACGTCCACGCCGGCCAGCCCGTCGATATCGATGTCGACATGTTCCCAGGCGCCAGCTTCAAGGGCCATGTCGACAGCCTGGCCCCGGCGAGCGGACAGGAATTCGCGTTACTGCCGCCCGATAACGCCACCGGCAACTTCACCAAGGTGGTGCAGCGCATCCCGGTGAAGATCGTGCTCGATGCCGGCAGCCCGCTGGCGAGCGAGTTGCGCCCCGGCATGTCGGTCTACCCGACGATCGAGACGAAGTAATCCCGGGAGCGCGGACGTCCTCGTCCACTCTTCCCCCAACCCCAACCCGTCGCGTTTCCAAGAGGCGGACGAGGACGTCCGCACTCCCAGGGAATCACGTCCATGTCCAACCCAGCCATCCCAGCCCCTGAAAAGGCCAGCATCACCACCTGGATTGCAATCCTCGCCGGCATGATCGGCGCCTTCATGGCCATCCTCAATATCCAGATCACCAATGCATCGCTGCTCGATATCGAGGGCGGCATCGGCACCGGCGTCGACAATGGCGCCTGGATCTCGACCTCCTATCTGATCGGCGAGATCGTGGTGATCCCGCTGACCAATTATTTCAGTCGCGTCTTCTCCTTCCGCAATTACATGATCGCGAGCACGGTGTTCTTCGCCCTGTTCTCGATGGCCTGCGCCTTCACCCATGATCTCGGCTCGATGATCGCCATGCGCGGCCTGCAGGGTTTCGCCGGCGGTGTGCTGATCCCCATGGCCTTCACCATGGTGGTCACCAAGCTGCCCAAGGCCCAGCAGCCGGTCGGCATGGCGATGTTTGCCCTCGCGGTGACCTTCGCGCCCGCCATCGGCCCCACCATCGGCGGCTACCTCACCGAGAATTATGGCTGGCAGACCATCTTCTTCATCAACACGGCCCCGAGCATCATCATGGTGATCGCGCTCTATTTCACGCTGGAGCGCGAGCCGATGAACTTCGGTCTCCTCAAGGAGGGCGACTGGGCGGGTATCATCACTATGGCTGTCGGTCTGTCGGCTCTGCAGACCATGCTTGAAGAAGGCAACAAGGACGACTGGTTCCAGTCCACCTTCATCGTGCGCCTCGCCGTCACCGCCTTCGTCTTCCTCAGCGCCTTCATCTGGATCGAGCTGACGGTGAGCAAGCCGCTGGTCGATCTCAGACTGCTGAAGAACCGCAATTTCGGTATCGGCACGCTGTCCAATGTGCTGGTCGGTTTCGCCCTGTTCGGCTCGGTCTATGTGCTGCCGCAATATCTCGGCCAGGTGCAGGGCTATAATGCCGAGCAGATCGGCCAGGTGTTGGCCTGGACCGGCCTGCCCCAGCTCCTGCTCATCCCGCTGGTACCGCGCATGATGAAGAGCTTCGACGTGCGCCATATCGGCTTTGTCGGCATCGCGCTGTTCGCCATCAGTTGCTTCATGAACATCTCGATGTCGGCGAACTATTCGGGCGACCAGTTCTTCGTGCCCAACATGGTGCGCGCGGTCGGCCAGGCCATGGTGATCACGCCGCTGACGGCGATCGCCATGCTCGGCATCGGTCCCAAGGACGCCGCCAATGCCTCGGGCCTGTTCAATATGCTGCGCAATCTCGGCGGCGCGGTCGGCACGGCGAGCCTCTCGACCATCATCACCAAGCGCGAGCAGTTCCACTCCAACATCATCGGCCAGTCAGTGACGACCTATCGGGACGTGGTGCGCGAGCGCATCGACCAGATGACGGGCTATTTTCAGTCGCACGGCATCACCGACCAGGCCCTCGCCCATCACAAGGCGATCGCCGCCCTCGGCAACATCGTCAAGAAGCAGGCCCTGATCCTGGGCTTCAGCGACACCTTCGCCGTGATCGGCGTGATGTTGGCGATCGCCGCCGTCTCGCTGCTGTTCGCCCGCAAGGGACAAGTGACGGGCGGGGCCGGGACGCACTAACCTGGGAGCGCGGACTTCCAGTCCGCTCTTGAACCGCCTACGCAAACGACAAGGGCGCCAACGTTATGGTTGGCGCCCTCTCTTTTATTCGAGCTGTTTCCAAGAGCGGACTGGAAGTCCACGCTCCCAGCTTAATTGCGGGCCTTGTCGACCAGCTTGTTCTTGCCGATCCAGGGCATCATGCCGCGCAGCTTCTCGCCGACGGCTTCGATCTGGTGGGCGTCGTTCTGGCGGCGGATGCCCTTGAAGCGCGAAGCGCCGGCGCGGTATTCCTGCATCCATTCCGAGGTGAACTTGCCGGTCTGAATGTCCTTGAGCACACGCTTCATCTCGGCCTTGGTCGCATCGGTGATGATGCGCGGGCCGGAGACATATTCGCCCCACTCGGCGGTGTTGGAGATCGAATAGTTCATGTTGGCGATGCCGCCCTCGTAGATGAGGTCGACGATTAGCTTCACCTCGTGCAGGCACTCGAAATACGCCATTTCGGGAGCGTAGCCGGCTTCCACCAGCGTCTCGAAGCCAGCGCGGATCAGCTCGACCAGGCCGCCGCAGAGCACGACCTGCTCGCCGAACAAGTCCGTCTCGCACTCTTCCTTGAAGTTGGTCTCGATCACACCCGAACGGCCGCCGCCGACGCCGCAGGCGTAGGAGAGCGCGATGTCATGGGCGTTGCCGGAAGCATCGTGATGGACGGCGATCAGGCAGGGCACGCCACCGCCCTTCTGGTATTCGCCGCGCACGGTGTGGCCCGGGCCCTTCGGGGCGATCATGATGACGTCGACGGTCTTCTTCGGCTCGATCAGGCCGAAATGCACATTGAGGCCGTGGGCGAAGGCGATGGCGGCGCCGTCCTTGATGTGGGGCGCGATCTCGTCGCGATAGATGTCGGCTTGCAGCTCGTCAGGGGTCGCCATCATCAGGAGGTCGCCCCACTTGGCGGCTTCCGGCACGGTCATGACCTTGAGGCCGTCGGCCTCGACCTTCTTGGCGGTGGTGGAGTCGGGGCGCAGCGCGATGGCGATGTCCTTGACGCCGGAATCCTTGAGGTTCATCGCATGGGCGCGGCCCTGGGAGCCATAGCCGACGATGACGACCTTCTTCTTCTTGATCAGGTTGAGATCGGCGTCACGATCATAATAAACGCGCATGGTCCTTCGTCCTTCAGACATTTCCAGGGGGAAGATGATTGATGGGGGCGAATAGCCCTTCATCGGGTGGGTGGCAAGTTTCGTTGCGGGAAAAAGCGCGGGAAGCTTTGTTTATTTCGCGCTCGAGTAATAAGACGATGGAAACTCGATCTACACCCTCCCCATCAAGGGGAGGGTGAAAGGCGGCTCAGCCACCGAGCGGGTCCGGGCCGCGCGAAATGGCGGCGATGCCGGTGCGGCAGACTTCGACGAGGCCGATCGGGCGCATCAGCTCGATGAACTGGTCGAGCTTGTCGCCCCTGCCGGTGAGCTCGAACACGAAGCTCTCGACGGTGGCGTCGATGACGCGGGCGCGGAAGGCATCGGCGATACGCAGGGCCTCGCCCCTCTGCTCGCCCTTGCCGCGCACCTTGATCAGCATCAGCTCGCGCTCCAGCGCCCTGCCGGTCTCGGTGAGGTCGACCACCTTGTGCACCGGCACGAGGCGGTCGAGCTGCGCCTTGATCTGCTCGATCACGCTCTTGGTGCCCGTGGTCACCACCGTGATGCGCGAGACATGCTCGGCATGCTGGGTCTCGGACACCGTAAGGCTCTCGATATTGTAGCCGCGGCCCGAGAACAGTCCGACGACGCGGGCAAGAATACCCGGCTCGTTGTCGACCTCGACCACCAGCGTGTGGGTGGAGATGGTCTCGGCCGTGGAGGCCATGAAGTAGGCAGATCCGGTCATAATATCTTCCTGGGAGCGCGGACATCCTGTCCGCTCTTGGAAACGATGTGCTTGCTGGAAAAGAAGAGCGGACAGGATGTCCGCGCTCCCTGCGCACGCAAGTGCGTGCGCGGAATCACACCAATTGCTTGCCCTTGGCGTCGATCACGCTGCCGATATCGACGGCCGCATCGCCCAGGATCATCTCGTTATGCGCCTTGCCCGAGGGGATCATCGGGAAGCAGTTCTCGGACTTGTCGACACGGCAGTCAAAAATGACCGGATGCGGCGAATCGATCATCTCCTTGATCGCCGCGTCGAGATCGCCCGGCCTGGAGCAGCGGATGCCGACGCCGCCATAGGCTTCCGCCAGCTTGACGAAGTCGGGCAGCGCCGCCGAATAGCTCTCCGAATAGCGCCCGCCATGCAGCAATTCCTGCCACTGGCGCACCATGCCCATATATTCGTTGTTGAGGATGAAGATCTTCACCGGCAGGCGGTACTGCACCGCCGTCGACATCTCCTGCAGCATCATCTGGATCGAGGCCTCGCCGGCGATATCGATCACCAGCGCCTTGGGATGGGCGAGCTGCACGCCGATCGCCGCTGGGAAGCCATAGCCCATGGTGCCCAGGCCTCCGGAAGTCATCCAGCGCTTGGGATCCTGGAAATGGAAATGCTGGGCCGCCCACATCTGGTGCTGGCCGACCTCGGTAGTGATGTAGACGTCGCGATCCCTAGTGAGCTGGTAGAGCCGCTCGATGGCGTATTGCGGCTTGATCACCTCGTCCGAGTGCCGGTAGTTGAGCGACTTGCGCGCACGCCAGCCCTCGATCTCGCTCCACCAGCTCTTCAGCGCGGCCTTGTCCACCGTCGGTTTCAGTTCGCGCCAGGCGGTGAGCATCTGCTCCAGCACATGGGCGCAATCACCGACGATGCCGATATCGACCTTGACGTTCTTGTTGATCGAAGAGGGATCGATGTCGACATGGATCTTGCGGCTATGCGGCGAGAAGGCGTCGATGCGGCCAGTGATGCGATCGTCGAAGCGGGCGCCGATATTGATCAGCACGTCGCAATCATGCATCGCCATATTGGCTTCGTAGGTGCCGTGCATGCCGAGCATGCCGAGCCACTGCGGATCGGCAGCCGGATAGGCGCCGAGGCCCATCAGGGTCGACGTCACGGGATGACTCGTCAGCTTGGCGAATTCGCGCAGCAGCGCCGTGGCGCGCGGGCCCGCATTGATCACGCCGCCGCCGGTATAAAACACCGGCTTCCTGGCGCTGGCGATCAGCGCCACCGCCGCCTTCACCTTGTCCTGGTCGCCTTCCAGCCGAGGCCGGTAGGTCTTGTGGATGTTGTCGGTGGGCTTGAAATATTCGCCCACCTTGAACTGGATGTCCTTGGGGATATCGATCAGCACCGGGCCGGGCCGGCCGGACGAGGCGATCAGGAAGGCCTCGTGCAGAATGCGAGGCAGGTCCTCGATGCGCTTCACCAGGTAATTATGCTTGGTGCAATGGCGGGTGATGCCGATGGTGTCGGCTTCCTGGAAGGCGTCCGAACCGATCAGATGCGTCGGCACCTGGCCGGTGATGCACACCAGCGGGATGGAGTCCATCAGGGCGTCGGTCAGGCCGGTCACGGCATTGGTGGCGCCGGGGCCGGAGGTCACCAGCACGCAGCCCACCTTGCCGGTCGAGCGCGCATAGCCCTCGGCGGCATGAACGGCGGCCTGTTCGTGGCGGACGAGGATGTGACGGAGCTTTTCCTGATGGAAGATCGCATCATAGATCGGCAGAACCGCACCGCCGGGATAGCCGAACAGGGTGTCGGCACCCTGGTCGATCATGGCTTGCACCACCATTTCCGCGCCGGTCATTTGCTTCGTCGACATCGCCTTTTTCCTTGGCTTTCAGACTTCGAATTTCATTCGTCGGGTTTTAGGCAATAAAAAAGGCCCTCAAGGGGCCCATGTGCGTCATCGCAGGAGATTCGGGACCTATGCCCGCTCCACCGACGACGCCAAACCTACGATAAGAATGTTGCGCAACGGAGCGCTCCTCTTTGCGAAAGTTACGGGGTTTTAAGAGCTTGAGTCGAAGCGGTCAAGCGCTGATTACGAGAAAGTGATATTTGCTGCACGTTCCCGGGGGGCGGGTCTTCAGACCCGGCTCTTTCCCGCCTATGCTCTTGGTAAGCCGGGTCTGAAGACCCACCCCCCCATTGCGTCCCGCTGCATCGCGCCTACCCGTTCGCCCTCGCCATGCCCTTGTCGGCATCCGTGGGACCTGCGATGCGCACCTCCTCGCCCTCCTCCAGCCCATCGGGCGGCAATGCGATCAGGCGGTCCTTGGCCGTCAGGCCAGAGCCGATCTCGATCTTGTCCAGCGCAACAATCGCAGCGAGTTCAGGGCACGGTATCCGTTCCTATCGCCGCTGCCAGCTCACCACCGCGAAGGAAGCATCGTCCCCCTCCCCACGCGGGAAGGCCACGCGCGAGATTTCCTGCCATTCCTGCGACGAGAAGGCAGGGAAGACGGCATCGCCCTTGGCTTCGAGATCGAGCTCCGTGAGCAACAGCCGATCGGCCTTGGCCAGGGCCTGCTGGTAGATGGTGGCTCCGCCGGCGACAACAATGGCGTCGGCACCCATCTCCGCCGCGACTTCCTGGCCGCGCGCCAGGGCGGCCTCGATGCTGTCCGCTACCTCCACGCCCTCGGCGATGAAGGCCTTGTCATGCGTGACCACGATGCTGCGCCGTCCCGGCAGCGGACGGCCGATGGACTGGTAGGTCTTGCGCCCCATGATCAGCGGCTTGCCCATGGTCGCCGCCTTGAACTGCCTGAGGTCCGAACGCATGTGCCAGGGCAGGCCGTTGTCGACGCCGATGACGCGGTTGCGGGCCATGGCGGCGACCATGATGACGGGAACGGGCATGGGCTCTCCTGGGAGCGCGGACGTCCTCGTCCGCTCTTGGAACCTCGGCGTAGCAGGAAGATGCGAGACCGTCGTGCCTTCGTCTGAGAGGCCGCCGGTTCAAGAGCGGACAAGGACGTCCGCGCTCCCAGGCTACACCGCGATCGGCGCCTCGATTGCGGGGTGCGACTGGTAGTCCTCGATCACGAAGTCCTCGAACTTGTAATCGAGGATCGAAGCGGGCTTCCTGGCAAAACGCAGCTTCGGCCAGGGCAGCGGCGTGCGGCTGAGCTGCTCGCGCACCAGATCGCCGTGATTTTCGTAGACATGCGTGTCGCCGCCGAACCAGACGAACTCGCCGGGCTCAAGGTCGCATTGCTGCGCCAGCATGCGGATCAGCAGCGAGGCCGTCATGATGTTGTAGGGAACGCCGAGGCCGACATCGCAGGAGCGCTGGTGTAAGAGGCCCGAGAGCCGGCCGTTCGCCACGAAATACTGATATGTCGTGTGGCAGGGCGGCAGCGCCATGCCGTCGAGTTCAGCCACGTTCCAGCCGGTGAACATCAGCCGCCGCGAGGTCGGGTTGGTGCGGATATCGTGTATCAGCTTGGCGATCTGGTCGATGCCTTCGGGATCGCGGCGATAGAGCTGCTCTTCGCCCTCGACATCGGTCGGCACGAATAGCGGCCAATGCCGCCATTGCGCGCCGTAGACCGGACCGAGATCGCCCCAACGCTCGGCAAAGGCTTCGTCGGCGACGATGCGCGCCTCGAAATCCTTCTGGGAGATCGGGTCGCCGGTCTCACTGCGATATTTGGCGAGAGGCCAGTCCGTCCAGATCGTCACCTTGTCGCGGAGCAGCGGCCGGATATTGGTGCCGCCATCGAGGAACCACAGCAGCTCGCGCACAATCGTCTTCCAGGAGACGCGCTTGGTGGTGAGCAGCGGCATCGTGCCGTCGGAAAGATCGAAGCGCAGCGTCTGCCCGAACAGAGCGCGCGTGCCGACGCCCGTACGGTCGCGCCGCGGCGAACCCTCACGCCAGACGCGTTCGAGGAGTTCCAGATAGGCCTGTTCGGGATGTGGTTTGTGGGTGCGATCGAGCATGAGGCTTATATAACCTCCCAAGAGCGATTCCGCGACGTCCGAACAGTGTCATCCACCGATGATCAACGCCGAGTAAACGATCATAATGCAAGCGTGAAATCGCGGAGCGCATGTCCCTGCGCATAGAGCAGTGCCGTCAGGTCCCCATGCTCCACCCGCATCCGCGCGGCGGCCGCCACAGCGGGCTTGGCGCGGAAGGCGACGCCGAGCCCCGCTTCCCCCAGCATGGCGAGATCGTTGGCCCCGTCGCCTACTGCCACGGTGTCGGAAGCCGCCAGCCCCCTCTCCCGCCGCAAGCGTTCAAGATTGGCGCGCTTGGCCTCCTTGCCGAGAATCGGCTCCGCCACCTCGCCGGTGAGATGGCCGTCTTTCACCAGCAGAACATTGGAGTGATGCTCGTCAAAGCCCACCATCTCGCCAATCCGTGCCGTGAACAGGGTGAAGCCGCCTGAGACCAGCGCCGTATAGGCGCCGTGCGCCCGCATGGTGCGCACCAGCTCGGGCCCGCCCGAGGTCAGCGTCAGGCGCTCGCGGATCACCTCGTCGACGATACCCGCCGGCAGGCCCTTGAGCAGCATCACGCGCTCGCGCAGGGCCGGCTCGAAGGCGATCTCGCCGCGCATGGCCCGTTCGGTGATCTCGGCCACCAGCGCCTTGGCGCCGACGAAATCGGCGAGTTCGTCGATGCATTCCTGGCCTATCATGGTCGAATCCATGTCGGCGAGGAAAAGATGCTTGCGCCGTCCCGCGCCTTCCTGCACCACCAGATCGACCGGGATGCCGGCCAGCGCCTCGCGCAGTCGCGCCTCGATGGCCTGCGACGCGGCATCGGCGGCGCAGGCGATGTCGGCGGCGATGCCGGGGGCAAGGATCACCGGGCTCTGTGGAGCGCTCAGCGCCTCGGCTGCCCGCGACAGCGCCTCGGCGTTGATGGCGGGCCGGTCGGGATGGGAGATCAGCGTGGCGACAAGGGACATGACAGCAAAGGACTTGAGGTGACAGCCAGACAATTCGATGCGGTGCTTCTGGCAGGTCCGACCGCCAGCGGCAAGTCGGCTCTCGCTCTCGACCTCGCCGAACGTTTCAGCGGCAGTGTCATCAACGCCGATTCCATGCAGGTCTACCGCGATCTCCACATCCTCAGCGCCCGTCCCGACGCGAGCGAAGCGGCGCGAGCGCCTCATCTCCTCTATGGCCATGTCGACGGCGCCATCAACTATTCGGTCGGCCGCTGGCGGGCAGACGCAGCGGCGGTGTTGCGGAGCGTGCAGGACGAGGGGCGGCTGCCCATCGTGATCGGCGGTACGGGGCTCTACTTCAAGGCGCTGGAGCAGGGTCTTGCCGACATGCCGGCCGTGCCGGAAGCAGTGCGCGAGGCGATCCGCCTCAGGGCCGAACCTTTGGAAACGCCCGCGCTTCATGCGTGGCTGGCGCAGGACGATCCGGCCACCGCCGCCCGGCTGCGTCCGAGCGATCGCCAGCGCCTGATCCGCGCGCTCGAGATCTTCGCCGCGACCGGGCGTTCGTTGTCGTCCTGGCAGCAGGAGGCGCACTCCGCGCCTTTGCTCGAGGCCTCACGCTGCCTGCGCCTCTTCCTCGAACCGGAGCGGGCGTTGCTCTATGCCAAGATCGACCGGCGCTTCGACCTCATGATCGAACAGGGCGCGCTCGAGGAAGTCCGCGCTCTCGCTGCTCGCGGCCTCGATCCGGCCTTACCGGTGATGCGGGCACATGGCGTGCCCGGCCTGATCCGCCATCTTCGGGGTGAGATCCCGTTGCGCGAGGCCATGGACGGCGCTAAGGCCGACACGCGCCATTATGCCAAGCGGCAGTTCACCTGGTTCCGCCACCAGATGCCAGGCTGGCGATTCGTTTCGCCGGATGATGCGCCGGCCCTGGGGCGGGAAGCCCTCGACTGACCAGCGTTGCCACGCTACTTGATCACACGCAGCTTCGGTGTTGTCGGCGCAGCCGCCTTGGCCATTGCCTGCAGGGCTTCCAGCCAGTCCTGATGGCGGTCGAGATCGCAGAAGGCGTGTTTCAACTTGGAGTAGGCCAGATCGGGGGCGGCGCGCAGCACGATCTTCTTGTCGATGCCGCGCACACTGCAAAACAGCGCCGTGGCGAAGCAGAGTTCGGGCAAGGTCATGTAATACATGAACAGCTTCCTCCACTCATGCGCGATCTCGGGCGTCATCACCCGGCGGTCGGCCCGAAACTGCATGAGATAGAGCCCGAACCCGCAGAACACCGCGGTGAAATCCGTGCGCATTTCCTCGAATTCCGAATCGCCGGGCGGTGCGCGCTGCGCACCAAGGTCGAGGATCGCATGGGCGGTTTCGTGCGCCAGTACGGCAATCAGATCGGCCGGCACCTTGACCAGTCCGGCGTCATAGCTGATCTCCCTGCCCCGCTCGCCATGCCGATAGGTTCCCGCCGCGTCGCTCCTGGGCTGAATGCCGGTGGCTCCGCTGAACCGCCCACTCGTTCCGAGCGGCGAGAGCGTGATCGGCAGGCCGGCCATTCCGGCAAAGACCTTCACCTGCTGAAACAGGCGCTCGGCAAGGGCGTGCCCGGCAACCCCATTGATCGGAAACACCCGCTCCGACAGAGGCAGCAATTGCGCCTGCGCGAAGGCAGCCCGATGAGAGTGTGCCGTCAGGAGCCATTCGGCCTGCCCGAACATCCACTCCATGATCTCCGGATCGAGCAGCGACTTGCGCTTGAAGGGCCACATGCCTGACCTACTGTGATCGACGCCTCGATGAGGATATATTACGTTAGGTCAGCTACGCTAGGATAAGCCTTGGCGGACCGCAAGCGTTTGACAGGAAAGACGGTTTCTACAGCGATAAGCGTGCGTGAACGAAATTTAACGCCCTCATGGCAGCAGGAGGGCGCCTGTCTCTTCCATTGATAAATTCGAAGCAATATCAATAGCATAAATATAGATTGGGCGCTGCCGGGACGAAGATTGCGCGCTTACGCCAGCCTCGCCGTCGAGTTCCACCTTTTTGTTTCGATTGATCGCAGGGGCGACGTTCCTATATGCAGCCTCTCCATGGACCCGTTTGCCCAGCGGCACGGGGGTGGTGCATCATAAGGACGGAAACATGCCTTGGAGTAACCAGAGCGGCGGTGGTGGCCCCTGGGGGAGCGGCGGCGGCGGCAGCAATGGCGGCGGTGGGCGTCCCGGTGGCGGTGGCCCCTGGGGAGGCGGTCCGTCGGGCGGCGGCACCCCGCCTGACCTCGAAGACTGGCTGCGCCGGAGCAAGGACGGTCTGAGGAACCTGCAGGGCGGCGGCGGCTTCACGCCGCGCAACATCGCCATTGGCCTGGTCATTCTGGTCGCCATCTGGCTTCTGACAGGCTTCTACCGCGTGCAGCCCAACGAAGTGGGCCTCAACCTCGTCTTCGGCGATTACAAGACGCTGAGCCCGCCGGGCCTGCGCTACAACATTCCCTACCCGATCGGCACGGTCGAAAAGCTCACCGTCACCAATGTCGAGACCATCAATATCGGCGCCCGCGGTGACAGCGACAGCGATAACGAGATGCTGACCGGCGACGAGAACATCGTCAATATCGGCTTCACCGTGCAGTGGCAGATCAACCCAGCCAATCCACAGGACTATGCCTTCAACCTGGCCGATCCGCGCGGCACCATCCGCGCCGTCGCCGAGAGCGCCATGCGCGAGGCCATCGGCCAGCGCAACATCACGCCGATCCTCACCGGCGACCGCCAGGCGATCGAGCAGCAGGTACAGTCCGAAATGCAGAAGGCGCTCGACAGCTACAAAGCCGGCGTCCTCGTCCGCCTGGTGCAGTTGCAGAATGTCGACCCGCCACCCCAGGTGATCGATGCCTTCCGTGACGTCCAGGCGGCTCGCGCCGACCAGGAGAACACCATCAACCAGGCGCAGGTCTATGCCAACAAGGTGATCCCCGAGGCCAAGGGCAAGGCATCCACCATCACCCAGGCCGCCGAGGCCTACAAGGTTCAGACCATCGCCGAGGCCAGCGGTGAGGCACGGCGCTTCAACGAGGTCTACACCGCCTACCAGAAGGCCCCCATCGTCACGCGCGAGCGCATGTATCTGGAAGCCATGACGTCGGTCCTTTCCGGCACCAACAAGGTCATCGTCGACGACAAAGGTCAGAGCCAGGGTGTCGTGCCCTATCTGCCGCTCGATCAGTTGCTGAAGCGCAAACCGCCCGTGCCGCAAGCCCCGCAAGTCCAGCAAGGAGCCACGCCATGAGATCGCCTCTTGCAACCGGCGGCCTGATAGCAGTGGTCGCCGCCCTTATCCTGGTGTTCTTCTCGGCCTATACGGTCACGCCGCGCGACTACGCCCTGCCGCTGCGCTTCGGCGAGCCACAACCGGCGAAGACGGAACCGGGCCTGTACTGGAAGTGGCCCTTCATCGAGAATGTCGAGTATGTCAACAAGCAGGTTCTCGACCTCGACTCGACGCCGCAGGAAGTGATCGCCAGCGACCAGAAGCGCCTGAAGGTCGATGCCTTCGGCCGCTACCGCGTCAAGGATCCGCTGCGTTTCTTCCAGACCTCGCGTTCCGAGAAGGGCGCCGAGTTGCAGTTGTCCTCGATCCTGTCTTCGGCCGTCCGCCGGGTGCTCGGTCAGGCGACTTTCTCCGCCGTGGTGCGCGACCATCGTACCGAGCTGATGGAGAAGATCCGCTCCGAGGTTAATCGCGAGGCGGAGGGTCTGGGCATCGAGGTGGTGGATGTGCGTATTCGCGGCGCCGACCTGCCGGAAGCCAACAGCCAGGCCGTCTACAAGCGCATGCAGTCGCAGCGCCAGACCGAGGCCCAGCAGATCCGCTCGAAGGGTACGCAGGACGGCCTGGGCATCCGGGCGGACGCGGACCGCCAGGTCGCGCAGATTCTCGGTGACGCCAACGGCCAGGCTTCGGCGACCACCGGCGAGGCGGATTCACAGAGGATCAAGATCCTCGCCGATGCCTACAACAAGGATCCGGAATTCTTCCAGTTCTACTTGTCGATGCGCAATTACGTCGACGCCTTGAAGCCTGACAACACGCAGGTGTTCGTCAGCCCCAACTGGGATTATTTCCGCTATCTGCGATCGCCCGCCGTAGCGGGCGCAGCCGTCGCACCGGCCCCCCCTGCCCCAGCGGCGCCGACGACCTCGGCCCCGTCGCAATAGGCTTGACGTCGGCTCTGGATAAAGCTCCATTGCGCCGGCCGCTCCTTGCGGCCGGCGTTTTCATGGAATACCAAGAACCCTTCGTATAATGTGTGGGGCGGATGGGCATTTTCTCTTTCGGCGATTTCATCACGGCGCTGGGTCTCGCCTTCGCAATCGAAGGTCTGGTCTTTCTCGCTTTCCCTGACCCGGTGCGGAAGATGATGGTTTCGGTCGCCACCTCCCCCAACGCACAATTACGCATTGCCGGTTTCATTTCGGCCATCATCGGCATCATCATCATCTGGTGCGTGCGTGGGCTCTGACGCAGGGCCACTTTCTGTCTCTTTTGGAACAGAATGGGCACAACATCGCGTGATTGACCGGGCATGTCACGCTCGCGCCGCATTCAGCCCTTGAAATCAATTTCGATTGCTCACCACATCAGCGGCCAATCAACCTGGGAAAGCCGCATCCACCGAGGATTCTATGCTGATCGACTCCAAGAGCCTGATGCGCCGCAGCGGCGCCGTCGCCCTCGCCGCCTTGCTCGCCGCCGGCCCGGCTGCCCTGATCGCCCCACCTGCCCTCGCAGCGGCCGGGCCCCCCTCCGTTGCCGACCTGTCGGCGCAACTGATCGATGCGGTGGTCAACATCTCGACGTCGCAGACGGTCACGGCCGACAACGGCGACAATGGCGACGATGACGATGCGCCACCGCAGCAGCCTATGCCCAAGCTGCCGCCGGGAGCCCCCTTCGAGGACTTCTTCAACCAGTTCTTCAACAAGGATGGCAAGGCCCCCCCGGCCCAGCCACACAAGGCCGAGGCACTCGGCTCGGGCTTCGTCATCGACTCCTCGGGCATCATCGTCACCAACAACCATGTGATCGATGGCGCCGACGACATCGAGGTCAATTTCAACGATGGCAGCAAGCTGAAGGCCAAGCTTATCGGCCGCGACAAGAAGGTCGACGTCGCGGTTCTCAAGGTCGATCCCCCCAAGCCCCTGAAGGCGGTGAAGTTCGCCGACAGCGACAAGGTGCGCGTGGGTGACTGGGCGATGGCCATCGGCAACCCGTTCGGCCTGTCCTCGACGGTGACGCTGGGCATCATCTCGGCGCGCAACCGCGACATCAATTCGGGGCCTTACGACAACTACCTGCAGACCGACGCCGCCATCAACAAGGGCAATTCCGGTGGTCCGCTGTTCGATATGGATGGTGACGTCATCGGCATCAACACCGCCATCATCTCGCCAACCGGCGGGTCGATCGGTCTCGGCTTCTCGGTACCCGCCGCCACGGTGCAGCCGGTGATCGAGCAGCTCGAGAAATATGGCGAGACGCGCCGTGGCTGGCTGGGCGTGAAGATCCAGGGCGTGACCGACGATATCGCCGAGAGCCTCGGCATGGATCATGCCGAGGGCGCGCTGATCGCCGGGGTCGACGACAAGGGCCCCGCCAAGCCGGCCGGCCTGGAGCCAGGCGACGTCATCGTGAAATTCGACGGCCACGACATCAAGGAAATGCGCGACCTGCCTCGCATCGTCGCCGATACGCCCGTGGACAAGCAGGTCGAGGTGGTGATCCTGCGCAAGGGCCAGAGTCTCACCAAGACCGTCACGGTTGCCCGCCTCGACGAGGGCGACACGGTGATCAAGGCTTCGGCCGAACCGGCCGTGCCCCCCAAGCCCAAGACCGCCAAGGCGCTCGGCCTTGAAATGTCGGGCCTGACCAAGGACCTGCGCGACCAGTTCAAGCTCGGCAGCGATGCCAAGGGCGTGCTGATCACCAAGGTCGATGACGGCTCCCCGGCCGAGGACAAGCAGGTCAAGCCCGGCGATCTCATCCTCGAGGTCGGCCAGCAGGCCGTCTCCAGCCCCGACGACGTAACCAGGCGTCTGGACGACCTGAAGAAGACCGGCACCAAGCAGGCCCTGCTGCTGCTCTCCAACGCCCAGGGCGAACTGCATTTCGTGGCCCTGGCGCTGAACTGATCGAAATATACGGGGCCGGCCAGCGGGCCGGCACCTCTCCAAAAACGAAAGCCCCGCTCCAACACCGTGGAACGGGGCTTTCGTTTGTGGCCGGAGGCCGCGTTACTTCTTCTTGCGGAATTGGTCGAGGCTGACGATCTTTTCGCTCTCAGCCGACTTATCTTCCTCGGCCGCCGGCCCTGCCTCGGCCTCCACCACCGGAGCCGGCTCCTCGACGGCCGGCTCGGCCTTCTTGCCGCGTGCCGACCTGGAGGGGATCGCCTTCTTCACCACCGGCTCCTCGGCGGCTGATGGCACGGCCCGCACGACCGGCGGTATCGGACTGATCTCGGCAGCCACCGCGTCTTCCGGCTCGTCGACCTCGAACTTCACGCCGAAATCGACGGAAGGGTCGAAGAACGCCGTCACCGCCGCGAAAGGCACCACGAGACGCTCGGGCGCGTTGCCGAAGGACAGGCCGACCTCAAAGCCGTAATCACTGACGTTCAGATCCCAGAACTGGTGCTGGAGGACGATGGTGATCTCCTCGGGAAACTTCTCCGCCAGGCGCAGCGGAATGCTCACGCCGGGATATTGCGTTTTGAAGGAAATGAAAAAGTGATGTTCGCCGGGCAAGCCCACACGCGCGGCATCGGACAGTACGCGGCGAACCATGCCACGCAGCGCGTCCTGCGTAAGAAGATCATAACGGATATGGTCAGTACTCATCGCGCTTCTTACCAGGCCAGCACATCGGAAAGGCCTGCAGGCAGACCGGAATTGAAGTGGAGGCTTCTGTTGCCAGGTGCCTCCGAACCCCGCCTGCCGGTGCTACCCGTCAGGACTTGATTTCGGTCTAGTTACCGCTTACGCGGCAACCGCAACCGGAGCATAGTTGTCGTTGGCAACTATTGAAACGGCCCGATATCGGCGGAACCATGCCGAGCAAAAGCACACCCTTTACACCCTCGTCGATCCTATTTCGCCCCCGCCGCAACCCGCCCTTGCAGCACGGATTGGGGTGGAGGCGCCGGGTACTGCCCCCGGGTCCGATAGGTTTATTTCGATGACCGTTTATCGCCATAGCCGGCGCGAGCCGGCAAAGGGAATATAGGCTGCCTCTTCGGCAGAAAAAAGAGGCGATTGCTGCTTGTCCGTGCTTTCGTCGGAATTGCCCAACGCTCTTTGAACAGAAATATTGTGAAGGCACCTGAGAGATGACGATGAACGGGCACGCGCTGGCCATCCGGCAGGAAAGCGTCTCCTTCGGGTCCGGCGATGTTCTCGCCACCCATTGCTGCGTGCCCTGACCCAGCGCTCCCTGCAGAACTTCCGCACCGGCGGAAAGGATGCCGCGCCCGTTCATTCACGCGCCTGGGCTGATAAAACGCGCCGCGGCGCCTATCAATCGGGAACTTGGCGCGCTCGATGCGCGTTTGGGGTGCCGAGCAAGGGCGACCCCACCTAATGCGAGGCGATGACCATGGTTTGGGTGCGGGTGTTCGGCGACCACACCAGCGTGACTTTCGCGGGCAGCCAAGGTCTTCTGAAGCCGAATGTCTTCAGACCCGTCATCGCTGACGCAATATTACGATCTATACGCCTTTCGGAGGATGCCGCTGCTAATTTTACTCAACATCGTGTCGTCGGTCGCGCAGCGGACGCTGCGCGAATCAGCGATCTTGTCTCGCATTCCCCGATGCCGATGACCGCGCTCGCGCCGATCATAGGTTATGATAAGGCTGCTCATATTGCGAAGGCTGCCCACCGGAACGGTACCACGCTACTTAAAGAAGTAATGGCAGCGAAAATAATGGACAAAAGGGCAATTGAGGATGCAATCCGCCTTGCACCTATGATCACAAGAGATAAAGAATGACCGAATGGTTGTTTTTTATCAACCATTATATGGGGTAAGCTGCGTAGCCTGGGGTAGCGGCTGAATTACTCATTTAGGAGAAAATTCCTTTCAGGTAAGTTTATGGCTGAGATTGTAAATTTGGGGAGAGCTCGCAAGGCTCGGGCAAAGAGGAACGGTGAGCAGGAGGCTGCTCGGAACCGCTCAGTACATGGGCTGTCTCGAGCGCAAAAAGAAAGGCTTAAGGCGGACAAGAGAGATGCTGATAAACATCTCGAACAACACCGACTGGAGCCCAAGATTGAAGAGTGATTGGCCGCTATGAAGAGCAAAGTTGTAAAACGTTCGATCGTGATCGCCGGACACAAGACGAGTGTGTCGCTGGAGGATGCGTTTTGGGATGCGTTGAAGGAGCTCGCCGCCAAACGTGATCTGACACTCTCGGATGTCGTAGCCGAAATCGACGCCACGCGCGCCCAGGGAAACCTCTCTTCGGCGATCCGCCTGTTCGTGCTCGAGAACGTTCGTCGCGGTTGAGGCAGGCCGTCATGCCTGCCCGTTCACCGTTCCATTCGCGCATTTGGTGCAGAACAACTTGCCGACCTCACATGCGAGTCCGTGGGATCATTTGAAATCAGATCTCATGTCTTCGCCTCAGCGCTGACAGGCACCGGCCGTTCAGCGTTCGCCCGGAACGGCGAAGCCATCACCGTCTTCCAGGTCCCGACATCGCGACCTTTCCCGAAACCGCCACCGGGCTCTCCCACCCTGCGATCTGTTTCCATCACATCCTCGCGCGTCTGGCGGCGGATCCGGCTGCAGACCGGGTCCGCACATCTTACGGCGCCACAGGCTGTGGCGGGGCACCGGGTGATTGCGGTCCGGCGCTTGGCACGTTCGGCGCCGGCATTACGGTGGTGGGTGCGGGCACCACCGGCGTCACCGGCAGGCTGTTGAGGGACGGCATCTTCATCACGGGCGCGCCCCGTCCGCCAATCTGCGGTACGGGTGCGGGCGCCGGGCCCACCGCCGCTGGTGGCAGTTGATCCTTGGGCGGGCCCGCCGGCCCAGGTTGCAGCAGAAGGGCCTTGAGGCGGGCGGCATCGATCGCCTTCTGCATCTGGGCCGCCTCGGCACGGCGAGCCTCGTCGGCAGCCTTCTCCTCCGCCTGGCGCTGGGCCTCCAGCTGTTCGAGCTTGCGCGCCTGCTGCTCGGCGCCCCTGATGCTCAGCCAGGCGACCAGGCCGGAGACATCGACATCGCGCTGCAGATTGTCGATCGCGCCGCGGATCTGCACCGGGATGGAAGGCGACGGACCGCCGAAGCCGTCGGCCATGTCGGCCGGCATCAACGCGACATCGCTCTTCACCGTCAGGTCGGAAAGGTCGAGCAAGCCCGACAACGTCACCGTGCTGTTGGCCGAGGCCGTGCGTGTGGAAGAAAGGCGCAGGATCCCGCCCGCGAGCGAGACATTGCCGGTGATCGGGCTGACATTCAGCGCCTCGCCGGCAAGACTTTGCATGAAGGCGGGCTTCACATGCATGGGATCGTTGGCAAGGCCGCCATCGACAGCAGCGACTGTCTCCTTGAAGGCGTTCTCCGAAAAGCCCGACAGTACCGGCTCCTTCAGCTCCAATGTGCCGCCACCGGTCAACGACGACATCAAGCTGTCAGCCGAACGGCCCGTTCCCTGGAAATCGAGGCCCGCATTCAGCCTGCCACTGACATCCGGCGTCCTGAGATCGACATCTTGCAGGTTGAAGCGGCCCGTGACGGCGGTATCGAGGGCCGCTCGCGAGAGCTGCAAGGCCCCTGTGACGGTGCCGCCGCCAACGCTGGCCGTGAAATTGTCGACGGCGACGGACCGAGGGCCGAAACTCACCTCACCCTTTACGTCGCTGAGATCGGGCAGGCGATGCGACAGCTGCAGGGCCTGGGCCGAGACACTCAGGTGCCCGGCCAGATTGTCGAGGGCGGTCGGCCCGAATGCCTCATCCGAGAAGGCATTGCCGCTGGCATTGCCGGCGCCGAGATCCGCACCCGCCAGCAAGGAGCCCAGGACCTGGCCATCGGCTTCCGCGAAGCTCAGCTGGCCATCGAGACGCAGCGGCTTGCCGGCATTGACCGTGAGCGAGCCGCTCACCGGCATGCCGAGCAGCGTGCCGAACAAATTGTCGAAGGCAAAGTGCCCTGCCCGCATGTGCATGCCCGAGGAGAGCGTCACGCCCTGCGCTGGCGTCACACCTGGCAGCGCCACGCCGAAAAGCCGGGCGGGCGCGAGGATATCATCCGCCCCCGCGGTTATCTGCCCGTCGAGAGCCGGCGCCTCGAAAGATCCGGTCATCTGGCCCTTGCCGCCGAGATCGAGGCCGGCGCCCTTGAAGGCGGCGGTCCAGCTCATGGCGCCGCCGGGCACGCCGGACAGATTCATGTCGAGCGAGGCACGGCCGGGAATGTTTCCGACGGCAAGGACAAGCCCCGCCTGGCGCAATAGCGTCGCCAAGTCGAGGCTGTCGGCTTTCAGCTTCACGGCGACCGCGGACTGGCCGGACCCGCTGCCGAGATCGGTATCGAGCTGGATGACGCTGCCGCCGAACTTGCCATCGACCGAATAGCGCTCCGAATTGCCAAAGGCGATGACAAGATTGCCGTTGGCTGGCGAAAGCGATGCGGCCCTGTCGGCAAAGGCATTGACCCAGAAGGGTGGCAGGGCGCTGCGCTTCAATGTGGCGGCTAGACCCGTCAGGTCACGCCCGTTCAGGCTGATGCGGATCTCGCCCTGCGGCAGCACGCTGATATTGTCGATATGGCCGTTCGCGGTGAGATTGGCGCCGCCGAGATCGTTCACCACCACGTCCTCGAGGGCGATCAGCTTGCCGCCGGCCTTGATATGACCGCTCACGGACTTTGCTTCGATGCCCGCAAGAGCCAGCTCCTGGGCCTGGAGCCTGATATCGGCCTCGCTGAAAATGTCGCTGCTGCCAGGCAGCAAGGCGGCGACGGAGGGCAAGGCATCGAGGTCGATACGTTGTGCGGCGAGATTGGCTTCGACGCGGCCCGCGGCCCGCCCTTGCGCGAGGCGGCTCCAGGCAAGCTCGCCCTTGACGGCGGCATTGTCGACCGCGAGCGTCAGCTGGGAAAGGTTGACCTTGTTGGCGTCCGCCGCCAGGTTCGCCTGCAATGTCAGCTTCTTGGCGGCATCCGGCCGGCCGAGCACGGGCTGGCCCTGGAGCCAGCCGATCAGGCCGGTGGCGCGATTGGAATTCAGGCTGAGATTGCCCTTGAAGCCGCCGCCATCATCGTTCACATCACCGGCAAGCAACAGGTGCGACTGGCCGGGCAGATCGGCCTCGAGGCGATCGACCTGCAGCTTGCCATCATTCATGCGCAGGCTGGCGCGGGCATTGCGCATCAGTTCGCTGCCGAGCATCAGGCCCTGCACCGACAGATCGAGATGCGAGGAGGCCGAGAGATCGGAAAGGCCCGGAATGGCCTTGGCGAGCCGCGCCAGCACGGCGGCCGGCGGCAGACGCTGGTCGGGGCCGATGCCGGCGAAACGGTCGAGTTGCAATTGCTTGCCCGACAGCGTGCTCTCCAGCACCGTGCGGGTGCCGAAGGACATGTTCAGCGTACCGTCCAGCTTGAGGGAGGTCTCATCCGGGCCGATCTGGACCGCGACCTTGTCGGAGATCAAGCCGGCCGGTGACGCGGTGACCGGACCGCTCACGCTCCAGGGCGTCTGGTTTTCGCCCGAAGCGTCAGCCGAAGTGTCACCCCCATTACCCTTGCTGGCGAAGAGCGGCCGCATAAGCGTCGCATTGCCAGCGAAAGTCGGCTTGCCATCCGCGATTCTGATCTCGCCATCGAGATCGAGGGTCACCGGCCTGTCGGCCGGAACGACCGTGAGGCGCAGATGCAAGCCGGCTTTGTCGGCCGTTCCGGTGGTCAGCTTGACGGTATGAGGGACGCCCGCGAATTGGACGCCGCCCTCGGCCTTGTAGGGTCCGAAGACCGAGCCGCCCTCGCCCACGAGATTGATGCCCGACAGCGTGATATCCTGGCCATCGGCCTTGTTGACATAATGGAGCGAGCCGCCGTTGAGCTCGAAATTTTCGACGGCTGCATCGAGAGAAACCGCGTTCTGGGCGAGCGGCGCGACCAGCCCTTGGTCATCGGCGATAACGGTCAGCACCGGGCTACGGACCACGACATTCGACAGATCGATATCGCCGCGCAGCAGGCCGCCAAGGCTGACATCCCCATCGATCCCCGCGACCTTAAGCTTGGTGGAACCGTAGGGGTCGCCGATCGAGACATCGCCGAGAGAGAGCCAGGGCTGCGGCAGGATCCGCGCCTGGATCGGGCCCTTGATGATCACGGGCGTACCGAAATGCTCGGACAGGCGGGCGCCAATGTCGTCGCGCCAAGCGTTCCAATCCATATAGAGCGGCGCGGTAAACAGGGCCGCAAACGCCAGGATCAACAAGAAACCAACAACGGTGAGCGCCTCGCGCACGCCGAACTTCCTTTCCTTCAGCCCAAAATTGTACCTGCCCTAGGAGCACGGCACTCCCTGGCATTGAGCCCACTCGTGAATCTCATCCAATCTTCGGACCATACGCGAAAATTGAGACAAATCGAAACTATCAACAGGAAGAAAGTGTGATCTGCACAAGAAGCGGGCGCAGTTCACATTTTCACCAAAACTTTAGATTTCATTAAGGCTCGCAGAAATTTTGTGCTATTAAAATGGATACCGGGATAAATGCAAAAGCATGAGCCGGTTGGGCTGTTTCCGGATGATCCCACAACAAAAAGAGGGATCCCCGGGATAGGGGTGGTCGATTTCGTGACCATCGTCATAACAGCGTCGCGTCAATAGAGGAACGGTATCTCTCGCTTTCAGTGAGGTGGGTACGCAATGTTACGCTTGATCAGCTCCGCCGGAGTCGCATTGGCGTTGGGCGTTTTCGGCGCAGGCTTCTACACGGTTGGCACTCACACGATCCAAAATCCGTTGGCTCGGAGTGAACCTACCAGTCGTGTTGCGGCGGCAAACATGCTCGTGTTTCTTTCAGTGGACAAGCAGACCCAGCAGGCGGGCTATCTCGATGGCCGGCCGGTCCCCTCCGGGTTGACAATGCCGATCATCGTTCGTGTCAAGCCGAAGGATGCTACTGAAGGAACAAAGGCTGTTGGCCAGCCCGTGGTGGTGACGCCATAGCAAGTGGCATTTTCTGACGATGCGTTCCGGTCTCGCTGGGAGCCGGATCCCCTGAGGAGAGTGCCAATGACAGAACAGAATTTTGCGGCAGGCGGGTGTTTTTAGGGAGAACACCCGCCTGTTGCATGTCTAGAGCAAACTGCGTTCAGGCAGAAGCGGATTTCAAGATTAACTTACTGGTATCAAAAGAATTTTTCGATTCTTGGTGCTTCGATCTGAAAGTAAGACGCTCCGGCCCCATTCACGGGTCTTCTCCTGCCCGCCAGCTCAATCCGAAAAGATCTTCCCCGGGTTCATGATGCCCTTGGGGTCGAGCGCCTGCTTGATCGCCCGCATGGCGGCGAGTGCCGCTTCGCCGTGCTCGGCCTTCAGATATTTGCGCTTGCCCTGCCCCACCCCATGCTCGCCGGTGCAGGTTCCCCCCATGGCAAGTGCGCGGGTCACCATGCGCTCCAGGAAGGCCTCGCAGGCCCTGACCTCGCGGGGATCGTCGACATCGATGATCGGCTGGACATGGAAATTGCCATCGCCGACATGGCCGACGATGGGGGCGATCAACCCGGTCTCGTCGATGTCGCGGCGCGTCTCGGCCACGCATTCGGCCAGGCGCGACAGCGGCACGCAGACGTCGCTCGCCACGCTCCGTCCGCCCGGCCGTAGGGCGGCGCCCGACCAATAGGCGTTGTGGCGGGCGGTCCAGAGCTTGGTGCGCTCCTCCGGCTTGGTGGCCCAGGAGAAGGGGCCACCGCCATGGTCGGTGGCAATCTCGCCGAACCGTTCGGCCTGTTCGGCAACGCCCGCCTCGCTGCCGTGAAATTCCAGGAACAGCATCGGCACCTCCGGCAGGTCGAGACCGGAATAGGCATTGGCCGCTTTCACCATCAGGGCATCGAGCAATTCGATGCGTGCCACCGCGAGGCCCGACTGGATGGTGGCGATCACGGCATCGCAGGCTTCCTTCTCGGTGGCAAAGGGGCAGATCCCGGCGCTGATGGCCTCGGGAATGCCATGCAGACGCAGAGTCACTTCGGTGATGATGCCGAGCGTGCCTTCCGAACCGACGAGAAGGCGCGTCAGATCATAGCCGGCCGAGCTCTTCTTGGCCCGGCTTGCGGTGGCGATGATCTCGCCATTGGCGAGCACGGCGCGCAAGGACAGGACATTGTCCTTCATCGTGCCGTAGCGCACCGCATTGGTGCCGGAGGCGCGCGTCGCCGCCATGCCGCCAATGGAGGCATCGGCGCCGGGATCGATGGGGAAGAACAGGCCCTGGTCGCGCAGATAGTCGTTGAGCTGCTTGCGGGTGACGCCTGGCTGCACCACGACGTCGAGATCCTCGGCATGCACGGCGACGATCGCATTCATACGGCTGGTGTCGACGCTGATGCCGCCCTCCGGCGCATTCACATGCCCTTCAAGACCGGTACCGGTGCCATAGGCAATGACGGGCACATTATGGTCGGCGCACAGGCGCACGATCTCGGCGACCTCGGCCTCGCTTTCAGGAAAGACCACACCATCCGGCGCCTGAGGCGGCAGCCAGGTCAGGACGCTCGCATGTTGATCGCGCAGCGCTTGGCCGATCGAAAATCGCGATCCGAAGCGCGAGGCGAGCCGGTCGCATACTAATCCAAGGTCATCGGCTGTGTACCGCCGGGCCTTTTCGCCAGAATCAACCATATTATGCTGCTTTTTCTTGAGGTATTGTTCATTTTGCATACACTGAGTTCAGAGGCCAGCGCGAGGGTCTGCTCTCAACCAGGGTCAGGAGTCTCAATACCGGTTCCAGGTCCGCGCGATCCCAGAAGAAAATCTGTTGCGTGGGAGCGAAAATGTTTGACACCAATAAGCTACCAGCACTGTTCTTTGCGCCTTTCGTCTCCTCCTCCATGCGCATCGAGCCGCACTGGATCGATTATAACGGCCATCTGAACATGGCCTATTATCATGTCCTGTTCGACAACGCGCTCGGCGAGGCGCTTTCGCTTGTCGGCCTGGGCGAAGACTATATGGAGCAGCGTGGCATGTCCTTCTTCACAGGGGAAGTCCATGTCATCTACAAGCGTGAACTGCATCTCGACGATCCCGTGCGCGTGCGCCTCCAGCTCGTCGGCTACGACGAGAAGCGCCTGCATATCTACGAGGAGCTGTGCCACGCCACCGAAGGCTGGGTGTCAGCCACCTGCGAGCTGATTTCGCTCAATATCGATCTGGCGACCCGGCGCGTCGCCCCCTTCCCCGGCGACATCATCGACAATCTCGCCGAGATGCGCTCTTCACATGATTATCTGCCGACGCCCGAGATTATCGGCAGTGCCATCCGCCGGCCTGCGCCAATCAACCGGCAATAAGCTTGCTGAGTGGGCGGCGCAGCAATACGGGCCTGTGCACCAGCGAAACCAGCACGAAGCTGACGATCATCAGAAGATACCAGGCGCCGAGCTTGCCGAAGGAGACGAGCGCAAAGCCGCGATGCTGGTTCGGATAGATCCAGACCTGGCTGAAGCTGCCGATATTCTCGGCGATCCAGATGAACAGCGCCACCAGGAAGAAACCGAGCAGCAGCGGCATCGAGCGCCGCTCACGGTCCACCGTGAAATAGACCTGCGTGTTCCGGAACAGCCAGGCAATCCATGCGAACAGCGCGAGGCGGATATCCGGCAGGAAGTGATGGGTGAAGAAATTCACATAGATCAGTCCGGCCAGAAGAAGCGTCCAGCGCATGCGTGGATAGGCGCTGTAATGGAAATCGAACAGCCTGGCGGCCTGGGCGATATAGCTGCCGACCGCCGAATAAAGAAAGCCTGAGAAGAGCGGCACCAGGCCAATCTTCAGCACGCTCGCCTCTGGATAGGTCCAGGAGCCGACGGTGGTCTTGTAGATCTCCATGATCGTGCCGACGAGATGGAAGACGGCGATCACCGCCGCCTCCTCCCAGGTCTCGAGCTTCAGGACCAGCAACAGGCCCTGGATACCGAACGCGGCGAAGACCAGGAAGTCGTAGCGGCTGAGCCAGGGCTGCGCCGGATCATAGAAACGCGTGGCCAGGATGAGGGCCAGGAACGAGCCTCCGAAGAGACAGGCGGAAGCCTGCTTGAGCCCAAACAGCCAGAATTCGCGGAGGAAGAGCTTGAGGAGCGCCATGCCAAAGGTTGACACTCTGGCGGGCAGCCCTGATGCAGGACGAATGCTCCAAATGTGGAAATGCCGCATGCGCCATGAAGCTGCAAAACCATGCAACCTGACCAAAAACCTGCCAACAACTGATTGAAATATAACCGTTATTCTTGATATTAAAAATACTTGCTTGACAGGGAACTCTGCGCCAATCTTGAGGCGCTGTGGCCGGCAACAACGCTTATCATACAACCATTGGTTATCGGCCAGCCGGGAACAGAAATTGGCCAGAGGGGTGTCAGCCATGAGATTTCTGAAATATGTTCGACGGAATGCTTACGCGGCCGTAGGGGCGGGCCTGCTGATGTGGACTTCCCCTGTTCTTGCAGCCTCGCCGGAGTCCACGGACCCAATCAAGATCGCCCTTTTCGATTGGACCAGCGTCAATATCAACGCCAAGATCCTGGGCGGCGTTCTCGAAAAGCTTGGATATACGGTCGAATACCCGACGGCCGACTATCTCTCCAGCCTGACCACCGGTCTCACCAATGGCGACCTCACGCTGGGCATGGAATTTTGGGACACCACGGCCGGGGAAGCCATGAAGGCCTCCGACGCCACCAAGCAGACGGAGCGTCTCGGCAAACTTGGGCCGAAGGCGAAGGAGGAATGGTGGTATCCCCTCTACATGAAGGAGAAATGCCCCAGCCTGCCCGACTGGCATGCCCTGCTCGATCCCAAATGCGCCGAAGCCTTTTCGACGCCCGATACAGCACCGAAGGGGCGCTATCTCGGCGGCCCGGTGACCTGGGAGGGCTTCGACGATGAACGTGTCGCGGCGCTGAAGCTGCCCTTCACGGTGATCCATGCCGGCACTGATGGCGCGATGTTCGCCGAGCTCGATTCCGCCTATCAGCGCAAGGCGCCGATCATGCTGTGGATCTATTCGCCGCATTGGGCACCGGCCAAATATCAGGGCGAATGGGTGCAATTCCCCGAATATGAGCCGCCCTGCTATACGGACCCGAAATGGGGCGTCAATCCGGACGCGAAATATGACTGCGGCAAGCCCCATGGCGAGATCTGGAAATATTCCTGGGCCGGCATGAAGGACAAATGGCCGACCGCCTACAAGGTGGCCAAGGCCTATACGATCGACACCGCGGAGCTCAACAAGATGAGCGGCCAGGTCGATCTCGACGGCAAGAGCATCGACGATGTCGCGGCCGCCTGGATCGCCGACCATGAGGCAACCTGGCAGGCTTGGGCGAAGTAAGTCCCAATCAGAGAGTAGCAAGATCCGCTGGAGGCTCGGCAGCAGACGAGCCCCCAGCCCGCTTATTTCTCGCGAAAGGCAGCCGGGATGCATGGCGCAGTGGCACCCTCGGGCATGCAGGCATCGCAGCGGCGGGTGAAGCTCGCCTGCCGCGGTCTGTGGAAGGTTTTCGGGCACAACGCGGCGCATGTCCTGGCGCTGCACAAACACCAGCCCTCCGAGGAGGACCTGGCCAGGGCCAGCCTCGTCGCCGCCGTCCGCCAGTCTGAGCTGACGGTGCATGAGGGCGAGATCTTCATCATCATGGGCCTGTCGGGGTCGGGCAAGTCGACCCTGCTGCGCTGTCTCTCCCGCCTCATCGAGCCAACCGCCGGCGAGGTCGAGTTCGACGGCAGGAATCTGCTGGCGGCAAGCGAAGCCGAGATGATCGAGCTGCGCCGCCACAAGATGGGCATGGTCTTCCAGAACTTCGCCCTGCTGCCGCATCTTACCGTGATCGAGAACGTCGCCTTTCCCCTGGCGGTTCAGGGCGTGGCCAAGCCCGAGCGTCTCAGGCGGGCGCAGGAAATGGTGGAACTCGTGGGCTTGCAAGGCCGCGAGGGCTTCTATCCGCGCGAGCTTTCCGGTGGCCAGCAGCAGCGTGTCGGCATCGCCCGCAGCCTTGCGGTGGGGCCGGAACTCTGGTTCCTCGACGAGCCCTTCTCTGCGCTCGATCCCCTCATCCGCCGCGAGATGCAGGACGAGTTGGTCCGCCTGCAGACGGCGCTGAAGAAGACCATCGTCTTCATCACCCATGATTTCGACGAGGCCATCCGCCTCGCCGATCGCGTCGCCATCATGAAGGACGGCGCCATCATCCAGACCGGCACGCCCGAGGAACTCGTCACCCGGCCGGCCACCGATTACGTGGCGGACTTCACCCGCGACGTGCAGCGAGCCAAGGTGGTCTCTGCCGGCGGCCTGATGCGGCCGGCTACCCCTGGCACGAGCCATGCCGGCACGCTGGCCCGAAGCGCCAAGGTCGCCACCTTTGCTGCTGAGGTGATCGGCGCCGGCGCGCCCTTCGCGGTGGTGGACCCCGCCGGCCTCATCCTGGGCGAGGTTACGCCGGCGGCCGTGCTCGACATCCTCACCGGCACCGACCAGCGCAGGACGGCGGCTTGAGCAACCTCGCGCCCACCGCTATCGCCGAACCGCAGGCGCAAGCCCGCCGCGCCTCAGCCTGGCCGCTCGTCTGGGCCCTCGCCCTGGCCTTTGCCCTCGCCCTCTATCTCATGCGCGACCAGATCCCCTGGGCCAATGCCTGGCCGGAGAGCGATGCCCTGCCCTTCGCGCCCTGGCTCTCGGCTATGATGGCCTGGCTGAAGGTCAATTTCACCTGGGCGACACGCGCCATCGCCGCGGTTCTCGACGTGCCCCTGGAGGTCACCTTCGGGCTGCTGGCCAAGCCCACCAAACTGGTGCTCGCGGGCACCAGTTTCATGGTGCCGACCCTGTCCTGGGCAGGGGTGATCGCTGCAGGGATCATCGCAGGCCATGCGGCGGGAGGCAGGAGGCTCGCTTTGCTGATAGCCGCCTGCCTCGGCTATATTGCCCTGTTCGGCCAGTGGCAGAGCGCCATGCTCTCCCTCGCCCTCATCGTCATCGCCGTGCCGCTCTGCGTCATTGTCGGCCTGCTGCTCGGCATCCTCGCCTGGCGCTCGCCGCGGATTGAAAAGCTCGCGGTGACGCCGCTGCTCGACCTCATGCAGACTATCCCGACTTTCGCGTATCTCATTCCGATGCTGATCCTTTTCGGCAACAGCCCGGTCTCGGCGATGATCGCCACCAGCATCTTCGCTACCCCGCCCATGGTGCGGGCAACCATGGTGGCGCTCTCGCGCGTGCCGGCGGAGATCGGCGACTTTGCCGTGATGGCCGGCTGCACGCCGCGCCAAAGGCTGTGGCGGGTGCTGATCCCGACCGCCCGGCCGATGCTGATGGTCGGCGTCAACCAGGTGATCATGCTGGCGCTGAACATGGTGATCATCTCCTCGATGATCGGCGCCGGCGGCCTCGGCTATGACGTGCTTCTCGCCCTCCGCGCTCTCAAGATCGGCCAAGGCATGGAGGCCGGGCTTGCCATCGTGGTGCTCGCCATTGCGCTCGACCGGCTTTCGCAGGCTTTCGCTTCGAAGGGCGGCGCGCCCGTGCACCATGCCCAGAGATCCCTGCTGGCGCGACACCCGCATCTCGTCCTGGCACTGACGGTTTTGCTGCTGACCACGCTGGCGAGCCTCGTCCTGCCCGTCTTCGCCAAGTTCCCGCCAGGCTGGACCCTGTCGACAGCGCCCTGGTGGAAGGCGGCAGTCGACTGGATCACCGTGCATTTCTTCGACTGGATCGAGGCCTTCCGCGTCGCCCTGCTCCTCTACGTCCTCAACCCCATGCGTGCCTTCTGCGAGGGCTTTCCCTGGCTTGGCGCCCTCGTGCTGCTGGCGCTGGCCGGCTACCGGCTCGGCGGCTGGCGGCTCGCCGGACTGGTCGGCCTGCTGGTGCTGTTCTGCGCCTCTTGCGGCCTGTGGGAGAAGACGATGTCGACCGTCTATCTCTGCGGCGTCTCGGCGATCATCGCTTTGCTGATCGGCATTCCCATCGGCGTGTGGGCCTCGCGCAGCGACCGCGTCTTTGGCTTCATCGAACCGATCGTCGATACGCTGCAGACGCTGCCTTCCTTCTGCTTCATCATCCCGATCGTCATGCTCTTCCGTGTCGGCGACGTCACCGCCTTGATCGCCACCGTGTCCTTCGCCATCGTGCCGGCGATCCGCTACACCAATCACGGCCTGCGCCAGGTGCCGCCCACCTTGATCGAGGCGGCCAAGACGGCCGGCTGCACGCGACGCCAGACCTTCTGGCGCGTGCAACTGCCGATGGCGCTGCCCGAGGTGCTGCTTGGCCTGAACCAGACCATACTGCTCTCGCTCAGCATGATCATCATCTGTGCGATGATCGGCACGCGCGATCTCGGCCAGGAAGTATTCATTGCGCTGGCCAAGGCGGATGCAGGGCGCGGCATCGTCGCCGGTCTCGCCATCGCCTTCATCGGCATCGTCGCCGACCGCCTGATCGGCGGCGCCAGCGCGGCGGCGCGCAAACGGTTGGGGTGAGCTATCCCCGCGCCGAGACGAGGCCACGAGCGCCGTCGAACAGCGACTTCGCGCCGAAGCCGACGAAGGCCACGCCGACGATGCGCGTCACCCACACGCCATAGCGGGCGAAGAAGCGCCGCACGGGCGTAAGGCCGATGGCGACGAAGAGGATGAGGTCAGCCGCCACAAAGCCGAGAAAGGCGCTGGCGATCAGGGCCGGCGTCTCGCCCCAGGTGATGGCCGAGCCATAGGGCGCCACCAGCGCGCCGAAGGTGGCGAAGGCCACCGGATAGGATTTCGGATTGGTGAGGCCGAAGAGCACGCCGTTCAGAAGCGGTCTGTCGGCGCCGATCACCGCAGCCTTGCCATCCTTGTGGGTCGTAATCGCCCGCACACCCAAATAGATCAGGTAGACGCCGCAGCAGATGCCGAGGATGTCGAACAGCATCGGCCCGACCTGGCTGACACCGACGATCGCCGCCAGCGCCGCCACCGACCAGGTGACATCGCCGACCAGATGCCCCGTCATGAACCAGGCCCCCGGCCGCCGCCCTTTGGCCGCACCGAGAGTGAACAGGGCAAGGAAGGCCGGGCCGGGCGCGATCGTGTAGATGAAGCCGGCAAGGAAGGTGGCGAACAGGAGCGACAGGCTGATCATGGGGAGAATCCGGAGGCGGGTGAGGCGCATTGCTGCATGGAAGGGCGGGAAGCGCAAGCTGGGAGCGCGGACGTCCCGTCCGCTCTTGAAGCGAAACCGCTGCAAGTAAAGATGCAACGCTCGTTATAGTGCGTCGTTCTTCATTCTCGAGCCGAACCGCTTCAAGAGCGGACGGGACGTCCGCGCTCCCAGGCTTCCAAAACTCGACGCAGCCCCCCATCTAAGCCATTATCCGCCATCCGAGAATCATCCGAAAGCGCACCTTGTCCGACGAGCGTTCCCCTTCCCTCGCCCACCAGCCGGCCGCCGGCGGCATTGCCGCGCGTGCCATGGCGGCGGCGAGGCCTGCCGCCTATCTGCAGGGTCTCAACCCCGAGCAACGCGCGGCGGTGGAGACGCTCGACGGACCCGTGCTGGTGCTGGCCGGCGCCGGCACGGGCAAGACGCGGGTGCTCACCACCCGCATCGCCCATATCCTTGCCACCGGCCGGGCCGCACCGTACCAGATCCTGGCGGTAACCTTCACCAACAAGGCCGCCCGCGAGATGCGCGAGCGCATCGGCGTGCTGATCGGCCAGAGTGTCGAGGGCATGCCCTGGCTCGGCACCTTCCATGCCATCGGCGTGAAGATCCTGCGCCGGCATGCCGAGCTGGTCGACCTCAAGTCTAACTTCACCATCCTCGACACCGACGATCAGGTCCGCCTGATGAAACAGGTGATTGCCGCCGCTGACATCGACGAGAAGCGCTGGCCCGCGCGCCAGCTCGCCAATGCCATCGACAGCTGGAAGAACCGAGGCCTCACGCCGGCCCAGGTACCAGCCGGCGAGGCAATGTCCTTCGCCAATGGCAAGGGCGGCGAGCTCTATGCCGCCTACCAGGCCCGCCTGAAGACGCTGAATGCCGCCGATTTCGGCGATCTCCTGCTCGAATGCATCCGCCTCTTTCGGGAGAACCCCGGCGTGCTCGCCGAATATCACCGGCGCTTCCGCTTCATGCTGGTGGACGAATATCAGGACACCAATGTCGCCCAATATCTCTGGCTGCGCCTGCTTTCCCAGGCACCGGCGGGCGAGAAAGTAAATCTATGTTGTGTTGGCGACGACGACCAGTCGATCTACGGATGGCGAGGAGCAGAAGTAGACAATATATTACGGTTTGAGAAAGACTTTCAAGGATCAACTATTATTAGATTGGAGCGCAACTACCGCTCCACTGGCCATATCCTTGGCGCGGCCGGTCATCTCATCGCCCGCAACGAAGGTCGACTCGGCAAGACCTTGTTCACCGACGATGTCGAAGGCGAGCGTGTTACAGTAGCCGGCGCCTGGGATTCCGGCGAGGAAGCCCGCGCCATCGGCGACGAGATCGAGAACCTGCAAAGGAAAGGCCACGCCCTCAACGACATCGCCATCCTGGTACGCGCCTCCTTCCAGATGCGCGAGTTCGAGGATCGCTTCGTCACGCTCGGCCTGCCCTATCGCGTCATCGGCGGCCCGCGCTTCTATGAGCGCGCCGAAATCCGCGATGCGCTCGCCTATTTCCGCGCCACCATGCAGCCGGCCGACGATCTTGCCTTCGAGCGCATCGTCAACGTACCCAAGCGCGGCCTCGGCGATGCCACCGTGCAGATCTTGCACGACTATGCCCGCCACAACAGCGTGCCGATGATGCAGGCGGCCCGCGTGCTGGTGGAAACGGAGGAGCTCAAGCCCAAGCCTCGCCAGACGCTGCGCGACCTGATGACCGCCTTCGGTCGCTGGGCAGCGCAGAGCGAAGTGCTGGGCCACCAGGAGCTCGCCGAACTGATCCTGGAAGAATCCGGCTACACCGACATGTGGCAGAAGGATCGCACGGCCGAGGCCGCCGGGCGGCTGGAAAACCTCAAGGAACTCGTGCGCTCGATGGAGAGCTTCGAGAACATGGCCGGCTTCCTCGAGCACATCTCGCTGGTGATGGACGCCAGCGAGGAAGGCGCCAGCGAGGACAAGGTTTCGATCCTCACCTTGCACGGCGCCAAGGGCCTCGAATATGACACCGTCTTCCTGCCCGGCTGGGAGGAGGGCCTGTTCCCGCATCAGCGCTCGCTCGACGAGAATGGCCGCGCCGGCCTCGAAGAGGAACGGCGCCTGGCCTATGTCGGCCTCACCCGCGCCCGCCGCCGGGCCAAGGTATGGTTCGCCTCCAACCGCCGCATCCACGGCCTCTGGCAGGCGACGATGCCCTCGCGTTTCGTCGACGAATTGCCGGCAGCCCATGTGGATGTGGTCGAGCCCTCAGGCTCCTACTCCTCCGGCGGTGCCTTTGCCATGAGCCGCTTCGACAAGGCCCAGCCCTTCTCTGGCTCGACTTATTCCACGCCCGGCTGGCAGCGCGCCCGTGAGAACATGGCCTCCGGCTTCAAGGCGACGCAGCCGCCGCCGCGCCGCGAGCCCCTGACCATCGAGGGCGAACTCGTCGCCCGTTCCACCGGCACGGCCTCGGTGCACAAGGTCGGCGACCGCGTGTTCCATGTGAAGTTCGGCTATGGAGACATCGCCGAGATCGACGGCAACAAGCTCACCGTGGATTTCGACAAGGCCGGACGTAAGCGCGTGGTGGACAGCTTCGTCGCCGCGGCGTGAGTTGATGTGAGTAAACTCCACGGTTGGGCGAGATGCGGCGGACAAGGAAAAAGGGTCGCCGTTTGCGCCCCCTCTTCTCGTAAACGTGGCGGGGGACCTCGAAGGCCCATCTCATTGTTGAGCGCCCCTCTCGCCCAACCGAAAAATCAGCACGGCCGCTTCGCACGGCAGGCTTGCCCTGCCTCCCACGATCTTTTGACTTGGCCGTGGCACCGTTTCCGCGAATGATGGCATTGGTCTGAACAATCCCAAAACCATCAATCAAAGGAAACGTCCATGCAACTCGATCTTGCAGGCAAGGGTGTGCTGGTCACGGGTGCGAGCACCGGGATCGGCGCCGCCGTGGCCAAGGCCTTCGCAGCGGAAGGCGCCCTCGTTGCCGCGCATTACAATTCGAGCGAGGCCGAGGCCAGGGCGGTCGAGAGTGCCATCAAGGCGACGGGCGGCAAGGTCTGGCTGATCCGTGGCGACCTCGGCAAGGAAGGCGAGGCCAAGCGCGTGGTCGAGGAAGCGGTGACACTGCTGGGGCGGCTCGACGTGCTCGTCAACAACGCGGGGTCGCTGATCGCCCGCAAGCCATTTCTAGAATTGGACCGCGACCTTTACGACAAGGTCCTCAACCTGAATGTCGCCGCCGTGATCGAGGGCACGCAGGCTGCGATCCCGCATCTGGAGAAGCAGGGTGGCGGGGCCATCGTCAATCTCGGTTCGATTGCCGGCAACAATGGCGGCGCACCGGGCTCGGCCATCTATGCCGCCGCCAAATCCGCCATCCACAACCTGACCCGCCACATGGCGACGGATCTGGGAGCAAAGAACATCCGCGCCAATGCCATCGCGCCGGGCGTAATCACCACCCCCTTCCACGCCTCGACCCCGCCAGAGCGCCTGGAATTCGTGCGCCAGAGCACCGTGCTCGGGCGTTTGGGCGCGGCGGAGGAATGTGCCGGCGCGGTGCTGTTCCTGGCTTCGGATGCGGCGGCCGGCTATATCACCGGGCAGATCCTGCACATCAATGGCGGGCAGTTGATGCCGTAGCTGGGAGCGCGGACGTCCCCACGACACGCATAAATGCGTGTCGGGCGATCCGCTCTTGGAAACGTGGCGTTCTACGATGAAGGAAGAGCGGACGAGGACGTCCGCGCTCCCAGGCTTACCTCCAGCGCTCTCAGCCCATGGAAATGATAGGTGTCGCCATAGAGCGGTACCCCATCCAGCCGCAATCCCGGCAGGCGCTCGAACAGGATCGGCACGGCGACCTCGAGCTCCAGCCTCGCCAGCGGCGCCCCCACGCAGAAATGGATGCCGCCACCGAAGCTGACATGCGGTGGGCGATCGCGACCAGGCAGGAAACGCTCCGGCTCCGGGAAGCGGGCCGGATCATGGTTGGCGGCGCCGAGCAGCAGGCCGACCTGCTCGCCCTTGCGGAGGGTCGCGGGGCCGAGCGCGACATCCTCCAAAGCATAGCGCTTGAACATGTGCAGCGGCGGGTCGAAGCGCAGCATCTCCTCCACCAATCCCTCCCCGCCGGCTTGAACCGTAGACGCGTCGAGACCGGCCCGCAGGATCGCCTTCACGCCATTGCCGATGGCGTGCACTGTCGCCTCGTGGCCGGCATTGAGGAGCAGGATGCAGGTTGAGATCAGCTCGTCCTCGCTCAGCCTGTCGCCCTGCGCTTCGGCAGCGATCAGGTGGCTGATGAGATCATCGCGTGGCGCAGCCCTGCGTTCCCTGACATAGCCGCGCAGGAAGGCGCTGAATTCCTCAGCTGCGGCAACGGCCTGATCCTCGATGCTGCGTGTGCGGTTGAACTGATACATCGCCACCATGCGGTGCGACCAGTCGAGCAGCTGCGGCGCCATGCTGGCGGGAACGCCGAGCAACTCGGCGATCAGGATCACAGGAATGGGCGTTGCGAAAGCCTCGATGAGGTCCACCCTGTCCCTCGGCTCGAACCCATCGATCAACTCATGTGCGAGCGCGGCAATGCGCGGGCGCAGCCGTTCGATATGCCGGGAGACGAAGGCGCGGTTCACCAGTGTGCGCAGGCGCGTGTGCACCGGCGGCTCGCGCTCCAGCATTGAATAGGCGTCGACGGCGTCGAAGGGGGCGAGATGGGTCTGCGGCTCCGGCCAGCCAAGTTCCTGGCGCGTCGCCACATGCAGGATCTCGCGCCCGAAGCGCTTGTCGCGGAAGAGATCGAAGACAAGCTGGTGGGAGGCGGCGCACCAGCAGCCATATTCCTCCCAGAAGAACAGCGGCGCGACCTCGCGGATCGCCCGATAGGTCGGATAGGGATCCTGCACGAAGACGGGATCGGCCGGGCTGAGGGCTACGCGCGAACGGGAGGTGTCGATCTTGAGGCTCGGAGGCAGGGGCATCCCGAAAGGCTAGGACATTCCCGGCACTGTGTCATCGCCATGAAAGCAATCCGCAGGAGAAGCTTGATCGACAGCGCCCATGCCAATCTGCCGGCGCAAGGCCGAGAGTTCAATTGACTCGCCACCCGGCGGATGGTGCAACTTAGATTTCGGGAAGCGGGGTCCCGTAATAATCCCGCAGCAGACGAAAGGGAGGACGAGATGAATAGATTTCTACGAACGGCCACCTATGTCACTGTACTTTGCGGCACCGTTGCGTATGCGCACGCTGACACCCTGACGATCGCCACGGTCAACAATGGCGATATGCTGCGTATGCAGAAGCTGACCGACGATTTCACCAAGGCCAACCCGGACATCCAGCTGAACTGGGTCACGCTCGAGGAAAACGCCCTGCGCGACAAGGTCACCCAGGATATCGCCACCAAGGCCGGCCAGTTCGACATCCTCACCATCGGCACCTATGAGGTGCCGATCTGGGCCAAGAAGGGCTGGCTTGCTCCGCTCGACTTCAGCAAGGACTATGACGTCGACGACCTCCTGCCGCCGATCCGGGCCGGCCTGAGCTATGAAAACAAGCTCTATGCCGCTCCCTTCTATGGCGAGTCCTCCTTCACGATGTACCGGAAGGACCTGCTGGCCAAGGCCGGGCTCACCATGCCCGACAAGCCGACTTGGGACTTCGTGGCCGAAGCCGCCAAGAAAATGGACGACAGGGCCAACGGCGTCTATGGCGTGTGCATGCGCGGCAAGGCCGGCTGGGGCGAGAACATGGCCCTGATCGACTCGATGGCCAACTCCTTCGGCGCCCGCTGGTTCGACGAGAGCTGGAAGCCTCAGTTCGATTCGCCGGAGTGGAAGAAGACGCTCACCTATTACGTCGACCTGATGAAGAACTACGGTCCGCCCGGCGCCTCCTCCAACGGCTTCCAGGAAAACCTCACTCTGTTCAACCAGGGCAAGTGCGGCATCTGGATCGACGCGACCTCGGCCGCCTCCTTCGTGACGGACAAGACCCAGTCGACCGTCTCGGACAAGGTCGGCTTCGCACAGGCTCCGAATGCGGGTCTGGGCAAGAACGCCAACTGGCTGTGGTCCTGGGCCCTGGCCATTCCCGCCACCTCCAAGAAGGTCGATGCGGCCCAGAAGTTCCTGGCCTGGGCCACCAGCAAGCCCTATCTGGAGCTTGTCGCCGCAAGTAACGGCTGGTCCAATGTGCCTCCGGGCACCCGTACCTCCCTGTACAACAACGACAATTACGTGAAGGCGGCCCCCTACGCCAAGATCGCCCTCGACTCTATCAATTCGGCTGATCCGACCAAGCCGACCGTGAAGCCGGTTCCCTATGTCGGCGTGCAATTCGTCGCCATCCCTGAGTTCCAGGGCATGGGCACCCGCGTGGGTGCGCTGTTCTCCTCGGCTCTCGCCGGCGCCGTGTCGGTCGATGATGCGCTGTCCCAGGCCCAGGAAGATACGACGCGCACGGTGACCAAGGCGGGTTACATCAAGTAGGCGTTCTGCGAAGACAAGAGGCTGTCCCGGTCTTCTTCGTGGCCGGGGCAGCCGGCCCCTCCTCGACCTTCTGGCCGTACGGCTGTTCATCGGCTGCCGAACTGCCAAAGAGCCTTGGCTGAGAGGTTAGGAATTCCTGGCGCCCAGTCATCACCACGAAAGATGTTTGCAAGCAGCGGAATCCGGCCTCCAGTGCACTGCAAAAGTCTCGTAGAAATCGGAACTTTTGCGACACATGGTTGAATCGCAGGGCAATGAATTGGGATGACTTGGACAGCTTTTGGCAACGGCAGCTCAATCGGCCTTATCGGCTCCGAGGGAGGGACAATTCTTCGAGACGAGGAGCATTCAGTGGGAGCGCGCATTACATTGGAGCAATGCAAATACTCTCCATTTGCAATAACGTGCGGCCTCTACGGCAATATGGTCCATACAATTTTCGTAGGGACCGAGAATGAAGGACAGACGAAGTTCGACGGTGTGAGATCCGAATTGGACTATCTGATTTCAATTTGGCCGAATCAGGACGCCCCACAGGAAGCTATTGATAGGTTCCATGAAGCGATCAACGGGTTTGTAGAGCGCTACCCGTAGCGACGCGATTCCGCGCGGGTTCACAGAACGCGGGAATTTTGCAACAGTGCCGTGAGGGTTCGGATGTTTGATTACAAGATCAATGACAACCATGCATTTAAGATTTTCCTGATATGGTTGCTGTTCACTTCTGTTGGGTTTATTGGCATGTACAGAATTTATCTTGGTAAAACAATAAGTGGAGCGATACTAAGCATAACTTATATTTTTTCCATCTTTCTATTGTTCAAATACGATTCATTAGAGGTCGCAATTTTCCCGATGTTGGCTATAATAATTTCTTCAGCGATCTGGCTCTTCGACGGCATTAGAATGTTTTTTCTAAAAAGCTGGCCAGCTTCGCGAAACTCCTGACTTTTGCCTCCTCAATTCCAATCCCTAAAATCGCTCGGCTTTCCCTGTCGCAATAGTCGGACGCATAAGTGCCGTTTTGCGAGCGACTTTTGCAGCTGGCCAAATCCGGGTTTCCGATCTCTGTCACGAATGTCTTTCGCAAGCCCTTGCCAGCCCGATATGCCGCAGGCAAGAAAGGGCCATGAGCACTCGCCCCGCGATCAATCCTGATCTCATCGACACCGCCACGCCGCCCATCCCGGAGGCTCAGGCCTGGGCTCGCGCCTATGACGGGGCGGCCGGCCCGCTGATCGATCTCTCGCAGGCCGTGCCGGGCTATCCGCCGCACGCCGAACTCCTGGAACGCCTCAGCCGCAACGCCGCCGAAGCAGCGACGGCAAGCTACGGGCCGATCGAGGGTGACACGGCCCTGCGCCAGGCCTATGCGGCGCATGTCTCCAGCCTCTATAGCGGGTCGGTCGATTGGCGCGATGTCGCCATCACCACCGGCTGCAATCAGGCCTTCTTCGTCGCGGCCCTCGCCACCGCCAAGGCGGGCGACTCCATCCTGCTGCCGAGCCCCTGGTACTTCAACCACAAGATGACCCTCGACATGCTCGGCATCGAGGCGCGGGCGCTGGCCTGCCCGCCCGAGAACGGCTTCGTGCCTGATGTCGAGAGCGCGGCCGAACTGATCGACGCCACCACGCGGGCGATCGTGCTGGTCACGCCCAACAACCCGACTGGTGCGGTATACCCGCCGCAGACCATCGAAGCCTTCGCCCGCCTTTGCCGAGAGCGCGGCCTCTTTCTCATCCTCGACGAGACCTATCGCGACTTCGTCGACGGCCGCCCGCACGACCTCATCGCTTCAGGCGATGCCGCCAACACGCTGATCTATCTCTATTCCTTCTCAAAGAGCTATTGCATTCCCGGTCATCGCCTCGGCGCCCTTGTCGCGTCGCAGACGGTCCAGACGCAGATCGGCAAGATCCTCGATACGCTGCAGATCTGCGCGCCGCGCACGGCGCAGGGGCCCGTGGCCTGGGCCATCGACGGACTGGCCGACTGGCGCGAGGCCAACAGACAGGAGATCGCCCGGCGCACCGACGCCTTCCGTGCAGCCTTCCAGGGGCTCAATGGCTGGAAGGTCGATTCCATGGGCGCCTATTTCGCCTTCCTGCGCCATCCCTTCCCCGGCCGGCCCGCGGCAGCAGTAGTGAAGGAGCTGGTCGAGAAGGCAGGCGTGCTCTGCCTGCCTGGCCCCTATTTCGGCCCGGGCCAGGAAGGCCATATGCGGGTTGCCTTCGCCAATGCAGGCGTGGAGCAATTGCAGGCGTTGAGGGAGAGGTTTTCGCGTTTCGGGGGCTGATAGCGCCGACTCTTCACCCTCCCCTTGATGGGGAGGGTCGGACGAAGTCCGGGGTGGGGCGACCCGCTTTCGTGCAGCAATCGAGTCGGGAATGTCGCGCTTCCCGCCCCACCCCGACGCTTTGCGTCGACCCTCCCCATCAAGGGGAGGGTGTTATGCGCAATTTCCATTGCCCTTCCGCGCCCGTCGCGATAGCCAAGCAGCATGCTCGAAGGTCTTCACCCCAACAATCCCACCCATGTCGCCCGCATCGTCACCGACGAGATGCGCGCGCGCCGCATCGCCGATTTGCTCGGCGAGAGCTTCGATCCCACCGAGACGGCCATCGCTGCCTTCGAGAGGGAAGACGGCACGGCCAAGCCGCCCTGGCTGGTCGAGGTGTATTTCCGCTCTCCACCCAATGAGGACTCGGTCAGGGACCTGATCGCTCTCGCGGCAGGGCCCGACATGGAGGTCGTCTTCGACAGTTTCGGCGACAAGGACTGGGTCGCGGCCTCGCTGGAGGGCCTCGCCCCGGTCCGTGCCGGCCGCTTCACCGTCCATGGCAGCCATGACCGGGCTGCCGTCCCAGCCAACACGATCGGCATCGAGATCGAGGCGGCGCTCGCTTTCGGCACCGGCCATCACGGCACCACGCGCGGCTGCCTGTTGGCCCTCGACGATCTCCTCAAGCGCCGGCGCCCCAGCCGCCCGCTCGACATCGGCACAGGCACCGGCGTGCTCGCCATCGCTGCCGCCAGGGCGCTGCATCTGCGCGTACTGGCCTCCGACATCGACCCCGTCGCCATCGCCACGGCGCGCAACAATGTCCGCTTCAACAAGGCTGGCGCCTATGTGCAGAGCTTCGTCGCCCGCGGCACCACGGCTCATGCCATGCAGGCGAACAAGCCCTTCGACCTCGTCTTCGCCAATATCCTGATGGGCCCGCTGGTGCGCCTCGCCGCGCCGATGAGCCGGCTGCTCGCCCCGGGCGCCACGGTGATCCTCTCCGGCCTCCTGCATGCCCATGCCAATGCGGCGCTCGCCGCCTATCGCATGCAGGGTCTCCATCTCATTCGCCGCATCCGGCTGGATGAATGGACGACGCTGGTGCTGTCCCATGGCGGAGGCAAGCCGAGGAAGGTCTGACCGGGAGCGCGGACTTCCAGTCCGCTCTTCCTCCTCTGCAAACGCATCGTTTACAGCATTCGCTGACCACCAAGAGCGGACAGGATGTCCGCGCTCCCAGGGATATCAACCAATGCCTTTTCAGTCCTTCGATGAAGTTTCCCAACCCTCTCTCGGTCCCGACCGCGTCAAGGCCCTGCGCGACAAGCTCGGCGAACTCGGGCTGGACGGTTTCGTGGTTCCCCGCTCCGACGAGCACCAGAACGAATATTGCCCGCCCTCGGAGGAGCGCCTGTCCTGGCTCACCGGCTTTGCGGGCTCGGCCGGCATCGCCATCATCCTGAAGGACCAGGCCTCGATCTTCGTCGACGGACGCTACACCGTCCAGGTGCGCGAGCAGGTCGACACCGGCCTGATCACCCCGCGCCACCTCATCGAGGAGCCGCCGGAAAAATGGCTGGGCGAGGTACTCAAGCCGGGCCAGAAGCTCGGCTATGACCCGCACCTTCAATCGATGAGCGAGGTTGAACGGCTTCGCACCGCCTGCGAGAAAGCCGGCGCAAGCCTCGTTCCTGTCAAGGAAAATCCGATCGACACGGTCTGGAAGGATCGCCCCGCGCCACCCCTGGCCCCCATCGTGCTGCACGATGTGGCCCTCGCCGGCGAAGATTCCGGCTCGAAGATCGGCAGACTCCAGGCCAAGCTGCGCGAGCAGAAGGTCGATGCCGTCTTCACCAATGACGCCCATGCCGCCGCCTGGCTCTTCAACATCCGGGGCGGCGACGTCTCCCATACGCCCCTGCCCCTCTCCTATGCCCTGGTGCCGGCCGAGGGACAGCCGACCCTGTTCGCCGATGGCCGCAAGCTCTCCAACGCCGTGCGCGACGACCTCTCCCACCACATGGCCATCGCCGAGCCGCGCCAGATCGAGGCCGTGCTCGCCGAGACGATGAAGGGCAAGACGGTGCGGCTCGATCCCAACATGGTGGTGGAGCATTTCGCGATCCTGGTCGAGCGCGCGGGCGGCAAGATCCAGAAGGGTGGCGATCCCGTGGCGCTGCTGCGCGCCGTCAAGAACGAAGCCGAGCGGGCCGGCACCCGCGCCGCCCATATCCGCGACGGTGTCGCCTTCGTGAACTTCCTCGCCTGGTTCGACCGCACCGTGCCTGGGGGCCAGGAGACCGAGATCTCGGCGGCCGAGGCGCTGGAGCGCTGCCGCACCGAGACGGGCGTGCTCAAGGATCTCTCCTTCCCGTCGATCTCGGCCGCCGGACCGAATGCGGCCATTCCGCATTACCGCGTCAGCCACAGCTCGAACCTTGCCATCAGCCCCGGCCTCTATCTCATTGATTCCGGCGCCCAATATGTCGACGGCACCACGGACATCACCCGCACCATCGCGGTGGGCACGGTGACGCCGCTGATGAAGGACCGCTATACCCGCGTGCTCAAGGGCCACATCGCCATCGCGACGGCCCGCTTCCCGAAAGGCGCCGCGGGCTCGCAGCTCGACAGCTTCGCCCGCGCGGCCCTGTGGGAGATCGGTACCGATTTCGACCACGGCACAGGCCACGGCGTCGGCTCCTATCTCTCCGTGCACGAGGGTCCGCAGCGCATCTCCAAGCTCGGCACCACCCCGCTGGAACCGGGCATGATCCTCTCCAACGAGCCCGGCTATTACCGCGCCGGCGAGTTCGGCATCCGCACCGAGAATCTCGTGCTGGTCGAGGAGGTCGAGATCGAGGGCGCCGAGCGCACCATGTACGGCTTCGAGACCGTCACCCTCGCGCCGATCGATACGCGGCCGATCGAGGTTTCGCTGCTGACGAAGAGCGAGATCGATTGGCTCAACGCCTATCACGCCCGGGTCTATGACGCGATCGCGCCGCTGGTCGACGATGCCGAGCGCGCCTGGCTGGAGCAGGCGACGGCGAGGATCGGGTAAACGGCGGCGGGTCTTCAGACTCGCCCCCCAATCAAGGCATCATCATCCGCAGCACCACCACGCTGACGACGCCGATCACGATCGTTACCAGCAGCGGCATGCGCGTGGCCGAGATACCCGCGATCACCGTTGCCGTGGTCTCTGCCGGGCCGGTGGCAAGGGCGACGGGCGCGATCACCGAGACGAGTACGGCCGCGGGGATGGCGTCGAAGGCGGCCTTGGGGCGTCCCGCCAGCTTCAGGCGGCCGGAGAGAAAGATGCCGGCGATGCGCGTACCGTAGGTCACCAGCGCCATGACGAGGATGGCGGCGACGACGTCGGGGTTAAGCGACATGGAGAGCCTCCTCGCCGTCGCGCCTGCTCGCCTCGGGCTTTGCCGCCAGATAGGCGGCCGCGATACCGGCCAGGGCACCGGCCGGCACATGCCAGGGCGCGCCGACCTTCGCATAGACGAGGGCCGCGACGGTGGCGCTGGTCAGGATGGTGGCGGCGGTGGTGCGCCCTTCCCAGAAGCCGGCGATCAGGCCGATGAACAGCGCGGTGAAGGCGAAATCGGCGCCGTAGCGGGCGGGATCGCCAAGGAGCTGGCCGACCAGGCTGCCGGCCGTGCTCCACACCAGCCAGTTCAGGTAGAAAAAGATCGCCATCGAGAAATAATAGAGTGGCGTCAGCACCGTCTGGCTGGCGCGCCGTTCGGACATCGCCCAGATCTCGTCGGCCAGGAAGAAGAAGCCGAGGAAGCGCTGGGCGGGCGAGAACAGCTTGGTCTTCGGGGTCAGCGAAGCGCCCATCAGGATGTGGCGGCAGTTGATCAGCAGCGTGCCGAAAGCGAGCGTCAGGATCGGTGCCGGCTGTGTCCATTGCTGCAGCGCCGAGAACTGCGCGCTGCCGGCAAACACGCTTGTCGACATCAGGGCGACTTCCGTGGGCGACAGGCCTTTCGACACGGCGATGGCGCCGAACAGGAAACCGATCGGCACCGCGGCGAGAGCCGGCGGGGCGATATCGATCAGGGCGGAACAGATTTCGGATCGGACAGACAAGATGGGGCTCCTGCTAGAGCCGCCTGATTAAGCACATCGGGATGCGGGGTCTTGGACAAAAGTTGCAATGTGATGTTAGACGCTACCGGTCGTGGCGTTCCTGGGACCGCAGGCGTCTCGCCTGCTCTTGGAAACGATGCACGTGTCGGAAAGGACGCCACTCGGAGTGCCGGCCTTCAGACCGGCATCTTGCCACATAAGCACAGGGCATGCCGGTCTGAAGACCGGCACACCGATCCTGCCTGCGCCTTGGACAGAGGAGAGGCGAGACGCCTGCGGTCCTGCCAGGAAGGACTCGCCGGTCGGCGCGAACTGGTGTGCCGATCTGCAGATCGGCACCTCTTCCCGAAAGGACACCGTTTCCGTGCCGATCAGGAGATCGGCACACTGTCACTGCGCCCGGAAAGCCCCTGGCGTCACGCCCATGCGAGCCTTGAACACCCGGTTGAGGTGGCTCTGGTCGCAGAAGCCGCAAGCGGCGGCGACTTCGGCCGGCCCCTCGCCGGCGGCGAGCAGGCGGCGGGCGGCGCGGTAGCGGCGGTCGAGCAGATAGGCGTGGGGCGTGGTGCCCATCGCCTTGCGGAAGGAGCGCACGAGATGGCTGCGGTTGAGCCCCGCCACCTGCGCCAGTTCGTCCAGCGCGACGTCGCGGTCGAAATGCTGGTCCAGATAGTCCCGCGCCTTGGTGAGCGGTCCGCTCTCATGGCCGAGCTTGATAGGCTCTCCCAGGCCGCCCCAGCGCCCCAGCATGGCGGAGAAGAAGCGCCCCAGCCGCGCATCGCGTTCGAGCAGCGTCACCTCGGGATCGGTGAGAGCGATCTGCAGTTTCACGAGCTCTCCGGCAAGATCGGCATCATCGACCACGGAATGATCGAACCAGGGCGTCCCCGGCACCGGGCGCCCGAAGGCATCCTCGGCAACCGAGCGCATCAGATCGATGGTCGGGTAGAGCACGCGATAGACGAATCCGTCATCGGCCGGTTCACCGTCGTGCAACTCATCGGGACAGACCACCGCGAAGCTACCGGGGCTGACATAATGGCGCGCACCGCGGTGATGGAAAGCCTCGCAGCCATCGAGAACGGCGGCGATGGCATAGGTTTCGTGGGTATGCGGGACGTAGCGGTGCCGACGAAACACGGCGCTCAGGCATTCCAGCCCGTCATAGCGCTGCTCGCGCCAGAACCGCACAGCGTCTCCCCGTTCGGCGGCATCTTCAAGCGTCGTAAAGGCGGTGGATTGCGGCTGCATGCCCTTAAGATAACGCAGCCGGCAACCCATTGCTTGGACGAAAGTTGCATCCGGCCGAAAAATCGACCCGACTTATTTCAGCGACAGGATCTGGCGCAGCGACCAGGCATCCTCGGCGCTGCCCTGTTTCGAGATGTTGAAGACGCGCCACTGGCCGCCTTCCTTCACCAGGTCGTAGAGGAGCTCGTCACGCTTGGGATCGTAGGTGTTGAAGCTCACCTTCACCTGCGCCTTGTCGCCCTGCACCTGCAGGGGCTCGATCTTCAGGTCCTTGATCATCGGATCCTGCGAGTCGCTCACCGGATCGAAATCGAGAGCCCCGACATCGCCCGACTTGGCTGACTCGTCGTTATCCTTCTTCACAGCCGAGGCGAGATCCTTGCTGAGATATTTCGCACGCAGCTTGGCATTGTCGATGATGTCGAGGCTCTTGGTGGTAGGCGTCTTGCCCGAATAGATCTGCTGCACTACCGCCTCGGGTGTCGTCTCGGCAGCCAGCGCCGGCGCCGCGAGGCCCAGCGCCAGCATCAGGCCGAAGGCAAGTTTATAGGTTCTGGTCATTTGCTTTGTTCCCTGCTCCATTCACGAGCTCGAACCATTCATCCTCATTGATGACGCGCACGCCGTGCTTTTGCGCATCTGCCAGTTTCGAACCGGCGCCAGGGCCGGCGACGACGAGGTCCGTCTTCTTCGACACCGAGCCAGAGACCTTGGCGCCGAGGCGGTCCGCCATGGCCTTGGCTTCGTCGCGGCTCATGCGCTCCAGCGAGCCGGTGAAGACCACGGTCTTGCCGGCAACCGGGCTTTCGGCCCGTGGCTTTTCGGCGTCGATGATGCGGACTTCCGCGGTCAAGCGTTCGAGGATGGCCAGATTGTGCGCTTCGCCGAAATAGGCGCCGATCGCCTCCACCACCGTCTCGCCGATCTGATCGATGGCGTCCATCTCGGCCGCCGCTTCCTCGTCCTTGGCGGCGATGCGCAACGCCGCCTGTTCGAAGGCCTGCCAGGAGCCGTAGGCGCGGGCGAGCTGGCGGGCCGTGGTCTCGCCGACATGGCGGATGCCGAGCGCATAGAGGAAGCGCTCCAGCGCGATGTCGCGGCGGGCATCGATGGCGGCGAAGAGATTGCGGGAGCTGGTCTCGCCAAAGCCTTCGCGATCCCTGAGCTTTTTGAGGTTCTGCTTGTCGCGTGCCGCCAGAGTGAAGATGTCGCCGGGCTCGCGGATCGGCAGCTCGGCGTCCTCGAAGAAGAAGGCGATCTGCTTCTCGCCGAGGCCCTCGATATCGAAGGCGCGGCGCGACACGAAATGACGAAGATGCTCGATCTTCTGGAAGGGGCAGGCAAACTCACCCGAGCAGCGCCGCACCGCGCCCTCTCCGCCCGTGACGGTCTCGTCGCGAACCACCGGCGTCTGTAGCGAGCAAGGGCAGAGTGCCGGGAAGACATAGGGTACGGCCTCGGCCGGACGCTTCTCCAGCACAGGTCCCAGGATCTGCGGAATGACGTCGCCGGCGCGCTGCACGATCACGGTGTCGCCCACACGCACGTCCTTGCGGGCGATCTCGTCCTCATTGTGCAGCGTCGCGTTGGAGACGACCACGCCGCCCACGGTGACGGGCTGGAGCTTAGCCACCGGCGTAAGCGCGCCGGTGCGGCCAACCTGGATCTCGATGTCTCGCAGGATGGTCGTGGCCTTCTCGGCCGGGAATTTGTGCGCGGTGGCCCAGCGCGGCGAGCGGGAGACAAAGCCAAGGCGCTGCTGCAAATCGAGCCGGTCGACCTTGTAGACAACGCCGTCGATGTCGTAGCCCAGGCTCGCGCGCTGGTCCTCGATCATGTGGTAGTGCCTGAGCAGGTCCTCGACGCCGTGGCAGCGCACCATCAGCGGATTGACGGTGAAGCCCCAGTCGGCAAAGGCCTGGACCACGCCGAACTGCGTATCGGACGGCAGCGTGCTCACATCGCCCCAGGCATAGGCGAAGAAATGCAGAGGACGGCTCGCGGTGATCGAGGCATCGAGCTGGCGCAGCGATCCGGCGGCGGCATTGCGCGGATTGGCGAAGAGCGGCTTGCCCGCCGCCGCCTGGCGCTCGTTCATGGCGCTGAAGTCGCTGTGGCGCATATAGACTTCGCCGCGTACCTCGAAACGGTCCGGCGCCCTGCCCTTCAGCGTGTTGGGCACGTCGCCGATGGTGCGGACATTGTTGGTGACATCCTCGCCTTCGGCGCCGTCGCCGCGCGTTGCCGCCACCACGAGCTTGCCGTCCTCGTAGCGCAATGAGCAGGACAGGCCGTCGATCTTGGGCTCGGCGGTGATGACCAGGTCATCCCCCTCGCCGAGGCCGAGGAAACGGCGGATGCGGCCGACGAACTCCTCGACATCCGCGTCCAGAAAGCTGTTGGAAAGCGACAGCATCGGCACGCGGTGGCGAACCTTGGCGAATTTCTCCGACGGCGCCGCGCCCACCTTGTTGGAAAGGCTTTCCGCCGTCCTGAGCTCAGGAAACTTCTGCTCGATGGCGCCGTAGCGCAGGCGAAGCGCATCATAGTCCGCATCGGAGATGACGGGCGCATCATCCTGGAAATAGGCCTGCTCCGCTTCCAGCAGCCTGGCGGTCAACGCCCCATAATCGCTGCGGGCTTCCTCGAGGGTGAGTTCGGAGACGGGCTTTGGATTGATCATGGAAATGCTTTACCGGCACGGAGAGTTGGCATTGGCTTAACACAACCATTCCAATCGGGGCAGAGGGTTGGTGGAGCGCTGGTTTGGTGTTCCGATCTCCAGATCGGCATCCTATCCTCACACGCCACGTCTCCATGCCGATCTGGAGATCGGCACACCAAACCAGCTCCTCATCGCCCACGGGAACAAGCGCTCGAACGGTGCCCTCCAAGGACGCGTAGTCAGCGCAGGCTTCGCCGACAGGGCGCGGCCTCGGTGTGCCGACCTCCAGGTCGGCATCTCTTTCCTGCTCACGTTGCGGTTCTCGTGCCGATCTGGAGATCGGCACACCGAGGCAATGCTTCAGCGCTACCGGAAGTGAGCACTCGACCAACGCCATTCAGCTGGCTCGCGGCACAATCCAGCCTGAACAGGATTCCGCTCGATATAGTCGATGGTCCTGGCCATCTGTTCTTCGTTGCGCATGTAGCGATCGAAGTAATCGCGCTGCCAGAATGGCCCGTCCAGCCGAAGTATGCGGTTAGCGCGTATCGCCGTGTAGCCTTTCCACGATTTGACGATATCGCCCAGCCTGTTGCCCTCGATCATCTCGAACAAGCTATGCACGTGATTGGGCATGACGCACCAAGCCCAAAGCCGATAACGCTCGCCATCGAACGCCAGCAGCGACCGTTCTACGAGATCAGCGATTTCGGGGATTTTCAACCAACAGGCCCCGCTGCCTCTATCAAGCTCTCGCTCGACACGTCGTCTATTGAACTCGTTGGTTCTGTCGGGATTGACGGCATTGGCCGGCAGGCTGTCCGCCAGGCGAAACGTGACGAACTGCGTTATTTCTGGTGAATCGAAGTGAGGCAGCGAATGCGGCTGATGCCATCCGAGATGGAGTGTTTCCTCAGTCATCGAGCCTCACGCAGGCTTGGTGTGCCGATCTCCAGATCGGCATCCTATCCCCACACGCCACGTTTCCATGCCGATCTGGAGATCGGCACACCGAACTACCCCTGCACCCCGCCCCCCAGCAGCCTGTCCGCGGCGGCCCTCGCCTCCTCCGTCACGTGCGCGCCGGCGAGCATGCGGGCGATTTCCTCCCGCCGCCGCGCGACATCCAGCGGCGAGACGCGCGTGGCGACCTTTTCCTTGCCCTGGGCTTCCTTGGCGATGAGGAAGTGGGTGGAGGCACGGGCGGCGACCTGCGGGGCGTGGGTCACGTTGATGACCTGCACGCGCTCGGCAAGCCGCGCCAGCCTCTGGCCGATAGCGTCGGCGACCGCGCCGCCGACGCCGGAGTCGATCTCGTCGAACACCAAAGTGGGCGCCGAGCCGCGGTCGGCCAGCGCCACCTTCAGGGCCAGCATGAAACGGGAGAGCTCGCCGCCGGAAGCGACCTTCATCATCGGGCCGGGGCGCGTGCCGGGATTGGTCTGTACCCAGAATTCGACGCGGTCGAAACCATCGGGCGAGGCCAGGGTCTTGTCGCTGTCGACATTGGTGGAAAACCTGGCGCGCTCCAGCTTGAGCGGGCCGAGCTCGCCATTGACGGCCTTGTCGAGATGGCTGGCCGTGGCCTGACGCTTCTGCGAAAGGGTGGCGGCCTCGGCCTCATAGGCCAGTCGGGCGGCCCGGTCTGCCTCCTCCAGCGCCCTGAGCTGGCCCTCTCCCTCATCGAGAGCCGCGAGATCGGCGGCGTAACGCTCGGCGAGGGCCGGAAGCCCCTCGACCATGACGTCATATTTGCGGCTTGCGGCCCGCAGGGCGAACAGGCGTTCTTCCAGCCTCTCCAGCTCGGCAGGATCGAAATTCGCCTCCTCCAGCGCGGTCTGCAGGGCGATGCGCGCCTCCTCCAGCGCATTCAGCGCCTGGTCGAGCGAAGCGATGGCGGGCTCCACCAGACGCGGGGCCTGGGCACCGCGCCGCTCGAGTCGACGGATGATGGCGGCCAGTGCCGGGCCGGGCGAGTCATGGCCGCCGACCCCGTCATGGGCCTCCTTGAGATCGACGGCGATCTTCTCGGCCTGCATCATCAGGGCGCGACGCTCGGCCAGCGCCTCTTCCTCTCCCGGCTGGACGTCGAGCTTTGAGAGTTCGTCCACCGAATGGCGCAGCCAGTCCCCTTCCGCCCTCGCCTTTTCGAGGCGCGCCCGATGCTGGGCCAGGGTCTGCGTCGCCTTGCGCCAGGCTGCGTGCCTGGCGGCGACACTGTCCGCCAGTTTTTCAAGGCCGCCAAAGGCGTCGAGCAGGGCGCGATGCGAGGCGGGATCGGTCAAGGCGCGGTCGTCGTGCTGGCCATGGATCTCCACCAGCGCCGCCCCGGTGGCCCGCAACACCTGCACGCTGACAGGCTGGTCGTTAATGAAGGCACGCGTGCGGCCGTCGGCCATCTGCACGCGGCGCAGGATGAGGTCGCCGTCATCTTGTATGTCGTTGGCCTTCAGCACGGCCCGCGCGGCATGATCAACGGCAATGTCGAACACGGCCGTCACCTGCCCCTGGCTCTGGCCGTGACGGACGAGCGTGCCATCGCCGCGCCCGCCGAGGGCCAGCGAAAAGGCATCGAGCAGGATCGATTTGCCGGCGCCGGTCTCTCCCGTCAGCACCGAAAGCCCCGAGGCGAAATCGAGGTCGAGCCGGTCAATCAGGACGATATCGCGAATGGCGAGCTGGACGAGCATGCGGTCTTATATCGTTCTTGGCGCTGCGTCGCATGCCAAAAGAGCGCGTCGCACACAAGGAAAAGGCCGGTCTCTCGACCGGCCCCTTCAACAAATCGAGATGAAAGCGCTCAGAGGGTGATGGCGTTGCGGAAGGTACGGCTCAGCCAGGAATCGGTGTCCTCGCGCGGCTCGAGGCCATGCGACTTCACGAGCGAATAGGCGTCCTTGTACCACTGGCTGTCGGGATAGTTGTGGCCGAGAATGGCGGCAGCCGTCTGCGCCTCGTTGCTGAGGCCCAGCGCCATGTAGCATTCGGTCAGGCGGCTCAGCGCTTCCTCGATCTGGCGGGTCTGCGCGTACTGCGCCACCACCGTCTTGTAGCGGTTGACGGCGGCCGTGTAGTTTTCCTGCTTCTGGTAGTAGCGGCCGATTTCCATTTCCTTGCCGGCCAGCTGATCCTTCACGACCTGGATCTTGAACTTGGCATCGTCAACATATTCCGACTTCGGATAGTCGGAGAGGATCATCTGGAAGCCGGCCAGGGCCTGGTTGGCGCGGTCCTGGTCGCGCGTAACGTCCGGGATCTGCTTATATTGCGAATTGGCCCAGATATAGGTGGCGTAAGCCGCATCCTTGTCCTTCGGCCACAGTGTCACATAGCGGCGCGCAGCCGAGATGGCATCGTCATAGTTTCCGGAGGAATAATTGGCGTAGGCGCTCATCAGAACCGCCTTCTTCTGCCAATCCGTCTGCGGATATTGCTTGTCGAGCGAGTCGAAGCGCTTGATCGCCTTGGAATAGTCGCCCCCCTTCATGGCCACGAGGCCCTGATTGTAGAGCAGGTCCGGCGGGTCGGTGGCCTGGGTGGTGTAGACCGGATCGTCATCCCACAGGCCGCAGGCAGCCAGCGGGATCGCCAGCATGGCGACCGCGAAGACGCGGACCGCAAGCCGCGTCGCGATCGCGCGGGAAGACGAGAGGGAACGCAGCGGCATCACTCAAACCTCTACTTCGACGAAAACCGGCGTCGCGGCACGCTTCCGGTGGATGATCCCATCCATCAGATTCGCACCACAACGTTAACACTTCGTGGCTCGACCTTGGCAGGCAACCATGGCCCCTCCATGGCGGAAAGGCCATTTGCCCGGTGGCAATTCACGCGCCCTTCTAGCCGATTGTAAGGCCAAGCGCCACCGCCTCGATCGATTTGTACAAAGCTTTGCTGCAATATCGCCAAAGAAGGCAAACGCCTTCGCGCTCAATTGGTATCGGGCGCGAAAGCGGCGGCTGCGAGCCCGCTGCTCAATTCGGCGTGGCCGCTCTCGCGGCGTACCGGTGCATCGACCATGGTCCAAGCGCTGTCATCGGCGAAGAGCGCCTCGAGCATCATGAAGTTGACGCGATGGCCGCCGCAATAGGAGCGGTACAGACCGATCAGCGGTGCACCGGCAAGGGCGAGATCGCCGACGGCATCGAGCATCTTGTGACGCACGAATTCGTCACCATAGCGCAGCCCTTCCGGATTGAGGATGCGATCCTCCCCCAGCGCCACCGAATTCTCCAGCGAGGAACCGAGCGCGAGGCCCCGCTCCCACAGCTGCTCGACATCCTTGACGAAGCCGAAGGTGCGCGCACGCGACAGTTCGCGGCGGAACGAGTCCGGCGTGAGGTCGAGAATGCGGCGCTGACGGCCGATCAGCGGCGACTCGAAATCGATCTCGACATCGAGACGGAAGCCGGCCGCGCTCTTGTCAGTGGGCAGGAGTTCGGCCCAGGCACGGCCCATCTCGACCCGCACCGGCTTGAGCACCTTGATCTGGCGACGGCGCGTCCGCAACGTGGCGATGCCGACCTGGTCGATCGCATCCACGAACACCGCCGAGGACCCGTCCATGATCGGAATCTCGGGACCGTCAACCTCGACCGTGACATTGTCGATGGCCAGCCCCCGCAGGGCAGCCATCAAATGCTCGACGGTGGCAACAGAACCGCGCACAGGGTCACCCACGACAGTGCACAGGCGCGTATCGATGACATTGGGATAATGAGCCAGGATCTCCCGCTCGCGCCCATTCTCGAGATGGGTGCGCAGGAAAACGATCCCGCTATTGGCCTCGCTCGGATGCAAGGTGATTGAGACAGGCTTGCCAGAATGGACACCGATCCCTTCAAGGGATACCCGGTCATTCAAAGTCGTCTGGAAACCAGATTTCATGTTCGTATTCCACAAGCCATCCGCCAACTGGGCGAAACTCAACCAAAACCAGACTGGCCTGTTTTCTCTTTTGACCCTTGGTCCTTGTCGACCACATCTGACGACGTGGACTCGGACCTTTCTTCAGAAATACGTAAAGCAGAACCCAAAGGTTTAGCCAAATCACGCTTTCTTACGGTCTGTAACACAGGCCTGCCTCATTCAGGCCGCTCACCCTAATTTCCGAATCCTTAATCATTTCAAAAGACTACGGCCCGGGTGGCGAGCCCGGGCCGTCGATGTTCAGTTGTATGGTTACAAATTCCTCACAGGCTGGAATTTGGTCTCAATTGGAGTGACGGCGCAAGAAGGCCGGAATCTCGAGCTGCTCGTCCTCAATCGAGCGAACCTGAGGAGCCGGGCGCGGGGCCGGCGGACGGCGCTGGGCTTCCGGCGGACGCGGCGGGGCCGGACGGGGCTCGGGCTGGCGCGCCACCGGCGCGGGGGCCGCTTCCACCTCCTCCGTCTCAGGACGGCCGAGACCGACAGCAGCAAGGCGCTGCAACAGCGTCATGCGCTTCTTGTCGGCGCTCGGGCCCTGATGAGCTTCGGGAGCACGCTGGGCGGCGATCTGGGCCTGCACGGGCATCGGCAGGTCCTGGATGCTCGGCATGCGAGGCGGACGCACCACGGCCTTTTCGGGCGCGGGCGGCACGAAATGGTCGGGCTCGGCATAATGCTCGGTCGGGCGCGGGGCTTCCTCGACCACCGGCTCACGGAAGAGAGTGGGCTTCGGAGCCAAAGGGCGCAGCGTCACGTCGTTGGCGACGGCCATCGGCGCGGGCTCGACTGGAGCCGGCGCGAGGACAGGCTGGGCGATCTCTGGCTGCACGGCTGCCGTCTCGACCATGATCGGGGCGGGAGCCGGAGCGGCCGGGCGGGGCGCAGCGACACGGGCAGCTTGAGCGGCCTGGGCCGCAGCCTGCTCGCGCACGCGGGCTGTCATTTCGGCGAGGCGCAAATCGTCCTTGGAGGGCGCGGCCTGCGGCGAGAGGGCCGAGTCGATGCCGGTGGCGACCACCGACACGCGCATGGTACCTTCCAGCGACGGATCCTGCGTGGCGCCGAGAATGATGTTGGCTTCCGGATCGACTTCCTCGCGGATGCGGGTGGCGGCTTCGTCGAGCTCGTAGAGCATCATGTCGGGGCCGCCGGTGATGGAGATGAGGAGGCCGCGGGCGCCCTTCATCGAGACATCGTCGAGCAGCGGGTTGGCGATGGCGGCTTCCGCAGCCAGGATGGCGCGGCGCTCGCCGGAGGCTTCGCCGGTACCCATCATCGCCTTGCCCATCTCGCGCATCACGGCGCGGACGTCGGCGAAGTCGAGATTGATCAGGCCAGGCTTGACCATCAGGTCGGTGATGGAGGCAACGCCCGAATAGAGCACCTGGTCGGCCATCGCGAAGGCGTCGGCGAAGGTGGTCTTGTCATTGGCGACCCGGAACAGGTTCTGGTTCGGAATGACGATGAGGGTATCGACGCTCTTCTGCAGCTCGGCAATGCCGGACTCGGCCAGGCGCATGCGGCGCAGGCCCTCGAAGTGGAAGGGCTTGGTCACCACACCGACGGTAAGGATACCGACCTCTCGTGCCACGCGGGCGATCACGGGGGCAGCGCCGGTGCCGGTGCCGCCGCCCATGCCGGCGGTGACGAAGACCATGTGAACGCCATTCAGATGATCGCGGATCTCGTCGATCACCTCTTCCGCAGCGGCGCGGCCAACTTCCGGCTGCGAGCCGGCGCCGAGGCCCTCGGTGACCTGGATGCCCATCTGCACGATGCGGTCAGCCTTCGAGAGAGTCAGCGCCTGGGCGTCGGTATTGGCGACGACGAAGTCGACGCCTTCGAGCCCAGCCTCGATCATGTTGTTGACAGCGTTGCCGCCAGCCCCACCAACGCCGAACACGGTGATACGCGGCTTCAGTTCCCGGATATCCGGCATCTTGAGGTTGATCGTCATGGTTCGCCTCTTTTGCAAAGGCCGCGTCTCCGCGCCCCTTAATTGACGTTCTTCAAGGCCTTACGACCCCTTCCTACCCCTTGAATCAGAAAGTTACTGATTTGCGAAGCAGGCTTTTGTGTATTCCGGCCGAAATTGACCGGTTTTTTTAAGTTCAAGCGGCCTTGAAAAACCGCTCGACCTTAGTAGTTCAAGGTACCCGTCCTGATTCGAAACTGGATTTCCTTTTTGAAATCAAGACTTAGAAACTGTGCTTCAACCACCGTCCCATCCGACCGAAATAACCGTCTGTTCCAGTGGCTTGAGCGCGCATCCGGACCTGCGGTTCGAAATGCTCAACTCCTGCGATCTGCGGGTAGACCAGAAGGCCCGCTGCCGTAGCGAAAGGTGGTCCCTTTGCGGCCTCCGGCATACCCGCGATACCGAGCGGGCGGCCGATGCGGACCTGACGGTCCAGAATCTTGCGCGCAAGCTCTACCGTGCCGGTAAGCTGGCAGGCGCCGCCCGTCAGCACGACGCGGCGGCCGGCCTCGGCCCAGGCGCCGGAATTGCGCAGGCGGTCGCGCACCATTTCGAGGATCTCCTCGATGCGCGGGCGGATGATGCGCACCAGGCGCGAACGCGGCACGTGATGGATGCCGTCGCCATGATCGTCCCCCACAGGCGGCACCGCGATGGTCTCGCGATCGTCGGACGGGCTGGCGATGGTGGCGCCGTAGAGGACCTTGAGGCGCTCGGCCTCCGAGAGCTTGGTCGACAGGCCGCGCGCCACGTCGGTGGTGACATGCGCGCCGCCGACCGCCAGGCCGTCCGCATGCACGAAGGCGCGATTGGCGAACACGGCCACCGAGGTGGTGCCGGCGCCCATGTCGATCAGGGTGACGCCCATCTCGGTCTCGTCGTCGACCAGGGCCGAGAGACCGGCGGCATAGGGCGTCGCCACCATGGCCTCGACGTGGAGATGGCAGCGCTCGATGGCGAGCATCAGGTTCTTGGCGGGCGAGGCTTCCGCCGTCACCACATGCATGTCGACGCCGAGCTGGCGGCCGAGCATGCCGCGCGGATCGCGGATGCCGCCGACACCGTCGAGCATGTGGCCGATGGGCAGGGAGTGCAGCACGGCACGGCTGTCGCGCACCGAATGGTTGGCGCCGGCATCGAGCACGCGATGGATGTCGTGATCGCAGACCTGATGGCCGCTGAGCTGGACGGAAGCGGAGTAGTGCTCGCTGTTGATGCGGCCGCAGGAGACGTTGACGATCACCGACTCCACGCGCACCCCGGCCATGCGCTCGGCGGCATCGACCGCGTGGCGGATGGCCTGCTCGGCCGCTTCCATGTCGACGACGGCGCCCGACTTCATGCCGCGCGAACGCTGATGGCCGATGCCCAGGATCTGGGCCTGGTGGCTGCGCCCTGGAAGCAGGTCCGCACCCTCCAGCGGGCGTAGGCGGGCGATCAGGCAGACGATCTTGTTGGTGCCGACATCGAGCACCGACATCACGCTGGTCCTGCGCGGCGCCAGCGGCTTCAGCTTGGGGGTCAGGCCGTTCTCGAAGGGGCTCATACCTTGTCCCCCTTCTTCTTCTTGGCAATGGCATCGGCCCGGGCCGCGGCGGCCTGTTCACTCAAACGAAAAGTAGCGCGATCGGGCATACGCATATCGACTGCCAAGATATCTTTTTCCAAAACCTTGGCGTTCCGTTCGAGGGCCGCCAAATTCTTCAAGGCCTGCTCGGGGTTTTCCTCCGGCAGCTTCACCACCACGCTGTTGTCGAGCGTGAGATTCCAGCGGCGCTGGGAGACCAGCGTGACGCCCTTCACCCGCCCGTTCAATTCGGGCGTGTCGGCCAGGGCGGCGATGATCTCATGGGCGTGCTTGTCGGCCCCCTCACCCACCACCAGCGGCAGGTCGGCGAAGCGCTGGTCGACGGCATTGTCGATCACCGTGCCGTCCTCGGCGATCACCATCACCGAGCCATCGCGCTGCCAGAGGGCATAGGGCTTGCGCTCCTCGATGGTCACCGAAAGCGTGGAGGGAAAGAGCTTGCGGACCTGGGCGGATTGGACGAGCGGCAGCTTCTCCAGCCCCTCGCGCGCCGCCTCTGCGTCCAGGAACAGCAGGGAGGAGGTGTTGGTGACGCCGGCCGCCGCAAAAATCTGCTGGTCGGTCAGCTCCCGCTGCCCCGTGACGGCCACGGTTTCGATGCGAAAGCCGCAGGCATTGGCGGCCATGTCGAGCGGGGTGCCGTACTGGGCCTGCATCTGCGGCCAGACCGGGCCTGTCTCGGCGCCATAGACGATGGTGCTGGCGAGAAAGGCGAGCGCCAGCGTCAGCCCCAGGCCGCGCGGCGGATTGGAAGCAAAGCGCTGCAGGCGCGTCGAGCGCAGATCCACCCAGGTACGGGTCGTGAATCCGGCTTGGCGCAAATCGGGCAGATTGAACAAACGCAGCATATGCTCGAAGCCAACGCTCTCTTGAGGAACCACCCGCGCGGGATGATCTTTTTGAAGGGCGGTTTCAGGAGCCCGCTCATTCTCCTCAAGCGGAAAATGTCACACGCCCCATTAAGGTTAGCTTTCGGACAAATCGGTAAACAATCGGTTACCAGCGCTTAAGGATTGCGTCTTTAGCGGCTGGAGGCGTTCGGAAAATTGCACGCGGGACGCTGCGACATGCCGTTACGGCAGATGAGCCGCGCGGGCCTCTCAGGCAGGCGTGCCGACGCGTTTGATCTCCCATTCGAGCTCGATGCCCGATTGGTTCCTGACACATTCGCGAACTGTCTCACCCAGAGTCTCAATATCGGCGGCTGAGGCATTGCCGAGATTGACGAGGAAGTTCGTATGCATCGGCGAAACCTGGGCACCGCCAATGGTCAGCCCGCGGCAACCGGCCTCATCCACCAGCTTCCAGGCCGAGTGCCCCGGTGGGTTCTTGAAGGTGGAGCCGCCCGTACGCGTGTTGACGGGCTGGGTGGAGGAGCGGGATTCGGTGATGCGCTGCATCTCGGCGAGGATCTCCTCGCGATCGCCCGGCACGCCCCGGAACACCGCTTCGGTAAAGACCACGTCCGTAGGAACCGCACATCTGCGGTAGGTGAAGCCCATCGCGGCGACATCGTAGGTGACGCGCGAACCATCGCGCGCAACCGCCCGCGCCGACACGAAAACGTCCTTGGTCTCGCCGCCATAGGCGCCGCCATTCATGCGCAGCGCCCCGCCGATGGCGCCGGGAATGCCGCGCAGGAAGGAGAGCCCCTTGATGCCGGCCTCGGCTGCCGCTCGCGCCACCTTCACATCCGGCACCCCCGCTCCGGCCTTGACGGCGAGGCCATCAACCTCGATGCCGCCGAAGCCCTTGCCGAGCCTGATGACGACGCCTTCGAGTCCGCCGTCGCGCACCAGGAGATTGGAGCCGAGCCCCACCACCATCCAGGGCACCTCCGACGGCAGAGCCGCCATGAACAGCGCGAGATCGTCCTCGTCCACCGGCGTGAACAGCACCTGCGCCAGGCCGCCAGTGCGGAACCAGGACAGCGGCGCCATCGGCGCATTGGCCTCGAGCGCACCGCGCAGGCCGGGCATCAGGAGACGCAGGGAGGAGGTGATGTCGGGAAAAGTCATCGAGGCGATCGGCGATTGGGAACGCGCGCTTTATTGCTTACATTCGGGGAAAAGCCCAGCGATTCTGCCGTGGAGTGCCATGAGCAAGCCTCAGACCTATGAAGAGCGCCTGCGCGCCATCCTGAGGGCGGATGAGGACCTCATGGTCTTCCTGCGCATCGCCCGTTCGCTCGGCCTGCCGCAATGGCGATTGGCAGCGGGCAGCATCTACCAGACGGTATGGAACCATCTCACCGGCCAGCCGAGGGGTACGGGCATCAAGGATTACGACCTCATCTATTTCGACGATGGCGACCTGAGCTGGGAGGCTGAGGATGCGATCATCAGGCAGTCCGAGGCAGCCTTTGCCGGCCGCTGGCCGGTGGAAGTCCGCAACCAAGCCCGCGTGCATCTGTGGTTCGAACAGCGCTTCGGCACCCCCTACCCGCAACTCAGGTCGGCGGACGAAGCCTTCCTCCATTATGCGGCGATCGTCCACGCCGTGGGCGTGCGGCTGGAAGCCGACGACTGCCTCGACATCGCCGCGCCTTTCGGGCTCGAAGATATGTTCGGCATGATCGTTCGCCCCAACCCCCATCGGGGGCTCGACAAGGGATTGGCCGCCAAGGCGGCCAAGGCAAAGGCGATCTGGCCGGAGCTTACCGTGATCTCGTGGGATTACCCCAGCGCCGCCAGTTCTCCCGGCAGCGCGTAAGCCCACTGGGTGATGTTGCCAGCGCCGAGGCAAATGACGTAATCGCCGGGCTTGGCCACCGAGGCGACGATGCCGGCGAGCGAGCCGGGACGGTCGAGGGCCACGACATGACGATGGCCGCGGGCGCGGATGCCGGCGACGAGGCCGTCCTTGTCGGCGCCTGGGATCGGGCTCTCGCCCGCCGCATAGACATCGGCGACGATGACCATGTCGGCATCGTTGAAGCAGGCGGAGAATTCGTTGAAGAGGCTGGCAAGACGGGTGTAGCGGTGGGGCTGCACCACGGCGATCACCTGACCGTTGGTCGAGGCGCGCGCGGCCTTGAGCACGGCGGCGATCTCCACCGGGTGGTGGCCATAATCGTCGAAGATGGCGACGCCGTTCCACTCGCCGGTGCGGGTGAAGCGCCGTTTGACGCCGCCGAAGCTTTCAAGGCCCTTGCGGATGGCGTCGGCATCCATGCCGAGATTATGGGCGACAGCAATGGCGGCGGTGGCGTTGAGGGCGTTATGGCCGCCCGGCATGGGCAGGCCGAGATCCGGGAGCTCGACGCTCGCGCCAGTCTTGCGGTCGCGGATCACCACGCGGAAGCGCGAGCGCCCGCCCGAAAGATCGAGATCGGTGAGGCGCACATCGGCCTGCGGGTTCTCGCCATAGGTGACGACGCGGCGGTCCTCGATGGTGCCGACGAGTTCCTGCACCACCGGGTGGTCCAGGCACATCACGGCAAAGCCGTAAAACGGGATGTTCTCCACGAAGGCGCGGAAGGCGTCCTTGATGGCATCGAAGGTCTTGAAGTGGTCGAGATGCTCGGGGTCGATATTGGTGACGATGGCGACATCCGTGGGCAGCTTCAGGAAGGTGCCGTCGCTTTCATCCGCCTCCACCACCATCCAGTCGCTGGAGCCGAGACGCGCATTGGTGCCGTAGGCGTTGATGATGCCGCCATTGATCACGGTGGGGTCGAAATCGCCGGCATCGAGGAGCGTCGCCACCAGCGAGGTCGTGGTGGTCTTGCCGTGGGTGCCCGCGATGGAGACGCAAGTCTTCAACCGCATCAGCTCGGCCAGCATCTCGGCGCGGCGAACCACCGGCAGGCGGCGCTCGCGGGCGGCGGCGAGCTCGGGATTGTCGCGCTTGATGGCGGTGGAGACGACAACCACCTCGGCATCGCCGAGATTCTCGGCGGCATGGCCGATGAAGGTCTTGACGCCCTTATCCTTGAGGCGCTTGACGTTGTAGTTGTCGGCCGCGTCCGAGCCCTGCACCGTATAGCCGAGATTGACCAGCACCTCCGCGATACCGGACATGCCGATGCCCCCGATGCCGACGAAGTGGATGGGGCCGATCTCGCGGGGCAGCTTCATGGAATCTCTCGGAAAGTTGGAATTTCGGTTCGTATAGGGGCGCGGGGAGCCGGAGGCAACAATGGGGGGCGGGTCTTCAGACCCGGCTCTTCCCGGCGGGAGGCATCAGACAGCAGCAGGGTCTGAAGACCCGCCCCCCCGAAGACTACATCGCGGCCAGCTTCACCACCCATTCCGCGAGGCGGTCCGTCGCGTCGGGAATGCCGGCCTGCCGGGCGTTCGCCGCCATATGCTCCAGACCGACGGGATCGGCGAGCAGCGCGGTCAGGTCGCTTGCCAGCGTTTCGGGTGTGAAGTCCGACTGCATCACCATCCTCGCCCCGTCGACGGCCGCCAGCGTCCGTGCATTGGCAGCCTGATCCTGATCGAGCGCTCCTGGCAACGGCACCAGGATCGACGGACGCCCGATCACCGAGAGCTCGGCGACGGTGGAGGCGCCGCTGCGGCTGACCACGAGATGGGCCGCGGCGATGCGGGCCGGCAGGTCACGGAAGAACTCTTCGATCTCGGCGCTGACGCCAAGCCCCGCATAGATCTGGCGCACCGCGGCCAGATCCTCCTTGCGGGCCTGCTGGACGATGTGCAAACGGCGTCGCAATCCCTCGTCTAGGCGGGCAATTGCCGGCGGCACGATCTTCGACATCACCGCCGCCCCCTGGCTGCCGCCGAAGACGAGCAGGGTGATGCGATCGCCCGTCGCGGGATAGGGCATTGCCGCCGCCGCGATCACAGCGGGGCGCACGGGATTGCCCGTGTGGATCAGCTTCGACTTCGGGACATTGTCCATCATCGACACTTCGGCAAAGCCGGTGGCGATGCGCGTCACCTTGGGCGCCAGCATGCGGTTGGCCCGGCCCATCACCGCATTGGCCTCGTGGATCATGGTGGGGATCTTGCGCCAGGTCGCGGCCGTCAAGGGCGGCACGGTGGGATAGCCGCCGAAGCCGATCACCACGGCCGGCTTCACCCGGCCCAGCATGCGCCAGGCAGCGAGGGTGCCGCTGCCGAGGCGCCAGAGCGTGTTCGCCATCGCCATGGGCGAGCGCGAGCGTACCGTCTCGGAGGGAATGACATGGATGTGCTGCCAGGCAAAGGTGCTGGTGTAGCGCTCCACCCTCTCATCGGTGGCGAGCTGGACGCTGAAGCCGAGCGGTACCAGGGCACCGGCAAGGGCCTCGGCCGGGAAGAGGTGACCGCCGGTGCCCCCCGCACAGAGCAGGATGGTCTTGCCGCTCACGATGCCAGCCCCACGCCGGCCTCGGAGGGACCACGATGGCGGTCACGGAAGGTGAAGGCGCTTTCCAGCATGTCGGTGCGCGGACGGCGGCGGGTAAGCGCGAGCACCATGCCCATGCCATAGGCCACCGAGATCAGCGAGGAGCCGCCATAGGAGATGAAGGGCAGCGTCATGCCCTTGGCCGGCATCATGTGGAGATTGACCATCAGGTTGATCGAGGACTGCAGGCCGAACAGCAAGGTGAGGCCGGCGGTGGCGAAGCGGCAGAACGGATCTTCCAGCCTGAAGGCGTGCCAGAAGCCCCGCAGCACGATCAGCGCGAACATGGCCACCAGGACCATGACGAACAGTAGGCCGAACTCTTCGCCCGTCACCGCCATGATGAAGTCGGTGTGGCAGTCCGGCAGGATCAGCTTGTAGGTGCCCTCGCCCGGCCCCTTGCCGAACCAGCCGCCGGAGAGAAAGGCGTCGCGCGCCACGTCCACCTGGAAGGTGTCGGTGCCCTCGGGCTTCAGGAAGCGGTCGATGCGCGAGGTCACGTGCGGGATGAAGTGATAGGCCGCCACGATGCCGACAGTGCCGATGCCGCCGAGCCCGACCATCCAGAACCAGTGCAGGCCGGCCATGAAGAACAGCGCGCCCCAGACGATGGAGATCAGCATGGTCTGGCCGAAGTCGGGCTGCATGATCAGCAGGCCCGCCGAACAGGTGAGCAGCAGGATGGCGAGGATGTTGCCGGGCACATCGGGCCGCTTGACGTTCTCGGAGAACAGCCAGGCCGCTAGCACCACGAAGGCTGGCTTGAGAAATTCGGAGGGCTGGATGCCGGCGATCCAGCGTTTGGAGCCCTTGACCTCGGCGCCGAACAGCAGCGTCGCCACCACCAGCATGATCGAGACGATGAAGACCGCCAGTGCGAGCCGTCGCAGGGCCTGGGGCGAGAGGAAGGAGACGCCCACCATCACCATCAGCGCCGGCGGGATCAGGATCGCCTGGCGGTTGACGAAATGGAACATGTCATTGATGCCGATGCGCTCGGCGACGGCGGGGCTCGCGGCTAGCAGCAGCACGATGCCGATCAGCATCAAAGCGAGGATGGTCATCAGCATCAGCCGATCGACGGTCCACCACCAGGAATTGAAGGCTGAACGTTCGGTACGCGAGGCCATGAAAGGGAGGTCCGTCAACTGAGGCAGATACGCCCTAGCAGTGCTCCCGACACGGTTTAGGAAGGGTTAAGTGGGGCCAGCTTGTGGCTCTTTCTCCCGGCCCGCGATGCGGAACCCGATGAAGAAGGAGATCGAGCGAGGTGGCCGGCAGCGGAATGCTGGGTTCCGCAGAACGGCTCGTGAATTTCTGCGAAGTATTGGAGCGCCGGGGCGATCATCACCCCGGCGCTCGAAAGACGACATGACGATCCAGGAGCTTCGCCCTCAGCCGTCCGACTTGAGCTTTCCAGCTACTGCCCAAGCATCTTTCGGAATCTCGGTGATGATGATCTCGACAGATTCCGGCGGGCAAACCAGGGTTTCGACGACGGCTCTCGTCGTCTCGCGGACAAAGGCACGCTTTTGCTCTTGTGTCCGTCCGGGATGCATTTCCAGTCGCAAGACAGGCATGATCATTTCCTTCTGAAAAGGCCCGATTGAGGGCCCTCAGGAGTGTCCCGCAAACCGATTTGGCGATAAACACGCATCTGGGTATTTCATTCCGAACCATATGGGTTGCAATCATGGACAGGCTGGCCGGCATGGCGATGTTCGTCACGGTTGTGGAACACGGCAGCTTCACCGCCGCCGCCGAGGCCAGCCGCGTGTCGGCGACCATGGTCGCCAAACATATACGCTCCATCGAACGTCGTCTGGGCGCCCGGCTGCTTCACCGCACCACCCGTCGCCACCAGATCACCGAAATCGGACGCCTCTATTATGAGCGATGCAAGAATGTGCTGGCCGAAGTGGCCATGGCCGAAGCAAGTGCCTCGGAATTGCAGGCCAGCCCTCGCGGGCGCCTGCGCCTCGTCGCGCCTGTGAGTTTCGGCAGCGAAAGCCTTGTTCCGGCGCTGGTGGACTATCTGCAACGCAACCTCGAGGTCAGCGTCGATCTCGTTCTCGACAACCGCACTCCCGATCTGATCAGCGAGGGTTGTGAACTCGGCATTCAAATCGGCGAGTTGAAGGACGTGAACCTGGTCGCGCGGCCGCTGAAACCCTATCGGCGCATTCTGGCCGCCGCGCCTTCCTATCTGGCCCGCCGCGGCCGGCCGGAACATCCCCGGGAATTGAGCGATCACGAATGCCTCGGCCACGCCTATTGGCGCACGCAAGGCGTCTGGCACCTCGTCGGTCCGGAAAACGAAACCTGCGCGGTGACCGTGAGCAGCCGTTTCACCACGAACCAGGGATCGGCACTGCGTGTCGCCGCGCTGCATAGCGCGGGCGTCGTGCTGCAACCGGAGCTGTTACTGCTTCGCGATCTTGAAGCGGGTCGACTCGAACCGGTTCTGCCGCAATGGTCTTACAAGCCGACGCCCATGCACCTCGTCTACGCGCCGGATCGCCGGCCCACCGCCATGCTGCGCAGCGCTATCGACTTTCTGGTAGCCCGTTTCGGCTGATGGTCGCCTTTTCCTGGGGCAATACAAGCCGCCGATCGCACGAAGCCGACCGCGAACCATGCCCGCCCTTCTGTGTTTCGACGCGTAGCTCGGCAGCCTCAGTCATACCTTCCCAATACCCGGCAGGGCCAGCACGGCGGCGCTGAACGCCTTGCCCCGTTCCTCGAAATTGCGGAACTGGTCGAAGGAAGCACAGGCCGGCGAGAGCAGCACCACCGGTTCGGGAAGGCCGGAGGCGACGGCATCGGCGGCGGCGAGCGGTACGGCCTTGTCGATGGTCTCCGCGCGCACAAACGGGACATGCCCATCCAGCGTCTCGGCGAATTCCTCCGTCGCCTCCCCGATCAGATAGGCCTTGCGGATCCTCGGGAAATACTCGGCCAGGGAGACGATGCCGCCGGTCTTCGGCTTGCCGCCGGCGATCCAGTACATGGCCTCGAAGGAGGAGAGCGCCTTGGCGGCGGCGTCGGCATTGGTGGCCTTGGAGTCGTTGACGAACAGCACAGGCCCGAGCCGGCCGACCTGCTCCATGCGGTGGGCAAGACCGGGGAAACTGCGCACGCCGGCCTGGATCTGATCGAGGCTGAGGCCTTGCGCACGCGTAGCCGCAAGCGCGGCGCAGGCGTTCTGCGCGTTGTGCGCGCCACGCAGGGAGCCGACGCCGGCGAGCGCGGCGACCTCGACCGCCCTGCCCCCTTCGGCGGAATAAAGCGTCTCGCCAATGGCATAGACGCCATCAACAAGAACCTTCTCCACCGAGATGCGGATGACCTTGCCGCCCTGGCGTTCGATGTCGTCGGCGATGGCCGCACACCAGGGATCGTCGACGCCGACCACAGCCGTCTTCGCACCCTGGACCAGGCGCGCCTTGACGGCGGCGTAATGCTCCAGAGTGCCGTGACGGTCGAGGTGGTCCTCGGTGACATTGAGCAGAATGCCGACGGAAGGATCGATGCTCGGCGCAAGGTCGATCTGATAGGACGAGCACTCGATCACATGCACGCGATCCGGCGCCGGCGGCTCGAGCGAGAGGATCGCCGTGCCGATATTGCCCCCGAGCTGGGTGTCATGGCCCGCCGCCGCGAAGAGATGGGCGATCAGCGCCGTCGTGGTCGATTTGCCATTGGTGCCGGTGATGGCGACGAAGGGCGCGCCCGGCGCCTGCAGGCGGCGTTGGCGCACGAAAAGCTCGATATCGCCGATCACCTCCACGCCGTGGCTGGCGGCAAGCCTCACCGTCCAGTGCGGCTCCGGATGGGTGAGCGGCACGCCGGGAGAAAGGATCAACGCGGCAATCGAGGTCCAATCGATCTCGGCGAGATTTTCTACCGACAGCCCCTTGGCGGCCGCCGCGTTGCGGCCGGCCTCGCCATCATCCCAGACGATCGGCCGGGCGCCGCCCGCGGCCAGGGCCAGGGCTGTCGCAAGGCCCGAGCCGCCAAGGCCGAACACGGCAACCACACGGTCGCCGAAACAGGTCACCGGAGTCATGCTTACCTCAGCTTCAGCGTGCCGAGGCCGACCAGCGCCAGCACGATGGCGATGATCCAGAAGCGGATGACGACCTGCGGCTCGCTCCAGCCCAATTGCTCGAAATGGTGGTGGATCGGCGCCATCTTGAAGACGCGCTTGCCGGTATAGCGGAAGGAGATCACCTGGATGATGACCGACAGCGTCTCGGCCACGAACAGGCCGCCGACAATCAGCAGCACGATCTCATGCTTGGTCGCAACCGCGATCGAGCCCAGCATGCCGCCGAGCGCCAGCGAACCGGTGTCGCCCATGAAGATCTGGGCGGGCGGCGCGTTGAACCACAGGAAGCCGAGGCCTGCCCCGATCATGGCGCCGCAGATCACCGCCAGTTCGCCGGTACCGGGCACGAAGTGGATCTGCAGATAGTTCGAGAATACCGCGTTGCCGGCGAGATAGGCGATGAAGCCGAAGCTGCCCGCCGCCACCATCACCGGCACAATGGCAAGGCCGTCGAGACCATCGGTGAGATTCACGGCATTGCCGAAGCCCACGATGATGAAAGCGCCAAAAACGACGAAGAAGTAGGAGAGGTTGAGAAGGAGTTCCTTGAAGAAGGGAAATGCCAGCGAGGTCGCCTGGGGGATCGCCTCGCCGCTGCCCCACAGGAGGCCGAAAAAGCGCGCTCCGCCCACTTCCGCCATCACGATCACCGCGATCGCCGCAATGGCGAATTCGAACGAGAGGCGGGATCGGCCCGAGAAGCCCTTGTGGCTCTGCTTGGTCACCTTCAGATAGTCGTCATAAAAACCGATGGCCCCGAAGCCGAGCGTGACGAGCAGCACCATCCAGACATAGGGATTGGTGAGGTTGCCCCAGAGCAGCACCGAGACCGTCAAGCCGGACAGGATCATCAGCCCGCCCATGGTCGGCGTGCCGCGCTTGGAGAGGTGCGACTGCGGGCCATCAATGCGGATCGGCTGGCCCTTGCCCTGCTTCAGGCGCAGCCAGGAGATCGTCCAGGGTCCGAAGAAGAACACGAAGAGCAATGCCGTCGCAATCGCCCCGCCGGTGCGGAAGGTGATGTAGCGAAAGACGTTGAGGACCTCGAAATGTTCGCTGAAGCGGCTCAGCAGGTAGAACATGGAAACCCTCTCAAACCCTCGGCCACGCCTGGCCGAATCAGGCCGCTCGCGGGAGCGACGTTACACCAAATAAACTTCAATCACGCCGTGCGGCGCGCGATGGCCTCGCGCGCCACGTCGTGATCCGAAAAAGGCAGGATTGTCTTGCCGACGATCTGACCGGGTTCATGGCCCTTTCCGGCAATGAGCAAGACATCGCCGTGACCGAGTTCGGCAACCGCGGTCTCGATGGCAAGGCGGCGGTCGCCGATCTCGATGGCGCCGGGTGCGGCAGCGAGCACGGCGGCACGGATGGCGGCAGGATCCTCGCTGCGCGGATTGTCGTCGGTGACGATCACCTTGTCGGCGAGGCGCGTGGCGATCTCGCCCATCATCGGGCGCTTGCCGGGGTCCCGGTCGCCGCCGCAGCCGAAGATCACCACGAGCTCGCGCTTGGCGAAGGGCTTCAGGGCTTCCAGCGCTTTTTCGAGCGCATCCGGCTTATGGGCATAGTCGACGAGCACGGGCGCTCCCTCCACGGTGCCGACCAGGTCGAGCCGGCCCTTGGCGCCGTGCAACTGTTCCAGCGCTGCGAAGACGGCCGCAGGCTCCCCGCCCGTGGCGATGCAGAGGCCAGCTGCCACCAGGGCGTTCTCCACCTGGAAACGGCCAGCAAGCGGCAGCTTCACGGCATGGGAGCGCCCGCGATGCTCCAGCATCAGATGCTGGGTGAAACCATCGATCCGGTTGGATAGCAGCCTGATGCCGTCACCGGCCTCACCGACGGTGATGAGGGCGAGCCCCCTCGCCTGCGCGGCCGCGATCACCGCCTGGGCTTCGGCATGATCGGCCGAGACCACGGCGCCGGCGCCGGTCGGCAGCAATTCCCGGAAGAGCCGGAGCTTGGCATCCAGATAGGCCTCGACCGTGGGGTGGTAGTCGAGATGGTCGCGCGACAGGTTGGTGAAGGCGCCGGCGGCAAGCCTGACGCCGTCGAGCCGATACTGGTCGAGCCCGTGCGAGGAGGCCTCCATGGCCAGATGCGTGATGCCCTTGCCGGCAAGTTCGTCGATCAGGCGGTGCAGTTCGACCGGATCGGGCGTGGTCAGCGAGCCATAGGTCTCGCCCCAGGGTGCCACCATGCCGATCGTGCCGATATAGGCCGCCTGGTGGCCGAGACGCTCCCAGATCTGGCGCACGAAGGCGGCGACCGAGGTCTTGCCACTGGTGCCCGTCACGGCTGTGATGATGGCGGGCTGGCGGTCATAGAAGGCAGCGGCGATCTCGCTGAGGGCCTTGCGGGCGTTCGTCACCATGAAGCTGGCGACCTGCCCCCCAAGCTCGAGCCTCTGCTCAGCCACCACCGCGACTGCGCCGGAGGCAACAGCTTGCGGCACATAATCCAGCCCGTCACTCTTGGTGCCGGGAATCGCCACGAAGACGAAGCCGGGCTTCACCTGTCGCGAATCCGCCGTGATGCCGGCCACGGCGATCCCGGCGATGCTTGGATCGAGGGTGTCTTTCGGCGCGATGTCGGCAAGGGTCTTAGTCATATGGGGTCTTGGTCATGAGGTGTTCGGCTGGCAAGGATTCAGCGGGGCGTCTTCTATAGACGGAAGCCCGGCAATGGAACCTTTCCATGACCGGGCTGTGGCGCAGGAGCCGTGACCTCCATCTTCTTGCCGGCCGCGCGCCTCAATGGGCGGTGAGCCAGGCCATGTTCAGCGCCTGGTCCTTCGGCGCGTAGAGCGGCGGTATGGCGTTCGGCACATCGTAGAAGCGCGGCTTCACGCCGAGCAGCGGAGCGACGCGCTCCAGGATCTTGCCGGTGGTGACGCCGCCGTTCCAGGCTGCCGTGGTGTAGCCATAGCTCTCCGGCACGGGCTGGGGCTCGTCATAGATCACCAGCACCAGATATTTGGGCTTGTCGAATGGGAACACCGCCATGAAGGTGGTGAAGTTGTGCAGCTTGTCCTTGGCATAGCGCCCGCCGACGAGCTTTTCGGCGGTACCCGTCTTGCCGCCGACCTGCAGGCCGAACCGGTCGGCGAATTTCGCAGAGCCCTTCGGATCGGTGGCGTTGAGGCGCAGCACATAGCGCATCACGTCCGAGGTATGCGGCTTGAGCACCTGGATCGAGGATGCCAGAGCATTATCCTCATTGCGCATCAGGAAGGTAGGCTTGATGAGATGGCCGCCATTCATCATTGCGCCCACCGCCATCAGCGCCTGCAACGGGGCAACGGCGATGCCGTGACCGAAGGAGATCGTGGCCGTACTCACCTCGCTCCAGCGCCGCGGCACGAGGGGCATGGCGTTTTCCGGCAGTTCCGTGACGAGGCGCGAGGTCTGCCCCATCATGGTGAGGAAGGCCTTCTGTGCATCGGTACCGAGCGACAGTGCGATCTTGGCGGCGCCGAGATTGGACGAATGCACGAACACCTGCGGCAGGCTGAGCATCGAGTAGGTGGCGTGGTAGTCCGTGATGGTGAAGCGGCCGAAATGCAGTGGATGCACCGCGTCCAGGATTGAGTTTGTGGTGAACCTGCCGGATTCGATGCCTTCGGCCAGCGTGAGGGCCTTGAAGGTGGAGCCCATCTCGTAGGTGCCGACATTGATGCGGTTGATCTTGTTGGGATCGAGCGCGTCGGCCGGATTGTTCGGATTGAAATCGGGCAGTGACACCAGGGAGAGCATCTCGCCGGTGTTCACGTCCATGATGGCGCCGGCAGACGCCTTGGCGCGGAAATGCGCCATGCCGTCCACCAGCTCGTCACGCATGATAGCCTGGGCGCGCAGGTCGATGGAGAGCTGCACCGGCTTCATGTCGTCCGAACTCGAAGCGTAGCCGAGCGCCTGCAAGTCGCTGAGGCCGCGCTTGGAATCGATATATTTCTCGATGCCGGCGATGCCCTGGTTGTCGATGTTCACGGCGCCCAGCACGTGGCTCAGCGTGGAGCCGTTGGGATAAATCCGCTTGTTCTCCATGATGAAGCCGACGCCGGGCAGGCCGAGCTTGTAGATCGAGGCCTGCTGCTCGGGCGTGATCTCGCGCTTCAGCCAGATGAAGCCCTTGCCGGAAGCGAGTTTGGTGCGCAGCTCGCGGGCATCGAGATCCGGCAGCTGGGCTGTCAGCAGTTCGGTCGCCTCATCGACATCGATGATCTTCTTCGGCTCGGCATAGAGCGAGGGCACCTGCACATCGGTGGCAAGGATGCGGCCGTTGCGATCGAGGATGGCGGGGCGCGCGGCGGCGAGCTGGTCGGCGGCGGAACGGCGCGCATCGAATTGCTGGTCTGGTTCGGCGCCGAACTGGGTCAGGCGAGCAAAGATCGCCACATAGATGCAGGCAAAGCCGGCCACGATCAGCACGATGCGGCTCGCACTCTTCTGCAGCTTGGTCATGCGGCGTGGCGGTGCAGCTCGCGCCGGAGCGGCAACCGGTTGGGGTACGATCTCGTGCGCCGTGGAGACGGCGTGCGCGGCCTGGTCCTCAACGAGAGTCTCGCCGCTCAAAGTCTCTTGGCTCATTGCGTCGATCCTGTCACCTGCGGCTGCCCGGCAAGGCCCAAACCTTCGAGTTTCTCGGCAATCAGATCACCCTGCTGCACCTTGGCCGGCAGGTCGGCGGGGGTGATGACCTGCGTGATCTTCATCGGCACGAGGTCGAGATGGCGCTTGGCCATGTCTCCCACCCGCTCGGGCTGGCTCATATAGGCCCATTCCGCCCGAAGCGCCTCGATCGAGCGGCGTTCGGCATCGATCGAGCGGCGAAGCTTGGCGACCTTCTCGGCCTGCAGGGTCGACTCATATTTGATCGAGTAGACGCCGATCGCCGAAGCCACCAGCAGGCCGACCAGGACGAGATTGAGGATGCGCGTCACCGGCTCCTCCCGGATTGAAGTTTCATGTCAGGCAGTCCGAGAAAGCTGGTACCGGTATTGCGGGCGGGCGCCTCGCTGCGAATGGCGAAGCGCAGTTTGGCGGAACGGGCGCGTGGATTGGCTTCCGCCTCGGCGGGGGAAGCCGCGACAGCGGCCCGATGGGTCTGGATGAAGGTTGCCGGCGGCACCGCGGTCACGGGCGCATGGCGCGAGCCGCCGGCCTGGCTGCGGGTACGGTCGGCGAAGAAGGTCTTGACGATGCGGTCTTCCAGCGAGTGGAAGGTAACGATGGCTAGGCGCCCGCCCGCCTTCAGCACGCGCTCGGCGGCAAGCAAGGCTTCACCCAGTTCATCGAGCTCGCCATTGACGGCGATGCGCAGGGCCTGGAAGGCGCGCGTGGCCGGATGGATGTCGCCCGGCTTGGAGCGGATCACACGCCCACAAAGGTCTGCGAGCTGCATGGTGCGCGTGAAGGGTTCCTTCGCCCTGTCGGTGACGATGGCGCGGGCCAGCGCATTGGCGCGGCGCTCCTCGCCGAGGACGAAGAAGATGCGCGCCAAGGTTTCTTCCGGCAGGGTTGCCACCAGATCGGCCGCGCTAGGCCCCTCGCTCGACATGCGCATGTCGAGCGGTCCGTCACGGCGAAAGGAAAAGCCGCGTTCGGCCTCGTCGAGCTGCATGGAGGAGACGCCGATGTCGAGCACCGTACCGTCTACCCCGCCCTCGCCCAACATCGGCGCGAGCTCGTCGAGATTGGAAAAGCGGTCCTCGACCAGCGTGAGCCGCCCCTTCATAGCCTCCACGAGCGCCATGCCATTGCTTATGGCGGTGCGATCACGGTCGATTGCAAGCACGCGCACACCGGGCGCGGCATCGAGAATAGCTTTGGTATAGCCACCGGCGCCGAAGGTGCCGTCGATGAAACGCTCGCCCGCGCGCGGAGCCAGTGCCTCCAGCACCTCGGCGAGCATCACCGGCACATGCCGGGCAGCATCGTTGGAGGGCATGGACGGTGCGGACATGGTACTCTCGGACAGCTTGATTGCGGACGAACTTGCCCGCAAATCGAGCGAATTTCTCCGATCCCATTAACGCCGATGAAAGGTTAATGAACGGTTCGCGGCGCCGTGAAATCCCGCGTGAAATTCCCTTACGTCATGCAAATCGATGGTATAACAGGCCGCCGATTTCCCGCATCGCGCTTACCTCTTTCGTCGCCTCGCAAAGCCATGCACAATCGCGCCAATTCACCGCACTGGTGTGGAGATTCGGTCCCGATGTCGACTTCCGCAAAAGCGCTCCTCCTGAGCGCCGGCCTTGCCCTCGCTTTGCCCTGCAGCGGCGCCCTGGCGGACGATTCCGTGGCCAATCTCGATGCTGGTGGCCTAGTTCTGGGCAAGAACGACCAAATCGAGCTAAGGGCCGAGGATGTCTTTCTTTCCGCCAAGCAGATCCGCGTCGCCTACCGCCTCTACAACAAGGACGACAAGGACCTTCCCCTCGCCGTCTCTTTCGCGCTGCCCGATATCACCGGCGAACAGGACCTCGCCGTCGCCATCCCCGATCCCGGCTCCGCCAATTTCCTCAACTTCCAGACAAAGGTTAACGGCCGGCAGACGGAAGCGACGCTGGAGCAGCATGCCTTCTTCACCCCTGACGGCGGGCAGGAAACCGAGATCACCGATCTGCTCAAGGGCCTGAACATTCCGCTGATGCCGCTCGGCGATGCCACCGTGGCGGCCATCCGGCAGCTCAGCGCCGAGGATCGCGCCAAGCTCACCAGCACCGGCTATGCCAGCATCGAGGGCGACAGCGTCACCCCGCTTTGGACCCTGCGCTCGACCTTCACCCGCCAGCAGGTCTTCCCGGCAAGGAAGGAGGTGCTGCTTCAGCACAGCTTCACCCCCAGCGTCGGCACGGCATCAGGCGTCTATTTCGACAAGGCCAATCTCACCGGTGAATCGCTGGCGCAATACCAGAAGAAGTACTGCACCGATGACGGCTTCCTGCGCGCCGCCGACCTCCTGACCAAGCGTATCGCCGAAGCCAAGGCCAAGGGCGGCGAGATGCCCGACGATCTCAAGGCCCAGCAGACCTATTTCGGCTACGCCATCGCGAAAGACAGCCTCGGCCCAGTCGGCCGCTTCGACCTCACCATCGACAAGGCCTTTCCCGACAACCTCGTCTCCTTCTGCGCCGACGGAGCGAAGAAGATCAGCAGCACGCGCTATGAACTGAAGAAGACGAACTACACCCCGGACAGGAATATCGACGTGCTGATCCTCGACAAGCATGTGGGGAAATAGGCCGCACCGCCCTCACGGTCCCGCCTTGCTCACCGTCGCGCCCTTGTCCTCCACCCGCGAGCATGCGGCGAGCCCCACTTCGTCGGCGGCCGTTTTCACGCCTGCCAGCGCCTTGGCGTAGACCTCGCCGGGCTTCAGATCGACGGGGTTCTTGAACAAGGTGCGCGGGCCCTTGTCATCCTTGTACCAGCCGGCATCGATGCAGCGTACCGTGGCCGTGCAGCTATTGGTAATGCTGATCTCGACCGAGGGCTTGCCGTCGACGCTTTTTAAGCTGGCGGCACGCTCCACGCAGTCGCCGGCGTAATCCGGGCGCGCAGGCACCGGGTTCGGTGCCTTGAGGTCGATCATGGCAGCGCGGATCCAGTCATAGGAGTCGGCGATCGGCGCCGGGGCGGAACTGCCCTGGCATTTGAGATCGGCGCGCGAGTTCACGCCGATCTGCCGCGGTGTATCGGCACCGTCGCTCAGGATGATCGGGCCGCCGGAATCGCCGCTGCACACCGAATAGGCGGCCTTCTCGGGCGCGGCGAGCAGGATGTTGGAATATTCGAACACGCGCAGGCCGCCGAGATCCTTGCGCTTGAGCCGGATATCGAGCTTTTTCTTGCCCTTGGGCGTGATGATATCGCCATAGCCCAGGCTGTAGCCCGAGATCGTCCGCGAGAAATGGCCGTCGGTCTTGTACGTGGTGGTATAGTCCAGCGCGACGGGCTTGTAGCCGTCGGGGACATCGCGCGACAGCTCGATCACGGCAAGGTCCGCCTCGTGCTGGTCCTGCCACCACAGCGCGGTCTTCTCGGCTGGGCCAGTATCGTCGAAATAACGCGGATTGATCCTTACATCCGCAGCCGGGATGCCCTTGCCCCCGCGCTGGAAATGCCGCATGTCCGTGCCGAAATAGACGGTCGTCGCGCCGGCCTTCGGCGCGACACAATGCGCCGCCGTCAGGATGAAGCGCCGGTCGATGATGCTGCCGGCACAATAATAGAACACCGAACCCTGCCGCGTGGCGATGAAGGCGACATATTTGCCATAGGCATCGGCGTCATCGACATAATGGAAGCTTGGATCGGGAGGCGGCGGGGACGGCTTGGCGCCCCAGGACGCCGATGACCACAGCGCCAGTGACATGGCAGCGCTCGCCGCGGCCAGGACCAGGGTGAGCATCCGCTTCATTCGCATCGTCATTTCCGGCCGAATCCAGATCTCGTTCCGTCCGTCAAGACTTACAGCAACGCACTGCTGGAGACCATTACGCGAGGTCGCGGGAACATGAGGCGCGTGCCGTGCAAGGTAAGCGTCGCACGCGGCTTGCGCATCATCCGACAATCCTGACGATGGCCGATGTCGTCAGCGTGCAGATCGGTTTAAGCAGGAGGTAGGGCAATACGCGCCAGTCGAAAGAGACTTCCCGGCTGTCACGCCTCGTCTCCGCTTCCCGTTTCCACCGGTCATAGAGCCGATAGCGCAGGGCCCAGAAATAGCGGTTGAGGGAAAGAGCCGTTTTCAGGAAGCGTTCGTCCGCGGGCTTGCGCTGGATCGATTTGATCTCCTGCCAGATCACCTCATCTGCCACAGAGCGGTTGGTGTCGTTGGCTCCGAGTTGACGCTTGCCGATACCGCCAACGCCGGTATTGGCCATGATGCGGACCGTGTCGCGGCAATTGGCCGAGGCCGCATGCATCAGGAGCGGATGCATCACCACGACGTCGCCGGCCTCGCCGGTCAACTGCACCACGCTGTCCTGTCCTTCCTTTCGCGAAATATAGCCTTCGCAGAACGCCACCATGTCCTGGCGCTTGACGGGCTCGTCCATCGATCCGAGCAAGCGGGCGACGATCCGGTGCGAGCCGGCCGCAACGAGCGTGCAGGCACCGTCCTGCCTGGAGTCGGTCAGCAGGAATGCGGGTACGAAGGCGCAGTTCCTGTCATGGATGTCATGGGCCTCGGCGGCGCGGTAACCGAGATCAACATGCCAACGACCGACAAGGGGCGATGGCTTTTGCGAGGATTTCACAAAGCCTGGAAATGTGATGAAGAAGTCGCCATGACTGCGGAAATGCGTCGAATCCCAGCCATCCCTTCCGAAAAGTTTATTCAATCCGGCGGTGAGCCTGGATGTTATCATCCTGTCGAAAACGACGCTGGCACGTCTGTTCAAGACAAACCTGGCCTTGTAGGGCGCTTTCGGGTCGACTTGATGTTCGCTTTTCAGCATTTCGAGAATCAAATTCTCACATAACTTTGCAGTATCTTTTGTAAAGGCGGCCTTGATAATCATGTATCCGTCGCGCTGGAACTGCTCCAGCTGACGATCGGAAATTACGTCCAATTGAGTAATAGCACTCACCATATGCAGTAACTCCACACCCTATCTACCTCTTTTGATACTAGCAGAAAAATGCAGCATGGTTGTGGACCTTCACTAAGCGCGCCGCATAAATTTTGAGCTTGTGGTACCTGGTGCCCAACCCCGCGCCAGAGGTTGGGTGCTCACTTTTCTCGGAGGAACCACGCGGCGCCTCCCGTTAAGCCGGCGCAACGCCGACTGGCGAGGCTCGCGGCCGGGAAAGCGCCCGCATCGCCACACCGCTCTGAACCTGACGTCCCAAATGCACGATCCATGCCAAGGCGAAGCCACCCCGCACAGGCCGGAGCCTGTCAAACCAAAACTGAACACGATTTTGTGACCACGACGGAGTCGAAACTCACGCAAATAAAATATTACCGCCAAAAAATACGAATCTATTTGATTATTATCAGTAATTTAACTTAAATATTCACACGATATATCTCAATTAGTGTATCTTAATCCCTCAGTGTACAAATAGTATACATGAACTAGAGTCAACTATCGCCATGGTTGAGGATTATAAGCTTCCGTCCCTTCGGCAAATCAGCTATCTGCTTGTTCATTGATACCGCATTGCCGGGCTCGACAGAGCCAAAGAACGCATATTGAAAAGGATTATCGGGTGAAGAGGATCTCCGTTCTCATTGCCTGCGTCTGTGGCAACAGATATGTAGACATAGATGCAGTTCGTTCATTTTTAAGCATCGCTCTCGAACTAAAAAAGAATAAGATCGAAGTCGACTTTCTCGGTCAATCGGGAATTCCTCATCTGGAACATGCAAGGAACGCGGTTGTCAGCTACTTTCTAAGTGGAAATTGCACGCATCTCCTTTGTCTTGACTCGGACATGGAGGTTCATCCGAAAACAGTGCTACGCATGCTGCAGTTCAGCGAGACCTACGACCAGCCCTTCACGGCGGCGCCCTATGTCTCGAAGGGCTATGACAACGAGAAGGCGGCGAGGGTCTTCGCCCGCGATCTCGAGGACTTCCACGCCTCCACCGTCCGTTGGAATGTGGTGTTCGAGGATCCGTCTGTGCTCAGTGGCCAGTCACGCCTGGGCGAGATACGCAACGGCTTCGCGCGGGCGCTACGCGTCGGGGCCGGCGCCATGCTGTGCCGGCGCGACATGCTCGAGAAGATGGTCAACCGCTTCAAGAGCGGCGGATACCAGTATCACAATGTGCCCTACCGCCTGTATCCGCTGTTCAACATTCCGGTGGTGGACGGGCAGGCGGTCGGCGAGGACTATGCTTTCTGCGACCGCTGGCGCGAATGCAGCGGCGAATTGTGGGTGGATACCACAGCCACCATCAACCATCACGGCTACCATTCCTATCACGGCAATCTGCAGGAAAGCCTGGAACTGCGGCGCCGCGCCAAGACGAAAATCCCTGAACCGGGCGCCATGCCGCAGCCCGTGAACGGCTGAGCCTGCCCGCGATGCGTCCGGCGCCCTCAGGCGCTGCGAGCGAAGACGCGCCAGATCATCAGCACCAGGATCGAGCCGATGATGGCGCCGATGAAGCCGGCCTTGTCGCCGGAACTGTACCAGCCGATCTGCTGACCGAGCCAGGTCGCCAGGGCGGCGCCCACGATGCCCAGCACGGTGGTGAGGATGAAGCCGCTCGGATTATGCGGCCCCGGCGACACGAAGCGGGCGATCAGGCCGACGATGAAGCCGATGACGATGGTCCAGATAATGCTCATTGCCGAATTCCAACACGATTTGCTGCGCAATCTGGCGGGATTTGACGACAAAGACAAGAATGGACGCGCTGGGAGCGCGGACGTCCCGACGACACTCAAGAGAGTGTCGTCGGGACGTCCGCGCTCCCAGAGAGAGAATACTAGCTGGCCTGTAAGCCGGGTTCTGTATGGCCCGCTTGCGCGAACGTGGCGGCCATTCTTCTGGGGCTGCCGTCACCGGCAACCTCGATGCAACCAACCCGGACGGCAGCGCGGAAATGCGCTTCGGCGCGCCCGAAGGCCGCCGCGGCCGTCCCTATTCGGTCTTGCTCCGGGTGGGGCTTGCCGTGCCGCCTCTGTTACCAGAGGCGCGGTGCGCTCTTACCGCACCCTTTCACCCTTACCCCGGCAAGTTCAAAAAATGAAACCCTGCCGGGGCGGTTTGCTTTCTGTGGCGCTTTCCCTGAGGTTGCCCCCGCCGGCCGTTAGCCGGCACCCTATTTCCGTGGAGCCCGGACTTTCCTCCATTCCAGAAGCTGAGCCCTGGAACAGCGGCCGCCCGGCCAGCTAGCCGCGCCTGTCTGACGCGATGTCATCAGGACGTCAACAAAGAAAAAGCCGGCGCAGAACGCCGGCTGAGTGTGTCTTGGGGGGAATGAAGCATTCGCAGGCTTGTGTGTAAGGGGTGGCGTCGAGTCGCGATGTGCGAAAACGCACAGGATGAGTTCGAAGGGTTCTGGTTGGACAGCGGTTCCGTGCAGATCTGGCAGTGCGACCCAAAAACAAGCGCGACGCGAAGCCTCCCCCACGAAGCTGGGGGAGGCTAGCGTTGCGCTTTTCTCCTATCCTTTCACACAAGACCTCTGCGCTCCCAGCCTACCCCCGCCTGGCGATGAGATCGCGCAGCGTCTCGATGGTGGAGGCGTCACAGATGCCATCCACCCGCTCCGGCCGGAAATGGCGCTGGAAGGCGCTGACGACGGCCTCCGTCAGCTCGTCATAGACGCCGGTGATCGGCAGGCCGTAGCCATAGAGCGAGAACATCGCCTGCAGGGCCTCGATCGGCTGGCCGGCCTCGCCGGGCGAGAAGAAGCGCCCTCCCCTGATCGGCGCCGACGGCACATGGAGGCCGACGCCCTCGGCCGCGAGGCTCGCCCAATCGAAGCGTTCGCCTGGATCGGTCTTGCGCAAGGGGGCGATGTCGGAGTGGCCGAGGACATGCTGGGGCAGGATGGCGTGCCGGCTGACTATATCGCTGCAGAGCGCCCGCACGGCGGCCATCTGCACCGCTGGAAAATCGCGATAGCCCCATTCATGGCCTGGATTGACGATCTCGATGCCGATCGAATGGGAATTGATGTCGGTAATTCCCTCCCAGTTCGACTGCCCGGCATGCCAGGCGCGCCGGGCCTCCGGCACCATCTGGATGATCTCGCCATCCTCGCCGACGAAATAATGACAGGAGACCTGCGCAGCCGGATCCGCCAACCGCTCCAATGCGCCCTGACCACCCGGCATGCCGGTGTAGTGCAGGATCAGCATCGACGGGCTTGCCGTACCGACGCGTTCGCCGTGGTTGGGCGAAGCGACGCAGCGGCGGACAAGGGCGCTATCGGGAAGCAAGAAGCGATTTCTCCGCAGGACGGCAAATGGCGCGGCCAACGGAGATTCGCAGCACGCTCTATGGCTCTACGCCATCCATCGCGGTCGATAAAGCGCAGATGCCGCGCACACTCAGAGCCAATTTACTTTCTTGAGTACCCAAAGGGTCAGCACGGAAATGGCCAGCGTAACGACGACGATGATGACGAAGGCCCAAGTGTCGTTCACCCCTGGAATGCCGCCGACATTCATGCCGAACAGACCGGCGATCACGCTCGGTGGCAACAGCAGGGCCGCGAGGGCCGCCAGGCGATTGGAATTGCGGGCGATGCGTTCGCTGATCACGGTGCCCAAGTCGTCATGCAGGATGGTGGTGCGGTCGCGGATTGCGTCGAGATATTCGATGAAGCGCATGAGCTTGTCGGTGACCTCGCGCAGCCGCAGCTTGTCACGCTCGGTGAGCCAGGGCGCGTCGTCATGCTCCATGCGGTTGAGGGCGTCGCGCTGCGGGGCGAGATAGCGCCGCAACTGCACCGAGCGGCGGCGCAGCAGTTTCAGGCGCTCGCGCACCTCGCTGGCCTCGCCGTTGAAGATCAGTTCGTCGAGTTCATCGACCTCCTCGTCCATGCTGTCGAGCACCGGCTCGAGGTCGCGCACCAGTTTGTCACCGATCATGGCCAGGAGATCACCGGTATGGTTCGGCCCCTTGCCCTTGTGCAGCGCCTTGCGGATGTCGCGCAGCGCCGTCATGTAGTGTCCCTTGTCGCGTAGCGAGATCACGCGATTGCCGTCCACCCACAGATGCAGCGGTATGAGATCGGGGTCGGCGGGCTTCTCGGTTTCCGCCACTTCCTCCGGCGAGGTGGCGCAGACCCCACGGAGGATAATGAGCAGACCGTCATCCACAGGCTCGACCCGGGGCCGCGACTCCTCCTCGAGCAGCGCCTCGGCGATCACGGGATCGAAGCCCGCCTTGTTGTTGATCCAGTCAACCGCAACAGGATCGTCGCGCTCCAAATGGAGCCAGATCATGCCCTGCTCCGGCCGCCAGACACTGGCCTCGGCCCAGCCAATCTGCCGGCAGCCGCCGCGGCCATCGAGCAGCAAGGCAAAGCGCAGCCCCGGTTCAACGCCGTAAGCTGTGGCCAGTGAAGTTAGCTCCACCATGGCGCCCCTGGGATAATTGACCGCCCCTCAGGAACTCTCGGAGCGGTGACAAATTAAACAACACAAAAGCTTGTCGCCACGTGCCAATCGACTTTAGCAGGTCGGCCAGCGCTGGCAAGACAAGGAGCCGTTCACCCCGCCGGGAGGGCCTTCCGTCTAACGCTGGATGCCGCTAGGTTGCCTTCCCTCCCCGCCCCCTTGCGGCTCCCCTTCCAGTTGGCCGAACGATCCATCATGGACCTCACCATTGCCGAGCTCACCGAGCGTTTTCCCGATTTTCGCGTCGCAGTCCTCATGGCGGAGGCGTTGACGATCACACCCGCGCGTTCGCAAACCCTGGCGAACTGGATGGCCGCCCGGGAGAGCGCTTGCAGGGAGCGCCACGCCGGCATGGAGCTCTCGGCGATCCCAGGCGTCGCGGCCTGGCGCAGCGCCTACAAGGGCTTCGGCATCAAGAAGACCAGCTACCGATCCTCGGTGGAGCGGCTGATCAAGCGCGTGCTCGCCGGCGACAGCCTGCCGGCCATCAACAGCTTCGTCGACATCTACAATGCCGTGTCGCTGGAGCATGGCTTCTGTATCGGCGCCGATGATCTCGACAAGATCGCCCCGCCCGTCGCCTTCCGCTTCTCGCGACCCGATGACAGCTTCCTCGACATGGGCGCGGAGGCCGGCGAGGATCCGAACGATCCGCCGAAGGACGGCGAAGTGGTGCTCGCAGACAACCGCCACGTCCTGTGCCGGCGCTGGAACTGGCGCCAGGACATGCGCTCGGCGATCACAACGGAGACGAAGCGGGCGCTGATCACGGTGCAGGCCAATGGCTGGGGCGATCTGGAGGCGGCGGCCGAGGAATTGGCCCGCCGGCTTTCAGCCGAGTGTGGGGCGGAAGTGAGGATCGCCTATGCCGGCAAGGACCAGCCGACGGTGCCGATCCTGTGACAGGAGAAGACCGGCACACCCTCAGGCCGCCGCCTTCTCCACCTTCGGCCTCAGGCCGAGGAGATGGCAGATCGCGTAGACGAGATCGGCCTTGTTCATGGTGTAGAAGTGGAAGTCGCTGACACCGCGGTCGACGAGGTCGAAGACCTGCTCGGCGGCCACCGCCGCCGCCACGAGTTTGCGGGTGGCAACATCGTCGTCGAGGCCCTCGAAGCGTTCGGCCAGGCGCCGGGGCACGCTGGTGCCACAGCGCTCTGCAAAGCTGCGCACCTGGTTGAAGTTCTGCACCGGCACGATGCCGGGCACGATCGGAATGTCGATGCCTGCCTCGCGGACCCGGTCGACATAGCGCAGATAATGCTCGTTATCGAAGAAGAACTGGGTAATGGCGCGGTTGGCACCGGCATCGACCTTGGCTTTCAGAATATCGATGTCGAAGGCGATCGAGGGGCTTTCAGGATGCTTTTCGGGATAGGCCGAGACGGAGACCTCGAAATCGCCGAGCGACTTGATGCCGGCGACGAGATCGGCCGAGCTGGCATAGCCGCCTGGATGCGGCTCGTAGCGCGCGCCAACGCCCGCTGGCGGATCGCCGCGCAGCGCCACGATGTGCCGCACACCGGCCTCGGTGTAGGACCGGATCACATCGTCGACAGCCTCACGCGTGGCGCCCACGCAAGTGAGATGCGCCGCCGGGCGGATGTCGGTCTCGCGCACCATGCGGGAGACGGTGCCATGCGTGCGCTCGCGCGTGGTGCCGCCCGCGCCATAGGTGACGGAGGCAAATAGCGGGCCGAGCGGAGCAAGCCGCTCCACCGCTTCCCAGAGCAAGGCTTCCATCTCGTCGTTCTTCGGCGGGAAGAACTCGAAGGACACATGGATACCGCCGCGTGAGGGCAATGCATGACCGGCCATCACGCCACCTCCTGACCAAGAGAAATTCTGTCGGAGACCCGGCGCGGGTCACGCCCGGTCCAGATCGAAACTGTGAGGCTTGCGGGCCCCTCGCCCGTCTCCACCTCGCGCCAGTCTTCCGGCTGCAACTGCGCCGCCTCGAACCAGTGTTCGATGGTCTCGCGAGCAAAGCCGAGGCGGCGATGGGCGAAGTCCTCACGCATGAATTCGAGCTCATGCGGCGAGAAGTCGACGATCACCAGCCGCCCCCCTGGGCGTAGCGCACGGGCGATTTCGCGCAGAGCCCGGGCGCCGTCGTCGAGATAATGCAGCACCTGATGGACGATGATGAGATCGTAGGCCCCCGGCTCCACCGAGAGCGCGAAGAGATCGCCCTGGCGCACCACCGCGTTGCGGATGCCGTTGCGCTCGAGATTGGCGCGGGCAATCACCAGCATTTCGGCGCTGGCGTCGATGCCGACAGCACGCGTGGCCAGCGGGGCGAAGAGTTCGAGCATGCGACCGGTGCCGGTGCCGATGTCGAGAAAGGCGTTGACGGGCTGCGTGCCCACCACCCTCTTGAGCGCCGCCTCGACCGCCTCGTCCGAGGCGTGCAAGGCGCGGATGCGATCCCAGTCGCCGGCATGGGCGCGGAAATAATCGGCGGCGACGGCGGCGCGGGTGCGGCGCACCTCGACGAGACGCGAACGATCGCGGGCGAGGGTGCGGTCGCTGCGATCGAGCCCCACCAGGATCTGGGCAAAGAGCTCGGATTTCAGCGTGCCCTCCGCCAGACGGAAGAAGGCCCAGGCGCCCTCGCGGATGCGCTCGACCAGACCGGCCTCCACCAGCAGCTTGAGATGGCGCGAGATGCGCGGCTGCGACTGGCCGAGGATCTCGGTGAGGTCGGTGACGTTGAGCTCGCCCTCCGCCAGGATGGCGAGCAGCCGCAGGCGCGTCGGCTCGCCCGCCGCTTTGAGCGCACCCAATACCGTTTCGAAGGGAGCTGGAGTCACCATCCGCCTGCCATCGCCTCTCACATAAAGATATGTTTATGTGATTTCCGAAATTGTGCAAGATTTTTGTTTCAGAACCGACGGTGGTGTGTGCGATGGCGACTTTTAGGGAGAAAATACCGGGAGCGCGGACATCCTGTCCGCTCTTGGAAACGATACTGGTTCAGGATGAGGCAGGGCGAATGGGGAGCGTTCCTGGGATCGCAGGCGTCTCGCCTGCCTCTTCCTTTCCTACGAACGTTTCGTTTCCAAGAGCAGGCGAGACGCCTGCGGTCCCAGGAGTGACTCCAGCGCTTGTGCGCTTTTCTGCGGACGGAGCGCTTCCAGGAGCGGACAAAATGTCCGCGCTCCCAGCTACCCCCGCCAGACCCACTGCTCCGGCACGCGTACGCTGAATTCCTCGCCGGCCGCGATGATCCCCGGCCTGTCCACATAGGCGACCACGCCGCGCAGGCGCTTGGCGGCGGCGGCGAAGCGCAATGCCAGCCCGTCGGATCCCGGCAGGTTGCGCTCTACCTCGGCCCCAGCGATTCGGCAGGGTGCGTTCTGGTCCGTCACCGCAAGCACGGCGCCGGAGGGGAAGAACAGCCTTGTGCCGCGTGGGATGAAGGAAAAGTCTGGCAGCCCCTCCACCGTGAGATTGGCACCCAGCCATTCGGGCTCCACCCTTTCGATGCCGAGATTGGCGGCGATGACGGCGAGTTCCTCCATCGAGACGATCGAGATCTGGCGCTCGTTCTGGATGGCCTCGCCGCGCTTGAACCAGGGCACGCGCACATCGGCGGGACGCAGGAAGCCGGCATGACGGTCGCCCGGGATGCCCTCATGGGTGAGTTCGAGAACGGACAGCCGCTCTGCCTTGATCGCCTCGCCTTCGGCAAGGCCGAGCGCCGCCACCCGGCCCCTGCGCTTGATAGCGGGCACGATGGCGATGCCGGGGATGGTGCACTGGGCCTGTTCGGACATAAATCTCCCTTCGCGATGATCCGTGTTTCGGTCACGCCGCTTTCTTCCAGCCCATGGCCAGCAACCCCGCGCCGATCATCAGGGTCCCGCCCGTGCGGTTGACCAGGCTCTGGATGCGCGGCTTGCGGATGGTGGAGCGCGCCATCGCCGCCATCAGCGCATAGGTGCTGGCATTGAGCGTGGCGAGGATGAGGAACGTCGCCTCAAAGATCACCATCTGCATGGCGATCGGCCGCGCGGTATCGAGAAATTGAGGCAGGAAGGCCACGAAGAAGATGATGCTCTTGGGGTTGAGGGCCGTCACCACATAGGCATGCAGGAAGATGCGCAGCGGCTGTCCGACCGGCTCGCTCGCTTCACCGTCCTGCGGCGCCGATACCGGCGCGCGCCACAGCTTGATGCCGAGATAGATGAGGTAGGCGGCGCCGATCCATTTCAACACCGTGAACACCGCCGCGGATGTCGCAAGCAAGGCGCCGAGGCCGAGCATCGAGGCGGTCATGGCGGTGAAATCGCCGAGGGCCACGCCAGCCACCGTCGCCCCCGCCGAGCGCCGGCCATGGCCGAGGGCGTAGGAAATCACCAGGAGGATCGTCGGCCCGGGAATGGCGAGGAGGACCGCCGAAGCGGCGGCGAAGGCAAGCCAGTGATCGAGGGACATGGGAAGGCTCCAGTGTGGGGCGCCAGCAATCCATGGGTTGCCAGGAATTGCAAGCCTGGGAGCGCGGACGTCCCGTCCGCTCTTGAATCTCGGCTTCCGCAAAAAAGGTGGAGCGCCGGTGACAGGCGCCCCGCCTTTTTCCTTGAACATTATGCTTCAAGAGCGGACGAGACGTCCGCGCTCCCAGATTACGCCCCCACCTTCACCGCCGCGCGATTGGCAATGCGGCGCTGCTCGACCGAGAGCGCCAGGCGCTCGAGCACCACCACCGTGGTATCCCAGTCGATGCAGCCATCGGTGATGCTCTGGCCATAGGTCAGCGGCTTGCCCGGCACCTGGTCCTGGCGGCCGGCCACGAGGTTGCTCTCCACCATCACGCCGATGATGCGGTTGTCGCCCGCAGCCACCTGCCCGGCAATGTCCTCGACCACCAGCGGCTGGTTCTCGGGTTTCTTCGAAGAGTTGGCATGGCTGGCATCGATCATCACCAATGGCGGCAGGCCGGACTTGGCGACATCGGCGCAGGCCGCCTCGACGCTGGCGGCGTCGTAGTTCGGCGTCCGCCCACCCCGCAGGATGATGTGGCAGTCCTCATTGCCGGTGGTCGAAGCGATGGCCGACTGGCCGTCCTTCGTCACCGCCATGAAATGATGCGGCTGCGAGGCCGACTTCACCGCATCCACCGCGATGCGCACATTACCGTCCGTGCCGTTCTTGAAGCCGACGGGGCAGCTCAGGCCGGAAGCGAGCTCGCGATGGATCTGGCTCTCGGTGGTGCGCGCGCCGATCGCACCCCAGGCGACGAGGTCGGCGATATATTGCGGCGTGGTCATGTCCAGGAATTCGCAGGCCGCCGGCAGGCCGAGATTGTTGATGTCGAGCAGCACCTTGCGAGCGATTCTGAGGCCCTTGTCGATCTGGAACGAACCGTCGAGATCGGGATCGTTGATCAGGCCCTTCCAGCCCACCGTGGTACGGGGCTTCTCGAAATAGACCCGCATGATGATTTCCAGCGAGGAACCCAGGCGCTGGCGCAGCTTCACCAAACGATTGGCATAGTCGAGGGCGGCCACCGGATCATGGATCGAACAGGGACCGATCACCACCGCGAGACGGTCGTCGCTGCCGCGCAGGATATTGTGGAAGGCGGTGCGGGACTCGGTGACGGCGCGGGTGGCTTCCAGCGTGCGCGGATGCTCGCCCATCACGGCAGAAGGCGTGGTCAATGCCTTGATTTCACGGATGCGAAGATCGTCTGTGGTGCTCAACATGGGGTCAGTTCCTTGGCCTGGATTCCAAAAGATGTTCTTGGGGATGGAGAGTTGGGTCCCAGCCGGCGGCACAAAAAAACCGCCAGATGGGCTGGCGGTTGTTCGGGTCTGATTTGCTGCAATCTTCAGATCGAGCGCACCCCTACCTCCGCCAGCGGCCTGCGAAAGCCAAAATACCAGTAAAAGAAGGGGGCGGATGCAAGGGTCATGACGTGCATATAGTCGCGCAGAAGAGCTTTGTCACCTGCCTTTTGCAAGGCACGCCTGTCTCTTTCGAATTACGCTACGGGATGGACGCGCCAAGACGTCAGACCGAAATCGTCTTCTCCCCCGCCATCTCCTGCACTCTCGCGGCGGTGGCCTCGCCGAGAATGCGATGGGCCTGCTCGTCATAATGGATGCCGTCGACCGGGCTGACCGCAACGAGCTTGCCGGCGTCCAGGAAGTCGGCGCCGTGCTTGCGGGCGACGGCCTCATAGAGCGGCGACAGGGCCATGGATTTCTCGACGCCACCGGCGAACATGGCGCCGAGGAAGCCGACCAACCGGATCGGCGGCGGGCCGACGATCAGGAGCTTTGCCGGCGGGGCGCCGAGATTGGGTGTCGCCCTGATGATGCTGGCGAGGATATCGATACCGGCGGCGACATCCTCGGGGGGCGCGCCGAAGCGGGCCTTGAGGTCATTGGTGCCGAGGCCGAGCACGATGACGTCGAGCGGCCGGTGGCTTTCGAGGCAGGCGGCAAGATAGCGCCGGCCATTCTTGAAGGTGCCTTCGATGAGGTCGTCGCGGATGGTGGTGCGGCCGGGCAGCCCCTCCTCGACGACGTGCCAGGAATGACCGAGGATCTTGCGCATCACGCCGGGCCAGCGCGTCTTGGCGTCGAAGCGGCGCTCGTCGCCAGGCCCGCTCATCGGGGGCGTGCCATAGGTGTTGGAATCCCCGAAGCAGAGAACGTTCTTCACAATATTCCTCCAAGTGATTGATAGCCGAGATATATAGGCGTTCGTAGGATCGGAGACGTCTCGTTGCACTTCCGTCCAGGATGCCAGCCAGAATCGGTGTGCCGGTCTTCAGACCGGCATGCCCTGGACCTATGTGGCAAGATGCCGGTCTGAAGACCGGCACACCATGGCGCCCTTTTCTGTACTCGCCGCGGTTTCAAGAAGTAGCTGGAAGCCTGCGCTCCCAGTGCCCTACCTCTTCACCACGATGAAGATGCGGGGGAAGGCCAGCACCACCTTGCCGTCACTGCGCGGCGGATAGGCATGGGCGATGCGGGCGGTGTAGTCCTCCAGATAATGCGGCTGCTCCTCGGGATCGAGCAGGTCGAGATAGGCGCGAAGCCCCGTCGCCCGTACCCACGAGACGATGGCCGCCGCATCGTCGAGCACATGGAAATAGGTGGTGCGCCAGATGTCGATGGACGACGCGTGGCCGGCGAACAGGTTGTAGTAATCCTCGGCCGGCAGGATGCGCTCGCGAATGCGGCCACCCTCGGCGATCTTGGCCGCCCAGGGGCCGAGGATGGCGGTCTCGCGCATCAGGCGGTGGGAAGGCTCCTCCAGATTGTCGGGCATCTGCACGGCCAGGACACCGCCAGGCGCTGCTTGCGCGAGCAGGCGCGGCAGCAGCGCGGCATGGCCGGGCACCCATTGCATCACCGCGTTGGCGAAGATCAGGTCGGGTGCCTTCTCGGTGTGCCAATGTGCGGCATCACCCTTCTCGAAACGAGCCGACGGCAGGCGCTTGCGCGCATCCTCGATCATGTTGTCGGACGTATCGAGGCCGAGCACATCGGCGCCGGGCCAGCGTTCCGCCAGCAATTGCGTGGAATTGCCAGGGCCGCAGCCGAGGTCCACCGCATGGGTCACGCTGTCGAGAGGCACGCGGCCGAGAAGGTCGTGGGCGGGGCGGGTGCGCTCGTCCTCGAAGCGCAGGTAGAGGGAGGGATTCCAATCAGCCATCAACAATACTCGAATGACGGGCCGGCCGGGGTGCCGGCGCGCGGGCACCATGACGCGCACCGGCCGGCGAGGCCAATCAATTAATCAGGAAACCGCCATCGACGGGCATGGTCACGCCATTCACCATGGAGGCCTTGTCGCTAAGCAGGAAGGCGATGGTCTCGGCGCATTCGATCGGCTCGAAGAAGCGGCCGAGCGGGATGCGTTTCAGCATGGGATCGGCCTTGGCGGGATCGCTCCAGGCCTTCACCGCCATCGGCGTCAGGACGATGGTGGGACAGACGGCGTTGACGCGGATGCCCTGGCGCCCGAGTTCGTTGGCCATCACGGTGGTGAGGCTGTCGAGCGCGCCCTTGCTGGCGCAATAGGCCGCATGATCGGCAAAGCCGAGGGAAGAGGAGATGCTGGAGACATTGACGATGGCGCCCTTCTTGCCGCGAGCGATCATGCTTTTTGCCGTCTCCTGCCCAAAGATCATGGCGGCAATCACATTGACCGCCATCAACTCCTGGATGGCGCCAACGCTGGTCTCCAGGAAAGGTTCGAGGCTGGTGGTGCCGGCATTGTTGACGAGACGGTCGATCGGCTGGATGGCCTTGGCAACCGCCCTCACCGCCTCGGGATCGGCAAGGTCGACGGAATGCGTCTCGGCATCGATCTCGGCGGCCAGGCTGGCGAGATCGTCCTTGCTTCGACCGATGGCAACAACCTTGGCGCCCCGCTCCGCCAGCAATTGCGCCGTCGCCCGGCCGATCCCCTTGGTTGCACCCGTCACGACAATGCGTTCGCCAGCGAATTCCATTCCGTCCTCCCTTGCCTGTTTTGTTCATCGTAGCGAGCGCAGGAGCGCTGACAAGTCTGACAAATGATGAGCCACGGGTCCGAATTGTGGTTAAGGCGAGCGCAGGCAACGTCATTCCGGACTACCGGAGGGAGACCCGGAATCCATGAACACTGTCCTGCGAAGGTTGTGTTCATGGATTCCGGCGCTCCGCTTCGCTCCGGCCGGAATGACGACGCCGTCCTAACCGCTCTACCGCCCCCAATAACCACCAAAAGCCTCTAGCTTTCTCGTCCCAACTCAGCTATTGCGCCCGGCCCTTCCCCATTTCAGGTTCAGCCATGCCGGACACCTCGCACACGCGCGGGCAGAACGCGCCGCTTTCCATCGGCATTGATTTCGGCACCAGCAACACGGTGGTCGCCTTCGCATATGCGGATGGGCGCGCCGAGGCGCTGACCTTCGACCATAACGGCCAGACGCTGCAGGGCTTCGTCACCGCCCTGTGTTTTTGGGATGAACGCAAGGGTGGCTCGCTCACCACGCGGGTCGAAGGCGGCCCCTGGGCCATCGACCAGTTTCTCGATGGCAGCGCCGCGCTGCGCTTCATCCAGTCCTTCAAGACCTTCGCCGCCAGCGCCACCTTCCAGGAGACGCGCATCCTGCGCGAGCCCTATCGCTTCGAGGACCTGCTCGCCACCTTCCTGCGCACCTTGGTCAAGCATGCGGACGGCCGGCTCGACCTGACGGCCTCCAACATCGTCATCGGCCGCCCCGTGACCTTTGCCGGCCGGCGGCCGGACGATGCGCTGGCCATGCAGCGCTACCGCACGGCCTTCGAGCGCCTCGGCGCCAAGGATCCCGCCTATGTCTACGAGCCCGTGGGCGCCGCCTTCTTCTACGCCCGCCAGCTCAAACGCGACTCGACCGTGTTGGTCGCCGATTTCGGCGGCGGTACCAGCGACTTCTCGGTGATGCGCTTCGAACAGGTGGCCGGCCAGTTACGCGCCGAGCCGCTTGGCCATGCGGGCATCGGCATCGCGGGGGATGCCTTCGACTATTGCATTGTGGATCGCATCGTCGCCCCGCGCCTTGGCAAGGGCGGCCACTTCCGCTCCTTCGACAAGGAATTGTCGATCCCCAACCACTACTACGCCAACCTCGCGCGCTGGCACCAGCTCGCCTTGATGAAAACCAATGGCGATCTCAACGGTTTGCAGGACCTCCTGAAATCGGCGGTCGAGCCCGACAAGCTCAGGAAATTCATCGAGATCATCGAATTCGACATGGGCTTTTCGCTCTACAGCGCGGTGTCTAGAACCAAGATCGCTCTCTCCAGCGAGGAGGAAGCCCGCTTCTCCTTCAAGGGCGGCGACATCGCCATCGAAGGCAAGCTGCGGCGGGAGAGCTTCGAGCGCTGGATCGCGCCTGGTGTGGCGAAGATCGCGGCGACACTCGACGAAGCCCTGAACCGAGCCCATGTCGAAGGCACAGCCATCGACCGCGTCTTCCTCACAGGCGGCACCTCCTTCGTGCCGGCCATCCGCAGGCTCTTCGTCGAGCGTTTCGGCGAGGAGCGGCTGGTCTCGACCGACCAGTTCGAGTCGATCGCCTATGGCCTGGCGCTGATCGGCCAGGATGTGCAGAAGGAGCGCTGGGCGGTGACCGGGAGCGCGGCATGACTTCCACGGGCATCCTGCCCGTTCTTGAACCGCTGTGCCTACGGGAAAGGAAGAACGGGCAGGATGCCCGTGCACCCGGAGAATGGCGCCGGGCGACACAACTACCGCCCGGCGCCATCTCCGCCTTACGCCGCTTCCGGCAGGCTCGCCATGTCGATGACGAAGCGGTACTTCACATCGCTCTTGAGCATGCGGGCATAGGCCTCCTCGATCATTTGGATCGGGATGATCTCGATGTCGGAGACGATGTTCTTCTCGCCGCAGAAGTCGAGCATCTCCTGGGTCTCGGCGATGCCGCCGATCAAGGAGCCCGCGAAGTTGCGGCGCTTGAAGATGACGCTGAAGGCAGAGACCGCCAGCGGCTTCTCCGGCGCGCCGACCTGCACCATGGTGCCATCGCGCTTGAGCAGCCCAAGATAGGCGTTGACGTCGTGATCGGCCGCCACCGTGTCGAGGATGAAGTCGAAGCTGGTGGCATGCGCCGCCATTTCCTCGGCGTTCTTCGAGATCACGACTTCGTCGGCGCCGAGGCGCTTGGCGTCCTCGCTCTTGCCTGGCGAGGTGGTGAACAGCACGACACGGGCACCCATGGCATGAGCGAGCTTCACGCCCATATGGCCGAGACCACCGAGGCCGACGACGCCGACCTTCTGGCCTGGGCCCACCTTCCAGTGGCGCAGCGGCGAATAGGTGGTGATGCCGGCGCAGAGCAGCGGAGCGACGGCGGCGAGGTCGAGATTCTCGGGCAGGTGCAGCACGAAGTCCTGGTCGACGACGACATGGGTGGAATAGCCGCCCTGCGTCATGCCGCCGAGATGGGCGTCGGGGCTGTTATAAGTGCCCGTGAAGCCGTTCTCACAATATTGCTCCAGCCCGTCCTTGCAGTTCGAGCAGGTGCGGCAGGAGTCGACCAGGCAGCCGACGCCGGCGAGCTCGCCGACCTTGAAGCCGGTGACCTCGGCTCCGATGCGGGTGATCTCGCCGACGATCTCGTGGCCGGGCGTGCAGGGATAGACCGTGTTGCCCCATTCATTGCGGGCAGCGTGCAGGTCGGAGTGGCAGACGCCGCAATAACGGATCTTGATCTCGATATCGCGGGGGCCTGGATCGCGGCGGTTGATCTTGGCAAGACCAAGCGGCTGGTCAGCCGCGCCCGTCGAAAAGCCCGTGCAAACAAACATCGATATGTCCTTGAAAAAGCCGTCCAAAATTGGCGCAGCCTCGCAGAGGCGACGCGAATGTTTGGCCGGGTTTTGAATTGAGGATGTCGGTACGATAGAAAGTGGAGCTACCCTCCACTTACGCCACTATAGTCCGACCCTTGCTGCAGCGCAAACGAGATTTTTGCGACGCGATCGTTCCCGGCTGGTCAGTCGAAAGTGTTGAGAGCCCGTCCGTTCTGCCATGCCTGCCGGCGCCGGGTCCAGCGGCTCAGGGCGGGAATGAGGATGAGGAAGAAGGCGAAATAATAGGGCGCGAGGATGCGGACGGCCCAATTCGACAACTCTGTGACCTCCTGTGCGCCCAACCAGCCCATAAAGACCCAGCACAGGGCCAGAAGCGCGCACAGGCCCATGAAGAGGCGACGCGCCGGACCAAGCCGGCACCGGGCAGCGCCGATCCAGGGCGCGATGAGAGGCGGCAGCGTCGCAGCGAACATCAGGAGGATGCCGGCAAGCTTGCCGGGGAGGCACCGCAGCATGGCGTAGACGGGCAGGAAGAACCACTCGGGTATGATCGAAGGCAGGGCCTGTGCCGACTCGGCGGGCAGGACCGCCTCCTGCAGGTTGGACAGCATGGCTGCCGTGGCGCCCAGGCCCATGGCGCAGACGGCCGGCAGCAGCAGGCGCCAAGACATCACCCGTTGCGAGCCTTGCCGGTGCATCAGGACGATGTCGAGGACGAACACCATGCTTCGAAGAACGGCCAGTCCTGCCCCGAGCGGCGCAAGCCAGCCCGCGATGGCCAGAACTTCGCTCGCAGATTGCTCGCCGAGGTGGTTGGCGAGGACGGTCGTGAAATATCCTCGCATCTGTCCCCAAGGCATGACATAGCCGAGGAAACCGCCGAACACGGCGCCGACCCAGCTCAGATTGAGGGCCAGCCAGCTCAATCTGCGTCCCCTGTCGAAGATGCCGTCGTAGATGGATACCCACAAATGGATATAGAGACAGAGGAAGAAGGCACTTCCGCCCCCCGGCAGGCCGCGAAGACCAGCCACCAGCCCCTGCGTACCGAAATAGAGGATCAGGACGAGGCCGACCCGGCGGGCAAGCGTGGCGGGCTGAAGGGGAGCAGTGATCATAGCCAGCGCGTTTTACCTTCAGGTTGAACCACCGAGAACCGCAGGCTCGCCATCTCGATGACGACGCGATATTTCATTGCACCGGAGCGTTTCATTTTCAGATCGAATCACCAAGAATCGCAAAATACGTTTGATGCCAACGAGTTAATTTGCGAGTCCGCTCCTGCCTGAACGCATTTTCCTTTAGAGAGCATACTCACATCGCGGAGATCCGGTTCATGTCGGACAACATTATTCAGGGCGTCATGACGGGCACTGTCCGCGACAATCGGGATCCGGACGCGGAAGGCCGCGTGCAAGTGATTTATTCCTTGCCGGGCCAATCTCAAGCCACTCAATGGGCGCGGATGGCGGTACCCGTGGCAGGCGGCGATCGTGGCTTCTATTTCTTGCCCGACATCGGCGATGAGGTGTTGTTGGCCTTCGAGGGTGGTGACCCGAGACGACCCTACGTGGTGGGCGCGCTGTGGAACGGTCGCGACCGCCCGCCGGCCACCAATGGGGACGGCAAGAACAATATCCATCTGATCCGTACGCGAAATGGCAGCCAGTTGACCTTTAACGATGGTGATGGAAGTTCGGTGCGGATCGAGCTCAACGACGGCAAGAAAGTCGAGCTCGACAATGCTGGCCTCCGGCTCGAAGACAGCGACGGTAACCGCCTTGCGATCGACAGCCAGAACGGATCGATCGTCATTTCAGCGACGAAGACCCTCACACTCAAGGCGCCCGACATAACGGTTGAGGCTTCAGGAACTCTGAAAACATCGCCCGAAGCGATGGGCAAGTCCAAGCGCAGGCCGTAAGGCGAGACCTTGAGTGAGAAGCGTGCCCCTGTCCGGATCGGCGCGCGGAACCGCGACGTCTAGTGTCCCGATTCTGAAGTTTGAGCGATTTTATTTGTTCGCAGACAGAAACGCT
>NZ_BSPC01000047.1 GCF_030160835.1 Labrys miyagiensis | reverse complement strand
CATGAGCCCCGGAGCAATCGATACCCCGGCCCTAGCGACGACGACGGGTCTTACGGCGGAACAGGCCGAGCAAGCGGTCGCACAGTTCACCACACAGATTCCGATGGGTCGCAGGGGCAAGCCGGAGGAGATTGCGGCTGCCGTCACGTTCCTCGCCAGCGATGAAAGTTCTTACATCACCGGCGTGGACCTCGCGGTCGATGGTGGCATGGCTCAGGTCTGATCCCGGCATCATACAAATCGGAGAAACACTATGAGCTACGCAATTATCGGCTTCGGCAAGATCGGCCATGCTCTTGCCAAGGCGTTTGCCCGCAAGGGCATCGAAGTGTCCGTTGCAACCACGCGCGACCCGGAAAGCTTTGCATCCGATGCGGCCGCGATCGGACCCACGATCCTTCCCAAAACACTGGCCGAAGCCGTCAAGGCGGACATCATCTTCTTGGCCGTCCGTTTCGAGTCGCACCCGGATGTCGCGAAGGCGCTACCCACCTGGCAGGGGAAGACCATCGTCGATGTGACCAACGCCTACGGCGTGCCCCCTGAGCAACTGGGAGGACAGCCGTCCTCCAAGGCCGTCGCGCAGGCATTCTCTGGCGCCAGACTGGTCAAGGGCTTCAACCATTTGGTCGCTGCCACCCTTGACCAAGATCCGGCTGTGCATGGGGGCAAGAGAGTCGTGTTCCTTGCGAGCGACGATGACGGCGCCGCAGACGAGATTGGCGCGCTCGCGGAAAATCTCGGTTTCGCACCGATCAAACTTGGGGGGTTCTCGGAAGGCGGGCTGCTGGTCCAGGCGCGCGGAAAGAGCTGGGGTCATCTGATCTTCAAGGACCTGGTCAAGTTCGACCGATGAACACGACGCGCCCACCCGCAGAGCCACGATGCACGGATCGGATCGAGCGCGATCCGATCCGCGAATGGAGAAATTTCCGTGAGCATTGAGCAGAACATCCAGACCGTGAAGGACTTCTTCGCCGCGATCGGCCGCGGCGACAGGGAGGCCCTGCTGGCGCTGGTCGCCGAAGACATCGAGTGGATCATGCCGGGCGAGGACTGGCCGCTGGCCGGAACGCGCCACGGACACGCCGGGCTGGCGGATTTGCTTGAGACCGCATCCAAGTCGATGGAAACATCCACGGAACCCCGGGAGTTCGTAGCGCAGGGAGACCGGGTCCTCATCGTCGGCTTCGCGGAAGGAAAGATCAAAGCTACGAACAAGACGTTCGAGGACGACTGGATCTTCGCCATCACGGTCCGGGACGGTAGATTGACCAACATCAGGGAGTACGTCGACACGCAAGCACTGGCCCGGGCCTCCGAGACGGACACGAACCCGACGCCCTCGCTCATCGACACCGGAGCCGCGCACCGGGCCTCATAAGGCCTGCGAATATGGAGCCTTGGAGCGCCGTCTCCCACGCCGCGCGCTCGTTGAATGCCCAACCGTAAAGGAGATCTCGATGTACGACCAATCCAAGCTATCCGAATTAATTCGGTTCGCACGCGTCGATGCGGGCTCCACCGTCATCGACGTTTACCCAGGCGACGGCGACTGGACCCGTCTCTTCTCCGAAGTCGTGGGACCCGAAGGACGGGTCTACAGCTTCGTGCCGGCCGAAGTCGCCCACTTCAAGAACGATCCGGTCGGCCGCATGCGGACGCTTGCGAAGGAGCCGGGCCGAGAGAACGTCGAAGCCGTCTCGGCGGACCTCGTCGCGATGCCGGAAGCCACGCAGCCAGCGGATGTCCTGTGGCTGCACCTGTTCTACCACGATCTCCACACCGCGCTGATCCAGGCCAGGGGCGCGACGGCGGCCGACTTCAATCGAGCCGTCTACGAGCGGCTGAAGCCTGGTGGGGCTTACGTCATCGTCGACCACGCCGCCGACGCTGGGGCAGGCACGGGCGATGCTCAGTCGCTGCATCGGATC
>NZ_BSPC01000046.1 GCF_030160835.1 Labrys miyagiensis | reverse complement strand
CATGAGCCCCGGAGCAATCGATACCCCGGCCCTAGCGACGACGACGGGTCTTACGGCTGAACAGGCCGAGCAAGCGGTCGCACAGTTCACCACACAGATTCCGATGGGTCGCAGGGGCAAGCCGGAGGAGATTGCGGCTGCCGTCACGTTCCTCGCCAGCGATGAAAGTTCTTACATCACCGGCGTGGACCTCGCGGTCGATGGAGGCATGGCTCAGGTCTGATCCCGGCATCATACAAATCGGAGAAACACTATGAGCTACGCAATTATCGGCTTCGGCAAGATCGGCCACGCTCTTGCCAATGCGTTTGCCCGCAAGGGCATCGAAGTGTCCGTTGCAACCACGCGCGACCCGGAAAGCTTTGCATCCGATGCGGCCGCGATCGGACCCACGATCCTTCCCAAAACACTGGCCGAAGCCGTTAAGGCGGACATCATCTTCTTGGCCGTCCGTTTCGAGTCGCACCCGGATGTCGCGAAGGCGCTACCCACCTGGCAGGGGAAGACCATCGTCGATGTGACCAACGCCTACGGCGTGCCCCCTGAGCAACTGGGAGGACAGTCGTCCTCCAAGGCCGTCGCGCAGGCATTCTCTGGCGCCAGACTGGTCAAGGGCTTCAACCATTTGGTCGCCGGCACCCTTGACGAGGATCCCGCCGTACATGGGGGCAAGAGAGTCGTGTTTCTGGCGAGCGACAATGACGGCGCCGCAGACAAGATTGGCGCGCTCGCGGAAAATCTCGGTTTCGCACCGATCAAACTTGGGGGGCTCTCTGAAGGCGGGCTGCTGGTCCAGGCGCGCGGAAAGAGCTGGGGTCATCTGATCTTCAAGGACCTGGTCAAGTTCGACCGATGAACACGACGCGCCCACCCGCAGAGCCACGATGCAATGATCGGATCGAGCGCGATCCGATCCGCGAATGGAGAAATTCCGATGAGTATCGAGAAGAACATCCAGACCGTAAAGGACTTCTTCGCCGCGGTCGGCCGCGGCGACAGGGAGGCTCTGCTGCCGCTGGTCGCCGAAGACATCGAGTGGATCATTCCGGGCGAGGACTGGCCGCTGGCCGGAACGCGTCACGGACACGCCGGGCTGGCGGATTTGCTTGAGACGGCATCCAAGTCGATAGAAACCTCCACGGAACCCCGGGAGTTCGTGGCGCAGGGAGACCGGGTCCTCGTCGTCGGCTTCGCGAGGGGAAAGATCAAAGCTACGAACAAGACGTTCGAGGACGACTGGATCTTCGCCATCACGGTCCGGGACGGCAGATTGACCAACATCAGGGAGTACGTCGACACGCAAGCACTGGCCCGGGCCTCCGAGACGGACACGAACCCGACGCCCTCGCTCATCGACACCGGAGCCGCGCACCCGGCCTCATAAGGCCTGCGAATATGGAGCCTTGGAGCGCCGTCTCCCACGCCGCGCGCACGTCGAATGCCCAACCGTAACGGAGATCCCAATGTACGACCAACCCAAGCAATCCGATTTGATCCGGTTCGCACGCATCGATGCGGGCTCCACCGTCATCGACGTTTACCCAGGCGACGGCGACTGGACGCGCCTGTTCTCCGATGTGGTGGGGCCCGAAGGACGGGTCTTCAGCTTCGTGCCGGCCGAAGTCGCCCACTTCAAGGACGATCCGCTCGGCCGCATGCTGACGCTTGCGAAGGAGCCGGGCCGAGAGAACGTCGAAGCCGTCTCGGCGGACCTCGTCGCGATGCCGGAAGCCACGCAGCCAGCGGATGTCCTGTGGCTGCACCTGTTCTACCACGATCTCCACACCGCGCTGATCCAGGCCAGGGGCGCGACGGCGGCCGACTTCAATCGAGCCGTCTACGAGCGGCTGAAGCCTGGTGGGGCTTACGTCATCGTTGACCACGCCGCCGACGCTGGGGCAGGCACGGGCGATGCTCAGTCGCTGCATCGGATC
>NZ_BSPC01000045.1 GCF_030160835.1 Labrys miyagiensis | reverse complement strand
TTCCTTGGTCGCGGTCGGGTCGGCGAAGTAGATCAGCTTGATGTTGTCCTTCTTGGCGGCGGCGTTGGCGCCCTTGCGGATGATGTCCCAGAAGGTGTCGCCGGGCTGGGCGTGGGTGATCATGGCGATGGTGTATTGCTTGTCCTGCGCCGCCGCCGGCCCGGCCAGGAGGCCCAGCGTGCAGGCCAGGCTGGCACAGCTCGTCAGGGCAAGACCCGTCATTCCCTTGTAAGACTTCATCAGTTCCCTCCATGGTTGCGCCCTTGTGGGCGCGGTTAGGGTCGACGCTCCCGGCGCGACCAAACAGTGCGAAACCTCGTCCATACCCAGATGGCGCGGCACTCCCCGATGGAGCGCAGCAACAGGGCGGACGCAAATGCCGCGTCAGATTGCCTGCGGCGTGTAGTCGGCGACCTCCGCAGGGGAGACGCTCTTGAGCAGCGCCACCGATTTTAGCAGCCCCTCTATCCGGCTCAGCATGACGTCTTCGTGCTCGATCGAGAGCCAGCCGTCATAGAAGTTCATCCGGAGCCGGTAGCAGAACCCCCGCCACCACGCCTCGCCATGGCCGAAGCCAAGCGTGATGTAACTCCAGGACCGTGCCGCGATGTCGATGAGACCGCCATTCTCGAGCAGGCTCGTCGTCGCCTGCACCGGGGCATTCAGCATCGTATCCTTTGCGTGAACGTGGTGGATCGCTCCGGCGAGGGCATCTGCCGCCGCCAAAGGATCGGCACCCATCCAGAACAGGTGGCTCGGGTCGAGATTGGCCCCCACCATCGGACCGATTGCGGCACGCAGCCGCAGCAGCGAGGGAACGTTGTAGACCAGCTGATTGCCGTGCAGCTCGACGGCGAAACGCTCGACGCCGCAGTCCTTCGCCAGGACTGTAAGCCGTGTCCAGTATGGGAGCAGTACCTCTTCCCACTGCCACTTCACGATGGTCTGGGTCTCCGGGGGCCAGGAGGAGACGACCCAGTTCGGCGTCTTTTCCCCGGGTCCTCCAGCAGGCAGGCCGGACATGCAGCACACCGTCTTCACGCCGATCTCGCCTGCGATCCGGATGGTGTCTTCCAGGCACGCGGCCTGCACCTCGCCGGAGATTGGGTGAAGCTGGTTGCCGTTGGCGTTGAGCGCAATGACCTCCAGGCCCCGGGTTTCGAAGGCCCGGCGGAAGGCCGCTCGCGCGTCCGGCGAAGACCTCATGGCGGCGAGGTCGAAATGTGGTGCGGAAGACCAGCCTCCGGTGTTGATCTCGACGCCCTGGAGGCCTTGAGCAGCCGCCACGTCGAGCACGGTCTCGAACGGCAAGTGGGCGAGACTATCGGAGACAAAACCAAGCTTCATGATCCACCTCACATCGCCACGGAGACACGCTGCCGGGTCTCCAGCGATCGATAGGCAGCCTCGGCCAGGGCCAGCGCCTTCCGACCGTCGTCGCCGGAGGCGGAGGGCGCTTCCTCGCCCTTGAGCACACGGACGAAATGCGCCCATTCATTCGCGTAGCTCTGGGCGTAACGCTCGACGAAGAAGAACTGGGACTTCGCCCTTCGCACCCCTTCGGCGCCCTCCTGCACAAGCAGGTGCTGGGGCACGTTTTCCGTGCGCAGCATGCCGAGCGCGCCATGGGCCTCGACCCGCTGGTCGTAGCCATAGCTCGCACGCCGCGAATTGATGATCACCGCGATCCGCCCGCTTGCCGTCTGCATCGAGACGGTGGCGGTGTCGATGTCGCCGATCTCCTTGATCGCCGGATCGGTGAGGGAGCTGGCGGTCGCCTGTGCCGACACGAATTCCTCGCCCATGATGTAGCGGGCCATGTCGAAGTCATGGATGGTCATGTCGCGGAACATGCCGCCAGAGGTCTTCAGATATTCGATGGGCAGTCCACCGGCCGGGTCCTTGGAGATGACGGTGACCAGCTCCAGGGCGCCGATTTCGCCGTCCCCGATGCGGCGTTTCATTTCCAGGATGCCCGGGTCAAACCGGCGGTTGAAAGCCAGAAACAGGGGGCGGGCGGAGGCTTTCACCACCGACATCACTTCATCGACCCTTTTCATGGAGAGGTCGATCGGCTTTTCGCAGAACACGGCCTTGCCCGCCCTGAGACCTTTTTCGATCAGCTCGGCATGGCTGGCGGTTGCCGTGCCCACCAAGATGGCATCGACCTCCGGATCGGCCCAAATCTCGTCCTCGGAAGCGACCGTCGCGCCAAAGCGAGCGGCGAGCGTGTCCGCCGAGGCGCTGGCGGGGTCCACAATGAATTTCAAGTTGCTTTCGCCATGTTCCGCGATGTTGCGAGCATGGACGGCACCAATGCGGCCGGCACCAAACAGTGCAATGTCAAAGGCCATTATGAATTCCCGTTTTACGTAAGAGCATGATGAAGTTTTCGCACCAGAAAGGCTGATATCGAGAGTTCTATGCGCGAATAAGGTGTCATACGAACCTGAACATTGCCCTGGTTCTTATCGGTTTCGGCTCGGGAATACGGATGGCGGTATTGCCGATTTGATCGCCTGGCAACGTCGAACAGAAGTCGATCGCCGCGGCTGCCTTTCCCTTGGCATTCCGATACCCTCCTGAGCCGCTCTAGGTCAGCTTAGGGACACCATCTCCCATTTTGCTCGCGCGAGCAAGAAAAATCTGCTCGCGCGAGCAAAATTGCTTTTCTAAACGCGCTGACGCTCTATATCCTCGCTAGGGGAGATGCTGATGAACGACGACACAGATATGCCGAGTGGCACGGTAACGGCTGACCATGTGGCTGCCGCAGCGGGCGTGTCTCGGTGGACCGTCGGGCGGGCCTTTCGCAAAGACACGTCGATTTCCGAGAAGAGCCGCGAGAAGGTCCTGGCTGCGGCGAATGCACTTGGATATGCGCCCGACCTTCTCGCGGCAGGTCTCGCGTCGGACCGCTCGAACCTCATCGCCCTGCTCGTCGACGACTTCGGCAATCCGCACAAGCTCGTGGTTCTGGAACGGCTCAGCCGAATCCTCAATGACGAAGGGTGGGGAACATTGCTTTGCAATATGCGGGATGGCCATGGCGCCCCATCCGCGCTGTTGTCGGCAAGTCAGCGGCGGGTGGACGCCGCCGTCCTCAATGGAACGGAATTCGACGACAGGATCATAGAGACGGCGCTCGGCGCGCGGCGGGTCAAGAAGCTGATTGTTTTTGCCCGTGTCAGTGAGAGCCCGAACACGATCTCGATCTGCTGCGACGACGTCGCTGCCATGCGGGAGATCACATCCTTCGTGCTTGCTCGCGGCTATCGCACGCCGCTTTTTGTCGCTGGTCCGAACAGTTTTTCTGCCGTTCTCAGGCGAAAAGATACGTTTCTCAGCGAATGGCGCAAGGCTCGCGGCGTGTTGCCGCCCTCCATCCATGTCGAACAATATAGTATTCCACTTGCTTATGAGCGCGTGTTGACGGCGCTCACCGGCCCTTATCGCGACGCCCGCCCGGACATCCTGGTCTGTGAAAATGACGCTCTTGCCATTGGCGCCATGGATGCGGTCCGGTTTGGCCTCGGTCTCTCCATCCCGGGCGACATCGCTGTCATCGGCTACGACGATATTCCCCTGGCTGCCTTGCCGTCCTACAACCTGACGACCTATCACCAGCCGATCTCGGCGATGGCCAAGGGGCTGGTCAAAGTGCTCGAATCCGGTTCCGAGCCGGCCGAAGATATTTTCTTCAATGGGCGATTTGTCGAACGGGGGACGACGTAAAGCTCGAAACCAGATAGGCGCCGCGGCTAGAGCGTTTTACTTTCAGATCGAACCACCAAGAATCGCAAAACGCTTTTGATACCAGTAATTTAAGTTCGAAATTCGCTCCTGCCTGAACGCATTTTGCTCTAGTGGATGCGGGTGACGCCCAAAACGGCGTGTTCCTTCAAGCCAGGATATTCACCGCCCGCGCCGCGACCAGGGCAACGGTCAGCAGCGAGATCATGGCTTCCGCCATCATCAGGATCTTCGCGCGTGCCGTCAGAGGCAGCGTGTCGGTGGGCGAGAAAGCGGTGGCATTGGTGAAGGCAAGGAAGAGATAGTCCACGAAGCCCGGCAGCCAGTCGCGGATGCCGCTATCGTTTATCGTCATTTGCGGGAACAGGAAGTCCGAATGGGCGCGGTCGACGAGGCCGCAGGTCGGCGGGCCGCCCCGGTCGGTGCTCCAGAACCACAAGGCGAAGACGATGACATTCGTCACCCAGATATTGAGGGCGTCGATCAGCAGCGTGGTGCCATTGCTCCCGGCATGCCCCTCGAGCAAAGCCTGAACCAGTTCGATCAGCGCCCCGCAATTCATAACGCTGATCAGCCCGGTCAGGCCGAGGGCGGCCCAGCGGATCCAACTGCGGAAGCGTGCGACCGCCTGCCAGTGATGGTCCGCGACCGCGTCACGCACAGCCGACTGCGTCCAGGCGGTGGCGATCGAAAGGGGCACCAGCAGGACGATCTCCAGGGTTGGCGCAAGCCAGCGCGGACCGAAGGAGATGTCGTTGATGACGAGCAGCTGGAGGCAGACGATGGTGAGGACGGCGCCGCGCGCCAGCCAGAAATCCAATGCCCGACGATGAAAGACGATGTGGCGATCACGCATGCTATTTGTCAGCCGTTGAAGGACAGAGGACGGAGCCTGGCGGGCACGGCCGTCACTGGGGGTTCTCAAGGCTGAAGGTTTCGGTCTGCTCGTCATAGGCGAACAGCTCGGCATAGCGCGCCCAGGAAACGATCGTGTTCATCGTCTCATCCGCATAGGATTCGCTCATGTAATCCTCCAGCTCGTTGCGGAACCGCGCGGCTGGGGCGGTATGGCTGGGGCGCTCGTCCAGCACGCGGCGGATCAGGCCCATGACCGGGACATAGGCCAGCAGATGCTCGGCGAAGAGCCTCTTGCGGGCGTCGGTGTCGAGGTTGGCAAATCTCTTGCCCGGATCGGTCAGCACGATGTCGCCCTCGCTGAGCTGGGCGAAGCGCAGCAATTGCAGGGCTTCGCCGAGATGGAAGAGTTCGTCGGCTTCAAGCTGCAGCGTACCGGCGAGCACGGGCAGGTCGGCCCGGCCGTTATAGGGCGCGCCCGCCAGCGCCTCGATGAGACCGGCAAGGATATTGGTGGAGATCGGTTCCAGCACCATGCCCATGCCGGTGCCGGGAATGCCTTCGAGCGACGGCGCGCGCGGCTCCGCCCGCTGGGTCATCAAGGCATAGATGTTGTCGACCAATTGCCGGAACACCGGATCGAGACGGTTGCGCGGATGGGACAGGTTCACCTTCAATTCCTGTGCCACCCGGCCGGGATTGGAGGAGAACACCAGGATGCGGTCGCACATCAGCACCGCCTCCTCGATATTGTGGGTGACGATCAGCACCGATTTCATCGGCAGCCGGCCTTCCATCCACAGGTCGATCATGTCGGTGCGCAGCGTCTCGGCGGTGAGCACGTCGAGGGCCGAGAAGGGCTCGTCCATCAGGAGGAGGTCGGGATGGACGACCAGGGCGCGGGCAAAGCCCACACGCTGGCGCATGCCGCCCGAGAGCTCGCGGGGGAAGGCGTTCTCGAAGCCGTCGAGGCCGATGAGGTCGATGGCGGCGAGGGCGAGCTTGCGCCGTTCCGCCCGATCCACGCCCTTGGCTTCCAGGCCGAGCTCGACATTCTGCAGCACGGTGAGCCAGGGAAACAGGGCGAAGGACTGGAAGACCATGGAGACGCCGAGCGGCGGCCCCTGAATGGCGGCGCCCCGGCACTGCGCCTGGCCAGCTGAGGGAGAGATCAAGCCGGCAATGATGCGCAGCAGGGTGGATTTGCCGGAGCCCGAGCGGCCGAGCAGGCCGACGATTTCGCCCTCTTTGATGGTCAGGTCGACATTTTCGAGGACGACGACATCCTTGCCGCTCGGCTTGGGGAAGGAGCGGCCGACCTGCCGGATGTCGATGAGCGGGGCCTTCACGATTTGATCAAGCATGGAACAATCCTCCGGAATGCGGAAATGCGGTCAGCCCAGGCGCAGGCGGCGTTCGCCGAAGGCGTAGAGCTGGCGCCAGAACAGGCGGTTGAAGAGCGTGACAAAGGCGCACATCACGACGATACCGAGCACCACGCGCGGGAAATCACCGGCGGTGGTGGCGTTGGCGATGTAGGAGCCGAGGCCGGGGGTGGTGAGCTGGGTGCTGCCCCAGCTTGCGACTTCGGCGACGATGCTGGCGTTCCAGGAGCCGCCGGAGGCCGTGATGGCGCCGGTGACGTAATAGGGGAAGATGCCGGGCAGGATCACCTTCAGCCACCAGCGCCAGCCGGTGATGTGGAAGCTGCGGGCTGCCTCCTTGAGATCGCCCGGGAAGGCGCTGGCGCCGGCGATCACGTTGAACAGGATGTACCACTGCGTGCCCAGGATCATCAGCGGGCTGAGCCAGATATCGGCGTTCAGACTGAAATGCACGATCAGGACGACGAACACCGGGAAGGCGATATTGGCTGGGAAGGCAGCCAGGAACTGGGCCAGAGGCTGGATTTTCTCGGCAAGCGCCGGGCGCAGTCCGATCCACACGCCGATGGGCACCCAGATCAAGGTGGCGATCGCCATCAGGACGATGACGCGCAACAGTGTGATGAAGCCGTCGATCACAGCCGTGGCCACATCCGGCCAGCCGATGCTTGCCCGCAGATAGTCGATGCTGACATAGGCCGCCCAGGCTGCGCCTACGGCGACGATCGCGAGCCAGATCCAGTCGATGGTCCGCGAGAGGGAAGCATCGTTCTTCTCGGAAGCGAGTTTCGGCAATTCGGGCAGCCTGATCGTCCATATCAGCCGCGCAAGCCATTGGAACGGCGCGGCCAGGATCTGGGTGATGCGGGCGCGGCGGAAGAGATCGAGCATCCAGGAGGTCGGCTGGACGCCCGAAGACGTCGTCTCGAAGCGGAACTTGTCGGCCCAGGCGACCAGCGGGCGGAAGAGCAACTGGTCATAGAGGATGATCACCACCAGCATGGCGATCACGGCGTAGAGGACCGCCCAGATGTCCTGCTGCTTGATGGCAAGCGCCACATAGGAGCCGATACCGGGCAGCGTCATCGTGGTGTCGCCGACCGTGATCGCCTCCGAAGCCACCACGAAGAACCAGCCGCCGGACATCGACATCATGGTATTCCACACGAGGCCCGGCATGGCGAAGGGCACATCCAGCCGCCAGAAACGCTGCCAGCCGCTGAGATGGAAGCTCCTCGTCGCCTCCTCCAGATCCTTGGGCTGGTTGCGCATCGACTGGTACATGCTGAAGGTCATGTTCCAGGCCTGGCTGGTGAAGATGGCGAACACCGAGGCGAATTCGGCGCCGAGCACGCTGCCGGGGAAGAGATTGAGGAAGAAGGTCACCGTGAAGGTGAGAAAGCCGAGGATCGGCACCGACTGCAGGATGTCGAGAATCGGGATCAGCACCATCTCGGCCCGCCGGCTTTTGGCGGCGAGGGCGGCATAGATGAAGGTGAAGATCAGCGAGAACACGATCGCCAGCAGCATGCGCAGCATGGTCCTGACGGCGTAGAGAGGCAGGTTGACGGGATCGAGCGAGAGCGGCGTCGTGTCGAGCGTCGAGAGCGGTGCGGTGGTGACGTGAGCGCCATAGGCCACGAGCACAATGGCGCCGACGATCAGCAGGAGCGCCATCAGATCCCACAGGCTCGGCAGGATGGAGCGCCGGATGGCGAGCGGGGCAAATTTCTGGGATGACATGGGAGGCCTCGTTTCGCGCTAGCCGAGATGGTGGGTTGAGCGGTGCACCACGCTCGACGGGGTGGTGCTGAAACTTCCGGCAACTGGCGCGAACAGCCGGGCCGGACGACGGAGCGGCAGAAGGCTGGCCAACCGCGGCAACCGGGAGAGCAGGAAGGCCGGCCGCCCATCTCTGTCCCGCGTGTCTTGGCGCGCAGGCAGCACCCGCACATCCACGCCGGGGACCGCGGAACTATGGTCGCGAAAATTTGCCGGGAACGAAAACATAGGGCACCTCAACGGCGGGCCGCTCGGAGCGCCGCGGGCTAGCCCCTTCACCAGGTCCCGCCAGACGCCCGTTGCGGCGCGCTTTCTCGATCAGGGGTTTCGGGCATGGCTCTGGTTTTCCGCTGGAAGCGCCAGTGGTTCGAAGCCACCGACAGGAGCGTGCTATAGAGCCGGTCCTGCCGACCGGCCAGCATGCGTGCGGAAAGGGGAGGCATCCATGGGAATAACGACCCTATACGCCGGTATATCCCGGCGCCATGGCGGCTACCGTGCAGCTTGAGGATTGCTAGGAACTGGCTGCAGCAAGTCTTTGGAATCGCTTCGTTCTTGCTGGAAGCTAGCGTCCCTTCTTCATATGGCGCTTCAAGACAGATCATCGCGAAGTCCTGCCACAGCCCTGAAGAGCCACTGAGACAGGCGAAGAACCAACCTTGCCTCGACGATCAGGCCAAGGCGCCGCAGCGCCAAGGCGAACCTCAGCAGTTGCAGCGAACTCGTATAGATGAATCTCCGGGTAAGAGCATGCCGGCGGGAGCCCCGCTGCAGGAGGCCAATCCCGGCCGTCGGGCGGCGACTGTGGGTCGGTCGGATGGGCGAAAGGGATGACATAGGGGCGGAGGCCTTGCGCCAAGAGCAGGCGCTCGCAATGATGCTCCATTGTCTGTCCTTGCGCTTTCCTTGGTGCAAGAATTTCCAACGATAGTTTGATATACGAAAGTATATCGGCTCTATACTCGACATTATTGTAGACCGACTTGGTGTTCTGGTAGGCAGCGGTCGTCTTGGCTTCGGACCTGGCTGAAACCGCTGCCGCGGGCCAGGAACACCGGATGTGGCACGAGGCGTGGATCGACGTGATGAGCAGCAGTGAGCGAAACGCCCTGTTTACGGGACATCATGTCAGGCCCCGGTTCCGGGCCGCGATGATCTTGATCTTGCTGGCCTGCGTGTTCGTCGCCGATACGGTTACGGACTACGAGATCGCCTTCGCGGTGTTCTATATCGTGGTCATCCTCCTTGCGATCGGCTTCCTGTCGACGCGCGGCGTCATCGTGCTTGCCGGCGTCTGTGTGGGCCTGACGGTCCTCAGCCTTTTCCTTACCAAGCGCGGTATGTTCGAGGCTGGCCTCCTGAATTGCGGGATCAGCGTGGCCGCCATCGGCATCACCACCTATCTGGTTCTGCAGACGGTGGCGGCTCAGGCCTCGGCCTTCGAGGCCCAGACGCAACTCGCCCGCGTGGCGCGCCTGACCAGCCTGGGAGCGCTGACGGCGTCGATCGCCCATGAGGTCAACCAGCCCTTGGCCGCCATCGTCACGAGCGGCCACGCCTGCCGGCGCTGGCTCGAGCGCGAACCGCCAAATCTCGAAAAGGCCCAACAGGCCGTCGACCGCATCATCCATGACGCGAACCGGGCGAGCGACGTCATCGTCCGCGTCCGTGGCCTGGCCCGAAGCGAACTGCCCCGCCGGGAAGCGCTCGACTTCAATGAGGTGATCAGGGAGAGCCTGGTGCAGGCACAGACGCAGATCGAGCGCAACAGCATCTCGATGCGGCTTCAACTGGCTGACGGCCTGCCCCCGATCCTCGCCGATCGGATCCAGGTCCAGCAGGTCATCGGCAATCTGCTGCTCAACGCGATGGAGGCGATGCATGACATGCCGACCTTCAAGCGTGAACTGGAGGTCGTGTCCTTTGTCGACGATGCCGGAATGGCAACGATCACGGTTACCGATTCCGGCATCGGCATCAAGCCGGTCGAACTCGAGCGTCTGTTCGATGCTTTCTGGACCACGAAGGAGGGAGGCATGGGCATTGGGTTGTCGATTAGCCGCTCGATCATCGAAGCCCATGGCGGCAGCATTTCCGTGTCTTCCAAACCTCGCATGGGTGCTACCTTCCGCGTCAGCCTGCCCGTTGCCGGAGCAAACGCATGGTAATGCCCACACAAGCGAGTCCGGAAGCAAGCGGGGCTGTGGTTTACGTCATCGATGACGATGAATCGGTGCGCCGCGCGCTGGAGGATTTGCTCGCATCGGTCGATCTGGCCGCCCGTTCCTTCGGATCGACACAGGCTTTCCTGGAACATGGCATCTCCGACACCCCGGCGTGCCTGGTTCTCGACATTAGGATGCCGGGCCAGAGCGGCCTGGATTTCCAACAACAGATGGTTGCGCGCGGCATGCGCATTCCCATCATCTTCATCACCGGCCATGGCGACATCGAAATGTCGGTGCGTGCGATGAAGGCAGGTGCGATCGAATTCCTGACCAAGCCCTTCCGTGACCAGGATCTGCTGGATGCCATCCAGCAGGGGATCAAGAAGGACGTGCAGAGGCGAGCGGAAGACGATGTCGCGGCCAGGCTCAGGGGGCGCTGGGACACGCTGTCGCCAGGGGAGCGGGACGTCATGGGACTGGTGGTACAGGGATTGCTGAACAAGCAGATCGCTGCCGATCTCGGGGTCAGCGAAATCACGGTCAAGGTGCGGCGAGGCCAGATCATGCGCAAGATGCAGGCCGGTTCCGTGGCCGACCTGGTCAGGATCTGGGACCGACTGGACCCATCAACTCAGTGAGACGGCAGCCTCAGGCTGATCGCCACCATCTTTCCGCTCAGCAGACAGCAAGGGCGAGGAGCCCGACATGAAGCCAGACGGCCTGATAACCCTTCGAAGTTCTCATGGTCCCGTGCAGACGATGGACCGGCTTGTCGAGGCTGTCACGCGGAACGGGATGGCGGTGCTCGCGCGGATCGACCATGCGGGTGCTGCCGAGAAAGTCGGTCTCAATCTCAGGCCGACAGAAGTAGTGATCTTCGGCAACCCGAAGGCCGGCACGCCATTGATGCAAGAGGTGCAGACCACGGGCATCGACCTGCCGCTGAAGGCGCTGGTGTGGCAGGATGAAGCGGGCGCAACCTGGCTTTCCTACAACGATCCAAGCTGGCTGGCCGCGCGTCACGGGCTGGGCTCCGGGAAGGACAAGGTATTGGGAATCATAAGTGCCGCCTTGGAGAATTGCGCGAGGCAGGCAACCGGAAACGCCTGAGAATGTTGGCGGGAGTTGCTGGCCTCGCTCTCAGCCTGCGCCTTTCGGTTGCGATAGCCGCGCAAGGGGCACCACCGCGAAGCCCGTGATTTGCCCTCGAAAGGCCGTAGGGCTACTCTGGCGGGCGTTCCAGCAATGCACTCGACAAAGCCCGAATCCGCATGGGAAGTACCCTTCGCCTCCACGTTCGCAGCCTCGCCCGGCTTCCCCTGGCGCTGCTCGTGGGTGCCTGTATCCTGGCGGGATTGACCCTGTGCTGGGGAGCCGGCGACATCTTGAGGGCGGTCGAAGCCGCAGGTTGGGGTGTCGGACTGATCGTCATCGCACGGTATATTCAGGTCCTCGCCTCCGGCCTGGCTTGGCGTGCCGTACTGGATGCCGCGATCGCCTGGTGGGTCTGTCCCATCCTTCGCTGGGTTCGCGAGGCCATCAATGTTCTCCTGCCCGTTGCGCAGGTTGGCGGCGACATCGTCGGCGCGCGCCTGTTGTCGAGACGCGGCGTCAAGGCCTCCGTGGCGACGGCCAGCGTGCTCGCCGATCTCCTGGTGCAAGTCGCCACCCAGCTGGTTTTCTCCCTGCTCGGTCTCTTCCTGTTCTGGTCGAAATCCGGCGATACGCGGCTGGTGCTGTGGCTGGCCGGCGGTGTCGGCCTCCTTGCCATCGGTGTCACCGGATTTCTCGCGGTCCAGCGCTGGGGGGGCATCGCCTGGATCGAAGAACGCATCGGCGGCCTGATGATGCGCAACGGCTGGACCATGCCGGGCGGAATCGCGGGCCTCTCCGGCAGTCTGCGGCACATCCATGCCGCCCCCGGGCGCCTCGCCCTGGCGGCGGCGATTCATATGGCGATCTGGATCTTCGGCGCCAGCGAAGTCTGGATTGCGTGCTGGTTCATGGGACATCCAGTCGACTTCAGCGCCGCCCTCGTCGTGGAGAGCCTGTCGCATGCGGCAAGGGCGGTCTTCTTCGTGATACCGGGCGGCCTCGGCATTCAGGAAGGCGCCATTGTCGCGCTCGCCGCTACATATGGTCTCTCGCCTCAGACTGCCGTCGCAATTGGCTTGTTAAAGCGCATACCTGACATCATACTCGGAATATTGGGACTGGCGATCTGGCAAAGCATCGAGCTTGGCTGGCTTCGGGCAGGGCGGGCGTAAGTATCAGAGTGTGTGGCCCTCGCAATGTATATTCTGGGTCAGATTATTGGCGTTCTGGCAGCTTTCGGCTGTCTGTATTGGCTGTTGGCAGCCTGGCTGGTGGGACGTTTTGGTTCGAGGACCACTGCGGCGCACCTCCAGAGCCCTTCGGTGACAATTCTCAAGCCTCTGCACGGCGATGAGCCCCAGCTCGCCGCCAACCTGCTTTCGTTCGCGCGGCAGGATTACGCCGGGCCGATCCAGATCATCTTCGGCGTTCAAAGCCCGGCCGATGCGGCCATTCCTGATGTCAGAGCCCTTATCGATGCCTTGCCCGGGCAGGATCTCAGCCTTGTGCTGAACGCGCAGCGGCACGGCAGCAATCCGAAGGTTTCCAATCTCATCAACATGATGCTCCAGGCGAAGGGCGAGGTCATCGTGCTCGCTGACAGCGACATCGTCGTCGAGCCCGATTATGTGACGCGTGTGGTAGGCGAGCTCCAGAACCCCGGCGTCGGCGCCGTGAGCTGCGCCTATCGCGGGGGAAGTCTCGGCACGATGTGGTCACGCCTGGCGGTCCTGGCGATCGACAGCCACTTTCTACCCAACGTGGTCGTCGGACTTGCGGGAAAGCTCGCGACCCCTTGCTTTGGCGCGACCATAGCCCTGCGCCGTGAAACGCTCGATAAGCTCGGGGGCTTTGAGGCCTTTGCCGACGCCCTGGCGGATGACTATGCGATCGGGCGCGGAGTCCGCCGACTGGGTCTGCAAGTCGCCGTTCCCGGCTTCCTCGTCACCCATATTTGCGCGGACGGGACCTTTGGCGATCTCCTCAAGCATGAGATCCGCTGGGCCAAGACCATCGCCACTGTCGACAAGACGGGATTTATCGGTACCGGGCTCACGCATATCATACCGCTGGCGCTGATTGCCTTCCTGCTGACAGGCGGAAGCGAGTGGAGCGGTACTCTCCTCGCAGCGTCTCTGGCCTGCCGCTATTTGCTGCTATGGAGCGTCAGCCGGCGTTTCGATCTCAAGGATGTGGCGTTCTGGCTGCTGGTGCTGCGAGACGGCCTGTCCTTCTTCGTCTATCTTGCCAGCTTCCTTCCCAGTGCCGTGCACTGGAAGGGGAAAAGCTTCCTGGTCAAGACGGATGGTTCCATGATTGCACGACACGAAAGCGATTGACCATGCGCACTCTCTTTCTCCAGGCTCCTTCCTTTGACGGTTTCGACGGCGGCGCGGGCTCGCGTTATCAGGCCCGGCGCGAGATTGCCTCCTTCTGGTATCCGACCTGGCTCGCCCAGCCGGCCGCCCTGGTCGAGAACAGCAAGCTTATCGATGCGCCGCCACATCGCACGCCCTTATCGGAGATAACCGCGCAGGCCCGCGACTTTGATCTGGCGGTGCTGCATACTTCGACACCTTCGTTCAAGTCGGATGTGAAGACGATCGAAGCTCTGAAGGCCGCCAATCCCAGTCTCAAGGCAGGGCTGATCGGCGCGAAAGTGGCTGTCGATGCCGCCGGGAGCCTTGCCGCGGCGCCCGCAGTGGATTTCGTGGCTCGCAATGAGTTCGACTTCACCATCAAGGATGTTGCCGACGGCATGGACTGGAAGTCCATTCGCGGCCTGTCCTACCGGGATGCTGCGGGCGATATCGTCCATACACCGGATCGGCCGATGCTCGAGCATATGGACTCGCTACCCTTCGTGACGCCGATCTACAAGCGCGACCTGACGATCCGGAACTATTTCATCGGCTATCTCAAGCATCCCTATATTTCGCTCTACACCGGCCGCGGCTGCAAATCGCGCTGCACCTTTTGCCTGTGGCCCCAGACGGTGGGCGGGCATCGCTATCGTACGCGTAGCGTCGGCCATGTGCTCGAGGAGATCGCCTGGAGCCAGAAGGCTTTTCCCGAGGTCAAGGAGTTCTTCTTCGACGACGATACCTTCACCGACGATTTGCCAAGGGCCATGGAGATCGCCAGGGGATTGGGCAAGCTCGGCGTGACCTGGTCCTGCAATGCCAAGGCCAATGTGCCGCGCGAAGCGCTCAAGGTGATGCGGGACAACGGCCTGCGCCTCCTGCTCGTCGGCTACGAGTCGGGCAACCAGCAGATCCTGTACAATATCAAGAAGGGCATGCGCATCGACGTGGCCGAACGCTTCACCAAGGATTGCCACGAGCTCGGCATCACCATTCACGGCACCTTCATCATGGGCCTGCCGGGCGAGACCAGGCAGACCATCGAGGAGACCATCCAGTTCGCCAAGCGCATCAATCCCCATACCATCCAGGTCTCGCTTGCCGCACCCTATCCCGGGACCTTCCTCTATAATCAGGCGATCGAGAATGGCTGGCTCGACGATGCCAACGCCGAACTGGTCGACGAACACGGCGTGCAGATTGCGCCTTTGCACTACCCAGGCCTCAGTCACACCGAAATCTTCGAGTCCGTCGAGACGTTCTACCGCCAGTTCTATTTCCGGACCGGAAAGATCGCCTCGATCGTCGGTGAGATGGTCCGCAGCCCGGACATGATGAAGCGGCGACTGAGAGAGGGTGTCGAGTTCTTTCATTTCCTGAGGGAACGGCGCGACATCTCCAAAGGGGCTGCATCCTGAACGCGGTCATCGTCACCGCCGACGACTTCGGCCTGTCGACGGAAGTGAACGAGGCTGTCGAGGAAGCACACCGGAACGGCATTCTCACCTGCGCAAGCCTGATGGTCGGCGCGGCTGCCGCAGAAAGCGCTCTTGCCATCGCGCGGCGTTTGCCGACACTCAAGATCGGCCTGCATCTTGTCCTTGTCGAGGACGTGCCGATCCTGCCGGCCCAGCGCATTCCGAACCTGGTTGATCCGTCCGGCCGCTTTCGCCGCGATCTCGTGCGCGCCGGCACCGGGATGTTCGTAAGCCCCAAGACGAAGCGTCAGCTTGCCGCCGAGATCACCGCGCAGTTTGAGGCATTCCGGTCGACCGGCCTGGCGCTCGACCACGTCAATGCCCACAAGCATTACCATCTGCACCCGACTGTGGCGTCCTTGCTCTTCGCGATCGGGCCGCGGTATGGCATGCGCGCCCTCAGGGTTCCCTCCGAACCCGCAGCCGTCATCAGGTCGATAGAGCCGGCCCCCGCAACCGCCACCCGAGCCGCCGTGGCGCTGTGGACCAATCTGCTCGGCCTCCGAGCCCGCCGCAGGGACTTGCTTGTGCCCGATCAGGTTTTCGGCCTAGCCTGGTCGGGAGCCATGACGGGCGCGCGCCTGCGCGGGGTTCTCTCGCACGTGCCGGGGGGTATCACGGAAATATACACGCACCCGGCGACCGCCGGTGGCTTTCCGGGGCATGCACCTGGATATTCCTATGCCGAGGAGCTCGCCGGCTTGACCGCGCCCGAAACGCGCGACCTCGTCGAGAGGCTCGCGCTGCGCCTGTGCAGTTTCAGTGATCTCGACGCAGGAACTCCGGCATCACGCTGATCGCCGGGGATGCGATGCGCCCGGCTGCATCATTCCTTCAGTTCCGTCGGAGATGTGGTTTCTCTGCCCGAAGCCCCTGGTTCGCGCGGCGGTCCCATCAATATCGGCTGGAAGAACACCGCCGCCACGAGCGTGCAGGCCAGGGAAAGGGCCAGCAGTTCTCCCATGCTCGACGTGCCGGGATGATGTGAAAACCACAGGCTGCCGAAAGCGGCGGCGGTGGTGGCGGCGCTGAACAGCACCGCGCGCGTCAGGCTGGAGGCCAGGAGACTGCGCACGCCGGATCGCCAGGCCATGACGAAATAGACCTTGAAGGCGACGCCGACGCCCAGCAGCAGCGGCAGCGCGATGATATTGGCGAAGTTGAGCGGCAGATCGAGCAGGACCGTCAGTTCCATCGCCACGACACCGGCCAGCAGCAGGGGGATCAACGTCACAAGCACGTCGGTGGTGCGTTTCAGCACCACGAAGAGCAGGACGGTGATGCTGACGAGAGCCAACGCCCCCGCTTGAATGAAAGCGTTGACGACCGTCTCGCTGGCATCCTGGATCGTGACCGGATAGCCGGTCGCATCGGGCGCGACCACGCGCACGGCCTGGGCGAATTTCCGCAGGACGAGATTGTCGTTCGTGTCGCCTCGAGCGAACACTTGAACTGCGGCGCGCCCATCGGGCGTGGTCCAGTCGCTCTTCAACTCGGCGGGTAGATTGTCGAGTGTCACTTTCGATGCCTGCAGGCTGTCGCGCAGCCTGGCCAAAAGGCCGGGAAAACCGCCGAACAGCGCCTGCTGCGCTTGCGCGCGCGTGCCGGCGGGTGCATCCGCCAGTCGCGCCAACTGATCGGCGAGTTGCGCAATCGCCTTGTCCTGCTGGCCCAGCCCGTTCAGGACCGTCGCCGCCTGGCGCAGCGAGGCCACGGTCTCGGCATCCGAAGCCTCGCCTTTCGAGGCCGGGATCGCGAAGACTGGTTCGAGGGCAGCCCGGGCCCCGGCGATCGCATCGAGTTTCGCCGCCTGGTCATCGGGAATGAACGAGGCAAGCGTTACCGTTCTTCCGACCTCCGGCAGTTTATCGAGCGCATCCGCCGTGCTTTGGGCGGCCTGGAGCGAGGGCCTCAGAATGTGGATCGTGGCGGGGCTGGTATCGGGATCGCGCGTCAGGTCGATGAACGTCGCGACCGATTCGACAGCCGGGCTGCGCAGGTGGATCGGATTGAAGTCGAAGCGGACGTGCCAGAGCAGTGGCAGTCCCGCCATGACGAGCAGCAGCGTGATGATCAGGATGGGATAGCGGTAGCGGGCGGTGAAGCGATCGACCGGCGCAAGGAAAAGGAAGCCGACGGGTTCCGGCTCGCCAGGCGGGCGCAGGATATGGGTGAGGGCCGGCAACAAGGTGATGCTGCTGATGAAGGCCACGATCATGCCGGTGCCGGCGATCAGGCCCAGTTCCGAGAGCCCTCGGTAGGAGGTGGGGAGGAAGGAATAGAAACCGGCAGCCACCGCGACCGCCGCAAGGGCGAGGGGACGGCCGGCCTTGAGCGCCGATCGGTCCAGCGCTACCGGCAGATCGTCGACCTGATGTCTTTCGTCACGGTAACGGACGCTGAACTGGATGCCGAAATCGACACCCAGTCCGACGAAGAGCACGGCGAAGGCCACCGAGATCAGGTTGAAGGCGCCGACCATTAGCAGGCCGAGCGCGGCGGTGATGGCTAGGCCGACCACCAGGCTGATGACCACGGCCAGGATAAGACGGCCTGATCGCAGGGCCAGCCAGAGGATGATGAGCACGGTGAGGGCCGTGAGTGCGCCGTTCAGGCCGGCTCCCTCGGCCAGCGTATTGAACTCTTCGTCGGCCATCGGGACATCGCCCGTCAGCCGCACGCGGACGCCATGCTCCGGCGTGAGCCCGAGGTCTCCTGCCGTCGATCTGATGGCATCGGCAGCCAGATGCCCGGGCTGGAGATCGCTGAAATCGAGCACGGGGTTGACGAGCAGCAATCGGCGCGTTCCGCGCTTGTCTGCCCCACTGCCGGTCAGGCTGTTCCAATCGAGCGCTGACGGCTTGCCGGCGAGCAGGCTTCCCAATGTGTTCCTGATCGACGCCAATGCGTTCCTGTCGACGGCGTCCGGTGGAATCTGGCCCGCTGCAAGCCCGCTGCCCAGTCCCGACAGGGTCTGTCCCAGGCCGGCGAGATCGGGATTGGCGGCGAGAGGGCCGAGCAGGGGAGCGGCTTGCTGGATCTGGCCTGCCATGCGCTGAATCTCGTTGGTCGGCAGATACAACAGGCCGTTGCGCGAAAAGAACGGGCCCGCTCCCGTCTCCCGCACCAGCTTGATCGCCTGCGGCATGGATCGCAGCTTGGCGGACAGTGAGGCCGCGGCAGAGTCGGCCTGATCCGGGGTCGCGGCATCGATCACCACCACGACTCCGGTGTCCAGATTCGGAAAGGCGGCGTTGAAAGCCGCTTCGTATCGGCGCCAGGCCACGTCGGGCGAGATCAGCTCGCTGGAGTTGGTGTTGATGGCAAAATGAGTCGCGGCATAGGCGGCTGCGGCCATCCCGAGGAGAAAGGCCAGGATCAGGACGCGATAGGCGTGATGCGTGCAGGCATGGACGATGCGGAGAATGAACGTCTCGACCATCGTGCCTGCTCCTCGCGCCTCGACTGCACAACAACTTCTAATGCCTAGTGCGGCGGCCTTCCACAAGCTAGTTTCCGGATTGGAATTGCCTGCGCCAACCGCAGCGGGAGCCAGCGAGGGTTGCGAAATGGAGGCGATTTAAGTTGGACTGTTTGATGTCGCGTTGTTAGTCTGGTCAGTGAACTTGGATGATAGGCCGTTGTCGATGAAGGTAATTCTCGCTACGCCTCGCGGTTTTTGTGCTGGCGTTGTCAGGGCCATTGATATTGTGGAACTGGCGCTAAAGAAGCATGGAGCGCCGGTCTATGTGCGGCACGAGATCGTGCATAATCGCCATGTTGTGGAAAGCCTGGAGGCCAAGGGGGCTCGCTTCGTCGAAAGCCTTGATGAGATACCGCCAGGTGCGATGACGATCTTCAGCGCCCATGGCGTGGCGCAGGCCGTCGAGGACGAAGCGCGTAGCCGGGGGCTTCCCGTTCTCGACGCCACCTGTCCTCTCGTGGCAAAAGTGCACAACCAGGGGCGGCGCTATCGGGCACAGGGTCGCGAGATCATCCTGATCGGCCATGCGGGACATCCCGAGGTTGAAGGAACCCTGGGCCGTATCGAAGGCCCTGTTCATCTGGTGCAAACGGTCGCCGATGTCGCGGCCCTACCACTTTCCGAGAACGTGCCGGTCGCCTATGTGACTCAGACGACGCTCAGCCTCGACGATACGCGTCAGATCATCGCGGCCCTGAAACAGCGCTTCAGCGATCTCGAAGGTCCTGATACCAATGACATCTGCTACGCGACGCAAAATCGTCAGCGAGCCATTCGCGAGCTGTCGCAGATGGTTGATTTGGTCCTGGTCGTCGGATCCAAAAACAGTTCAAATTCCAATCGCTTGCGTGAGATCGGCGAGGAATCAGGCGTTCCGAGCTATCTTGTCGCCGACGAAACCAGGATCGAGCGCGAATGGCTCAAGGGTGTTCGCACTGTCGGCATCACGGCGGGAGCCTCGGCGCCTGAAGTGCTGATCGAGCGGGTCATCGACCGGCTGGCCCAGTGGGACGATTTAGACGTCTCGACCATGTCGGGGCGGGAAGAACATATTCATTTCAAGCTGCCGGCCGAGCTTGTCGAAAGCTAAGTGGCTGTCTGTTTCTCGAAGGATCATATTGTATGGGCATTCCGTTCAACCAGATGGCCCGTATTGGCGGCTATATCCTCAAGAATGAGGTCATGCGGGTAAAACGCTACCCGCTGGTCCTCATGCTGGAGCCGCTGTTTCGCTGCAACCTTGCCTGTGCGGGATGCGGCAAGATCGACTATCCCGCCCCCATCCTCAATCAGCGTCTGTCGGTGGAGGAGTGTCTGGGCGCCGCGGAGGAGTGCCCCGCACCGGTTGTGGTGATTGCCGGCGGCGAGCCTTTGCTCCATCGCGAACTGCCTGAGATCGTCGAGGCTCTGCTGGCCAGGGGAAAGTTCGTTACCGTATGCACGAACGCACTCCTCATGGAAAAGAAGCTCAGCCAGTACAAGCCGCACAAGAACTTCAACTGGTCGGTGCATCTCGACGGCGACAAGCCGATGCACGACAAGTCCGTGTGCCAGACCGGCGTCTATGACAAGGCTGTTGCCGCCATCAAGGCGGGCAAGGCCGCCGGCTTCCGGGTCAATATCAACTGCACCCTGTTCAATGATGCGGATCCTGAAAACGTTGCCGATTTCCTCGACACCTTGCGGCCGCTGGGAGTCGACGGCATCACAATTTCGCCCGGCTATGCCTATGAGCGCGCGCCGGACCAGCAGCATTTCCTCAATCGCACCACGACCAAGACGCTGTTTCGCGAGATCTTCAAGCGCGGACGCGGGGGCCGTAACTGGGATTTCTTCCAGTCGGCGCTCTTCCTCGATTTCCTCGCAGGCAACCAGACCTATCATTGCACGCCCTGGGGCAATCCCACGCGCACGGTCTTCGGTTGGCAGAAGCCCTGCTACCTGCTCGGTGAAGGCTACGCCAAGACGTTCAAGGAGCTGATGGACAGCACCGATTGGGACAGCTATGGCACCGGCAACTATGAAAAATGCGCCGATTGCATGGTGCATAGCGGCTTCGAGGCGACGGCGGTGAAGGACGCCGTCAAGCACCCGCTCAAGCTGCTCGCGCTCAGTCTCAAGGGGCCGCGGACCGAGGGACCGATGTCCCCCGATATCCCGCTTCAAAACCAGCGGCCGGCCGAATACGTGTTTTCAAGGCATGTCCAGCACAAGCTAGAGGAAATAAGGGCAGGCAAGGCCGGGACCGAGGTCGCGACAGACGCCGCCGAGTGACGCAAAGGCCTGCCTGGAGGCCCGCGCGAGGCGCAGAAGATCGGGAAGCTGGCCGGGGCTGCGCGCCAGATTCGCCAGGATGCGCGGCAGGTCGGGGCGGCCGTCGGGGCGAAGCGCTATCAGGGCCGCCGGGGGAAGGCCCGATCCGGCTCCGTCGGCGACCGCGCGGATGACGACGAAGGGCAACTCCATCCGCTCCGCGATGTCGGCGACGATGTGAGATTCCATATCGACGATGGAGGCACCCGTCGCTGAGCGCAGTTGCTGCCTGGCCAGCCGTGTGGCGACAGGCGTATCGCTGCCGGCCACCCCGGCCAGGATGGCGCCATCGCAAGCCTCCGACAATCGCTGCCGCCATCCGCTGTCCGTGTCCCAGCGGCACCCCGGAACGGCGACCCAATCGGCCAACACTAGCGTACCCGGCGCAAGGTCGGGGGCAAGGCCGCCCGCGAGGCCGAAGGAGACGAGCCCAGCGGGTCGGCGGGAGGTCAAGGCCGATGCCAGCCGCTCGCGCAGAAAACCGGCATTCGCCGCCCCGCAGACGGTCTCGCTGGCCACGGCGTGAACGATGCGTGCCTCGGCTGACATTCCGCATATCGCCGTCACGGGCGCCCCGCTGTGAGGCAGAGGCTTCACGTCGGGTATCCCGTTGGAGTTCGCGTGCCTAGGGGGACCGTGCCGGCCTGGTCACATGCCATGCAGCACCTTCGAACCATTGCCCTTCTGCAGATTGCGATAGCGCGCGACGGCCCAGAGGGGAAAGAATTTCGAATAGCCGTGATAGCGCAGATAGAAGACCCGCGGAAAACCGGTGCCGGTATAGTTGGCCTCCTTCCAGAAGCCGTCTTCCATCTGATGATCGAGAAGCCATTGGATGCCGCGCGCCACACTGGGATGATGTGGCTCTCCAGCGGCCATCAGCCCCAGCACCGCCCATGCCGTCTGGGAGGCGATGCTCCTGGCGGCCTGGTAGCCCGTATAGTCGAGCCGGTAGCTGGCGCAGTCCTCGCCCCAGCCGCCATCGGCATTCTGGATCGAAACGAGCCAGTCGACGGCCTTGCGTATCTGGGGAGCCTGAGCCTCGACCCCCACCGCATTCAGGCCGCAGAGAACCGACCAGGTGCCGTAGACATAATTGACGCCCCAGCGGCCATACCAGCTGCCGTCCTTTTCCTGTGTACGCCACAGATAGTCGAGGGCACGCCTGACGGACTGGCTGCTCTGCACAGTCTCCCCGAGCTGCCCCAGCATCGACAGGCAGCGCCCCGTGACATCAGCGGTGGGCGGGTCGAGCAGGGCGCCGTGATCCGAAAAGGGGATGTGGTTCAGATATTCGTAATTGTTGTCGGCATCGAAGGCGCCCCAGCCGCCATTGCGGCTCTGCAACCCTTCGACCCATTCCCGCCCCCGTGCGATGGCGTCGGCGAAGTCGCGATGGCCTCTGGCATTCTGGGCCCGATCCATGGCCATGACCACCACGGCCGTATCGTCGAGATCGGGATAGTGATCGTTGTTATACTGAAACGCCCAGCCACCTGGCCTTACGCCCGGATGCCCCTCGGCCCAATCGCCGGCGACATCCAGAACCTGTCGGGGCTTCAGCCAGTCTAGCGCCTTATCGGCTTCCTGGCTGTCATTCCCGCCGGTGGCTTCGAGCAGCGTGTGGCATGCCAGCGCCGTGTCCCACACCGGCGATACGCAGGGCTGGCAATAGGCCTCGGTGTCCTTGACGACGAGAAGCCTGTCGATCGCCAGGCGAGCGGTGGCAACCATCGGATCGTTGGCATCATAGCCCAGCGCGTGAAAGGCCATGACGGCATTGGCCATGGCCGGGTAGATCGCACCGAGCCCGTCCTCTCCGTTCAGCCGCTCGCGGATAAAGGCGACGGCCTTCGCCATCGCCCGCTCGCGCGAGCGGCGTGGGAAGAAGGGATCGGCGGGACGCAGCACCCTGTCGATGGCGCCGAATATCTGCGTATAGGGAGCCTTCTGATGCGGCCCCTTCGGCCAGACCCGTACCTGGTCGGGCGGCGAGACGAAGAGTTCGCCGATGGTGACGCCGCGAGGGTTTTTTGCCGTGGGCTTGAGGACTTGCAGGATCAGCAGCGGCACCAGCACGGTGCGGGCCCAATAGGAGATCTTGCTGAGATGGAAGGGAAACCAGCGCGGCAGCAGCATGATCTCCACCGGCATGACCGGGACCGCTCGCCAGGGCACCTGCTGGTAGAGCGCCAGCAGGATACGGGTGAAGACGTTGCTGCGTGCGGCTCCGCCATGCGCCAGGATTGCCTGCCGCGCTTTCTCCATGTGGGGAAGGGCGGGATCATCGCCGATCATCTTGAGGGCGAAATAAGCCTTCACGCTCGCGCTGACGTCCAGTGCCCCGCCTTCGAAGAGAGGCCATCCCCCATGCGTGCCTTGGATGCGGCGCAGATAGACGGCAATCTTTCCTTCGAGTTCGAGATCGTCCGGTTCAGCCAGATAATGGCGCAACAGGATATATTCGGCAGGGATCGTCGCATCGGCCTCGAGTTCGAACAGCCAGTGCCCGTCGGGGCGCTGACATGCCTTCAGGGCGTCCCGGCCGCGGGCCACCGCCCGATCGAGGAGATCCGGGGAGGACTTGGCCGGCAGGCCTTGCTCGTCGGTCACTGCGGTCATGTCGAGATGGCCCCCTGAGAATGAGCCGCTGCAGCGGGCTGGCGCCCGGAAAGCTGCCGCACCATATCCGCAGCGACGACTCCCGATCGAATGGCTCCCTCGATTGTCGCCGGCAAGCCGGTTGCCGTGTAGTCGCCGGCCAGCAGGATGTTGGACCATTTTGTTTTGGCTGGGGGCCGCCGTTTCTCCTCGGCCGGAAGCGCCGCGAAGGTTGCTCGCCGCTCCTTCACGATCTGCCAGGATGGCATCGCCGCATCCAGTCCCGTGGCCGCCTGAATGTCCCGCCAGAGTGTGCTCGCCAGTTCCTCACGAGGCACATCAAGAAGCCGGTCGGCTCCGCTCGTCGTGGTCGAGATGTGGTCGGAAAAGGCGAAGATCCACTCAGCCTGTCCTCCGATCACGCCGAGGATCGGAGGAAGGCTCGCCGGCGGCGCGATCCTGAAGTGGCCGTTGACGATGGCGCAATGCTCGACCGGCACCGTAAGCCGCGGCAGAAGCTGGGAAGCGGCGAGGCCCGGCACGGCGAGAATGACGTGATCGTCCGCTTCCAGCGAGAGCCTGTCGTCCGCGAATATCAGGCCTTCGGCCCGATCCGGACCAAGAGTGATGGATCGCAATCGGGTCCCGAATCGCACTCTTGCGCCCAGCCCTTTCAGAAAGGCCAGCGCCGGATCGACGAACGCCGACGAGAGTCCGCCCCGTGCCGTCAGCGGACGGCATGCATCGCCGCCGCGCGCCAGGGTTTGGCGGATCACCGCGCCGGCCAGCCTGGCGCTTGCGGAGGGCGGCTCGATATTGAGCGCGGCCAGCAGCAAAGGCCGCCATAGCCGGTCATAGATGAGGCCTCGACAGGAAAGGGCGTCGCCGATCGTGGCGCCGTCGCGCGCGAATTGCAGGCGCAACAGGCCGAGATAGTCGGTCCATCGGGTTCCCGGTACGCGCCGGGCCTTGTCGAAGATCCAAAAGGGCAGCCGGCCGGGGCTGGGTTCGAGCTGCCAGCGTTCCCCATTTTCCAGGTCGACGAAGTCGAAGATGCTACGGTCGGGGCCGCTCAGGCGGTCTCTTGCGCCGATGCGCTGCAGATAGGCCAGGGCAGCCTGGTTGCCCGATAATATAAGGTGATTGCCGTTGTCGATCGTGGTGTCCAGGGTCGGGTCCACATAGGAGCGGCAGCGTCCCCCGGCTTGCGGCGCCGCCTCATGGAGGCAAACCGGCCAGCCTCGCTCGGCAAGCAAGGTCGCGGCCGATAGGCCGGCAAGACCGGCGCCAATGATATGAACCGTGCCGCGCGCCATCAAAACAGGCCATGCCGGACAAGAAGACCGATCAGCGTCAGCCGGGCGAGCCGGACTCGTTCGCGCGGTGGCTGAAAGCCCCGATCTTCCAGGCCATCGAGCAGCCTCATATAGACCGCGCCCATGAGACGCGGCGCCCGCGTCATCGAAGGGGGAATGCGGCGCCATACCAGGGCGGCCTGGTCAAAATGACCGCGGGCCCGCGTAATCAGCAGCTGGCACGCCGTCGCAAGCGCGGGATGGGCCAGAACTTCGCTCGTGACGCGGGTCTCGATGCCGGCTGTGCGGAGAGCCTCCTCCGGCAGATAGAGACGGCCCAGCCCCGCATCCTCGTCAAGATCGCGCAGGATATTGGTCAGCTGCAGAGCGCGGCCGAGATGGTGCGCCAATGCCGTGCTTTCCTGGCCTCGAATGCCAAAAATCCGATTGGAGAGCCGCCCCACGGCGCTCGCCACGCGATCGCAATAGAGATCCAGCGTGCTCAGACTGGGAGCGATGACATTGCCTTTGGCATCCATCGTCATGCCGTCGAGAAGGGCAGTGAAGTCGTCCTTGTCCAATTGATAGCGGCCGACGACGGCCGCAACGCTCGCAAATCGCCCTGGGGCTCCGCCGGCGTAAAGCGCCTCGAGATCGCGGCGCCAATTCTCGAGTTCGGCCAGACGCTGAGCGGAGGTGCCGCCCTCATCGGCGACATCGTCGATCCTGCGACAGACGTCGTAAATTGCGTACATCGCTTCCCGTTGCTGACGCGGCAGGATCCGCATCGCGGCGTAGAACGAGCTGCCCTTCGCGCGATTGGCCTGTATTGCTGGCTCGGCTACCGCGGTCATGTCGGCAGCCGGCGCCCTGGGACGCGATTTCGCCGGCCGAAACGCGTTCTCCCCACCAGAACGGCGATCATCGTGCCGAAAGCCCTGGCCTTGCCGATATGGACGCGCTGGCTAAGCGGATCGCGGTGCTTGAGTAACTGAACGAGCTGAAGCGCAAGGCTGTGGATGACGCCGACCTCCAGGGACAATCGGCCGTCGCGAATATTCCAGGCGAAGGGGTTGGCGTCATCGAGCAGCCTCTCGGTGCGCACTGCCAGACCCGACAGACAGCGCAGCAGGGCGGGGGAGGCCTGCCCTTGCCCGAGGTCCGAGATTTCGACACCCGCGATGCGCATGTCCTTCAGCGGGACATAGATCCGGTCGAGCGCCTGGTAGTCCTCGCCGCAATCCTGCAGGTGATTGATGATCTGAAGCGCGGCGCACAGCGCATCGTTGACAGGCCAAAGAGCCTGGCTCTCCCCATGCACATCAAGAACATAGCGTCCGACAGGCATGGCGGAGAAGGAGCAGTATTCCATCAGGGCGTCCCAGTCTTCATAGCGCAATTTCGTGACGTCGGTGCGGAATGCATGGAGCAGATCGAGAGCATGACGCGGGCTGAGGTCATGGTCGGCAAGGACGGATCGCAGCTTGACGGCGGCAGGTTCGCGGTCGTCATCGCCGAGCAACCCCGCCTCGAGCTGGTCGAGAAGGCCAAGTTTTTCTGCCGGCGCCAATTCGGGATGGTCGGCAACGTCGTCTGCCGTGCGCACGAAATCATAGAATGCCATGATTGGCGGACGATGCCGGTCGGCAATCAGCCAAGAGGCGACGGGAAAATTCTCGTCCCTCGAACCCTTGCCGGTCCTGGCAGAAGCGGCGCTGTCCATCATGCGCTCCTCGAAGCCTGGACTCGGCCCTTCCATAATCCACCACGTCCGAGTGTGTGCTGGATTGCCGAGTCCAGCGTAAAGGCCGTGTAGCACAAAGCGATTATAGGCAGGAGCGGTGCCCAAAGCCATGAGGACGCATAGAAACGCAGTGTCGGAACATAGGCAAGAGTCATGGCGATCCATACAACTGCCGCAACATAGCTGGCAGGCGCGGGCCCCAGCAAGGCAATTGCAGGCGGCGCGACATAGACGACAGTCATGCCGAGCACGGTTCCCAGCAACATCAGGGGCGAATAGCGAAGCTGAGCGTAGGCTGAGCGCGCCACCATCCGGCGGATGTCATCGAAATGGTCGTAGATCCGAATGCTCTGCGCCCGGGAGGTCAAGCCGAGCCAGATCGAACCGCCATCGCCCTTGAGCCGCGCGGCCAGGGTGCAGTCATCGATAAGGGCGCCGCGGATCGAGCCGATGCCGCCGATCTCCGTCAAGGCGGTCCGGGCGACGAGGATGCAGCCGCCAGCCGCCGCCGCCGTCCGCGATCCGGGGCGGCGCACCCAGCGAAAGGGATAGAGCATCTGGAAGAAGAAGATGAAGGCTGGAATGAGCATTCTCTCGGCCAGACTCTCACATCGCAACCGGGCCATCAGCGACACGGCGACAAGCTTGTCCTTTGTGGCGCGCATCACCATGGTTCGCAACGTATCGGATTCATAGGTGATGTCGGCATCGCTCAGCCAGTAGTAGGTCGGCTCCGTAGAGCCGGCCGCCTCGATGCCCTGATGGAGCGCCCAAAGCTTGCCTGTCCAGCCTGCGGGCAGGGGAGTTCCCGGCACGATCGTCAGGTCCGTGCCACGACCCCTGCTCTGCGCCGCGGCGAGCGCTTCCCCCGTGGTCATGTCGGTGCTGCTGTCATCGACCACTACGATGCGAAGGGGACCCGGATAGTCCTGCCCAAGCAGGGAGGTGACGGCGCGCGCTATGACCTCCGCCTCGTTGCGGGCAGGGACCACGGCTACCACACTCGGCCATGGGCTCGGCGAGACATCCACGATCGGTTCATCGCGATCGGCCGCTCGCCAGAAGCCGCCGCGGGCGACGATCAGGTAGATCCAGATGGCTGCGCTCAGAAAGGCCAGGACGATCATCGCAGATATCCCGCCAGCCTGAACCATGCGATCGCATCGTTCAGCGCTTCGCCATAGGGACGTGCATGGTAGCCGAGTTCGCGCTCGGCTTTCGCCGAGGTGTAATACATCTTGTGGCGGGACATTCTGAGCGCGTCGAGGCTGACGAAGGGTTCGCGGCCCGTCACGCGGGCGACCGCTTCGGCCGCGACGGCGAGGGGGACGACGGCGCCGCGCGGCAGGCGAATGCTCGGCGGCCGCCTGCCGACGATAGCGGCGATATCGGCAAGCATCCGTGCCAGGGAGACGTCCTGGCCGCCGAGGATGTAACGCTCGCCCACGCGGCCGCGGCGAAAGGCGGCGATATGTCCGAGCGCGACATCGTCGACGTGAACGAGGTTGAGACCGGTGTCGACGAAGGCCGGCATCCGCCCTGACGCTGCCTCGATCACGATCCGGCCCGTGGGCGTTGGGCGGACATCGCCGGGCCCGATGGGGGTGGAGGGATTGACGATGACAGCCGGCAGACCCTGGTCCCGAATCATCTGCTGGACCAACTGCTCCGCGGCAACCTTGCTCTGCTTATAGGCACCGACAGCATCCTCTTCATCCAGTTGTGCTGTCTCGTCGCTGGCATCGGATGTGCTCGGTGGACGGATCGTGGCGACACTGGAGGTATAGACCACGCGCTCGATTCTTGCCTCGAGAGCGGCCTGCATGATGTTGCGCGTCATGGCGACATTGTTGTGGCGGATTTCTTCGGGATGCGGCGCCCAAAGGCGATAGTCAGCCGCCACATGGAAGAGACTGTCGGCGCCCTGCATGGACTGCCGCGCCACTTCGGCATCACGCAGATCGCCGATGACAACTTCACAGTCCAGTTCTTCCATTCTGTCCCGCTGGCTGGAAGGGCGCGCAACCGTGCGTATGCGGTAACCCTCATGTCTGAGATGGCGGGCCACCGCCGATCCGATAAAGCCGAAGGCGCCGGTAACGACTGCGAGCGTCATTGCATACCTGCTCCGTTCACGCTGAGGCGCTCGACTGCGAGGAGCAAGGCTAGCCAGTTCCACCGTCCGCGTCGAGCCAGGCGCCAAGGAAGACAGGTAGAGACACGGTGCCGCGGTCTCCATGGAGCGAACCAGGCAGACAACGAGCGGCAGTCGAGCGTCCTGCCTCTCCGACGCAACCTAAGATGGAGCAGGCAGCAGGTGTGCACCTCTTAGAATTGAAGAAAAAATGAGATCAAAGTAAAAACAGATAAATCTATCCTCTTGCTATCGGACACGAGCAGCAGTCATTTTAGTTTTGTGGTTCGTCCCGAGACTACGATGCAGTTCTGGGGGGCAAGTGATGGAACTCGATCCTGTCTTTTTGTCGCGATTGCAATTTGCCTGGGTCATCGGTTGGCACATTCTGCTACCCGCCTTCACCGTCGGCATGGCGTCCTTCATCGCGCTTCTGGAAGGCCTGGCCCTGGCAACGGGGCGGCAGGTCTATGTCCGCGTCGCCACCTTCTGGATCAAGATCTTCTCGATCGCTTTTGGCATGGGCGTCGTCACTGGCATCATCATGCCGTTCCAGTTCGGCACCAATTGGAGCCGATATGCGGAGGCCACGTCCAATGTCCTGTCGCCACTGTTCGCCTATGAGGGGCTGACCGCCTTCTTTCTGGAAGCGGCCTTCCTCGGCGTGCTGCTCTTCGGCCGGCAATTGGTGCCGCGCTGGGCCCATTTTATCGCGGCGCTGATGGTCGCGCTCGGCACCCTTTTCTCGTCCTTCTGGATCCTCTCGGCCAACAGCTGGATGCAGACGCCCGCCGGCTATGAAATCATCGATGGACGCTTCTTCCCCAAGGACTGGCTGGAGGTCGTCTTCAATCCCTCCTTCCCATTCCGGCTCGCCCATACCGTGGTGGCCTTCTATGTCACCACCGGCTTCGTCGTCCTCGGCGTCGGCGCCCATCTCACCCGCCGCAGCGCCTCCTATGCGGAGGGGCGGACGATGCTGTCGATGGCGCTCTGGCTGCTCACCGTGCTGGTGCCGCTGCAGATGTTCCTCGGTGACCAGCATGGCCTGAACACGCGCCAGTACCAGCCTGCCAAGCTCGCCGCCATCGAGGCGCGCTGGGACACCGGCCGGGGCATTCCGCTGACCCTGTTCGCCATTCCCGACGAGAAGGCCGGCAAGAACCTGTTCGCCATCGAGGTGCCCGTTCTGGGCAGCCTGATCCTCACCCATGAGCTCGACGGCGAGGTCAAGGGCCTCAACGATTTCCCGGCCGACCAGCGCCCGCCCGTCGCCATTCCTTTCTTCGCCTTCCGCATCATGGTCGGCTGCGCCGTGGTGATGCTCTGCATGGTCCTGCTCGGTGGCTGGCTGCGCTGGCGCGAGCGGCTCGACGACAGCCGGTTCTTCCTCATCCTGTGCCAATTCACCATTCCGATCGGCTTCGTCGCTGTTATAGCCGGCTGGGCGACGACGGAGGTCGGGCGCCAGCCCTGGACCGTCTTCGGCCTGCTGCGCACCGCCGATTCCGTCTCACCCTCGCTGACGGGGTCTAACGTCGCCTTTTCGCTGCTGAGCTACATGCTCGTCTACCTGATCATCTACCCCGTCGGCGTCATCTTGATGCTGCGCCTCGTGCGCAAGGGACCTGCGCAGGTGGAAGAGGAGGTCTCCACTGTAGAAGGTGGGCGGCCGGAAGCGCCGGTCCTGGCCGGCGCCGTCGGCCTTGGCAAGGGAGAAGTGCGATGAACCCGGTGCTCGACTTCGTGCCGATCTGGACGCTGATCCTGGGCATGGCGGTGTTCTTCTACGTCCTGCTGGACGGCTTCGACCTCGGCGTCGGCATGCTCTACGGCCTTGCGCCCGACACGCCCTCGCGCAACATCATCATGAACTCGATCGCCCCGATCTGGGACGGCAACGAAACCTGGCTGGTCCTGGGCGGCCTCGGGCTGCTGGCCGCCTTTCCGGTCGCCTTCGCCATCATCATTCCTGCTGTCTATTTTCCGATCCTGGTCATGCTGCTGGCGCTGGTGTTTCGCGGCGTCGCCTTCGAATTTCGTTTTCGCGACACCGCGCACAAGACCTTCTGGGACCACGCCTTCTGCTATGGTTCCGGCATCGCGACCTTCGCCCAGGGCGTGGTACTTGGCGCCTTCATCCAAGGCTTCCAGGTCACGGGCCGGACCTTTTCGGGCAGCTCCTTCGATTTCCTCACCCCCTTTTCCCTGCTTACGGGGGTGGCGCTGCTGTTCGGCTACGGCCTGCTGGGATCCGGCTGGCTGATCCTGAAGACGGAAGGAGCGGTCCAGGCGGCGGCCCGCATGCAGGGGCGCGTCTGTCTTCTTGGCGTGATCGTCGCCGTCGGCATCGTCAGCATCTGGACACCCTTCATGAGCCCGGCCATCTCGGCCCGCTGGTTCGGCTGGCCCAACACGCTGCTGCTCGCTCCCATACCGATCGCCACGGCTGTGGTGGCCATCCTGACCTGGCGCGCGCTCGAAAGCGAAGCGGAGGCGGCGCCGTTCATCGGCAGTATCGGGATGTTCGCCCTGTCCTATGTCGGCATCGCTATCAGCCTGTTTCCGATGATCGTGCCTGGACATTTCACCTTGTGGGAAGCAGCATCCTCGCCGCGGACGCAGGCCTTCCTGCTTGTCGGCACGCTCGTGCTCTTACCTGTCATTCTGATGTACACCAGTTGGTCCTACTGGGTTTTCCGCGGCAAGGTGCGGTCCGACATTGGCTATCACTGAAGTTGAGACATAGGGCAGTTTTTCCTCAAAGGAGATAATCATGCAACTCGGAATGGTCGGTCTGGGCAGGATGGGCGCCAACATGGTGGGAAGGCTCCTCAAGCAGGGCCATCAATGCGTGGTCTTCGACATGTCTCCACAGGCTGTCCAGCAATTGACGGCGGAGAGCGCGACCGGAAGTACTTCGCTGGCCGACCTTGTGGCCAAGCTCGAGAAACCGCGCGCCGTCTGGCTGATGGTGCCGGCCGCGGTCGTGGATAGCACGATCGCCCAGGTGGCGCCCTTGCTTGAACCGGGAGACACCCTGATCGATGGCGGCAACTCATACTACATCGATGACATCCGACGCTCCAAGGAACTGGCCTCGAAAGGGATACGATATATCGACGTCGGCACGAGCGGCGGCGTGTGGGGGCTGGAGCGTGGCTATTGCATGATGATCGGAGGGCCAAACGCTGAGGTCCAACGCCTCGATCCGATTTTCAAGACACTCGCTCCAGGCCCAGGTGACATTCCAAGGACACCGGGGCGAGCGGAAGCGAGTGGCACGTCGGAACTCGGCTATCTTCACTGCGGGGAAAGCGGCGCGGGCCATTTCGTCAAGATGGTGCACAACGGTATCGAATATGGCCTGATGGCCGCTTACGCCGAAGGGCTGGGCATTCTGCGCTCAGCCAATATCGGCAAGACATCGGGTGTGATCGACGCCGAAACCACGCCGCTGCGCAACCCGGAACATTATCAATATGATTTCAACCTGGCCGAGGTGGCGGAGGTGTGGCGCCGTGGGAGCGTGATCGCCTCGTGGCTTCTCGATCTGACGGCGGCGGCCTTGATCGAGGACCCCGCCCTTGCAAAGTTCCAGGGCCGCGTTTCCGATTCCGGCGAAGGCCGGTGGACGATAACGGCCGCGATCGACGAGGCGGTTCCCGCGCCGGTGCTCACCACTGCTCTCTACGAGCGGTTCAGTTCGCGTGGCGACGCCGATTTCCAGAACAAGCTTCTGTCGGCCATGCGTTACCAATTTGGCGGTCATCTGGAGAAATAGAGCCGGACTGACGACGATAAGCTCCTTCCCGCAGGGGTTGCATTGGTTGACGTCGACGGGAAGGGGATGGAGAACGGGATTGGGGGGCGACACATCGGAACCGATCGTCGCTCATCCGGGGTCGCCGGCTGGCGGAGCAAAGTCATGACAACTCCATCCATTGGCTCTGCTGCCTCGAATGCCCGCTTCGAGCAGATGTTTCCCACACTCACCAGTGTCGAAATTGCCCGGATGGGGAAGTTCGGCGAGCCGAGGCGCTATCGCGATCGCGAGCGTATCGTCGAGAGCGGCAAGCCTGGTGCGGGCATGATCGTGGTGCTTTCGGGCCATGTGGCGATCACACAACGCGATGGGCTGGGCCACGTCTCGCCGGTCGTCGAATACGGGCCGGGACAGTTCCTCGGCGAGGTGGGTCAACTATCGGGCCGCGCTTCATTCGTCGATGCCCATGCCGAAGGCGAGGTCGAGGCCATCGTCATCGCGCCGGCGCGCTTGCGGCGGCTGTTGACGGCAGAGGCCGATCTGGGCGAGCGCATCATGCGTGCCCTGATTCTCCGCCGCGTCGGCCTGATCCAGAGCGGCGTCGGCGGCCCCTTGCTCGTCGGCAGCCTCCATATGCCAGATGTCATGCGCCTGCAGAGCTTCCTCACCCGCAACGCCTACCCCTATCACCTCCTCGATCCCACCGTCGACGCCGAGGCGGCAGGCCTGGTTGCAGCCGCGCCAACTGCTCTGAAAGGGCTGCCATGGGTCGTCATGTCGGATGGTACGACGCTGCACAACCCGACAGAAGCCGAGTTGGCGCGGGCCATGGGCATGCTCGCGGAGCGCCCGGCCAGCGCGCTGTATGATGTCGCCATCGTCGGGGCCGGCCCGGCGGGGCTGGCAACCGCGGTCTATGCCTGCTCGGAGGGACTGTCCGCTGTCGTACTCGACGCCCGGGCGTTCGGCGGACAGGCTGGCGCGAGTGCCCGGATTGAGAATTATTTCGGCTTTCCCACCGGCATCTCAGGGCAGGCCCTGGTGGGCCGAGCTTTCGCCCAGGCGCAAAAATTCGGCGCGGAGGTGATGATTCCATGTGAAGTGAAGCGGCTGGATTGCAGCAGGGCCGACGGTCTCCTCGCGCTTGAACTGGAGGGTGGGGCGCGCGTCCGCGCTCGTTCGGTCGTGATCGCCAGCGGCGCCCGCTATCGCCGTCCCAGCGTCGCCGACCTGCAGGTCTATGAAGGCAAAGGCGTCTGGTACTGGGCCTCGCCCATCGAAGCCAGGTTCTGCGCCGGCCAGGAGGTCATCATCGTCGGCGGCGGCAATTCGGCGGGGCAGGCGGCGGTGTTTTTGTCCGGTGCGGCCGAGAATGTGCATGTCATGGTGCGCGGCAGCGGACTTGCCGAGACCATGTCGCAATATCTCGTCGATCGCATAGCCGCGGCCCCCAATATCGCCCTGCATACGCGCACGCAGCTGACGGCCCTGGAGGGCTCGCCGGAAACCGGTCTTGAAAAGGTGCGCTGGCGTAACGAGGAGGCCGGCCTGGACCATGAGAGGGACATTCGCAATGTCTTCCTCTTCATCGGTGCGGAGCCGGCGACGGCCTGGCTTTCCGATTGCGGCGTGGAGCTGGATAAGGCCGGCTTCGTCATCACCGGCCTGCCTGTGAACTCCTCGGCGTCGCCGCTCGAGACGAGTGTGCCGGGCGTCTTCGCCGTGGGCGATGTACGCTCCGGCTCCGTCAAACGCGTCGGTGGCGCCATCGGCGAGGGGGCCCAGGTCGTCGCCGCCCTGCATGGCTTTCTCACCGGAGCACGACAATCCACCGCTTAGACAGGAAAGCAACCATGGATGAATGCGCCCACGCCGAAGACATACCCGTGGTTACCCCCAGCGCGCTCGGCTGCGAGGAATGCCTCAAATCAGGCAGCACCTGGGTTCACCTGCGCCTGTGCCGGACATGCGGCCACGTCGGCTGCTGCGATGACTCACCCAACAAGCACGCCACACGGCATTTCAAGGCAACCGGCCACCCGGTGATCGAAGGCTATGATCCACCGGAAGGCTGGGGCTGGTGCTACATCGACGAGTGCTTCATCGACCTTGAGGGGAATGTGACGCCGCATAACGGCCCGATCCCGCGTTATTATTAGGTGCATCGTCCCAGGAGAATGCCGCGGCATTCGTCCCCAGCGCGATTCGCGCGCAAGCGGCCGGCACATCCTCGTTAGAAAACAATCGCCCGCCAAGTTTGTTTGACGGGCGAATGTTAGAGTTTTTAAGCCATTGAAATCACAGGTACTTTTGAAGCATCACTGTCTCAGCTGCAGCCCGTCGTGCCACCGCAGGTATCGCACTTCAGGCATGTCCCATTCCGCACCAGCGTGAAGTTGGCGCATTCGGGGCAGGCCTCGCCTTCATAGCCGCGCAGCTTGGCTTCCTTGCGGCGTTCGGAAGCAGGCTTCACGACCGGAGCGGGCGCGCTCCAGGCGAGGCTGTCGAGGGCTTCCTCCTCCTTCAGCGCAGTAGCGCCGATGGTGGCGCCCGGCCCTGCCACCACACCGCGGGTGAGGCCGGCACTGGCCACAGCAGAGGAGAGGGCGGTGATGGCGCCGCGTGCTTCGCCGGAGACCGGGGCGAGCGAGGTGCTGGCGGCGGCAGCGCCGCCCGGCATCACCACGAAGCGCTCGGTCTTGGAGCGCACGAGACCACGCGAGACCGGGGCAATCACGGGGGCTGCCGGAGCGCGGCTTTCGCTGTTGCCGCCGCCAAGGGTGGCGTGGCTGTCCTCGTCCGGAATGACATGGGCGAGGTCATAGCGGCCGATATAGGAGATGGCGAGCTCGCGGAACACATAGTCGAGAATCGACGTGGCGTTCTTGATCGAGTCGTTGCCCTGCACGAAGCCGGCCGGTTCGAAGCGCGTGAAGGTGAAGGCCTCCACATATTCCTCCAGCGGCACGCCATATTGCAGGCCGAGCGAGATGGCGATGGCGAAATTGTTCATCATGGCGCGGAAGGCGGCGCCTTCCTTGTGCATGTCGATGAAGATCTCGCCAAGACGGCCATCGTCATATTCGCCGGTGCGCAGATAGATCTTGTGGCCGCCCACCGTGGCCTTCTGGGTATAGCCCTTGCGGCGATCGGGCATCTTCTCGCGCTCACGGGCGACTTCCACCCGCTCGATGATGCGCTCGACGATCTTCTCGGCCACCTGCGCGGCGCGGGCCGGCACGGAACGCTCGAGATGCTCTTCTACCGCATCCTGCTCGTCCTCGTCGGCGAGAAGCTGCGAATTGAGCGGCTGCGAGAGCTTGGAGCCGTCGCGATAGAGCGCGTTGGCCTTGAGAGCGAGGCGCCAGGAGAGCTGGTAGGCTGCCTTGCAATCCTCGACCGTGGCGTCGTTCGGCATGTTGATGGTCTTGGAGATCGCGCCCGAGATGAAGGGCTGGGCCGCCGCCATCATGCGGATATGGCTGTCGACCGAGAGATAACGCTTGCCGATGCGCCCGCACGGATTGGCGCAATCGAACACCGGCAGGTGCTCGGCCTTGAGGTGCGGGGCACCTTCCAGCGTCATCGCGCCGCAAACATGCACATTGGCCTTCTCGATGTCCGACTTGGAGAAGCCGAGATAAGTGAGGAGGTCGAACGAAGCCTCGTTCAGCTTCTCGGCGGGTACGCCGAGCTTGCCGGTGATGAAATCTTCGCCCAGCGTCCACTTGTTGAAGACGAACTTGATGTCGAAGGCCGCGCCGAGGGCCTTTTCGACCTGCGCCAGCTTCTCCGCTGTGAAGCCCTTGGCGAGCAGCGAGGTGTGGTTGATCGACGGAGCTTGGCGCAGCGAGGCATGGCCCACCGCATAGGCCTCCATCTCGGCGATATCGGCTTCCGAATAGCCCAGCGTGCGCAAGGCTTCGGGAACCGCGCGGTTGATGATCTTGAAGTAGCCGCCGCCGGCCAGCTTCTTGAACTTCACCAGGGCGAAGTCGGGCTCGATGCCGGTGGTGTCGCAATCCATGACGAGGCCAATCGTGCCGGTCGGCGCGATCACGGTCGCCTGGGCATTGCGGTAGCCATGCTTCTCGCCGAGAGCCAGGGCCTTGTCCCAGGCTTCCTTGGCATGGTCGGCAATAGCGGCGCCGTACTCGCCAAGGCCCGCGAGGGTGGCAAGGTCGAGCGCGACCGGATTGGTGGCGAGGGCCTCGTAGCCCGTGGTCTCGCCATGGGCGGCGCGGCGGTGGTTGCGGATGACGCGCAGCATGGAGTCGCGGTTCGGCTCATAGTCCGGGAAGGCGCCAAGCTCCTTGGCCATCTCGGCCGAGGTCGCATAGGCCACGCCCGTCATGATCGCTGAGAAGGCGCCGCCCAGAGCGCGGCCCTGGTCGGAATCATAGGGGATACCCGAAGTCATCAGCAGGCCGCCGATATTGGCATAGCCCAGGCCCAGCGTGCGGTAGCGGTAGGAAAGCTCCGCGATCGCCTTGGAGGGGAACTGCGCCATCATCACCGAGATTTCGAGCACGACGGTCCACAGGCGGACGGCATGCTCGTAGGAAGCCAGGTTGAAGCTGCCGTCGGCGTTGCGGAACTGCAGCAGGTTCAAGGACGCCAGGTTGCAGGCCGTGTCGTCGAGGAACATGTATTCCGAGCACGGGTTGGAGGCGCGGATCGGCCCCGATGCAGCGCAGGTGTGCCAGTCGTTGATGGTGGTGTGGAACTGGATGCCCGGATCCGCCGAAGCCCAGGCGGCATGGCCGATCTTTTCCCAAAGGTCGCGAGCCTTCAGGGTCTTCACGGTCTTGCCGGTGATGCGGGCCTTGAGCTCCCAGTCGCTGTCCTTCTCGACGGCATTCAGGAAGGCGTCGTCGACGCGCACCGAATTGTTGGAATTCTGGCCGGCCACTGTCAGATAGGCCTCCGAATCCCAGTCCGTGTCATAGGTGTCGAAGGCGATATCCTTGTAGCCCTGCTTGGCGAACTGGATGACGCGCTTGACCAGATTATCGGAGACAAGGTTGCGGCGGGCCGCCTTGATCTCGCGCTTGAGGGCAGGGTTGCGCTCGGGGTCGAAGCAATCCTCGCCCGGGCCTTCGCACTGCACGCAGGCGCGCATCACGGCCTTGAGGTGCCGCTGCACGATCTTGGAGCCGGTGACGAGAGCAGCGACCTTCTGCTCCTCCTTCACCTTCCAGTCGATATAGGTCTCGATATCGGGGTGATCGGCATCGACGACCACCATCTTGGCGGCGCGGCGCGTAGTGCCGCCAGACTTGATGGCGCCGGCGGCGCGGTCGCCGATCTTCAGGAAAGACATCAGGCCGGAGGAGCGTCCGCCGCCCGAGAGCTTCTCGCCCTCGCTGCGCAGGGCCGAGAAGTTGGAGCCGGTGCCCGAGCCATATTTGAACAGGCGCGCCTCGCGCACCCACAGATCCATGATGCCGCCCTCGTTGACGAGGTCGTCGGCAACCGACTGGATGAAGCAGGCATGCGGCTGCGGATGCTCGTAGGCCGAGGTCGACGAGGTCAGCTTGCCGGTCTTGTAGTCGACATAGAAATGGCCCTGGCCGGGGCCGTCGATGCCATAGGCCCAGTGCAGGCCGGTGTTGAACCATTGCGGCGAGTTCGGCGCCACCATCTGCATGGCGAGCATGTAGCGGTGCTCGTCATAGAAGGCCTGCGCATCCTCCTCGGTGTCGAAATAGCCGCCCTTCCAGCCCCAATAGGTCCAGGTGCCGGCGAGGCGATCGAAGACCTGGCGCGAATCCGTCTCGCCGACAGTGCGCTCGGCCTCGGGGAGGGCGGCCAGAGCCTTCTTGTCGGGGGTGGCGCGCCACAGCCAGGACGGCACGGCGTTTTCTTCCACCTTCTTCATGATCGCGGGCACGCCCGCCTTGCGGAAGTATTTCTGCGCCAGGATATCGGCCGCGACCTGGCTCCAGGCCTCGGGTACGGCGATATTCTCAAGACGGAAGACGATCGAGCCGTCCGGATTCCGGATCTCGCTCGTCGCTGTCCGGAAGGCGATGGAGGCGTAAGGGGACTGCCCCTTCTTCGTGTAAAGCCGTTCTATCCGCATTGCGATCTGCCCCGAAAATTGGACGCAAAAACCCGCGCCGTGCCATGATCACGGCTCGGTTCACGCTATCTGACATCCTGTTCTACTGTGTCCTACAGGGTGCATTGCCCCCGCCCGCAGTTGGAACCCCCGGTTCGAAAACCTGGTCGTTACCCCCGGAGTTCCCCCCGCCGCTGACGTTTCAGACTATAGATTGAAGGTAGGCATGCAGGCGGGGTGCGTCAAGATTTTGTGCCGGCAAAATCGAGACTATCTACATATGGTATTGAGCTGTGGAAAAGGGTGAGCGGCATGAGCGCTTGGCGACAAGGCTCGGGAATCTCTCAAGGAATCCTCGACATCAGCCCGTCGTGGAATTGCCATGTTCCGGTCATGTTTCATTTACCATGTCCCGAGATGGCACATGGACACCCCACAAGAGCTTGTGTGCAAGCCCCTGAGAAGGTGCCGTAAGGGTAGCGATATCGGAGAAAATCGCCGGCGAATCGCGGCGGAACGGTTCCATCATCTTTCAGGAGGTCGTCCGGCCCCCGGACGATTCGCTCTCGTTGTCGCTGCCTTGCGTGATGAGGCGCGCGCTGCGCTGGTTGCGGGCGTGAATCCACAGCCAGTTCAGTGCCACGCTGAGGCGGGTGCGCACGCCGATCAGGAAGTAGATATGGGCAATACCCCATATCCACCAGGCAATTGCGCCACGAAGCTTGATCCAGCCGAAATCGATGATGGCCTTGCGCTTGCCGATCTGGGCAAGGCTTCCCTGATGCCTGTATTGGAACGGGCCTGGCGCGGCACCCCCTTCGAGGCGGCCTCTGATGGCCCTGGCGACATAGATGCCGGCCTGTTTCGCCGCCGGTGCGATGCCGGGAACCGGCTTGCCATTCAGGCCGGGCAGGGTGACGGTATCGCCGATCGCGAAGATTTCGGGATGGCCGGGAATGGTCAGGTCCGGCTGGATGATGATTCGCCCGTTCCGATCTGCTGGCACGCCGAGCCATTCGGCGGCGGGCGATGCGCGCACGCCGGCAGCCCAGACGATGGTCCTCGCCGCGAGCGTCTTGCCGCCATAGACAACGCCTTGCGCCGTGCATTCGGTGACGGCCGCGCCGAGCTCGACCTCCACACCAAGCTCTTCGAGCGAACGCTTCGTGTAATCTGTGAGATCCTCGGGATAACCCGCCAGAACGCGCGGCCCGGCCTCGATCAGCACCACGCGGGCCTTATGGGTGTCGATGTTGCGGAAATCCGGCGGCAGCGTGTCGCGGGCGAGTTCGGCGATGGTGCCGGCAAGCTCGACGCCCGTCGGGCCCGCACCGACGATGACGAAGGTGAGGAGCGCATCCTGCGCCTTCGGATCGGTTTCCATCTCCGCCTCTTCAAAGGCCATCAGGATGCGGCGGCGAATCGTGGTGGCGTCCTCGATGGTCTTGAGGCCTGGCGCGTAGGGCTCCCATTCGTCGTGGCCGAAATAGGCGTGGCGGGCACCGGTGGCGAGGAGGAGGGTGTCATAGGGCACGCTGGCGCCATCGCGCAGCCGCACCTGGCGCGCTTCCTGGTCGACGCCGACCACTTCGGCCAGCAGCGTGGTGACTTCGGGCCGCCCACGCATCAATTGGCGGATCGGCCAGGCGATCTCGGAGGTGGCGAGCGAGGCGGTGGCGACCTGGTAGAGCAGGGGCTGGAAGATATGGTGGTTGCGCTGGTCGATCACGGTGATTTCCACCGGCGCGCCCTTGAGATGATTCACCGCCTCCAGGCCTCCGAAACCGGCGCCGACGATGACGACACGATGAAGCCCTTCAGCCATTGTTCGTTCTCCTGCTGCCATCGCCAGTGAGCGAGCACCCGCTTAGACACCGATTTGACGCCAATAAAAAGCACCAAGAGAAACAGCGGATTTTGTACCATCCCCGCAAACCGCCCCACCCGAGAGAGATGAAGATGAGTCTCGCCACCAAACTGCACGATGACGAACTGGCCCTCCTTCACAGATTGCGGGGGGAACGGCGCACACGCAGGCCGCCGCGCCCGTCGGATTTGTCCTTCGGCGCCCAGGTCGCCGATTTCGTCGCGGCCATGATGGGCAGCTGGCCCTTCATCATCGTGCAGTCGATCCTGCTGGTGGCCTGGATGGTGCTCAATATTGCCGCCTGGGTGCAGCATTGGGACCCCTATCCCTTCATCCTGCTCAACCTGGCGCTCTCGTTCCAGGCCGCCTATGCCGCGCCCTTCATCATGATGAGCCAGAACCGCCAGGCCGCTATCGACCGGGCCGCCGCTACCCATGATTATGATGTGAACACCAAGGCCGAGCTTGAGATCGAGCTCCTGCACCAGAAATTGGACCTTCTGCGCGAGACGCAGGTGGCGGAACTGATTGGGCTGGTGAGGAGGCTCGAGGAGAAGCTGGATGCTCACAAGGAATAGCGGTGCGGATGTTGGGCATTTTGTGCCCCGATAGACCGGATCGCCTCCCGATCTTGCTTCCCTCTTCGCCCCGGTCCATGGTCCGGCGCGTCCTTCCTGTTCTGAGTCTCCCATGCCCCGTTCCATCATCATCGACACCGATCCCGGCCAGGACGATGCGCTGGCCATCCTGTTGGCACTGGGCAATCCCGAGGCGATCGAGGTGATCGGCATCACCGCCGTGGCGGGAAATGTGCCGCTGGCTCTCACCAGCCGGAATGTACGGGTGATCTGCGAGCTGGCCGATCGCGCCGACATCACCGTCTGCGCCGGCGCCGATCAGCCGCTTCTCAGGCCGCTGGTCACCGCCGAGCATGTGCATGGCAAGACGGGGCTCGACGGCGCGGATCTGCCGGAGCCGGCGATGCCGCTCGACCCTCGCCATGGCGTCGACTTCATCATCGAGACCCTGATGACGCGGTCTCCGGGCACCGTGACGCTGTGCGCGCTCGGGCCGCTCACCAACCTCGCCATGGCCCTGATCCGCGAGCCGCGTATCGCGCCGCGCATCCAGGAGATCGTGCTGATGGGCGGCGGCTGCTTCGAGGGTGGCAACATCACGCCGGCAGCCGAGTTCAACATCTTCGTCGATCCCCATGCCGCCAAGGTGGTTTTCGGTTCGGGCGCGCCGGTTACCATGGTGCCGCTCGATACCACGCACAAGGCGCTGACCACGCCCGCCCGCGTCGCCGCCATCAAGGCCATAGGCTCGAAAGTCTCACGGGCGACAGTGGGTTGGCTCGATTTCTTCGAGCGTTTCGATGTGCAGAAATATGGCTCGGAGGGTGGACCGCTGCACGACCCCTGCGTCATCGCCTGGCTGATCAAGCCGGAGCTGTTTTCCGGCCGTCCCTGCAATGTCGAGATCGAAACCACGTCCGAACTCACCATGGGCATGACGGTGGTCGACTGGTGGGGTGTCACTCAGCGGCCGAAGAATGCTCATGTGCTGGGGCATGTTCAGGCAGATGGGTTCTTCGGACTGATCTCACAGGCTATCGCGCGTCTATAAATCGCGGCCCAGGCGCGGGGTAACGGTGGACATCGCCGCCGCTCTTGGCCATAAGACATCTCAGTACGTCATCGCGAATGGCAGCCAGTATGAACATGCTTCTCCAGATCTTCACATGGTGGAACGGCTCCACGATCGGGACCCGCTTCTGGACCTCGCGCAAGGGCGAGCGTGTGGGTGAGGACGAGTTCGGCAATGTCTATTACCGCACCAAGGGCGGCGCCGTGGATCCGACCATCGGCGTGCAGCGGCGCTGGGTGCTGTATAAGGGCTATGCCGAGGCGACCGCGATCCCGCCGGGCTGGTGGGGTTGGATGCATCACCAGATCGATACGCCTCCGAGCGAGACCGAGTACAAGCCGCACGAATGGCAGAAGCCCCATCGCCCGAACCAGACGGGCACGGTGAACGCCTATCACCCTAAGGGCTCGATGCTTTCCCACGGCCACCGCCAAGCCGCCACGGGCGACTACAAGGCCTGGACACCAGGCGAGTAACGGGGGAAGAGGCGTCGGTTTCGACAGCCGTCTTTTCGCCCCGATAGGGCAGTATGCCGTTCGGGCTGCCTTGGACACGGACCTGCTTTCCCTTGAGTCTTTTTGCTTCTTCCTCTCTGCGCTGCTTCCTGCTGACTGGCCTGGCCTTGGCCGGCGTTTCGGCCGCGACTGGCGTCGACCAGGCTCTTGCGGAGAGGATCGCCAATCCGACGGCGGTATTCACCGGCCTCGACAAGATCTCGGGCGAGATCAGCACCTTCGAGGTGCCCGTCGGTCAGACGGTAAAGTTCGGCGCGCTCAGCGTGACGCCGCGCGTGTGTTATTCGCGTTCGGCCAGCGAGGATCCGCAGACCACCAGCTTCGTCGAGATCGACGAGATGACCCTCAGCAAGAAGGTCGAGCGCCTGTTCAATGGCTGGATGTTTGCGGCCAGCCCCGGCCTGAACGGTGTCGAGCATCCCGTCTATGACGTATGGCTCAACGACTGCAAGGGCGGCAAGAGCACCGAGCCGCCACCGCCCCCAGTCGTCGCCGCTGCACCAGGCCCCAAGCCAGGCAAGGGCAAGAAGGGCAAGCAGCCGGTGGACGAGACGGCACCTCCACCGCCCGACGCCGGCGACAATGGCAATGGCAATGGCGATTTCTTCGACCAGCCGGTCGATCCCAACGCGCCGCAGGATTAAGCGCTTCCGCTGGCATGGTTATGGCGTTATGGCGGCCAACCTCGGCCTTGGCCGCTATCGGGTCTCATGTTGCGCCAATTCGGCCAGGATCTCCGCGCCCGTCTTCGTCTCGTCCTTTGGCCAGGCCAGGAAGTCGCCGTCGATTTGCAGGGCGTTGTTGAGCAGCAGGTGGTATTGCGAACGGGGCAGTTCTACCGCGCCGAGACTGAGCAGATGGTCCGTGACGAACTGGGTGTCGAGCAGGCGGTAGCCACCATACCGCATCCGGGCCACCAGGTGGGCGAGCGCCACCTTGGAGGCGTCACGTTCGCGGTGGAACATGCTCTCGCCGAAGAAGGCGCCAGCGAGGTCGACGCCATAGAGGCCACCGACCAGCCGCCGCCCCTGATAAGCCTCCACCGTGTGGCAATGGCCGAGTGCGAAGAGCTCGCCATAGAGCTTGCGGATACGCTTGTTGATCCAGGTCGAGCGGCGCCCGGCAGCGGGGGTGGCGCAGGCGTCGATCACCGCCTCGAAATCGTGGTCGACGACCACCTCGAACCGGTCTGAGCGGATCGTGCGGGCGAGACGGTGCGAGACGATCAGATGGTTGAGGGGGATGATGCCTCGATATTCCGGCTCCACCCAATAGAGGCCAGGGTCATCGGCGCTTTCCGCCATCGGGAAAATGCCGCAGGAATAGGCTTTGAGCAGAACCTGCGGCGTGATTTCCAGATCTTGGTCGGCGCTCGACAATGGAACCCCTTATTCGCTGTCGCGCATGCCCCCGGCTTCGAGGAATTTCTCAAGCCAATGAATGTCGTAGAGGCCGTTCTGCATGTCCGGGTTGCGCACCAGGGTGCGGAACAGGGGCAGGGTGGTCTCCACGCCGTCGACCACGAACTCATCGATGGCGCGGCGCAGGCGCATCAGGCATTCGGTGCGCGTGCGGCCATGCACGATGAGCTTGCCGATCAGCGAATCATAATAGGGCGGAATGCGATAGCCCTGATAGACGGCCGAATCGACACGCACGCCGAGTCCACCTGGCGGATGATAATAGCTGATCGTGCCGGGCGAGGGCCGGAACGTCGCGGCATTCTCGGCATTGATGCGGCATTCGATGGCGTGGCCCTCGATCTGCACGTCCGACTGCTTGATCGACAGCGGCGAACCGGCGGCGATCTTGATCTGCTCGTTCACCAGGTCGATGCCGGTGATCATCTCGGTGACCGGATGCTCCACCTGGATGCGGGTGTTCATCTCGATGAAATAGAACTCGCCATTCTCATAGAGGAACTCGATCGTGCCGGCGCCGACATAGCCGAGCTCGATCATCGCGTTGGCGACGATGGTGCCGATCCTGCTGCGCTGCTCGGCATTGAGCGCGGGCGAGGGACCTTCCTCCCAGACCTTCTGGTGGCGGCGCTGCAGCGAGCAATCGCGCTCGCCCAAGTGAATGGCATGGCCCTGGCCGTCGCCGAGCACCTGCAATTCGATATGGCGGGGCTTCTGCAGATATTTTTCCAGATAGACCGCGTCGTCGCCGAAGGCGGCAAGGGCTTCTGCCCGAGCGGTCGCCAGGGCGTCCGGCAGGTCTTCGGCCGACAGCGCCACCTTCATGCCACGTCCGCCGCCGCCGGCGGCAGCCTTGACCAGCACTGGATAGCCGATCTCGCCCGCAATGCGGATGGCGTCGGCATCGTTGGTCACCCCGCCTTCCGAACCTGGCACGCAGGGGATGCCGAGGCGCTTAGCGGTGCGCTTGGCCTCGATCTTGTCCCCCATCATGCGGATATGCTCGGCCTTGGGGCCGATGAAGGCAATGCCGTGCTGGTCGAGAATATCAGCGAAGCGGGCATTCTCGGAGAGGAAGCCGTAACCCGGATGCACGGCTTCGGCGCCGGTGATCTCGCAGGCGGCGATCAGGGCAGGAATGTTGAGATAGCTCTCGCGAGCCGGCGGCGGCCCGATGCAGACGCTCTCGTCGGCGAGCTTGACATGCATTGCATCCGAATCCGCCGTGGAATGCACGGCCACCGTCTTGATGCCCAGTTCCTTGCAGGCCCGCAGCACACGCAGGGCGATCTCGCCGCGATTCGCGATCAGGATCTTGTCAAACATCCACTTTACTCGATGATCATCAGCGGCTGGCCATACTCGACCGGCTGCTTGTCTTCGATGAACAGGGCTGTGACGGTGCCCGACTTCGGTGCGACGATGTCGTTGAAGGTCTTCATGGCTTCGACGATCAGCACGCGGTCGCCCTGGTTGACCTTCGAGCCGACTTCGATGAACGGCTTGGCGCCCGGCGCGGCGCCGAGGAAAGCCGTGCCAACCATCGGGGATTTCAGCACGCCCGGATGGTTGGAAGGATCGGCCGCGACCGGTGCCGCGGGGACGGCCGCGGCAGGAGCCGCCACGGGAGCGGCGACGCCGACAACAGGCGCGCTAACAGGAACCGTTGCCGTGACATTGATCTGCCGCGCCACGCGGATGCGCAGATCCGCCTGCTGCACCTCGATTTCGGTGAGATCCGTCTCCGTGAGGAGATTGGCCAGTTCCCGGATAATCTCGGGATCAATCCCGGATTTGGTTCGCGACATCGTCATGCCTTGCGTTTCCGCGGAGCCCCTGGCCCCGTCATTCATTAAGCCGATACGCTCGAAGCCAGTGCTTCGAGGGCGAGTTCATAGCCCTTCGGGCCAAATCCGCAGATCACGCCCTTGGCAGCCGGCGAGACCCAGGAATGGTGCCGGAAGCTTTCACGCGCGAACACGTTGGATAAATGCAATTCGATTACCGGCAGGCTAACGGCCTTGATGGCGTCATGCAGGGCAATCGAGGTGTGGGTCAGGGCGCCGGGGTTGATGATAAGGCCAGCCGCGCCCTTGTGATAGGCTTCGTGCACCCAGTCGAGCAGCACGCCTTCATGGTTCGTCTGGCGAAATTCCACGGTCATGCCAAGTTGAGCCGCGCGGGCGCGCGCGAGCTTCTCAATGCCTGCCAGATCAAGCGTGCCGTAGACTGATGTCTCGCGGACGCCGAGCATATTGAGATTGGGACCATTCAGAATGTAGACGAGCGCCATGCTTTGAATTCGGGTGATAAAGGCAAAGCCCGAAGCATGATGCATCGGGCCTTCTGCGCCCCTTATAGGGCGGTCCTATTCGGAAGGCAAAGCCGGCGGACAATCATCCACCGGCGATCCCGCTTCAGCCGCAGACGGTCTGCCCGCATTTGCGCATCGAATCGATCTTGGCCTTCAACGCGTCATAGCCGATCGCGCCGGGGACGATCTCACTGCCGATCACATAGGACGGCGTGCCGTTGATGCCAAGCTTGTCTCCGAGTTGCAGGTTGGCGGCGATATCCTTGCGCAAGGATGCGTCGGAGAGGTCCGATTGCAGCTTGGTCATGTCGACGCCGGCATCCTGGGCGACCTGCAAGGCACGATCCTTATCGACGGCGCCGCGCGTAGCCAGCAATTCCTGATGGAAAGGCAGGAACTTGTCGCCTTTGAGCTGTTTCTTGACAGCAAGCGCCACATTGGCCGCCTCGATCGAGCCGGGAGCGAGGATCGGATAGTCGCGTAGTTCGACCCTGAGATTCTTGTCGGTGTCGAGCAGCTTGATCATGTCGGCGAGGCCGCGCTTGCAGTAGCCGCAATTGTAGTCGAAGAACTCGACCAGCGTAACGTCACCCTGCGGATTGCCGAGCACGGCGTTCTGCGGCGCGTTGAGGATGGTGTCCATGTTTTCGGATACCATCTGCTTCTGGCGGTCGGCTGCATCGGCCTCCTGCTTGGCCTGCATCGCATTGAGGGCATCGGTGATGACCTCCGGATGCTTCATCAGATAGTCCTTGACGATCGCCTCGATGGCGGGACGGCTCATCTGCTCATCGGCATTGGCGGACTGCGCGACCATGAGCACGCAGGCGCCCAGCGCCAGTCCGGCCAGAAAACGCTTCAAGAACATCGGTTTCTCCAAAGGTGCCAAGCATGCATCCTGTTTGCATAGGCTTGGGTGTATGACCGGTCAATTAACCGGTCCGTTCGGGATTGCAATCTCACACGATCGTGTTCGATCGGTGGCAGAACGCTCCAAGTGCACTTTCGTTGGCGGGCCCACGTTTTGCTTGCCTGGTTCCTTGCCTTGTTGCCGATTCTCGTCGGAAAACTGTGTGACGCTTTTCCCGACTCTGCTTAGCGGCCCTTGTTCTTGAGCGCGTTGAGAGCGGCGAAGGGGGAGAGAGAGGGATCCTCCTCCGGCGCCTCGAAGTCGATGCCCGGCTTGCGGGGATAGGGATCGAGCGCCAGCGCCAGGAATTCGGTGATGATGGCGCCAAGATCTATCTCGCCGCCCGTGAGCAGGTCTGGCGGATCCTCAGCTTCTGGGTCGTTGAGCTCGGCGAGGTCGAAATCGGCGTTGGGGTCCTTCCCGTCCGGCGAGAAGCGAATATCGACCGGTGCTTCGACCGTGCTCTCGAAATCCTCGGCCGAGACCACGCAGGTCTGCGTCAGGCGGGCATGGACGGTGCCGCCGACGGCAAGGCCATCCTTGCGGAAGGGTTTCACCACCAGTTTGGCGCCGAGTTCGGCGATGCCGGGCAGGCCCAGCTGGTGCGCGACCGCCTCGCGCTCGGGCTCCGTCGTGGTGATGTTGAAATGGCGGCCGGAGCCTGGAATCTCGTGGACATGCACCGGCAGTGAGAAGATGGGCTTGTCGTTGCTCATGCGCTGGCACCCAGGGTGAGAGGAGGTGAGGGGAAGGGGATGGCGTCGCACACGAGGGCATCGGCCGGCACGCCGGCCAGGGCTTCGCTGGCCCGCCGGATGTAGTCGGCAAGAGCCTGCGCCTCGCCTCGCCGTTCCGCGTTGCGGCCGTAGATATTACGCAGCAGCGCCTCCGGCAATTCGGCCTTGTCGCTGCTCACCAGCGCCTTGCCGTAGGCGGCGGAACAGCCGGTATAGATATCGGCGACCTTGCGCATCTTCTTCGGCACACTGAGATCGCCCACGCCCATTTCGCGCATCGCCCTGTCGAGTTCGGCGAAGAAGCGGTCGCAGACCCCGCGCGCCAGCTCATGGATCTCGCCCTTTTCGTCGTTGAGGCGATGCATCAGCAGGAAGAGATGGAGCAGCATCATGTCGATGCGACCCTCGACCGTGTCAGGCACGCGACCATCGGTGAAAAGCACGGGGTCGCGGCTCTGCGCCAGAATCTGGTCGTAAAGACGCGATATCTGAGCATCGCGCTCCTTGTTGCGAAAAAGGCCGAACATGATCCCCTTTAGTTGCAGCGAGAGCCGGCATTCACGGATTGGCAGCTTATCGACGCTAGAAAGCCATTTGTTTCGATCGTGCGGGCGAATTTCACACCATATAAGTGGATGTTCCCCGAGCGCCAAGGTTGAATTTCACTTACAAGCGGGTTACGCCAGAGCCCGCGCGACGACAAGGCGAACGAGCCCGTGCACCCTATGGAGGCCAAAGTGAGTGTAGTTGTGTTGCCCCCCAGTTTCCGGTCGCGAGCGCTGGCCGCCGCGGTCGTGATATCCGTTGCCGGCCTGCTGCAGAGTTGCGGCTCGATGTCGATGGGGGAAACCAATGTGCATGGCATCGTGGTGACCGAGAGCACGCTGTCCGCCATCAAGCCGGGCACCTCGCAGGCTCAGGTCCTCGACGTGCTGGGTACGCCCTCCACCACCTCGACGCTTGACGGCCAGGCCTTCTATTATGTCTCGCAGACCACGGCCCGCCCGGTGGCCTTCCTGGCGCCGCATATCGTCGATCGCAATGTGCTGGCCGTCTATTTCGACAAGGGCAAGGTGAGCCGCGTCGCCAATTACAGTCTGAAGGACGGCGTGGTCTTCGATTCGATCACGCGCACCACGCCCACCGCCGGCGGTGACCTCAACTTCATCACCCAGCTCGCTCGCGGCATGACCGCCGGTATCCCGGGCTTCGGCAACAACTAAGCGCAGGCGAATCTGGCGGGCGCGGTCTTGGCCGGCCCGCGCTTCAGCTCGCTTTGGGCGCGAAAACGATCTTCAGATAGCTCCAGAAATTGACGCTCATCGAAACGCCGGTGGCCAGGGCCGCGGCCAGCACCGGCCTGCCCGCGAAGGGGCCGTCCAGCGCCACGAGCATCGCGAACACCCCGAGATTGATGAGCCCTGCCAGGGCGCTCGCCGAGGCGTATTGCGCGAACTCGGCGAGGCTGGGCGCACCCGCTCGGTCGCTGAAAGCGAGCGAGCGGTTGATCAGCCACGTCGCCACCAGCGCGCAGGCGAAGGATATCAGGCGGGCTAGGTCAATGTTCAGGCCCTGATGCACCAGCGCCGTTAGGATAGCGGCGTCGACGGCGAAACCCCCAAGACCGGCTAGGGCAAACAAGCATAGCCGCGCTTTCAGCGACCGTTCGGCCGGCATGCCCAGTCTCTTCGTCAACGAGCCTCTCCCAAAAGGGATCTTCATCTTACACATGCCGCGGCGTAGCACGCTTTGGCAAGCTCCCTCGAGGCCAGTCGGTGGCATCAAAAGGGTGGAGGCCATCAGCCGGGAGTAGGGGCCGATCCTCTCCGCGCATGATGGCAACGCTGCATGTCCCGCTTTCCTCAGGGATTGTCTAAACGGGGTTGGCGCGGGAGATATTGCAGCTGCGAGATGTTCGGAGGCTAACGCCATAAGGCAAGGGGTAATAGGGGTATGTCGTATAGGTTCCCCGTCCCTCTGTTTGTCTAGAAAGAAATTGAAGCGAAAATCGATCTATTGTTATTCTTGTTTCAGGAAATCGAATTATTTTTCGATTGTTGTAGCTTATGGTGCCGCTTTGTCTTGACCTGCCTGATATGTTCGGGCACCTTCTTGCGATCGATTTTCGGCCGAACGACTTGGCCCGGCGTCGTGGCTTCGCCAGACGCATGCCGACAAGCTCTTCCCTGAATTCGACTATCGCAGAGGTCCGTGCTCCGCGCGGACTCGAAGCATTTTCCAGAAGGGTCGGCCAGGCTTTTCGGTTAGGAAAATGCGCCAAAACAAAGAGTTGGAGCAAATTACGATAAGATCGCGATTTGCTCCAGGCTTTCACTACGTTGAAGGAATAGCTCACGATGAGCACTGGTACCGTAAAGTGGTTCAACACCCAGAAGGGTTATGGTTTCATTCAGCCCGACGATGGCTCGAAGGACGTTTTTGTTCACATCAGCGCCGTTGAACGCGCTGGTCTGTACGACCTGCGCGAAGGCCAGAAGGTCAGCTATGAGCTGATTCAGGATCGCCGTTCTGGCAAGTTGGCTGCCGACCAGCTCAAGGCGGCTGCGTAAATCCGCCACCGAAGCCTTTCGGTAAACCCGATTTGCAAGAAAAGCCGGTGCAGCAATGCGCCGGCTTTTCTTTTGCATTGCACTTTGAGTTCTTCCGATTCCTTGAGTTTCTACAGTTCTTTGCGCTTGAAGACATGCAGGAACAAGCGCACACTCGTAGCGTTCATGTCGCGAGGGAAGTCCCTCATGAGCCGGTCCATTCAAGAGCAGCCGGCGATCGGAGGTTCGTCATGGATATGAGTGAAATGATCACGGGCTTTCTCGTTGCCCTGGTGATTACCATATTGGTTATCGATACGATTGTGGATTGGCGCGCGCCTTCGCAGGCTCGCAGGCAACTGGCCGTTGCGGCCGGAAGACCGGGACAGCACAGCCTCGATCCGAAGATCGCTTGCGATATCGTATGGTGCTGAACCCGCCTCCTGCGAAAGCCGCGACGGGCGTTGCAGAATGGGTGCGCTTTGGGGCTGTCGTAGCTCAGGCCTCGGGTGGATAGCTGCGTAGCTGCCATAAACAAGCGTTGCGTGAACAAAAGCGAGATTCGGCGCTTGAAGCCTGAGTTCGAAACAGCGTGACATGCGGATTGTCATGTCAAAAAATGATCGGTCGCATTCTGGCAGCGCCATGCTGAAGGAGGCGAATATGACTCTCTCCGCCAAAGACGTTATCGCCATTCTAGGACCTGTCGACGAAACACGGATCGCCGATATTCTTGCCACCGAGGCAACGGTCGACGATCTTGCCGAAGCCTGGGCTTGGATCAACAGCGACGAGGCATTGATCAACGCTGGCCGCTCCCTGCCTTCGGGCAAGGTTGCCGACCTGGTCGATTTGCTTTCGACCGATATGGATGAGTTCGAAAACGAGGAGAGCTGAGCGCCAGGCTCCCACCGGACGGGGGTCACCGGCACGGACAACACGGCCGAGGCCCGCCATATTCCCCGTGGGGCCAAGAGATCAAACGATCGATCTTGCTCAGGAAAATGGTCGGAGCGAGAGGATTCGAACCTCCGACCCCTAGTCCCCCAGACTAGTGCGCTAACCGGGCTGCGCTACGCTCCGACGTGGCGGCGCTTATAGGCGGTGAATCGCCGGATGGCAATCACCAATACGCCCCCAAAATGCATTTGCGTGTGAGAAGCTGCCGGGCATTGTCATGCACGGCGTGCGAGATCCCGGCATGGCCTACGAGGCGCTACAAAAGAAAACGCTCCAGCGGAAAGATATCCCGCTGGAGCGCCCGAGGCCTCGGCGAGGTCCTGGAAATCAATAGCGAGGATGGCAGTAGCCGCCGCGCGGACCGAGCCAGGTGCCGGGCGGGCAGGCGCGGCCGTAACCGCTGCGGTTGGCCGGAATCGTGCCATCATAGCCATAGCCATTATAATAACGGGGAGCCGGCCGGTAGGCACCGACACAGCGGCCCCATTTGTTGGGCACATAACCGCGCGGACAGCCATAGGCGATATCCTGCATCAACCCGGAATCGGTGGTGACGCCGGGAGCGGCCGTCATCGCCGAAGAGGTGGCAGGAAGTGCCGCAAGGCCCATTGTGGCAAGGAAAGCAGTGATAACGAGTCTCTTCATTGCGATCTCCAATCCGATTCTTGCTCGCGCGAGGAACCTACCACTTACAATTGACAGGAGAACACAAAAGTTCCTGCAAGGAGAGTTTTCGAATTTGAGTATCGCTGCGGAAGGATTTTAGCGCCGCTTGGCCTTTACCGAAAACCGGCGTCCACTCTTAAGCAAGATGCCTATGGAGCTTCCGGAAGAGTGACAGAACCTGCGTCGAAACAAGAAACCAAGCAGGCAAAGTATTGGTCTGCCAACGCAAGTCAGCTCAGGGCGCGGCTTCCGACATCGCCCAGCCGAACAGGATGATGCAGGGGCCGTCCAGCTCGTTGGCCGCAAAGACGGACGCCATCGCGGCGATGGTGGTGTGGAAACGCCGCTCACGTGCATGGGTGGCATATTCGACGATGATTGCCGGCGTATCGGGCGCCATGCCGGTGGCGAGCAGGTTCGAGGAAACCTCGCCGACCACGAGCTTACCCATATAGATGGCGCTGGTGGCGGCGGGATCGGCAAGGGCCTTCCAGTCGAGATCGTCAGGCAGCTTGCCGTTCTTGGCGTGGGCCGTGATGTATTGCAGGCGTCTGGCGTGATCGCGATGGGTGAGGGAGACTTCGAGGCTTGCCGCCGCGCCGGAGGCCGCGGTGATGCCGGGAATCACTTGGATCGGCACTCCGGCGGCGCGGCAGGCGGCGATCTCTTCGCCCGCACGCCCGAAGATGAGAGGATCACCGCCTTTCAGCCGCACCACACGCTTGCCTTCACGGGCTAGCGTCACCATCAGCGCATTGATGTCGTCCTGCTTGCAGGATGGGCGATGGCCGCGCTTGCCGGTGATGATGCGTTCGGCCTCGCGGCGGGCGAAATCCAGCACCTCGGGCGATACGAGGTCGTCATGCAGGATGACATCCGCCGCCTGCAACGCACGCACGGCTTTCAGGGTGAGCAGTTCGGGATCGCCGGGCCCGGCGCCGACCAGGGTGACGCTGCCCAGGCCTGGTGCTTGGGCCTCTTGTTCGATCGAGGCAAGGAACGCGGTGCGATCCTTTTCGTCCGGTACATGGTCGGGCTTGCGGAAGGCGGCCGCCACGAAGCGCTCCCAGACCGCCCGCCGCGCATGCAGGGACAGTCCGCGTGCCTGGACCAGCGGGCGCCAGTTGCGCGCGGCCTCGGCCCATTTCTGGAAACCAGCCGGCAGCAGCATCTCGATTCGCGCCCGAATCGCCTGGCCGAAGACGGGAACCGCGCCACTTGTGGAAATGCCGACCACCAGCGGGGAGCGGTTGACGATCGAGCCGAACTGGAAGTCGCAGAAATCGGGCCGGTCGACGATGTTGACAGGCGTGCCGGCCTTGCGGGCGAGCGAAGCCAGCCTTTGCGCTTCCTCATCGTCCGAGACATCGGCGACGATAAGGACCGCGCTGGCGAGATCGCTTTCGTTCCAGGCACGCGCGAGGTGGCCGACGTGGACGCCCTCGCGCGCGCAAAGTTCGGCGAGCGGGGCCTCGGCCTGCGGCGCGATCACGGTGACATGGGCCCCGGTCGAGGCCAGGAGTTCGGCTTTCCAGACCGCACCCTGCGTCGCGCCGATCACCAGCACGGGCTTGCCCGAGAGGCGATAGAAAACCGGCAGTACGGCAAGGGGCGCGATGCGGGCAGGTTGCGAGATAGGGCTACGACTCATCGATCACAGGCTCAACGTGCTTATTTGTCTGGGGAGGGCGCCGATAACTGCTGCCCATCGACCCCAGTCCTGCCGCACGTCACACAGCGCATAAAAACTAATGCAATTCGAACGGGCAGACAATGAACGATGCTCGATCGGTGCCGGCTTCGCGCTCGATGCGGGGGGAGGCGAACTGTGGGACGCGCGTCGCGAGCAGCCTTGTTTGTACCCACAAAAAAAAGCGAGGCTCTCACGAGCCTCGCTTTATTCTAGACCTCGTCCTAACCCATCTTCCCGGGACTTCCTCCACGCATCTTTGTGCTGTTTGAAGTAGCGGGACGGCTGCTCGACACAGTTTCTTCCACTGGCGGCGCCTGCGGGCTTCCTCCCAAGACTTGGACCCTGACTTCCTGTTGCTCATTTCCGAGCTTTGGATGCCCTGTCGTTGACGGAGTGGACGCTAGACGAAGTTTTTTTGCTTGTCACGTCTTTGTGCACCAATCCGCACAAAATTAATATCTTTGCTTAAAATTTGTGCGCGTCATTTCCCTAGGCGGGATGCTTTTGGGTCGGTGGGCAAGGCTTGGGCAGGCTGGCTTGCGATTACAACCCTTTGACAAAAGCGGCAGGAAAGTCGGTTTTCGCTGTTGATCCCTTGTTTTTTGATGCCTGTTCGGGTCAATCTGCCGCCCGCTCGTGGAGAGAACCGATTTGTCTGGACACTTGTCGCGTGAACGCAATCGCGACGGCAGGTCAGGTCGTCCTTTTGCCACACATCCTATTCCGGCCCCAGAGAAGGGCCCTGCATAGTCTGAAGAAGGTCTGTCCGATGCGTCTGAGCCGTTATTTCCTGCCCATCCTGCGTGAGACGCCCAAGGAAGCGGAGGTCGTTTCCCATCGTCTCATGCTGCGTGCGGGCATGATCCGTCAGGAAGCGGCCGGCATCTATGCACTCCTGCCGTTGGGTCTTCGGGTCGTGAACAAGATCAACGCGATCATCCGCGAAGAACAGAACCGGTCCGGCGCCATCGAGTTGCTGATGCCCACCATCCAGTCCGCCGACCTGTGGCGAGAAAGCGGGCGCTATGAGGATTACGGCAAGGAGATGCTGCGCATCAAGGATCGGCAGGAGCGCGACATGCTCTATGGCCCGACCAATGAGGAGATGATCACCGAGATCTTCCGAGCCTATGTGCGCAGCTACAAGGATCTGCCGCTCAACCTCTACCATATCCAATGGAAGTTCCGCGACGAGATCCGTCCGCGCTTCGGCCTGATGCGGGGGCGCGAGTTCCTGATGAAGGACGCCTATTCGTTCGATCTCGATCAGCCGAGCGCGCAGCATTCCTACAACAAGATGTTCGTGGCCTATCTGCGCACCTTTGCGCGGCTTGGGCTCACAGCGATTCCCATGGTCGCGGACACCGGTCCGATCGGCGGCAATCTCAGCCATGAATTCATCATTCTCGCCTCCACGGGCGAGAGCGAGGTATTCTGCCATCGCGATTATCTCTCGATGGCGCCGCCGGCGTCCGGCACCGACTTCGACGACAGGGACGGCCTTCAGAAGATCGTCGATCACTGGACTTCGCTTTACGCGGCCACGGAAGAAAAGCACGACAAAGCCGCCTTCGACGCCTTGCTGGCCGACAAGCAGGTTTCCGCCCGCGGCATCGAGGTCGGCCACATCTTTTATTTCGGCACGAAATATTCCACCCCGATGAAGGCTGTGGTGGCGGGCCCGGATGGTTCGCTGGTGCCCGTGCATGGGGGCTCCTACGGCATCGGCCCGACCCGCGTCGCCGCGGCGGCCATCGAGGCAAGCCATGACGAAGCCGGCATCATCTGGCCGGAGTCGATCGCGCCCTTCAAGGTGGGCCTGATCAACTTGAAGCCAGGCGACAGCGCCGTGGATGCGGCCTGCGGCGACCTTTACATGCAGCTCGGCGCCAAGGGCGTGGACGTGCTGCTCGACGATACCGACGAGCGTCCGGGTGGCAAATTCGCCAAGATGGACCTGATCGGCCTGCCCTGGCAGGTCATCGTCGGGCCCAAGGGGCTGGCGGAAGGCAAGGTCGAGGTGAAGAACCGCCGCACGGGCGAACGCCAGACCATGGCACCCGCCGATGTGCTGGCCCTGTTGACGTAAAAAACCGCTCGAGCATATTGCCAGGGACAACGCTGTCTAAATATATCGTGCTGCCCGGTCCGATTTTTCCGTAGCGATTGGAAAAAATGTGTCAGAATGGGCGCTCGGGAAGACGAGGGCGCGAACTCTGTAGTTGGTAGCAAGGGAGCCCGATCTTCTCGAACCTGTACATCCTCAAATCCAGTGTACAGGTTCGTTTTTGCGACGTGCTCCTTTGAGGAAGGCGATGCCTGTCCGAATCCTTTTCGTCACCGCTTTTCCGCCTTTTCCGATTGACCGCAGCGGTGGCGCGATTCGGTCGCGGCTGCTCCTTGATGCACTCGGCCATTGCGGTGAGGTCGGCTTCTTCTATCTGAACTACCGCAGTCCCGCTCCCGACCTGCGCCAAGTAGCCGGCTCGCCTTTTAACGATGGCACCCTGGAACTGGCGTCATCGGTGCTGATGCCCGGGCGCGGGGGCGGCAGGTTCGCGGCTCATGTCGACAAAGCCGAGCGGGCCCTTGGTCTGGTTTTCGGTAGCGGCTTGGCAGCCGCCGGTCTGCGAGTGAGTCACGATGCGAGCCGGGCGATCGGCGACCTCATAGATCGCAAACAAGTCGACCTGATCGTCGGAAGACTCAGCCGTCCAACGGCGGTCGCTGGTCTGCTCGACGAACGGCGAGTGCCGCTGATCCTCGATGCTGACGACTGGGAACCAAGCCGCACCGCCGCAAGGATCCGCTCAACCCCGCTCCATAATCTGCCCCTGCGCGCCTATCTGCACCGCTACCTTCAAGGCTCGGACTATCTTGGGGCTCGCCTTCTGGAAAGGGCCGAACATGCCTGGCTTGCTTCGGAGATCGATACGTCAAGGATTGCGCGGCCGAATGTTACGACGCTGCCGAACCTGCCCTTGATCAAGACGGGCGAGACGATCGTGCCGCTGGGCCACTCCGACGTGGCTTCAAAGGTGCTGTTCGCTGTCGGCCAGTGGACAAAGGGACAGAATTCCGACGGTATGAAGTGGTTCCTGCGAAGCGTCTGGCCGCGGATTGTCGAGAATGTTCCCCAGGCAGAACTTCGGATCGGCGGGGACGTTCCAGAGGCATTGGCCCGTGATTGGGGCGCGCAGCCGAAGGTCCGGGTTTTGGGTTTCGTCGAGGAGTTGCGTTCCGAATATGAGAGTGCAGCTCTCATTGCCACCCCGATGATTTGGGGCGGAGGCACGAAGATCAAGGTTTTGGAAGCGTTTGCGCATGGCCGCGTGCCTATGGGCCCGGACCATGCTTTCGACGGCCTCGCCGATGCAGCCGCGGCGAAAGCTGCCGCTATCATTGAGAACGATGCAACGAGGCTTGCCACGGCTACCGTGAGCTTGCTCACCAACCCAGAGCAACGGTTTTCGCGCGAAAGCGCTGCCGCGGAATATTACCAGAAAAATTACTCACTCGTTGCATTCAACGAGCATGTCCGCACCACAGTCGAGAGCGTCATGCAGCGAAAACGGCGCGACCTTCCAAATTAAGTCCTGCAGGGGGAGCGGATGCACTATGCGGCTCCCCCTATGCATTTGTTCAAGCGATTGTGACCTTGCAGGCCCGGTTCCGATTTGCCAGGCGTGGCCCACCGTCGATAGTCGGATATGCTGCACGGCTCGTCGATAGCTCCGATCGGAACAGGCGAGGGGTGGTGCGTATATGCTTGCATCCTTCGCCTCCGCGCCAGCCAGCCCGCCACTCCGCACTCACGATTTCATTCCCGCTCCTGACCCCAAAGGAAATTTCCATGACCAAATCACAGTGGATCACGTTGAAGGCCGCCGACGGCGTCGAAATCAGCGCCTACGAGGTCTGGCCCGATGACCCCGCCCGCGGCGGCCTTGTTGTGATCCAGGAGATCTTCGGCGTGAATGGCCATATCCGCCGTGTCGCCGACAGCTATGCCGCCGATGGCTATCACGTCATCGCCCCGGCGATCTTCGACCGCGCCGAGCCGGGTTTCGAGGTCGGCTACGACGACGAAGGCCGCACCAGGGGCATCGCGTTGATGCAGAAGGTGTCGGGCACCGACTCCATGCTCGACATCGCCGCCGCCGTCGAGCTCCTGAAAAAGGAAGGCAAGGTCGGCATCATCGGCTATTGCCTGGGCGGCACCTATGCCTGGCTGGCGGCATCGCAGCTGCCCGTCGATGCCGCGGTGGTCTATTATGGCGGCGGCATCGGCCGCTACTCCGATCGCAAGCCCGGCGTACCCGTGCAGGGCCATTTCGGCCTGCTCGACAGGCATATCCCGCAGTCCGATCTCGACAAGGTGCGGGTCTATCCCAATGCCGAACTCTTCACCTATCAGGCCGATCATGGCTTCAATTGCGACGAACGCTCATCCTACGAACCGGCCAGCGCCGCGCAGGCGCGCGAGCGTGCACTCGGCTTTCTGCGCGCCCAGATTGGCTGATCTTCTCGCAAATTAAGTGATAAAACCTTCTCAAGAATTTGATTTTGAGAAGGTTTTTTATTCCAAAAGTGCTACGTGAAGCTCAGTCAGCTACAAAAAGCCGTGGCAAAGATGGGTATGGTTGAATTTTTGCCGTGCAAACGCCGCGATTCTCGCGGAGTAAGGGGCCAGGGCGTCAGCGCCGGTTGCGCCCTGAGTTTCCCGCCTGGAACCTGAATGAACGACTCCACCCCTATCACCAAATCGTCGGAACCTACAGGAACAGCACCGTTTTCCGCTTTCGAGTGGATGGTGGCGCTGCGCTATCTCTTGCCGCATCGCAAGGGTGGGGTTGCCGCACTGATCGCCGTCATTTCCTTCCTGTGTTTCCTGCTCGGCGTCGCTATTCTGATCATCGTGATGTCGGTGATGAATGGTTTCCGGGTGGAATTGCAGTCGAAGATCCTGGGTTTCAGCGGCCACATCATCGTCACGCCCTCCCAGACGCCGCTCAACGATTTCGAGGCGGTGACAGAGCGCATCGGCAAGGTGCCCGGCGTCAAGCTCGCCGTGCCCTTCGTCGAGGGGCAGGTGCTGGTGTCTTCGCCCTTCTCGGCGAGCGGGGGGCTGGTGCACGGCATGAAGCTCGAGGACATCCAGAAGATGCCGGGGCTCGCCAGCAACATCAAGGATGGCAAGCTCGACGGCAATTTCGACCAGGGGCAGGGCGTCATCATCGGCACGCGGCTGGCGCAGTCGCTCGGTTTGCAGATCGGCGACGGCATCACGCTGATCTCGCCCAAGGGTGATGTCACCGCCCTGGGCACCACGCCGCGCATCAAGGTCTATCCGGTGGTGGCGACCTTCGAGGTCGGCATGTCCGATATCGACTCGGCCTTCGTCATCATGCCCCTGCAGGAGTCTCAGGCCTATTTCAACCGCGATGGCGATGTCACGGGCATCGAGGTCTATGTCGATGATCCCGACCATGTGCAGGCCATCGGCGAAGAGATCGAGAAGGCCGCGGGCCGCCCGGTCACCCTGACCGACTGGCGCCAGCGCAACGCGGCCTTCTTCACTGCTCTGCAGGTCGAGCGCAATGTGATGTTCATGATCCTGATGATGCTGGTGCTGATGGCCTCGCTCGGTGTGGTCTCGAGCATGGCGATGCTGGTGCAGTCCAAGCAGACCGATATCGCCATCATGCGTACCATGGGCGCCACCAGCGGGGCGATGATGCGCATCTTCCTCATCACCGGCATGTCGATCGGCATCATCGGCACCACCTGCGGTCTGGTCGTGGGCCTGGTGTTCTGCCGCTATATCGAAAACATCCAGGAGTTCATCTCTTGGATTTCGAACACCCAGCTCTTCAACTCTGAAATCTATTTCCTGTCGCGCCTGCCGGCCAAGACCGATCCCACGGAGGTCATCGTGGTGGTCATAACCACGCTGGTGCTGTGCTTCCTGGCGACGCTCTATCCCTCCTGGCGGGCCGCGCGGCTCGATCCGGTCGAAGCGCTGCGGGGAGCCTGAGAATGGCGATTGCTGACGGCACACCGGCGCTCGAACTGATCGATGTCCATCGCAGCTACCGTCAGGGGCCGACGGAACTGCGCATCCTGCAAGGTGTCAATCTCACCGTGATGCCTGGCCAGTCCGTGGCGTTGATCGCGCCTTCGGGCGTCGGCAAATCGACGCTGCTGCACACCGCCGGCCTCCTGGAAAGGCCCAATAGCGGCAATGTGGTCGTGTCGGGACAGTCGACCCGCGAGCTCAACGATGCCGGCCGCACCAAGCTGCGCCGCAATACCATCGGCTTCGTCTATCAGTTCCATCATCTTCAGCCGGAATTCTCGGCTTTGGAGAATGTGATCCTGCCGCAGATGATCCGCGGCCTGTCGCGCCGCGAAGCACGCCAGCGGGCGGAGGAACTGTTGACTTTTCTCGGCCTCGGCCAGCGCTTCGGCCACCGGCCTAACGAATTGTCTGGCGGCGAGCAGCAGCGTGTGGCGATCGCCCGAGCGGTTGCCAATGCGCCGCATCTCATCCTCGCCGACGAGCCGACGGGCAACCTGGATCCGGGTACCTCCGACCATGTCTTCGGCACGCTGACGGCGCTGGTGCGGGCCTCGGGCCTTGCGGCTGTGATCGCGACCCACAATCTCGAACTCGCCTCGCGCATGGATCGTCGCGTCACGCTGCGGGAAGGGCAGATCGTCGAGCTCGATTGACGCTGCCGGGTAGGGCCGACCGGCCGCCGCCGAACAGGCTTGTCATATGGTAAACGCCGCTGCCGCCGCTCGCAGCGCATGGAGCGGCCCGGGCTCAGGCCCTTGAAATTCCTCGATAATCCGATTTCTTGGGGGCGAGGTTTGTTCCCGTTCTGCACTCTTTCCGTGCAACGAAACGGAACAGAAGCGCGACGCAAGATGGCAGTTACGCGACGGAGCGCTTGACTCAGAACAAAACGTGAACATATCATCGGTATATTCAAGAGGAGGACGCAATGCTCGCTCGTTTCGCCGAAGATCTCGCCGCCATCACCTCCATGAGCCTGTTCCTGATCATGATTGCCATGTGGACCGGCTTTCTCAGCGGTATTTGATCGCAGGTTTTCCACAATTATCCACAGGCATTCAACAGGCGCGGCAGCCAATATGTGGCGACCATCGGGCGGCGATGGCGGGGCTGAAATGTTCCCTATGGCCACCGATCCGTTTGCCCTGGAGCAAAGCGCGTTTAAGCGTAAACGCTGCTTTGCTCTCACTCTCTGTTTCGACGCGTCTTTGCGATTCTTGCCGATTCCGTCAAATCGCAAAACGCTTTAGATGGTTGAATGGGGATGGGGACGGTGAGTCGTCCCTAGGTTCCGACAGCGGCAGGCGGAGGTATCATGGCAGAGGGCAAGGCGGCGGGGGGACCTGGCTTCGTGCACCTGCATGTGTGTTCATCCTATTCCCTGCTCGAAGGGGCAATGAAAGTCCCCAAGATCGCCGACCTCGCCAAGGCCGACGGCATGCCGGCGGTGGCGCTGACCGATGTCAACAATCTGTTCGGGGCGCTGGAGTTCTCCGAGAAGCTGGCCGGCAGCGGCATCCAGCCGATCATGGGCATCTCGCTCGCTGTCAATTTCGCCGATCGCGAGGACGCCTCGGACCGCCGTCCGCTGCATCAGCGCCGCCTGCCGCGCCTGGTGCTGCTGGCGCAAAGCGAGGAGGGCTATGGCCATCTCATGGCGCTGTCCTCGCATTCCTACACGGATCCCGGCAACGGGGAGGAGGCTCATGTCTCGATCGAGCGGCTGGCGGAACTCGGCGGCGGCCTGATCGTGTTGACCGGCGGCCCATCCGGTCCGCTCGACATGGCCTTGCGCGACGGGCTGGACGAACTCGCTGGCACGCGGCTCCAGCGCCTTTCAGGCCTGTTCGGAGACCGGCTCTATCTCGAGGTGCAGCGCCACGATATGCCCGAGGAACAGCAGATCGAGGCGCCGCTGATCGAACTCGCTTATGCGGCGGGTATCCCGATCGTGGCGACAAACGAAGTCTATTTCGCCTCCCGCGCCGACCATGAATCCCACGACGCGCTGCTCGCCATCGCCGAGGGGCGCATCCTTGCCGAGAACGATCGCCGCAAGGTGACGCCACACCATTACTTCAAGAGCCGCACGGAGATGATATCCTTGTTCAAGGATATTCCAGAGGCTATTGAGAATACGATTGAAATCGCCAAGCGCTGTGCGTTCCGGGTTCGCACCCGCAAGCCGATCCTGCCGCGCTTCTCGACTGGTGTCGACCAGACCGGGCAGCCGGTTGACGAAGCGGTGGAACTTCGCCGCCAGGCCGAGGAGGGGCTGCGCGCCCGGCTTGCCGCCCATGGTCCGGCGCCCGGCCATGACGAAGAGAATTATGCCAAGCGGCTCGAATTCGAACTCTCGATCATCGAGCGCATGAAGTTCCCCGGCTACTTCCTGATCGTGGCGGACTTCATCAAGCATGCGAAGTCGAAGGGTATTCCGGTGGGCCCGGGCCGCGGTTCGGGCGCAGGCTCGCTTGTTGCCTATGCGCTCACCATCACCGATCTCGATCCGCTGCGCTTCAGCCTGCTGTTCGAGCGCTTCCTCAACCCCGAACGTATCTCGATGCCGGACTTCGACATCGACTTCTGCCAGGAGCGGCGTGACGAGGTCATCCGCTATGTGCAGGAGAAGTATGGCGAGGACCGCGTCGCGCAGATCATCACCTTCGGCTCGCTCCAGGCACGCGGCGTGTTGCGCGACGTCGGGCGCACGCTCGAAATGGGCTACAATCAGGTCGACAAGCTCTGCAAGCTGGTGCCGCAGAACCCCGCCAATCCGGTCACCCTGGCCAAGGCCATCGAGGACGAGCCAAAACTGCGCGAATCCGCCAAGGACGACCCAACGGTCGAGCGTCTCCTGACCATCGCCCAGAAGCTGGAGGGGCTCTACCGCCACGCTTCCACACACGCGGCCGGCGTTGTAATCGGCGACCGTCCCCTGGTGCAGTTGGTGCCGCTCTATCACGACCCCAAGACCGCGATGCCGATGCCGGCGACACAGTTCAACATGAAGTGGATCGAGCAGGCGGGCCTGGTGAAGTTCGACTTCCTCGGCCTGAAGACGCTGACCGTGCTGCAGCGCGCGCTCATGTTCCTGGCCCAGCGCGGCATCGAGCTCGACCTTGCCAGCGTACCGCTGGACGATGCGAAGAGCTACGAGATGCTCGGCCGCGGCGAGACGGTGGGCGTGTTCCAGGTTGAAAGCGCGGGCATGCGCAAGGCCCTGCTCGACATGAACGCCGACCGCTTCGAGGACATCATCGCCCTGGTGGCGCTCTATCGCCCGGGCCCGATGGCGAACATCCCGGTCTACAACGCCCGCAAGAAGGGTCTGGAAGAGCCCGACTATATGCTCGACCAGCTCAAGCCGGCGCTGGAAGAGACTTATGGCGTGATCATCTACCAGGAGCAGGTGATGCAGATCGCGCAGATCCTCTCCGGCTATACGCTGGGCGAGGCCGACATGCTGCGCCGCGCCATGGGCAAGAAGATCAAGGCGGAGATGGACGCCCAGCGCGCCCGCTTCGTGGAGGGCGCCGTCGAGCGCGGCACCAAAAAGGCCAAGGCGGACGAGATCTTCGACTATCTCGCCAAATTCGCCGATTACGGTTTCAACAAGAGCCACGCCGCCGCTTATGCGCTGGTTTCCTATCATACCGCCTATCTGAAGGCGAACTATCCGGTGGAGTTCATGGCGGCCTCGATGTCGCTCGATATCTCCAACACCGACAAGCTCAATGAATTTCGCCTGGAAGCGCGCCGCCTCGGCATCAGGGTCGAGCCGCCTTCCATCAACCGGTCTGGTCCGGATTTCGAGGTGCATGACGGCGCCATTCGCTATGCCCTCGGCGCCGTCAAGGGCGTCGGTCCAGCGGCCATGCAGCGCCTGGTCGAGATCCGTGGCGATGAACCGTTCTTCGACCTTGGCGATTTCGCGAGCCGCATCGATCCCAAGGCCATCAACAAGCGTATTTTGGAGAGTCTTGCTGCCGCCGGCGCCTTCGATGAGTTCGACCGCGACCGGGCGCGCATCACGGCCTCCATCGATGCCATCATGGCGCAGGCCCAGCGCGCCCATGCCGAAAAGAGCGAAGGGCAGGGCGACATGTTCGGCGCCGCCTCGGGACCCGAGCCGTTGAAGGGTATGATTGTCGAGCCCTGGGAACCGTCGGACCGCCTGCAGCGCGAATTCGACGCCATCGGCTTCTTTCTGTCGGGCCATCCGCTCGATGCCTACACCACGGCGCTGGACCGCCTCCAGGTGCCATCCTGGACCCAGTTCACCCAGAAGGTGAAGCAGGGCGCGACGGCCGGCCGCCTGGCCGCAACGGTGCTGTCGCGTTCCGAACGCAAGACGCGCACCGGCTCGAAGATGGGCGTGATCATGCTCTCCGACGCCTCGGGACAGTTCGAGGCAGTGATCTTCTCCGAGGGGCTGGCGCAATATCGCGAGTTGCTGGAGCCCGGTACGGCGGTGCTGATCGCCGTGCAGGCCGCACATGAAGGCGATGACGTGCGCATTCGCATCGTCACAGCCGAGCGGCTGGACGCGGCCACGGCCAAGACCCAACGCGGCATCAAGGTCTTCCTGCAGGGCGACCAGGCGCTCGATTCGGTCGCCAAGCGCCTGGGGCAACGGGGAGAGGGTGAGGTCTTCCTGATCCTGCAGATCGAGGATGGCCAGCGCGAGGTCGAGCTGAAGCTGCCGGGCCGCTATCTGGTCACGCCGCAGATCGCTGGCGCCATCAAGGCGATACCGGGCGTGGCGACGGTGCAGCAGATGTAGTGCGATGGCTGTTTTCGTGCTAAGTAATGCATCTTCTAAAAATTGCATTACCGAGGTGCTCGATGACAGCGACAGTGACAAGCAAGGGGCAGGTGACGCTGCCGAAGGAAGTGCGCGATCTGCTTGGCGTGGGGCCAGGCAGCCTCATCGACTTCCGGCGCGCTCCCGACGGCAGTATCGTGCTGGTCAAGGCGGACAAGAAGGAGGCTGCGAGCCGCTTCGCCAAATGGCGGGGCAGCGCGGATGCGGGCCTCAGCACGGATGAGATCATGGCTATGACGCGCGGTGAGGATTGATGGTTCTCGTCGACGCCAATATCTTGATTGACCTGGTAACAAACGATTCCGCCTGGTCGTCATGGTCGTTGGCGCGGCTGGAGGAGGCTGCGCTTGCGGGCTCTATTTTGATCAATGACGTCATCTATTCCGAGATATCGATGGGATTTCAGCGGATTGAGGACCTCGACCTTATGCTCGCGGAGACCATGGTTGGTCTTGTGCCGATGCCCCGGGCCGCTCTATTCCTAGCAGGCAAGGCCTTTCGGCAGTATCGCGCCAATGGCGGTACGCGCACTGGGGTGCTGCCTGACTTCTTCATAGGGGCCCATGCGGCCGCGCAAGGCTGGCCGATTCTCACGCGTGATGTTCGGCGCTATCAGACCTACTTCCCCACGGTGCGGCTTATAGCGCCGTCATCCTGATCGAGATCCGGTCAGACGGATGGAATTTGCGCAGTTCGCGCTTGCTTATTCGAGGGCGCGCCCTTATAGACCCGCCCATTCCACACGCGGACGAAGCAGCGCAAGTTGCTCCGGTGCCGTGCTATTGCTTTGGGCCGGAATGGTCTGGCGAGGCGAGCACGGTGGATGTCCGCGGAGGCTTTTAAACCGGGGTTTACTACCATGGCACTGCCAGATTACTCGATGCGCCAGCTCCTCGAAGCGGGCGCGCATTTCGGCCATCAGTCGCATCGCTGGAACCCGAAGATGGGTCCCTATCTCTTCGGCGTGCGCAACGGCATTCACATCATCGACCTCGCGCAGACGGTTCCGGCCTTCCACCGCGCTTTGCAGGCCGTGTCCGACACGGTTGCCCGCGGCGGCCGCGTGCTCTTCGTCGGCACAAAGCGCCAGGCTCAGGATGCGGTGGCTGATGCGGCCCGCCGTTCGGCTCAGTATTACGTCAATTCGCGTTGGCTCGGCGGCACGCTGACCAACTGGAAGACGATCTCGAACTCGATCCAGCGTCTGCGCAAGCTCGACGAACTGCTCTCCGGTGGCGCCCAGCAGGGTTACACCAAGAAGGAGCGCCTCGACCTGACCCGCGAGCGCGACAAGCTCGAGCGCGCCCTCGGCGGTATCAAGGACATGGGCGGCACGCCCGACCTGATCTTCATCATCGATACCAACAAGGAAGACATCGCGATCAAGGAAGCCCGCCGCCTCAACATTCCGGTGGCTGCGATCCTCGATTCGAATTCCGATCCCGATGGCATTACCTTCCCAATTCCGGCCAATGACGATGCCGGCCGCGCCCTGTCGCTCTATTGCGACCTCGTTGCCCGCGCCGCTCTCGATGGCATTTCCCGCGCTCATGGCGATCTCGGCATCGATATCGGGGCCGAGGAAGCGCCGGTTGTCGAGGAACTGCCGGTTGCCGAGGAGACCTCGGGCGAGACTTTCGAACTTCTCTCGGCTCCCCGCGGCGCTCCCGACGATCTGTCGAAGCTGACCGGTGTCGGCCCGCAGCTTGAGAAGAAGCTGAACGAAGGCGGTCTGTGGCATTACTGGCAGTTTGCTGCCATGACGCCGGAAGATATCGCCAAGGTCGACAGCGAACTCAAGCTCAACGGCCGCGTAGAGCGCGATGGCTGGGTGGAGCTCGCTCGCAACCTGGTCGCCGGCGCCTGAGATCGACGGGCTGCAATTTTTCCGCGCCCATCCTATATATCGTGAAATACGGCCCGGTTGCTCGCATTCCGTTTGTCACATCGGAATGCTAAGCGCCGGGCCGCTTCCCATCGCCGGACTGATTCCGGTTTCCCAACGAGGTATTCCCTGATGTCGAACATTACCGCCGCCATGGTGAAGGACCTGCGCGAACAGACCGGCGCGGGCATGATGGATTGCAAGGCTGCTCTCACCGAGGTGGCCGGCGACATCGAAGCGGCTGTGGATTGGCTGCGCAAGAAAGGCCTGTCCAAGGCCGCCAAGAAGGCCGGCCGCGTGGCCGCCGAAGGCCTGGTCGCCTTGCTGGTCGAGGGCAACAAGGGCGTTGCCGTCGAGGTGAACTCCGAGACCGACTTCGTGGCTCGCAATCCGGAATTCCAGGATCTCGTGTCCGGGATCGCCGGGGTGGCGCTCAAGGTCGGCAGCGATGTGGAAGCCATCAAGGCCGCTCCGTTCGGCGGTGAGGGCACCGTTGCCGACAAGATCTCCGCCACGGTCGCCAAGATCGGCGAGCATATGTCGCTGCGCCGTGCCGAGACGCTGTCGGTCGGCCAGGGGGCTCTGGCCACCTATGTCCATAACCCGGTGGTGCCGAACAAGGGCCGTATCGGCGTGATCGTCGCGCTCGAGTCGACCGGCGGCAATGCCGAGAAGCTTGCCGAGCTCGGCCGCCAGATCGCCATGCATGTCGCATCCTCCAATCCGGTTGCGGTCGATGCCGCCGGCGTCGATGCCGCCACCATCGAGCGTGAGAAGGGCATCCTGGCCGATAAGTATCGCGAGCAGGGCAAGCCGGAAGCGGCGATCGCCAAGATCGTCGAGAGCGGCATCAAGACCTATTTCAAGGAAGTGACGCTGCTCGAGCAGCCCTTCATCTTCGAGCCTTCGAAATCGGTCGGCCAGGCTCTCAAGGAGAGCGAAGGTGCCGCTGGTGGCCCGATCAAGGTGGCTGGCTTCATCCGCTACGCCCTCGGCGAGGGCATCGAAAAGCAGGAAAGCGACTTCGCTGCCGAAGTCGCCGCCCAGGCCGGGCACGCCGCCTGAGACAGGTCGAGAAAATGATCACATGGTCATGCTTCGGCCATGTGGATGATAGAGACGACCAACAGGCGGCCTCGTGCCGCCTGTTGTATAAGTGGCCAGCGAATCGGAGCAGCAATCATGACGGCACTTCCCTATAAACGCGTCCTGGTAAAGCTCTCCGGCGAGGCTCTGATGGGCAAGGAAGCCTTCGGCATCGACCGGGGCACGGTGCGCCGCATCGCCGAGGACGTCATCGAGGCGGTGAAACTCGGCGTGGAAGTGGCAGTCGTGGTTGGCGGCGGCAATATCTTCCGCGGTTCGCAGATCGCGGGCATGGGCCTCTCGCGCCCCGCAGCCGACTCCATGGGCATGCTGGCCACGGTGATGAACGTGATCGCGCTCGAAGCCCAGCTCGCCTCGCTCGGTCAGTCTGCCCGCGCCATGTCGGGTGTCGCCATGCCATCGGTGGTCGAGACCTATACGCGCCAGCAGGCGATGGAGCACCTCGCCAAGGACCGCGTGGTCCTGCTCGCCGGCGGCACCGGCAATCCCTTCTTCACCACAGATACGGGTGCGGCGCTGCGTGCTGCGGAGCTCGAATGCAATGTCCTGATGAAGGGCACGCAGGTGGACGGCATTTACACGGCCGATCCGAAGAAGGACCCTACCGCCACCCGCTATGACCGGATCACCCATGACGAAGTGATCCGAAAGGACCTCAAGATCATGGATACGGCTGCGTTTGCCCTTGCCCGAGAGGCCCGCTTGCCGATAATCGTCTTTTCGATTCATGAAGCCGGATCGATCGCCGCAGTGCTGCGGGGGCAGGCTCCCTGCACCCTGGTCACCGATTGATCGTCCAAACCAGAAGATTCCGAGGGCAGGACCATGTCTGCGTCATTCGATATTGCCGACGTCAAGCGCCGCATGGACGGCGCGCTCAATGCACTCAAGCATGAGTTGGGCGGGCTACGCACTGGCCGTGCCTCCTCCTCCCTGCTTGAGCCGGTGCATGTCGAGGCCTATGGCGCCAGCATGTCGCTCTCCCAGGTTGCCACCGTCTCCGTACCCGAGCCGCGCCTGATCAGCGTGCAGGTGTGGGACCGGGGCATGGTCGGCGCGGTCGAAAAGGCCATCATCAATTCCAATCTTGGCCTCAATCCGCAGACCGAGGGCCAGGTCATCCGCCTGCGCATCCCGGAGATGACGCAGGATCGGCGCAAGGAGCTGGTGAAGGTCGCGCACAAATATGCCGAATCCGCCCGCGTCGCGGTTCGCCATGTCCGACGCGACGGCCTGGACGTCTTGAAGAAGACCGAGAAGGACGGCACTATCGGCGAGGATGAAGAGAAGCGTCTGGCCGATCAGGTGCAGAAGGCGACGGACGCGATGATCGCCGAAATCGACAAGACGCTCGCCACCAAGGAAAAAGAGATCCTGCAAGTGTGATAAACAAGCCTTGCAACCTAGCTGCAAGGATTATTTCTTCATCTGCTTTGACACTAATTATCCACTGTCCCCCGGATGATCGTTCGATAGAATTCGTGCCAATATAGGGCGGATGAAGCTTCGAGGCACTTATGTTTGGCAGGGATCTGATCGAGGATGCGAATGTGGCGACGCTGCCGGCACACGTCGCCATCATCATGGACGGCAACGGGCGCTGGGCATCCAAGCGCCTGATGCCGCGCTTCGAGGGGCACCGCCGCGGTGTCGAGGCCTTGCGGCGCACGGTGCGCGCAGCGTCCGATATCGGCATCCGCTATCTCACGCTCTACTCCTTCTCGTCGGAGAACTGGTCGCGGCCTCGCCTGGAAGTCGACTATCTCATGGGCCTGGTGAAGCGTTTCGTGCGCAATGACCTCGCCGAACTCCACGCCAGCAACGTTCGTGTCCGCATTATTGGTGAACGCGACGGCCTGGAGGGTGAGCTTGCCGACCTTCTGGTCGATGCCGAGAACCTCACCGCCGCCAATACCGGCCTCACTCTGATCGTTGCCTTCAACTATGGCGGCCGCCAGGAAATCGCTACCGCCGCCCGGCGTCTGGCCGAGATGGTCGCTGCCGGTACGCTGAAGCCGGAGGAGATCACGCCGGAGCTGCTGGCGGGCAAGCTGCATACCGTCGATATTCCCGACCCCGACCTCGTGATCCGCACCTCCGGCGAACAGAGGATATCCAATTTCCTGCTCTGGCAGTCGGCCTATGCCGAGTTCGTCTTCCTGCCGCTGCTCTGGCCTGATTTCGACCGCAGCGCCCTGGAGGCGGCCCTGGCGGAGTTCAAGGCTCGCGACCGTCGTTTCGGCGGTGTGTCCGAGCCTACGCCGCCGCGTCAGGCAACTTCAGGTTAGGCTTCGCGTGGATTCCGGGGTGAGGGCGATCGAGCGGAGGAAGGGGCAGGGCAGCGCGTGCTTCCAGTTCGGGCGTTACGGGAAACAAATGCGGATGCGGCAAATTGCCCGCCATGCCGTGATGGCCTGCAGGTTCTGAGATGCCGAGCGCCAAGACCAATTGGTCCGACCTCACGGTCCGCATCGTTTCCGCCCTCGTCATGGCTGGGCTGGCGCTTCTCACCAATTGGCTCGGCGGTCCTGCCTTCGCGCTGTTCTGGCTGCTCGCCGCGATTGCCGTTCTGTGCGAATGGCTGTTTCTGATCCGGGCGGGGGCGAAGGATTGGCCCACGGTCATTGCGGCCTCCGCTTTCCTGATCCTGGCCACGGCTTTCGCCTATGAAGGCCAAGGCATATCGGCCCTGTTCGTCATCGCCGGCGGAGCAATCGTACTCGGTTCGGTCGCCATCGCGCGCCCATGGCCCCAGCCGCTTCTGACAGCGGCGGCTTTGCCCTATGCGGCCTGTATCGTCCTGCCAGTGACGCTGCTGCGCCTGGACGAGCCGCATGGTATGCTTGCCATCTTCGTGCTGTTCGCCATCGTATGGGGTTCCGATATCATGGCCTACTTCACCGGCCGGACCCTGGGCGGCCCCAAGCTCTGGCCCAGTATCAGCCCGAAGAAGACCTGGTCGGGCTTCATCGGTGGCGTGGTCTTCGGTGCGGTTGCTGCCGGGCTGGTGGCAGGTTCCTTCGTGCTGGTGCTGCTGGGCGGTGTGTTGGCCGCCGTATCACAGGGAGGCGATCTCCTTGAATCCGCCCTGAAGCGCCGTTTTGATGCCAAAGATGCCAGTCATGTTATTCCGGGGCATGGCGGCGTCATGGACAGGCTCGACGGCTTTCTGGCCGCGGCCTTCGTGGCGCTGGTGATTGGACTGCTTCGCGCCGGCGTGCATCCGGCTTCGGGGTTCGTGGCCTGGTAGGGGCCGAATCGGATTTTGGGAAAGGGGCCTCGCTCGCGGGCGAGGCTTGAGGGTTACGGGATGATGGGCGTTCTCGACAGTCTTGGCATGGGCGCGCTCGGTTTCGTGCCGTTCGTCATAATCATCTCCATCCTGATCTTCTTCCACGAACTCGGACACTTTCTTGTGGGCCGGTGGTGTGGTGTGAAGGTGGTGACCTTCTCGATCGGCTTCGGGCCCGAACTCTTCGGCTTCGACGACAGGCACGGCACGCATTGGCGAGTGGCCGCCATCCCCCTCGGTGGCTATGTTCGCTTTTTCGGCGACGCCAATGCAGCCTCCATGCCCGACGTGGAACGCAATCAATTGATGACGCCGGAGGAGCGGGCGGTGAGCCTGTTTCACAAGACCGTCTGGCAGCGCATCGCCATCGTCGCGGCCGGGCCGCTGGCCAATTTCATCCTCGCCATCTTCGTCTTCGCAGCGGCATTTTCCATTTATGGTTACCCAAATAATGATCCCGTAATTGGCCCGATGAGCGTGGATGGCGCCGCCGCCAAGGCGGGGTTGCAGAGGGGAGACCGCATCGTCGAAGTCAACGGCACCAAGGTTACGGTGTTCGACCAGCTTCCCGGCCTGATTGCGGGCGAGGCGGGCAAGCCCGTGAAGCTGACGATCCAACGGGGATCGGAGAGTTTCGACGTGAGCGTCGTGCCGAAAATCACCACGGCCCCGGGCCTTGACGGCAAGCCTGTTACCCAAGGCAGGATCGGCATCGGGCCGGGTGGCATGGAGCGGCTCGACCCGTTCACCGCGCTCTGGACGGGAACCCTCGCTACGGGCCAAACCATTGGCGCGTCAGTAGATTTTATCTATGGCTGGATCGTTGGCCGTGGCGATCCGAACCAGGTTGCAGGCATTGTCGGGATCGCGGTGGCCTCCAAGACCATCGGTGAAACCATGGGGCTGATGGGTCTTGTCCTGCTCACGGCGAGCCTTTCGGTATCGGTCGGTTTCATCAACCTGCTGCCCATCCCGGTGCTCGATGGCGGCCATCTCGTGTTCTACACCATCGAAGCGGTGCGCGGGCGACCGCTCGGGGCGCGTGCGCAGGAGCTCTCATTCGGCATCGGCCTCATGTTGATAATTACAATTACGGTTTTGGTGTTGGGCCATGATCTGTCACGACAAATTTATGGCGGCTGAAGGGGCGTGGCGGATTCGCAACGGTCTCCCAAAAAAGGACGACTGCCTCTTCCCGGTCGGTTTGCATGCGTCGGGAAACCCTGTAGAAGCATTTCCAATGAGCTCAATGCGGGCCTCTTAAGCTTGGCATCGAAACTCACATTGGTTTGGTAAAAAGAGTGGGATTAAGACCCGATGGCAACAGCAATGTACAAGTTGAAGCTGGGCGTTGCCCTCGCGGCTGTCGCGGTTCCGTCGCTGTTCGGTGCCTTTGTAGCCTCTCCCTTGGTTGGCTCGGCCGAAGCGGCGCCTAGGAAGCAGGTTGCGGCGCGGTCGGCGCCGATCATCAACCGCATCGTCTTCGAGAAGAACAAGAAGGTCACGTCGGATCAGCTCACCTCCATCATGGAGTCCAAGCCCGGCAGCCCGCTGAACCAGGCCACCGTGAATGCCGATATCGATCGCATGAAGGAGGCCTATAACCGCGCCGGGCGCTCGACGGTCCAGATCAGCTATCGTGAAGTATCGCTGCCGAACAACCGTGTTGACCTCGTCTTCACCGTGGCGGAAGGCGTGAAGATCGGCATCGACGAGATCAAGTTCGTCGGCAATAATAATTTCTCCGACTGGCGCCTGAAGCGTCAGATGGTGACGATCGAATCCGGCTTTCTGGGCTGGCTGCGCACCACCGACACCTATGATCCGGATCGACTCGCTGCGGACGAAGAGCGTCTGCGCGTGTTCTATGTGAACCACGGCTATCCCGACTTCCGCGTGCTTTCCGTGGTGCCTTCGCTGAACGACAAGCAGGACGGCTACATCATCACTGTCACGGTCGATGAAGGGAAATACTACAAGTTCGGCCCCTCGCAGGTTCAGTCCACCATCTCGGACGTCAATCCGGATGAGCTTCAGCACAACATTCACAGCTGGAACAACTGGACCTATCGCGGCGAAGACGTGGACAGGACCGTCGAGGACATGACCATCCAGCTCGCTGGCTCCGGTCATCCCTTCGCACAGGTTCGCCCGCGTGCCGTCCGTGATGACGCCGGCGATCAGATCGGCGTGAACTACGTGGTGGAAGAGGGTGCCAAGGTCTACATCGAGCGTATCAACATTACCGGCAACACCCGCACGCGTGACTATGTCATCCGCCGCGAGTTCGATATCGGTGAAGGCGACCCCTACAACCAGGCCATGATCGACCGGGCGGCCCGCCGCCTGCGCAATCTCGGCTACTTCCAGAGCGTGAAGATCACCAACACGCCGGGCTCCGAGCCTGACCGCGTTGTTGTGAATGTCGAAGTCGTCGACCAGTCGACCGGTGAGTTCTCGGTCGGCGGCGGCTACTCGACGTCGGACGGCTTCCTCGGCGAAGTTTCGCTCACCGAGCGCAACTTCCTCGGCCGTGGCCAGTATGTGAAGGCGTCGGTCCAGTATGGCCAGCGCACGCAGGGCTATGGCCTGTCCTTCACCGAGCCCTACTTCATGGGCCAGCGCATCGCCGCCGGCTTCGACCTCTTCTCGAAGACGACGGACGATAGCGACTATCAGTTCTACAAGGATCAGACCACGGGTGGCACGCTCCGCGCGGCGTTCCCGATCACTGATAATTTCACCGTTGGTGTGAACTACTCGCTTTATACTGAGAAGGTCACCATTCCTTCTCAGTATAACGACAATAACTACCTCAATGGTGAAGCTTCACGTGCCATCAAGGAACTGGACGGTAAAAATCGCCTTGTTTCTCAGATTGGCTATACGCTTACGTATAACTCTCTGGACGATCTGAAGCAGCCTAGTACAGGTCTCTACGCCCAGTTCAAGCAGGACATTGCGGGCCTTGGCGGCGACGCGAAATTCGTGAAGTCTTCGGTTGATTCACGCTACTATTATCCGTTGACCGACGACCTGACGATCATGGCACGCGCGCAGGGTGGCTACATGGTCGGTTTCGGCGGTGAAAAGATTGCCATCGTCGACCAGTTCAATCCTGGTCCCGATCTGGTGCGCGGCTTCGCCCCGGGTGGCATCGGCGACCGGGATCTGGCGGGCGGCTCCAAGGGCAATGGACTCGGCGGAACCAGCTACTATGGCGGCACGCTGGAACTGCAGTTCCCTATCTTCGGCCTGCCGCGTGAAGTCGGCCTGCGCGGCGCCATCTTCGCCGACGCCGGTTCGGTGTTCGGTTATGGCGGTACGCATTTCAGCCAGCAGTGCGGACCGCTTCCTGCAGGTAACCCCGCCGGGACCGGCAACTGTTTCTTTGTCCCCGGTGTCGCTAGAAGTGGTGTTCGGCCCTTCGACCTTTATAAGAACAATCCGATCCGCTCGTCCGTGGGCGCCAGCTTGCTCTGGGCCTCGCCCATCGGTCCGCTGCGCTTCGACTACGCTTTCGTCCTTACCAAGGCCAAGCACGACGACACCCAGGCCTTCCATTTCGGCACGATCGTCAACTATTGATGATCTGACGTGTCTGCCATGGCCGGCCGGTCCCCACGTGGCCGGCCGGTTTTTTGTGGCCGCGACTGGTGTTGGAAGATTGCAGAAACTCGAGTGGGGTAGTCGGCGGTTCGTGTGAGGAATATAGATAAGTCCATAGCATGCGAAGGTTTCCTGATCCGAATGGATCGGAAGACGCCTTATGCGAAACGTTCTGAAATATTCAGTGTTTTGCCTTTGCCGGACGGACTCGTGTATGGGCTGGCGCGACCACTCACTTCCGGTAACTTTTTTGCAAATCGGCGGGTGTAATCGTAAGAACTGATATCAGCTTCGGGCTTGCTGTCCTCCGGTGCTGATTTCCAACAGGCTGATCGCAGCGTGGATATGATGACTGATCCGGTTTTCTTTCGGGCGCGCAGCCGGCTCGCCGTGGCGGACATTACCCGTCTCACCGGCGCGGAACCCATTGAGGGCCTGTCGGCGGATATCGCCGTCGAACGTGTCGCACCGCTCGACCAGGCCGGGGAAGGCGACCTCAGCTTCCTGGAAAACCCGCACTACCTGCCGATGCTGGCGACCTCCAAAGCGGCGTTGATCCTGATCTCGCCGAAATTCCTTGACCGGGCCCCGAAGAGCGCCCCACTCATGGTGGCGCGTGAGCCCTACAGGGCCTTCGCGCAGATCGGCATCGCCCTGTTCCCGGAGGCAGCTCGGCCCCAGTCCTTCTTCGGGGCCAAGGGCGTCTCGCCCGGCGCCGTCGTTCACCCTGAGGCACGGCTCGAGATCGGCGTCACCGTCGATCCCGGCGCCGTCATTGGCCCGCGGGCGGAGATCGGTGCCGGCACGATCATCGGTGCCAATGCGGTGATTGGGCCCGACGTTCGCATCGGCCGTGACTGCTCGATCAGCGCCAATGCCGTGATCCAGCATTCCCTTATCGGCAACCGTGTCATCATCCATTCCGGCGCATGCCTCGGTCAGGATGGCTTCGGCTTTTCGATGGGACCGCGCGGGCACCTCAAGGTGCCGCAAGTCGGCCGGGTCGTGATCCAGGACGATGTCGAGATCGGCGCGGGAACCACAGTTGACCGTGGCGCCAATCGCGACACCATCGTCGGCGAAGGCACCAAGATCGATAATCAGGTCCAGATCGGCCATAACGTCATGGTGGGTCGGCATTGTGTGTTGGTGGCCAAGGTGGGCATTTCCGGATCGACCGTTCTGGAGGATTTCGTGGTCATGGGCGGAGCCTCCGCCACTGTCGGCCATATCCGCATCGGCATGGGAGCCCAGATCGCTGGCGCCGCCAATGTGAAGGACGACGTGCCGCCGGGCGCCCGCATGGCCGGCACACCGGCACAGCCGCTGGGCGACTTTGCCCGCGAATTGGCCCTGCTCAAGCGGTTGGTCAAGGAGACGCGGGTGCGGTCCGACACCAAGAACGAAGGCTGAGCCGCAACCTGGAGCCGGAGAAGGCAGCTATATTCAACGAAACGGCCCTGTCTGGGGCAGGGCCGGCCCAGAAACGAGACTGTTATGACTGAAACAACGCCTGCGACACTCGAGTCCGTCGATATCGGTAAGCTGCTCACGCTGCTGCCGCATCGCTATCCGTTTCTGCTGGTTGATCGCATCATCGAAATCGACCACGATAATTCCGCGATCGGTATCAAGAACGTCACCGTCAACGAGCCCCATTTCACCGGCCACTTCCCCGGGCAGCCGGTGATGCCGGGCGTCTTGGTCATCGAGGCGATGGCGCAGACCGCCGGGGCGATCTGTGTGCTCAATACCATGGGCAATTCCCGCCCGAAGGTCGTCTACTTCATGACGATCGACGAATGCCGCTTCCGCAAGCCCGTTACCCCAGGTGATCAGGTGCGTTTGCACATGACCAAGATCAAGAACCGCCGAAACATGTGGTGGTACAAGGGCGAGGCGAAGGTTGACGGCGTCATCGTCGCCGAAGCGACGGTTTCGGCTATGGTGGTGATGGAATGACGCCGACGTCAGTTCCCGTCATCCACCCGACGGCACTCGTTGCCGCCGGCGCCAGCCTCGGCGCGGGCGTGTCGGTCGGCCCTTTCTGCCTCGTAGGCGAAAACGTCGTCCTGGGCGAAGGGGTGATCTTGCACTCGCATGTGGTCGTCACCGGGCACACCACGGTGGGCGCCCGCACGCAGATCTATTCCTTTGCCGCCCTCGGCCATCCGCCGCAGGACATGAAGTATCGCGGTGAGGTGTCCAAGCTCATCGTTGGTGCCGATTGCGTCATCCGCGAAGGCGTGACCATGCATCCCGGCACCGCCGGCGGCGGCCTGCTCACCCAGACCGGCGACCACTGCTGGTTCCTGGCGCAGAGCCATGTCGCGCATGACTGCAAGATCGGCAGCAATGTCATCTTCTCGAACAATGTCATGCTGGCCGGTCACGTCCAGGTCGGCGAGCACGTGATCATCGGCGGCGGCGCGGCTGTGCACCAGTTTTCGCGCATTGGTGCTCATGCCTTCATCGGCGGACTGGCCGGTGTCGAGAACGATGTGATCCCCTTCGGCATGGCGCTTGGCAACCGCGCCAGCCTTGCCGGGCTCAACATCGTCGGCCTCAAGCGCCGTGGCTTCGAACGCGAGCAGATCCACGCGCTACGCCGTGCCTATCGTGCGCTGTTCACGCCAGGAGGGTCGCTCAAGGAGCGAGTCGAGAAGGTGGCGGCGGAGTTCGCCGATCAGCCGGCGGTGATGCAGATCGTGGACTTCGTGCGAACGGGCGGTGAGCGCTCCCTGGTGACGCCGCGCGATCTGGCGGACGCCGAGGCGTGAGCGCAGGCGCCCGCACCGGCGAGGGCCCTCTGGCGATCATCGCCGGGGCCGGCCGATTGCCGGCGGAAATTGCCGCGGAAGTGGCCGGGCGCCAGGAGGAGGTGGCGATCCTGCCGATCAAGGGCGTCGCCAATGCCGATTTCTCGGCCTTCAGGCAGCAGCCGGTCGGCATGCTCGATCCCAATGGCGTGCTGGCGGCTCTCGACGGCCTGAAGGCACGGGCCGTGATCATGGCCGGCACCGTGCACCGCCCCGGGATCGGGCTGGTGATGGCGGGTTACGAGGCGGTGCGCAACCGCGATGAGATCCGCAAGGTGGTGCAGGGCGGGGACGACAATCTCCTGCGCGGCATCATTGCCTTTCTCGAGGACAATGGCTTTCCCGTGCTCGGCGTGCGCGACGTTGCCCCCGGGCTGATGGCGCAGGCTGGCTTGCTCGGCCGCCATGCGCCTGATGAGGCCGATAGGCAGGACATTGCCTGCGGGCAGAAGGCCCTGGCGGCCATGGGGGCGAGCGATATCGGCCAGGGTGTCGTGGTGGTCCAGCGCCGTGTGCTCGCGGTAGAGGCTGCCGAGGGCACCGATAACATGATCCGTCGCGTGACCGGACTGCGGCGCAAGGGCCTGATCGGCCGCCTGTTACGCCATGGCCGGCCGGCGGTGGCCGAGCAGTCGGGTGGCGTGCTGGTGAAGGCCGCCAAGCCGGGCCAGGACTTCCGTGTCGACCTGCCGGCCATCGGCCCGCGCACGGTGCGTCTGGCCCGCGAGGCCGGGCTTGGCGGCATCGCCATCGAGGCGGGCAGCGTGCTGGTGGTGGAGCGTGAGACGACTATCAAGGCCGCCGACGCCGCCGGCCTCTATATCATCGGTGTCACGCCATGACGGAGCGCGCCCTCCATATCGCCCTGGTCATCGGCGAGCATTCAGGCGACCAGCTTGGTTTCAAGCTGATCCAGGCCTTGAGAGCCGCAGTACAGGGCCCCATCCGTTTCACAGGGGTGGCTGGCCCGGCCATGATCCGCGAGGGCATGGAAAGCCTGTTTCCGCTCGACGATATCGCCGTCATGGGCCTTGGCGATGTCATCAAGCGCTATCCCACGATCCGCGCCCGCGCCTGGATGGCGATAGACCATATCGTGGCCGAGCCCCCTGACGGGCTTGTCATCATCGACAGCCCGGATTTCACGCACGCCGTCGCCAAGCGTGTGCGCAAGCGCCTGCCGAACCTGCCGATCGTCAACTATGTCTCGCCCAGCGTCTGGGCCTGGCGGCCGGGACGGGCGAAAAAGATGAAGGCCTATGTCGACCATGTCCTCGCTTTGCTCCCCTTCGAGCCGGCGGCCTATCTGCGCTTGGACGGGCCACCTTGCAGCTATGTCGGCCATCCCCTGATGGAGCGCCTTGACGAACTGCGCCCGAATGCCGCCGAGCAGGCCGTGCGCGATGGCGAGAAGCCGCTGGTCCTCGTGCTGCCCGGCAGCCGTTCGGGCGAAGTGGCACGGCTGACCGGCATCTTCGGGGCGACACTGCAGCGCCTGCAGGCCACGATCGGCGCATTCGACACGGTCCTGCCGACGGTGGCGCGCCATGCCGCTCATTTGAAGGAGGCGACAGCCTCCTGGCCTCAGAAGCCGCTGGTGGTCTCGGACGAGGCCGAGAAGTTTGCCGCCTTCCGGCGCGCTCGCGGTGCGCTCGCGGCCTCCGGCACGGTGACGCTGGAACTCGCTCTGTCGCAGATCCCGATGATCGGCGCCTATCGCTTCCCGGCCTGGGAGGCCTTTATCGCGCGCCGCCTGGTGAAGGCGCCGTTCTTTCTGTTGCCGAACCTGGTCGTGGACCGCCGGGCGGTGCCCGAACTGTTCCAGGAGGAAGTCATCCCCGACAATCTCGCCGCTATCTTTGCGCCGCTTCTGGGCGATACGCCGGAGCGCGCAGGGCAGATGCAGGCTTTCGACGAGATCGACCGGCGCATGCAGGTGGTGGGCGAGACACCTTCCCAGCGTGCCGCCCGGATCGTGCTGGAGACGATGCGCCGATAATCGTGTGCCGGTCTTCAGACCGGCGTGGAAGCACTATCCTGGATGCAAAAAAATGTCGGCCCACCAAAAGGGCCGATCCTTGGACCGGCCCTCTTTGCTTATCCGCGGCGCTGGGCCGGGGAGATGTAGTCGCGGCGGGTAGCGCCGGTGTAGAGCTGGCGCGGACGGCCGATCTTCTGGGACGGATCCTCGATCATTTCCTTCCACTGTGCGATCCAGCCGACGGTGCGGGCGAGAGCGAACAGCACGGTGAACATCGAGGTGGGGAAGCCCATCGCCTTGAGCGTGATGCCCGAGTAGAAGTCGATATTCGGATAGAGCTTCTTCTCGATGAAATAGTCGTCGTGCAGCGCGATGCGCTCGAGCTCGAGCGCCACTTCCAGCAGCGGATCGTCCTTGTGGCCGAGTTCGTTCAGCACCTCATGCGTGGTGCGCTGCATGATCTTGGCGCGCGGATCGTAGTTCTTGTAGACGCGGTGCCCGAAGCCCATCAGACGGAACGGATCGTTCTTGTCCTTGGCCTTGGCGATATAGTGCGGGATGCGGTCCACCGTGCCGATCTCGCTGAGCATCTTGAGTGCCGCTTCGTTCGCGCCGCCATGGGCAGGGCCCCAGAGGCAGGCAATGCCGGCGGCGATGCAGGCGAAGGGGTTGGCGCCCGAGGAACCGGCGAGGCGCACCGTCGACGTCGAGGCGTTCTGCTCGTGGTCGGCATGCAGGATGAAGATGCGGTCGAGTGCGCGGGCAAGGATCGGGTTGGGCTTGTATTCCTCGCAAGGCACCGAGAAGCACATGCGCAGGAAGTTGGAGGGGTAGTCGAGATTGTTCTGCGGATACACGAAGGGCTGGCCGATCGTGTATTTGTAGGCCATCGCCGCCAGCGTCGGCATCTTGGCGATCAGGCGCATCGAGGAGATCATGCGCTGGTGCGGATCGGCGATGTCGGTCGAGTCGTGATAGAAGGCCGAGAGAGCGCCGACCGAGGCGACCATGACCGCCATCGGATGGGCGTCGCGGCGGAAGCCCTGGAAGAAGCGAGCCATCTGCTCGTGCACCATGGTGTGGCGCGTGACGCGATAGTCGAAATCAGCCTTCTGGGCCATGGTCGGCAATTCGCCGTAGAGCAGGAGATAGCAGGTCTCGAGGAAGTCGCCATGCTCGGCGAGTTGCTCGATCGGATAGCCGCGGTAGAGCAGAACGCCCTCGTCGCCGTCAATATAGGTGATCTGGGACTCACAGCTCGCTGTCGAGGTGAAACCCGGATCGTAAGTAAACATACCCGTATGCTTATAAAGTGATGCAATGTCGACGACCGTCGGACCGACGGAGCCGCCCTTGGTTGGCAACTCGATCGTCTTGTCGTCAATAGTCAGAGTCGCCGCATTACCGGTCATGAAATCCTCCTTGCACGGAAAATCTGCACGCTACGCCCGGGCCCGTTTCCGGGTCCGGCCCTGCAAGGGCAAACGTATCCGTGGATCCGTTCACGTTGGGTAGACCATTTGCTGCAACGCCGCAAGAATGACAGAAGACCAAACCGACGGTTCGCTTTACCGCGCGTGAGGCGCGTGACGATTACACGATTGCGCTGACAGGCAGTTTCGCATGCGACGTGAAAATGACGCCAAATCGGCGCCATTCTTGTAGCAAAGGCTCACACCATGAGCGAGTGCCCAAGTTTGGAGGCAATCAGGCGGCCTGGTCCTTGAGCCGCGCCAGGCTTTCCTCGCGGCCGAGCACAGCGAGTACGTCGAAGACCGGCGGGGAGGTGGTACGGCCGGTGAGCGCCGCGCGCAGCGGCTGCGCGAGGGTGCCGAGCTTGGCACCCGTCTCTTCGGCCAATGCGCGCACCACGGCTTCCGTGGCCGCGGCGCTCCATTCCGTCACAGCCTCCAGACGCGGCACGAGCGCGGCGATCGTGGTGCGCGCCTCGTCGCTGAGCACCGCCCTGGCCTTGTCGTCAAGCGGCAGCGGCCGGAAGACGAACAGGAAGTTCGCCCCATCCAGCAGCTCGATCAGCGTCTTGGCGCGCTCCTTGAGGCCGGGCATGGCCGCCAGCAACTGCACCCGCTTGGCGCCATTGCCGGCCGCAAGTGCCACGGCAAGGACCGGCCCTTCCGGAATATGCGGCAGCAGCTGGTCGATGGCCGCCATCAGCTCCTCGTCGCTGGAGCTGCGCATATAGAGGCCGTTGAGGTTCTCGAGCTTCTTGAAGTCGAAGCGCGCCGCCGACTTGCCGATGGCGCTGGTGTCGAAATATTCGATCATCTCCTGGGTCGAGAAGACTTCCTGATCGCCATGGCTCCAGGACAGACGCACGAGATAGTTGCGCATGGCGGCCGGCAGATAGCCCATGGCGCGATAGGCGTCGACGCCCAGGGCGCCGTGGCGCTTGGAAAGCTTGGCGCCATCCGGGCCGTGAATCAGCGGGATATGGGCCATGTGCGGTACTTCCCAGCCCATCGCCTCGTAGATCTGCTTCTGACGCGCCGCATTGGTGAGATGGTCGTCGCCCCGGATGATGTGGGTGACCCCCATGTCGTGATCGTCGACCACCACCGCGAGCATATAGGTCGGCGTCCCGTCAGAGCGAAGCAGGACGAGATCGTCGAGGTCCGTGTTGGACCAGGTCACCGTGCCCTGCACGTCGTCGTCGATGACGGTGGTGCCCTCGCTGGGTGCGCGCAGGCGGATGACCGGCTTGACGTCCTTGGGCGCGGTCGCGGGGTCACGGTCGCGCCAATAACCGTTGTAACGCGGCGCGCGGCCCTCCTTGCGGGCCTTCTCGCGCATCTCGTCCAGTTCCTGCGGCGTGCAGTAGCAATAATAGGCCTTGCCCTGGGCGAGCATGGTCTCGGCCACCTCGCGATGGCGGGCGGCGCGGGCGAACTGGAAGATCGGCTCGCCGTCCCAGTCGAGGCCGAGCCAGGACAGGCCGTCGAGGATGGCGGCAATGGCCGCGTCGGTCGAGCGTTCGCGGTCGGTGTCCTCGATGCGCAGCAGCATCTTGCCGCCCTTGGCCCTGGCATAGAGCCAGTTGAACAGGGCCGTGCGGCCGCCGCCGATATGGAGGAAGCCGGTGGGCGAGGGGGCGAAACGGGTGACGACGGGCGAAGACATCGGGGCTGACAATTCCAAAGGCAGGCGGGCGAAACACTCGCGCCAGGCAACCCCTTGGCGAGCGGCGGTTAAATAAATAGGCTAGGGCGTTTAGCACAGGGTTTCATCGGGCGGTAGCGGCGGGGGCGCCTTTGCCTGGGAATGATCGGGGACGTGTAAGAGTTGGTGTTCTCGGCGGCTGGCGGGGCGAGGGGAGTCTCGTCCTCCCAGGCACCGACTGGGCCGGCCGCGCCTTGGGTGGCGTGCTGGCCTGGCTCGCCAAGGGCGCAGCTGCGGAAGTGGCGGCCTTCGAGCTGGCCCTGGTCGTTCCCATCTTCCTGGGTCTCGGCGTCATCGCCTATTTCGCGGCGCCCGACGAACCGGGCCTGGCAGCGCCCCTGATCGCCACCTCCGTCGTCACCGCTACCGCCTATGCGTCACGCAGACGCTGGTGGCTGCATGTAGCGCTTGTCTGCCTTGCCGCCATCGGTGTCGGCTTCTGCTCCGCCAAGCTGCGCACCATGAGCGTGGCCACGCCGCAACTCGGCCGGTCGCTTTCCGGCAACGTCACGGGGCTGGTGCTCTCGCTGGAATCCCGGCTCGGCGGCAGTGCCCGTATCATCATGCGGCCGGTTGCGATCGAGGGGCTGTCCGTTGAGGCCATGCCGGGCCAGATTCGCCTCACGCTGCGCCGGGCGGGAGATCTCAAGGCTGGCGACAGCATCACCGTCAAGGCAGTGATGCGCCCTCCGCCACCGCCGGCCCTGCCGGGCGGATACGACTTTGCCCGGGATGCCTTCTTCGACGGGATCGGCGCCGTCGGCTTCGTCGCCGGCAAGATCGCGCCGGCGGCGACGCCTGTCGAACCCGGTTACGCCGAAGCCTTCAACATCTGGATCGACACCCAGCGCAACCGCCTGACGCAGCGTATCGTCGAGGCGGTTCCTGGCGAGAACGGCGCGATCGCGGCCTCGCAGGTCACGGGAAAGCGCGGCGAGATCCCGAACGAGGCCAACGACGCCTTGCGCGCCTCCGGCCTCTATCATGTCGTCTCGATTTCCGGCCTCCATATGGCCCTGTTCGCCGGTGGCCTCTTCGCCCTGATCCGTGCCGTGCTGGCGCTCTCCGGCCGTGTCGTGCTCTATCGGGGAGCCAAGGAAATCGCCGCGATGCTCTCCCTGGTGCCTGCCGCAGCCTATACGCTGTTCTCGGGCGCGGAGGTTGCGACCGTGCGCTCCTTCGTGATGACCGCCATCGTGCTGCTGGCGGTGGCGCTCGGGCGCAGCGCTATCACGCGGCGCAACGTGGCGCTTGCCGCCAGCTTCGTACTGCTCACCACGCCGGAGCAGTTGCTTGGTCCGAGCTTCCAGATGTCCTTCGCGGCCGTCGCCATGCTGGTGGCGGCGCATGACGCCTGGGGCAAGCGCAAGCGGGCCAAGCACGCGACCTTCTGGGAACGTGGCATCGCTTCGGGCTTCGGCATCCTGCTGGCGATGATGCTGACGACACTGGTGGCTTCGCTCGCGACCGCACCCTTCTCCGCCTATCACTTCCACCGCCTGACCTTGCAGTCGCTCGCCTCCAATCTGGTGGCGACGCCGATCGTCTCCTTCCTGATGATGCCGCTGGCCTTGCTGGCGGTGCTGGCCGAGCCTTTGGGCTACGGGGCTTTCTTCTGGCACCTGATGGGCTGGTCGGTCGGGCTGTTCATGCAGGTGGCGCGCTATGTCGCGACATGGCCGGGCTCGGATCTCGTCCTGCCGCAATTCTCGTCCGTTGCGCTCTGTCTGTTCTCAATCACTCTTGTGCTGCTCACCCTGATGCGCAGCCGGCTTGTGGTCTTCACGCTCGTTCCTCTGTTCGGCGGCATCGCCGTGGCTGCGACGGCGCAGGCTCCGGTCGCGGTCTTCGGCGCCAGCGGCCATGCTGCACTGGTCCGCAAGGGCGATTCCCTGACCTCCCTTGCCAACCGCTCCGACAACTTCGCCGTGCAGCAATGGCTGCTGGCGATGGGCGATCGACGCAAGCCCGATGATCCCAGCCTCGCCGAGCAGCGCCTGTGCGACAAGGAGGGCTGCTCAGCGCCGATTGAGGGCGGCGATGTCTTCATGCTCGACCGCACTCTCAATGCGGCGGAGGAGGATTGCGGCCATGTCAGTGTGCTGGCCGGCCCCATCACCCTCGGCACGAGCTGCGCGGGCAAGGGGATCGTGCTCAACCGCGACCTCATCTACGCCGCCGGCTCGGTCGCTCTCTACGCCGATCCTCCCACCGAGAAGGGTGGTGAAACACGCTGGCGGGTGGTCACGGCCCGCGATCTCGGGTCGTCGCGGCCCTGGGCGCCGATGCCGGCCTGGGCAGTGAAGGTCTCCGTGCCGGCACCGGCGGCACCGATACAGGCACCGGATGCGGATTCGGCGGTGGACATAGCCGCTCCGGACGGGAATGATTGACCATCATTCAAATTGGGAGGACATGTCATGAAGATCAGCGCACGCAACCAGATCAAGGGCACGATCAAGAGCGTGACGAAGGGCCAGACCACTTCGCATGTCCAGCTCGATGTCAACGGCACCATCGTCACCGCCTCGATCACCAATGAAGCGGTTGACGACCTCAAGCTCAAGCCCGGCCAGACTGCCTATGCGGTGATCAAGGCTTCGGATGTGATGATCGCTGTCGATTGACCCCCAAGGGTGCAGCCTGGTGCCGGGTTATTCCGGATATCGCCTCATCAACGCTGAACGGACGCTAAGGGATTGATACGGCGCTGCTCTCAGAGTTGAGAGCACTCAAGAATATTTTGGACAGAAGTGAGCGATTGTCGACGCCTTGGCGCGAATTTCTGGACAAGCGCGATGAAAAGTAAACGCGCGACGATCATTCTCGACCGAAGCGCGGTCAAAGTGTCCAGATCGTGCGGCCGATCCGGCGGACGCGACCTTCGACCGCGAAGAAATGCTGGTCCTCTGGCGCCGCGACCTACTCGATAAAGAGGGGATTGTTGCCTGTGCGGGCGATCACGACACGCATGCAATGTTGCAGGCGTTTCACCAGCGCACTGGCATAGAAAGGCACGACGTAGATGCCTTCGTCGACCACGCGGCGGATCGAACGATCTAGGAGCAGCGTGTCACCGTCACGGATGGCTTCTTCAATGCTGTCTCCCGTCGACGTCATCGCCTCGGCATAGCGTGGACTTGCACCGAAGTGGCGCGGCCATCCAGTCCGAAAGGCGATCATTGCGTCGCTATCAATCATGTCGTCGGTGGGTAGCCGACGCCCACCACCGGCGCTCGCTTCGACGTTGACGCCGGCAATAAGACAAAGCCTCTAGGCACATCCCCTAGAGCCGAGAACATCGTGAGTCAGGCCAGGGAGATTGGTGCCGCCTCAGCGGCGTCCTTATAGCCAAAGCGTGAATCACCCTCGCCCGGGATGAGCCGATGAAGATCCACGCGAACCTCTTTAGCCAGTCACGGATAGCTCGTGATGCTCTAGAGGAATGGTCTCCACGGGAGCCTTTAAAAGACCAAGGCGGCCTCCAGACCAACTAATCATGGCGCAGATGACGTTGTTGTTTGGAATTTGAGAGCCGATTTCCTTGACGGTTTTGTATTTTTTGATATCTACTCGTGCCAATATAGATCGACCAACAACGGTAGTTGTGGAGTTATATAATGGAGAAAGATGTGGGTATTTTAAAAAGGACCTGGCTCAATCTTAGAAATAATGATCGGCCCCAGAAGCCGCTTGCACGTTTTGGGCTATCATCTGCTGAAATCGCCAAGCCCTCAATCGTCTCTCAATTTGAAAATCTCTACGATCCGGAGAGCCACGGCTATTTCTTTCCGGAGCGCTGGTGGATTCCGCGGCAACTTGAAAACCTGACCAAAGAACAAGGGATTGAACTGAGAGAGGGAATTAAGCGGGAGAAGCCAGAGAATCTGATTTACAGCCCGGTAGAGCAAGAGGTCGCCCAGTCCTACTACTGGATCCTGCGCATGATTGGAGCCAAGTACGTTTTAGAAACAGGGACGAACATGGGCTATTCCACGTCCCTAATTGCCTGTGCAATCCGAGACAACGGCGGAGGCTGTGTGGATACGATCGACGTCAATAAGAATGACTTCATCTGGGAACGAACAGAACTGGAACCGTACATTGCCTTCCATCTTGGATCTAGCCTTGAGGTTACGCTCCCGGATCGGCAATACGATGTCCTCCTGCTTGATTCGGATCACTCCTACGACACGATCATGGGAGAATTGATACGCTTCGAATCTAAGCTGAAGATTGGTGGATTGTGCGTCTTCCACGATACCTTCTATTTCGACGGCATTGGGATCTGTGTCTCTCAATTGATGGAGACTAGGAGATATGAAGTCGTCAATCTTCCGACTCCGAGACAAGGAGGCCGGGCTTCTCGCACCCCCGGCATTACACTTGCTCGCAAGATTATCGAAACGCCTACCGAGCCTGATCTGAGACTGTTGCCGGAAGCCCTCGGTATCGAGATTGACGCGAGACCAGAGCGCAGGGACGATCCCGTTCCCTGGCTCGATTGCAATCATCCGCTGAAAGATTTCGGACGCAGTTAGCGTCACGACTTCCATCCACTCGACAACAGACCCGCCACTGTGGCGGGTTTTGCAAAGGGGCTTGCGCCACGGCGGTTCGGATCGTCCGAAAAATCTCGGCGCGCTATAACTGGAAGTTCGCGCCCTTATCAATAGCGGCGGAACAGCCCCACCAGCTTGCCCTGGATACGCACCCGGTCCGGGCCGAAGATGCGGGTCTCGTAGGCGGGGTTGGCGGCTTCCAGGGCGATGGAGGCGCCGCGCTTGCGCAGGCGCTTGAGGGTGGCCTCCTCGTCGTCGATCAGGGCCACCACGATGTCGCCGGTGTCGGCATGGTCCTGGCGGCGGATCAGCACGGTGTCGTTGTCGAAGATGCCTGCCTCGATCATCGAGTCGCCGCGCACCTCAAGCGCGAAATGTTCGCCCGAGGACAGCATTTCCGGCGTCACGCTGATGGTGTGGCTCTTGGTCTGGATGGCCGAGACCGGCGTGCCGGCCGCGATGCGGCCCATCACTGGGATCATCACCGGGCGGCCGACATCGTCATCCGCATCCGGACGCACGGTGCGCACCTTGCCGAGATTGCCTTCGATGACATTGGGGCGGAAGCCGCGCTGCGAACTGGCGAGGGAAAGCCCCGGCACCGCCGATTCCGGCAGGCGGACCACTTCCAGCGCCCGCGCCCGGTTGGGCAGGCGGCGGATGAAGCCGCGCTCTTCCAGCGCCATGATCAGCCGGTGGATGCCCGACTTGGAGCGCAGATCCAGCGCTTCCTTCATCTCGTCGAAGGAGGGCGGCACGCCCTGTTCCTTCAGCCGCTCATGAATGAACCGAAGCAATTCGTGTTGTTTCTTGGTCAGCATGGGCGATCCCGTTATGGCGGCCTGCGAATCACGATGATTTGGCAAACAAAGCAAGAACATTGCTACATGTTCACACTGTGTTCTGCAAGAATGAAGTTCACGTTAAAGCGCGATCAATAACCGGCGGCGCGCAAGTCAATTATCTCACACACATCGCCCGGTTTTGCTTCCGGAGCGAATGGCGGGCGGATGACAAGGCAGTCCGCACGCTGCAGCACGCTGACCAGCGACGAATCCTGTGGCGCCAGTGGCGCTACCTTGATGATGCCGGAAGCATCGTCAAGTATGAAGCGGGCGCGGATATAATCTTCGCGCAGGTCGTTGGCCGGCCAGGGTGCGGCGAACACGGCCTTCCTGCGGGCGAGACCGGTCTCGCTGCGGCCGAGCAATGTGCGCAGCAGCGGCACCAGGAAGAGCACGCTGCACACCACCGAGGAGACCGGATTGCCCGGCAGGCCGAGGATATGCATGCCGCCGAGCCGTCCATGCAGCAAGGGTTTGCCGGGGCGCATGGCGATCTTCCAGAAACCCAACGTCATGCCTTCGCGGGTGAGAGCCGTCTGGATGAGGTCATGATCACCAACGGAAGCGCCGCCGATGGTGACGAGGATGTCGGCCTTTTCGCTGCGGGCGCGTTTGATCGCTGCTTCCAGAGCTGGAAAATCGTCGCTGGCGATGCCGAGGTCGAGCACCTCGCCGCCCTCGGCCTCCACCAGCGCGGCGATGGCAAAGGTGTTGGAGGCGACGATCTGGTCCTGGCCGACGGCTTGGCCCGGCAGCACCAGTTCATCACCGGTGGCGAGGATGGCGACCTTGGGCTTGCGCCGCACCGGCAGGCGCGGATGGTTCATGGCGGCGGCAAGGGCGATATCGCGCGGGCCGATGACGCTGCCCGGGGACAGGGCCTCCGTGCCCTCGGCGAAGTCGAGCCCACGGCCGCGGATATTGGCCCCATGCTGGACACCGCTTTCGATGATGACGCGGTTGCCGTCCCGCCTGGTGTTCTCCTGGATCACAACGGCGTCGGCACCGTCAGGAACCGGCGCGCCCGTGAAGATGCGCACCGCCTGCTTTTCGCCGACCCGGCCGGCATAGCCGTGGCCGGCCGCCGATTCGCCGATCAGGTCCAGCGTGGCGCCATCGGAGGCGTCCTCGGCCCGCACCGCATAGCCATCCATCGCAGAGGCATGGAAGTTGGGTTGGGTGCGTAGCGCCGTGATGGTCGAGGCGAGCGTGCGGCCCCTTGCCAGCTGAATGGGCACATTCACGGCCGGCAGCGTCGTGACATTGGCGACGACCTTGGCCAGGGCGTCGGCAACCGGTAGCAGGCTCATCGGGCGTCCTCCGCATGCCAATCGCCGGACTTGCCTCCGGACTTTTCAATCAGGCGAATGGCCTCGATGCGCATGCCGCGATCGACGGCCTTTACCATGTCATAGATGGTGAGGCAGGCGACGGAGACCGCGGTGAGCGCCTCCATCTCCACGCCTGTCTGGCCGGAGACCTTGGCGGTGGCGCGCACCGTAAGGCCCGGCAGGCTCGCATCGGGCTCGATCTCGACGGCGATCCTGCTGAGCAGCAGAGGATGGCAGAGGGGGATCAGCTCATGCGTTCTCTTCGCCGCCATGATGCCGGCGATACGGGCGGTGGCACGCACGTCGCCCTTCCTGGCATCGCCCGACAGCACGAGGTCGAGCGTGGCGGCTTGCATCACAACCCGGCCCTCGGCGACCGCGATCCGGCTCGTCACATCCTTCTGCGAGACGTCGACCATATTGGCCGCGCCGGACGCATCGAGATGGGTGAGGCCTGCGCTCATGCCGCCGTATCCAGTGCCAGCAAGGCGCGCGTGGCAGCGGCAACGTCGGTCTGGCGCATCAGGCTCTCGCCGACAAGGAAGGTGCTGACGCCGGCGGCTTGCAGCCTGGACACGTCAGTGGGCGTGAAGATGCCGCTCTCACCCACCAGCAGGCGGTCGCTCGGCACCAGCGGCGCCAGGGTTTCCGTTGTCTCCAGGCGGGTGACGAAATCGTTGAGGTCGCGATTGTTGATGCCGATCATGCTGACATCGAGCGGCAGTGCGCGCTCCAGCTCTTCGAGATTGTGGATCTCGCAGAGCACATCGAGCGACCAGTCCTTGGCCGCGGCGATGAGGGCGCGCGCTTCCTCGTCGGTGACGCTGGCCATGATCACCAGGATGCAGTCGGCGCCCCAGGCGCGGGCTTCTACGACCTGGTAGGGATCGTAGAGGAAATCCTTGCGCAGCGCCGGCAACGAGACCGCCTCGCGCGCCGAGGTGAGGAATTCCGGCTTGCCCTGGAAGGAAGGCTCGTCCGTCAGTACCGAAAGACAGGCGGCGCCGCCGGCCTCATAGGCGCGGGCGAGCGCGGGCGGATCGAAATCGGCGCGGATCAGGCCCTTGGAGGGGCTCGCCTTCTTGATCTCGGCGATAAGGCCGGTCTTGCCGGCCGCGAGCTTGGCTTCGAGCGCCCGCTTGAAACCGCGCACCGGCCCGGCCTGTTCGGCTTGCCTGATCAGGTCGGGCAGGGGGACGGCGGCCTTCGCCACCTCGATCTCGCGGCGCTTATAGGCTTCGATCTTCTGGAGAATGCTTGCCATGGCGCTCACATATTGGAAACCTCGACCAGGCGGCCGAGGGTTGCAAGAGCCTTGCCCTTGTCGACGGATTCACGTGCAAGTTCCGCGCCTTCGGCAAGGTTCTTCGCCTTGCCGGCGACGAGGAGGGCGGCGGCTGCGTTGAGAATGGCGATGTCGCGGTAGGGTGTCTTCTCGCCTTCCAGCACGGCGCGCAGGGCGACGGCGTTGTGGGCGGCGTCGCCGCCCTTCAGGTCCTCGGGCTGTGCCACCCTCAGGCCGATTTCGTCCGGCGTGATGATGCCGTGCGTGATCTCGCCATTCTCCAGCGAGACGATCTCCGTCGGGCCGGTGGTGGTGATTTCGTCGAGCCCGTCGCTGCCATGCACGGCGATGATGCGGGTCGAGCCGAGCGTCTTCAGCACCTCCACCATCGGCTGCAGCCAGTTGCGGGCGTAGACGCCGAGCAATTGCCGCTTCACACCGGCGGGGTTGGAGAGCGGGCCGAGCAGGTTGAACACCGTGCGGGTGCCGAGCTCGACACGCGTGGGCCCGACATGCCGCATGGCGCCGTGATGGGCGGGCGCGAACATGAAGCCGACGCCGGCGAGCTCGATGCAGCGGGCGATCGTCTCCGGTTTCAGCTCGATATTGACGCCGAGCGCCACGAGCACATCCGCCGCACCGGATTTGGAGGAGAGGGCGCGGTTGCCATGCTTGGCGACCTTCACGCCCGCCCCGGCCACGATCAGCGAGGCGGCCGTCGAGACATTATAGGAGCCGGAGGCATCGCCCCCGGTACCGACAATATCGATGGCGTCATCAGGTGCCGTTACCGGCAGCATCTTGGAGCGCATCGCGGTGACCGCGCCGGCGATCTCGTCCGGCGTCTCACCGCGCACGCGCAGGGCCATCAGGAAGCCGCCGATCTGCGAGGGCGTCGCCTGGCCCGAGAGCAGCAGATCGAAGGCTTCGGCCGCCTCCTGCCGCGACAAGGCGCCTGCAGCGGCCTTGCCGATATAGGGTTTGAAGCCGTCCATCAGGCGTGCTCGGGCTGGGTGAGGCGGTGTTGCACGTTCCAGGCGGCCGCGATGTCCAGGAAGTTCTGGAGGATGCGGTGGCCATGGTCGGACATGATCGACTCCGGGTGGAACTGCACCCCGTGCAGCGGCGCGTTCTTGTGCTGCACGCCCATGATCACGCCGTCATCGGTCTCGGCCGTGATCTCGAGGTCGAGCGGCAAGCTCTCGCGCTTGACGATCAGCGAGTGATAACGCGTGCCCATGAATGGCCCGTTGATGCCGCGAAACACGCCCCGCCCGGTATGCTCGATCGAGGAGATCTTGCCATGCATGGGCACCGCGAGGCGCACGACATCGCCACCGAACACCTGGCCGATGGCCTGGTGGCCGAGGCAGACGCCGAAAAGCGGGATCCTGTCCTGCGCCTTCTCGATCAACTCGCAGCAGATGCCGGCTTCCGTCGGCGTGCAGGGGCCGGGTGACAGCACGATGGCATCGGGATTGCCGGCGATGACCTCATCCGCGCTGATCTTGTCGTTGCGGTAGACCGTGACCTCGCAACCCAGCTGGCCGAGATAATGCCAGAGGTTCCAGGTGAAGCTGTCATAATTGTCGATCAGCGTCACGGTCATGGAACGGTCTGTCGTCGTCACGGCACTGGCCTCCTTTGGAGCAAACACGACTATGCGCGCTGAGGCACGGGGTCAAGCTTTGACGGCGAGAAGTGGCTTGGCATCCATGAATAGTCCGAGCCAGCAGGAGGTCTCGGCCAGCCGGCCGCTCCAGCCGAACAGATTGCGAATTATCACCTTCATGTGCGTTCTGTCATGCGGCGCATCCCTTCCTTCTTCCCATAGGCGCAGGCGAAGACCTCCAGGATGGTGAACATGCCGATGCTGCGCCACAGGAAGGGCTCGAAATAGTTGGAGGCGCCGATCATATGGGCCGCAAACGCGCGGATCGGCGTCGGAAAGACATTCGGCAATAATGTGACCGTGTACGGGATCAGCACGGCAAAGCCTGCGAAGATGCCCATATAGACGATCGAAACCAGCGAGGAGATCAGCCAGATGCCGAAGCTGTAGTCGGCTGCATAATTGGTGCCTGCTCGCCCACTCTCGAACAGCCAATGGAAGAAGAAGATGCCATAGGCGGCGCCGACGGCGGGGATGAGGATGCTGAGGAGCAGGACGGTAATCTGCTCTCCATCTGGCAAGCCCCAGAAATAGAAGTCGGCGAGCAGCACGACATAGGCGGCGGCGACGGTGAGTAGCGCCGAGCGCGTGGAACCGGGCCATTTACGCATGGCGCAAGATCTTCGAATGGGCAGAATTGCGGGGAGATATCGGCGCTGGCATCGTGGCTGCGGCAATATGGGGGAACAGGCTCCGGGTCAAGCTGGCCGTATCAGCGAATACAGACTAGACTAAGTAGACTTAGTCTGGGAGCTCCACATGCGAACGGTCAACATCCACGAGGCGAAAACGCATCTGTCGCGTCTCATCGAACAGGCTGCCGCGGGCGAGCCTTTCGTAATCGCCAAGGCCGGAAAGCCCATGGTCAAGGTCATCGCGTTGGAGGCGCCGCAGACAGGACAGGCTAGACGCCTTGGCTTCCTGCGCGATCAGTTCACGGTGCCGGATGATTTCGACCGGATGGGGCAAGCCGAAGTCGAGACGCTCTTTGGCGGCGAAGCATGAAGTATCTCGTCGACACGCATTTGTTGCTATGGGCCGCCAGCTCTCCAGGCCGTCTTTCGCCCGAGGCCGCGGAACTGCTGGAGGACCCCGAAAACGAGCTGATATTCAGCGCCGCCAGCATCTGGGAGGTCGCTATCAAGAGTGGGTTGGGGCGCCCCGATTTTCACGCTGATGTTCGGCTGCTTCGCCGGGGCCTGCTGGACAACGGCTATACCGAGCTCGCCGTCACCAGCGGACATGCGGTGGCAATCGACGCCTTGCCACCGATCCACAAGGATCCCTTCGACCGTATCCTGATCGCGCAGGCGATGATCGAGGGAATCCAGTTGCTCACAAGCGACGAACTCGTCGCGCGATATCCCGGGCCGATAAGACAGGTGTGATATTGGGTAGCGCGAACGTTCCCGCGACAGTCAAGGGAGTGCCGGACAAGGCAATCGGGTGGCGGCCTTTACGGGCATCTCAAAGCGTACCCGCTTTTCATGGGATTGCGTTGAACATACCATAAACATATATTGACGTACGTGCGATTCCATGTCCTACTCCCCCGTGGAATGAAGCGCAGCGCCGATCCGGGTCGGCCC
>NZ_BSPC01000044.1 GCF_030160835.1 Labrys miyagiensis | reverse complement strand
TTCCTTGGTCGCGGTCGGGTCGGCGAAGTAGATCAGCTTGATGTTGTCCTTCTTGGCCGCGGCGTTGGCGCCCTTGCGGATGATGTCCCAGAAGGTATCGCCGGGCTGGGCGTGGGTGATCATGGCGATGGTGTATTGCTTGTCCTGCGCCGCCGCCGGCCCGGCCAGGAGGCCCAGCGTGCAGGCCAGGGTGGCGCAGCTCGTCAGGGCAAGACCCGTCATTCCCTTGTAAGACTTCATCAGTTCCCTCCATGGTTGCGCCCTTGTGGGCGCGGTTAGGGTCGACGCTCCCGGCGCGACCAAACAGTGCGAAACCTCGTCCATACCCAGATGGCGCGGCACTCCCCGAGGGAGCGCAGCAACAGAGCCGTTCATTCGAAGCCGATAGCCGGCCCGTTGATCGTCAGGTTGTCTCCACCCATCGTTTCTCCACTGCGGATCTCTGTATTGCTTCCACCAGTTCCTGGATGCGCTGGCCGGACCTGAAGCTGAAAGGCTCGGGACGCTTGCCGGCGATGGCGTCGACGAAGCCGGCGATCTCGATGGCCTTGAGATCGTTGAAGCCAAGCTGGTGGCCGGGGGCAACACAGAACAGCCCATAGGGCGCATGGTCGGGGCCGGCCTCGATGCGCCGGAAGCCGCGTCGCCCCTGCTTGTCAGCCATGTCGTAGAAGTTCAGCTCGTTGAAGCGCTCCTGCGTGAAGACGAGGGCACCCTTGGTGCCGTAGACCTCGAAATCATGCTGCATCTTGCGGCCAGTAGCGATCCAGCTCGCCTCGAGGCTGCCGGAGGCGCCATTGGCAAAGCGCAGAAAGGCCCGGCCGAGATCATCGACCTCGACAGCCCGCTGCCCGCCCTTGCCGTCAGGCCTGGAGTCGATGACCGTGACGGCGTCGCCCTGGACGCTCGCGATGGGACCGAGCAGATACTCCGCCGTCGCCAGTGCATGGCTGCCGAGATCCGCCAGGGCGCCCCCGCCGACCGGATCGTGCCGGAAGGTGAAGGGGCTGTCGGCGTCCGCCATGTAGTCCTCGGCATGAATGCCGCGATAGCTGCGGATCTCACCGAGCTCGCCGTTGCGGATCATGTCGCGCGCCAGCGCAAACAGCGGATTGCACAGATAGTTGAAGCCGACCTGGGTGCGCACGCCAGCGGCCTCGGCGGCCCGCGTCATCTCGGCGGCGTCCGCTGCGGTGGTCGCCAGCGGCTTTTCGCAATAGACATGCTTGCCGGCGGCCAGTGCGGCCAGCGCCATCTCCTTGTGAAAAGCGTTTGGCGCGGTGATGTCGATCACGTCGATATCGGGATCGGCAACCAGGCTCTTCCAATCGCTGGAGGCTTTCTGGAAACCCAGCGCCTGCGCCGCCGCTGAGGCGAGCTCGTCGGTGCGGTCGGCAACCGTATGCAGCACGAGTTCATAGGGAAGATCGAAAACGCGCTGGGCCGCGGCGAACCCGAAGACGTGGGTCTTGCCCATGAAGCCGGTGCCGATAAGGCCGATCCTGAGCTGCCCTTTATGGCTTGCCATTGAGATATTCTCTGTTGACGACGAGTGCGGGATCGATCGTGCCGGCGAAGAAATCGAGCACGTTCTGCACGGAGGAAATGGCCATCCGTTCGGCGCATTCGGCCGTCAGGCCGGCGATATGCGGCGTCAGGATGACCTGGTCGAGCCCAAACAAGGGATGGTCGGCGAGCGGGGGCTCGTCATCGAAGACGTCGAGGCCGGCAGCCGAGATCGTGCCGTCGCGCAACGCCTCGAGCAGCGCGGCTTCGTCGACGATGCCGCCGCGCGCCGTGTTGACGAGAATGGCGGATGGCTTCATGGCCGCCAGCTCCTGGGCGCCGATGGCAGGCCGCTCTCCCCTCGGCATGTGGACAGATACGGCATCCGCCCAACCGAGACCGGCCATGAGGTCGCTGACGGGGGCAATCGGGCCTTCCGGCCAGCCGGTTTTCTGGAGGTAGGGGTCAAAAGCCATGACCTCCATGCCGAACGCGTCGGCAAGCTTGGCCAGTCGCCGCCCCGTCCTGCCGAAACCCATGATGAGAAGATGCTTGCCGAAAAGTTCGGTGGCCTCGAGCCGATTGCGCCAGCTCCAGTTGCCCTCTCGTATCGAATGGTCCGACCGCAACAATTGCTTGGCGCAGGCAAGCAGCAGCATCATCGCGTGCTCCGCCACCGATATCGAGTTCACATCGCCCACGATCGAGAGGGCGATACCCTTGCTGTTCAGCGACGGGAGATCGACGGCATCGTAGCCGACGCCGTGGCGGGAGACGATGCGCAGCCTGTCTGCACGCGCCACCGTGGGCGCTGAAAGGGGCTGGGTGCGAATGACGAGGCCGTCCGCGGGGGCGATGAGAGGCGCATAGCTGGCTTCCGAGACGTCTTCGACATAATCGAACGTCACGCCGGGCGCGGCATGCAAAAGCGCAATCCCGCTCGGATGCAGTTTGCCTGCGACGAGTATGTGCGGCATCGTTTCCTCCGGCCAATTCTAACGACTGGCTGTCTCGATCGTGTCATGACCAGTCATTGAAAGGAGCCGCGCCAGCTCGGCGACAGCCGGGCTCTTGCTCCTTTCGAACAGCTCATGCAATGGTGATTGCAATTATCTTGCTTTGTCAATAATCATTTCGTACGCAGTATAAAAATCGCATTTGCGAGGGAGGAATACGATGTCCGCCACCATTCGTCTCACCATGGCCCAGGCCCTGGTGCGCTATCTGTGCAACCAGTTCACAGTCGTGGATGGCGCGAAGGTGCCGCTTTTCCCGGGTGTCTTCGCCATCTTCGGGCATGGAAACGTCACCTGCCTTTCGGAGGCGCTGGAAGCCGTCAAGGACACGCTGCCAACCTGGCGAGGCCAGAACGAACAGTCGATGGCGCTCGCCGCCGTCGGCTTTGCCAAGGCCAAGCGTCGGCGCCAGATCATGGTTGCGTCAACCTCGATCGGGCCTGGCGCCCTCAACATGGTGACGGCCGCCGGCGTCGCCCATGCCAATCGCCTGCCTGTGCTGCTGCTCTCAGGCGATACTTTCGTCAATCGCCGGCCGGATCCCGTCATGCAGCAGGTGGAGCATTTCGGCGACCCCACCATCAACGTCAACGACGCCTTCAAGGCGGTGACGCGCTATTGGGATCGCATCGTGCATCCCGAGCAGATCATTTCCTCGCTTCCGCAGGCTGTCGGCGTGCTCCTGGATCCCGCCGACTGCGGGCCCGCCTTCATCGCACTTCCCCAGGACGTGCAGGAAATGGCATGGGATTACCCGGAAGCGTTCTTCGAGCCTGTCGTGCACCGGATACCGAGAGCCCGGCCCGATCGCGATCGCCTCAAGGAAGCGGTCGATATCCTGAGACAGGCGAAACGCCCCCTGATCATTTCCGGTGGCGGGGTGCGCTATTCGGGCGCGGAAGAGGCCCTGGCTGATTTCGCGCAGAAGCGGGGAATTCCGCTGGCCGAGACGATTGCCGGCAAGGGAGCGGTGACGCATGACCATCCCGCCCATGTCGGGCCGATCGGCATCGTTGGCTCGACATCCGCCAATGCGCTCGCCGGGGAGGCCGATGTGATCCTGGCCGTCGGCACGCGGCTGATGGATTTCACCACCGGCTCGTGGACCGCCTTCTCCCCCGCGGCAAAGTTCATTTCGATCAACGCGGGCCGGTGGGATGCCACCAAGCACCGCGCGCTGGCGGTGGTGGGCGATGCCCTCGAGACCGTCGAGGAATTGGAAGCCGCGCTCGATGACTGGAAGGCGCCCGAAGCCTGGACGGCAAGAGGCGTGTCCGAATTCGCCAAATGGAACGACATGCTGGACGGCTTCCAGAAACCCACCAACGATCCGATACCGACCTATGCCCAGGTCGTGGGCGTGGTGAACGCCAAGGCCGGCGATCGGGACCTGCTCATCACCGCCGCCGGCGGGTTGCCCGGCGAAGTCATGAAGAACTGGCGCGTCAAGGATCCCAACACCTTCGATTGCGAATTCGGCTTTTCCTGCATGGGCTATGAGATCTCCGCGGGCTGGGGCGCTGCGATGGCCGACCCGACGCGCACGCCTATCGTCATGATCGGCGACGGCACCTACATGATGATGAATTCGGACGTCTATTCGACGGTCCTCAGCGACCACAAGATCATTCTGATCGTCTGCGACAATGGCGGCTATGCCGTGATCAACCGGCTGCAGAATGCCAAGGGCACGCCCGGCTTCAACAATCTCATCAAGGATTGCCGCGTGAAGGAGCCCTTCGCGGTCGATTTCGCCAAGCACGCCGAGGCCATGGGCGCGCTGACGCGGCGCGTGGAAAGCCTCGCCGATCTTGGCCAGGCCGTCGAATGGGCGAAGACGACCGACCGCACCACCGTCATCACCATCGTGTCGGATGCCTTCACATGGACGCCGGGCGATGCCTGGTGGGATGTCGGCGTTCCCGCCACGAGCGAGCGGAAGGAAGTGCGCGAGGCGCATGACGCGCAAGTCGCCGGCCGCAAGCACCAGCGGGTCGGCGTCTAACCGCCGCTCCCCCCGCGCTGATAAACCGTTACTTACACGTTGGAGACTCTTATGAAAGCGAGACTTGGAATCGCGCCGATTGCCTGGTGGAACGACGACCTGCCGGAGCTCAGTGACGACGTCTCTCTCGACGAGTGCCTGCGCCAGGCCCGCGAGGCCGGCTTCACGGGGATGGAGACCGGCCGTCGCTTCCCGATGGATCCCGCCGAGCTCAAGCCCGTGCTGAACAAGCACGGCATGAGCGTGTGCGGCGGCTGGTTCTCGGGCCTGCTGCTCGACGGCGACCTCGACAGGGAGAAGGACCGCGTCGCCACCCAGATGGCGCTCTTCAAGGCGGTCGGCGCTCCCTGCATCGTCTATGGCGAGACCGCCGGCACCATCCAGGGTGACCGCTCGGCGCCGCTCGCGACAAAGCGGCGGCTGAGCGAGGACGAGATCAAGGCCTATGGCCGCAAGATGACTGAATTCGCCGAATGGTGCGCGGGGGAGGGGATGCCGATCAGCTACCATCATCACATGGCGGCGCCGATCGAGACCGAGGAAGAACTCGATCTCCTGATGAAGCACTCGGGCGAGGCCTTGCCGCTGCTCTACGACGCGGGACACATGGCTTTTGCGGGCGGCGATGTCCTGCGGGTGATCGACAAGCACCATGCTCGCATCTCGCATGTGCATACCAAGGACATCCGGGCTGAAGTGGTTGATGGGCTCGATCGCAGCAAGGAGAGCTTCCTCGATGCGGTGGTGAAGGGAGCCTTCACGGTTCCCGGAGACGGCTCGCTCGATTTCGAGGCCATCGTGAAGCGCCTGGCCTCCCATGGCTATGAGGGCTGGTTCGTCGTCGAGGCGGAGCAGGATCCCATCAAGAGCCCGCCGCTCAAGATGGCCGGGATCGGGCACAAGGAGCTGCTGCGCGTGATGGCCGCGGCCGGCTATACGGTGGAGAATTGACATCATGAATCGCATGGATGGAAGGGTCTGCGTCGTCACCGGCTCGACGCAGGGCCTCGGTGCCGCGATCGCCCGGCAACTCGCCGCCGCCGGCACAGCCGGCCTGGTGACGCTCGGTCGCAATGAAGCCAAGGGGCAGGCCGTGGCCGACAAGGTCAGGTCGGAGACCGGCGTCCCCGTTCACTTCGTCAAGGCCGATGTTGCCGACGTCGAGGAGTGCCGGCATGCCATCGCCGAAGCCGATCGCGTCTACGGCCGGGTGGACGTCCTCGTGAACGCCGCCGCCTGCACGGATCGGGGCACGATCCTCGATACTTCCCCCGCATTGTTCGACCTCATCTTCGCCACCAATGTGCGCGGGCCGTATTTCCTGATGCAGGAGGCGATCAAGCTGATGATCCGCGACGGCATCCCCGGATCGATCTGCAACATCGGCTCGATCTCCGAACATACGGGGCAGCCCTTCATCAACGCCTATTGCGCCTCCAAGGGCGCACTGGCGACGCTGACGCGCAACACGGCCTTTTCGGTGATGAAGAACCGCATCCGCGTGAATCAGCTCAATGTCGGCTGGATGTCGTCCGATCATGAACGTCAGTTGCAGGCCGCGGCCACCGGCGATCCGGACTGGGAGGCCAAGGCCACCGCCGCACTGCCCTTCGGACGCCTGGTCGACCCGGAGGAGGCGGCGCGCACGGTCAACTTCATCGTATCCGACGACGCCGGCCTGATGACGGGCGCCGTGGTCAATTACGACCAGACGGTGTGGGGCGGCTCTGCCGGGCCGATGCCGGTACCGGCGGAGGCGTTGGCATTGACGTGAAATATCTGTCGTCCTGCAATTATTTGAGAGCGCAGGATAAAGTGTTTTGTGAAGAGTCGGTTTGAAGGCCGGTCGGATTTTGGCCGCCACCTGAGACGCGAGCGCAACCTGAACCTGCCGCCAAAGTCACTCGCAAAAGTCAGGGAAAGCGTGCAACTGCATTGCCACCGCAATTCCCAAACGCTCTCGTTCCCACGCCCTCCCGGGCTGGGTTGATGAAGAGACCGGGCGATGGCGGCTGCCGGGCAGCCGTGAAAGCAAGATCATGGAAGATGCAGGCCGCACTGTCGGTGCAGGCCGCCATCGCCCCGTTCCGGCTGCCCTTCACGCTGACAAGGCGTGCAAGGCCACCTGTTTTTCCGCCTATTGAAGGCAGAGGCGAGCCGGGAGCGGATGGCACGGACCATCCGAACCTGAGCCAGCCGGCTCGGTAAAGGGGCTCAGCGCTGCAGTCCTGGCCGGACAGTGGCATGAACCGTCTTCACCGCATCGGCGGGAGATGGGACGAAGGCGTTGCCGGGCTCAAGCCCTTCACGCTCCGTCCCGGGATCGCGTGGCACTTCCATGGGGTGCCGATCCCGTCTGTCCCGCTCGTCACCCCTGGAAGCCGGCTTCGAAAGAAGCAGGACCGCCGCGCGCCTATCGCCTGGATAGGCATCGGGTGGATGGAAGCGTTCGGGGCCGGGTTGCGCTTGCGCCGGCTGCTGACGCCTCATTCCGTTAGGGAATAAAGCACGGCAACGAACGATAGTCAAGATCCGTTCTCTTTTTGTGTCGATGAACACCAACGGCGTGTGTCACCGGCGGAGGAGGATGCCAGGCGAAGTGTTGGCGATTGATCTGTTCGCGGACCCACGGCTCGGCGCAGGGCCTCGGTGCCGCGATCACCCGGCAACTCGCTGCCGCCAGTACCGCAGGGCTGGTGACGCTCCTTGCGACAAGCATTCTACCAAAAACGCTACCAAGGGCGTCGTGGGCTGACCGCCGGTGTATCAGATCGAGGTTCAACTCTTGTAGGCTTAATCACTTCGATCGTTTCGCCGTCTTTGCCGTATAACTCCCCATCGTCGCCTTGGACTTTGGCATCGAAGAACTGTGCAATGCGCCACATTTTCTGACGAATTTCTCTATCTGGATTCTTTGCAACGATGTTGCCGTTGCTCCAAGTGATCCATGCCGTGTTTCTACCGCTCGCACCGCCCGAATAGGCGGTCCAGACACTGATGTCTTCGCTTTCTATTCGTAGCATTTTCCCGCCGCCAACGGGAGCTTCCGCGAAGCCGTCATGCCGCATTTCGGAGTCGCCACCTACAAATGCGAGCCATTCCCCAGGTGTGATGTCTGGGGCTTCGTCAAACCAGTTTTCTTTCCGGGTAATGTGAAGCTCATATCCCACTATGATATGTCCATTGGCAGTAGCGCGGTTTGCAACTCGTCCATCGTAAAGTCCCGATTAAAGCGAGACTTTTGCGGCAGATATCATGATCGATGGAAACGCTACGGCTGCGTGACGATCGGGATGCGGGGCACCGCAGCCTTTTGCAGGCGCGCGGCAAGCGCGACCGTCAGGGATTGCGCCAGGCACATCGGTGCCGCGAGGGATCTCGAGAACGTATATTGGTGCTCGGGCACCGCGAAGAGAACCGTGGCGTTCTTTGCCAACGGCGAAAGGGTTGAATCGGTGATCGCCACGATGGGCAGGCCGCGCGCCGCAGCCTGTTCCACGATGTTGACCACCTCGGTCGCGTAGAACCGGAACGAAACGGCGAAGAGCAGATCGGTGGGTCGCATGGTGCCGGCAACGTGCGTGGCGAGGCCGCCGCTCGCGTCGAGGAGGACGGTGCGCTTGCCCAGCATAGTCAGGATGTAGCGGGTGAGATCGACGATCGGCGCCGAGCGGAGCTGGCCCACCAGGTAGATGGTGTCCGCCTTCTCCATGAGATCCACGGCCTTTTCGATGGTCTCGCCGGACGTCTGGTTCAACAGTTCCTGGAGCGCGTCGATATCCCGAAGCACCAGATCGTGCAGGAAGCCCCAGCCGCCGACATTCTCGCGGTCGCTCAGTTCGGTTTCCAGAACCTTGATTCGGGCCTGGAAGCCGGGAGCCGCGGTCGAGAGCCGCCGCTGGAAAACCGCCTGTACTTCCTTGAAGCCCTTGTAGCCCAGCATCTGGGCGAAGCGCACGAAGCTCGACGCGTGGATGCCGCAGGTCTCGGCAATGGCGTTGAGCGACATCACCGCCACATCATTGGGGTTCTGCGTAAGATAGACTGCAATATTCTGATAGGCCTTGCTCATCCCGTCATACTTGTCGTGGATGATCCGAATGAGGTCCTCGTAGTCTTGCGGGACACTGTCGGCGCCCATGAATATTCCCTTTTCCAATTCGTCCACGGCCCTCACAAGTGCCGCGCCCGATGGTGCTTCTAGCGCGTTTTACTTTCAGATCGAATCACCAAGAATCGCAAAATGCTTTTTATCCTAATGTGCAAACTCGGAAATCCGCTCCTACCTGGTCGCATTTTGCTTTAGCATAGGCATGCCACGCAATGTTAGCTGGGCGGCATGCCGAAGTTTGTCTCAGGGGAAGCCCGTGGGGATTCTGGCGGTCCCTTGCGTCAGTTCGTGCCGCCGATGCAGGTGGCGACATTGTCGGGCGTGCAGACATCGAGGCCGGTATAGGTCGGGTCCTGCGGAGGAGCCTTGCCGTCCTTGATGTCCTTCAGGAAATACATGGCCTTGTAGCCCATTTCGAAGGGACGCTGGCCGACATTGCCAGAGGCCAGGCCTTCCTTCAGGAGGTCGATCTGCACAGGCAGCGTATCGGCAACCACGAGGGCAAGCGCGCCTGAAGCGATCTTGTCCTTGTACTTGCTGGCGACCTGCCGATAGGCGTCCGGCAGGAATTCGGGGAAGCCGCCCGTCGGGATGAAGGCATCGAGATCGTTATACTTTCCGAGAATGTCCTCGAGCTGCTGCACCGACTTCGGAAAGTCGTCATCCGTATAGAGGGGGCAGCCATCGACTTCCGTCCAGCCATTCTGGCCCGTCAGGCGATCGCCGGGCGCCTGGGCGCTTTGCTTGCCCGACAGCGTGTCGCGGATGCCCTGCATGCGTTCGTTGTGATTGGCTGCTGCCGCACCGCCGGACTGGATGCAGATCTTGCCGCCCTTCGGCTTGATCTTCATGGCGACCTTGGCGAGGTTGACGCCGATCTCGTAATTATGGGTGCCGACGTAAGCGGCCCGTTCGCCCTTGGCGTCGGGCAGCAGATCGGAATCCCAGGTCAGAACCGGGATCTTGGCGCCAGCCGCGCCTTGCAGGGCAGCCGCGATCGCGGGAGCGTTCGCAGCGGAAACAGCGATGCCGTCGACGCCCTTGGTGATCAGGTCCTGCACCATCTGGGCCTGTTCGTCGCCGCCGCCATGCTCGCCGGGGCCGACATAGAGGCATTCGATGGCGCCATTGAGTTCCTTCTCCGCCTTCTTGCAGCCGGCCATGGCCTGATCGAAGAACGGGTTGTTGGTGTTCTTGGGCACCAGGGCGAAGGTATATTTGCCTCCGGCACTGGCGCCGCCAGCGGTCGCGGCAAGGCTTACGGCGATGGCCGCCGAAGTCAGCAGATATTTTAGCATCGTTCCTCCAGAGGTGTTGTGCCCCGTCTTGGGCGTTTCACACGACGCCGGCTTCGGCCGGTCATTCGCGTCGTTTGCCGCGGATGCGTTCAAGCAGGACCGCGAGAACCAGGAAGCTGCCGACGAAGACGCCCTGCCAGTTGGAGTCGACGCCGGCCATGAGAAGGGAATTGCGGATCACTTCGAGCAGAGCCGAACCGATGAACGCGCCGAAGGGACCGCCCTCGCCACCCATCAGGTTCGCGCCGCCGATCACGGTCGAGGCGATGGCGCGAAGCTCGTAGCCCGTGCCCAGGGAGTTGATCGCCGAGCCGGCCCAGCCCACGCTCAGGATCGCCGCGATGGCGCCGCTTATCCCGGAAAGGATGTAGGCCTGCAGTTTGATGCGCTTGACCGGCACGCCCGTGAGGTTGGCGGCATGCTCGTTGCCGCCGATGGCAAGCAAATGCCGCCCCCACGTCGTCATGCGCATCACCACGAACATGGTAAGAGTGAGGATGGCCAGCACCCAGACGGGGTTGGCGATGCCAAGGACCGCACCGGCGCCGATCCACTTGAAGGCCGCGCCTCCCGGACCGAAATTGTAGAGCATCCTGTTGCCGGAGAGCACGACGGCGGCCGAGCGCGCCGCCGAAAGCATGCCGAGGGTCACCACGAAGGGCGAGAGACCCACATAGGCGATGAGGCCGCCATTGATGGCTCCCGCCACGCCGCCGGCGGCAAGGCCTGCAATGACAGCCGCATACCAGGGGTAACCTCCTTCCAGCGCCAGCCCGCAGGCAACCGCCACCAGGCCCATGGTCGAGCCGACCGAAAGGTCAATGCCGCCTGTGATAATCACGATGGTGGCGCCGAGCGCCATGATGCCGATGAAGGCGAAGTTGCGGGTGATGTTATAGAAATTGTCTTCCGTGGCGAAGCGCGGTTCGCGGATCGACATGATCATGCAGATGATAATGAGCGCGACGGTCACCCAGAAGGCCTGGCTGGCGACCAACGTCTGCCAAAGCGTCTTCTCCTTCACCGAGAGCACGGATTCGATCGAGACATTGGCCACCGGAGCACTGGCGGGCGTGTTCTGCTTGTTGGCGGGAGGCGTGGACATGGCGACCTCAGGCGGCGTGAATGGCGCCGGTGATCAGACCGGTCACTTCTTCGGGGGAGGAGTCGGAGATGCGCTTGTCGGCGACCTTGCGGCCACGGCGCATGACGATGACGCGGTCGCACACTTCGAAAACGTCCGGCATGCGGTGTGAGATCAGCACCACGCTGATGCCCGCATCGCGCAGGCGATGGATCAGGCCGAGGACTTCGGCGACCTGCCGGACGCTGATCGCGGCGGTTGGCTCGTCCATCAGCACGATCTTGGCTTTCGAGAGCCGGGTGCGGGCGATTGCCACCGCCTGACGCTGCCCACCCGACATCTGCCGGACAAGGTCACGCGGGCGCGTTTCAGACTTCAGCTCCCTGAAAAGCTCGCCGGCTTTCTTGATCATCGCGCCGTGATCGAGCCAACGGAAGGGACCAGCCTGTTTCTTGATTTCGCGGCCGAGAAAGACATTGGCCGCCGCCGAAAGATTGTTGCAGAGGGCGAGATCCTGATAGACGACCTCGATGCCCTTGGCCCGCGCCTCGACCGGCTTGTGAAAATGCACGACCTCATCATCGAGGACGATCTCGCCCGAGCTCGGCGGGAAATTGCCGGCGATCAGTTTGACCAAGGTCGACTTGCCAGCCCCGTTGTCTCCCATAAGGCCAACGATCTCAGCCCTACCGATAGTCAACTCGACATCCGTCAATGCTTTAATCGCGCCGAAGCTTTTTGAGACGGACTTCAGCTGCAGCAATGTCATACCTTGTTCCCCCTGATTATTTTCTTGTTTGTCTATTCATGGCGCATCAACCGGAGATTGCAACTATCGATGCACTTCGTCCATGTTGCATGAGCGTCCCGCAGGATCATGAATAGTACGATCCTCGTTGGCCCGCAAAGCGCCACTGACTTAAATTCTTTTGCAATGATTATTTCTTTTTTATTATTTTTGCAACATATATTGCAATCGAATTGCTAATGACATTTGCGAGGCTATGACCCCCTGAGGGCAAGGGCCGAAAGCGGGCCTAATGAAATGATAATTGACACAGATGTATCTCAGCAATAGTCGTTGCGAAAGAATCGGGCGCGATTCACGTCGATCGACCATCTGCCGGGACATGGGATGGAAAATGGACGGTAAATTTCATCATGAGTCCTACCTCCGGCCGACCCGCCGCCTGAGACTGGGATTTGTCGGCGGAGGGCGCGGAGGGCAGGGGGCCTGGCTCGGCGTCTGTACGTCGTGTTGGCTGGCATAGAACCGGTTCAGAGCCGGCGTCGGGGGAGAAGGCATGACTGTCAGGTTGGGGATTATCGGCGTCGGCGTCATGGGCACCGATCACGCCCGCACGATCGCCTCGCAGGTCGCGGGAGCGAGCATCCGCAGCATCCATGACGCCAATGGGGAACGCGCGCGGCAGATCGCCGACGAGGTCGGAGCCGCCGACGTGGCCGGCGATCCGAAGCACCTCATCGATGATCCACAGGTCGATGCCGTCCTGATCGCGTCGCCGGATAGCACGCACAAGGACCTGACACTCGCCTGCGTGGCTGCCCGCAAGCCGGTGCTGTGCGAGAAGCCACTGGCTCCAACCTCGCGGGAATGCCTCGAACTGATCGACGCCGAGGTGAAGGCGGGCCGCCGCTTCGTGCAGGTGGGTTATATGCGCCGCTTCGATCCGTCCTATGTGGAGATGAAGAGCCACCTGGCCGCGGGCCAGCTCGGAAAGCCGCTGCTGTTCCACTGCATTCATCGCAACGTCGCCGCGCCGCCCTGGTTCGACGGCGGCATGGCCATCGCCAATTCCGCCGTGCATGAATTCGACATCGCGCGCTGGCTGCTTTCGGGCGACCTGACCGCCATTTCCGTGTTCCGGCCGGCCGGCCTATCGACTCAATCGCCCGGCGCGCCGGTGTTCCTGGTGCTGGACGGCGCCGGCGGCACCCTCGTGACCATCGAGGTCTTCAACGACGCCGCCTATGGCTACGACGTGAAGGGCGAACTCGTTTGCGAGAAGGGCACGGTCGAGCTGCAAAGACCGGTGCACGGTGTCGTCAACCACGCCCTGTCGCAGGGGACGAGCTATCCCGTCGATTGGCGCCCGCGCTTCCAGGATGCCTATCGCCTGCAGGCGCAGGGATGGATCGAGGGCATCCGGTCGGGCCGGCCCAACGGCGCAAGCGCCTGGGATGGCTACGCCGCCACCCGCGTGGCCGAGGCCGGCCTGCAATCGCTGAAGTCTGGGCGCCGGGAAGAGATTCCCGTGGCGGCGATGCCTAAACTCTATGAGTGAAGGGCGGGCCCCGGCCGTTCGCTTTCAATAGGCCGACTTCGCCGCCGATGGCGCTGTGGCCGGCTTGCCGTTGAGCTCCCGAAATCGCGCGACGCTCGCTCCGGCGGCGGCGGCGAGCAGCCTGGAATCGCCTGCCACCGTGGTCATGTCGAAGCCCCATTCGATGGCGCGCCTGGCATAATCGGGCGTTCCACAATGCAGGGCGGCGATCTTGCCCGACTTCTTGCACGCCGCCACGATCGTCTGCAGCGCCTCGATCATCTCCGGCTCCTCACGATCGAAGGCCGGGGCGAGGCGCCCCTGGTGCAGGCTGAAGGTCAGGTCGGCCGGTCCGACATAGATGCCATCCAGGCCGGGCGTGGCGGCGATCGCGTCCAGATTCGTCATGGCCTCGGCCGTCTCGACCATGGCAAAGCCGAGGATCTCGTCATTGGCTTCGGCGGCGTAGTTCGCGCCCGCGGAGAAATTGGCGCGTGTCGGCCCGAAGCTGCGCTGCCCGATCGGCGGATAGCGCACATAGCTCACGAACTCGGCCGCCTGCCTGGCCGTGTTCACCATCGGGCAGATGATGCCATAGGCGCCGGCGTCGAGAGCCTTCATGATGATGCCGGGTTCGAGCCAGGGCACCCGGGCCATCGGAACGACACCGGAGGCCCGCACGGCCTGGAGCATCGGCAGCAGCATGGAATAGTCGAGGGCGCCGTGCTGCACATCCACGGTGAGGCTGTCATAGCCCTGCGCGGCCATGATCTCGGCGGTGAACGGGTTGCCGATCGAGAGCCAGCCGTTGATCGTGGGCCGTCCCTGCGCCCAGATCTCCTTCAGTCTGTTCTTGATCACGGGTGCCTCCTCAAAACACGATCTGGGCCAGCTTGGTGTCGAGGTAGTCGGAAATACCCTCCGTGCCACCCTCCCTGCCCATCCCGGAATATTTGGTGCCGCCGAAGGGAGCCTCCGCCGCCGCCAGCGCAAAGCTGTTGATGCCGACCATGCCCGCCTTCAGCTCGGCGACGGTGCGCCGAGCCCGCTTGGGGCTGTTCGTGAAGGCATAGGCGGACAACCCCATGTCGCTGGCATTGGCCCGCGCGATGGCTTCGTCATCCGTCGAGAAGGGCGTTATGGCCGCGATCGGCCCGAAATTCTCCTCGGCGAAGACCCGCATGCCGTCCTCGACCCGGGTGAGCACGGTCGGCTCGAAGAAGAAGCCGGCGTTGAAGGAGGAGGGGGCGCGGCCGCCGGTCGCCACCTTCGCCCCGGCCTTTTCGGCTTCAGCGACGATGGCCTCGATCTCTTCACGGCGCTTGCTGTTGATGAGAGGTCCCATCTGCGTTGCGCTGTCGAGACCATCCCCGAGCTTGAGGGCGCTGGCGCGTGCAACGAAGCCCTCGACGAAGGCGTCATGCATGCTCTCGTGAACGAAGAAGCGGTCGGGCGTCACGCAGACCTGGCCGGCATTGGCATATTTGGTCGGCACGGAGAGGTTGAGCGCCATGTCGAGGTCGGCGTCGTCATAGATGATGAGCGGTGCATTGCCGCCGAGTTCCATCGAGACTTTCTTCACCGTCTCCGCCGCGTCCTTGATCATCTGCTGACCGACGCGGGTCGAGCCCGTCAGGGACACCTTGCGCACCGCGGCGGAGGCCATGATGGGCGTGTAGGTCGTGCTGGTCGGGCCGACGACGAGGCTGACGACACCGGCCGGGATGCCGGCGGCCCTGATGCAATCGACCATGACCATGGCGGTGCCCGGAGTCTGGCTCGAGGGGCGGACGATCGTCGAACAGCCGGCGGCAAGAGCAGGCGCGACCTTGCGGGCGACCAGCGCGGCCGGAAAGTTCCAGGCCGTGAAGGCGGCAGCGATGCCGACGGGCTCATGCAGGACTTCGAAGCGGCCTCCCGGCACCCTGGTCTCGATCACGCGGCCATAGATGCGGCGGGCCTCTTCGGCGGACCAGCGGAACTGATCCGTGGCCAGGCCCCATTCGCGTTCGGACTGCACGAGCGGCTTGCCCGTTTCGCTCGAGATCATCCGGACGGCTTCGTCCTTGCGGCGAAGCATCTCGTCCGCGATGCGGTGCAGGGCGTCCGCGCGCTCGAAGGCCGTCCTCGATTTCCAGAGCGCGAACCCCTTCGCGGCGCTTTCGAGCGCCTCTTGCGTATCCGAAGGCGTGGCGACGGGCACCTCGCCCAGCGCCCGCTCGTGCACGGGACTTACGACCGGAGCGCGGGCCTTGTCGGACGCCTCGCGCCACTGGCCGTCAATGAACAGGCCGAAATTCTGGTACATGCTCATGCAACCTCGCTGGTCTTCACGGGTCGGCCCTCGCGGATGGACCTGCCGGCCGCCTCGGCCAGCATCAGCGCCAGGCGGCCATCTTCAAACCCCACTTCCGGCGGCGTGCCGTTTTCCACGGCATCGACGAACGCGCCGATTTCGGCATTGAACGCCTCGGCATATCGCTCGATGAAGAAATTGAGGTAGGGCGCCCCGCGGGACGTGAATTCACCGGTGAAACGCACGGACTCATGCGTTCGCCGGTTCTCCGAAATGGCCATGCCCTTGTTGCCGAACACTTCGACGCGCTGGTCGTAGCCGTAGGCCGCCTGCCGCGAGTTCAGGATTAGGCATTGCTTCCCTGATGGCGTGGTGAGGATGACCGACACAGTGTCCCAGTCGTTGCAGCGCTCCATAAGCGGTGTGTTCACCAGCCGGCTTCCGACAGCGCTCACCGTGTCCGGCTCCTCGCCCAGCAGGAAACGGGCCATGTCGAAATCATGGATCGTCATGTCGCGAAAGATGCCGCCCGAGACCTCGATATAGGCCGCGGGCGCCATGCCGGGATCGCGGGAGGTGATGACGATCTGGTGCAGATCGCCGATGTCGCCGTTCCGGATGGCGGCGCGCGTGGCCCGGTGGGTGGGGTCAAACCGCCTGACGAAGCCCAGCATGATCGGCAAGTTCGTATGGGCGATGGTCTTGGCACAGCGATCCACTCGCTCCAGGCTGAGATCGATCGGCTTTTCGCACAGGATCGGCTTGCCAGCGGCGACAGCCTTCTCGATATAATCGGCATGCGTGCTCGTCGAGCTCGCGATAAGCACGGCATCGACATCTTTCGATGCGAACAAATCCTCATCGCTTCGAAAGACCGGTGCTCCCTCTTTGGCCCCGACCTTCGCAGCTGCCTCACTCACGACATCGAACACGCCGGCGAGTTGGGCCCGTGGATGTGCCGCGATATTCGAAGCATGCATTTGCCCAATCCGGCCGCAGCCCAAGACCGCAATTCTAAGCACCGTGAGTCCTCCCAACGATTGTTTCGGCAATGATCATTGCAAAATATCGTCATTGTCAATGATTATTCCAATTGATATTCCGGCTCACCTCCCGGCCGGTTTTTGTCGGATTCTTCGTCTTTGCAGCCGGAGATTGAAATAGTCTCGGGTTCGGCGGAGAGAATATCCACGACCTGGTACAGGACTAATTCCCGCTCTGGCGCGAAGGCCGCGATTGCGGGCGCAATGCCCGGTTTCGGGAAGTCAGGTTAAGCCCTCGGGCATCCAACGGGCGTCATTCTCCCGCCTGACTGGGAAAGTCGTTTCGTGCCGAGTTAGGGGGATTACAGCAAAGAAGATCTTGAGGGGGATGAAGCCGAGCCTGCTTGATAGTTGCCAAGGCGGGGCGCTTAGCTCAAATAAACGCGCGGATCCTTATTCATCCACAAGCACACGACCACAAATAATTCGGCGGAACAGTGACCACCGCTGCGAAGGCGGCTGAGGTTTGAATGCGACGTCTCAAGCTGCGCCGCCAATTCGCGAAGCCCCAATCCGCTTGAAGCAAGCTTGGCGTCAAAATCGGCGGCCAGTGCCGCCCATCGTATGAAACGCAACTATTGTCTCCCGCTACTTCTGCTACCAGGGCCGCTCGTTTTTCTGCGCGGTGGCCCAACCAGATCGCCCCGGTCGGGACAGACAGTCTGGCCGATCACGGCCGGTAGTGCTGCAATAAGCCGGCCGGGATTGCCGCACCATTCGAACTTTCTGGCAGTTGCCTGCCTAAAAAGGAGGTAGCGGCGACGCTGCGTTATCTTGCAGTTGTCGGTTCGGCGATATGCACGCCTATAAATCCGGACAAGTAGGTATGTATCGATACTACTTTAGATTTTTTAGAGTATGACTTTACCTTAATCATCAACGAGTTGTGAATTATCCTATGAATTCGGTACGAAAGAAAGCGTCTCTCGGGTCTATGACCACCGAGATGGCTGAATTATTTGAGGAGATGGCGGCTCAATGGAAAGATTATATTTCGGTGAGCGTGAACTCAGACCTGATGTCATCGAAGATGGCAGTCTTCGGCAAAGATGGGCCGCTAGCGCGTCTTGCCTTCAGATCGAATCACCAGGAGTCGCAAGAATGCCTTTGATGCCAATGCGCTGACTTGGAAATCCGCTCCTGCCTGAACGCATTTGCTTTAGCCCGCATCGATTTCGAGGCGGACCAGCTTGACATTCCTATCCCAAGAATTGTCTCGGTAATGGACACCCTGGGGGCGCAGATCGTTGGGCGAGATTGGAAGAATCCCGAACCGCAACTTCTGCTTCTTTGGTCTTGCGCTCGCCAACCGGAATTAAGCAGTTCGACTGCCGCATAATCGCCCCGGCCGCTCATCGGGTAAATCACGGTTAGCTTGCATAACTGAAAGGCATCAACGCTGAAACGGTTAGTTTAGTGAAAACACCCACCTGGCAGTGGACAAGAGAAGCGACGCAACCGGGGTGAATTGGCGATTAAAACTTGAAGTTTCTACATCTGAATTTTGTAGATATTGCCTGGCGATAGCAATATTATTATGTTATCTACTGAGAAGTTCGGAGGGTGGCGCTCATGGTGAGCAAACAGCCTTAAAGCTGTGCCCCGGCAACGGTGATGTGTTCGATTCCTTCACCCTCCGCCAAAAACGCCCAGGGCCGGCGAGGTGGTGCTTCAAGTTGGCTGCACACTTGCGGGCCGCCTTCGGCCGAGACTGAAGCCAGCCCTACCCCTTGGGATGTTCGAGCTTCGCCTTGTGCCAATCGAGCTCCCTTTGATATTCCTCGGCAGCGGTCTCCGCGAGCTCGCGCGTTTCAAAGACGCCCATGAACTTTCGGACACCGTCGCAGGTGGCGAAGCATTCGCCGGAAGTCTGCTCGAACTCCACAACCAGATCGTTTTCAGGGGACGCTGACTGAGCGGACTGCTTCCTCAGACGCACGCCCGCCCCCTCGCCATTCTCGGCTATGAAGATCACGCCCGCGGCTTCGAGGGCGCGCCGGATCGCGGCGAGCGTCGGCACATTTGCCGACAGCATTCCAGATTGAGCCTCCAATCTCTTGATCGTCGGGACTGAGACACCCGACCTTTGTGCCAGGTCTTTCTGGTCCCACCTCATGAGCGCGCGCGCTGCCCGCAATTGGTCACTCGTCTGCATGTGATCCCCTAAGAATAGAAATATACCCTGGGACTTTACGAGCTATCAGGGATCATTTCTATTATGGGCACAAGAACAGCGCAAGAGGAGTTCACCCCACGACGCCGATCCGGATAGACTGGGTCATAGGCCTGCCTATGGGCGGTGTTGAGAAAAACTCGGGCCTTCCGACACGTTCATTCGACGCTCGCTGGTACACGTTCTCGCTGAAGTGCAGCCCGCGTCAGACGGTCGAGCAGGATGGCAACGGCGACGATCGCCAGCCCGGCACGCAGACCAAGACCCATTTCCATCCGGGTGAGCCCGCGCGTCACCTCAGCACCAAGTCCGCCGGCTCCAACGAGCCCTGCCAGCACGACCATGGACAGCGACAGCAGAATGCATTGGTTGAGACCGACTAGGAGCGTCGGCATGGAAGAGGGCACTTCGATCTTCGTGAGGATTGCCCGCGGCGGGGCGCCGATTGCCTGTCCGAGTTCCAGGAGGTCGTTGGGCACCTGCTTGAATCCAAGCGTGGTCAGGCGAAGCATCGGTGGGATTCCATAGATGATCGTTGCGATGATCGCGGGAACCTGGCCAAGGCTGAATATGATGACCGCCGGGATCAGATACACCCAGGGTGGAACAGTCTGCATGACGTCGAGTATCGGCCGAAGTGCAGCTTCCAGGCGCGGTCGACGGGCGGCAAGGATGCCCAGCGGGACCGCGATCACAACGGAAATTACGACGGCCACCAGCACGAGAGCGATGGTTTCCATCGACTGTCGCCAAAGGTCCATCACCAGGCAGAAGCCAAGTGCGACCACTGCCAGGATTGCTGTGCGGATGTTGAGCAGTCCCCAAGCGAGCACCGCGGCGAGCCCGATGATCACATAGGACGGCGGATAGAGAAGGACCGCCTGTACACTACCAGCAGGGATTAAGGGGCGGCCAGGGCCCGCCACAGCGCCGAGCAAAAAGGCCGGGGCTGTGGCCTGGGAGAATACTTGAGCGATCTGGCCACTTTCCGGCAATAAATTCATCTCGCAAGTGCCCTCTCTTGTGGTGAAGCGCTTGAACCGTGAACCGGCGTGCATATTTTGGGCGCCGATCCAGGGGCAGTTTTGCAAGCCGTTTGACAGACCAGATGATCCGAGCTCGCGGGCAAGGTAGCGAAAAGGCCTAAAAAACCCGACATTCGACATCAAGGCGGAGTACAGACCTCATAACGCAACTCAAATGGATCTGAACGAGTGATCCCCCAACTGTCTGAAATACTTACGCTATTCGCTCAGCGTGCCCGAGCGAGCAAATCTTGTTCCGACCCCCAAATTGCCGATCGCCGACCGCCTTGCACGGTGGACTGCTCAAATTCGCGCCTGCGCGGTGATCTGTTGGGCAATTGCAGCACTTGCCGCGGCCCCGGCTGCGGTTTGGCTTTCGGTCTGGCCACTGACCGTCTGCACTGAAACCGTGGCGCTTGCGAATTCGATACCGGCCTCCTGGAAGGCAGGAAATAGGCGCTTCATTGCTTCGCGCTGGATCACGGTTGGAATATTCGGCCTGGCCGTGAACTTGAAGCGCATGACGAGGGCGTTGTCGGCAACGTCAGCCACGCCCTGCAACTTCAGCGGTTGCAGGAACTCGTCCTTGAATTCCGGGTCCTCCAACATCGCAAGGCCGACCTTCTTCACGGTCTTCCGGAGCTTCTCGACGTCAGTGTCGCGGGCGAAGCGCAGGTTGAATTTCATGGTGCACCAATCACGGCTGAAATTGGTGATCTGGCCAAGCTGGCCGAAGGGGACCGTAAAGATCTGGCCGTTCTGATGGCGCAACCTGATCGAGCGTAGCGTAAACCCCTCGACGGTACCTTTTGCCTTGACGCAGTCGATGTACTCGCCGACGCGAAACGCATCGTCGGCCAGATAGAAGATTCCCGAAACGATGTCGCGTACCAGCGTCTGGCTGCCGAACGACACGGCCAGACCAAGGACCGAGACGGCTGCGATCAGCGGCGTAATGTTGACGCCCAACTGGGACAGGGCAACCAGGGCGGCGACCACGAAGATCAGAGTGACCGACGCAATTCGCAGCAGCGGCAAAATCGTCGCGAGCCGGGTCGCACTTGGGGGCGGTGTTCCTTCGTCGGCGACCGCACCAGGTGCTAACGGGGAATTGCGCGCGATATAAGCGTCCATCAGGAAATGAATGGCCTCCCAGCAAACATAGGCCACAAACAGGGTCCCTCCGGCCGTGAGCGCGGCGTGGGTGGCAGAGCTCCACTGGTTTATGTCGACGAGCTCAAGAACGTCGACGATCCACGTTCCCGCGATTGCGAAAATGACGACGAGATAAACTGCTACCCTCGTGCAGCGCACGAAAACGTCCCGCGCTCGCGGCTTCGCACGCGCCGACAATTCGGCGGGTCTGGAAACCCGGGTGGCAACGAACTGGAGCAGGGTCTCGAACAGAAGGAGAGCGATCAAGAGATTGAGCGTTAGGAGCAGCACTGCGGCAACGACGAAGTGTTGCGTGACCGCTCCGTAAATTTGCGCCAGGAACAAGACGATGAAGAGCGGAACCGCGAACACCAGCCAGTTCCGAGCAACTGCAAGCTTGAACTGTCCCGCCTTGGCCGGATCAGCCATGGAAGTGAACCAGGCCGCGATGGGTTCCCGCGAACTGAGTGCCGCCCAAAGCAACAAGCCAAGGGCGATGAAGCTCGTCGAGAACTGCCAAGCCGAGATCGCCTCGGGAGGAGCCTTGATCGCAGTCAAAATACGAAACACGAGCCGGAACGCCATGGCCAAGGCGACAACGACCGAGAGCCGCCAATACACGGCCCATGCGTCGGCATCGCCGAGTTTCACCAGTCGCGCGGCCGAGAGCCCGGGCTGGAGGAAAATTCGCAATGAAAACATATAGACCCGCCAAAAGGCGACTCCGGAAACGACCGCCGCCGCGAGCCGGGCCTGTTCGTCGGTGCCCCGGAACCAGATGCCGACAAATCCGTAGCCGACGAGCCAGACAGCAGCCAAGCTTAGCGCATCGAGGCAAGCGAGTACGGGGAGCGGCCAAAAATCAGTCGTACGGGTCAGCTCACCCGCGAGCCGACACCGCAGACGGGCAAAGCTTCTGCGCAGCAGGGCTTCGGCCCCGAGCGCTGCCGCAGCGGCCACGCCGAGCATCATCAGGAAGGTCCCAAGACTGCGCCCGCCACTATCGCCCTTGTCAAGGATCACCGGGATGCGAACCAAATTGTGCCCCAAGGCCGGATAACCACCCAGAATGGCTTCGGCCTGCGCTACAAAAGCCGTCGCTCTGTCGGCCGCCGGGTCCGGCTCGTCGACAGGTGCCGCGGGCTCAGCCGGTTTGGTCGAAATGGTGCCGTCTTTCTTGAGCTTCTCCACCACAGCGGCGCTGATTGCATCGATGACATTATCGATCAGTTGCTGTGTCACGGCCGGGGCCGTAGGCGATTTCGACTGCGCCCTCACAGGTGCGCCTTCGACGCAAAGAAGCGTGGCAGCGAGCAGCAAAGGCGTGACCAAATGACCGAAACGTGCGCACGCTGGTCTCATATCCCGCTCGTTGTCTTTTGGGGCGCAGGTGCGATGTGGCCCTCGATCACCGAGGCGAATGGATCGTCGCCTTGCTGTTCAGGATGCTCGGGCGTGAGCATCAGCACAAGGATAATTCGTTGCCTTGGATGGAGACATCGGCTGGGGTGGCGAGCGCAACAGCATCCAGGGACCGAGCGCCCGTCGCACATCGGTGACCGCCTGTTCACAACCTTGCTGATCTCCGGCACCATCCGCGTCGCGAGCCTGGGCGAGAGCGGCAACCGCCACATCGATCAGCGCCTCGCGGTGTGAACGAGGCGCGGAGTCCGCTCTCATTCACTGGCACAGTTCGGCCGCAGCTTGGACGGATCGGCAAGCCTCGCACTGCCGCGCCCGTCCTATCTTCCGGCTTCTCTACTGCCTGCGCACTCAGTGCCATCATCGTGGACCAGCGCACGACTTAGGCAACGTTGTCGCGCCAAACACCAAGACGGATTACGTCAGGCTTGCTGCCATATAGCCAGACAACGCCTCGGACTGAATGTGCCCGTGTGCTGAGAGCACCTTCCGACCGAGATTTGTGACTTCAGCGCCGGCAGACAATGTTTGCACTGCTGCAGCAGATGCCTCTCGTGACGGGTTTAGGAAGTGCATCCAGTGATTGTAACCGTAAGACCGACCACTATGATTACGCTCTTCGAATGGCTTGGTCGCCGACATGGTCGAATGCACCTCCAACGGGTGATGGAGCCGCTCTTCAAAGTCAGCCTGTCTTACATTTACAAGGCGGCGGCTCGCCGTCGTGAGACAGGCGAGGTGTGTGCCCGGCCCCAGCGCAATCACGTTCCTCCGAAGCTGGCGGACCATGAGGACGCTTTACGCGCCAAGCTCGAGGCCAATCCTGATGCACGGATCGTGGACTTGCGGGCCTGGGCCAAGACAGAACTGGGGGTTGCCATCAGCCATGCTCGGATGTGGCACATGCTCAGACGTCTGGGCCTGACATATAAAAAAAGACGATCCATGCCAGCGAACAAAAGCGCCCCGATGTCGCGGCGGCGCGCCGCCAGTGGCGCGGCAGCCAAATCTGGCTGAGGCCTTCGCGCGCCTGGTCTTCATTGACGAGACATGGGCTTCAACCGCCATGGCGCGCCACTATGGCCGGTGTAAGCGCGGACAGCGCCTGATCGATCATGTGCCCCACGGCCACTGGAAGACCACCACCTTCATTGTGGCTCTGCGCGTCGACGGATTGACCGCTCCGTGTGTCCTCGACGGTCCCGTCAACGGCGATTGCTTCAAGGCCTATGTCGAGCAGATCCTCGCGCCTACCCTCGAACACGGCGATATCGTCATCATGGACAATCTGGGCAGCCACAAGGCCCCGGGCGTACGCCAGGCCATCGAGGCCGTTGGAGCCGAACTGCTGTATCTGCCGCCCTATGCCCCCGATCTCAATCCTGTCGAGATGCTCTTTGCCAAATTCAAGGCTCTCCTGCGAGCCGCAGCAAAGCGATCCATCCGCGACTTGTGGGACGAAATCGCCGCAAGCCTTCCGGGCTTTCTCGCCAACGAATGCAGAAACTATTTCACTGCCGCTGGATATTCTTCAGTCTGTGCGATTCTGCTCTAGGCTCAATCACTGCAGTTAAATTGCACGATTGCACACGCCAATCCCATGGGCGCCGAACGAAACAATTGCCATCAAGGCATTCCTATCGCGCTCGCCTAATTGCCCGCCCGGCTTCCGCATGCGATCTAGAGGCGATTCAATCTCACCATCAATATCGTCACTGCCAGCACTGGTTGTTCAGGGTGCCAGAATACGCGGCTCGAAGGGCACTCAACTGGGCCTTAGAAATTATAGCTCATGCTCACAAACGGGCCGTAGAGCGTCGACTTGTATCGGAAGCTGCCGCCACGATCATTGCCATTCTCGTAGTCAGTATAGAGAACCCGATAGCCGAGCGCGGTTGAGAATGACTGCGTCCAGTTATATCCCACAGACACAAGACCCTGGGCCGTCATGTTGGAGGAACTGGTGGCACCGAAATCGCCAAGCGCATTGAGGTACCACTTATCGTTGAAGTGATAGGTCGCCGCAAATCCGATGAGCGGATCGGCCCATCCGGTGCTGTCGCTCGTACTCCTCCTCAGGCCCGTACCCAGGACGGTCGTGTGCGACAGGTCGAGCTCGACATTGATATTTTGGTATCGCACGCCCACCGTCCCATAGAGACTGAGGTTCGGCGGACCGATCGGGATGCGATAGCCGGCAAAGGCCGTGGCGATCGTCTGATCTTGCTGGAACGACACCGACGTTCCCGACCGCAGGGCGGCGAATGGTCCGTCGCCTCCGACCTTGAACCTGCCGTCGGCGCCGATGCGTGTCCAAATTAAGTCAACGCCGAAAATGAAGGTGTCGTTCCGGGCAATAAAGGAACCCATGAAGGCGCCCTTCAGGTTCTTCAATATGTCGCCGAAGCTCGCATCCAGCGAGGCAGTCGGCAACCGTCCGACACCGGCATCGCCCTTGAGGGCTGAAGCCCAACCATAGGCAGTGGCCTGGAACTGCCAGCCCAGTTGTGGCACGATCGGCGGCGCCGGTTCGGGTTGCGCAACTGCCAGGTCGGAGGCCCGCACTGGTCCTGCGAAACAAATCCCAACGATCTCTAAACTCGACGCCACCAGGATCCACGCAGCATCTCGAAGATTTATCATCTGGTTTCCCCCCGTGGACCGTTCAAATAAAAGTGGGTATTCTTTTCGCGAACATCGCGTGTATTTATAACCTATGACATAGCACAGAGCGCATGGCGAATGCGTTGACGGACTGACATCTCAATCCATAAGCGATTCCCGCTGGGAGCGCTCGCTCAAAACCAGCTTGCCAAAGCATTCTCGCCGGCGGTGGGGCTGGTGCACAGGCTTGAGCCTCTGACAACAATCGCTCCAGATGCCTTCCGCCATCATCCATCGCCGGATCGTCTCCCCCCCAAAATGCAAAGCATGGCGTTCGACCGGCTTCTCGGCCGCCAACGTCGACCCAAAGTCGAGGTAATGGGCCTTGATCAGCGCGATGGCCTCGGTCCTGACGACCGGCGGATAGGACCTGTTGCTCGGCCTACCACGCTTCTTGGAGATCAGCGCCGCCGGACCGCCAGCATGATAGGCCCGCAGCAACCGAAAACCTGGCGCGTCGTCACGCCTATCAACTGCACCGCTTCGCGCGTTCGTATTCGCTCCGCCAGCAAATCCCGCAACACATGAACCCGGTCGATCTCCATTCGGCTCATCGACAGCACCATTCGAACCACACTCCGCTGATGCCAAACCGTCAGCGGGTGTCATCCCAACTTTGCGGGAGGGTGTCCTCTCTATATTGCAGCTACACGCTGAATTCGCATTACGAAGTTTATGGCCGGTCCATACTCGCCCATTCCTACAAAGCATGGACATGTGCGTCCGTACCGACTATCGGGCCTGGCTAACGGATCTCGGCTATTTGCGTCGAGGAATCGATCTGCGGCCCTGCCCAAGTCCCATCGTCTTGGCGAGTTCGGAACGCTGCCTGGCATAGTTTGGTGCGGCCATGGGATAATCAGCCGGAAGGCCCCATTTGGCTCGGTAGTCCTCGGGCGTCATGCCATGGCTGCTCGACAGATGCCGCTTCAATGATTTGTATTTCTTGCCGTCCTCGAGAGAAATGAGGAAGTCGGGCGTTATCGACTTCTTGATCGGTACAGCGGGAACTGGCCAACCCGCCTCGCGCAATGCTCTCAAGCTCCTGCAGGCGGCGCGTCCCCCGCGGACGGGTGGACTGCCCCGGCAGGAGTTTGCGGTGCTGCATTCGGCTTCTTCTTATTTCTACGCCACTCTTCAAAGCCCTGCAGGACCGCGAAGAACGATGGGACGAATAGGACCGCAAGGCAGGTGGAGGCCAGCATGCCGCTGGACACGCTGATGCCGAGCGAGCGTCTTGCATTCGCTCCGGCGCCGGTGGCGAAGACCAACGGCATCACGCCGAGAAGGAACGCGAACGAGGTCATCAGGATTGGACGAAACCGAGTGCGCGACGCCTCGACCGCCGATTCCCAAATGGACTTGCCGTGCACCAGACGCTGCTCGCGCGCGACCTCGACGATGAGAATGCCGTTCTTGGCCGAGAGCGCGATCAGCAGCATCAGGCCGATCTGGGTGTAGAGATTGTTGGCCACCCCGAGGCTGGTCAGCGCGATCACGGGGCCCAGCAGAGCCAGCGGTACCGCCGCAAGGACGGCCAGCGGCAGGATCCAGCTTTCGTACTGCCCGGCGAGCACGAGATAGACGAGCAGCAGCGACAGGCCGAACACGTAGTAGAGCTGATTCCCGGTGATCTTCTCCTGGTAGGACATCGCCGTCCACTGGAAAGAAACATCGTTCGGCAGCACCTTCTTTGCGATCGCCTCCATGGCAGCGAGTGCCTGTCCGGAGCTGTAGCCGCGGGCCGGCGCTCCAACGATCGTCGAGGAGGGGAAGAGGTTGTAGTTGGTCAACAAGGCCGGCGACACGGCCGAGCCGAGATGGGCGACCGAGCCGAGCGGCACCATATTGCCGTCCTGGCTGCGGACATAAAGGTTCAGGAGGTCGTCGGGATGCTGGCGGAATTTCGAATCGGCTTGGACGTAGACCTGGAGCGATAGGCCGAACTTGTTGAACTGATTGACATAGGTGGACCCGACATAGTCCGTGAGAGTCGCGAAGACATCGCCGGCGCTGACCCTCAGGGTCTGTGCACGATCTCGGTCGACCGTCACGGTTACGTGGGGCGCATCGAGCGTAAATGTACTGGCGACGTGGCTTAGAGCCGGGTCACCGGCCGCGTTCGTGATGATCTGGTTGGTCAGGTTTCCAAGCTTCTCATAGTCGTTGCTGCCGCCGAGCAGCTCGAGCTGCATCTGGAAACCGCCGGCATTGCCGATGCCCTGGATGGCCGGGGGCGGCAGAACGAAGGGCTTGGCATCGGCGAGAGATGCAACCGACTTCTGCAATCGTTCGTAGATCGATAACAAATCCTGATCCTTGGCCTTCAGTCGCTCATCGAAGGGCTTCAGCATGATCCAGGCCGTGCCTGCATTGAAAAGGTCGGCGCTGTTGTCGAGTAAGGAGAGGCCACCAATCGAGATTACCCGATCGACACCTGGGATCTCGAGAGCCTTTTGGGTTGCCTGCTCCAGCGTAGTGGAAGTCCTTCCGAGAGAAGCGCCTTCAGGCAATTGAAGCGCGAGCATCAGGTAGCCCTGGTCGTCGATCGGAATGAAGGCGGTCGGAATGCGCGTCAGTCCCCAGATACCCGCCGCAGAGACCAGGAGCGCCACGATGACCATGACGCCGCTATGTTTCACCATTCTGCCGATGAAGCTGGAATAGCCCCTCTCCATCGGATCATAGATGTGGTTGAACCATCGATAGAGGATATTGCGTTGCTCGGGAGGTACAGGCGTACGCAGCCATTGCGAGCACTGCGTCGGCTTCAAGGTCGCGGCATTGATGGCGCTGATGAAGGCCGTCGCCGCAATTACCAGGGCAAACTGCGCGAACATGTTGCCGGTGAGACCCGGCACGAACGCAGCCGGGATGAACACGGCCATCAGCACCAGCGTAATACCGACAATCGGGCCGAAGAGTTCGTCCATCGCCTTTATTGCGGCGTCATGACCCGACAGCCGCTGTTCGATATATTTGGTCACGCCTTCGACAATCACGATGGCGTCGTCGACGACGATGCCGATCGCCAGGACGATGCCGAAGAGGGTTGACAGATTGATGGTGAAGCCGAGCGCCGCCATCGCGGCGAACGCGCCGATGATGGTGACGGGCACCGTCGTCGCCGGCACGAGGGTGGCACGAAAGTTCTGTAGGAAGACCAGTATGACGATCAGAACCAGGATGCCGGCTTCGTAGAGCGTGCGATAGACCTCCGCGATCGAATCCTGGACGAAGGTCGTGGTGTCGTAGGGGATCGAGTACTGCAGCCCCTCGGGAAAGCGCTTGGCCATCTCGGCCATCGCGTCCTTGACTTCCTTGCCGACCTGGAGCGAGTTCGATTCCGGTGTCTGGTAGATGCCGATGCCCGCCGCCGGCTTGCCGTCGACCCTGAAGTCCTGCGAATAGGTCTGCGCGCCGAGTTCGATCCGGGCGACGTCGCGCACATAGACTAGCCGGCCGCCCTGCGCCGTCTGGTCCTTCACAACGATGCCGCCGAACTCTTCGGGCTGGTCGAGCCGCGATTTTACATCGACAGTATATTGGAACTCGGTCGTGCTCGGTGAAGGTGGCATGCCGACCTGGCCGGCTGCGATATTCTGGTTTTGCTCGCGAACTGCGCTGATGACATCCTTCGGCTCGAGCCCGAAGGACTGAAGTTTCTGCGGATCCATCCAGATCCGCATGGAATAAGTGCCGGTTCCAAAAACTTTGACGCTGCCGACGCCTGGCAACCTCGCGAGCGAATCGACGAGATTGATCGTCGCGTAATTACTCATGAAAAGGCTGTCGTATTTGCCGGTCGGCGAATTCAGCGTGACGATCTGAAGAATCGCCGTGTTCTTCTTCTGAACGCTGACGCCTTGCGACTGAACCGGCTGAGGAAGCGAGGCGAGCGCGAGCTGCACTCGGTTCTGCACCAGCACCTGATCGATATTGGGGTCCGTACCGATCTCGAAGGTGATGACGAGGCTATAGGTGCCGTCAGGCGCGCTCGTCGATTCCATGTACAGCATCTTGTCGACGCCGTTGACCTGGTTCTCGATGGGCAGAGCGACCGTATTCATGACGGTCTGCGCGCTCGCGCCAGCGTAACTCGCTGTCACCTGCACAGTCGGCGGCACGACGTTCGGATATTCGGAAATGGGAAGGCGAAAAAGGGAGATGCCGCCAATGACGACGAGCACGATCGCCAGAACGTTGGCAAGGATCGGGTGCTCGATGAAGAACTTCGAGATCATCGACGCATCTCCCGGTTACTGGTCGGCGGCGGAGTCGGACAGCTTCGGTGTCACCTTCATACCCGGCGTAATGCGCCAGAGCTCGCCGATGACGATCCGGTCGCTGCGGCCGACGCCGCTCGTCGCGACCTGCATGTTTCCTGAAATCTCGCCAAGTTGGACATAGCGCTTCTGAACGGTGTCGTCGTCGTCGATCGTGAACAGGTATCGACCGCCCTGGTCTTCCTGGAGCGCTTGCTGAGGGATGAGAAGCGCGCTTTTTGTCACCTTCCCCATGGGCAGGCGGACATTGACGAACATTCCGGGCAACAGCGTGCGGTCGGGATTTCCAAGGATGCCGCGCACGTAAAGCGTCCCCGTCTGCGGATCGACTTGCGGATCGACATATTGCAAAAGCCCGTGGTGAGGGAAACCGCTTTCGTCCGAGAGTGCCGCCTCGATCGGGACCTTGTGCAGGTCCTCGAGCGTCAGCCTTCGCTGGTCGAGATTCTGCCTGATCTGCAGGGCCTGCTGTGAGCTGATGTTGACGACGACGTAGATCGGGTCAAGCTGGCTGATCTGGGCGAGAGTTGCCTGCGGACCGTCGCCGCCGACCATGTTGCCTGGGTCGATCAGGTGCCGGCCCATCTGGCCATCGAAGGGGGCCTGGACCTGCGTATAGGAGAGATTGAGCTTGGCCAACGCCACCTGCGACTCGGCGGCCTTAATGTTGGCTAGTGCCGTCTTTTCCTCATAGACCCAATGATCGACCTCGACCTGCGACGTCGCGCTTTTTTTCAGAAGAGCGGTGAAGCGCGCGACCTCGAGATGGGCGTGGTCGCGCGCCACCTTCGCCGCTTCGAGCTGCGCTTCGGCCTGCTTGAGTTGATCCTGGTACTGGTCCTGCTGGACGGTGAACAAGAGATCGTCTTTCTTGACGATCTGGCCATCCTGGAAATGGATCGTCTCGAGATAGCCGGGCACGCGCGCGACGAGCTTGACCTGAGTGACCGCCTCGGCGTTGCCGGTCAGCGTCATGGAGTCGCTGACCGTCTGCACCTTCGGCAGGACGACCGGGACCGTCGGTGCGGCGGGTGATGGAGCGGGGACCGGGGCGGGCGCCGCGGTTTTTGCCGGCACCGGGTTGGGGGCCGGGAGCGGCTGGGTCGCCGGCGGGACGACCGGCGCCGAATTCCCCGCCGGCTTGGGCTGAGCGGGGGTAGGGGCAGGGGCAGCAGCGGGAGCAGGGGCAGGGGCAGGGGCAGGAGGAGCCGCAGGCTTGCTCTTATGTCCCCAGACATCGCCCCACAGACGCTCGAATTCGTTGTCGGCTCGAGCGACATTCGTCGACAGCGCCATGGTGCACAGCGCCAGCGCGCCGATCATAAGCCTGGGTCGAGCGCCCTTGCGGAGCTTCGTCGAAGCTGGGAGTGGTGGCGTCCTCTTCTTCACGGAAATCACCATTGCGGAGAGCGGACGGTTGGTCCGGCATCGGAGGGTCCCGGCAAGCCGGGGGTGGGAGGCTGGCGCTGGCTGGCTGGCGGAAGGATGTCGCCATAATTCGTGCGAGCGCGCATCTGCGCACGCGTCGCATCGTCCACGAAGTCATTTCCCTGCCGGATCTGCCAGCCGCCGCCAAGGGCACGGTAGGTCATCGTCAGGTTCACCGAAACGTTGCCCTGTGCCGCTGCAAGAGCGTTCTGGGCCTGGTACAGGTTCTGCTCGGCCGTCAGCACCGTGGTGAAATCCCTCGAGCCGAGCTGGTACTGGGCAATGGCGACGGTCAGCGCATTGCTCGCAGCGGTGGCGCTAATCCTCAAATAGGCAACCTGCTGGCGCCCCTGGAGGAAGCCGCTGAGCCCGTTTTCCACTTCTCGCTGCGCATTCAGAACCACATTCTTATAGTCGGTTAGCAAGGCCTGCAATTCGGCATCTTGGGCACGCACTTGATTGGTGATCTGGCCGTAATTGAGGATCGGCCAGCTGAACGAGGGACCGAACGCAAAGGTCAGGCTCGGCGAGGTGAAAAGCTCGCTGAGCTTGTTGCCATTGGTCGTGCTGACAAGCGTGCCGAGCGCGCCTCCGAGCGAGAACGCCGGATAGAGATCGGCGGCGGCAATCCCGACCTTCGCGCTCTGGGCGGCTGCCTTGAGCTCGGCGGCGCGAATATCCGGCCTGCGGCGCAGGAGGTCGGCGGGGATACCCACCGCGACGTTGCGGGCCGGCGAGGGAATACCTCTCGGCGTCGCAAGCATCCCATCGATCGATGCCGGCGGCATACCGAGCAACACGCCAAGTGCGTTCTGCGTCTGCCGCAGTTGAGCTGTAAGCTGCGGGATGGTCGACTGTGTCTGGGCAAGCACGTTCTGTGCTTGGTAAACGTCGAGCTCCGAGGTAGCGCCGCCCTTGAAGCGGGAGCGAGCGATATCCAGCGCCTGCCTTTGCTTGGCGACATTGGCGCGTGCGATGACGATTTGCGCCTGAAGCGTGCGATACTGAATGTAGTTGGACGAGACGTCGCCAACGAGCGTGACGAGGACGTCATCATAGGTCGCGATCGATGCCAGATATGTGGCATCGGCTTGCTCGACACCCCGACGAAACTTGCCCCACAGGTCGATCTCCCATGTGGCCTGCGCTCCAAGGTTGACGCGCCAGAATTGTTTGGCGGAGATCGCCTCGTTCGGATTGGAGGTCGCGTCTGTGCGACTCGGCTGGAGATAGGTGGCCGTTCCGTTCAACTGCTGGGATTGCGGAAAGAGTTCGCCGACCGCCTCGCCGAGCAGCGCGCGGGCCGCGATCACGCGTGTTCCTGCTTCCAACAGGGTCAAGTTCTGTGCATAAGCCACGTTGACGAGCTGATTCAGCGTTGGGTCGCGGAAGTTCTCCCACCAGCGCTGTTGGTCCTCGCGGTTCGTCTTGACCGCAGGATTGCCCGCCTCTCTCCAGTTATTCTGCAGTGATGCCTGCGGGGTAACGAAATTTGGGCCGACCGAACAGGCCACGAGTGGTATAACGAGCGTGAGCTGTACCAGCCCAAGCGCTCCTCTTATGAACGCAGACGTTCCGATCCCACGCCTCGCCGTGGGAGCGACGATGGCGAAGAAGAACAGGACCCACCGCCTCCTTCTGCCTGCCCGATGACCCATCCCGTCGAAGTCTAACGCGGAGCTATGCACCAGTGCCCCCGGCCACGATCCCCCGATCGGGGTGAATTATTATCGTACTTATTTTTACATAGTTTCGCAATATTGTTGCGAATACAAGGTGTGCTCGAGAACAATCGGCAAAGCTAGAAACATGAATCGCGCCGCCGCCGAGGAACACGGATTACAAGTCTCGTCAAAATTGAGAGTAGCGCAGTTTGGCACGCCCAGCTTATCCCGCCGCCCGGAGGCGGCTTCGTTATGTAGCGCCACGCTGGATCGCCGGCACAGACCTAACACAACCAAATTCGAACGTTTCTGCAACTTACCGGTCGGGCCTCAAAGAGGATCGCGCAATTTCGCCTCACCTGAAGCGGCTCGTTGGTGGGGGGTAACATGGTCGTCTTCTTCCGTGGGCCGGTCGAGAACCTGCCGATCCGGCTTTGTCACGTTGCCCAATGAAGTTCGCAAATGGGTGGCGCCACCCGTATTTCATACGTGCACAGTGGTGACGCGGTGCCACTCATCCATTGCTGCGGCGCGCAATGACTTCAGGGATCTGCGTGAGACGAGGTGGCGTTCGATATTGAAGGTATTGTGGACGGCTGCATGAGCGGACAGAAAACGTTGCGCTGATCCCGGCGACTTGAACCGCTGCGTCTTACGCTCGCGTCGCCGGGTCGGTTGATGCGAATTCTCAGCGCGGTTGTTCTGGCGCCGAGTTGGGTCGTGCCGCGCCGAAAGTCCTAGCTCACGGATGGCGGCATCATAGGATCGGAGCCGGTCCGTGACGATTACTTCCGGCGCGAAGCCTTGTTTTCTGACTAGTTTGCGCATGAGCCGGACGGCAGCGGCCGTGTTCCGTCTTGATTGCACCAGCAAGTCCAGAACCTCACCCTCGCTGTCAACGGCCCGCCAGAGCCAAAACCGCCTGCCCGCAATCGTCACGACCATCTCGTCCAGATGCCAGCGACCGGTCGAGCGTGGCCTTCGACCCCGCAACTCCCGCGCAAATCGCGGCCCGAACTTGGCGACCCAGCGACGGACGGTTTCATAGGAAATGTCGAGCCCCCGCTCCGCCAGAAGGTCCTCGATGTCGCGCTAGCTCAAGGAGAAGCGAAGGTACGACCAGACGGCGTGCTGAATGACCGCGGGCGGGAAGCGATGGCGAGCGTAGGAAATGTATGTCATTCCCAATCATACCTCAGCCCAGACGTTTCCGTGACAATGCCGAGCCGCTCTATACTAAGGATCGCTGCACCGACCGGACGGAGCGGCGGATTGCTGTGGTCAGCGCCCGTAAGTCGTGCAACAGACCTCCAATTAATGGTATAGGGTATCCAATGCGGAGGAGAAAGCGATGCACAAGGGGATCCTGTTGTCACTGCTTCCTGCTATGATGCTACAGGTGGCTCACGCGGATGTGCGCCACGAGAGTTTCCCTACTGGACTGCAAGGTGTGTGGGCCCCCAACGCCGAGTCTTGTCAGTCGGACAGCACCCGTATCACGATAAACGAGAAAACCGTTCAGGCGCCAAAGGTCGCCTGCGCCGTTGATTACGTCGTGGAGAGGGCCGTCCCCAACGGCACTGACTATTCCGGCCGCGGATCGTGCTCCAATCGAAGCAATCCCGACGAAAAAAGCTTCATGAACATGATCATTCAGCTGCACGCCAACGGTCAAGCCTCGATCGGCATGAACTTTGATAGCATGGCCGAATATCAACATTGCGCGAGCGGCCAGTGAGATGATTCGAACGTTTTGCGGCCGATTTTCAAACCTGAGGTGGTACTGAGCGGCTATGGCACTCACTGCTGGCCTGCAGCCAAGCTGTCAATAGAGCGGCCAATTGTTTGAATGGAGCCTGTCGAGTTGGCAAATTCTATCTCGGCCGCCTGAAATGCCGGAAATCTCCGCTTCATGGCCTCGCGCCGAGTCAGCATGGGATGCTGGGCTCGCTTATAAATTTGAATTGCAGGACTCGACTGTAGATCGGCGCCAAAGGTTGACCCCTAACTGCGCCACCATAGTCGGCTGAAAAGGCACGAAAATTTGGAATTTTAGGGGGGTCACGATCGGTGCCAGTCGTTACCCCACAAAACAATCGAATTTCGCCGTTCTTTCAGCTGGTTGTGTTCAAGGTGCCCCGGGTCAATCTTCGGGGCCGATTCACACACCACCCCTCCGATAAGGTTCTCATTCATCAATCGCTGTGCCAGCGAGCCGCGGGGTCTCGCGACCGTGGCCGTGACGACGCAAGGCCCGGCGCCCGAGAGAGGCCGCTGAGGTCAGTTCACGGGCTTGATGCTGTCGGCGATCTTGTTCAAAGCATCGTCATTAGCCTTGGCGCCTTCGGGTGAGCTCCAGTAGGTAAGCATGACGAGCCGGTCCTTGGAGGCGCCAAGTAGGATCAGGCTAATCTCCGCGTCGCCGTCCTTGTCCTTGCCCGTAAAGTTAACGGCGAGCCCCTTCATGCCGTTGATGGTCATCTCCTGCTGCTTCATCGAGCTTTCGTCGAGCTTCACGCCCTTGGCCTTCAGATAGTCCAGTCCTTCGTTGAGGGCCTCCTCGGCGCTCGAAGCCTTCACGGTCTCGAAAGCCATGTACACTTCGTCGTCCTTCGAGGTGACCTCGACGCCGGTATCGATTTCATCGGCGTTCCAATCGTCGGGCAGCACCACTGTCGCAACAGGGTTTTCCGACGGAATGGCGAAGCTCTTGGCGAAAGCAGGTGTGCTCATGATCGCCGCGATGGCGCAGGCGAGAATGATGCGCTTCATGGGAGGATTTCCTAAGGACTGACTTGTGATCGCTACCGAGGCCATCGCCCGAGCGTTACGGCGATTCGAAGACAAGAGCAACAATCCGCTTTGGCAAAGCTTAGCGACGGCGTTTCAGAAGAGTGCCTGATGATCTGCGAGATCCCGGAGCCATAAGAAGCGATCCGCTCATACTGGATCTTCCCCGGTGTCATCGGAGAGGTCTTCTGAGTTTCGACGATCAACAACTGCTTGCAGCTTCTCGAAATCCGACGACGACCTCGTCAGGCCCTCGACCTTGTCACCGCCGGTTTCCTAGATTGTCTCCCGCAATTTGTCCGCGGAGACGACGCGCACCTCACCATCTTTCAGGATGATGGCGATCGTTCCGGACGGGATGAGCGGGCATTGTCAACTTAACCCATACTATTCAAAAGTTCGGCAATTTCCCTTTACCTGGCTTGCCTTTTTCGGGCTCTTTTGACCGCGTCGAAGCTGGGATTAGAAAGAAAATTACTCAGACTGGTGTGCTTGTCGAATAAGTTGACAGTGCCCCGCGTTCGACAATGAGGCGACTCCCTTGCGGGCCATTAAAGCAGGCTGCCTAGCATATCTGAGCAAACCGTTTGCGGGACGACACTTGTTTGACGCGATCGACCAGGTGGCAGGCCGGGCAATATCTCCGCCGATCGACGGGACCGCTCGCCGCCACACTTGCCCCTAAGGGCAATTTCGCCTGCCCCCTCGTCCAATAGCCTTTTCTCTCCCCCAGAGCGATCTTGCAGATGTGCGTCCACGCGCGGATGCGAGCAGCGGCAATATGGAGCGCAGCATGAGCTTTCGATCAAAGATATGCCGAATGAGTAGCGCGTTCGCTGGCGGCTTGATGCTCGCCACGACCGCTTTGGTTCCCACACAGGCACAGACCCCCGCACAGCCAAACATCGTTGTCATAATGGGCGACGACATCGGTATGTGGAATATCGGTGCCTATAGTCGCGGTATGATGGCCGGCAGAACACCCAACCTGGACAAGCTTGCCAAGGAGGGGGAGCTGTTCACGGACTACTACGCTGAAGCCAGTTGCACGGCCGGCCGCGCCAACTTCATCACTGGCGAATTGCCCATCCGCACCGGCATGACCACTGTTGGCCAGGCCGGAGCGTCTGTCGGACTACCGGCCGAGGCGGTGACCATTGCGACGGTTTTAAAGTCGATGGGTTATGCGACTGGTCAGTTTGGCAAAAACCATCTCGGCGATAAGAACGAGTTCCTGCCGACCGTACACGGCTTCGACGAGTTCTTCGGCTATCTCTACCACCTCGATGCGATGGAAGACCCTGCACACCCCAATTATCCCCAGGATCTGCTGGACAAGGTCGGCCCGCGCAATATGGTTCACAGCTGGGCTACCGACGTCGATGATCCCACGGACATGCCCCGCTGGGGCAAGGTCGGCAAGCAGAAGATCGAGGATGCAGGCCCACTCTATCCCAAACGGATGGAAACGGTAGACGACGAAATTCGCGACCTGTCTCTCAATTTCATGGACAAGGCCCATAAGGAAAACAAGCCGTTCTTCGTCTGGCTCAATCCGACGCGTATGCACATCGTCACGCATCTCTCGCCGAAGTATGAAGCGATGCGAAACTCCACTAACGGGTGGTCCGAAGAAGAGGCCGGCATGGCCCAACTCGACGATGACGTTGGCCTCGTGATGAAAAAACTTACTGACATGGGCGTCGACGACAACACCATCGTCCTCTTCACCACAGACAATGGCACGGAAGTCTTCACCTGGCCCGATGGTGGTCAGACGCCGTTCGCCCAGTCCAAGGGAACTGTCCTCGAGGGCGGCTTCCGCGTGCCTGCGCTTCTTCGCTGGCCCGGTCACGTACCCTCTGACACGATTCAGAATGGTATATTTTCGGGTCTCGACTGGTTGCCGACTTTTGCAGCGGCTGCCGGCAATCCGAACATCACCGACGAATTGCTGAAGGGCAAGACGATTGGCGACCGGACGTACAAGAACCATCTGGATGGTTACAACCAGTTGGACGCCATCACCGGCAAGGGGCCATCCGCACGCCATGAAATCTTCTATCTCGGCGAAAGCACCGTCGGCGCGGTGCGTATCGACGACTACAAGTTCCGTTTCATCGACCAGCCGGCCGGCTGGCTCGGCGAAAAGACCCATCCCGACGTTCCCTACATCACCAACCTGCGCCTTGATCCGTTCGAACGGACAGGCTGGCCAAATAACGGGACGAAAGATGGAGCACAGCAATATTTCGATTGGTTCAAGTACCAATTCTGGCGCTTCGTGTTCGTACAGCAGATAGTCGGCAAAGAACTCCAGACCTTCATTGACTACCCGCCGATGCAGAGGGGCGCGAGCTTCAATCTCGACGCCGTCAAAGCCGAGATGCAGAAACACATGGCAGAGGCCGAAGCGGCTGCAAAAGGCCCTGGCAATTAACGGAAATCATCTTCGTGGCGGGCGGCTCGAAGGGCCGCCCATCGCGGTTGTAAGGCATTTCCGCATTGCGGACAGGTATACTTCAAGATTTGGGTTACTGCTTTTTCGGGCCAGGCAAGGGCTACATTTCGTAACAATGCTCAGCCGAATGCGCTGCCTCAGGACACCCAACTTCACTAATACGCTGACGTCTGCTCAACGGAAGGAGATTTAAGATGATGAAGACCACATTCTTGGCGGCAGTTGCGTGTTTTTGCGTGACCGCGGCTGGTGCTCAGACGGCAACACCTCTCGCGAACTATGCCGACGCCAAGGGGTATCTCGACGTGCAAACGCTAACCTGTGCCCAGCTTGCCGATACATATCAGGAAGACGCTGACGCTCTGACGCGCTGGTACAGCGGATGGTACAACGGCCTGGGCAAAAAGCACTTCTACAACGCAAAGCGAAGCGCCGAACTCGAGCATCAGGTGATTGTATATTGTAAGGCCAACCGCGACAAAAAGATCATAGAAGGCCTCGCCGTTGTCTTCAAGGAAGAAAAGTGAAGCAGGCGGTGGGCAGCTTGTAAAGAAGTTCCAATATTTTGCGGCTGGATTATTTATCGATGGGAACAGACGTCATGCGTATTCTGAAATATACTTTTCTTGCTTCACTGGCGTTTGCAACCCCTGCCTTGGCCGCTGATCTGGCTCCGCAACCGGTCGAGCCGGTTGCTCCTGTTATACCGCCATTTACATGGACGGGGTTCTATCTTGGCGCCCAGTTAGGCTGGGGAGGAACCAGCACCGATTATAAAGCCGGTGCAGCCACGGCAAACGCAACAACCGTCGTCGTGCTTCCCACGATCACCAAGAATGGTGTCATGGGAGGGCTTTTCGCCGGTTATAATTATCAGATCAACCAATTTGTCCTTGGTGCGGAAGTCGACGGCGATTTCCTGATCGTGGGCAAGGAACGCTATACGGCTGCGACAGGCGACTTCATCACCGCGCACACAACCTGGCTCGGCTCCGCCCGTCTCCGGGTGGGCTATGCCATTGACCGACTGCTGCTATACGGCACGGGCGGCGTGGCATTTGCGGGGGCAGATTCAACGGTGACCGGTACCGGATATTCATATGGTTTTGGAAACAGCACCCGCGTGGGTTGGACCTTGGGGGCGGGCGCTGAATACGCCTTTACCGACCATTGGATCGGCGGTCTCGAATATCGATATACGAGGTTTTCTTCGGAGAACTACACATATCCCGTTGCAAACCGAAGCCTTGGTATTGTGGGCTTCAGCCAGCAACCAAGCGTGAACCAAGTTCTTGCTCGCATAAGCTACAAGTTCTGAGGCACTCTCGTCCTCTCATCAACCCCGCTTCGGCGGGGTTCTTTTTATCAGATTACGACGAAAAGCGCCTGTCAGTGTGTATTGTTCTTAACCCCCAATTATCTGAAGTGATCGCCTTCGCTAACGCCCATATGTATCTCCCGAGCAAAGCGAATTAAGCTTGCTGCGAGCAGCAAAACAGCGAGAAGAAACATGACCGCAGCGCCAGGTTCGTGCCGAAATCCACAGAATGCCGCGATGAATGAAACAGCGAGAAGAAGGGTCGTGCAAATTGCGGCGCACAGTGCCAAATAAATCGCTCCGCTCAGCAATTTCACCCTTATCCTTAAGCGTGGTAAATCGGCCTTAAGCTTGTGCCGTTTGTCTTCGCTGTCAGCTATATCGTTGAGGGTGCGAATCCGTTCAAGGAGAGAAACCAGGCGCCCGTGCAAAATCGAGGTAAAGCCTGCGACCGCCCCGAGCAGGAACGCGGGGGCGGCTGCGTGGGAAAAAATTTGGGATAACTGAGCCGTATCGGGAGATAGCAACATAGAGCCACACCGAACTTTACTAGCGAATATCGAGCTCTTCCTGTATCTCGCGCGCTTTCTGACACTGTAAGATTAGATCAATAATAGAACCCCGGCCCCCAGACCACGCCCATGTCGAAGGCGGCATCCTGGTTCAGTTCGGCAGCCATCACTTGTTCCTGGGCGATGTTCTGGGAAATCTTGATTTGCTGGTATTGCTGGAAAGCAGCCTCATTGCCGACATAGACGCATTGGCAGCCCGCAACGTCAGCGTAGACATAATAATTCTTATTGCCCTTGGTGACGATGAACATCCTGTTCTGAGGCAGAGCCTGTGCTTTGGCGAGCTTGGCTGGCGTATTGGCCTGGTTGCGGACGAACTGTGCCGCGGACATATTTGCTTCTTTTTGTTCGACTTTCTCCGCGATAACGGCCGCGCAAGATGAAACGACAAACGCCAAAGCGATTGCAGAAAACGTCATCGATTTTTTCATTGAAATCGAGCCCCCAAGCTCTTGCTGCACTGCGTTAAGTCTTGGCAGTTGAGTTCAATTTACTCACACAAGACGGGATTGAGTCAAGCTGTTGCATGTGCCGATCTTGTGGCGGCGAATTGAACCATGAAGTGCTCAAGAGTTTTGATCGGAGCCCTTATGGCTGAATGGCCCACTTTGGGTCTAGGCTGTGGTGACAATTTAATCATTTGAGCCAAAGCATGATGCTGGCGATTTTGACGAAACCGAGGAAGTTTTCGGCCAGTTTGTCGTATCGGGTTGCGATGCGCCGCCATTGTTTGAGTTTGGCGAAGAAGCCTTCGATGCCCCAGCGGTTTTTATAGGCAATCTTGTCGTAGCGGTACTGGTACTTGCGGTGGCGGCGGGGCGGAATGACAGGCTCGCCGCCCTGATCGAGAATAATGTCGTGCAGCCGATCGGCATCATAGGCCCGGTCGGCGATCACCTGGGTCGCCGGCAGGTCTCGGACGAGGTCGCAGGCGGGTGCCATGTCGTTCTGCTGGCCAGGGCCGATCTCCAAGCGCACAGGCAGACCCAGTGCATCTACGACAACATGGAGTTTGGTGCCAAAGCTCCCGCGCGAGCGGCCGAGAGGCTGGGCTTCAGGTCCCCCCTTTTACGCCGCGCGCCGGCGGCCTGGGCCTGCGCCCGGATAACAGTGGCGTCGATGGCCACCCACTCCAGATCAGGATCGTCCGCCACGGCTTCAAACAAGCGATCGAAAACACCTGCCGCTATCCATCGATAATAGCGCCGCTTGGCCGTCTGATACGGACCAAACCGCTCCGGCAGATCGCGCCAACGCCCACCCGATCGCGCCAGCCACAAAAGCCCATCGAAGAAACGGCGGCCATCGCTGCGGGGACCACGCTTGCCCTTGCGACCGCCTGGAACGAAGGGCCGGATCCGCTCCCATTGATCGTCTCGTAGAACTTCGCCTTCCAAAGCTGACCTCCAAAAGACAGCTTTGAATCTGATTTGCTCCGGCTTGGGAATCCCCCAGCCCTTAAATTGTCACCGCAGCCTAGCATTACAGTCGTAATTTTTGTTTTATATGTGCCTTCTGGGCGAGAGCTTGG
>NZ_BSPC01000043.1:34938-35119 GCF_030160835.1 Labrys miyagiensis | reverse complement strand
GCGCTGGAGTGGAGTCATCGCGCCGTAGGCCTTCTGGCCCTCCTCGCCCAGCGCTTCCTTCGCGAGTTCGTCGCAGTCGCCCCGGGCGACAGCACGTTTACCCGGATGCCGGTGCCCTTCAGGTCCTCCGCCCAGGTCCGCGCGAGGTTGCGCACTGCCGCCTTGCTCGCGCTGTAGGCAG
>NZ_BSPC01000043.1:0-34796 GCF_030160835.1 Labrys miyagiensis | reverse complement strand
TGATCTGGCCGAGCGGAAGTGGGCTTCCTGCCCCGGCATTGGCGAAGACGATGTCAAGGGTTCCGCGCTCGGCCTTCACCGCCGCGTAGAGTCGGTCGAGGTCGGCCTCATCCGAGACCGAGCCCTTTACCGCACGGGCATTGGGCCCGAGGTCGGCCACAGCGGCGTCGAGCGCGTCGTGCCGGCGGCCGAAGATGAAGACAAAGGCGCCCTCCTCGATGAATCGCTTTGCTGCGGCGCGGCCGATGCCGGTGGCGCCGCCCGTGATGACGGCGGTCTTACCATTCAATCTAGTCATGTCGTGCAGTCCTTGGTTCGCCGTCTCGGGTCTTAGGCTGTACGGAGAGGTCCTCCGAGAGCCTCAACATGGGTTCGCCCGAGGTAGGCGGTGAGTGCGGAAGCGCGCACATCGGTGGTGCGAAATCCATCCGGCTGGGCGATTGACGCCAGCCGCCACGTTCGGTGTCCGCCGTTCGGGATTGGGCCACGCTTGTCGGCACGGGCTATGATGACTGCCGTGCTACCCACATACGAGATGCTGTTCGATGTGTTAGATACGGGCTTGGAAGGCGCACCTCGGCGGTGCCGGATTGCACCATGATCGACTGGGATGACGTTCGCTACTTTCTTGCCGTCGCGCGTGGAGGCTCGGTGCGGGCCGCCGCCGAGCGCCTCGGGGTGAACCATTCGACCGTGCTACGACGCATCGCCCAGCTCGAGGAACGTCTCGGGGCGCAGATGTTCGAAAAGCTGCCTTCGGGCTACCGCCTGACGGCTGCGGGCGAGGAGGTCCTCGAACTCGCAAACCAGATGGAAGCGTTGTCGCACCAGCTCGAGACACGCGTCTTCGGGCGCGACCAGAGCGTGCGCGGGCTTCTGCGGGTGACACTGGCTCCGACCCTCGCGACACACCTGCTTATGCCGGACTTCGCCGATTTCGCGCGGTTGCATCCGGATATCGAGATGGAAATCTTGTCGTCCGGCGAGCTGGCAAATCTGACCAACCGAGAGGCCGACGTGGCGATCCGCGTCGTCTACGACCGCAAAACCCTGCCGCTCAATCTTCACGGCCTGAAGGGACCGGATGTATTCGGTGGCATTTACATGTCTCGCGATCTGTTAGCCGCGTGGCGTGCGGGCGCGCCTGATCCCATCCGGTGGATCGTCATAAGCCTTCACGGAATTCCGGACTGGGCCAGTGAGGGTGAGGTTCGCACCACGGGGGTTCCATTCAGGACCACGGACGCCGAGGCGCAGATCGTTGCAGCACGACAAGGGCTCGGGATCACGACACTGCCGTGCTTCGTCGGAGATGCCGACCCTCTGCTGGTGAGGGTGCCGGGCACCGACCTGCACATATACGGAACGCTCTGGCTTCTCACACAGGGGGAGACACGCAAGACGAAGCGCGTGCGGCTCTTCACTGAGTTCTTATCCCGCAGGCTCACTGCGTACGCTCGGCTTCTCGCGGGGCTGTCCATATCGCGCGGCTGATACCCAGCAGGTCACCGGCGATGCTTGCAGCGGACCAGTGTCTGCAAGCGGACATCCCGAGCATACGACTTGGGTCGATAACGCGGCCCGTCTTCCCTCCGCGATCCGGACTTCACGAGGTTCCCCCGAGATTCTGTTGATCACCTCGATGTACGAAGCTGCCGTCATATCGGAGCTGTGGCCCAGTGTGCCAGAAAGCTGACCTTCCACGCCTGGAGGAACGAGCAAGGCTGGTTAACTTGGCGGTATTTTTTGCGGTCTCATCCGGAATTGTCACGATGACGCTGATCATTGTCGCGTTTGCATCGGCCGTCTTTGAACTGACTCATGAAAAGGGAGTGGCAGCGCTGTTTGTGGTGGCCGTTTTCCTTTTCGCGATGACCCTTGTTCACTTTCTTCGCGAAATTCGCATTTCGCTGCGAAAGTCCGATCATTTGTGAGGTCCGCTTGCATCATCCGTTGAGCACGACTGGCGTTCTCTGGGGGCTGAGTGACATAAAATTCGATATGCGAATCCAGCGATGATGCGTCATGGCGGACTTTTGCCGTGAGCGGAAAATCCGCACTGCCAATGGGACGAGCGGAGCTTCGTCAGGCGCCGATGTGCGCCTTGCCGATCCAGTGCAACGGAGCAGGAGATCGGTGCTCGGGAGCGACGCTTGTACCGAACCGCCCGGAATTCATCAGACCGGCGCACCCTTCACTCCGATTCGACCGAGCGCCGTTATGGCGTCCTCCGGCAGTTCAAGTGCTGCGCTGGCGAGGTTTTCGTGCAAATGTTCGATTGACGACGTGCCGGGGATAAGCAGGATGTTGGCTGAGCGACGTAGCAGCCACGCGATAGCAACCTGCATCGGTGTCGCGCGGAGACGTCTGGCGACATCGCTGAGCTCGCTTACTTGAAGCGGCGTGAACCCTCCGAGCGGGAAGAAAGGCACATAGGCGGTTCCCGCGGCAGCCAGATCATCAATCAAACTGTCATCGTCTCGGTGCACGAGATTATACTGGTTCTGCACGCAGACGATGTCGGTGATGCCGCGTCCTTCGGCAATCTGTTTGGCCGTCACGTTGCTGAGACCGATGTGACGCACAAGCCCTTGGCGCTGCAACTCCGCGAGTGCCGTAAGTGGTGCTTCGATCGAACCCTCAGCGGGGCCGTGGACGTCGAACATGACGCGTAGATTAACGATGTCGAGCACGTCGACACCCAAGTTTCGAAGATTGTCATGCACTGCGCGCGTCAGGTCCTCCGCCGAGAACGCTGGATTCCACGAGGCGTCTTCACCGCGCCGCGCTCCGATTTTAGTGACGATGACAAGATCCTCGGGATAGGGGTGAAGCGCTTCACGGATGAGCTGGTTGGTTATGTGGGGGCCATAAAAATCGCTTGTGTCGATATGGTTCACACCTGTCGCAATAGCATTGCGGAGCACCGCAAGTGCGCCGTCCCGATCCTTGGGTGGCCCGAATACACCGGGTCCGGCAAGTTGCATCGCGCCGTAACCGAGGCGCTTCACCGTGTGGCCGCCCAGCGTGAAGGTACCGGCTTTGCTAATATCAATCATGCCATGTCTCCTTTTTATTTGTCGTATTTAACCAGCTTCAGCGTGTGCGATAATGGGTCTCAATCGGCACGGGCTGTGCGGAATGACGCACAATGGTAGAAGACCGAGAGAATTGGCCGCATAAAAGGTTGCGAAGTGGCAGTTGGCGTCCGCGATGGGGTTACCGCGGCACATACAGGCATTCGCTGGGCTTTGTCACACATCCGGTAAATTGACTTGCGCCAACGTGAGGCAGAGCACATCACGGCCTGCGCCCAGGTACGAATGGGTGTTCTTGGTCGACACAAGGGAGGCGATGGCGTGATCGAAACCACGGATCTTTGGGACTGGCGTCGGAGCGTTGCTGACCTCTATCACGATGTTCGCTCCAAATCGGATATCAAAGCCGGGTGGCGGCTTTGGTGTCAGCGTCGTGCCGAAATGTTCCGGACTCACCCGCAATCGCCGATTGAACCAGCCGGCCGCATGGCGTTTGACGGTCCGGCGATGTTCCCATACGATCCCGCGTTCCGCTTCCCAGCCCGACTGGTTCCAGCTCCGTCTGAACGCTTGAGCTTCGCTACCGGAGCGGATGGGAGCACTGTGATGCGCGCATTTGCGCAGACCCATGGCCTGCGCGACGGGCTCGGTGTTGAGCTGACACTCTACTGGATTGAAGGCTATGGCGGAGGTGTGTTCCTGCCGTTTACCGACGAAACGAGTGGTGTGGAGACCTATGGGGGCGGTCGCTACCTCCTTGATACCATCAAGGGCGCGGACCTAGGGCCGGTCCGTCCCGGTAGCGTGCTCTTTCTTGATTTCAATTTCTCCTACTTCCCATCCTGCGCCTACTCATCTCGCTATGTGTGCCCGCTGGCTCCTCCCACTAACCGACTGCCGAGGCCTGTGCATGCCGGGGAGCGCCTGGTGGCCAATCAATGACCTGACCCTGACTCCGTAACTTTGCTCCAGGTATTGGCCCTAGGAGCATCGGTCAGCACGTGGCCCCACTGCGCCGAGGGTGTAGAACAATATGAGAGGGACCACGGCATTCGGTCATAGCTCAGGGCTGCTGCGGAAGATCGCCCACCCGACAAATAATGAGATCACTGACAGTGCTCCGAATTGCCAGGCGACCAACGTTTCACCGGCGCTGAGAAATTTGACCGCGGCGGCGGCGCTTGCAAAGCAGCACATCCCCGCCACGCCGACAGCGGCCGTTTCATTTTCACGCATGTTCATCCCCCGCACGACATTTGCCCCTTGCCTCGCCTACTGACCAAGCAATCGCCGGGCAATAATCGAGCGCCTATGCTTGGCCGCTGTCCGTCGGCATCCCGGCTCCAAAACTACCCGACCCGCTATTGAGCGGGAACGTTTGTACGTCCTGACCCTGGGACGACGGCATTCGGTCCCTCTGGCTTTCCCGCGGAATTCTGCTGACCACCAGCGGCGCATAGGGCGCCTTCTCGACCAGAATCTCAAAGAGCTTAGACGCTTCGTCCGCCGCCTAGGCAAAAGCCAACGCCACCGGGCCTAGAATGATTGCACCCGCGGTAGTTGCGGCACGGCGGCACAGCAGCACCAGAAAATCACGCGGGGTCATCGCACCGTTCCTTGGTCGCCTCCTTCTACAATGAATACCCCCCCTACCCGCAAGACCGACGAGCGGCTGTGCTAGGATACGTGTGTGAGTCGACGTAGCAGAGGCGCTACCAACCTACCGCTCTCTAGACTCGGGTCAATTCTCATACGCTGGGTCCCGATCGCCTGCTGCGAGAGGAGACGAAGCCGGCTCTTGCCCTTCTCCGGCGGTATGGTCAGCCGCCGCGTTTCATTCGCCTCGCGCCAGCAGATTCGCGATCAAGGCGGTCCAGCCGGTCTGATGGGAAGAACCGAGGCCCCTTCCCGAATCGCCATGGAAATATTCGTGGAACAGAAGATGGTCGCCAACGACGGCGCCGCCTCGCGTCTCCGCTGCAAGCGCCGGCCTGTGGCCCTCCGACCCTCGGAGAAACAGACGGCTCAAACGGTGGCTCAATTCATCGGCAACTTCGCTGAGATTCATGTCGCGGCCTGATCCAACCGGACATTCGACCGTGAACTCGGGCCCGAAATAGCCGTGAAACTTCCGAAGTGCGTCGATCAGCAGGAAATTGACCGGCATCCAGATCGGGCCGCGCCAGTTGGAGTTGCCGCCGAACAAGCCGCTCATTGCTTCCCCCGGCGTGTAGGGCACTTCGAGCTTCATCCCGCGATGATCGAGCCGATAGGGTTCGATTGCATGCATCTTCGATAGGGAACGAATGCCATAGTCGGAGAGGAACTCGGTTTCATCGAGCGCCCGCCTCAGCAAGCTCTTCAAGCGATGCCCGCGCAACAGCGACAGCAAATGCCGCTCGCCAACGCCGGGTTCCGTCCACTGCGAAACGAGTTGTGCCAGGTGAGGCCGGTATTTCAGGAACCAATGGAGACGCCGCGTGAAGCCGGGAAGCTTCTCAAAGACACGTTGGTCGAGTACCTCAACGGCGAAAATCGGAATGAGACCAACCATGGAACGCAGCCGGATCGGCGCGATGCGCCCATCCTCCATCTTCAACGTGTCGTAGAAGAAGCCGTCCTCATCGTTCCACAACCCCTGCCCGGTCCCACCGACATCGGCCATCGCACCCGCGATCGACAGGAAATGCTCGAAGAATTTGGTCGCGATGTCCTCGTAGACGGAATTGGTCATGGCCAGTTCGATGGAAATTCGCATCAGATTGAGCGCATACATCGCCATCCAGGCCGTCCCGTCGGATTGGTCGATTGACATGCCATCCGGCAATGGGTCCGAGCGATTGAACGGGCTGATGTTGTCGAGACCAAGAAACCCGCCCTGGAACAGATTGCGTCCGCCCGTGTCCTTGCGATTGACCCACCAGGTAAAATTCAGCAGCAATTTGTGAAGCACACGCTCCAGGAAGGCCGTGTCGGCGACGCCGGTGCGATCGCGATCCATCTCGTAGACGCGCAGGGCGGCCCAGGCGTGTACCGGCGGATTGACATCGCCGAACATCCATTCATAGGCAGGCATCTGACCGTTGGGGTGCATGAACCACTCGCGTGTCAACAGCACGAGCTGATCCTTCGCGAAGGCAGGGTCCACCAGGGCAAGGGACACGCAATGGAAGGCCAGATCCCAGGCGGCATACCAGGGATATTCCCAGGTATCCGGCATCGAGATGACGTCGGCATTGTTGAGGTGCGACCAATCGGCATTCCGGCCGCCTCGACGCTCCCGGGGCGGTGCCGGCTGTGCCGGATCGCCGTCAAGCCAGATCGGGATGTCGAAAAGATAAGCCTGCTTCGACCAGAGCAGTCCGGCAAGCGCCTGACGATGAACCTTGCGGGCATCGGCATTCGGCATTCCAGCCTGAAGCGCCACATAGAACTCATCCGCTTCATCGCGCCGGGCGGCCAGGATCGTGTCAAACTCGGCGAAAGGACGCGGCGCGACCCCGTCGGGCCGCCAGCGCAAGCGAATCGACGCGCGCCCATGCCCAGGCAGCTCGACGTCGACATGGGCGGCGACCTTGCTTCCCTCGCCCGTTGCACTGACGGCATCGCGCCGCCCCGCTACGATGAAATCGTTGATGCCGTCCTTGAACGGCCCCGATGCGTCGACACCGAAAAGCAGCGGCGTGTTGGTATTGTTCTCGCAGAAGAGCCATTGAGCCGCGTCTTCGACACTCAAACGCCGTGTCTTCTTGCCGGGACGAAGCGCCAGAACATCGCCATCGCCGTCCTCACGCAGTCGTGGTCGATCGGCCGTTCCGGCCCACGACCAAGTGTTGCGCGCCCAGAGCTGGGGAAGCACATGAAGATGTGCCGGCTCGTCCGAGGCATTCTCGATCGAGACCAGCATCAGGATATCGTCGTAATCGGCCTTGGCATATTCGACGGTGACATCGAAATAGCGTCGTCGAGCAAAGACGCCTGTGTCGGCAAGTTCGAACTCAGGCTCCTGGCGTGACCGCGCCTTGTTGACGCTCAGGAGGTCCTCATAGGGAAAGGCAGACTGCGGATAGCGGTAGACCATCTTCTGATAGGAATGGGTCGGCGTGGCGTCGACGAAATGATAGGCCTCCTTCACGTCTTCGCCATGATTGCCTTGCGCATTTCCAAGCCCGAATAGACGCTCCTTGAGGATGGCATCCTTGCCGTTCCACAGGGCCACGCCGAGGCACCAACGCATGGCTTCGTCACAGAAGCCCGCGATCCCGTCTTCACCCCACCGATAGGCGCGGCTGCGGGCGTGCGCGAAAGGGAAGAACCCCCAGGCATCGCCATCCGTGCTGTAGTCCTCCCGGACGGTGCCCCACTGGCGCTCGGCCAGATAGGGGCCCCATTTGCGCCACGGCGTGCCGACTGCGATCTCGCGAAGCCGACGCCCTTCGGCTGTGTCGAAAAGTGTGTGGCGCGTCCCGGCTTTCACGATATCTCCCCCTTGCGCGTCGGGCCTTTTGCATCGGCTTTGCCTATCATGGGAATACCGGCCGTTTTGCGGTGACCTTCTTCCCCTGGACAGATTTCGACCAGGCGACTCCATGGGCAACGAAAATCAGGATTGCGAAGCCGGCGAGGTTCGCAGCGGCGATGGTCACGTCGTTACGACCAGCGTGGTCGAGCACGATGCCGAGGACCTGCGCCGTCACCGTGCCGACAACGAAGACGACAAGCATTTGCTGGCCAACCTTGGGGATCACGACCACGGGTGTCCTCTTGAGGCTTCGTCGTCCCTCCCCCACTGCCTGGGCCGCAAGATAGGCCGGTGCCAGGAAGTGGATGAGGCCCAGAGTGCAGGGCGTCGGTTGGTTTCGTGGGCCTGATTACTATGGATGTTGTCATGTAGGGCCGTACTCGTCCCATCTGAGCGTTCTTCGCCGCTGACAGGGACAAAGTTACACACGGCCGTTTCGATTGCGGGCATTCAGAAAAGGGAGCGAGAGTGTTGGAACAATTTTAGAAGCTTCCTTTTGGCATTGTGACAGCTGCCCTCATGGCTTGCATGCTCTGCAATGCAGCGGCTTCGCAGAGTTCCGTGACAACTCCCACTCGGCTCAAGCGGCAATTTGCAGGTTGAAATCTGATCCTCAGAGGGAGCGCGCGATTGAAGAAGGCATGCGCTCATCATCGAAGATGGTGCGACACTTGGTGAAATGCGAGGAGTGGCATACTTCAATACGCTTCCAGAAGGCGGCTGACATTCTGAAAGGAAGGTAACGTCCATGCTATGCCGACATCCTAAAGCGCCTGCGTCGAGGCAGAAAGGTGCTCAATGAGCAAAGGAGGAGACGGCAAGCTTGCCGATGCGGCGTATCGCACTGTACTCGAAAAGATACTTTCCCATGAATTGCCCGGAGGTTCTGTAATTCAGGAACGCAAGCTGGCGGAAGCGATGGGCGTGTCACGTACGCCCATGCGAGATGCACTTGGTCGACTTGAAGGCGAGGGTCTTCTCGTCAGGCTGACAGACCGCCTGCTCTCGGTCCGCGTCATTACTTTGCAGGATTATCTCCACAGTCTCGACGTGCGCATGATGATTGAGCCCCAGGCCGCTGGGCTCGCGGTGCGCTCCCTCACACCAAACGACATTAGCATGCTCCGGAGCGAGCTTGCCGCACTCGAAGCGGATGAGAGCCCGCAGCTCGAAGGACGCCACTGGCGTTTTGACGATCTGCTACACGAGCTCCTTGCCGAGAAGAGTGGCAACCCCTTCCTCAGCAAGCTCATCCGCGAGATGCGCCGCTACACCAAGATCTTCGAGCGTCAGACAGTCCCGCCGCGCCGCAAGCCCGGCCTGGATGATCATGGCCGCATCCTCGATGCGCTGGCCACGGGTCGCGCTGAAAAGGCGCGTGATGCGATGGCCGAGCACATCCGGAACGTCAGAAAGCGCATCCTCGACGGCCTTTGATATCAGCCCAACCTCCGCTTCGATGAATTCTGCCTAACACTTGCGCGTGCTCAATTTGCATGCAACAAGTGGTATACCAGAAGAATGCCACTCGGCAGCCGCCGAGCGAGCCGCCCATCTCGGTCAGTCCGAGGTGAAAGCGGCCTGGTGTCATCCAGAACCGGAGTGGGACCATGAATGTTCTGAAGTTTGGACTGTGGGTATCGCTTTTCGCGGGAGCACTGGCGGTCGCGCCAACCATCGCATCGGCGGACGATTGCCAGCCGAAGGTCGCGGCGGGCGATCTTATCGCAGGCGGCACGCTGACCATGTCGACCAACCCAACACTGCCGCCGCTGCAATTCGTTGACTCGTCCGGCGCCTTGAAAGGCATGCGCATCGAGCTCGGCACTGAAATTGCCAAGCGTCTCTGCCTGAAGCCCGATTATATCAAGATCGACTTCGATGCGATGGTCCCAGGTCTGCAGGGGGGCCGCTGGGACATGATCAACACAGGCATCTTCTTCACGCCCGCGCGCGTCAAGCTGATGTATATGATCCCCTATGAAAACCAGGCGATCTCGATCTCGATCGCCAATCAGGACAAGGGCAAGATCACCGAGACCGACGATCTCGCCGGCAAGACGGTGGGCGTCGAGATCGGTGGCTTCGAGGAGGCGCAGACCCATGCCCTCGACACGGCCCTCAAGGCCAAAGGGCTGCAGGGCCTCACCATCCGTACCTTCGATACGTTCGCGGTCGCCTATCAGGCGCTCAAGGCTGGCCAGATCGACGCGGTGACGTCGATCGATGGAGTTGCCAAGGAGTATCAGGATCGTGGCGATTTCACGCGTGCCATCAGCGGGCTCTATCCTGCACCCGTCGCACTGGCCTTCAAGAACAAGGCCTTGGCCGTCGCGGTCAAGGGCGTGCTCGACGACATGAAGAAGGACGGCAGCTACGACAAGCTCTTTGCCGCCTATGGCGTTCCGGCCTTTCCCGATGCTTTCGCCGTCCATGGTCCGGACATGTGAAGCCGTATCGGCTGACGGAGCGGTCGTCCCGCTCCGTCTCCAACCGCTTGGGAGACAGCGATGCAAGGGTGGAACTGGCCAGGCTTCTTCGACTATCTCACCAACCCTTATCTGGCTGAGGGCGCCGTCACCACATTATGGCTGACCGTCGCCTCGATATCGGCGGGCTTTGCCATCGGCTTCCTGCTTGCCGTGATGCGACTGTCGAGGCTCCGCATCGTCTCCTTCGCAGCGGCCTTCTATGTCTGGCTGTTTCGGGGGACACCGTTGCTGGTGCAGCTCATCGTCATCTATACCGGGCTGCCTCAGATCGGCATCCGGCTGTCGGTGATCGAATCCGCTCTGATTGGACTTTCGCTCAACGAGGCCGCCTATTTAGCTGAGATCATCCGAGCCGGCATTGCTGCGATCCCCTTTGGACAGAGCGACGCCGGGAAGGCTCTCGGGATGCGCAACGTGCTCGTCATGCGCCTCATAATTCTTCCCCAGGCACTGCGCATCATTGTGCCGCCGATCGGCAATTCGGTGAACGGGCTTCTCAAGACGACATCGATAACCTCCGTCATCTCGATGGAGGAGCTCTTGCGCCGTACGCAAGTGCTGATCCAGGAGCGTTTCATGGTTCTGGAGCTCTTCACCGTTGCCGCCCTCTACTACCTCGCCATGACGACGGCCTGGGACTTCGTGCAGCGCGCGATCGAGCGTCGCTTTGGCCGCGCCTACGAGCAGATGGGGGCCGCGACGGAGCAGCGCTGACCCCAAGGCTTCCTTTTCCTGCAAACCCAACGATATGGCACGGCAAAGCCCGTGTGAAAGACATCATGAGCAAGACATTTCGCGGTACCTTCACCGTCATGATCACGCCCTGCAACGCCGAAGGTCGCATCGATCTCAAGGCAATGGCCGATTTCACCGAATGGCAGATCCGTCAGGGCATTCACGGTCTGATTCCCCTCGGCTCGACCGGCGAGTTTCTTTCCCTCTCGGAAGAGGAGCGACACGGCATTGCCGCGACGGTGATCCGCACGGCTGCCGGCCGGGTACCGGTGTTGCTGGGAACCGGTGCCGAGGATACGCGGGAAGTGGTCCGCCTGAGCCGTGAAGCCGAACAGCTCGGTGCCGACGGCGTGATGATCATTCCCCCATTCTACTCCACCCCGACGGAGGATGAACTCTACCACCACTACAAGACCGTGGCCGATGCAATCTCCATCCCGATCATGGTGTACAACAACCCGGCAACGGCCAATGTCGACCTCAGGCCGTCGCTCGTCGCACGCCTGGCCACCATCGAGGGGTGCGACTACATCAAGGAATCGACGCTGGAGGTGACGCGCGTGCGCGACATCATCCGCCTTGCCGGCGACCACATGACGGTGTTCGGTGGAATTCTCGGCTTCGAATCCTTCGTCGAGGGCGCGCAAGGTTGGGTTGCGGTTGCGTCCAACGTCGCTCCGGCGCCCTTGGCAAGGCTTTTCGAACTCGTGGCGGATGAGGGCAGGATCGCGGAGGCCCGCGCGCTCTATCTGAAGTGGGTGCCCGTGATCGAAGCCGTCGGTGGCCAGCGCTATGTCGCCGGCACCAAGGCGCTCTTGACCCATATGGGCTTTGCCGCCGGGCCGCCGCAACCGCCGAGGCTCCCTCTGCCTGCGGAGGCTGATGCGCAAATGCGGCGGCTCGTGAACGAATTTAGTCTGCACTTTGCCCTGTGAGCAATGTGCTTGCCGGAGGTGGAGCGAACGAAGTGAACGGTAAAAAGGCGTACGAGGCAAGCGGGTCCCGCCGAGCCTTCGCGGACCTTCTCGGACTCAGTTGAGCGGCAAATGTCTCGACTGCCGACATCCTCCGGCCAGATGCTCACCTTTCGGTTCGAAGGGCGCGCCCTCACGGCGGCTGCCGGCGAGACGATCGCCGCGGCCCTGATGGCAAATGGTGAGGTTGTCCAGACCTTTGCCCGCAACGGCGAGCCGCGTGGCCTCCATTGCGGTATGGGCGTGTGCCACGACTGCCTCGTCGTTGCGGACGGAAGGGCCGGGGTACGGGCCTGCATGACCAAGGTATCGGCCGGCATGAACGTGGGCCGCCAGCCCTCGAAACTCCTTCTCGGCGATCAACTGTTGGATGCCGCACCTCCGCCCGAAGGCGCGCTGCCGGAAGAGGCGGTGGATCTGCTGATCGTCGGTGCGGGCCCCGGCGGCCTCGCGGCGGCCGAGGTCGCCGCTGCCTCGGGCGCCTCTGTATTGATCGTCGACGAGAGGCCGGCCCCCGGTGGCCAGTATTTCAAACAACCCGCGAGCGGGTCAGCCCTGACACCCGGCCTCGCCGACCGCCAATCGCGCGACGGTTCGATCCTGATCAGCTCGGTCCGCGCGCGCGGTGTCGAGATCCGCAGCCAAGCACTGATCTGGGGGGCGTTTCGTGAGGACGATATTCTTGTGCTCGGCCTCCTCCATAAGGATCGAGCCAGCTATCTAAGGCCGAAGATATTGGTCATCGCCTCGGGAGCTTTCGAGCAACCTGGCACCTTTCCTGGATGGACGCTGCCGGGTGTGATCACGACCGGCGCGTGCCAGACGCTGCTTCGAAGTCATGGTGTCCTACCAGGAAAGCGCGTCCTCATCGCCGGTAATGGCCCCCTTAACCTGCAGGTGGCCGACGAGCTCGCCCGGGCTGGAGCGCAGGTCGTCGCCGTCGCCGAGGCCGCGCCACCGCCCTGGACCCGGCCGAGGGCCGCCCTCGACCTGATGGCGGCCGACACCGCGCTCGCTGTAGCGGGGCTGCGCCATCTCTTCCGTCTTGCCCGCCGCGGCATTGCCGTGCATTGGGGTCACCGCCTCGCCCGGGTTGAAGGCGGGGTGCAGGCCGAACAGGCCGTGCTCATCGATGCAGTGGGCAATGAACGGGTCTTCTCGATCGACACTGTTGTCGTGGGCGAGGCGTTCTCTCCGGCCAACGAATTGGTACGCCTGCTTGGTTGCGCTCATGCAGTACAGTCAGACGGCACACCGCGCGCTGAAGCAAAGCGCGACGATGCCGGCGCGACCACCCTTCACGATGTCTTCGTGGTCGGCGAGGCGGGCGGGTTCGGCGGCGCACAGATCGCCATGGCACAAGGTCGCCTCGCGGCGAGCGAAGCCGTGCGCAGGCTAGGTCGCCCAACGCCTGAAGACCATGTGTCGCTCCGTCGGCTCGCCCGAAGCCGGCGCTTTCAGGCGGCTTTGTGGAAAGTGTTCGCGGCGCCCGAAGCCGGCTTGTCTCGAGCCCGCAGTGACACACATGTGTGCCGCTGCGAAACGCTGAGCCTGGGCGACCTGCGCCGAGTTGTCGAAGCCGAACAGGTCACGGATATCGCGACCCTTAAGCGGCTGACGAGAGCCGGGATGGGGCGGTGCCAGGGGCGCTATTGCGTTCCTCGACTCGCCCAGCTCATTGGTAGACCCGTGCAGGAGACGGACTTCCCAGCGCCGCAGATGCCGCTACGGCCGATTCCCCTCGTCGCTCTCGCCGTGGAGAGGCCGGAATGGGCCGGCCACCGGCGCGCCTTGTTGCCTTCGGTTGTGGCCTCAGCCTCCAATTCGAAACCGCTGCCCTTAGCGGAGGTCTCCGTTTTGGTGATCGGCGCCGGCATTGCCGGGCTCTCTACGGCCCTGTTCCTTGCCCGTTATGGGCAGGAAGTCGTTGTGCTGGACCGAGGATATGCCAATGCGCGCGCATCCGGTGGCAATGCTGGCAGCTTACACGCCCAGCTCCTTTCTTTCGATCATGGCGCCAGGGCCGAAGGCGGCGGATCGCCGGCAGCCCAGACCCTGCCTCTGCAACGCGATTCCATCGCACTTTGGGCCGAGCTCGAACGCGAGCTTCGCCGCGACTTCGAAATGAGGATCACAGGCGGTCTGATGGTTGCCGAGAACCAGCGCGATCTTGCTTTCCTTATCGAAAAGACCCGTGTGGAGCAGTCGCAGGGCATCGATTGCCAGATGATCGACGCCTCGACACTGCGCGGGCTCGAGCCCGCTCTCAGCGACGGCTTTCTCGGCGCCGCCTTTTGTCCCCAGGAAGGTAAAATCAATCCATTGATTGCAACACAGGGCGTGCTGGAGGGAGCAACAGCCGCTGGCGCGAAGTTATTTGAGCAGGTGGATGTCCTTGCCATCGAGCGGGTCGCGGCGGGCTTCATTGTCCATACGTCGCGCGGCTTAATCCGTGCTGGCGTGGTAGTAAATGCGGCTGGCGCTTTCGCATCGCAAATCGGCCGTATGCTGGGGACTGATGTTCCAGTGTTCGGTGCTCCCCTCCAGATGGTGGTCACGGAGGCTGTCGAGCCGCTCGTCTCGCGCCTCGTGGCCCATGCCGACCGGCACTTGACGCTCAAGCAGGCGGCCAATGGCAATTTCATCATCGGGGGCGGGTGGACGGCCGGACTGGATCCGATCCATCATCATCCCAGACCTCTACGGGCCAGTTTGGAAGGCAATCTATGGGTGGCGCAACATGTCATCCCGGCCCTGCGCAAACTTCATATCATCCGCAGTTGGGCTGCGATGAACGTCAATATCGACGGCGCCCCAATTCTAGGTGAGCATCCCAGCATTCCCGGCTTCTTCAATGCCGTCGCGTCGAACGGCTACACACTCGGTCCCCTGGTCGGCCGTATCACGGCGGATCTGATCTGCCGCGGCGAAACAGACCGGGATGTTCGCGGCTTTTCCATATCGCGCTTTCGGAACTGACAGAGTGCCGCCCGGTCAAGGAGATAGGCGATGCCGTATATGAGCGCAAAGGAGCGGTCCGATTTCATGTTCAGCTCTGCGCCTTAGTCAAGCGTGCGACCGCCAACAGACATAAAAGGCGTTACGCGAATTCGACACGCACCAGCATTGTAGTACCTGCGCTTCTTCCCGGCTCGATGCAGGCGGGAATCTATGTGAGCTAAATTGGCTCAGTCTGCTTTAGGCAGGTATGGTGGGCGATCTTCGAGGGCGCCAGAGTCCAGCAACGCCTGCCCGGCTCCGGTTACTGCCCACTTCCTGTCCGTCAGCTCCGCATAGCCTTGTTCCTGCAGCACCTTCAGCATCGGCGGTGAGCTATCGGCGTCCGAGCCATTCACCGCGAGATCGCGAAGGGCTTCAAAGGCTTCTTCCGGCAAGTTGGCGGTGCTCATTGTTGCTTTTCCTGTTGGATGTCACCGGGAGCAACGCCCTTCAGACCCGTAGGTTCATTTTGTGCCTGCAACTGGGATCCATTCCCCCACTCTCGCGGGCTGACCACAATTTGCGTTGGCGGCGACGATGTCGAAATAGCCTACTAAGCCGGCCATTAGGTATCCTTCGCTCGCGCTGTCCAAAGAGGCACACAGCTGTAAAAATAAAGGCTGGTTCCTGAAATGACTAACACGCCCGCGCATGCCCCCTAGCTGCGCACGAATTGCAGCAGGCGATCAATCAGCGTCTACGCAAGGGGATACCCTCCCGGCAATCTCCCGTATCAACTTCATCTTCAGGGTCTGCACGAAACCGGATTTGTCCCGTATCGTCGAGACGAATGAGCCTGCCCCGCCAATCACATGGTCTCGGTAGTAGCGTTCGAGGTAAATGTCCTTTTGACTATTCAGCAAAAACCTACGAGAGCCAAAACGGCTATCTGTGGGAGAATTGATAAATATCATGGCGAGGCCATTAATAGTGATCCCCCGCGCGACGATACGATTGCGAACTAATTCCACCGCTGGGCCGTCATTGCTGACGCCGTCGCCCGCGATATCGATCACTCGTCGTTGTCCCTCATAGGAATTTTGGTCGAACAACGCAGCACCGAAGGAGAGTGCTGAGCCAAGAGAAGTGGGGCCAAATTCAAGTTCAACGGGCAGCCTTTCGATCGTTTCAGCAAATCGGGAGGACGTTTGGAAGCCGTCGATCAACCTCCAGGGAATGCGAACAGCCTGATCTCGATCTCCGGACCATTGCATATATGTCACAGCGATACGGCCACGTATCCCGTCCAAGATGCGAGCGATGACAGCCGGATCTCGGAATGCACTAGCGTATCCTTGCAGCTGCGCCTGACGCTCTTCGACGTCCATCGAGGCGGAAGCGTCATTCGCCAAAACAAGTTCCAGATCAACGGCGTGCTCGTCGGGAGCGCCGGCCAGTAGGTAGGTCGCGAAACTCAGCGCTTGCAGGACACACGCCATTGGTCGATCTCCTCACGTACGGAGGGAGTCTGGCGCAGAGGCAGTCACCTTGATGTCTCCTAGACATACCATGGATCTGATCCGGGACGAAACGCAGGCAATCGGCTATTCAACAGCCCTCCCCAGTCGCTTGGGCATCCAGTACAACGGGCGGGAGTTGCCTTATTCAAGGTTGGACAAACTGCAGAAGGGGCCCTGTCAAACTAACTCCAAGCTATCTCCGCCAGGAGCACGAAGGCCAATCTGAACTTCGGTTAGGCCGCGACTGCTCGCCACTCGGTCAGGGCGGCCGAGCGTCTCTGCTTGTAGATTTCCCGGCTGACGAGGTGGCGCTCCGAATTGAAGTGGTTGTGGATCTGGCCGTGGATCGCAACGAATTTTTGAAGTGTCTTCATCCTGCGGAATTTGAGCATCGCCGCCTCTCGCCGTCGAAACGGTTGATGGGAATTCTCGGCCCGATTGTTCTTCCAACGGCCCGCTTCCCGGCGTTTGAGATTGTCGATCTCCCTCATCGCCGCGCCGTAGGCTCGCAACCCGTCGGTGACGATGATCTCAGGACGGCCATAGCTTCTTAAGGAATTTCAACGCTTGAGTCTTGTCCCGGGTCTTGCTGACGAAGAACTCCAACACCTCGCCCTCGTGATCGACGGCCCGCCAAAGATAATGGAGCTTACCGTTGACCTTCACGAAAACCTCGTCCGCGTACCAGCGGCTTAAGTTTCCAGCCCTCACCGCCTCTTGCAGATCCCGGCAGTGTGGATCGGCGCCGAGGATTGACCCCGGGCACCTCGGACGCAACCAGCTGAAAGAACAGTGAAATACGAATTCCATGTGGGGTCACGATCGGCGCCGAACGTGACCCCGCTATACCCAAGATTTCTCCTCAAAGGTCATTAGGTTAGACAAGGGATCGCCGGGGGAAATCTTCGTGGCCAATTTACAGCCTGCCGCGGGAAGCCGCTGACTGCGGCCGATGCAGGGCTCCCGGATCGGCGGTTGCCGGCACGAACTCCGGCAACCTCAAAGATGCGGGGCCCCTCGAAGGCCACCCGGTGCTCCCAGCCCTCCCGGCGGTGATCCTAGCCCTCCCGGCGGTGATCCCAGAGGAAGCCCGCCCGGTCCGCCCAGCGCTGGAATACCGCCATCTTCGCGCAAACCGGGCAGTCCAAGGCCGTCGCGCCCGCCTGCATCGGTGATCCGAGCCGCGCTGATGGCGAGAGCGCCCTTTTCATCCCGTCGGATCTCGACAACCAGTCGAACTTCACGTGTGTCGGAAAGGGAAGCGGCGACGCTCCCCTCGGCGATCAGAAGGCCCGATCCGAACACGACCCCCCCGCCCCGACGCTCGCCATAGGCCTCCATCGACACATGATCCAGGTCGGAGTCGAGCAGCAATGCCAAGGCAAGGCGGCTGCCCGTCACTTCGAAGACACCCGCCACCAGCCGGCCTGTGAGCAACACGCGCTGCCCCAGGAGCGATCGCCGCGCACCGCGGACGACCAGTCGTCCGATGCGGGGCACACCATCGCTGCCGGCTTGCAACAGCCCGACGATCTGCCGCCGCGCGCCGCGCCTGCGCTCGATCAGGCTGGCGACGATGGTGCCGTCCAGCCGCCGAAGGCCGGAAACGGAAACCACTTCGCCCGGATGAAGGGGCGGCTGCGGCAGGGGGCCGTCGACGAGGACGGTTTGGCCGAGAACCGTGATCATCGTAGCCGAGACGCTCTCCACCGGCCCGATCACCTCGCTGGTGATGACGATGCGCTGGGTCGAGAGGCGGTCCCGGCGCCCCTGTGCCACCACCTCGACAACATGGCCGATCCGCATGGCCGTGGAAGATTTCTCGATGCCGTCGATGATCACGGCGACGTCGGGCGGATAGGCGATGCGGAGGTCGTTGACGACGATGCTGCCGAATTGCCGGATGGTGCCGATCACGCCGGTGCCGCCGATGCCGCGGTCCCGGCGCCTTTTGTCGATCGGCGGAGGCTGCGGCGGCTCAAGGCTCTCCGGTTCCGACGGCACGGGATCCTCGGCGTAGGCCGCAAAGGGCAGGCCCGCCACCAAACAGGCCAGGAGGTGGGTCAGCCTGCGGCGGGATATCAGCCAGCGCCTGCTCATGATTGATCTTCCTCGACATCGTGACCGGGGCTGGGGGATTGGCGGCCGCCTGGCACCTGTTCGGCATAGACATAGACACCGAAATTCCAGCGCCAGTCACCGCCGGGATCGCTCTCGCAAGCCGTGAAGGCTTGGCGGTTGGCGCTTTGCAGCGCCGACATGGCCAGCGCCCGCGACTGGTCTTGGAACTGCCGTGCCAAGTTTTCGGAGATGCCGTCATAATGGACGGCCCGCTCGAGGAAAAGCGGTTCCGCGGAGGTGATGTTCGCGACCGATGCGGCAATGTGATCGTGCAGGTTGCGCCCAAAATAATAGAGTGACTGTTCATCGCCGCTCCGGGGTACGAGTGCGGTTTCGAGCAAGGTCACGCAATTGTTGCCATCGACGGTGACGAGCTTGCGGTCGAGCCATTCGTCGAGGATGGCCCGCGGCCGAACGTCCTTGGTGACGCTGGCGACCAGGGCCTCGAAGGACGGCGCCGAGCCCTCTGCCCTACGCGGCAGCACCAGCGGCGCCCCCGCCTCGTCGGTGAAGCGCGGCGAAGCGAGCCAACACGCCAGGATGCTGCTCGTGCGGGACAGGGCTGTCGGCACGACGGTCACCGGAGCCCCGGCGCCGCGCAGTCTCCGCACCTCTTTGCGGTGGATGCCGGTCAGGAGACTGACGCGGCTATCGGTCTGTTCCTTGTCGGAGAGGGCGAAGTCGTACTCGGCGACATTCACATAGAGTTCGCGCAGCAAATCGCAGATGACTGGGAAGGTGATGCCGCTACGCACGAACAGGCGCACCAGCGGCCGGAGCAACCGCGCGATCGGACGCTGAAGGTTTTTCGCCTCCGGCGAGGTACTGCCCGGATCTAAAGTCATGTCACTAATCCAACGTCCACAGCGTGGGATACAATCCCACGCCCTTGACAACAAGTCCCGAATCAACATAAAACGGTGATGTGGGAATTTTTCCCACATCACACTCTCCGGCATGTCGTTCCTCCGCCTGATCGGACCTGGAGCTCAAGACACTGATAGAAAAGGTGAAACGATGAAAAACATTGGCATTGCATTGACGGCCCTGGCGTTGACCGCCGCGGTCCCGTTTGCCGCAACCGCAGGCTCGCTCACCGGCAGCCTCGGCGGGTCGGTCGGCGGCGCCGGCGGATCGGTCGGCGGCGCCGGCGGATCGCTCGGCGGCGGCCTTTCGGGCGGCACTTCGCTGGGCGGCAACGAAGCATCGGGCGTCACGGCCGGCACAGGCGCGACGGTGGGTGCGGCCCTGCAGGCTCCCGCGGTGACGACGCCATCCGTCGACAGCCTCCCCTCCACCGCCGCCGCGAGCGCGGTGACTGTCAATTCCAAGGGTCGGATCACCAATCTGAGTTCGGTCAGCAGCGCCGATCTCGTCGCCTATTTTGCGGCGCAGAATTATACGCTGGCCTCGTCGTTCCGCCAGACCGCCGAAAACACGCTGGAAGCGTCGGCGCAACTGTCGGGCACCCCCGTGACGATCGACATCGACGCGCACGGCAATGTCACGTTCCAGTGACCTGACCATACGTAAAGGAAACGGCCCGGCGCGCGCCGGGCCGTTTTTGCTTGTGCGCCCAGCATGGGCGCACTCTTGCGGGTGGAAGTCCCGCCGTGAGCTGGTTACAGCGAGCGTTAAGAAGCGCAACTGCGAGCGGGCGGCCGATCGTGGGGAGGAAGCGTGGATCGAAGCTGCGTGCCGATGGACAGGAACCGAATAGAAGGCGATGCCGACAGGGCGAGCGGGCAAGTGACCACGAAGCTTTTGGGGTATTCATTGCGTCCACAGCCGGATGCCGCAAGGTTAGCGCCGACGTTTGATGAGTTCTGGAATGTGCGGATGACCGACGCTGAGCTCCAGGAGTATAGGTGACCTCCCACTATTGGCTGTCTTCGCCCGGCTGCCGGACGGCTGCTACTATGCGGCCTGAGGGTCCAGAAGATGCTGAGTTGGGTGAGGAAAGCGCTACGACGGGCCTTGGCGTTGCCCGCGGAAATTAACCCACAGGAACGCCACGACAGGTTCATACGGCGCTGTGTGGGATTGCCTGATGATAGGCGGTGTCCCCGCGACAGCCAAGGACGCTTCTCGGTCGCAATGCGGCCCCGTAGGGACAAGGGCAGCGTAGACCACGGCGCGCCAGCACGGCCCCCGCGACACCCGATCTCGATGCTGCGTTCGTGGCCATGGTGAGCGTCACGTTGCGGGGCCTCTACTCACCCCAGGGCTGGGGCAGTTTTGCAGGAGAGCCCCAGCCCTAAGAGTGCCGCTGGTATCAGGCTGGCACCAGTTCGATAATGCGCATGATGCTGGGCTTGTCGCTCAGCCGCTCCGAGCAGTGTCAAAGCCTCTCAACGCGACTCAAATGGACCCAAATGGTTGGTCCCCTCAACCAACTGAAATACTTGAGTAATACCAACGGCCCTAATTATTGACCGATATGGGCCCAATCACGCATTCCGATTGAAGTGATGACGTTTGGTGATGCGGTGAGCTTGTTCCAGGCCTCGCATGCAGCGTCGATGATGTCCTGATAGGTGTCGAAGACACGATTGGAGAGCCAGTTTGCTCTGAGGTATTGCCAGACATTCTCGACAGGATTGAGCTCTGGGGAGCGGGAAGGCAGCAGGATCAGAGTGATGTTGGCGGGGACCTTCAGCTTGTTTGTCGTATGCCATCCTGCCCGGTCGAGGATGAGGACGGCGTGGGCGTCCTTGGCCACCAGGCGACTGATCTCGTCCAGGTGCTCCTGCATGGCTGGCGTATCGGCATAGGGCATGGCCAGGCCGGCGCCGACGCCGCGAGCCGGACAGATGGCTCCAAACAGATAGGCGCTCTGGTAACGCTGATCGGCCGGCTGGCGTGGCCTGGTGCCGCGGAGCGCCCATTGACGTACAAGGCCATTCTTCTGGCCTATCCGCGCCTCGTCCTGGAACCAGATCTCGATCGGCTTGTGCTTGGGAAGATGGGCCAGATGCGCCTTCAGCGTAGCTTCGAAGTTTTTTTAAACGCCGCGATCGTTTCGGGCTTCTGGCCGGGATGACGCGCACGGGCACTGATATGGGAAAAGCCGATCTGCTTGAGGATCTTGCCCACCGTACGCTCATGATAACTGACGCCAAAGCGTTCCTCGATAACGCGCTTCAGATCGACCCGGCGCCACCGCACCACGCCATCCTCGACCCGGTCCGGTCCCGTCTTCACAATATCGGCGAGGGTCGATAATTGCTCGGCACTCAGGCGGGCCGAGGGTCCCTCATACCAATGATCCTTCAGCCCATCGGGACCGTGCTCGTTGAATTGGTGAACCCAGTCGCGCAGTGTTTGCCGGTCCATGCCGCCAATCCGCGCCGCTTCTTCTCGACTGCGCCCCTCCAACACCGCCGCCAGCGACAGCAGTCGGCGACTCTGATTGGCATGCTTACCATTGGCCGCCAGCCGCCGAAGCTCGGCCGGAGTGTAATCTAAGCGTAGCTTCACTGCTGCAGGCATGACGCAGGACCTCCCCACGCCATCGAATCAGATCACGTTGATTTGCGGAATCCCCTTGAGTCAGAATTCGGGCCCCTTGGTATAATTCGCTTAGCGTGTCTGGGGGAGAAAATCTTGTTCGGCCCCAATTTGAGGTATCAACTGCCCATCAGCGCTCAAGGGTTGGCCAGCGCCCGTGCGACGCACGCGCCAATCGAATTGCGACGCCCTTAGAAATGGTAAGTTCGCCGCAAGGCGGATTGCCGAATTGCATTCTGGCAGAGGTCCATAGCAGCGAGCCCTTCTCTTCAAAATGAATCTCCCGCCAAGGCACAAAAAACGGGCGGCAAAACAGCCCAAAAATTCTCCAGACGCCAACCCGAAGACCAGAGGGGCACACACTAAGAGTCAAAATACCTCTCATGCGAACGTTCCTACTCATTGCGCCCGATTGGCCTCTGAGACGCAGATAAGGTACCTCGCCCTGGTCCGGATAGCGATGCATCAGTTCGTGCCAGCCCGATCGGCGCATTAGGATGATTGTGATCGCAAGCCAGAGCAAGGCTAAAGAGATCCCGGAAATCATGGGGCCAAACAATCGCATCGTTTGCTGAACTCGATCCTCGAAGCACCCAATAGATGGTTGCGGGATGCACGTCGAGCGCCTTGGCGACCTGGCGCGCTGATGGCCCTGCATTGATGAGCTTCTGGCCCAGAGCAATCTGCTCCACCTTGAGCAGCGGCGGTGGGCCGAAGCGCACGCCCTTATGCCGCGCCGCCGATCGGCCGACACTGATTCTCGACTGAGGCCCTGCCAGGAATGGCGTCTTTAGGACCGTGACACTATCTTGAAACTGTTCATCTCTCTTTGAATGCTTCACTCGTCACCTCGACGATGGGCGAGAAGACATATTCGAGGATCCTGCGGCTGTCGGTCTTGATCTCCACCGTCGCCGCCATGCCGGGGGTGAGCGGCACATTGTGGCCATCGGCGCCCATGATGGTCTTGTCTGGCACGAGCGTGACCGGGAACACCAGGTTCTGCGTACGCTCGGCGCCGGCAAATGTGGCGTTGGAGATCTGCGCAGCCGGATTGCCTTCGAGCTCTTTGGCATCGGGCTCGGGAACGGCGTCGGTGACGACGTTGGTCACCTTGGCGGTGATGGTGCCGTAGCGGGTGAAGGGGAAGGACTGGATCTTCACCACCGCTTCCTGCCCCGCCTTCACGAAACCGATGTCGGTGTTGAGCACATAGACCCGCAGCTCGAGCTTGGAATCGTCGGGCACGATGCGCATGACCTCCTGCCCGACCGTGACCACCTGGCCGACATTGGTGATCACCGATTCCTGCACCGTGCCAGAGAGGGGGCTGAGGATGGTCTTGTGCTCGCGCTCGGCCGTCGCCTTGGCGAGCTTCTGGGTGAGATCGTCGATCTGGCGTTCGGCATCGCCGAGCTTCTCGGAATTGTCGCTGATGAAGCCCTGCAGCGTCTTGTCGATCTCGCGCTCCAGCACGGCCGCGCCTGCCTCCGCATCGGCGAGTTCGCCCTGCTGGATCGCCTCGTGAGTGATCTGGTATTTGAGAGTTTCGGTCGCGTCGATAACACTCGATTTGGTGTCAGTCTGTTTTGCCGCCGCCGTAGAGCGCATGGTCACGCGATCCTGCAGGGTCGAGATCAGCGATCTCTGGGTCTCGATGGTCGACGCGAACTTATCGGCGCCACGAATGCCATCGGCCAGCACGCAGCCCGTGGCGATCGCCACGTCCGGATTGGCATGGAAGAGCTTCTCGATCTCCACCAGGAAATCGGCATCGGGCAGGAAGTCGTCGTCGAAGAACACCATCACATCTGCGTTGCTGGCGGCCATCAGCACATTGCGCTGACGGCACAGGCCCACCGGGCTCGACACTGTGACGAGCTGGGGATGCGCCTGTCGGAGCGTCTCTACATCGGCATCCTCGGGCCTTGCCCGGCAGATCAGGAACTCCTCTGGCGGGCGTTCCTGGTTGCGCATGAAGAGCACAGTATCGGCAAGCACCTCCCGGCGGCCGGCTGTGGCGATCGCAATAGCGATCTTCAGCATAAGTCCCGCCGTCGCTGCGAGTCTTCGCCGTGTGCCGCGTGCCTTGAATTCGGGAAGGCTGGCGAGATAGGCATCGGCATCTGATTTGAGTATCAAGGTGCGGCCACCGCTTTTGCGGGCTTTCAACTCTCCGGCGTTCAGAAGCTCATAGGCGTGGGAGCGCCCTATCGAGGCATAGTCGCAAAATCCCTTGAGGGTGAACGCGCCGAGCTAGGTCTCTCTCCGTGCGATGGCGATGCCCACGCGCCGAAATCGGGGTATGATTCCCCCTGAATGTTCATCCAGGGCGATTAGAGCCGCGGCGGATTTGAGGCCCGGCTCTAAAGCGTTTTGCGATTTGACGGAATCGGTTGGAATCGCAAAGATGCGTCGAAACAAAGAGTGAGAGCAAAGCAGCGTCTACGCTTAAACGCGCTTTGCTCTAGAGCGTTTTACTTTCAGATCGAACCACCAAGAATCGCAAAACGCTTTTTATACTAGCAAGTTAACTTCCAAATTCGCTCCTGCCTGAACGCATTTTGCTCTAGAGATGGCGTTATGCCGCGCACGAGCGGACGCACTGAAATTCCTCAATCGCAAGCTCATCCTGGTGGCTCACGTCAGTTCAGACGTTGTCGGCTTCCGTGGAGCCCTGCGCCGCGGCCGCCTCCAGCCGACCCCAGCGCCAGCCGGCGATCTCGGGCATGTCGTCGCCATTCCGCGCGATATAATCCTTGTGCTCCATAAGTTTGTCCCGAACGGCCTGCTTGGCATAGGCAGCCCGTGAGCCGAGCTTGGGAACGCGGTCGATCACGTCCTCCACAAGATGGAAGCGATCGAGATCGTTCATGACGCACATGTCGAAGGGAGTGCTGGTGGTCCCCTCTTCCTTGTAGCCACGCACATGCAGGTTTGCATGGCCGTGCCGCCGGTAGGTCAGCCTGTGGATGAGCCACGGATAGCCGTGAAAGGCGAAGATGATCGGCTTGTCCGTCGTGAACAGTGCATCGAAATCATGATCGGACATGCCGTGTGGATGCTCGCTGGGCGGCTGCAGTGTCATGAGATTCACGACATTGACGACGCGGATCCTCAAGTCCGGCGCGTGGGTGTGAAGAAGCTGGACGGCCGCGAGAGTCTCCAGCGTCGGCACATCGCCGCAGCAGGCCATCACCACGTCGGGTTCGGTGCCCTTGTCGTTGCTGGCCCACTCCCAGATCCCGAGGCCCGCGGTGCAGTGCCGTATGGCCTCCTCCATCGTAAGCCATTGCGGGGCCGGCTGTTTGCCCGCCACGATCACGTTGACATAGTTGCGGCTGCGCAAGCAGTGATCGGTCACGCTCAACAGGCAATTGGCATCCGGCGGCAGATAGACGCGGACGACTTCTGCCTTCTTGTTGACGACATGGTCGATGAAACCGGGATCCTGATGGCTGAAGCCATTGTGGTCCTGCCGCCAGACATGACTGGACAAAAGATAATTCAGCGAGGCAACCGGCTGGCGCCAGGGGATATCGTTACACACCTTCAGCCATTTGGCATGCTGATTGAACATCGAGTCGATGATGTGGATGAAGGCCTCGTAGCATGAGAAGAACCCGTGCCTTCCCGTCAGCAGATAGCCCTCGAGCCAGCCCTGGCACTGGTGCTCGCTGAGCATCTCCATCACGCGTCCGTCCGGGGCGAGGTGGTCATCATAGGGATAGATGTCGCCAAGCCAGGCGCGGTTGGTTACTTCCAGCGCATCCTGCCATCTGTTCGAATTGTTCTCGTCGGGGCTGAAAAGCCGGAAATTGCGTGCATCCTGATTGAGCTTCATGACGTCGCGCAGGAACGTGCCCATGGCCCTAGTCGATTCCGCGATGGTCTCCCCGGGAGAACTCACCGTGACCGCATAGTCGCGATAATCCGGCAGGCGGAGATCCTTCAGGAGCAGGCCGCCGTTGCTGTGCGGATTCGCGCTCATCCGACGCTTTCCCTTCGGGGCAAGTTCCGCGAGTTCCTGCCGCAGGCGGCCTCCATCATCGAAGAGTTCCTCGGGCCCATAGCTCCGCATCCATTCATCGAGGAGGCGGACATGCGAGGGATTGGCGTGCATTTCCCCCATGGGCACCTGATGCGAGCGCCAATATCCCTCGGTGCGCTTGCCGTCGATCTCCTTGGGGCAGGTCCAGCCCTTGGGCGTGCGAAGCACGATCATCGGCCATCGGGGACGCTCGATAACGCCGCTCGCCGCGGCATCGGCCTTGATCCGCCCTATCTCGGCGACGACCTGATCAAGGGTCGCCGCCATCGCCTCATGGACCTTGGCCGGCTCGTCGCCCTCGACGAAATAGGGCGTGTAGCCATAGCCGCGAAAGAGCTGATCCAATTCATCGTGGCTGATCCGCGCCAACACGCAGGGATTGGCGATCTTGTACCCGTTGAGATGCAGAATGGGCAGCACCACACCGTCCGTCACGGGATTCAGGAACTTGTTAGAATGCCAGCTCGTTGCCATCGGGCCGGTTTCAGCCTCGCCGTCGCCTACCACGCAGGCAACGATCAGATCCGGATTGTCGAAGGCGGCTCCATAGGCGTGGGACAGCGCGTAGCCGAGTTCGCCGCCCTCGTGGATGGACCCAGGCGTCTCGGGGGCGACATGGCTGGGTATACCGCCGGGAAATGAGAACTGGGTGAAGAGGCGCTTCATGCCCTCTACATCCTGTGAAATATTCGGATAAACTTCGCTGTAAGTTCCTTCCAGATAGGCATTCGCAACCAGCGCCGGACCGCCATGTCCGGGACCCGTGACGTAAATCATGTCCAGGTCATGCTTTTTGATGATCCGATTTAAATGCGCATAGATCAGGTTCAGGCCCGGCGTTGTACCCCAGTGGCCTAGAAGGCGCGGCTTGATATGTTCCTTCGTAAGGGGTTGCCGCAACAGCGGATTATCATAGAGATAGATCTGCCCGACCGCTAAATAATTGGCTGCCCGCCAATAGGCATCTATCAACGCCAGTTCCTGAGTCACTCGTGAATCTGCCATGACGCCGTCGCCCCTTTTGATGATGGTGCGCTCAACATCTAGACCTTAGCTCTGGGGCGTCAATTGTACGTCAGGACGGGTCTCGACCCAGGTCCAGCTACCATCCTCAGCGCATTCGAGTACGGCTTCGCAGAGATCGGCGACGGCCTTGGTCTCCGAATTGACGAGATAGGCAATCGAGTTCCGCGAAAGCAGGCCGAGGCACCTGCGCGCCCGGTCGGAGCCAAGCGTGCTATCGATGCGGTCCAGGAAGGCGAATTGCGGTGCTGCAAGGAGGGTGTAGACAAAAACCAGCAGGCGCCGATCGTCCAGGGAAAGCAGCGACTCCCAATCCTGGGGAGTGTCCAGCCCGCCCGCACGTGCCAGGACGTGGTCGAGATCCAGATCATGCAGCATTTCTCGGAGGCGCTCGTCCCCGGTTTCACTTTCCCGTGAGGGCGGTACGAGAGCCTCCCTCAGCGTGCCGGGCGGCAGATAGGGCTGCTGGGCCAGGAACAGGATGTTGCCGGAACGCGGACGCAGGATGTGTCCGGAGCCAGCAACCGAGACGCCCCCGGTTGCCCTGAACAAGGTGGTCCGCGCCGCCTCGTTGGGGCCCGTGACCAGCACATTCGACCCGGGGGCAATTGATATCGACAAGTCCTTCAGCAATATCTCGCCGGTGTGCGGGGAGAGCAAGGTCAACCGATCAAAGTCCAGACGGCCTTCCGTTTCGCCAATTTCGACGGACCCGCCTACTCTGACCTGCGCATGCTCGATGGCGCTCATCAAGGAGCTGAGCCTGGCAACCACGGCGGCGAAATTCGACAGCGATTGGAACTGCGTGATGATCAGCGAAAACGCTGCCACCATTGTCGAGAATGCCATCGCCGATTGAGTTACCACGCCAAAAGCGATGTCTCCTCTCATGAATGCCGGTGCGATGATCAGGATGGGAATGATTTGTATCAGCCAGCCATAGCCCGTGGTGAAGAAGCCTACATTGCGGTTGACTGCCGTGATGACGCGAAAATTCGCGATCAATTCATTGAGCTGCTCCTGAAGGCGGCTTTTCTGCCGTTCCTGGCTCCCGGTCAGCATGATCGCCTCTGCATTCTCGCGGATATGGATCAGGCCGAAGCGGAAACTGGCCTCCTTATCGAGCTGGTTGTAGTTGAGGTTCACCAGGGGGCGCCCCAGGACAATCGTCAGGTATGATCCACAGGCGGCATAGGATACCGCCACGATGAAAAGCAGCGGACTGATCGACCACAGCACTCCGGAAAAGGCGATGACGGTGAAACTGCTGTTGAGGCCCATGAGCACGAAGGACAGGGTCATCACCGTGAACGTGCGGAGGTCCTCGGCGATGCGCTGATCCGGATTGGCAAGTTCGCTGGAGGCATCCAGGCGATAGTAAGTGGCGTCGGCCAGGTAGAATCCGATGGCCCTCCGGGTGACGAATTCCCGCCAGAGCAGGGCCAGACGTTCCTCGGCAAAGCGCGCGATGACGGCGACCACCGTGGAACCCGCGAACACGCCGACGTAAAACAGCGCCTGCCGAATGAACTCTTCATTGTCGCGTTGCGTGATCGCGGTCATGAAGTTCCGGCCGACATAGCTGTTGAGGACGTTCAGCCCGTTGACCCCACCTAACAGTCCGACCAGCGCGACAAACATCAGCTTGGCCTTCCAGCCGACCTCTGAGGCCGCGAAATGTCCAATCGCGTGGGCAAAGCGCGAAAGCGTCGTTTTGAGCGGAATCTTCTGCTGTTCCATGGACCCAAATAGCCATTAAATGGGATGATCATCAGCCTGCGGGATCGCGACCATCCCCGGCAGAGATTTCCGGGCTGCGCAAAGGGCGACAGGCGCAGCTCTAAGGCCAAGCTATAGGGACATTCGGAATATCAGGACGCCCTCTTGAAAAACGCGATATTCGCAGGCCGTGGAAAAAAGCCTTGGTTCTTATGATTGCCTAAAGTAACCGGCAACCGTGCCATAGATTTCCGTGGTCTCACTAAAGTCTACCCTCACAAGACACACTAAGCCTCAAGTCGCACTATGTCGCTGATGGATGCACTGGCTGGTGCCATGCTAGGTTTGTCCGTGAACACAATTCCTGGTCCGCGGCCTCGCATCAAAGGCGGAGGCCGATCTGACGTAGTGCTACATAAGGTTTGCCGACGACGACGCAAGCGGAGTGCCTTTTACTCCTTCAAGATGTGGTAGGCCTCCCCAAAAGTCAGGCTCACCATATCACCCTTCCGCAATGTACCAAGATCGGCCTGGATGGCTGGATCCATCACCCGGAGAGAGTTGTAGCCTGCGGGGCCAACATAGTGAACTATTCCTGAGGACGGATCGAAGCTTTCGAACTTCGCCGTCAACGTCACCGAATGCGCCACATATTTGTCAGGGAGATTTTGGAACCTCGGCTCACTCACTGTCTCGGTGTAGGCGACGCCTGGCCTTTCGCCTCTTCTGGCTCTCCGCATGTTTAGAACCGCACCATCGGCGCGCCTGATTTGGAGCCTATCACCTGCTCGAATCTGGTGTAGATCGCCAAATATCGGCGGAACGTCAACGAGCCATTTGTAGGCCCCCTGCTCCACGATGACGGTTCGGTTGCCCGGATTGACGGCTGCAACCGTCACGTCGATTCGTTCAACTTCCACAGGCCCCAGCCCTGCAATAACCACGGTCTCGCTTGTTATTTGCGGATGAGGTGCGCAAGCTGTCATGCCTGCTGTGATTAATAGAGCCAATATCAGGGCAATTCGTTTCGGCACAGGGGATCTCCCAAGCTTGAAGTGAGTTTAGCCTAAGCGTATAACTACCCGGTCAATTGCAACATTGCAAAGCATAGCCTGCGTTTATTCTGACGACTTCGGTGATCATCCTTTCATAAGCTTTTCCGGAAAAGGAAGCTTCATTCCCGCTACTTACCAGAGTCATCCACACTGCCTCGGGCTTGCAGCGCTCAAAGCTGGTCAAGGTCAGAGCGGTAGATATTCTCCTTGATCATGGTGCGGGAGTGGTAGTCGAAGCACCCACCGCGGGATGCCTAGTTCACGCCTATGCGGACAAGGGCCACCTTACTGGCGGCGGACATTCGGACACTGTTCGAGGCAAACTGAATCGAGCGCAATTACCTTCTCTTCCGCAATGTTGGCCGCGAGTGAAGGTGCCACTATCAAACGGCGACGTCTGTTGTCCTTTGTGACAATGACCACTTGCAACCATCCCAGTCTCATCGCCCCTGTGCCACGTGCCCGCATTGTGAGCGAGGAAGTCAGTGGCCATGCCGACATCGTCGATAGTGACAACTCACGGGCAAGAGCCCTGACTTTGGCCTTCGCGAGCAGTTCGTTGCGATGCCGCAAGCCGCGCTTTGCGAGCGGACCGAGCGAGATGGCATGGATGCGAACCGTCTTGGTGGACAGCGGCATAGCAGATTTGCTGTCGCGCTGGTGCGTTTTGGCAGTGAGGTGGACACCGGCTTGTATGAAGAGAGTACCTCGCGACAGAGGAAAGAGCGTTTCTCAACTCAATATTGACCGGAAGCCACCCTAGCTTGCATGGATGAGCGCCAGGGTATGGCGTGCAATCATCACTTCCTCATCAGTTGGCACGACGAGGAGCGCGACACGGCTTTTGAGCGTCGATATCCTTACGGCACCGGCCTCATTGGCAGTCCGATCCAGCTCTGCTCCCAGCCAGCCAAGCCTATCGGCAATGCGTGCGCGGATTGCAGGTGCGTTTTCGCCCACTCCCGCAGTGAAGACGAAGGCATCGAGCCCGCCAAGTGATGCGGCAAGCATGCCGGCATGCAGTGCACAGCGATGGATGAAATGATCGATGGCAAAGGCAGCGCCAGGCTCATCACTCGCCAGCAGATCCCGCATGTCGTTGGAAACGCCTGACAGGCCTTTGAGACCTGAATCGCGGTAGAGCAGATCGGAGACCTCGGCCGCGCTCATGCCCTTTTGGGCAATCAAATAAAGGACGACCCCAGGATCGAGCTGGCCCGGCCGAGTACCCATCGGCAGGCCGTCAAGCGCGGTGAACCCCATGGTGCATTCGACACTGCGCCCGCCGTCCAGCGCGCACATCGACGCGCCGCTGCCGAGATGGGAGACGATGACCCGCCCGCCCGCAAGATCAGGTTCAACCTCCCGAAGACGTTCGGCGATATATTCGTAGGAGAGGCCGTGGAAGCCATATCGGCGCACGCCGCCATCATAGAGCGCACGAGGCAGCGCATAGCAGTCGGTGTGAGGGGGATGGCCGCGGTGGAAGGCAGTGTCGAAACAGGCGACCTGCGGCATGGATGGGTCGATGCCCATCGCCAGCCGGATCGGTGCCAGGTTGTTGGGCTGGTGCAGCGGTGCCAGGTCTTCCAAAGCCGTGAGGTGCGCAAGCACGTCCCTATCGATTCGCACCGGACGGTCGTAATCGGGGCCCCCATGCACCACTCGGTGGCCGATGGCCCGTAATTTGAAGCCGCCCCGATCGCGGAGCCATACGCGGACTATCGCTGTAGCGGCCTGGAGATCGGGAACCTCGGTGGCAGCATAGGTCCGGTCGACCAAGACTGAGCCGTCGGAGCTGTTGCAGCGCAGGCGGGGCCGCGTTCCTATGCCGTCAATCTGGCCGCGCAGTTGACGCGATAGCTCGCTGCCCTCGATCGCGAAGATCTGGAATTTGAGGCTGGAAGAGCCGGCGTTTACGACGAGAATGACATCCATCGTTCAGGCCACCGCAATTGCAGCATCGCGCCGCCGCGCCGCCGCGTAGAGCGCGGCAACCGCACAGGAGGCAAGACGCGTGCGCACCGAGTCGGCCCGCGAGGTCAGCACAATCGGTACCCGCGCGCCGAGCACGACGCCGGCGGCGTCTGCATGCGTCAGGAAGGTCAGATTCTTCGCCAGCATGTTGCCGGCCTCCAGATCAGGCACCACCAGAATCTGGGCGTTTCCGGCCACTGGGGAAGAGATTTGCTTGATGCGAGCGGCTTCAGGATTGATCGCATTGTCGAAGGCTAGAGGACCTTCGAGCAACCCACCGGGGATCTGGCCGCGATCAGCCATCTTGCACAGGGCAGCCGCCTCGATGGTGGAGGGTATCTTGGCGGTTACGGTCTCGACGGCAGACAATATCGCAACACGCGGCGTGCCAAGTCCGATGCCGTTCCACAGATCGATGGCGTTCTGGATGATGTCACGCTTGGCATCGAGATCAGGAAAGATATTGATCGCGGCATCGGTAATGAACAGGGTCTCGGGATGTCCGGGTACGTCCATGATGAAGACGTGGCTGATCCGCCGTCCAGTGCGTAGACCAATGGCTAACGCCGCGACCTCGCGCATGAGTTCGTCAGTGTGCAGGCTCCCCTTCATCAGGAGTTCGCCTTTGCCCTCCCGAATCAGCGCGACAGCCTTTGCGGCGGCAGCGTGGCTGTGCGGGGCATCAATGATCTCGTGAGGGGAAAGGTCGATGCCGTGTTCGGCGGCGACGGCAAGGATTCTTGCTTTCGGTCCGACCAGCACCGGGTCGATCAGCCCTTCGGCTGCCGCGTCTACCGCCCCTCGCAGAGAGGTCTCATCGCAGGGATGCGCAACAATGGTCACGGCGTGCTCGTGACTGCGGGCAACTGCAATCAGCCGGTCGTACTTCGAGAGTGCAGTCTGCTGGGCAGATCGAATGGGCATATGGGAACTCCTCACAAAACTGTCTTTTGCTTGGACCAGAGCGTGTTGGCGGGGTTCTGCTTCCCGAAATTCTGCACCAGCGCGGCGCCGTCGAAGATGCCGGAACCCAGAGCCTATTCGATCTAGATGTGATGTCACCCCACTACATTAAAGCGACAAATGTCTATCTGGACCCTGTACTAAGGTGCAATTGCAGACCAAAATTTGACACGCTATACTATAAATTCTAATTTTTAAACATTTTTTTACGGGATAAATACACAAAATATTGGTTTTGGCGGAGCATATACGTCAATTACGCTACATCATTCCATTTAGGATATAGGCCCCACCGGCCGTCGAGGGTCGCCGTATGTTCAAGCTCGGCGCCAGTGGACATTCAGGCCAAGAGGCACCTTGATGGCATATCAACAGGATTTGGAACTCGGTATTGCCGAGCTGCGGAGATTTGCGAGGTCGGAGTTGTCGTCATCCATACCGCTTGACGTTAAGGTGCCCCTCTTCATAAACAACTATGGAGCTCTTTTTTTGCCTTCTGCCTAGTGTACCTTGGTTCTATATCACTATAGCGAAACTGTGATTACCCAGTGATGGACAATTAACAAGTCATTGTAGGTCGGCAGACATACTTGGCGCCGTAGTATGAAAATCTACGTCACTTGGATGATTCAGCGCTCTTCGGACCTCGGCTCAATGCCGCCCGATTGTCAATCTCAGGCTTATGCCGTGAACTTCGGTGGGTCGCTGGAAGCACCTTCGCTATTTTCGCGTAGGGATTTTCGTAGCCGGCCAATCCCTTCGCGTTGCAAACAGCGGTGGAGCGAGGACCGCGTCAGGTGCGGGATTGGCGGTTGCAGAGCGTAGAGGCAGTTGTCCAGCGGCAGGTGTGTATGCTGTAGGAAGGCGACGATGACCGTCTCCTCCTGGATGGATAGCACTGGCGACCGCGGCTCCTTCGGGCCGGTCGGCGGATCGGCAACGGATGTCCGCTTCTTCCACTTCGCTACGGACTTCTGATTGATCCCGCAGCGCCTCGCCAATGCCCTCGGGCTCTATTCACTATGCTGTATCGCTCGACGGATTGCCTCTGTCGTGGTGGCGCTGCCGTGGAGAACCTGGCCCATGGTGCCTCCTTCCATTCGCTGGAGAAGATCGCACCACCAAAGCCCGGGATCAAAAACCTGGTCCATCTTTTAAATCTGGACGGCGTGCTTTCTATATTGCCACGTCCTGTCGCCCTCATTGCGGAGGATGAATTTCTGCTGCGTTCGGTGATAGTCGAAGGTTTGATGGAACGGCCTTGGAGATCATAGAGGCGGAGAGTGCACCAAGAGCGCCGGCCGCCATTTGACTCAGTTCCTCGTTTATTTTACCGTAACCAAGACTTCTGGTCTCCGGCCCTCTTGAAGTAGGCTACGCTTTCTTTCAAAGTGAGAGGTCACGCCGGTGGTATTCCAGTTATTTGCTTTCGGAATTACCGCGCTATTCTTCATCAGTTCTCTGCTCTTGTTGCATTGCGGGCGGCTACTTGGCCTGCGACATATGAGAAAAGAGGGCGTCGACAGCATGTCGAGCCTCACCACCATCGAGAGCGCAGTATTCGCCTTGATCGGATTGCTTCTTGCTTTCACCATATCTGGCGCATTGCAGCGCTTCGACGAACGCCGGCAGCTAGTCCTCCAGGAGGCGAACGCGGTCAGCACCGCCTATGACCGTCTCAGCCTTTTTGAGGGGCAAGCTCGCGATCTACAAGCCAAACTGAAGGACTATACGGCCGACCGGATTGCGCTGTACCAAATGCCGCGTGATCTGTCGCTCTGGCAAGGCACGGAACTTTGGCCCCCCGAGCAACTGATCAAGATACGGGAATCCAAGAAGAAACTCTGGGAAGCCGCAATCGAGGCCTGCCCGCAGTCCAATTATCGGTCCGCGTGTACATTGGCGCTGCCGGCCCTCACCAATGTGTTCGAATTTGCGAGGCTACGCGAGGGGGCCGCCGAAAGACATCCGCCCCAAATTGTCTACGCCATGCTTTTCGGATTCGGGCTGGGTGGATCGCTGCTCGCCGGATTCGGCATGGCCGGAGCACGCAGCGGGGTCCACATGCTGATTTTCGCGGCGATGCTGGCGATCACGCTTTATACCAAGGGGCGTGGATTCTGACTCAAGGGGATTCCGCAAATCAGCGTGATCTG
>NZ_BSPC01000042.1 GCF_030160835.1 Labrys miyagiensis | reverse complement strand
GAGACGCGAAGGCGGCCGGCCCCGCCCGCTCCAGGTCTTGGGAGGCAATGGTTCCACCCCCAATGGCCACACACTCAATGTCGATTGCACGCCGACCAGATAGGTCAATCCCAAAGCCGTGACCTCCGATCGGAAGGCGCCATCGACCCCGTAGCCGCCATCGCCCAGCACCACACCAGGCGATACGCCGGCTTCAAGCGCCGCCCGGATCTGCCCAAGCGCAATCTGTGGCTTGGTCTTGAAGATCACTTCCTCGGGAACATGAGCGGTTTGGCGCCGCGCCCTGTCATCGGCCCATTCCTGCGGCAGGTACAGCCGGTAGGCGATCGGCAGGCTCGCCGCATGATTGGCGACCGACAGGGTTACCGCGACCTGGCAATTGGTGACCTTGCCCAGCCGTCCGCTATATTGGCGGGTCACACCCACCGAATGATCGCCCTTCTTGGCAAAGCTCGTGTCATCGACGATCCAAGCCTCGATCGGGCCACTGGCTTCGATCGCCGGCAGGACAAGCTCGCGCACTTTGCTGAGCACGGCCGCGTCAGACCACTTCGCCTGGCTCACCAGATGCATCAGAGATTGATGCTTGGCCGAGACATGGCCCGGTGCCACCACCGCTGCCATAGGTTCCACGCTCTTGCGCTCGCCAGGTAGCAGCAGGCCCGTGCAATAGTCCTTGAACGGCACAGCACGATCCGCTCGCCCAAGAGCCAACGTTAACTCATTGACGTACTTACTAAAACGATCCTCACCTGCGTCGATGTTCTGGGTCATTCGAGCCGCCAATTCGCTTCTTGAGACGAATCACAACCCTACCAAATCCCACACGCGCGCGAATCTCCTAAAATCGTGACTCAGTAGAATTCAGACCCGCCCCCCAAGGGCGCTCAGCTGCGGACCAGATCTTCTGCCGCGAGGTCGAGCAGACGGTTCATGGCGCCGCGCGCACCGGCGGTGTCGCGGAAGCGGATGGCGTCGAGCACCGCCTTGTGCACCGAGAGGGTACGGGCCTGGTCTTCCATCAGGCTGGTGGTGAGCATGAAGGTCGCCTTGAGGGCTGTTTCGATCGTGCCGACCAGGCTGCGCAGCACGATGTTGTGGCTGGCGGCGATCACGCCGCGATGGAAGGCGAGATCCGCTTCGCAACAAGCGTCGAGGTCGTGCGGGATGGAGGATTCCATGCCGAGATAGGCGGCCTCGATCTCGGCGAGATCGGCCGCGCTGCCGCGGCGGGCCGCCAGCTCCGCCGCCGCCGGCTCGATGATGCGGCGCGCTTCCATCAGGCTCGCCACCAACTCTCGGTCATGGCTGAGGTCGGGATGCCAGGACAGCACGGCCGGATCCAGCATGCGCCATTCCTCGCGCTGGCGCACCTTGACGCCGATGCGCGGCCGCGTCTCCAGCAGGCCTTTAGCCGAGAGCACCTTGATCGCCTCGCGCACCGAGGTGCGGCTAATGCCGAAGGAGGTGGCGAGTTCATCCTCGCGCGGCAGGGTGTCGCCGGGCCGGTAGCGTCCACCCAGCACCCAGCCGCCCAGCGTGCGCACCACGCTGTCATGCACCTTGCCGCCCTCGGCCAGAGCGTTGGATAGAACGGGGAGGAGGGCGTCGCTGTGCCTGGCCATGGGTTGCTTCCTTGTCACGGCTCCCTGCTTAGAGCGTTCTACTTTCAGCTCGAATCACCAAGAATCGCAAAATGCTTTTGATGGTAAAGAGTTAACTTAAGAATCCGGCTCCGCCCGAACGCATTTTGCGTTAGCGGCGCCGGTAGGCGCCCGCCAGAATATTGTCGAACAGCACGGCGGTGAGCAGGATCATGCCGAGCACGAACATCTGGTAGAAGGACTGGATGCCGAGCAGGTCCATCACGTTCTGGGCCATGCCGAGAATGAGCACGCCGACGATCACCCCCGAGATGGTGGCGCGGCCGCCGGCAAGCGACACGCCGCCGAGCACGCAGGCCGAAATCACCGTCAGTTCGAGGCCGATGCTGCTGCCGGGCTGGCCCGAGGTGATGCGCGAGGCCGAGAGAACCCCGGCTATGGCGCACATCAGGCCCTGGATGGTGAAGATGGCGATGCGGGTCCACTCCACATTGACGCCGGCCAGGCGCGAGGCATCCGGGTTGCCGCCGATCGCCAGCACGTTGCGGCCGAAGACGGTGCGGTTGAGAATGAAGCCGAACACGATGAAGCTGAGCAGGGTGACCCAGATCGGCAGCGGTACCTGATCGAAGGGAGAGGGCAGAAAGCTGAATTTGGTGAGCCCGATGACATTGAATCCTTCGTCGCTCACCCCGATCGCCCGGCCATTGCCGGAGATGTAGGCAAAGCTGCGGATGATCTGCATGGTCGCCAGCGTGGCGATCAGGGCATTGATCTTGAGCTTGGCGATCAGCACGCCGTTGAACACGCCGACGATGCTGCCGCAGATCAGGGCCATCACGATGCCCAGCAGGATGCTGTGGGTGAGATTGGTGCCGATCACTACCATCATCCCGCAGAAGGCGACATTCGAGCCGACCGAGAGGTCGAAATCGCGCGAGGCGAGGCACAGCATCATGCTGCCCGCCACCAGGCCCGACGTGCTGACGAGATTGAGCAGGCCGATCATGTTGCGGCTGGAGCCGAAGGCCGGCACCAGGATCCAGATGATGGCGAAGGTGATGACAAAGAGGACGACGAGGCCGAGTTCGCGCAGCACGGTGATGAGGTTGCGATTCATGAAGCGGTCTCTTGTGAAACAGTATCTTGCTGAACGGAGGAGGCCGGCAGGGCGGCTTCGAGGATGCGGTGCTCATTGAAGTCGCCGCGCCGGAATTCCTCGACAATGCTGCCCTGGCGCATCACCAGGATGCGGTCGCACACGCCCATCACCTCCGGCAGGTCGGAGGAGATGACGCCGATGGCGACGCCACGGGCGGCGAGGTCGTAGAGGATGGCGTAGATTTCGGCTTTCGCACCGACATCGATGCCGCGGGTGGGCTCGTCGACCAGCAGCACCTTCAATTCGTTCTCGGCCAGCCAGCGCGCCAGGATGGTCTTTTGCTGGTTGCCGCCGGAGAGGTTGACGATGTTCTGGCGGATAGAGGGCGTCCTCACCCGCAATTTCTGCACATAGTCCTCGGCAACCGCCTTCTCCTTGGTGCGTGAGAGCAGCCCGAAGGGCGAGAAATTGCGGCGGGTGGAGATCACGATGTTCTCGGCCACCGACTGGCCCTGGACGATGCCGTCTGCCTTGCGGTCCTCCGGGCAGAACATCGCGCCGATGGTGATCGAGCGCTTGGGGTTTCGGGCTGAGACCTTCTTGCCGTCGACGCCGACGCTGCCGTTCCAGATCGGATCGGCGCCATAGACGAGGCGGAAGAGCTCGCTGCGGCCGGCACCGATCAGGCCGAACAGGCCGAGGATCTCGCCGGCCTTGATATCGAAGCTCGCGGGCCGGGAGAGGCGCCGGCCGGTGACGCCATCGACCGAGAGCCGCGTCTGCCCCTGGTCGCGTCCGCGCCAGCCCCAGATATCGGCGATCTCGCGGCCGACCATCGCCCGCACGATGTCGTCACGCGTCAGGCCTTCCATGCTCTCGGCATGGAAGGCGAATTTGCCGTCGCGCAGGATGGTGCAGCCATTGCAGAGGCGGAAGATCTCGTCGAGCCGGTGCGAGACATAGAGGATGATCTTGCCCTGGGCGCGAAGCTTGTCGACCAAGGCGAACAGCACCTCGCTTTCGGTCGAGGAAAGGGAGGAGGTGGGCTCGTCCAGCGCGATGACCTTGGCCTCGAACATGATGGCCTTGGCGATCTCCACCATCTGGCGCTGGCCGATGGAGAGGCTGGCGATCTTGGCGCGGCTGTCGATGCCGCCGCCCACCTCCGCCAGCGCCTTGCGGGCGCGTGCATGGAGGTCGCGGAAGGAGACGACGCCGCCCTTGTTGGGGAAGCGGCCGAGGGTGAGGTTCTCGCCGACGGAAAGCTCCGGCACCAGCTGCAGCTCCTGGTGCACCACGGCGATGCCGGCTGTCATGGCGCCCATCACCGACGTGTAGTTCTGCTGCTGCCCCTCAAGCACGATGGCGCCGGTGTCCGGCGTGATGTCGCCGCCGAGGATCTTGATCAGGGTCGACTTGCCGGCCCCGTTCTCGCCCAGCAGCCCATGCACGCTGCCGCCGGGCACCGAGAAGGAGATGTTCTGCAAGGCCTTCACGCCGGGAAAGCTCTTGGAGATGTCGGTAAAGGCGAGGGACTGGGTCATGGGAAACCTGGGAGCGCGGACGTCTCGTCCGCTCTTGGAAACGTAACGCGTCAGTCAGGAGGCGGACATCGCGACATGCACGCATGTCGCTGCGATGTCCGCGCACCCGGGAAGTAACGTTCCTGGGACCGCAGGCGTCTCGCCTGCTCTTGAAAACGGGCCGGTTCAAGATGCAGGCGAGACGCCTGCGGTCCCAGGAATCGGGCGCGCCGGCGGAGCCGGCGCACCCCACTTGTTTACTCGATTCCCAGGCTCTTCCTCACATCGTGATAGTCATCGCGCTTGGCCAGCACGCCGGAGGTCTGCACCGAAGCCGGCGGGGCCTTGCCGTTGACCACCCAGTCATAGAGGTTGAGCGAGGTTTCGTAGCCGTGACGCTTGGGCGAGATGATCACCGTGGCGAAGAAGCCCGTGGGCTGGGACTTCTTGAACTCGTTGATGGCCGAGTCAGCGCCGCCGATACCGACCGCGATCATGGAGTCGGGGGTGATGTTAACGGCTTCCGAGGCGCGCACCGCGCCGAGAGCGGCCTCGTCATTCAGGCCGGCCGCCACCCAATGGGTGATGTCGGGATGGGCGTTGAGCACGGTGGTGGAGGCGTTGAGCGCCGATTCCGTGTCGGTCTTGGCCTGGGGCGCGTCAAACACGTTGGCGGCAGGCAGGCCGGCCGCCTCCAGCACCTTGGTGGCGCCGTCGACACGATCCTTGGCGGTGGGCAGCTGGTCGTAGGAGATGTGGATCATGCCCACCGTCTTCAGGTCCCAGCCGCGCTTCTTGGCCTCGTCGGCGATGGCCTGGCCGACCTGCTCGCCGATCTTAGAGGCGGAGATGCCCATGTGCGGCACGTCCGCGAGGGGCTTGCCTTCGCCGTCGACGAGCTGGTCGTCCACCGTCATCAGCTTAAGGTTGTTGGCCTTGGCGCGGGCGACCAGCGCCGGGCCGAGCTTGACGTCGGGCGTGCAGATCACCAGGCCCTTGGCGCCCTGCGCACCGAGATTGTCGATGGCCGCGAGCGCCTTTTCGCCATCCTCGGCGCCGATCTTCACCACGGTGAAGCCCTTTTCCTTGCCGGCCTGATCGGCGAATTTCCACTCGTCCTGGAACCAGGGCTCTTCCGGCTGCTTCACCACGAAGCCGAGCTTCACGTCATCGGCGCGGGCGGCCGTGAGGGCCGTCGTGGTCAGGGCGGCGACGGCGAAGCCGAGGACCGCGGCGGTCTTGAACAGGCTCTTCATTGTGTTTCCTCCTTGGATCCTTGTGCGCGCTCTGCGCATCAAGCTCGTTTTGGGTTTGAGAAAGGTAGGGACGGTGGCAGGCGTCATTCCGGCCGTATCCTCACAAGCTTGCTTGTGAGTGGAAGCGAAGAGCCGGAATCCGTGAACACTGTCCTGCGAGGGTGGTGTTCGTGGATTCCAGGTTCTCCCTTCGGGAGCCCCGGAATGACGTTCCCCGTGCTTCACTCTGACTTTGTCCCTCCTCAAACCCTCGTTCTTTCATTCGTGGTACAGCACCGACCGCCCGCCATCGATCACGATGCAGGCGGCGTTGATGAAGGGGGCCTCGTCGGAAGCCAGGAACAAGGCGGTCATCGCCACTTCCTCCGGCCGGCCGATGCGCTTGGGCGGATGCAAATCATAGGCGCGCTGGCGCTCGGCCGCCGGGTCCGCGAAGGTGTTCCAGTAGTCGACCGCGATCGGCGTCTCGACATAGCCCGGGGCGATGGCGTTCACCCTGATGTTCTCGGCCGCATACTGGATGCCGAGTGCCCGAGTCAGACCGAGCAGGCCGTGCTTGGCGACCGGGTAGGGGAAGCAATTGGGGATGATCGAGAAAGAGTGGCTGGAGGCGATATTGACGATGGCGCCGCCCCTGCGGGCGATCAGATGCGGCAGCACGGCTTTCGACACCGTCCAGACGCCTTCGAGATCGACCGCAAAGCAGCGCCGCCATTCCGCTTCCGAGGTTTCGAGCGGTTCGTGGAAGACGTTGATGCCGGCATTGTTGACGAGGATGTCGATCGGGCCGAGTTGATCCTCGGTCGCTGCCACCATGGCCGCGACCTCGTCGGGTTTCGTCACATCCGTCTTGCAGAAGGTGGCGCGTCCGCCCAGCAGCGACAGGCGCTCGGCCACGGCGCGGCCTGTCCTCTCATTGGTCTCGGCGATCATCACCGCCGCGCCTTCGCGATGGAAGGCGATCGCGGTGGCCTCGCCGATGCCCTGGCCCGCGCCCGTGATGATTGCAACCTTGCCCTGGAGCCTGCCCGCCATCTCACCAATCCACGATGGTGCCGTCGTCGAGGACGGCGTTGAGAGTATGGATCACTTCCGGAGCGTAAGGATGCCGCGCGCATTCGGCCTCGTCCACCACGATGCCGAGGCCGGGCTTGTCGGGCACCTGCCAGAAGCCGTCGACCAGGTGGATCGGCCCCTGCACCACATCGAAATACCAGGGCACGGCGCCGACCATTTCTTCCTGAATGACATGGTTGGGCGTCGACACGGCGAAATGCAAGGCGGCGACACCGGCGATCGGCCCGAGCGGATTGTGCGGGGCAACGCCGACGCCGATGGTCTCGGCCATGGCGGCGATCTTCTTGGCCTCGCCCAGGCCCCCGCAGTGGCAGATATCGGGCTGGACGATATCCACGGCCCGCGCGCGGAACAACTCGTCGAATTCGCTGCGCTCCACAAGACGCTCGCCGGTTGCTAGCGGCACCTTGCTGCGGGCGGCGATGCTGGCAAGGCCGAGCGTCTCGCCGGGCGGCAGCGGCTCCTCCACGAACATCGGCCGGCCGGGTTCGAGCGCCTCGATATAGGCGAGCGCCGCAGTCACCGAGGCGGGGCGGCCATGGAAGTCGACCATGATCTCGATTTCCTCGCCTACCGCCGATCGCAGCGCGCCCATCAGCCGCTCGACCTTGCGGATCTCGGGCAAGGGGGCGTGGAAATGGGTGTAGGGGATGAACACCGCCTTGAAGGCCTTGTAGCCCTTCTCCACCACCTCGCGGGCACGCTCGACCAGCGGCGCCTCATCCATGGATTCATAGACGGCGCGCATGTCGCCAAGGCCGAGATGAGTATAGACGCGCACCTTGTCGCGCACCCGCCCACCCAGCAGGCGCCAGACCGGCACGTTCAGATGCTTGCCGAGAATGTCCCACAGAGCGATCTCGATGCCCGAGATGGCGCTCATGCCGATGGCGCCGAGCCGCCAGAACGACTGGTGCTTCATGGCGCGCACCGCCTGCTCGATGTCGCGTGGGTCGCGGCCGATGATCAGCGGCGTCAGGTCCTGGATCGCGCCGACGACGGCATGCGTCTTCCATTCAAGGGTCGCTTCGCCCCAGCCATGGAGCCCCGGCTCATCCGTCTCGATCTTGACGAAGACCCAGTTGCGCATTTCCGCGTTCACCACGCGGGTCTGGACGGCGGTGATTTTCAATTCAACTTCCCTGGTGCGCCGGCTTCTTAATTATCGTATGATTGATCACATAAATCACAACGGTACCGTTAGGCAAGTGGCCATTAAGCTTTAATCAAAGCCATTCACTTAAATTGCCTCCTGTTTGAGTCGAGTGGTGGACCCTAATTCGTATGATTGACAGTTTTAATTATCGTACATATTAAATCGAACCATAGCCCGCCTTGTCAGGCGAGCGACAATCGGCAAAGCCGAGACGGCGCGAAAGAACCGCTGCCGCACAAGGGATGGAGAGCCATATGTCCAAGGTTTTTGATCGCCTGCCCGGATTCGATGTCCTCAATCGCCGCCAGCTGATGGCCCTGGCCGGCGGCGCGGCGATCGCCGCGGCCTTTCCGGGTCTCGCCCGTGCCGACGATCCCTCGATCACGCTCTGGCACGGCTGGACCGGAGCCGACAACACCACCGCGCTCAACGGCGTCATCGACATCTTCAACAAGGCCGGCGCAGGCGCACAGGTCCAGCCCACGGGCTATGACTGGGATACGCTGTTCAGCAAATGGGTGGTGTCGTCGGCAGCCGGCAAGGCGCCGGATCTCGTGCTGTTCCACATCACCGAACTGCCGCAATTCGCCTCCAAGGGCATGCTGCGGCCGATCGACGATATCATCGCCACGACCAAGCTCGATCTGACGGCAGTGCCGGATGCCGGCCGCCAGGCCGTGACCTATGACGGCAAGCTCTATGCGGTGCCGCTTGATGTGCACCCGCTGGCGCTCTACTACAATGTCGACATGGTCAAGGAGGCAGGGCTCGATCCGGACAAGCCGCCCAAGACGGGCGACGAGTTCCTCGAATGGGCCAAGAAGCTCACGGTGAAGGACGCCTCCGGCAAGGTCACCCGCTACGGCTTCGAGCTGCCCAACACCTGGGCGACGGCACGCTGGACCTGGTTCAGCCTGATCTACCAGTACGGCGGCACTTTCCTCGATGACAAGGGGCTCGCCGCCGTCGACAGCGAGGCCTCGCACAAGGCGATGCAGTTCCTGGTCGACCTCATCAAGGTGCATGGCGTCACCAATCCGGAGGTCGGGGGCAACAAGGGCGAGGATGCCTTTGCCTCCAAGCAGGTGGCGATGAAGTTCATCGGCCCCTGGGAGGTCAATCTGCGCCTCGCCCAGAAGATGAACTTCATGACGGCGCCGCTCCCGGTGATCGGCCAGAAGCCCGCGGCCTGGGCCAACGCCCACTGCATGTCCGTGTCCAAGCAGCGCAGCGATGCCAATGTCGGGCCCGACGGCATCTTCATGAAATGGTTCTTCGACAATTTTGCCGTGCCCGCCACCACGGTCGGCATCATCCCGCAGAACAAGGCGGCCCGCGAGAGCAAGGACTTCACCGGCACGGCGCAATATCCCTACTACAAGGCCTTCATCGAAGAGCTGCCCTATGTCGTGTTCGAGCCGTTGATCCCGCAATATCTCTCGGTGTTCTCCTTCGACAAGCCGACGCCGCTGGTCACCAATCTGCAGGCGGCGCTGAGCGGTTCCAAGAGCGTGGACGAGGCGCTCAAGGACATGAAGGAAGGTCTCGACACCCAGCTTTCCAAGAAGGGCTGACGGGCTGGAATGGCGTCGACGGCGGAGATAGCGGCAGAACCCTTGGCCGGACCGCGCACGATCGCGGTCGGCGGGGCACCGCTCATCGTGCCCTATCTCTTCCTCACACCCTATCTCGTGATCTTTGCCGTCTTCATGCTGATCCCCACGGTGGCTGCCGTTGTGATCAGCTTCATGCATTGGGACATCCTCGGCACGCCGGAGTGGATCGGCCTCGACAATTACCGGCAGATCTTCGCCGATCCGCTGTTCATCCAGGCCATCGTCAACACCTTCTACTTCGTCGTGCTGACGGCGATACCGATGGTCGTGCTCGGCCTTCTTCTCGCGGTGCTGCTCGACCAGAAGCTCAAGGGCACGGCGCTGGTGCGCACCATCGTGTTCCTGCCCTATGTCGTGATGGTCTCCACGGTCGGCATTCTCTGGAGCTGGCTATTCGACAAGGGCACCGGGCTGATCAACTACTATCTGAGCCTGCTCGGCTTCGACGCCATTGCCTGGCTCAAGGACATCCACTGGTCGATGCCGGCGCTCGCCATCACCACGATCTGGTGGACCGTGAACACCAACATGATCATCTTCCTCGCGGCGCTGCAGGATATTCCCGAGGAGATCCATGACGCCGCCAAGGTGGATGGAGCAGGGGCCTTCGCGCGCTTCTGGTACATCACCTTGCCGCTGCTGCGGCCGGCCATGGCGCTGGTCACCGCGCTCACCATCATCAATGGCTGGCGCGTCTTCGGCCAGGCCTATGTGATGACGCAGGGCGGGCCCGAGGCGAGTACCTTCGTCATCGTGCAATATATCTACCTCACCGCCTTCCAGAATTTCGAGATGGGCCCCGCCGCGGCCGCCGGCGTCATCCTGCTGCTGCTCACGTTGGTGTTCTCGCTGGCCCAGATGAAATTGATGCGGGCGATCTGATGCAGGGCAATCCTTTCAGCCGCGCAGCCTGGAAGCCCGCCGATTTCGGAGGGCGTGCCGGCCTCTACATTCTGCTTATCATTGTCGCCGTGCTCTGGGGCGCCCCGCTGATGTGGATGATCGTCACCTCGATCAAGCCGGAGAGCGAGATCTATGCCTATCCGCCGAAGTGGTGGCCCGATGCGCCGACAGTGGAAGCCTATGGCGCCCTGTTCCAGCGCTTCCCGATGCTGGACTGGTTCCGCAACTCCACCGTCGTGGCCCTCATCACCACGCTGCTGACGCTCGCCATAGATGCGCTCGCGGCTTATCCCCTGGCGCGCATGGACTTCACCGGCCGGCGCGTGATCATGAGCGTGATCTTCGCCACCTTCCTGCTGCCCTATGAATTGCTGTTCGTGCCGCTTTTCCTCGGCCTCAACAATTTTGGCCTGGTCGACAGCTGGTTCAGCCTTTCGGTGCCCGCCTCGGCCAATGCTTTCGGCGTGTTCCTGCTGACGCAGTTCTTCCAGGCGGTGCCGCAGGAGCTGGAGGAAGCGGCCGTGCTCGACGGCTGCAGCCGGCTCGGCTTCTTCTTTCGCATCCTGCTGCCGCTGACGAAACCCGGCCTGGCGACGGTGGCGATCTTCACCTTCGTGGCCAGTTGGAACAATTTCTTCTGGCCGCTGATCGCCACCAATTCCGACGAGACGCGCACGCTTCCGGTGGGCCTCGCCACTCTGGTGGGCGGGGCGGGCATGTCGATGAAGCAGAGCGTGCTGATGGCCTCCTCCGTGGTGGCAACGCTGCCCACCGCCCTGTTCTTCCTGGTCATGCAGCGCCACTTCGTCCGCGGTATTGCCGCGACGGGCGTGAAGGGCTGAGGAGCCCAGGCAAGAAGCCCTTTCCAGCGCGCGAGGCGCGGATTAGGTTGCCGCCACAGGTGAGTCCGGGGGGCTCGCGGACAGGGGGCAACATGCTGACGAAGCGTGATCTCATTACTATTGCCGTCGCGCTCATCGCATCCATCGCCACCGGCCTGATCACCTATACGGGCGGCTCGCATATCCTGGTCTTCGTCGTCGGCGCCGTCGCGCTCGGCGGCTTGGCGGCGACCATCGGCGATTGCACCGATCACCTCGGACGCTATCTCAGCCCGGCGGCCACCGGCATCGTACAATCGGCGGTCGGCAATCTGCCGGAACTCTGCGTTGCGATCTTCGCGTTGAAGGCCGGCCTGATCACTGTGGTGCAGGCCTCGCTGATCGGCTCGATCCTCGGCAACAGCCTGCTGGTGCTCGGCCTCGCCTTCCTGGTGGGCTGTTCTCGCCACCGCATCCTCAATTTCGATCCCAACCGCCCGCGCATGATCGCCGGAGCATTGTTGCTGGCCGTTGCCGCCCTGCTGCTGCCGACGCTCGCCTCCGAACTGCATCTGCCGGCCGGCGGGCATGAGGAAAAGCTGGCGCTCGTCTGCGCGGGCGTGCTGCTCATCGTCTTCCTGATCTCGGTCAAGGTGATGCTCCAAGGTTCCGACCGCACTTTGCCCGAGGAGGTGCATGAGGCCGAGTCGGGCTGGCCGCTCTGGCTGGCGCTCGGCATCCTCATCCTCGCCAGTCTCGCCGCCGTGATCGTATCCGACTGGTTCGTCGACGCGCTGACGCCGGCCATCAAGACGCTCGGCATTTCGGAAGCCTTCGCGGGCCTCGTCATCGTCGCCATCGTCGGCAATGCGGTGGAATATGTGGTCGGCATCCAGCTCGCCTGGCGCAACAAGGCGGACCTCGCCGTCAGCGTGATCATGAACGCCTCGCTGCAGGTGGCGCTGGCGCTGATCCCCGTGCTGGTCTTCGTCAGCTATTTCCTCGGCGGCACGCCCTTCACCCTGGTGATCTCGCCCATGCTGGCCGTGGCGCTGATGCTGACGGCGATCATCGGCGTGGTTGTTACGGCCGACGGACAGGCGGACATGGTCGATGGGGCCGCCTTGACCGGGCTCTATGTGGTGATCGCCGCGATCTTCTGGTGGGGGTAGGGCGCGACTCGCCTTCCCCACGAAGCTGGGGAAGGTGGCATTGCGAAGCAATGACGGATGGGGTGTGGCCCAACGAGCTGTGCATAAGAGGATAAGACTCAAGTTCGATAAGGAGACCGCCTCCCGAGTAAAGTTGAGCCCGTCGGGCCACACCCCCTCCGAGCCGACTTCGTCGGCCCACCTCCCCCAGCTTCGTGGGGGAGGCGAGTCGCGCCTCCTTCCCAAACCTTACGCCGAGAACCACGCCTTTTCGGCCGCGCGCTGGTCGCACATGTCGTAGCGCGGATGCGGAGCGACGCCTGCGATCTTCTTGGCATAGCCGTCGAGATAGTCGCTGACGGCGTAGACGACCATGCCACCGTCGTCGTGGATCATCGTCTGGGCCTGATTGTACATCTCCCGGCGCTTGGCCTCGTCTTCCTCGACGCGGGCGGCGATGACCAGCTTGTCGAAGTCGGGGCGCTTCCAATGCGTGTCGTTCCAGGCCGCGTCCGAGAGGAAGGTCTGCGAGAGCTGCAGGTCGATGGCCGGGCGGTCGCCCCAGTAGACGGCGCAGAACGGATCCTTCATCCAGACGTTGGACCAGTAGCCGTCGCCCGAAACGCGCGTGACGGTGAGGTCGATGCCGGCCTGCTTCATGGCTTCCTGGTAGAGCACGCCGGCGTCGGTGGCGCCGGAGAAGGCGCCTTCCGAGACCTTGAGCTCCAGCTTGGGGCTACCCGCCTTTTTGTAGTGGAAGGCAGCCTTTTCGGGATCATAGGGCGTCTGCGCCAGGTCCTTGTCAAAATAGGGATTCATCGGGCTGATCGTGGTGTCGTTGCCGACCGTGGCGTAGCCCATATAGACCGTGTCGACGATCTTCTTGCGGTCGATGCCGTATTTCAGGGCGAGGCGCGTGTCGAGATTGTCATAGGGGGCGGTGTCGCACAGCGCCGCGAAGCAATAGCGGTTGCCGGTGCCCTTGCTCTGCACGAGCTGGGTGTCGGGCGAAGCGGTGACGATATCCACCGTCTTGGGATCGATACGGTTGATGGCATCGACCTGGCCGGCGAGCAGGGCCTGCATGCGGGCGGTGGCGTCGGGAATATATTGCAGTTCCACGCCGTCGAAATTGCCGCAGCCGTCCTTCCAGTAGTGGCCGGAGTTCTGCGTCACCACGCGCACGCCCGGCTCGAAGCTCACCAGCTTGTAGGCGCCGGTGCCGTCGGGTTTCGAGAAATCCGTGAAACCGTTGGGGATGCCGAGGATGTGGTAATCGGTGAGGTTGTAGGGCAGGTTGATATTGCCCGCGCTCAGCGTGATCTGGATCTGGTTGGGGCTGAGCTTCTTGATGTCGGAAATGCCGGCAAGCAGGTCCTTGGCGGCCGATTTGGTGTCGCCGCGATGCAGGTTGATCGAATAGATGATGTCGTCGGCGTCGAGCGTCTTGCCCGAATGGAAGGTCACGCCCTTGCGGATATTGAAGATCCATTCGGTGGCGCCGGGCTTGGATTCCCAGCTCTCCAGCAATTCGCCCACGGCCTTGCCGTGCGTATCGATCTCGATGAGGCCGTTCCAGATCTGGTAGCCATAGTTCAGCGGGATCGAATCCGCGAAGTTACGCGGGTCTAGACTATCCGAGGCCGAGCCGCCCTCCATGCCGATGCGGAAGGTTCCGCCCTTCTTGGGCGCATCGGCAGCGCGCGTCGGCCCGCCCAGGACACCGAAGGCGCCGAAGCCGAGGCCCAGCGCCGCCGCGCCCTTCATCAGTTCACGGCGATCCACGATGAGGCGCGCGGCGTTCTGCGGATTTGTCTTGTCTGTCATGAGAGTGGTTCCCTGCGACGTTCCTGAATGGGGCATGCACCTTACGCTGCGCAACTTTACCCGGGGCAGCATGGTGTTTCGCTCTCCTCAAGGCAAGTAAGCCAGAAGCGACGGCCTCTGCGGACAAGGCGACGTTTGCACCGATTTCGTGAGGCCTAGCATGGAGGGGTGGGCACTTCCGTTCCCCCAGGCGGGCAGCCGACACACCCGCACCCTCCCTGAAGACCCGTTCTGGAACGCCGGCCTGCGGAAGTCGGTCGAGATCCGATTGTGGAGCTGTGTTTTCAATGAAGGAAAGCGGCTGGTCTGGAAGTATTACTGGCGAGGCCGGAAATCCGACCCCGCCCAATCTCAATGCCATCCGCTCTTAGGGGCAGGGATGCCTCAGGCCGTCATAGCCGAGATAGGTACCCGTTGCAGCGCTGTAGGACCTGAAGCGGGCAGCGCAGGAGCCGCTGGCATGATAGCGATGGTGGCTGAGCGCGCTTCCGAGGATGGCGCCGACTGCCAGGCCCGCAATGCCCGCCGCGACAGCATCGCTGCCGTCATAATCGTCATAGCCATAATTGCCGTAGCCATAATTGCCGTAGCCATAGGGGTAGCCGGAATAGCCGTAGCGATAAGGCCTCCCATAGCCGCGCCAGCCATAGTTGCGGCCATACCAGCCGCGATGGCGCCCCTGATACCAGCCATAGTTACGGCCCCGGAACATACCGGGATTGGTGAATCGCCTTGGGCCGTTGAAGTAGGCGCCCTGGCCTCCGTAATGACGCCAGATGCCGCGCTGTCGCGCTTCTGCGGGCGGTGCAACAACGATGCTGCCGGCAACTGTTACGGCGGCGAGCAGACTTGCAAGTATCTTGCGCATGGCGGAGCCCCCACTCCATGAAAAAATACGAGATGTTTACCGATCATAACATTTTTGGCCGATCTGGGTTCCCCCTGCGATCCTTACCGGAACATTAAATTTTCTGTGTCTTTCACAGTCTGCCGTTGAGGCAGAGGAGAGAAAGTCCATCGTGGTTACTGGCAGAATCGGCTGGTTCCATTACTGCCGCGGGGCTCGAGATCCATATGCCAATGATTGGCGTGGTCCGGATCGGCGCCCGGACCAAGGGCGGTGTGGAAATAGCCGCAGGCACCGGCGCGCACGGCGCGGTCGAAATCCCGATCGCGCTGGTCGGTTGGGTGGCCAACCTTGTAGAGCCACCCGTCGCCGAGGCGGAACTGGGCGATGTCGATGGCGAGGCCCTGGCCGTGGGCGCTGAGCTTGGCCCCGGCGACATTGTTGCGCGGGCGGCATTCCAGGCCCGGCCCGGTGCTGATGGCGGCGATGGGCTGACCGTAGCTGCCTTTGGCGAGCGGCACCATGAACTGGCTGAGGAAGTCGGCGAAGGTCTCGGCCGTGCTGCAGGCGATCAGGGGCTTGTCAGGAAAGTCGACATGCATGCCTGGGGAAGCCAGCGCGGTCAGCGTCACGGGCTGGTCCACCGTGCAGCGCGGATCGGGCAGCGTGGCCAGTGTGGCGGCCTCGGCGATCACGCCGCGATCGCGCAGGCGCTGCAGGCAATCAGGACCGCTGGCGGCGGAAGGCGTGGGCGAAGGTGCTAAGGCGGAAGGCGCTGTCGGGGTCGTCTCTGCCGGCTTTGCGGGCGGGGCCAGCGGCGTGGTGGGCGCGGGCGGCTCGTCGATCACAGGTCGCGCTGGCGGCAGCGGGACCGTCTGCACCGCAGGAGCGATTGCGTGACGCGGCATGCGCGCCTCGGCAACCATTGCGGCCATCGAGATGCTCGTCACAAGAGCCATGATCAGCACGGTGCAATAACGGGTCTTCGTCAATCCTGTCCCCCCTGTGTCCTGTCGTGAACACGGGATTTCTCTTGCGGTTCCCGGTTGCGGCTCTGGCGCGAGCAGGCCTCCTGCTGCTATAGGCGGCAGGAATGCATGCGGAACACGCGGCGGTTCAAGAAATCGGATCAAGGAAACGCCCGTCGTGGCAGGTTTGCAGAGTGGGGCCTTCAGGTCCGGCGAAGTCGATTCCCCTTATGCCTGGCTGCGGCTGGTGCTCACCGTCATCCTCGGCACGGTCGCCTGCGTCGGCAACTGGTCCGTGGTGGTGGCGTTGCCCGCCATCCAGGTCGAGTTCGATACGCTACGCGGCGGTGCCTCGCTGCCCTATACCTGCGCCATGCTGGGCTTCTCCTTCGGCGGGGTCGTCATGGGGCGGCTGGCGGATCGTTTCACCATCGTGATGCCGGTGCTGATCGGGGCGCTGATGCTGTGCGCGGGCTTTGTCGCGGCCGCCTACACAGCCTCGATCTGGCAATTCGCGCTGGTCTACGCCTTCATCGGCGTCGGTTCGGCCGCCGGCTTCGCGCCGCTGATCTCCGACCTTTCGCATTGGTTCAGGAAGCGCCGCGCGCTCGCCGTGGCCTTCGCCGCCTCCGGCAGCTATCTCGCCGGCACCGTCTGGCCGCTGGTGATCGAGCATTTCCAGACGACGCAAGGCTGGCGCCCCACGCATGTCGGCATCGGCCTGTTCGCGCCGCTGGTGATGGTGCCGATCGCTTTCGCGCTCCGGCGTCGCCCCGCCACCACGGAGATCGCGGCGGCGGAAGCGGCGACTGAGGCGGCGCGCCAGGAGCTCGGATTGAAGCCCAACGTGCTGCAGGCAGTCTTGGTCGTCGCCGGCTTTGCCTGCTGCATGGCGATGTCGATGCCACAGGTCCATATCGTCGCCTATTGTGGCGATCTGGGTTATGGCGTCGCCGTCGGCACGCAGATCCTCTCGCTGATGCTCGGCCTCGGAGTGGTCAGCCGCCTGGCCTCCGGCGTGGTGGCCGACCGCATCGGCGCCGGCCCGATGCTGATTCTCGGCTCGTCGATGCAGGCGGCGGCGCTGCTGCTCTACCTCTTCTTCAACTCACGCTCCTCGCTCTATGTAATCTCAGGGCTTTTCGGCCTGTTCCAGGGCGGCATCGTGCCGATGTATGCGGTGATCATCCGCCAGTTCCTGCCCCCGCGCGAGGCGGGAACGCGCATCGGCCTGGTGCTGATGGCGACCGTGCTCGGCATGGCTTGCGGTGGCTTGCTGTCAGGCATGATCTACGACGCTTCCGGCTCCTATCGCCTCGCCTTCCTGCACGGCTTCCTGTGGAACGGCGTGAACCTGGCCCTGGTGAGCTGGCTGATCCTGTGGCCGAAGCTGCGCCGTAGGCGGGATATGGTGCTGGCCGGATAGCGGGTGTGGATTGTCATGAGGTTGTTCCCGGTTAAATTGAGACGACTGATTGGTGTTTTAA
>NZ_BSPC01000041.1 GCF_030160835.1 Labrys miyagiensis | reverse complement strand
GCATCAAAAGCGGCGATGCGCTCAGCGCCGAGTTCGCGTGCCGCTTGATCGAGGCGTCCAGGATTGCGCCCGGTGAGAATGACCTTGGCCCCCTCGGCGCGAGCTCGCCGTGCGGTCTCCAGTCCAATGCCGGCGCTGCCGCCGATAATTACGACCGTCTGGCTCACCAGTTCTGGCTCGCGGCGGGGGAACGCAGTTGTGGTTGCAGGGTCCATGGGGTCCTCGTGTGAGCTCCGTGGCGGCCTCAAGGAAGAACACGCCAGCGGTCGTTATGGCCTTCCATGACAAACACGGCCGGGCAGCCCCCGAATTCACTCCGGCTCGCGGAGCGTCTGAGCGCGCGTTTTTCCGTAGGGATAGAAAGGCTCCTTTCGACCCGCTTGCCATGCTGCCCTGAGTTCCGGCGTCGTGATGTCCCAGTCCGTCCGGCATTTCATGCTCACCGCCCGCATGTCCTGCCGAAGTTCTTCCATCGTGGGTCGGCCGAAAAACCAGTACCCATTGTAGACCTTGTGGATGATGAGGCCAGGCTCCAGCACGATGACGTGAGGGATCATGGGGTTGTGGGTGGGATCCGTGTACTCGGCGATATCGAGGTCCTTCTGGACGATCCGCCGCGGGTCCGAAAGAAAAGGCCAGTGGGCGCCGACGCCCGTACGATACTCGTTGGTTTCCAGGATATTGTCCGTGGTGATGGTGACGAGCCGGCAATAGCCCACTTCCATTTCGCGGTGGAGTTGGACAAGCCCTTCGGCCTGCCGGCGGTCCTTGGGACAGTAGCCGCCCCTGCCGAGTACGAGGACCATCGGGTCCTCTCCCTGCAGCCCGGAAAGTGTTCGCCGTGTGCCCGTGTGATCTGAGAGCTCGTAGTCTGGGAAAGCCGACCCTGGAACGATGTCGGACCGCATGTGAAGCCTCGGTGATTACAAGTCTTTGACTGAGCCGGCCGGCCGACTTGGCGGAAGGACAAAAACACGGAGGCGGCCGTGAGTACACCATACAATGGTGTGATCACCATGGTCATCGTTTGTTGTCTCAGGCCGCTAAGGCCCCGATACGCGCCTTTGGCATAGCAGCTGCCGCTGCCAATCCAGGGGGGATCAAGGCGCTGACTTTCACAGGTCTTCGTGTCCAGAAGGGCATGAGAGTCGAAGGTTGGGATATCCTCGAAACTAGGAAAAATAATCTGATGCTTTCGCGCGAGAACGCCAGGTGGATCATCGGATTCTCACCCGAAAGGCTATGTTCTTCTGGTGAGTGCTGAGGTGCAGCACCAGCCCGGCGGGCGGATTCGCAGAACGACTGTTATGACCGGTCCCCTGTCGATCAGAAGCCGCTATGCTGCCACCAGAAGTATAGTGTCTTGAACCAGTTGCAAGAAACAGGTGTTGCGAGCCCCCGCAACTACTCCACAATGCGCTGTGCTACGACTGCCTCGTCCCCTGTCCCATCAAGTTTTGGGTCGGTTCGGAGGCGCTTCGACCGAAAGTCGGACTCCGGCACCATAGCGCCCGCGGGCGAGAGGTACGCCCACCACCTCATGGGCGTGTCGCAGGGAGTTGCAGAACCGCGAGCTCGTGCGGGTTCTTCACGACTGGCGGTTGGGGGAGCTTCCGGTTCAGGCCTACTTCCTAATGGGGCGAACTATCCGTATGGCGGCACGCGTTTTCACCGACTTCATGGCCGCGGAATTGCGCAACGACACGTCGCTTGGTCCAGGGTAGAGGCGCTGAGTTCCGTCGCGGCGCTCAGTCTGGAGATTCAGTCATCGGATGAGCTCGCCCTTGTCATGCCTACGACCATGCTGCTCAAGGCTCCTCGCAGCGCAGCGACATTATCCGCACCATTCAATTGCGCGAACTGTCGTTGAGCTTCATTCCAAAGTGGGGCCGCTTCGTCGTGAAGACGGCGCCCCGCTTCGGTGAGTTCGATCACGCGGCTTCGGCCATCGGTGGGCGAGGGTTGGATTCTGACCAAGCCGTCACGTTCCAGAAAGCCAACCATCTTGCCCATCGCCGTCCGTTCGATGTCGAGCCGCTCGGCAAGGGCGTTGACAGGGGTGCGCCCCACCTCGTTCAGGGCTGCCAAGGTGAGGAACTGCGTCAGGCGCAGACCCGCAGGCTCAAGGTGTGCGTCGTAAAAGCGCGAGATCTGCCGATTCGCCTTCCTCATGGCGAAGCAGTTGCATTGATCGATTCCAAGCGGTTGGCTGACCGACTGCATCTTTCTTGCCCTTTCGATTTCTATTGAAGCCCCGCCGGCGGGCTGATGTAGCCGGGCACCTCAGCGGCAAGCGTACTCTTCAACTCCGCCGTCCCCTTGTCGGCCATGATCTCGCTCTTGCCGGCAATGAGGGCGTCATAGGCCTGGCGCACCACGTCCTCGGGGCTGGCTTTAGGCACATCGATGCCGTTGGTCAGGTCGGTATCCACGAACCCGACATGCAGGCCAAGAACCTGGATGCCACGCTCCCGCAGGTGAAAGCGAAGTTGGTTCGTGAAGCTCCAGGCAGCCGTCTTCGACGCGGCATAGGGTGTCAGATAGGGCCGCGGAAGCCAAACGATGTCGGAAAGCACGTTGATGACGGCCGCCTGCGGCTTGGCCGACAGAACTTGCTCAAAGGCCTGTGTGACGCGCACCACGCCATAGTAGTTGGTATCGAACATGCGGGCCGACTGCACTTCGACGTCGGCCGCCAAGGGCCCGTCGATCAGAGCAGCGATGCCCGCGTTGTTGATCAATAGGGTCGTATCCGCCGCCAATTCGGCGGCTGCGGCGATCGAGGCCTTATCCGTGACATCGATCCTGACAGGAACAATGCCGGGCTCTTCGAAGCCACTTGTGTTGCGCATGCCAGCGTAGACCTTCGCGACACCGCGGCGACGGGCCTCTCGTGCGAAGGCCAAACCCAAGCCGCGATTGGCGCCGGTAATAAAGACTGTGGCGTTGGTGAGATCCATGACGAGTTGCCTTTCCAAAATCTTGGCTACGGGTATCCAACTGCTGTCGTCAGCCCGAGCGTGCGTCGTTCAAAGAAAAAGGCGTTCGGGGAGTTGCTGGGAAAGCGCCCCCCGCAGAGACGCAGCAAGCGAGAGAACCGAGCCGAGCGGGCTCATGCGAACGCTCACCCGTGGCACGGAGCCGTCCGGGTTGTGATCGACGACAACGACGGCATTCAGGCGTTCTCCGTTCGCCAGAACGGCCTCGTACTCCAGAAAAAGGCGTGAACCGACCGTCTGGAGAAACGTAGGGGTCTGTGAGGCGTAGAAGGTTCCCACGGCGTCGACGGCGAGCCGGATCTGATCGCGTCCGATGACAGGCCCTCGCAGCACCGAGCTGGTCAGCTCCGCGTCAACAGTGAGATCGTCTAGGAACGGATGGCGTTGGCCTTGATCGTTTGACATTGTGCAGCTCCCTTGCTTGTCCGAGCCAGTGCTCAGGCAAATACGGCTCGATTCTGAGCGATGAATTGCTGGACAGAGAGGGCCGGCGTTCCAGTGATCTTTTCGACTGTGTCATTGGCGCCCGAGAAAATGCCGTCGCGGTAATTCTGGGCCACTTCGACAAGATGCTGGGTCAGGAACGGCGGAAATTTGTAAGAATTCTCCATCTTGTTCCGGAATTCTTCAATGGAGGTCGGTGCGTATTCGATCTTTGCGCCGAGAACATCGCTCATGGCGGCGGCGATCTCGGTGTGGTTCATTTCGGCCGGGCCAGTGAGCGTGTACGTCTTGCTCGCATGCCCTACCGGATTGGCCAGGATATGGGCGATGACCCGTCCCTGGTCATCGGATGCGATGGGCGCGTGGCGGCCATTCGCGAACGGAAATTCGATCTTCTTCCTTGCCCAGATCTCCTTCGCGAAATGCGGGTAGACGAGCCAGTCAGCAAAGAAGGTCGGGCGGAGATGTGTTGTCGGAACATCTGACCAGTCGAAGACTCGCTCCGAGACCCAGTGATCCTGTGCAGCATGGCTCGCTGATTCTCGTCGCGCCGAGATCTGCGACATGTTGACGATCGCGGTGACACCGGCTTCCTTTGCTGCCTGAGCGAAGTAGGCCGCAGCGCCGATGATCCCGGGCGCGATCGGATGCAGGAAATAAGCGGCTTTGGTGCCATCCATGGCAGCGCGAATATCATCGATGTCGGTGAAATCGCCGATGGCGACATCGACCCCGCGCTGTCTCAGGGCCGCTGCCCGCTCATCATCGGTGCGGACATAAGCCCGCACGCGCTTGCCGATCTTGAGCAACTCGTCGATCGCTCCACCCCCGGTCCGCCCGGTCGCGCCACTGATCAGAATGTCTGCTTCGCTCACGGCCTTGGTCCTTTCCATATGAGAGCATATGCTCATATCCGGCAAATAGAAGCATATGCTCTTATTGTCAAGAGGCCGTGATCGTGCCGTGTCTGAAGATCGTCAAGCTCGCTTCGCGTCGCCCATTTAACGGCTCATGGACGGCCCTGGACATGCTCGGCTTCCGACCGGATTACGGCAAGCGTCGCCGGCGATCTGCCGCGCTTCAGTCGCGCGATATGGACAGCCCTGCGAGAAGCGGAGCGTACGCGGCGAGCCTGCGGGATACGAACTCCGTGAAGAGTCGCACGCGCTTCGTCTTGCGTGTCTCCCCCTGTGTGAGAAGCCAGAGCGTTCCGTACATGTGCAGGTCGGCACCCGGCACCCTCACCAGTAGGGGGTCGGCATCGCCAACGAAGCACGGCAGTGTCGTGATCCCGAGCCCTTGCTGTACGGCAACGATCTGCGCCCCGGCGTCCGTGGTCCTGAATGGACCCCCCGTGGTGCGAACCTCACCCTCGCTGGCCCAGTCCGGAATTCCATGAATGCTTATGACGATCCAACGGATGGGATCCGGTGCGCCCGCACGCCACGCGGTTAGTCGGTCGCGGGACATGTAGACGCTGCCGAACAGCTCCGCTCCCTTCAGGCCGTGAAGATTGAGCGGCAGGGTTTTGCGGTCGTAGACGACGCGGATCGCGACGTCGGCTTCTCGGTTGGTCAGATTTGCCAGCTCGCCCGACGACAAGATTTCCATCTCGATATCCGGATGCAACCGCGCGAAATCGGCGAAGTCCGGCATAAGCAGGTGTGTCGCGAGGGTCGGAGCCAGTGTCACCCGCAGAAGCCCGCGCACGCTCTGGTCGCGCCCGAAGACGCGCGTCTCGAGCTGGTGCGACGACGCTTCCATCTGGTTTGCGAGTTCGAGGACCTCCTCGCCCGCAGCCGTCAGGCGGTAGCCCGAAGGCAGCTTTTCGAACATCTGCGCCCCGAGACGTTCCTCGAGCTGGGCGATGCGTCGCAGCACGGTCGAATGGTTCACCCCGAGGCGCTCGGCCGCGGCCCGCACCGAGCCTCCACGCGCGACGGCAAGAAAGTAGCGAACATCATCCCAGTCGATCATGGTGCAATCCGGCACCGCCGAGGTGCGCCTTCCAAGCCCGTATCTAACACATCGAACAGCATCTCGTATGTGGGTAGCACGGCAGTCATCATAGCCCGTGCCGGCAAGCGCGGCCCAATCCCGAACGGCGGACACCGAACGTCGCGGCTGGCGTCAATCGCCCAGCCGGATGGATTTCGCACCACCGATGTGCGCGCTTCCCAACTCACCGCCTACCTCGGGCGAACCCATGTTGAGGCTCTCGGAGGACCTCTCCGTACAGCCTAAGACCCGAGACGGCGAACCAAGGACTGCACGACATGACTAGATTGAATGGTAAGACCGCCGTCATCACGGGCGGCGCCACCGGCATCGGCCGCGCCGCAGCAAAGCGATTCATCGAGGAGGGCGCCTTTGTCTTCATCTTCGGCCGCCGGCACGACGCGCTCGACGCCGCTGTGGCCGACCTCGGGCCCAATGCCCGTGCGGTAAAGGGCTCGGTCTCAGATGAGGCCGACCTCGACCGACTCTACGCGGCGGTGAAGGCCGAGCGCGGAACCCTTGACATCGTCTTCGCCAATGCCGGGGCAGGAAGCCCACTTCCGCTCGGCCAGATCACCGCCGCGCACATCGACGAAACCTTCGACACCAATGTGAAGGGTACGATCTTCACGGTCCAGAAGGCGTTGCCGCTGATGGGCCAGGGCGGTTCGATCATCCTGACCGGATCGAGCGCCGGCACCACGGGGGCCCCGGGATTCACTGCCTACAGCGCGAGCAAGGCGGCAGTGCGCAACCTCGCGCGGACCTGGGCGGAGGACCTGAAGGGCACCGGCATCCGGGTAAACGTGCTGTCGCCCGGGGCGACTGCGACCGAACTCGCAAAAGAAGCGCTGGGCGAGGAGGGCCAGAAGGCCTACGGCGCGATGACTCCACTCCAGCGCATGGCCGACCCGGCGGAGATCGGAGCTGTAGCCGCCTTCCTCGCGTCGTCGGACAGCAGCTTTATGACCGCCAGCGAGGTCGCCGTCGACGGCGGCCTAGCGCAGCTCTGACCCCGGCGCGGTCCCGCGTCTGGGCCACACAACGAAGGATAGAAGATCATGAAAAAGCTAGAAGGTAAGGTCGCTGTTATCACCGGCGGCAGCAGCGGGATCGGGTTAGCCACGGCCAAGCGCTTCGTCGAAGAA
>NZ_BSPC01000040.1 GCF_030160835.1 Labrys miyagiensis | reverse complement strand
GCATCAAAAGCGGCGATGCGCTCAGCGCCGAGTTCGCGTGCCGCTTGATCGAGGCGTTCAGGATTGCGCCCGGTGAGAATGACGTTGGCCCCCTCGACGCGAGCTCGCCGTGCGGTCTCCAGTCCAATGCCGGCGCTGCCGCCGATAATTACGACCGTCTGGCTCACCAGTTCTGGCTCGCGGCGGGGGAACGCAGTTGTGGTTGCAGGGTCCATGGGGTCCTCGTGTGAGCTCTGTGGCGGCCTCGAGGAAGAACACGCCAGCGGTCGTTATGGCCTTCCATGACAAACACGGCCGGGCAGCCCCCGAATTCACTCCGGCTCGCGGAGCGTCTGAGCGCGCGTTTTTTCGTAGGGATAGAAAGGCTCCTTTCGACCCGCTTGCCATGCTGCCCTGAGTTCCGGCGTCGTGATGTCCCAGTCCGTCCGGCATTTCATGCTCACCGCCCGCATGTCCTGCCGAAGTTCTTCCATCGTGGGTCGGCCGAAAAACCAGTACCCATTGTAGACCTTGTGGATGATGAGGCCAGGCTCCAGCACGATGACGTTAGGGATCATGGGGTTGTGGGTGGGATCCGTGTACTCGGCGATATCGAGGTCCTTCTGGACGACCCGCCGCGGGTCCGAAAGAAAAGGCCAGTGGGCGCCGACGCCCGTACGATACTCGTTGGTTTCCAGGATATTGTCCGTGGTGATGGTGACGAGCCGGCAATAGCCCACTTCCATTTCGCGGTGGAGTTGGACAAGCCCTTCGGCCTGCCGGCGGTCCTTGGGACAGTAGCCGCCCCTGCCGAGTACGAGGACCATCGGGTCCTCTCCCTGCAGCCCGGAAAGTGTTCGCCGTGTGCCCGTGTGATCTGAGAGCTCGTAGTCTGGGAAAGCCGACCCCGGAACGATGTCGGACCGCATGTGAAGCCTCCGTGATTACAAGTCTTTGACTGAGCCGGCCGTCTGACTTGGCGGAAGGACAAAAACATGGGAGCGGCTGTGAATCCACATACGATGGTGTGACCAATACCATTGGATTGGTAACCACCGCAGCATAGGATTTTCGCCGCTGCCAACCGGCACACAAAGCGCAGATGCGTCCTGCGATGCGGAAATGATCATGGGCCTCTATCGTGAAGAGATCACCGGTCAAACGCTGGAAAATTTCGCTTACGAGATCTGCTTGCGGGTTGGGGGCAAGGTTCTTCGACAGGCTTTTGATCGCCCGGGTCTTGGCCCGGCCCGGCAGGCCCTCGATCAGCACATTGCCATTGGCAAGTAATGCGATGACCAGGCGTTCGACCAGCCGCTCCTGTCCGATGATATCCCTGTTGACGCGTGCCAGGAGATCCGGGATTGCGTCTCGGACCGCCGACCCGTTGCCCGTTTCCATGGCAAGTCCACCTGTTCGAAGCAGGCATTGTCTTGCACGGGTGCGTCAAGTCGGCATTGTTATGGTTACACCTCGCGCACCACGCAACGGAAGCCGACATGGCTTGTCGAGGTGTCGACCGGTTCGGCATGTCGCGCCGCCGGGCGGTAGCGCCGGCAATAACTGGGCGCGCACAGATGCGAGCCGCCCTTGAGCACGCGCCTCGGGATACGAATGGCCGGCTGGCTGGGATCGTAGCTGGCGGTTTCTGCTCCCCCCCGTGGATTGAGCGGCACGCAGCAGGCCTTGGCCGCGTCGGCGGGATGGCACGAGGACCAGAAATCCCCGGTCCATTCCCAGACATTGCCGATCATGTCGTAGAGGCCATAGCCATTGGCCAGGAAGGATTTCACGGGCGAGGTGCGCGCCCAGCCATCGGCCCGGCTGTTCTTGACCGGAAAATCGCCATGCCAGGTGTTGGCCATGAACTGCCCGCCGGGCATGAATTCATCGCCCCAGGCGAACTCCGTATTTTCGAGACCGCCTCGAGCCGCGAATTCCCATTCGGCCTCAGTGGGCAGGGACTTGCTGGCCCATTCGGCATAGGCGAGCGCGTCGCAATAGGCCACATGCACGACGGGGTGATCATCGAGGTTGCGCAAGGAAGATTTCGGGCCATAGGGCTGACGCCAATTGGCGCCGAACTCGAAGCTCCACCATTGCGACCAGTCACGCAGGTTCTTCACCCGGGGCGGCGAAGTGAACACCAGCGAGCCGGCCCGCAGCATATGCGGGAGCGCACCCGGATAGTCCTTCGGATCAGGCGGAATCTCCGCGAAGGTCTTGTAGCCCGTCGCTGCAACGAAGGCCGCGAATTGCCGGTTGGTGACCGGCGTCGCGTCGATCCAGAAGCTGTCGACGCTGACGCGGTGGCTCGGGGCTTCCTCCGGATAGTGCTTGTCCGAGCCCATGCGAAAGCTCCCGCCCGGCACATGAATCATGCCCTCGGGAACCACCCTCGCCTCTGCTCCCACCTCGACCACAACCGACCTCGCAATTCCCTTACTTCGAATGGGGTATATGATTTTGACCAAGATATCATGCTCGGTTGCCATCTGCAGTTGCCGGTATTGGCACCAGGCCGTCGATCCGATCCGCCACCTGATCGGAACCGCGCTGGGCTGGGGTGGCAATCCCGACAAGGACGCGACCTATCTCGACGTCACGCCTGCCGAGAATGATGGCACGACAGTCTACAGGCTCAAGGACGTGCCAGTCGACGGTTTCTGGTCGATCAGCCTCTACAATGCCCAGGGTTATTACGAAAAGAACCAATACGACGCGTACTCGGTCAACAACATCACCGCGAAGAAGAGCAGTGATGGCTCGATCGATATCCAGTTCGGAGGTTGTGATGGCAAGATCCAGAATTGTCTGCCGATCATGAAGGGCTGGAACTATACGGTTCGCCTCTATCGCCCGAAGCCCGCGATTCTAGACGGCAAATGGACGTTCCCCGCTCCTGAGCTCGCGCACTAAAGCGTTTTGCGATTTGACGGAATCGGCAAGAATCGCAAAGACGCGTCGAAACAAAGAGTTAGAGCAAAATGCGTTCGGGCAGGAGCAGGCCTACAAGTTAGCTCGTTGGTATCAAACGTATTTTGCGATTCTTGATGATTCGATCTGAAGGTAAAACGCGCTAGCCGATGCTTCAGGGTGTGAGGGGTCACAATGCTCGCCGACCGAGCCTATTTCATGTGCCCGCTAGGCTGGGAAATCGGCGCTGACGATGGTGGTGTCCAGGTCCCCGATCAGCTCCAGCTCTATCGTCAGAGACAGGAGCTGGCCGCTCGCGGAGAGCCTGGAATGGATCCACGCCGCTTCGACCTCGGGCACATATCGCTCGATCAGTGTCTCCACCATCAGGGCGACTTCGCCATGGGAGAGGCCGTGACGCGAACGCGGGCGGCCGTGGATCAGTTCAAGAGCGGCAAATCCTCTCTCGGGATCTTCGGCATTCATTCCCTGGCAGGAGAGGAGCAGGGTCGAGAGGACGTCAGCAGCGCTGGCGAGAACGGCGTGCGAGCGGGGTTCGCCGCTCCTGTCGAACGTGCCCATGGATACGCACAACACCTTTCCGATCCCCTCTCGCAGGGTAAGCGGTGCCGGCGCAGGCTCAATTAGCATTTTTGGCTATTGTCAGTACCTAAACCGGGTCAATGATCACCGGGTCTCGCCTCTCTGTTTGCCCGGCTTGGATGCCTGCACCCAGCCGGGCACGTCGCTCCCATCACCCCAACGCGGCCTTCAGCGCGGCGCGCAGGGCGCCGGCGTCATCCTCCGGCACCAGGGTCAGGCCTGGCTGCGGGGCGAGGCCGCAGGCGGGGGTGGCGATCACGGGGATGCCGGCGGCGATCGCGGCCAGGAGGGCGCGGGGCTGGTGCTCGACCAAGGCGGGCAGCACCACGGCGGCAATCTCGGCGGGGGTCTCGCCGGCTGGCAGCAGGCGCACCGGCAGGTTGCCCCAGAAGGCCGGGCAATCGCGCGCATGGCCCTTGACGGCAAGATCGATGTCGAGGCCCTGGATCGCCTCCCGCAGCGCGTGTGCGCCTTTGCGGCCGAGGGCGGATGCGGGAAAGAGCACGGTGCGGCCGCCCTTCCTGGCGGACAGGGGCTTTGCCGGCGCCCAGTCGAGCAGGGTGGTGCGGCGGGGATCGAGGGCCGCAATGGCGGCGTGCGGCGTGAACAGGAGGTCGGCGGCCTTCAGCGCGGCGGCCTCGGCGGCGACGATGGCGTCGGAGGCGCGGAAATCCGCGAGCGTCGGGCTTTCGGGATGGTGGCGCACGGCGGCATCGAGCCGGTCCTGCAGCACGGTGAGCGGCAGGCGCTCCATCAGCACATCGAAGCTGCGGCCCTGGAGCACGCCGGCGCGCCACAGATGCGGCAGCAGGTTCTGGGCGACCATCAGGTGGATGTGGGTGTGCGGGAGCCTGGCGGCATAGGCGGCGGCAAGGCGTTCATCGGCCGCCATCGTCTTCAGTTGCAGGCTGCCGCCCGAGGCGCCGCGCAGGTCGAGCGAACGGCGGAGGGTGGCGACCGGCGCGCTCTTTTCCGTGTCGACGAGGCCGGTGGGCCAGGCATAGCGCGCCGAGCCGGGCAGGCGAGCGGGGCGCAGCAGGGCGTCTTCCTTGCGTGCCGTCGCCTTGAAGAGAGCAGTGAATTCCGGCCAACCCGCATCCACCAGCCAGGCCGTGGGCAGGCCGGCGTGGAGGGCGCGGTCGGGATTGTTGCGGTGGCAGTCCTGCCGGCCGCAGCTCGTGCAGTCATGCGCCTCAAGGCCCGGCAAAGCGGGAGCTTCCTGCAGCATGGCCGAGCCCGCCGGTCCGAAGCCGCGGAAGGCGACCTCGAGCTGGTCGCGGCTCATGCGCGCCTCGATGCGAAAGGCGTAAGGGCTGCGGAAGCGGAAATCGACATAGTTCCAGAACACCGTGGCGTCACGCCCGAGCTGGGCACGCGAACCCGGCACCACGCGGCTGTGGGCGTGGCGCTCGACGATCTCGAAACCCGCCTGCAATGCCGCCTCGTAGAGCGCGTTGGAGAGCTGGCAGAGCCCGCCGCCGACGCTGGAGATCAGGCAGCCTTCACGCAGCTCCCGCCCCGGCACGAAACCGCGGCCGCGGCTGGCCCGGCCGACCTGCTTCCAGAAACTGACGATTTCGCCCGCCGGCACCTCGATGCCGTCGAGGCCCTTCAGGGCGTGGCGCAGGTTCTGCACCTTGCCGGCGGTGAGCTGGCGATCCTTGGTGCCAGTGAAATTGCTCCACAACGGCGAGGCGACCCGAGCCAGCACCGGCGCCTGCGCCAGAAGCACCGCGCGACGATGCCTGGTGACGCGCTCCGCCGCGAAGGCCTCGCGGGCAAGGCGCAAGGCGCGGAGGACGGCAGCCTTGGCCTCGAAGAGGAGGCTGTCGGTTCGGCTGGGCACGCTGCGCTGGGGGATGGCAACCATGGCTGAGTCTCGCTCGCTCCACACTTGCAGGCAGGTTAAGCGAGCGTTAACGGAGCCGCTGTGCGCGGATACACGGGGAGATTCCGTGATAGCGGACATTTCGGCCCATAAGCGCTAACTTTGCAGCCGAAGGGCGGAATCCTAGCCCGTCATTGCGAGCGGAGCGAAGCAATCCAGGGGCAGTAGACACCGCCCTTTGACCCCTGGATTGCTTCGCTCCGCTCGCAATGACGGTGTTTCCTTCGCCTTCATCGACCAAAGTCAGCACCCACGGGCATCTCCGCCTGCCTCTGGAAACCGGGGCTGGCGACACCGGCCTTCTCCCTGGGGCTGCGGCGCCTCGTGGGTCGGCTTGCGGCGGCTGACAATGGTTGCAGCCATGCCCGATAGCGGGTAATGCTTGCGCCAGCATCGGGGAGCTCGAACGGGTCAGCGGCACCACCGCCTCAGCGGTGCGTTTCGATAGTAGGCCCTCGGTGATTGACACAAATTACAGACGACGCCGGCGTAAGGTCAGGTACGCAGCGGAGTATTTCCTCCTGCGCGGCCTGATCGGCCTGCTGCATTTGCTTCCGCTGGATTTTGGCTCTTGGCTCATGGGCACGCTCTGGCGCCTGATCGCACCGCGATTGCGTCGCCATGAGCGCGCGATACGCCACCTCGCAACGGCCTATCCTGCCAAGGGTGCAGCCGAGATCGAAGCGATGGCCCGCGCGATGTGGATGCAACTGGGCCGAACCTTCGCCGAAAGCCTGATGGTCGAACGCATCATCAGGGCCAAGCGAATCGAGAATAAGAGCGGTCCCTTGTTGGAAGCCATGAAAGCGAGCGGCAAGGGTGTGGTCTTCGTCTCGCTTCACACAGGCAATTGGGAACTGGTGGTGCTGCCCACGGTCGACAGCGGCATCAAGGTCGCGGGAGTCTATCAGCGGCTGAAGAACCCGAGGGTCGACGACTATGTCTCCCTGGTGCGCCGCGACCGCTATCCGCGGGGCCTCTTCGTGAAGGGCGCCGACATCGGGCGCAAGCTGATGCGCATCGTGCGCGAGGGCGGCGCCATCGCCCTGCTGGCGGACCTGCGCGACCGCGGCGGCCTGTCGGTGCCTTTCTTCGATCGCCCGGCCCCCTCGACCACCTTCCCGGCCCTGCTCGCCAGAAGCAACGACGCCTCGCTCGTCGCCGCGCGCGTCATACGCAAGCAAGGCGTGCGCTTTCTTATCGAAGCGGAAGAGATCGAGATTCCCCATACCGGCGACCGCGATGCCGATGTGGCCGAGGCCACCTGCAGCATCCATCGCCTGTTCGAAAAATGGGTGCGGGAATATCCCGAGCAATGGATGTGGGCGCACAGGCGCTGGGGCTAGGCGTATCGGCTGTCCGACGGGATGTGTCGCCGTTAGGGAGAGGGGCGTCGCGCCCGAGAATGCCAACTTTTGCGGGTGGAAGCGGAATTCCAGTCCGTCATTGCTTCGCTTTGCTCGCAATGACAGCGTTTCTGCCGCCTCTCCAGAACCACGGCCTGAGACGCTACCATCGCCGCTCTCTGCTCACCGATGAAATTTTTCTGCCATTCTTGCGCGGATTTGGGCTCGTGTGGCAAATAAATCACCTTTTGGTCACGATTGTCGTGCTAGTAAATCGATATCTGAGCGCCGCCCTATTGCCCCGCCAGTTTTTGATTTTCGCATTTCTGAGATTACGATGTCCCGTCCCCTTGCTGGTCCGGCCTCGGATCCTGCTATGAAGCAGGGTCCCCAACCGCCTTTTGCCGAATTCGTCCTGGTGATCGCCCTCATGATGGGGCTGATCTCGCTGTCGATCGACAATCTCCTGCCTGCCTTCGAAGCCATCCGCTCCGATTTCGGCATCGCCGATGCCAACCGCATGCAGCTCATCCTCACATCCTATATGGGCGGCTTCGCCGTCATGCAGCTGGTGTGGGGTCCGGTCTCCGACGCCATCGGCCGCCGCACGGTGCTGATGCTCGGCCTCGTCATCTACACGGCCGGTGCGCTGCTCGCGATCTTCGCCCATAATTTCGAGACGCTGCTCGTCGCACGCGCCATCCAGGGCCTCGGCGGCGCGGCGGCGCGCGTGCTCTCCATCGCCATTATCCGCGACCGCTATACCGGCCGTGATATGGCGCGCGTGATGTCGCTCACCATGATGATCTTCATCGTGGTGCCGGTGATCGCCCCGGCCACGGGCAGCGCCTTCCTGGTGCTGGGCAGCTGGCGCTACATCTTCATGAGCATGCTGGCCCTGGTGCTGGTGGTGGTGTTCTGGTTCGGCCTGCGCATGCCGGAGACGCTGCATCCCGAATATCGCCGGCGGCTGTCCTTCTCCAACGTCGCCTCGGGCATCAGGCGCGTGGCCACCACCCGCCCCTCGATCGCCAACACATTGGCGATGGGCCTCGCCATGGGCTGCCTGATGACCTATCTCGGCCAGGCGCAGCAGATCTTCGAGACCGACATCTACCGCCTCGGCCACTACTTCCCGCTGGCCTTCGCCCTGATCGCCATGTGCATGGGCACGGCTTCCTTTGCCAATTCACGCCTGGTGAAGCGGCTCGGCATGATCACGCTGTCGCGCTTCGGCATGGTCGGCTTCTGGATGATGGCGCTGGTGCTGCTCGGCCTGGCGCTGGTCTACAACGGCCGGCCGCCGCTGCTCTACTTCGGCCTGGCCATGGGGGTTGCGCATTTCCTGCTCAGCCTCACCATGCCGAACTTCAACACGCTGGCCATGGAGCCGGTGGGCGACATCGCCGGCACTGCCTCCTCGTTCATCGGCTGCGTCACAACGCTGATGGGCGCGGTGCTCGGCGCCGTGATCGGCGAGGCCTATGACGGCACCATCGTGCCGCTGGCCTGCGGCTATCTCGGCCTGTCGAGCCTGTGCATCCTGGTGCTTGTCTGGTCCAGCCGCGGCGTGGCGTCTGTGCCTGCGCCCGCGGGTGGCGGCGCCGCCGTGATGGTGCCGGGGGAGTAGGGCGGGTCTCTGTTGTTCAAATCACGTCATCGGCGTATTTGGTCTTGAACAAATCCGCCAATGACGTATGATTCGACATGAAAATCCTCCGTACATCTCGCTACGAGCGTGACCTCAAGCGATTGAAGGCATCAGCGGCAGATGTTGCCGCGCTCGAACAGGCTATCGCCGACAACCCCCAAGGTCGGCGATGTCGTCCCTGGTCTTGGTGGCATTCGGAAAATCAGATTCGCCCTCCGCAACAAAGGCAAGCGCGGCGGCGGACGGGCGATCTACTTTCTGATGATTGCAGACGATCTGGCTGTGATGCTCTTCGCTTATGCCAAGTCGGAGAAGGAGGATATGACGAGCGATGAGCGCAAGCTGGCTCTCGCCTTGATGAAGGAGATCACGGATGGCCAAGACTGAGACGGAATTTGGCGCGGCCCTCATCGAGAGCTTGAAGGAGGTGGCTGCCTGGAAGAGGGGAGAAATCGCCCTTCCAGTGCGCAAGGTCTCCTCCATGACGGCGGAGCGGGTCAAGGCGATCCGCAAGGCCGTCTCCAAGTCTCCCAGGGATTTTGCGGAACGCTTCGGTATTCCGGCACGGACCCTCGAGGGCTGGGAGCAGGGGCGTCGCCATCCGGATCCGGCGGCAAGCGCCCTCTTGCGAGTGATCGAGAAGAATCCCAAGGCAGTGGAAGAAGCCCTGGCCGATCCTGCCTCCGTGGCGATACCGGGCGAGTAAGGCGCTGTCTATCCATCGCCAAAGTCGCGCGCTCGCGAGTCCGGACAGTGTACCGTTTCGCAAGGGGCCAGAAGCTACAATCTACGGGCCTCTGGACCAATCCGGCAGGACCTTCGCCATCGCCACACCGGGGGCGGTGGGTTGAGTCAAGGCTACCTTCGCCGCTTGAATCTGCTGCATTACGGCTTCGGCATTGGGAATGACTTCGAACTGCGGCGATTCGGGTGGCGCTGGCTCATTGTCGTTGGGAGTATAAGTTGGCTGGCCAGGCTCGTTCTTATCGTTGCTGTTTTTGCCACTACTGAGCAGGGACAGCAGGTCGATCGAAAAATTCCCAAACCTGACCCGGTCGAGACCAAACCAGAAATTGGCCGCGCCAGGGCCGAAAGTGATGGTGCCATAGCGATTCTTCTCAAGGCTCAGGGACATTTCGGGTAGCGAAACGAGATCGAGGGACCGGAGATCTCGCGAAAAGAGGCCACTGCTGATCAGGACCCGGCGTGAGGTCAGCCCATAGATCGTATTCCGCCTCGCATAGGTATCCACCACAAAGCGGCCTGCCAAGAGATAGATGCCTAGAGCAATCAGGCCTGCAAGAAGAAGGAGGTTGAGCAGCGGCAAGGAGGCGAGCGGCCGGTTCCATGCCGATCTCAGCCCGAACCAAATACATATTAGGTGGACGGGAACGTAGAGCCAGTCCTGCTGACGCCAAATCAGGCCCTGCTTCGGACTGTCACGCCAGAGCCATTGCTCATCATCGTCGAGGGCCGTCAGGCCGTCGGGCGGCGCTGTCGGCGAGACAAATGCCATGCGGGTCGTTCCATCTGCGAGGTCTGCTCATAGGGCGTGGCGTCTCTAGGCTCGTCAAGAGAGACCGGCTCGGCTATCGCAACTTCTCCCTCACCTTTTTGCGCCATGATGGCGGGATGACCGCTGCCCCACCTGTCCTCGTCGCTGCCCCCAACCTTGCCGCCGCCAAGGCGCGATGGCTCGCCTATCTTGCCGTCGAGCGGCGCATGAGCCCGAAGACGGTGGAGGCCTATGACCGTGACGTCACCGCCTTCCTGCGCTTCCTCACCAGCCATTTCGGCGAGCCGCCTGATCTCGACGACATCGCGAGCCTGGCGCCGCGCGATGTCCGTGCCTTCCTGGCCGCCCGCCGCAGCGACGGGCTGAAGCCGCGCTCGCTGATGCGGGCGCTTGCCGCCGCCCGCGCCTTCGCCCGTTTCCTGGAGCGCGAGGGCCATGGCGCCAGCGCGGCGCTCTCGGCCGTGCGTGGTCCGAAGCTGCCGCAGAGCCTGCCCAAGCCCCTGTCGCCGGAAGCCGCGCGCAAGGTGGCCGATGCCGACACCCGCAGCGGCGAGGCGCGCGAGCCCTGGATCCTCGCCCGCGACGCCGCCGTGCTGGCGCTGTGCTACGGGGCGGGCTTGCGCATCTCCGAGGCGCTCGGCCTCCTGCGCAAGGATGCGCCGCTGGCCGGGTGCGACAGCCTCACGGTCATCGGCAAGGGCCAGAAGATGCGCTCCGTGCCGGTGATCGCCCCCGTGGCACGAGCGGTGGAGGATTATCTCAAGCTCGTGCCCTACAAGATGGGGCCGGACGAGCCGCTCTTCGTCGGCGCGCGGGGCGGCCCGCTGTCGCCGCGCATCATCCAGCTTGCCATGCAGCATCTGCGCGGCGCCCTCGGCCTGCCCGACAGCGCCACCCCGCATGCGCTACGCCACTCCTTCGCGACGCATCTGCTCGGCCGGGGCGGGGATCTGCGCTCAATCCAGGAACTGCTCGGCCATGCCAGCCTGTCGACCACGCAGATCTACACGAAGGTCGATGCGAGCGAGTTGATGCGGGTATACCAGGCCGCGCATCCGAGGGCTCGGTAACTGGGAGCGCGGACTTCCAGTCCGCCTCTTGAACCTCGCCGTGAAAGGTCCGGCCTCAACCTGCTTCGCCGGTGGTTCAAGGGTGGACAGGATGTCCGCGCTCCCAGCTACAAGGCCGCTTCCACCATGATCTCGACATCCAGCCCCGGCCCCGCCAGCTTCGCTTCCACCGTCGCGCGGGCCGGAGCTTGGCCGGGCACCACCCAGGCGTCCCAGGCTTCGTTCATCTGAGCCCAGGTACCGATGTCGGTGAGCCAGATATTGGCCTTGATCACCTTGGTCTTGTCGCTGCCGGCTTCCTTCAGCGTCTCGTCGATCTGGGCGAGGATGTCCTCAGTCTGCTCCTTCACCGACTTGCCAACGCTGGTTTCGGCGATATAGCCGGAGAGGTAGATCTTGTCGCCATGGATGACGGCATCGCTCATGCGGTTGCCGGCGCCGATGCGTTTCAGGCTCATGGATGGCTCCTCTGGTGTGCCGGTCTTCAGACCGGCATGGAAACAGGACGATTACGATAGAGGTCGCGGGATCGGCACCCCGTAATGGTCACTCCGCCCTTAAGGGCCGCGAGAGCAGGCGGTCGATGGCCTGGTCGATGCTGGCCTTGCCGGCCACGAGGTCGGCCACGGCGGCGGCGATCGGCATGTCCACGCCCTTGTCGCCAGCCATGCTGGCGAGGATCGGGGCCGTCCACACGCCCTCGGCGAGGCCGACGTCGCGGATCGCGGCGTCGATGCCGATGCCCTTGCCGAGCTCCTCGCCGAAGCGGCGGTTGCGCGAGCGCGAGGAGGTGCCGGTGAGGATGAGGTCGCCTAGGCCCGACAGGCCCGCCAGCGTCTCGGCGCGGGCACCGAAGGCGAGGCCGAAGCGCGTGAGCTCGGCAAAGCTGCGGGCAAGCAAGGCGGCCACGGTGCTTTCGCCGAAGCCGCGCCCGGCCGCGACACCGGCCGCGATGGCCAGCACATTCTTGGCCGAGCCGCCGATCTCGACGCCGCGCAAATCGGTCGAATGGTAGAGCCGGAAGGCAGGCGAGCCGATGGCTTTTGCCAGGCGCTGGCCCAGCGCGGCATCGGCACAGGCGAGGGTGAGCGCCGTCGGGTAGGCCTTGGCGATATCCGCGGCAAAGCCTGGCCCAGAGAGCACCGCGGGCGGGCAGGCGGGCAGGGTCTCGCGGGCGATGTCGGAGACGAAGTCGCCGCTGGCCCGCTCGATGCCCTTGGCGGCGAGGATCACCGGGGTGCCTGCCTTCACCAGCGGGGCAAGCTGCAGGCAGACCTCGCGCAGGGCCTGCGTCGGCACAGCCAGGATCAGCGCCTCGCTTGCCGCGGCTTCGGCGAGGTCGGCGGTGGGTTGGATGGTCGCAGGCAGCGCCAGGCCCGGAAGCTTCGGCGTTCCCCGCGCCGCGTCCATCTCGGCCATCGCCGCAACATCGCGACCCCAGAGCTGGGCCTTGCGGCCGGCGCGCGCGGCAGCGCAGGCGAGGGCGGTGCCGAAGGCGCCCGCGCCGATGACGCCGACGATCTTCACGCTTTGGCTCCCTTGCCGACCCCTTCCCGGCCGGGGCCGCCCTTGCCGGAGCCGGGCGCATTGGGATCGAGCGGCCAGCGCGCCCGCGGGCTGGTGTCGAGCCCGTCGGTGATGCCGGCCGCGAGCCGCTCGGCGCCCGCCCAGGCGATCATGGCGCCGTTGTCGGTGCATAAGGCCGGCGGCGGCATGACGATGCGCAGGCCTGCCTCGGCGCCGAGGCGCTGCAGCCCGCGGCGGATGGCGAGGTTGGCGGCGACGCCCCCCGCGATCACCAGGGCGGTCGGTGCGGTACCGGCCACATCGCGAAAGCGCCGCAGGCCGACGCGCGTGCGGTCCACCACCATGTCGACCACCGCCGCCTGGAAGGAGGCGCAGATGTCCCGGATGTCCTTGGCGGCGAGGGGGGCCAGGCGCTCGGCTTCCAGCCGCACCGCCGTCTTCAGGCCGGAGAGGGAGAAGTTCGGCTCGGGCCGGCCCTGCATGGGACGAGGGAAGGCGAAGCGGGCGGCATCGCCGCTCATCGCCTGCGCCTCCACCGCCGGCCCGCCGGGATAGCCGAGGCCGAGCATCTTGGAGACCTTGTCGAAGGCCTCCCCGATGGCGTCGTCGATGGTGGTGCCCAGGCGCACATAATCGTCGAGGCCGCGCACGGCGACGAGCTGGGTGTGGCCGCCGGAGGCGAGCAGCAGCAGATAAGGGAAGGCGACCTGGTCGGTGAGGCGCGGCGTCAGCGCGTGCGCCTCCAGGTGGTTGACGGCGATCAGCGGCTTGTTCAGCGCCAGCGCCAGAGCCTTGGCCGTGGTGAGGCCGACGATGACGCCGCCGATCAGGCCCGGCCCGGCCGCGGCGGCGATAGCGTCGAGATGGTCGAAGCGCACATCGGCTTCCTCCATCGCCTGCTCGATGATGTGGTCGATCACCTCGGCATGGGCGCGCGCGGCGATCTCGGGCACCACACCGCCATAGGCGGCATGCTCGGCGATCTGCGACAGCACGACATTGGAGAGGATCTGCCCCTCGCCGTCCTGGTTGCGCAACACGATGGCGGCGGCCGTTTCATCGCAGGTGGTTTCGATGCCGAGAACAAGCATGGGGAAGGCGGTACCGTAGGTAAGGGGTTGGTCTCCTATAGCACGATATGGGGTGGGGGATAGGGGCACAGGGCAGGGTTGCGTGGGATAGGGGCCTGGGCGAGATGACACGGTTGAGAACAGAACGCGACGAGTGTGCCCCCTCGCCCCGTTCTTACGGGGAGAGGATAGAGGTGAGCGACTATCTGAGCTGT
>NZ_BSPC01000039.1 GCF_030160835.1 Labrys miyagiensis | reverse complement strand
TCTCTATCTTAACCGCAGGCGCCCTCCCGCGCAGCGGGTTCGTTCATCGGCCCCGTTTCGGTCACGCCAGAACGCACCATCTGATGACCGCTGGGCGCTTCGTTGCCTCGAGTAGCCCAGTCCGACTCGCATAACGCATGTTATGGCCGCCCGCTCTTCGACTAGGCGCTGCGGCGCACCGCACAATCTGTTTCCCGCAGCCGTCACGACGAGGGATTATGATACCACGCATCGCAGTTGATTGGGGGAGCCGAGCATGCCGGGCTATGCGCTAGACAACTCCTGGGACAGGCCAAGCGCCGATTTGCGCTCCTCGAGCAATTGCTGGATACGATGACGCAGCGAAGTTGATGTCGATTTGCGGTTCATGATGGGACTGCGATGTCTAATCAGATCACTGGTGTGATTCAGCATCGAAGTCTGACCCCCTGGAAAATTATCAGAAGTCTTTGAGGCATAACGGATTTTGCGAGTAAGGGTGGGGTCACGATGGGCGCCGAAGGTGACCCCACCTCAGGTCAGATTCTATAGCACTTCAGCGCATTAGGTTCACATCGCCTCGGGGTTATACTTCAGCGCTGAAACACAGCCTGGTTTGCCCCCTGTCGGCCGGGTTGGGGCCGACCGTGAGGCACGCAGACACCGCCAATACGTCGGCCCTGAGCGGACCCGTGTGATCAAGCGAGATTGACCTACGGCATTCAGACCGAGTGTTAAGAGGTTCTGCCTTCCATAAGACGGAAATAATGCTCAGCATGCTGATAATAGTTTTCCGCTTCGACGCGGTCCCCAGCTCGTATCTGAGCTTCGGCTAGCGTGACGTAACGCTCGTAGCTTGCGCGCGTGTTTTGGTGGCTCCGCCCTCGCGCCGAGTTGGCACGGGTTGATTGTTTCAGCTGACTGCCATTTGTGGTCGTTTGGACGATGGATTGGTTCATATTCATTTGTTCTTGAGTCCCCAGTAGAGGGTCGTTCCTTTGTTTATTGTTGAAGAGCGTTCGACTGCGCCTGCCTGACGACTAGATTGTGGGCGCGCGATGCCGGGTTACCCGAGCGCGGGTTAGCCGAGTATCTCGGCCACGATCTTGCGTAGTTCTTCGCGGCTTAGCCCACAGGGCTCAGGTTTCCAGTTGGGATCGGATTGACGCTGCACAGTTACGGTCGCAGCTTCGAGGTCCAGAGGCGCTGGTGCTCGGAGAGGTTTCAGTTCGAGTTGAGTTTGCATTATGTTCCGTGAGCCGCATGGCTCGAAAGCAAGCGGATCTCTATGAATCGAAGCGTTAAGATAGCCGACACGCGCGCTGCACAAACGGCAGCGATCAATTTCGACGGGATGAATCAATAGGCTCGGCGCAATTGAAGATAAGGCCCGAGCCGATCTCAGTCGGCTCGTCGTATGTAAGGATTGATTGTGGTCTATTCAAGATTGGCCTCGGCACCATGGTGGGCTGGAGGCGCATCGTCATCACCGTCGGCGAGAAGATCGGCAAGACGCATCTGACCTATGGCCAGGGTGCCGCGGCCGAGATCGTTGCCGCCGCCACCATCGGCGCGGCCGACTATATGGGCCTGCCCGTGTCGACGACCCATGTGCTCTCCTCGGGCGTTGCCGGCATCATGGCGGCCAACGGTTCGGGGCTGCAGATGTCGACGGTGCGCAATTTGGCGCTGGCGTGGGTCCTCACCCTGCCGATCGCAATGGCGCTGTCCTTTGGGCTCTTCGTGCTGCTGCGCCAGTTCGTCCTAGGCTGTCATTCTTCCATTCCGATTTCGGCCAAGCCCCCGGACGGAGGATTCGCATAGCGATGTGTATGGAACCGCTCAATGTGGCGCCTGCGTCGAGCAAGTGAGTGATAGCAGACCGTATAGTCTCTCGGTGGCAAACCGGCGGGAGTTGCAACGATATGTCTATGCCACCTCGGCCCGATTCTTCCACGGTATGCCGATGACCAAGCCGAGCCCAAACAGGATGACAGCTCCCCCGGCCAACGCCGCGAACGATGGTCGCTCATGCAAGAAAAGAAACGCGACGAGCACGCCGATGATCGGCATAAGCAGGACAAAAGGAGTGACCTGATCGACACGGTAGCGCCGCAGGAGGTCGTACCAGATCGTGTAGGCGGCTACGTAGCCCCCGAGAGCTAACACCGCCACGGCGATCCAGTCGAAAGCGCTGGCGGTAACAAGCGTCTGCTCCTGACCCGTTTCAATAAGTAGAGAGAGCAGCAGCATTTGGGGCGCGGCAATTGCGGCCATCGCGCACATCAGTTGGCTACCTTCATCTTTTGACGTGACGCGAATCATGCCCTGCGCGATCCCCCAGCTCAGCGTCCCCAGAACTATCAGCAAAAGTCCACGAACCTGGCCGACACCGTCTGGAAACCCCACAACTAGAGCCACGCCTGTAAGCGAGACTGTGATCCCAAGAAGCCTCTGCATACTTAGGCGTTCCTGGCCGATTGCCCATGCAGCCAAAACTGCAAAGGGAACCTGGGATTGGACCACCAATATCGCCGTGGACGCGGGAACCAGGGTGATTCCATTGAAGATGAGAGCGCTCTGGACACTTCCCCCAAGTGTTGCCGCAGCAAAAAGAGGCCAGAACGGGGTCTTCCATACGTGCCCTGGCCGAAAAAGGCAAAGTGCTGTCAGAGCATAGACAATGCTCATGAGAAAAAGGGGAGGGAAGTTCGTCATGGCTGGTTTAGCGATCGTGTATGCGATTGCCCATAAACCTGGTGGGAGAACGGCAAGGGCAATATCACGAGTGCGCATCTTGGCCTCCGACGTTACTCAATCACTGGAACGCAAGCTTCCCATCCGAAAGAGCGCCGCAACAATGATCACATTGAGAACGGCATTACCAAGGAGAATTTGCGAGCATCTGGCTGCTTCCGAACCGTTCAAGTAGGACGGCGCCGATAGAAGGAGAGGCGGGCTGGACCAGGAGGCCAGGCAGAGCAAGTTTTCCCATTCTCGCCGCATAACCCCTCGCACCCAACAGGGCGAGGCGTAGCGTCCCCCGGGTAATGGATTCAAGACCGATGCCGGCGCCCTAAAGCATCAAGGCTAAGGGAATTGTCGGCAGCGCCCGCCGGGCTACGGCTTGAACGAGTGATTCAGGCCCCAGGACCTATTTCCATCCTTGAGGCGTCTCCGGCTCAGAAATGAAGGTCTCGCTGCGAGCGATGACAGCGAGTTCTCCACAACGTGGCTACAAGTGGTGGGATGGCGAATGGCGCCATGAGCGAGGAGTAGCGCAAGACCGCCCCGACTCGGTGGTCTCGTGATGACGCCACAACCGCTGCAGCTCAAGCGATTATCGAAGACGATGCTGCAAGGCGCGAGGCCAAGACGGAGCGCCTCAGAATGGCGCGGGGGTAGAGGCAGCAACCAAGACCCCTTGCCGCAGCCAATGGAAAAACTTGAGCCAAGCAAGATCAGGCCAAATGAGATCATGAGAGCAGTGGCTCTGGAGGTATTAAGCTGCCCGGAAAGGCGAACTTTTCAGCTCCGCGGACGTTTGTTGCTGGGATCCGTCCGGTCGCGGCCGCGCCCGATTGAAATGGGAGGAATGTCAATGACAGGCGATCAGGCAGCTTCGTCCGTCGACGCGATTGCGAAAAAATTCGGTGTCAGCACCGATGCCGTGAATGCCGCCCTGGCCGCCTTGCGCCGCGGAGACGGCAGCATGGCCCAGTTCAGCCATGCAGATTTCGGTGGCATGGCGCAATGGTCGAGCGGCGGCATGAGTATGGTCGGCGACATGTTCAACTCCGTCATGAAAGACAAGCTCAACGGCGTTATGCAAGCCTTGGCCAACGGCCTCGGCAATCGCAGCATTGGCCACGAGCAACCTGGCTCAAGCTCTGGCAAAGACGAAGGATCCGGCGAGCGTAATCGCGGTCGGTCGGCGCAGGCATCGCGCTGGCCTGCGGAATTTGGCGACCCCTCGTCCTCGGGCAGCCAGAACGACATGCACTACGCATTCTTCCCCTCCAGCAAGCGCCTCGCTATCGAAGAGAATGGCAGGACAGCCTTTTACGACACAGGCGATCACCAAATCTCAGGTGTGTCGCAGCAACAGAGCGATAGTCGGAGCATTCGCTTCCAGAGTCAAAACGGCCCCGTTTCGCTGCATGACCTCAAACCTGTCGATCCGCCAAACTGAGGTGGGCTCCATTGGGCGGAGCGGCAGCTCGTCTTAGGAACAAATTGCGCGAGCTCCCGTCTCAAGCACGCCGTTGCTGAGCTATGTGACAAGGCCGCGCCGTTTACGCTGCATCACGCTCTCGACCGTGTTGCGGACATGCTCGTTGAACGCAACGAGCGAGTAATTTCTCTGGTAATATTCTGCGGCAGCGCTTTCTCGTGAAAACCGTTGCTCTGGATCGGTCAGCAAACCTACCACAGCTGTTGCAAGCCTTGTTGCGTCGTTTTCAACGACAGCGACAGCTTTCGCGGCGGATGCATCGGCGAGGCCGTCGAAAGCGTGGTCCGGGCCCACAGGTACGCGGCCGTATGCAAACGCTTCCAAGACCTTGATCTTCGTGCCTCCGCCCCAAGTCATCGGAGTGACCATGAGGGCTGCCCCTTCATATTCGGCACGCAACTCGTCCACGAAGCCCAAAACCCGAACCTTTGGCTGCGCACCCCAGTCACTGGCCAAGCTCTCTGGAACGTCCCCGCCGATCCGCAGTTCCGCTTGGGGAACCTGCTCGACAATCTGAGGCCAGACCCTTCTCAGGAACCACTTCATACCGTCGGAATTCTGCGCCTTTGCCCACTGGCCGACGGCGAACAGCACCTTTGAAGCCGCGTCCGAGTGGCGAAGCGGCCCGATAGTCTCGCCCGTCTTGACCAAAGGTAGGTTCGGCAGCGTGGTAACATTCGGCTGGGCAATCCTTGACGTATCGACCTCTGAAGCAAGCCAGATATGGTCGGCCCTTTCCAGAACACGAGCCCCAAGATACTCGGAACCTTGAAGGTATCGGTGCAGATAGGCGCGCAGTGGCAGATTATGGATAGGGATAGGGGTTGAGCGGATCTGCGAGGCGGTGCGGCTTGGCTCCCAATCGTCAGCATCAACGATCAGCGGCACTCGCCGTTCATCGAGCAGACCGGCAACCGCCGTCGGACGACTAAGTCTTCCGACGATCAAGTCGACTTGCTTGCGATCTATGAGGTCGCCGATCGCCCGGCTCGCATCCAGACTCACTCGCAGGCCGGCGGCTGCCATACCGCTGCCGAAGACCAGGCCGAGGGCCCGCGCGGCCTTGTCGGCAAGGGCCGCGAACCTCCCACCCCCGCGCCAGGACAAAGGTACCGATGACACCAGTTCCAGGGTGCCATCGTTGAAGGGTGAGCCAACCGCCTGGCGCAGGTCGTGAGCGGGACCGCGGTAGTTCAAATAGAAGAAGCCGACTTCACCGCATTGCCCCAGGGCGTCGAGGAGCAGCCGCGACCGAATCCCACCGCCACTGCGATCAATCGGAAAAGACGGAAAAGCGGTGACGAAGAGGATACGGACAGGCAATACCTTCCTCACAGGAGCGCGTTGCAAAGAAGCTGTGCAGCGGATTTGAGGCTGTACGGGGTCGCGAAGATCGCGCTCCCTTGCCGCCAGCCGTGCTGCTCACGTGCAAAGCGAAGGACTACGTAACGGCTCACGCACGGCATGACTATAATATGTCCATACATCAGCGTATCCCGCCATTATTAGGTGTCTATTAGGCATCCGCAGGGGCGCCGCAGGAGAGCTCCAAGCCCCGATAGCATCTGATCTCTTCGGGGTGTCATTACATCCCCCTCCACATCGTCCGGCGTCTCGCCATAAAGCACTGGGAGCAAGGCGTCGCCGAAGTCATCGATCTGAGGGTCGCCAGTGCGAGAGCAATACCTAAGCTATTCGCTTAGCGTGCCTGAGGACGCAAATCTTGTGCCGACCCCGATAAGAAACGGTTCTGTCGCAACTGTGGAGTTGAGCCTCGAAAGGGCCACAGGGATCGATGTTCATGCGGCTAGGATGTTAAACTGGTCGGCCAAAGACGGTGCTGGGTTATAGGCGTACCTCGCCTGCCGTTTGCGCATCATTTGGACCATCTCGATGCCGGACAGGATCGCCTCTGCGCAAGCGGGTGATTTGAACCCGAGCATGGGTCCAATACGGCCTTTGATGCGCCGATGATCCTGCTCGATCCGGTTGTTGAGGTATTGGCTCCGGCGGATACGAATTGGTTTCAGCGAACGGCGGGATCGATCCAGCAACCGGCTCTCGCTGTCACAGGCGATGAGTGCCTCCCGGTTGGTCGGGCTGCCATCAATGACGAAGCGCTCAGGCCGACCGTGGCGCCTGAGCGCCTTGCGGATGAAGCGCTTGGCTGCCAACAGGTCGCGATTTTCGCTGAAAAAGAACTTGACCGTGTCGCCGACGCTGTCGATAGCGCGATACAGATACGCCCAGCGACCACGGACCTTGATGTAGGTCTCGTCGATATGCCATTTACCGGTGACCGCTCGTTTGCGCTGATTGAACCGTTCAAGCAGCAACGGGGAGAACCGTACGACCCAGCGATGGATCGTGGAATGATCGACGCAGATGCCGCGTTCGATCATCATCTCCTCCAGATCGCGAAGGCTCAGCTTGTAAGCCAGATACCAGCGGACGCACAGCAGGATCACCGAGCGATCGAATTGGCAGCCCTTGAACATCAAAACGCTCCACTCAGGCAGAGGAGATTTATGTCACGGCTGACTTCGATGGAAAGTCTGCGACAGAGCCCTTCCGCCTCCTATTCCTATTAATAACTACGCTGTCTTCCTCGGATGCGAACGACCCAGTGAAGACAGAATATCTCCCGCGCAGCTCTAAAGCCTACTCTCCCTAAAATTGTGCTCGGACCGCGGTCGAAGCGGTGATCAGAGCGTTATAGCTCTAACCAAAGGACACGAACCGTCTCGACTACAAGGAGCATGGCAGATGCTGACAGCCTATCGCGAGCACGGGAACGAGTGGCGCGGTGAATCTGCTGAGCTGCCCTCCACCATCATCTGGCTCGATCTTGTCGAGCCGACCATCGAGGAACAGCGGCTGGTCGAGCGGCGCGTCGGGATTCGCATGCCCACACGAGAGGCCCTCAGTGAGATCGAGGCATCGAGCCGCCTCGTGGTTCAGCGCGACGTGCTTTACCTAAGTACTCCCGCTATCTCGCAGGGAGACAACTATGAATCTAATATTTCGCCAATTGGTTTCGTCCTGACACCGGCCTTGCTGGTGACGATACGCTATTCGACCCTCCCTACGTTCGACAGCGTCGCCGAGCGGGTGCGCAACGACGAAGCCCTCGACTGCGGTGTGGGCGTCTTCGTCGCCCTGCTGGAGGCTATGGTTGACCGCGGCGCCGACGTACTGGAACATATCGGCACTAAGGTCGATGCTTTGTCCCGCTCGGTCTTTCACGATAAAAACGTCGCGGGAAATCGGCCCTCCCGCAAGTCCAATCGCATGCGGCACATGCTGACGGAACTCGGCATTCATGGGGACACGCTAGCCCAAGCCCGTGATGTTATCCTCGGCGTCGGTCGCATCGCCAGTTTCGTCAGCGACATCGCTGAGGACTGGATCCCTGACGCCTTCCGCAAGCGTCTCGCCGCAGTTTCAAAAGATGTTGTCTCACTAAATGACTATGAAACCCATCTCACGGACAAGGTCCAGTTTCTGCTGGACGCCGTGCTCGGCTATATCTCCATTGAGCAAAACGATCTGTTCAAGATCTTGACCATCGTCTCGGTCATCGGGGTACCACCAACCCTGCTCGCGGGCATTTGGGGCATGAATTTTCACAATATGCCGGAGCTCACCTGGCAATTCGGCTACCCCTTGGCGTGGCTTGCGATCGTGCTGAGCGCGGTGTTGCCCCTGATCTGGTTCAAACTGAGGGGTTGGTTTTAAGGTAACTTGACAATACCCCGCTTGAAGCCACCGACTGATCTGCCTATGTCGCGGCTCCGACGGGTTTCCGTGACAACACCGTGGCGGGTTATATGGGAAGGTCCGACGAATTTGACGACGCACTCGTGGCATTTGCCATGTCCTACGCCGACCAGACGAAGCGTGACCACGGCCACCTGCTAGCGGCTCTCGCGGACGCCCGTTTGCCCAAACCACCGGCGCAAGCCGACAAAGTGAAGCGAAGGTCCATGGTCGTGGCCTGAAACACCAAACGCCTCGCCCATAGATTATGTCTTCACCCGGTGTTGTCACGGAAACCCGTCGGATTGGCTACATGGTTAGATCAGTCGCCGGCTTCAAGCGGAGATCGCAGTTGCGCAATGCCACAGCTCCAGCGCGGCGGCTTGAAGCTGCTTCAGACGTTCGACGTTGAAAGTGTTGTGGTCGGCCGCATAGCCGCAGCTTTGTGATGGGAGAAAGGGAGGACCGTTCCCGACGCCTCTTCTAAACAGCGAAGGGACAGGCGCTGTAATCTTGTTCTCAGCAGTTGGCACGCCCGCAAGATGGCGTCCATTAACGTCGCCATCCAAACACCGGACCGACCGGAATTCGCATATGCTAGGCATCTGCGCGTTGGGGCGGCTGTGCCGCCACCCTTCTGCGAGAGCCACTGGTCGACTTGACTAGAATCGCGACTGAATTCGCGGGCAGTTCCGGCGGGCTCTTTGCTTCTGGCTTATGCGAGCGCCGGAGCCTATGCTTTCCTGCGACCAGGACAAGGCTGATGAATTTATGATCGACGACGAAACAAAAGTGGAACAAGTCGAACAATTGCTCGCTACACTGGATACGCCTGAAACGCTGGAAGACGAACGATTCAAACTATTTCTGGATCAAATGCCAATCGCCATCGCAATTGCAGAGATGGAGCCAGCGGAGCGCATTATCTATACTAATCTGTCTTTCGAACAGCTCTCTCAAAAATCAGCTGCAGATATCATCGGAAGATCCTGGAATTCATTTGACTGGACGGCGAACGAGCCGCTTCTGAGTGTTGCTGTGATCCAGGGGCAGGATAATCTTGGAATCTTTTCAATCGCGAGTAGCAAAACACCCGTCAACGTCTGGTCCAATATAATCGAAGACGAAGACGGTGTCCCCAAGTTCCGCCTGGTCGCGCTCGCTGCCGTGGACCGTCCAGACAAATCAGGCTCCGCCGATCTTGTTAAGCAGCTTCAGCACAAGGATACATTACTGCGTGAGATACAGCACCGGGTCAAAAACAACCTCCAAATGATCACTGCGCTCATACGCATGGAGGCGCGCAGATTGCCGGAGGAAGGCGTGACCTTCGATCGGCTCGCGGGCCGGGTGGAGGCACTTGCCTTGTTGTATCAGTCGCTTTCCGAGCAAGGCGTTGCCGACGAGATCGATCTAGGCGTCTATTTGAGCCAAGTCGCATCGGCATTGATGCGCGCCCAGGCGGTGGAAGGAATTCGGCTCGATCTCAAGGTCGACACCTGGCCGGTATCAATCAACGTCGCAATGCCGACGGGGCTAGTTGTCAACGAACTTCTGATGAATGCCCTAAAGCATGGGTTCAAAGGCAGAGAGGGTGGGACGATCACACTCCATAGCCTGGTCGATGCAACAGGGTGTCGTGTTGTGATCGCCGATGATGGCTTGGGCCTTTCAGAGGGGGAGGAGTGGCCCAAGCGTGGAAAGTTGAGTTATTTGATACTCCAATCGTTACGAGAAAACGCCAAGGCGAAGGTTGAAGTTCAATCCAGGCCAGGCGGTGGCATGCGTGTTACGATAAGCTTCGCCCGGCATGCAGCGGCGGCGGACATACAGGCGAACGATCCGACAGGCGCCTAGGAAGGCCCATCCGTCGCTGAATAAGAGAGAAATGTGCAACTGGTCGCGAGCGATATCAGCCGAGACAAAGAATTCGGAACGCCTTGCAAGAATGTTCTCGGCAGAAGCGACCAAAGTCGGAGGTCGGATTTCCCTTCAGCGTATTTCGACTTTTACCAGGAGGAAACATAATGGCCTCTTCAAGAAAGCCAGTTTGCCTCGTCGTCGAGGACGAAACAATTATCGTGGCTCTCGCGGTCGATCTTGCTTAAGAAGCTCAATCATTCAACGCCTTTTGCGGCGAGCCACAATGGTACGGTTGCCCCGTGGCCCAGTTTGAACTGGTGTATTGCCGCGGTTTTCCTCGGACAGTTTTCGCCATCTAGCCAGACGATCGGGATCCAGAGCGCCTTGGGCGACGGCCGCCTGCACCGCGCAGCCGGGTTCGCGGGCATGGGTGCAGTCGCGGAATCTGCAATGAGGGGCAAGCTCGGTGATCTCCGCGAACAGCATCTCGAGACCATAAGCGGCGTCGCTGACCTGTAACGCGCGCATGCCGGGCGTATCGATTACCCAGCCACCACCAACGATAGAGTGGAGCGAGCGGGAGGTCGTCGTGTGACGTCCTTTAGCATCATGTTCGCGAATGTCTCCGACTTGCTGGGGCAACTCCTGCGCGGGACCTGCCAATGTGTTGACCAGCGTCGATTTGCCGACGCCGGACGAGCCGACCAAAGCTACCGTCTGCCCCTCGCCGCACCATAGCGCCAAAGCGGTCGCGGCATCAGCGGAGCGAGGGTTTAATGTCACGACAGCCAGCCCGCGTTGCAGCGAAGCGGCCTGCTGCTGATACTCCCGTGCGTCCACCACCATATCAGTTTTAGTTAGCACGATCACCGGCGCGGTTCCCGCCTCGTTCGCGAGCGCCAGATAGCGTTCAAGCCGGGCGAGATTGAAATCGTCAGTACAGGAGGTGACGATGAAGAGCGTGTCGACGTTGGCGGCGGCAAGTTGCGGCGTATTGCTGCCTTCGTGGCTACGCTCTAACACTGTCTTTCGGGTCAGACGACGGTGCAGCAGGTGGCTTTGAGGGTCGGCAAGCACCCAATCGCCGACGGCAAAATCACCCGTGTTGGTACGGGGCGGAAGCACCAGCCTAATCGGCCCTGCCTGCGATAGTGCGGTCATGCGGGCACGATGAACTGTGGAGATGCGCCTTGGAATTAGATTCATCTCATGGGAGGCAAGCTGATCCTCGAAGAAACTCGACCATCCCAAACTTGAAAGGGATTTGGGTTGGTCCATAACGACGTGATCTGTCACGATTTTGGTCAAGTCCACAGCATTGCGTCCACCATAGCGCCCTTTGCAAAATGAGGTGACACGTTCGGTAAATGGCCAGTAGGGCATGAGTTCGATTGAACCCCTGCATCGGCGGAGCCGTTCGGTTGAAGGTAGCTTACCCCCGTCCGCTGCCGAGAGCATCCATCGGCAATTACTTACGCGCCTTTGACAAAAGTACAGCTCGTTTTGCAGTCGTTGTGACTCGCATAACGCGATTTATGGTCGATTCTTCGGTGGCCGGCGCTTTGGACACTACGGAAACGGCAGATTTCTGACCCGGGGTTGGCCGATTTGCATGCATGGAGGTCATTCGACCTCGACGTGGCCAAGCTGGTTTTAGGACCAAAGACAGGAAGTCATGGACCTCGATGTGCTAATCAGTGGGCACCCGGGCGTGTGAGGTGCTCGCTACTTCGGCGCGCCAAGTGAGTAGTAGACCGGGGCCGCGCCTCGTTCAGATCCGAACTGCCCCACTTCTAGACGGAAATCGACATTCAGGGCCATACGTTTGGTAATTTGTCGAGCAGAGAGAAGCTCCAACTGTGGGCCGAATCGAATGCATCCGCACCACGTCGCTTCGTATCTTCCACCGCGGAAGCAAGAAGGCCACTTTCGGAACCAGCACTTTCCTGGCGTGGCTGGATAAAGTCTGGTGGGTAAGGCATGTTCGTCGTCGAAAATGTGGCTTCTTCCGACCTTATGGCGATTGGAGCGGTGGCCGATATTGGAAGGGGCGCCGCTGCAGCTTTAAAATCCGCACTCATGGATGATGCGCGTATGAGAGAGGTTTTGATCGTAAGCATCCGATCGCGGCCGCCTTGATGGGCAGCTGTGAATCTGTCGCATTGTCCTTATGGACAGGGATAAGGACAGTTTTCGGACAGTGAGCCGCCTTGAGATCGTCGGCACGGGCCGCCGGCGTCGGTTCACCGACGAGGCGAAGCTTCGCGTCGTTGAAGAGGGCTTTTCCGGTGATGGCCGCCAGGTCTCGGCGACGGCGCTGAAGCACGACGTCTCCCGCTCGCAACTGTATCGCTGGCGGCAGTTGTTGCGGGAAGGCCGCCTTGGCGGGGTCCGGATTGAGGGTTTCGTGCCAGCGGTGATCACGCCGGAAGCGCCACGGGTGGAGAACTCTGAGGCTTCTCGTGGGCGGATGGAGGTCGTGAGCACGAACGGCCGGCGCGTCATTGTCGATCGCGATGTTGACGTCGATGTGCTGCTCCGGCTGATGCGCGGGCTGGAGACGCTGCGATGATCCCGATGCCGACCGGTGTCCGAGTGTGGCTGGCGACGGGCTATACCGACATGCGACGCGGCTTTCCGTCGTTGGCTTTGCAGGTGCAAAAGGTGCTGAAGCATGATCCGCTGGACGGTCATCTGTTCTGCTTCAGGGGCAAGCGCGGCAACTACACGACATTCAACATACAGTTTGCGCCGTGCGATGATCGTCTATCCGTGGCATCCCTTCTTTGGGATGACGGTTCAGATCTCCCATAATCGACGTGGCAAGAAGCTCAAGACGATCCATACCGATCTCAAGCCAGGCTATTCGCGCGAGTTGCCGAACTGGATGTTGGATCCAAGCTTCTGTGCCAAAATAAGCAAGGGTCCTCCGGAGGTCAGTATCGAGAGCCTAAACGAGCTCGCGACATTGTTGGCTTGCCTGGGTAAGACTCGGAAGCGTCGTGCATCCTCCTCTTCTTCAAATCCGAAGGAGAGACGGCGTGTCGAAAAGAAGATGTCGAGATCGAGCGCAGCTCAAGCTGGAGTTCAACAATCCGATACCACAATCCCCGATAGGGAAGGATGTAAAGGGACTGGTGGAAGCACTGGCGGACCTCCTCATGGCGGCGATCGGCCAGCCATTGCCAGAGACCCGGACGGTCAAGGGAGGCGTTGATGAGCAAGATCACGCCTGACCATCTGGGTCGTGCCGCCGTCGTCTATGTGCGGCAATCGACTATGGCGCAAGTCGTGGGCAATCTGGAAAGCCAGCGGCGGCAATATGAACTTGCTGCGGCGGCCAAGGTCGCAGGCTTTGCCTCCGTGACCGTGATCGACGACGATCTTGGACGCTCGGGTTCGGGGAGCGTGGAGCGCCCCGGGTTCGAACGGCTCGTCGCTCTTGTCTGTTCCGGCGGTATTGGTGCCGTCTATTGCATCGAGGCGTCGCGGTTGGCGCGAAACGGGCGCGACTGGCATCACTTGATCGATCTGTGCGCACTCACCGGAGCGCTGGTCGTCGATCCAGACGGCATTTATGATCCCCGAGTCGTGAATGATCGCCTGCTTCTGGGCTTGAAGGGAACGATGTCGGAATATGAGCTCAGCCTGATGCGACAGCGCGGCCTGGCATCGCGCAACGCCAAGGCGCAGCGTGGTGAATTCCGCTTCATGCTTCCGCCGGGCTTTTGCTGGAGCGAGACGGGCAAGGTCGAAAAGGATCCGGACGAACACGTTCAGGAAGCCGTGCGACTCGTCTTCACTAAGTTCCGTGAACTTGGGAGTGCCCGGCAGGTATTCCTCTGGCTGCGCGACGCCGATATCAAGATGCCTGTCGTTCGCCGTAACGTTGAAGTTTATAAGCTCGTCTGGAAGGCTCCCGCCTACCACACAGTGGTTCAGATCCTGCATAATCCGCTCTATGCCGGCGTCTATGCGTTCGGGCGAAACGGTCAAAGCACGCAGGTCGTTGACGGGCGAGCGCGCAAGAAAAACGGCACCAAACGCCCTCGCGAGGAATGGTCGGCGTTTTTACGCGACAATCACGAGGGCTATATCAGCTGGCAGGAGTTCGAAGAGAACGAGCTGCTTCTGCTCGAGAACGCCTACATGAAGAAAAACTGCGATCGAAAGTCCGGACGTGGAGGCCGGGCGCTGTTGACTGGCCTCATGCGCTGTGGCCGTTGCGGACGCATGGTGCGTGTGAACTACGGCACGATGAAGGGCAATGCGCACCGATACCAGTGTCGGGGCGACGAGGAAGGTGTCGGCGTTGGTGTATGTATCGGGATCGGTGGCGTGCGCGTGGACAGGGCAGTTGCTCTGGCCTGTCTCGAGGCGGTCTCGGATCGAGCTGTCGAAGCCGCTGTCTTTGCAGCGGACCAGATTGAGCAATCCGACAACGACGTCATTGCGGCCGTAGCGCGCAATCTGGAAGCGGCGCGCTATGAGGCATCGCTCGCAGCACGGCGCTATGAAATGGTCGATCCGGCAAAGCGCCACGTCGCGCGCGAACTGGAGACGAGATGGAATGGCGCGCTCGAACATGTTGCCGAACTCGAAGCAAGGATCGATGAGTTGCGCTCGGCAGCCGCGGCGCGGCCCAGGATCGACCGCACTGCGCTGGTGCGGCTTGCCCAGGATTTACCCGCTGTATGGAACGCCCCCTCGACCGACACACGGACCAAGCAGCGGCTGATCCACGTCCTGATTAAGGAAATTATCTTCGATCTCGACGCAGCGACCAACGAGGCAGTATTGGTCGTTCATTGGAATGGCGGGCGCCACACTGAAATCCGCGTCGCGCGTGTCAAGACCGGGCGGTATCCACAAGACCTGGCGCCGACAGCGGTTGAGGCGCTGCGCAAGCTTGCAGGCCATTGGCCGGACAAGGAGCTCGCGGTCTCCCTCAACCGTATGCGGTGCAAAACCGGTGAGGGTGAGACCTGGACCACAGTGCGGGTTCAGGAAATGCGTAAACGCCTCGGATTGCCTGAATACGATCCAGAAGGATCTGACGGGAAGATGATCAGTTTGGGCAAGGCCGCACAGCAGCTTGGTATCTGTATCGGCTCTGCGAAAACGCTGGTGCTAAAGGGTGTGTTGCCAGCCACACAGCATATGCCGGGCGCTCAATGGCTCGTTCCGGTTGAGGCGCTGACATCGGAACCGGTACAGATAGGCGTGCAGAAAATTATCGACCGACGCCCCCAATATTATGAGGATTATCAATACGATAAGGTTGTCCGTCTGCCTGGAATCTAGAAAGGGATGCATCATGAAGGTAACTTCGGCGATCTGATAAAACTGATTTGGCATGATGGCCAGGGGGCCTGCCTGTTCACGAAAAAATTGGAACGCGGAAGGTTCATCTGGCCTTCCGCCGAAGGTGGCGCGGTGGCGATCTCGCCGGCGCAGCTTTCCTATTTGCTGTCCGGAATAGATTGGCGAAACCCGCAGGAAACCTGGCGGCCAACACGGGTTTGACGGGATTTATGCATTGAGATTGTTGGGAAATCTGATTCAATGTCGGCATGACATTGCCGCCGCTTTCCCTGCCGTCGGACCTCGCCAGTGCCCATGCGGCGCTGCTGGCCGAACGTGCGGCGCGGCTCGAGGCTGAAGCGGAAGCGGCCAACGCAAAGGCGCGGCTGTCGAGTATTGAGGCGCTGAACGCGCATTTGCAGTTGCTGATCGGCAAGCTGGAGCGCGAGAAGCATGGACCGCGCCGTGAACGCACGCAGCGGCTGATCGACCAGTTGGAATTGCAGCTCGAGGAACTCGTGGCGTCGGCGGCCGAGGATGAACTGGCGGCCGAGGAAGCCGCCACCAAGACACAGTCGGTGCGCGCCTTCACGCGCAAGCGGCCGGTGCGCAAGCCGTGGCCGGAGGATATCGAGCGTGAGCGCATCGTCATCGAAGCGCCGGCGACATGCGCCTGTTGCGGCGGTTCACGGCTGTCGAAGCTGGGCGAGGACGTGACCGAAACGCTGGAAGAGATCCCGCGCCGCTTCAAGGTCATCGAGACAGTGCGCGAGAAGTTTGCCTGCCGCGACTGCGAGGCGATCAGCCAGGCTCCCGCGCCGTTCCATGCCACGCCGCGCGGCTTCCTTGGCCCCAATCTGCTGGCGACGATCATGTTCGACAAGTTCGGGCAGCACATGCCGCTGAACCGCCAGAGCACGCGGTTCAAATGCGAGGGCATCGATCTGTCGACCCAGACGCTGGCCGATCAGGTCGGCCATGTCACCTTCGCCGTCAAGCCGCTCTTCGACATGATCGAGGCGCACGTGTTCCACGCCGAACGGCTGCATGGTGACGACACGACGATCCCGATCCTGGCCAGGGGCAAATGCACGACCGGTCGAATATGGGTTTACGTGCGAGACGATCAGCCGTTCGCAGGGACTGCGCCCCCGGCTGCGGTGTTTTATGCGTCCAGCGATCGGCGTGGCGAGCACCCGCAAAGACACCTTGCCGAGTTCAGCGGCATCCTTCAGGCCGATTGTTACAACGGCTTCAATCCGCTGTTCGACCGGACGAAGAAACAGATGCCGGCAACGCCCGCGTTCTGCTTTGCCCATGCGCGCCGGAAGTTCTTCGAACTGGCCGATGTCGCTCGTAACGCCCGTCGCGGCAAAGGAGCCAGGCCGATCTCGCCGATTGCTCTGGAAGCCGTGAAGCGCATCGACGCCCTGTTCGCCGTCGAGCGCGAGATCAACGGCCTGAGCGCGGCCGAGCGGTTCGCCGTCCGGCAGGAAAGGAGCAAGCCGCTGCTTTCCGAGATGGAAGAATGGCTGAGAACCGAGCGGGCCAATCTCTCTCGCTCATCGCCGGTGAGAGAGCCTATCGACTACATGCTGTCGCGCTGGGCCGACTTCGCCCGCTACGCGGACGATGGCAGAATCTGCATGACGAACAACGCTGCCGAAAGAGCGTTGCGCGGTGTAGCTTGCGGCAGAAAGGCGTGGCTCTTCGCCGGTTCGGACCGCGGCGCTGACCGGGCAGCCGTCATGCTCACGCTCATCATGACCGCGCGGCTGAATGACGTCGATCCCAAGGCCTGGCTCGCCGATGTCCTTGCACGCATCGCCGACCTTCCCGCCTCGCGCCTGCATGAATTGCTGCCGTGGCGGTGGAAGGAGCAAAAGGCGACAGCGACAGCTATCGCGGCGGCCGCGTAAACAAGGACCGAAACAGCCTCTCCGACCGCTCCAGGCCCTCATCCGTCAGCACCAACGACTTCGACTTGTTCATCGGATCGCCGATCATCCCCTTTTTGTAGAGGCGATCGGTTGTTGCCCAGTCGAAACCCTTCCAGGCGAAGCGCTCGTTATGAAGCGTCAGCCATAAAAGCCCCAGGACTGCATCGTCGATCTTGTCTTCATCGATATCCATGTCCTGACGTTATCACGCATGGCAACCGAAATCCTGCGGCCTTCATCGGATGCGTACTTTTGATCTTTGGGCGCCTCGGCGGCGATGGCACCAGGGGCACCCGTGTCGAAGACATAGATCGGCAGGTGAGGGGGCGTAAACGTGGCGAGAGGGTGTTGTCAGACTAACCCCGAGTTGTCTCCGCCGGGTGCACGAAGGCCAATCCAGACCTCGGTTTAGGCCGCGAGTGCCCGCCACCCGGCAATGGCGGCCGAGCGTCTCTGTTTGTAGATTTGCCGGCTGACGAGGTGGCGCTCCGAATTAAAGTGGTTGTGGATCTGACTGTGGACGGCGACGAATTTCTGAAGCGTCTTCGTCCGACGGAATTGGAGCATCGCCGCCTCTCGTCGTCTAAAAGGCTGATGGGAATTCTCGGCCCGATTGTTCCCCCAGCGACCGATTTTCCGGCGTTTGAGGATGCCGATCTCCCGCATGGCCGCACCATAGCAGCGCAACCCGTCGGTGATGATGATCTCGGGACGGCCGTAGCGCTTCATGGCCTTCTTGAGGAATTTCAAAGCGACGGCCTTATCCCGCGTCTTGCTGACGAAGAACTCCAACACCTCGCCTTCGTGATCGACGGCCCGCCAAAGATAGTGGGGCTTACCGTTGACCTTCACGAAAACCTCATCGACGTGCCATCGCCAGCGGCTGAAGTTTCCAGCCCTCACCCGCCTTTTGCGGATTTCGCCAGCGAACAACGGGCCAAAGCGGTCCCACCAAAATCTCACGGTGTCACGGCAGATGTCGATGCCCCGTTCATGCAGCAGGTCCTCCACATTCCTCCATGACAACGGGTAGCGAACATACATCATCACAGCGAGGCGGATCACGTCTGGCGACGAATTGAAATAGCGAAACGGATTGAGTTTGGGGCGCGCCATCCTCGCTCCCTACCCGACGCCGCCACCTTCGGCAATTTGCTCTGACAGGGCCATAAGTTCTAATCTCTCAGATAGGCAGAAGGCCTGGTGCCTCGCCATTGGCGCGCGAGATCGACAAGCTCGGCCATGATACTCAATTGATGCCGCCGGCCCATCTCAAACCTATATCCGCCAGCAGGGAGAACCGTGCGGGGTGTAGAGTTATGTCCCGGCTCAGGCCACCCAGCAGTGGCGGGACGACGAAATGAACCAGTTTCAAGCTCAATACGACCGCCGCCAGTCATGAGCTCTGCGCCCTGTGATTTACTTTGATGGCCTTGTCAGTCGTAACGCTCGAACTGGCCCTTAAGCACGATATGGGATCTTTCTGCGCCAGGATCGTTGATTTGGCGGAGCAGTGCGTCGACAAGCAGGCGCCCGACCTCCGACATGTCAACGAAATGCGTCAGCACCGGCAGAGCCAGATACTTGCACATCCCTGTGCTGTCGCGTGAAACCAGGCCAACGTCTCGACCCGGTAAGAGATTGCGTTTGCGAAGCGCGCTGATAGCACCAAGCAGTCCCAATTCGTTGGCGCAAATCAGACCAGTGGGAGGCATTGGCAAATCCAGCATTCGCTCGAAGAACTTCTCGCTCGCCGCCATAGTGAAATCGTCGTATCCGACAAGGCTGGGATCCTGTGTCAAGTCTGCGTCAGCGAGCGAAGAGAAGTATCCTCTCAAGCGCATCGCGCTGCTCTGGTCATCACGCGACAGCAGCTGAAGAGCTATGCGACGATGTCCCTCCGCGATCAGGCGGCGGGTCGCCTCCCTTGCCATGCCTTCATTGTCTATGTCGACATAAGCGTAGTCGATCGCAACATCGCTCCGTCCGAATGCAACGAATGGAACGTTGTGTTGTCGCATAAAAGCAATGCGTGCATCCCCGGCAGTCATCCGAGTGACGATCACTCCGTCACAGTTTCCTGACTGGATCAGTCGATTTAACGACTGGAGGCGATCCTCATCCGGAGTGGTCGAGTAGATCGAAAGTGTATATCCCCGCTCCTGCGCCGCAAGAGTCATGCCTTCGATAAGTGGCACCTTGGCGATATCGGCCAGATAGGCGCGTGTTTCCAACGGTAGAATGACAACAATCATGCGGGTGCGCCCCGTACGTAACGCTCGGCCGTGCAAGTTTGGCGCGTAACCAGCCTCGGCGGCCCTTGCCTTGACGCGGGCGATCGTTTGCGGATGGACTTCTGGACCGTCTTTCAGTGCCCGCGACACCGTCGTGACCGAAAGCCCCAGGCTGGTAGCGATCTTCCGCAGATTAGTCGTTTCGATCGGGCCCATGGTTGGATGGCTCCAGATAGGGGTCAGGCATTCACCGCCAAAGTGCCTTTCCGCGCCCCAAATGTGAAGCCACGCGCACTCCGCTTCGTCTTATCGCGACAAGGCTAATGGCGCGACAGCCATGCAGCAAGAAAATCGTTTGTACACCAACAATTCCGTTGACTTGATCACGCCTTTAGCGAATTGTAACGTTACGATTGCGGTTTTTAGGCGAACTGCGTCGATAAAGTCAGGGTTAACCGGACCATGGAGGGGAAAAATGAACAGGATCTTGTGCGCTGTCACGACACTCATGACACTTGCGGCATCCAGCCCGACATGGGCCGGTAGCGCGACAATCACCACCGCTGGCGGTGACTATGGCAACGCCATCAAAGAGGCGATGTGGGGCCCTGCCGCAAAAGAGCTCGGGATTGAAGTCCGGGAGGAAACCCAGAGCGACGGACTTGCCGCGATCCGGATGCAGGTGACCGCTGGCAGCGTAACGACCGATGTGATCCACCTCGGTTCGCCAGAAGGGGCGCAGGCCGCAAACCTCGGACTGCTCGAACCGCTGGACTTTTCGGTGATCGACTCGGCTTCCCTGCCCAAGGGGGCCAAGTCGGATTTCTGTTTCCCGTTTGACAGCTACGGCACCGTGATGGCCTGGAACACCAAGACATATGGTGAGAGCGGGCCCAAGAGCTGGGCCGATTTTTGGGACGTGAAGAAATTCCCGGGCCGCCGCGCAATGCGGGCGAATGCCCAGGATCTGTTGGAGATCGCCCTTTTGTCCGAAGGTGTTGCTCCTTCGGACGTCTACAAGGTTCTGAGCGAGAAGGATGGCATTGCGCGAGCGATTGCCCGAATCGAAGCTCTCAAGCCCGACGTAGCGGTCTGGTGGACGTCGGGAGCTCAGTCGGCGCAGCTTCTCAAGGACGGGGAGGCAGATCTGGTCATTACCTGGAATGGACGAGCTGCGAGCGCCATCAAGGATGGGGCGGCAGCCGCCTACTCCTTTCATCAGTCTGTCATCGGTACAGATTGTCTGGCCGTGCCGAAAGGAGCGCCCAACAAGGCAGAAGCAATGAAGCTGATCTCCGGCATGACTACCGCCCAGCGTGAGGCAAAGCTGACGCAATATATCAGCTATGGCCCGATGAACACGTCGGCCTATCAGGGGGGAGCAATTCCCACCGATCGGATGAAAGAACTCGCAACCGCCCCTGGAAACGTAGAATCGTCGGTCTTTTCCGACGCTGCCTGGTGGACCCAGAACGGCGACAGGGCGCAAAGCGCCTTCGACGAGATGATGAGCCGCTAAATCTCTCAGTACGTAACGGATGGGGGTCAGTGATGGCCACATTGCCGATTGACATAGACCGGGTCTGCAAGGCCTTCGGATCCTACGTAGCGCTCGATAAGGTCTCAGTTGCCATTCGTGCTGGAGAGTTCCTCACACTTCTGGGGCCTTCCGGATCAGGAAAGACGACATTGTTGATGACGATCGCCGGGTTCGTAAGGCCGGACTCGGGGTCGCTACGGATCGGCGACCGTGACGTGACGCGCCTTTCCCCGAACAAGCGCGACATCGGCATCGTTTTCCAGAACTACGCGCTGTTCCCGCACATGAACGTGCTGGCCAATGTCGAGTATCCGCTGCACCTGCGCAATGTGCCGCGCAGAGAAGCACGCGAACGCGCCCGGGCCGCTCTGGCTCGGGTGAAACTGAACGATTTCGAGAATCGCAACATAGCGGCACTTTCGGGCGGACAGCGGCAGCGTGTGGCTCTTGCGCGCGCGATCGTCTACGAGCCGCGCGTCATGCTCATGGATGAGCCCCTGTCAGCCCTCGACAAGAATCTCCGCGAGCAGATGCAGTTCGAAATCCGTAAGCTCCATGACGATCTTGGCATTACGACCATCTACGTCACGCATGATCAGCGGGAGGCGCTCATCATGTCCGACCGCATCGCGGTGATGGACGCTGGTGTGATCCGGCAGATCGACACACCGCACAAGATCTACCAACACCCGAATTCAAGCTTCGTCGCCGATTTCATGGGGGAGGCCAACATCCTGCCTGGTTCGGCGGTAGTAGCACTGACGGTGAGGCAGCCGGCCGAGATGGGCACACTGATGATCCGGGCGGAGAACTTCCACCTCGAGCCGAGTGCAGTTGGTGCTGACGGGGTCTCGATCCGCGGGAAAATGACCGGCAAGGCTTTCCGGGGGGAAAACTGGCTCCTACACCTCGACATTGGCGTCCCGCGCCAAGTGCTGCTCAGCATACCTTCGACACAGTCGGCGCGTTGCGAGCAACTCCAGCCGGGTGCGGAAATCACGGCCTATGCCGCGCGTGCCCATCTCCACAGCCTGGGCGAGGCAAAGCTCGCATGAGTGCCAATGCCATCACCGTGCCGTCAGAGCCGGGTCGGAATCAAGACGTGACGGCGGCTGGGCTCGCCAGGGACGCGCGTCGCGAACGCGCGTTCTTCCTATCGCTTTCCCTCCCTGCGCTGATCCTCGTCGGGGTCTGTGCTCTGGTGCCGGTGCTGTGGATCTTGCGCCAGTCATTCCAGAAGACCGGTGGCGAGTTCACGCTGCAGAACTACCAAAAGATGCTGGGAAGCGAGCTCACCTGGAAAGCGTTGCTGGTGACCCTCCAACTTTCGGGCGCGACACTGGTGACGGTGCTCCTGCTTGGGATTCCGTTGGCTTTCGCTCTCGCGAGCGCGCCGCCTAGAATCGCGAACAGACTGATGGTGCTCATCATGCTGCCCCTGTGGACGTCGATCCTTGTGCGAACTTACGGCTGGCTCGTGCTGCTGCGCGGAGATGGCCTGATCAACAGGGCGCTTCTCGAGAGCGGGCTGGTGTCCGAACCGCTGCCGCTCGTCTACAACTTTGCGGGCACGCTGATCGGCATGGTCCACTTCATGCTGCCGCTGTTCGTGCTGCCGACCTATGCGGCGATGCGCGATATCGATCCCAACACGATCCGCGCGGCCGCGAGCATGGGCGCTGGTCTCTGGCGCGCATTCTGGACAGTTATTCTGCCGCTTTCGGCGGGCGGCATCGCCTCCGGTTCGATCATTGTCTTCATCTACACGCTGGGCTTCTTCATAACGCCGGCGGTGCTTGGCGGCGGCAAGGTGAGCCCGATCGCCATCCGGATGGAGCGCACTCTATCCACGTTCCAGGATTGGGGCGCGGCCAGCGCGCTCGGTGTCCTTCTTTTGGTGCTGGTTGCATTGCTGGCGGCAATGATCTTCGGTGCCGCCCGATTGCTGCGCAGCGCACGGACGGGAAGCTGACTCATGCTCGACGCCTATGCCGACAACCATATCGCCAGAATTCTGTTGTGGATCTTCGCCGCCGCGGTGCTGACCTTTCTCATGCTGCCGACGCTCATCGTCGTTCCGCTTTCATTTTCGGGATCGGACCTCCTGGAATTTCCGCCCCGCAGCCTGTCGCTACGCTGGTATGATAATTTTTTCGGTTCGTTGACGTGGATGTCCGGACTGCGAACCAGCCTGATGCTTGGTGGTATGACCGCGCTCGTCTCCGTTCCTGCCGGATTTCTCGCCTGCTTTGCCATGAACAGGACCGGTGGCGCCCCGGCGCGCGGAATCTACACATTTGTCCTGATGCCTTCGGTGGTGCCTGGCATCCTTCTGGCCATCGGGATGTTTTTCGTTCTGGCCAAGCTCGGGCTGGTGGGGACATTCAGCGGTGTGCTCCTGGGGCACATAGTTCTAGCGATTCCGGTCGTGGTGATCGTTCTCTATCCGGCGGTGAACCGTTTCGACTGGAACCAGGCTCAGGCGGCGCGCAGTCTCGGCGCCGGCTGGCTGCGCACAACGACCGGAATCATACTTCCGCAGCTCATCTTCTCCCTGCTGACCGGGGCATTGATGGCGTTCCTGACGTCCCTCGACGAGGCTGTGATCTCGATTTTTGTGTCGAGCGGGGCCAACACAACGCTGCCCAAATTGATGTTTCTGTCGCTGCGCGACCAGATCGATCCGACGATCGCGGCAATCTCCACACTCTGGACCGTCTTGGTCGTGATGGTCGTCCTAGTGATTAGCGCACGCCAGAAGGCCTGATCTGCCTTTTTACTTTCCGAAAGAACCGCCTATGAATTCCGAACCTCTCCCCCTTGCCGCGGCATCGAGATCAGCGATCCCGCAAGTCGGGCTCGCGCTTATCACCGGGTCGGCCAACTGGGGGCTTGCCTTTCCCGAGGATATCGAGATTGACGGGGTCAAGGTTCTCGACCGAGACATCAGCTTCGAAACCCCCTGGGGTCAGTCGGATCACTGGAAGCTTCTTGAGTTTGATGGCTCGTTATCCGAGAGCGGGCAGTCGAAGCGAGCGCTTTGCATGTATTCTCACGGCAATCCGCGTGAGGAGATCGACCATTCATGTCATCGACGGGCTTTCTGGGTACTGCTGCAGGCTGGCGTGAAACGCGTTGTTTCTTGTTCCACTGTCGGGGCGGTCAACAAGGCGATTCAGACCGGCGACATGGTGATCAACGCCGACATCATTGAGTTTACCCAGACACCCTATTCGCTCCTGCCTGGGCGGCAGCGGTTCGACGCCAGCGGCAAGCAGATCGTCTGCGCTAGCTGCGCCGAGCTCTTGGCCAACGTCGCCAAGCGGCATTGGCCTGTGTCGAACCGTGTACACACCATCCAACAAGGCCTTGTCGCGGGGCACACCTATGGTCCGCGCCTGACTACTCCGGCCGAAGCGATGGCCTTTCGTGCTCTTGGTGCCGATATCATAAACCACTCGATCGCTCCTGAGGCGACGCTTTCGCGCGAAATTGGCGCCTGCTTCGTGCCTGTCGCCTTCGTAACGGCGGGCTACAATGACTATCTCGATCGGTCTTCAGGCTCCTTGCTGCAAGACGGCGTTCTTCCTCGCCTGTCACGAACACTTTCGCAAATTGCCTTGGAGGCTGCAGCTCGTTTGCCGGATGAAGCACCGTGCATTTGTCACAATCTTAAAGCTCCGCAGCCTGCCGAACGCTATGAACGGTTCTGAGCGTCGGGATCAGCAGCCCCCCGCATCAGAAAAGGCCACGGCTGGAAGCTTGCGGCGATGGCCTGTAAGCAATCTGTGGAAGCAGCCTTGAGCGGCGTGACGTGGTACAGACGATGCAGCAGGCTGGGTATACAAAGTAACAGATTTGGACCGGTCTCCTGCCGAAAGAAACTGGCGGGCGCCCGCCTCCTCTGTTTCGCGGAAATGTTTTTACTGACCGCCTTGCTCTTGTGCGAGCGGAGATTGTACATGACCACCACGCCCGGCATCGGGGTCGGCACCAACTCGGCTTCGACATAGGTTCGATAACTCTCGCCGTTGATTGGGTCATCGCGGATACAGGGGGCTTCGACCCGATCACGGCGCAAGGTCACGATGAAGGTCTGCATTTGTCAATGGCCATAGGGCGCTGCACCGAGGACCGCGGTACCACTCGATGTTCGCCTTGATGGCGGCCAGGGCCTCGTCCTGGGTGTATTCGTGGCTGGCAACGCCGCCCTTCTCGATGGTCGGCACCATGAGCGAGCCGCGGCGCAGGTCGATCGCCGCACCGGGCGCCAGCGTCATCGAACACGTCGTGGTCACTGCGATGCAATGCGACGCTGGGCGTGAGCTATAAATTTCAATCGCTCGGATAGGCAGAAGGTCCGGCCCTTCGTCATTGGCGGGCGAGATCGACAAGGCCGGCCGTGATGCTTTAGTGATGTCGCCGGCCTATCTCAAACGGGTATCGTCAACTTATCGATGACAGGCGGCGTAGGTTCTTCAGTATTCGGAAAGATCATGCCGGCGCCGTCGCCCACAACTGGTGCGGTTGGGTGCGCAAGATCCGCACTTCCGTTTGCTCTCGAGGCTGGGCCGGCGTCCTCGACGATTTCCGACCAGTCGTCAGGAGACGATCGAGTAGTCTCCTCCGCTATCGTTAAACTCGCTCGACGCTTTCTCATTACATGCCGGCATATCGCCGCTTCTGGAGATTATCGAGATAGACGACAAGTGCGATCAGCAGCCCCTCCAGAACCATCTCCCAGAAGGGGTCCACGCTCAAAAGGACCGCACCATTGCTCATTGTCGTAAAGAGAATCGCACCCGCGACGGCTCCCATCACGGTCCCACGTCCGCCAAAAAGGCTCGCTCCCCCTACTACCGCAGCTGCGATCGCCTGGAGCTCATAGGCATTTGCCATTGAAGGCGATGCGATACTGAGGCGCGATACTAGCAAAACTCCACCCAGGGCTGCCAAGCCCGAACTTATCATATAGGCGACCATCGTCATGCGAAGGCCGTTGATGCCGACGCGCCTTGCCGCTTCGGCGTTTGATCCGATGGCATACAGATAACGTCCCGTTCGAGTGAAGCGTAGAACGTACTGCACCAAGCATGCGATGAAGATCATCGTGATGAACAGATTGGGCAAACCAACCGTGGTACCGCGCGCGAAATCCTTCACCCCTGGCGGGAGCCCGCCAACGGTCATCCCGCCGGATATGAGAAGCGCCAGCCCGCGATAGACCTGTAATCCAGCGAGCGTAACGACGAACGCCGGTATGCCGAGCCGTCCGATCGCGACCGCATTGATCAGGCCGACAAAAAGCCCCGCGAGTATCGTCAAAAAGAAGGCCAATGGCAGGTAGAGCCCGTGAGATAGAAGCTGGGCGAAGAGAACGCCGCAGAACGCCACCACCGATCCCACGGACAAGTCGATGCCAGCTATGATGATCGTGCACAAAACCCCAATTGCCACGATGGCGGAGACGGCCGTCTGGCGCATCATATTGCTGAAATTGCCCTCGGTAAGAAAGCTTGGCGCCGTTAATGACAAGACGATCCAGAGCAGAAGAGTAAACGACACGACGTAGGTTTCGACGGGCAGTCGCTGCAATAACGAACGCATTGAGAATCTCTTTGTGGGACGCCCGGCGCAGGAAAGTTTGGGACGGACGCCGAAGCTTCTATCTGAGGGTCACAATGGGCCGGCGACTCCCGGCCCATGATCGGGGATAGCGACCCTAGTTCCCGACGAACTTGTCCAGCTTGCGCTTTTTTACATCGAGAAGTCCGGCGAAAGCCGGATCGTTCATGTTTGCTTTGGTCACAGTGCCGACACCGGTGTCGACGTTCTTGGGAAGCCGCACGCCATGCGCAGCCGCATAGCCGTACCAGACGCCGGCAAATCCCATCATATAGGGGTCCTGAATCACGAGGGCGTAGATCGAGCCGTCATTCAGATGTTCAACTTCGCCAGCATCGGAATCGAATGCCACCAGGCAGAACTTCGAACCGATTTTCTGTTCAGCGACGGAGGCACCCGCACCGGTGCCCATCTGGGCGTTGTCGGCGAAAATCCCGGCGAGGTCGGAGTCCTTAGTGAGCATATCAGCTGTCAGGCTCATGCCCTCCGCCTCCTCGTTGTTGGCCACGCGATTGCCAACGACAGTAATATCGGGATAGGCCTTCATCCCTTCGACAAAGCCCTTGTCACGGGAGTCGAGCGACTCGTGACCGGCCATCGCGGTCAAGTAACCAACCTTGCCGCTCGCCTTGCCCGTACGCTCCTTGATGCAGGCTGCCAACGCATCGGCCGCCGCCTTGCCGCCTGCCTCATTATTTGTGGTTAGGAAGGAGGCGTATTTGTCTGTCTTTGCGCCTGAATCGATGACGACGACCGGAATTCCGGCATCAGTCACCGACGCAATCGGTTCACCAAGCGCCTCGAAGATCGTCGGCGAAATGACGATGGCGGCCGGTTTCTTTCCGGCTGCGCTCTCCAGGATGGATGTCTGCTCCGCCGCATCGTCCTTCGGCGACCCAAGCTCGTCGATCTTGACGCCGAGTTGCTTTCCGGCTGCCTCGGCACCCTTGAACACCCATTGCCAATATTCTGACGTTGTCGCCTTCACGATCACCGCTATTGTCTCCTCGGCCCTCGCAGGGCCGGCGGCGATCAATGCAAACAGCGACAGCGATGCTGCCAATGCCATTTTTCTAGTCATAGCTTCCCTCCCTCTTTTGACAGCCTTTCAGGCCGCTTGTTCTGTTTCACTAAATCCCGTCATGTATTTTATAAGCTTATCTTGGCTTGTTTCCTCAGACTTAGTCACGTGAACAACCGCACCTCTGTACATAACCGCTATACGATCAGCCACTTTCAATATTTCTACTAGATTGTGACCAATGTATATTACTCCGGCTCCATTTCGAGCGAGTTCACGGGTATTGCGAATTACGTTTTCGCGTTCCATGACTGCCAAGGCAGCTGTAGGCTCATCCAAAATTACGATCTTAGCCTTCCAGTAGATTGCCCTGGCGATAGCAACCGCCTGTCGTTGGCCGCCGGACAAACGGGCGACATTGCGAGACTGCGGAGGAATGTGTGCCTTGATGCGAGCCAGCAAACCGGCGGTTTCAGCGCGGATCTTCCGGTCATCGATAAAGGGCAACAAGCGTGCGAACCTTCGCACCGGCTCGCGGCCAAGGAAGATATTCGCTCCAACCGAAAGATCGTCCGCCAGTGCAAGATCCTGGTAAACCGTCTCGATACCGCGCTCGCGGGCCTCCCGAGGCGAGACCAAGTTGAGCACTTCGCCTGCCAATCGGATTTCACCCGAATCGCCCTTGTAGACGCCGGAAACGTGCTTGATGAGGGTCGACTTGCCGGCCCCATTGTCCCCGACGATTGCAAGGACCTCTCCGGTATGGAGGGTCAGGCTGACCCCGCGCAACGCTTCTACCGGACCAAAATTCTTGCGCAGATCAACGATTTCCAGGATTGGCAGCAAGGCTCGTCCCCGTCTGTAGCCACAACTCGATGCCCGTCCACCGAACGCAGTAGAGAACGCGCCAAGCAGCTCGGCTTCGTCGTAGTCGACGTTCCATCTCCCTCTATCGGCTCGCTCGGACAGATCAATTCCTGTCTCTTATCGATAAAAAGGCGACACAAACGACAAAGTGTCAAATTGTTTTTTTTACATAAAAGTCGTATCAAATGAACCGCCGCATCGACTTTTCGCGAACTCCAGATGGTGAGTTTCTTACCTTCGCGGAAGAGTGACTAAGTCCTTGCAGGCGCGATGTGCCGACAAGGATAGCGGGCGGCTGCGAGAGGCTGTCTTCTGCGAGAGCCGAGACCGTCACGGAGCACGGAATGAAAAACGACGCAGTTTTCAAAAAAACCTTCAATGCGGTTCTGGACTATGTTTCAGCCAGTCAGACTTCCACACTCTCGCCTTCAGAGAACCAGCTGGCCGATAAGTTCGATGTCAGCCGAACCACGATCCGCAAGATCCTGTCGTTGCTTGTGGAGAAGGGGCTGGTGGTCCGCACCGGTTCGCAAATGCAGGTTCTGCGAAGCCCCGACAGCGCCGACTACTTCGCCAGGGCAGACACGGTCGCGACATCCGACAGAGTCGAGAAAAAATTCATGGAGTGGATGTTGCGCGGCGACCGCAAGCCGGGCGACTATATCAACAGCCTGGAGCTTGCCCGTAATTTCGACGTATCGACCAGCGCAATCAGGGAATATCTAAACCGATTCCACCGGTTCGGTTTGGTGGAGAAGCGGCCGAACTCCGGATGGATTTTTCGCGGTTTCACGATCGATTTTGCACTCGAGTTGTTCGAGGTTCGCCAGTTGTTCGAAATCCGGTCGGCGAAGGTCTTCGCCAGACAGCCGCCCGATTCAGATGCGTGGAATCAACTGAGGAATCTGGAGTCCGAACACCATGCTCTCGCGGCGCAGCTTTCAGCGCGGTATCATGATTTCTCGGAGCTCGACGAGCGCTTTCATCGCCTGATCAACAACGCCTCGCGGAATCGTTTCATGGCTGATTTTTACGACATTATTTCACTGATCTTTCACTATCATTATCAGTGGAGGAAAGTAGACGAGAAAGAGCGTAATGCGGCGGCGATCCGCGAACATCTGCATTATATCGACGCGCTCTATTCAGGAAATTCGGCTCGTGTCGAAGCCGCATGCCGGCAACACCTTCTGTCCGCAAGGAAGACATTGATCGCTTCAATAAGCTAGAGTTGCGCGACCCTCTCGAATACTTTCTCAACGTGATCGCACATCGAAGCATCTTACACGCTCGAGGCTAAGTCTTTGATTTCGCAGGACTCGGCCGAGAAATTCTCGTGGCTCATTCGCGCCGACACCCTCAAGGACACCTCGACCTGGTTTTTTTGGTTGAACATTTGAGTCAAGAAACAGATTGACTTTACTCCGCAGTTGGATGTTTTTTATCCATAACAGACCAGGCTAAACAGCTTGCGGAAGGGCGGAAAATGAGGGCATTGGTATGCCTCAAACCGGGTGAGCTCGCCTTACAAGAACGTCCGCGGCCTTCGCCAAGCGCCGGCGAGGTTCTTGTCCGCGTCCGCCGTGCCGGCGTTTGCGGTACGGATCTGCACATCTTCCAGGGAAGCCACCCCTTTCTCGAATATCCGCGCGTGATTGGCCATGAACTGTCGGGTGAGATCGCTGAAGCGGGCCCGGGTTGCATCATTGCGGTGGGCCAGCAAGTTTACATCATTCCGTACCTTTCGTGCGGCAGTTGCGTTGCTTGTCGGCGAGGCAAGACCAATTGCTGCCAGTATATCCGCGTCTTGGGCGTGCATATCGACGGTGGCATGTCCGACTACGTCTGCGTGCCTGAGCAAAATGTCGTGGCTGCCAATGGTGTCACGCTCGATGAAGCGGCAATGGTCGAGTTTCTGGCGATCGGGGCACATGCGGTCCGCCGTGCCGGTCCAAGGAAGGCCGATCGCATCCTGGTCGTTGGCGCGGGTCCGATCGGCCTTGGCTGCATGATCTTCGCCAAGCTTCACGGCGGGTCCGTGACGGCACTTGACGTAAGAAGTGACCGACTCGCCTTCTGCTGCGACCGGGTTGGCGTCGACAATACAGTAATTGCTGGGTTCGATGCGCGCGAAACCCTGTCACAACTCACGGATGGTGATTTCTTCGACGTCGTCATCGACGCAACCGGGAACGCCGGGGCAATGCAGGATGGCTTTGAATATGTCGCCCATGGCGGTACCTACGTCTTGGTCAGCATCGTACGAGACACGATTTCCTTTGCCGACCCCGAGTTTCACAAGCGCGAGACCACGCTCATGGGAAGCCGCAATGCGACGCCTGAGGATTTTTTCGAGGTGTTTCATGCCATACTTCAGGGCTTCGTGCCGACCGATGCGCTTGTTACTCATCGAGTTAAGCTGGCGGAGGCACCGGCAAGCTTTCCCATGTGGCTCAGCCCCAATGCTGGCGTGATCAAGGCCCTTATTGAGGTCTAGGCGTGGTTTTCAATTTTTGGCCAGCTGACCTCTCAGTGAGAAAGAAAACCACGTTTGAAGCTGACGTTTTGAGATTCCGCTCAGAGCCACATTGGGACCTTCGTCAAAGCAATGCGAAGGTCCGCACTTGCCGCCACACAAAGCTAAACCAGTGAGATTCGCATAACGGGATCTACGAAACGAATTCTCAGCTGTATTTTGATCTCTGTTAAGTGAATGGAGCCAGATAGGCCACTCATGTTGAGGGTGGCTAGCAATTGAGAGAGATTCGAACTGCCGTAGTTAAATCCAGCAAAACGAAGACGCTATTCGCTCGCAATAACAATATCTTACAAAGATCGTAACCCTAGTATAGTAATCTAGATTTACGTTTGAATATAATTTGCGGAATAAACGTATCTATATGTTTTATTTTCTGCCTAATTATAGCTACAGATATTTCTACTCAAAAATTTTTCCCGCGTAATTTCCGCCCCTGCAAGATTATCGGACGTCTTTATGCACCGACACCTGGGGCGGTTTGGGGATTTTTTGCGGGCCCTAAGCGCCGCAACGCCTTCGTGGCCGTGGACGACTCCAGAATCACTCTACCACCTAGCACCCTCGTGCGTCCCGTGCCTCCCTTGGTCACGGTTAAGACGGCTCCCCAAGGCGCGACGTCAGCGGCCTTCGCGGCCAGGGGGCGATTGGCCAGCGGCCCGGGCGTGCGGGCATACCCCGGTCGCCGCAGCGGCGGTAGATCGGGCCATCGATCTGGAGCGGCGGGCGCTTAGCCTCAAAAAGGTCCTGCCGCGGCTGCGCGCCAAAGGGCAGGGAGGGGTGGCTCCTGGCCGATCGCGCGCTGATACCGGCGTCCGCGCCGGGCACCACGAACAGTATAAAAATCAAACGCAAATGTCTCTTAAAGATCCGGAGCTTCGCGAGAGAGCCTTCGGCTTCGCTCCCGATCGATTCAAGATTATAGTGCTTTCCGGGGCAAGAAGGGGGAGCCGTTCATGACCGATCCTGTGACCATTGGCTTGCTTGTCTCGGGTGCCTTGAGTCTTGGAGCCAAAGCCCTCGATACGGCTGTTG
>NZ_BSPC01000038.1 GCF_030160835.1 Labrys miyagiensis | reverse complement strand
CATCGGACTGGGCCTTATGGCAGCCATGGCGAGATTGATGCAGCCCGAGACGGATCGTTCCGTTTAAATTCGACGCGAGAGGTGCTTCGACAAAGGAAGGGCGATGCATGACCCTGAGCAAAGGTGAAGCCGACCCTGGATTTGCTAGAACCGCCTTCAGCTTCATTTTGCTCGGGGCGCTTTTGCTGGCGACTGGCTTCATCACTCCAAAGAAAGACACCATTGGGTCGCCACAAATCACCCCAAAGCCAGCCGTTGGGGCTGAAACGGATGTTGATCGCAGCAAATCTGCAGCGAGCCCGGCGGACCTCAGCAGCGCGGGGTGGCGCAATGTCATTCTTCGCACTTACACAGAGGTACAGGATGATCGCCTGGTAATCGTGGCAGGCGGGATCGCCTTCTACGGGTTGCTGGCTATTTTTCCTGGAATTGCCGCGATTGTTTCCATTTACGGTCTATTTGCCCATGCCGACACCATGGGGGGAGCACTTGCACCAGCTGTCATTTTTGCTACCGCCCGATGCTTTCTCCATCGTCGAAGATCAAATTCGTCGTGTTGTCGCCCAGAGCCAAGGAGAGCTGGGCGTGAAATTCGTTCTAGGTCTTCTATTTGCGCTTTGGAGCGTAAACTCCGGGACGAAAGGGCTTATTGATGGTCTGAATGTCGCCTATGAAGTGGAGGAAAAGCGATCATTCCTCACTCTTAATTTGCTTTCGCTTGGAGTGACCGTTGCATCGTTGCTCAGTATCATTGTGCTCATCGCAGTGGCTGCGGCGTTGCCTGCCATCTTCGACGCGACCCTGGATTCCCGCACGGCCGTGGTGGGACTGAGTATTTTGAGATTGCCTTTAATGCTGACTCTGTTTGTAGCCGGGCTTTCTTTGCTGTACAGGTTCGGGCTCAGCAGTCAGCACGCGAAATGGCGCGGGATTAGCCCAGGTGCTGGCTTTGCAGCCTTGGCGATCATCTCCATCTCACTCGCGCTGACGTGGTATCTTAGCAACTTGGCGGATTACAATAAAACCTACGGCTCGCTTGGTGCTGTAATCGGCCTCCTAATTTGGATGTGGCTTTGCGCTTGTTCCATCCTCGTTGGCGCCGAGCTGAATGCCGAAATTGAGCGTCAGACGCTGAACGACAAAACCGCCGGTGCGCCAAAGATCATGGGCGGCCGGGCCTGAGAGATGGCCACGTCGCCGGTCGCCCTGCAACCTGACGCCGATACCTTCAAATCGGATCCTGTCTTGTTCCGAGTACACCGCTATTTTACTAGGCGTACGTTACGGTTCCGCAGTCCATCGAGTTACCCTTTGCAGTACCTAGTCTGAGAGGAATCGAGACGCCGACACAGCCTTTGACGATAACGAACGCTGCTCTGTCTGTTTCCGGTCACGCTTCTTCTACCAGGCGGATCAACGTTTTCAGCACGTCAGTCGCGATGTTAGCATCGACGGTGAGCACGCGACCGCCTCTGCAAGTTACACTCATGCGACCAATTTGAGCGGGAACGTCAAGCTGGTGGCTCCCGATATGCACATCGGCTTCCGTCTCTTCGGGGACGATCTCCGAGCTTTCTGCCACTGGCAAGACGAAGGGATTGGGTGTTCGGAGGTTAGTTGTAAACTTCTTCCGCCAGAGATGGAGCAGCTGCGGCGAAACATTGTGCCGACGAGCAACCTCGGACATTGTGTCGCCGCCCGCCGCCACTTCAGCCAATATCTTCAGCTTCTGAACGTCCGTCCACCTCCGGCGACGTTCGAATGTTGAAGGCTCGGGGGTTGCAGATTGAACAGAAGTTTGCACCTCTTCGATGGGCGTTTGCGCCGTAGGCTCGCCGCCATTGGCAATTGACGCCTCCATTGGTTGCGCCTTGCGCTGTTCGCGGAGGCGATTTGTCCTCGCTCTCATCGCCTCGGCTTCTTTGTCAATGATCGCTTGCGCGGCTGACTTGCTAGCTTCGTATTGGTCGTGCCATCTTTCCGAATTCGAAGTGCGATTTTTGTTCATTGATGTCGTCTCGTCCCCGTTCCTCCCACTGGCGATTGGTAACGTTTCCTCTTGGGGGCGAGTTCCACGCGCTTGTATTCGCTTCGAACGCAGAAGCGGCGGGCCAGCCAAGCGTAGGGCCGCCGAACCTGGGCCAAAAGCCCTCAGAGCACATCAGACCGACCATCAGTCTTTTATCGTTCTAGACGACCCGCTGCGTTTCCCTAGCGCCTCCTTGAGAGCGAGAGCGTTTTGCACGGCTGCACCGGACGCAGTATTATCAAAGATACACCATATCAACGCGGCCTTGCTGGCGAGGAGCACATCAGCTAATTGCGAGATATAATCATCCGAGTAGCTTGAATAATAGACCTTCGGCTTGCCGTGCAGTCGCAAATAACCGAATTGTTCTGTTACGCGTGCTTCAAACTCATCGCCAAGAAGCGGCGGGTCGGCGGCCACCCGCGCGACGCGATACTCCTTAAATAGCGGCCCTGCCTCCAGCCAGCTCGGGTGGCGAGGTTCAAAGGCGATATTGCTGCTAATATTCGAGCGGAGGCGCTGAAGAAGGCGCTCGACACTTACAAGCTCGAAAACGAGGCTCGGGGGCAATTGCACCAGAATGGGTCCGAGGCGTTCGCCAACTAACGCAACCTTTTCCATAAAATCTTCGAGACGGATATCGTCGCAAGCAAGATGTCCCGTGTGCGTTACTGCCTTTGGCGCCTTGAAGGCGAAGCGGAAGGCGGACGGCACCACCGCGGACCAGTGCGCGAGCGTCGCATCCTTATGGATTCGATAGAAGGTGGAATTAACCTCAACTCCTTGGAATACGGCGGCGTAACGTTCGAGCGACGAGCCAACCGTACCGAATAGATCGACAGAGCTACGTGGAATTCCCCATCCCGCCGTTCCGACAACTATGTGCGGCATGACGGCTCAACCATAAGACGTTTCCGCGCAAGCTGTGACGCCATAAGTGGAGTTGCTATAACTGCACGGAGCATAAATAAAGTCCCCACTAAGGGTTTATTTTGATCGGACACTTCAATGCCATAAGACCAAGACAAGTATTAGTGACCACACACGCCGTCAGCATCAAGTCTTCCGATGAGCCAGTCCCCAAAATCTATCAATTTGTATGTACAATTAACTACGCGACTAACTCACCGGTCAACAATTACTTATGACGAACCAATTATCTTATTGACTCGCTGCTAGATCCGTCCCATAAGCGCCAATATAAGCAAAATGAGTAGTACGAGACCTACACCGCCGCCGACGTAGGGGCCACCGTAATAATAACCGCCGCCGCCACCGAAAAGCAGAAGCAGAATAAGAATGAGGACAAGCCAATTCATTTCAACCCTCCATCGAGAACGCGAACAGAACGTTCCTACGACGAAAAAGGTTCCTGCATTCGGACGCCTATTTCGAGGGGCCAAAAAAGCCCATTAATGCCGACGAAGAAGAGCCAGCACCCCAAGGGGCCGTAAAATGGTTCACAAAAGCAACGTAGGCCGCATTATTGGCTACTTATAATTATCTGTGCACCTCGCAGGTCTATACCCCCATCGCGCGAAAGAGTCCGCTTTCGGGAACACCCATACAATAAACAGCGTCTAGCCCGGCCGTTTCAACCGGTCTGTAACGTCTCCCAATGGCGTGCAATGCCCTATCGCGGGCCCAGGTGCTTTCGTAGCGGCAGCGAATAGCGGCGGGTAAGGTATTCCTGGACGTACTCGAGGGTTCCATGATCGTTCTTTAAGGTGTCCGTGGATCCTTCGATTTTTGAACAACTTTAGTCATGGCCTTGGGGTCATGGGCAACACCAGCCTTTAGAACATCTGCGGCGGCCTTGTCTTTGCGGCTGGGACTATCTCGCAGGCGAGCCGTATCGGGCTTTGCGACCAATCCCTGGTCATCCGGCTTCTTGCCGTCGGCGCGAGCCGCCGCCTCGAATTCACGCAGGGCTTCCGGTTGCTGCCCCTTTTGCTCTTTTGGGCGCTTGATATTGTCGACCATACTTACCTCCCATAGCTACGGTCCTTGTAAAACAATCGTGGAAGGAGCAGGGTTCCTACCCAATTCTTGGGGGCACCGGCGTTCGATCGACTTAGAAGTTTTCTCCTTTCCTGTTGTTGGTTGCATGCTGTCATGCAACCTTACCTCGTGGCGAACGCGAGGATAGAGGGTCAAGGGTCCTGAGGTCGCCTGCGAGCCGCTCCCATCTTAACTGCCCCGCCGGGACATCCTTGGTCAATTTCCAGGACTTCCTCAACTTCCTGGGTGGCGCGAAGGGCGAGCTCACCAATGCGATCAACATCGCCTGCATGAGCAGCGTGCTCGCCTTCAAGAAGGCGGGTGTGGCATTCACCCACGAGACTGCCAAGGAGGCGGCGAGCCTTGACTACGCCAGGAGCCTCGACTCCGCGGTGAAGAAGCCTCTGGTCTCCCGCACGGTCGCCAAAACGACAGCGCCGATCCAGGCTCGTCGACGATGCAGGCGCTCGTGACCTTGGGTGTCGTCAACGCGGTGGGCAGCCGCAAGAACCCGACCTACGAACTCGTGGGCTCGCCCTTGACGAAGGCGTTCAAAGCGCGCAACGCCGCTTAGGCCCGAGATCGGGGAGCCATTGCCCGGTCTTTGCCTAAATCCTCCGGGGCGCTTCGGCATCCCTTCTTTTTGGCTTGCTGTGCGCCATGGGGGAGGAGAAGCGCCTTTGGACTCCCCGTTATAAGCGTCACCGTCGCCTCACATCATCTAGCCCTCGCCCGACGCCCTGGGCGTGTGGTGGATCTTCGAGCGCCACGCTCGCCCCTGACGGTCAGTCCCGACGCAGCGGGGCCGAAAGCTCACATGGTACCCTTCGTTTTGCACTTATGTTTCGCCGTGGGCTTACAGGTGGTGCCAGTTTTCATCTTCATGCCGTGGCCCTTCATGGCGCCGGCCTGGCCGCTATTGTCGCCGGTGTTCTTTGTGGTGTCGCCCGGTGACGCCGACGGCGTCCCGGAAGGGGCGTTCGTCGTCTGCGAAAAAGCTGCCACGGGAACGGCGATGAGCAACACGGCTAGTCCCGTCGTAACGGTTTTTCCAAACATGAGTCGTTCCTTTCCTTAAGCGCTTATAACCCACCGTCTCCAACCTCGACGCCGCGGCCGATGTTCCGAGGGTGCGCCGTCGTCAGGTCAGCGCAGGTCTCCACCAGGCCATTGCCCACACCGAAGCAGCCTGAATATCTTGGCTTCCTTCGCATGGTCGTGGCCGACTCCCGCCAGTTTCCGTGGATCGCCGGGGAGTTTGCCACGGTCATCGACCCCAAATCGAGCGGCTCGTGCGCTGTCTTGCCCATCTGACTGGGCTGGGTAAGCTGGACTGCCACAATCCGAGCTTGCCGCTCACTAGCTCATGGGAAGCTCAATGAGCTATCGTTGTGGCCCTGAATGATGAGCCGAGAGGGGCCTATCAACATCATTCACCGGCGCTCAGGTTTTGCTCTCACCTTTGCCAAGGACTCATGCAGCATCGAAAGCTGATTGCCTTACGGCTAGGCATTGATCAGCTCAATCACGAGGCTGAGGCCAGCGAGTTCCTTGCCTCCGCGGCCGGGGAGGCATCGTCGGGAACCTGATTGCCGGCGAACCCTGTCACCACCTCTACGAATGCGGTTGGCACCGGCGGTTACCATCCCAGTTCCTCGATCGATTTGCCGACGTGGTCCGCCATAGTTGCTCCCCTGGCGCCCAGTGGCTTGGGAGGACCAAGGGTGGAGTCACGGGCGGTCTGATGCTCGGTTTCCGCATCGACGGCAGCGCCGAAAAGGCTCACAAAGATCGAAATCCAGCACCAAGTCATGAAGGCGACGATAGCACCGAGCGAGCCATACAGGCGGTTGTAGCTGTTGAATTCAGCGACATACCAGGAGAAAGCCATGGACGTTGCGACCCAAGCCAGTGCAGCCGCTGTGCTACCAGGCGTAACCCAACGCCACTTTGCGTCGTGTCGACTGGGGCCGATGCGATACGTAATCGATAGTGCGATCATTACGGTCACCAACAGGATCGGCCAGCGCAGGTATTGAAGGGCGAAATCTGTCGTAGTGTTCAAACCGAGGGCAGCGGCAATCAAGGGAACAACCAATATGCCGAACAAAGCAAAGATGATGAAGGCTATCGTTCCAACGGTTGTGGCGAAGGTTGTAGCGTAGACGGTCAAGAGGCTTCGTTTTTCTTTTTCCCCGTACACCACGTTCAAGGCGTCGAAGAAGGCGGTGACGCCCGAATTGGCACTCCAAAGGCTGATAAGCAGGGCCGACGCCACGGCCACACTCAAGGTGCCGTTGCTCTTGGCCGCAACGCCGATGATCTGGCCGCGTATCAGGTCGAGAATGTCTGCAGGGAGGACGCCGTTCAAAAAGCGCAAGTGGTCGATGATGGTCCCAACATCTGCAAACATGCCGTAAAGTGATACGGTCGCCGCGATCCCCGGGAAGATTGAAAGTATCACAAAGAATGCCACGCCTCCGGAGAGTGTCAGCAGCCTGTTCTGGGGAATGGAAAGCATGACGCGAACAGCAATGTCCTTCCACCCTAGGGATGGGATGTCGGCTGGCGAATTCGCATTGCGTCCCCGGCCGCGTTCCTGTGCGCGAGCCAGATCGGCGGACAGCGTAGGCTCTGCAGCAATCTTCTGCGCCTGCGCCTGCCAATCCTCGCCGTCTTTAATGGTTTCAGTCATGAAATGCTCGAAAGTTTTTCGCTGGTCAACAAGTAGACTCGCATCCGGGTTCCAACAGGCGACGGGTCCGCGCTGCTCGCTGAGGCAGCGCCCCGGAATTCTTATCGTGGTGAAAGGTCGAAGGTGCGGTTTCATCGGCGGGCGCAGGAAATTGACATCATCCCCGTCCCTACCTCAGCTTGGACGTTTCCGTGACAATGCCCCGCCGCTTCGTCGATCTCGCGGAAACTGGGGACGTTCGTTGTAGACGGAGACGATCAAGGAACTGTGCGATGACCCCCTTGATTTTTTGGGGCTGCTGCGCCGCCGCACCGCAACGACTGCTGGTGCAATCATTCTCGGCCTGTGGACGCTGGCTTTCGCGTGGGCGGCGGACGAAGCGTCTGAGCTCCTTGAGAATTCTGGTCGAGAAGGCGCCCTGTGCACCGCTGGTGACGCCAATGGGGCTGGCCCCTTGAGCTTAACTGCCCCTGCCGGGCCTGGACGAATTTCTCCTTACCGTCCCGGAACTCCACTGCCTTGAGAACGTTGCATTTCGTCCCTGATATTTTGATCCGTCAGCGGTGCGAATTCTAGCATGGAGGGTGAGAACATGGCACTTCTTTATGCCGCAGAGGAAGTATCTTTGGCCGACTGTCCGTTCGGACTTTTTATGTGGCACGAGACGCTTGCACTCAAGACGCTCTACCGTGCACGGGATGGCGGCATCGTTGCTTACACTGTTTCGTCCGGAGAATACTTTTACGGGGACGCCAGGCTATGCGACGAACTGGCAAAATTAATGGTTCGGCCGGTCATCGTAGCCGATGAGGAGGCCGTATCTGAAGACCACCTTTGGCTCTCATTATCGTCCCGGCTTAGCCAGTTATCCGGGGATGGTTCTGGCCCCGCGCGAAAAGGCCAAAGGGCGTAAACATTTTGTCTAAATCTGGCGAGGCTTAAGGGAAAAGACAGTTGGGGTCCCGGCGGAGGGCCTCCAGGTTCTTGCAGGAACTATCGCGTGCAAAGCACGCGCCGCTTGATAGATTTGCTCAATACACTTGTTTTGCATTCAGGATGGCCGGTCGAAAGGCCGCCCCTAATCACCGCCGAACCACCCTCTACACGTAGGTTTTTTGCCGGCCAGCCGAATGGGATCAGATTGGAACTCCAATTGGATTGCCGAGTTTTAAGGTGATCTCAAACTGCAATTGGAGGTTGACATGAACAGGATGAGACAGGTTGCCCTAGCGGCATTGTTAGGATCGGGAGTTCTCGCCCTCGCATCGACCGGCGCGTCTGCACGCATCGTATGCAACGAAGATGGCGACTGCTGGCATGTGAAAGACATGTACGATTATCAACCTGGGTTCAGGCTGACGGTGCATCCGGATGACTGGCAATGGAAGCAGGACGAAAAGTACCGCTGGCGAGAACATGAGGGGCGCGGATACTGGCGAGGCGGCGTTTGGGTCCAATTCTGACCGCGTCGTACTAGGGGCTAGCGATAAGGCCTCCCCGGAACTTCCTAGTCACACCGGCGTTTAGTCCTCGGTGACTTGGTTTTCTCCCCTCACCAACCGAGCCCGGCCGTGCTCTCCCCGTGCGCGACCGGGCTTTCTTTGTGAAGGGGACGGGACGGGCTCCGCTGCTATGTGCCGGTGCAGATCTTCGTGACAGCCATCTAGTTTGCCTTAGGCATGTAACATCGCCACCGTGCTTTACGCGGGCATCCACGATGAAATGCCTCTAACGTCCTTTATGCCTCTCGGCCGCGAAACAATGCTCCGAATGTCACCGGATGAGGTCGTAGCGCCTGGATCGCAGAAAATCTCAACGTTTGGGGCAGCACGAGAACGTATTTGCTTACTAAAGGTAATGTGGCCGGACTGAACACCCTCTCGCGCCCGGCGGCCAACGACGGAGGAAAGGCATGACGCCGATCGTCCTCAAACCGACTCATACCGACCGAGCTGTCGCCGATTTTGTCGCCGGTCATACGTCGCCCGCGCTCGAAGAGATCTCCAGCCTTCTCACACTTGGCGGTGATGAGCACCTAATCTTTTCGACCCTGGCCGCCGCCGCGCTTTTTGCCGCTTTCGGCACTTCGTCCGAACGCAAGAGCGTGGCGCATCTTTGGATTGCGACGCTGTCTGTTGCCGCAGTGTCACATGCCCTGAAGCGCTATGTAAACCAACAACGTCCTGATCGAACAGAAGCACCCTTCGAGGGCCAGGGCATTCCTCACTCGGGAGGAGCCTACAATGCCTTCCCGTCCGGCCACGCGATGTATATGGGTGCCATTGCCTCCACTCTTTCCCACCAAGCGCCGCGATTCAAGGTACCCATCTGGATTGGAGCCGGTCTCATCGCATTAACCCGCGTTGTTGTTCTTGCCCATTGGCTATCGGACGTTCTGGTTGGTCTCGCGATGGGCTCTGCTCTCGAACGGTTGACCCGCACTGAGTCTGAAGAAACTGTGAAGCCGCCGCGACGGTAAAGGAATGGCTCAGAAGGATCGGACAAAGACGGCTCTCGATGAGTCCAGAATGCTCATGCTGGGCGCGCAAGTCCTGCTGGGGTTTCAGTTTCAAGCCCCCTTCCAGGATGCTTTCGGGCAACTTTCACAAACCGAAAAGACATTGGAATTGCTCCTCCTTGTCATAATGACCGTGGTCATAGGCTTACTGATCGCACCGAGCGCCCATCATCGTATTGTCTACGACGGCAGGGCCACTGCGAGCCTGGATCGATTTGTTGCTCAGATGTCTGAGCTAACGCTTGCTCCTTTTTCCACCGCGCTTGCACTGAACCTCGCTATTGCGGCGTCGCGCACCGTTGGGATAACTTCCGCGTGGATAACAGGCATTGCGTCCTGCGCCTTCACGACGCTTCTTTGGTATGCACCGGCCTTGGCAAACAAGGGAGGGAAGCCTGTGACAACCTCCGATGACAAAACGCCGCTCGAGGCGAAGATAGACTATGTGCTCACCGAGGCGAGGGTCATTTTGCCTGGAGCGCAAGCAATGCTTGGATTCCAATTAGCAATCGTTCTCACGAGTGGCTTCGTCCAGCTCCCGAGTCAGGTCAAAACGATTCATGGTTTTGCGTTAGGTTTGATCGCGATTTCAACGGTTTTGCTGATTACGCCCGCGACCTATCACCGTCTGGTTTACGCGGGCAACAACGAGCCGAGCTTTCATCGCCTCGCTAGTCGCCTGCTCTTGTCTGCCAGCATTTTCCTCGCGCTCGGTCTCGCCGCTGATACGTATGTCGTGGCCTTGAAGATTAGTGAGAATTCACGGATCGCAGTTTCGCTCGCCCTAATCGCATTGGTCGTTCTCGCAGCGTTATGGATCGTTTGGCCCTGGTTGTTGCGACGAAAGACTGAGCGGGAGCATGCCTAGGCCCTTTTTAATCACGGGCACTCGCAGCCCCGGTAAATGTTCACGCGCGTGAGCCAACATTTGAACGCACAGAAAGCGAACGGCACTCCCCGACTTGCGAGACGCTCCCTAGGAAATCAGTGGAAATCGAACATATGGAAATCTGGCGCGTTGTATTCGATCAGCGATAAGGAGCTAGAATGACACAAAAGCCGAAAGCGAAGGCGCCGCAGCCCTTCCGAGATGAAGTAAAGCGGGCCGATGCCGCCCGCACGCCCGAAGAGAACCAGGCAATCATTGACGATGAGTACAAAGCTGCTTCCGAGAAGACCAAGCGCGTTGATCGCCTGCACAGCCTTGCGCGTTGACGATCCGGATGTCTCCAAGCGAACAACCGTACGCCGGCGAACCGATTAAGCCGCCGCTGCACTTGGGCGACCCAAGCCCGCGGATGGTGCATCTGTGCGTAGACATGCAACGAATATTCTTTCCCGGCTCGCCTTGGGGTTCGCCCTGGACAGAACGGATCTTGCCGACCGTGGCCCGTATCGCCGCACATTCTGCAGAGCGGGCCGCTTTTACGCGCTTCATCCCGCCTGTGTGTCCCACCGACATGCCCGGCATGTGGCAGCGATACTACCGACGCTGGGAGCCGATGACGCGCCAGCATCTCGATCCGGAACAGCTGGATTTACCGTCACCCTTAGCCGCGCTTGTGCCGCCGGCGGTGGTCGTGGACAAGACGACCTATTCCGCGTTCATGCTGCCCGAACTTCACAACTGGCTTCGCTCCGTCAACGCAGACAGCGTGGCAATCACAGGGGCGGAGACAGACGTCTGTATTCTCGCAACGGTGCTTGGAGCCGTGGACTATGGTTATCGGGTAACTATCGTCGTCGATGGCATCTGTAGCTCGTCGGATCCAGGCCATGAGGCCTTGCTCGAGCTATACGCCAAGCGCTTTAGCGAGCAGATCGACACGGTGGAAAGCGATGAATTGTTGGATCGCTGGGGGCCAAGTCGGTGAGCCGCAGGATATGACAAAAGGGCTGAGGACTGCCCACCGCCCCGGTTGCTCCCTAGATTTTGCTGGTCGCTCAACTACCGTCCTAAGCGGCATGCTGAACATAGCAACGGAGCACCAAAAAGGGGATAGTCTGAGTGAGCCAAGCCGGCGGAAGTCCTGATCTGCGCCGAGCCTCCCATCCCCGCATCACACTATAACACTTCGATCAGCCGAGCCGGAACCTTGCCGTACAGACCGCGTTTGAAATGCTATCGAAACTGTCTTGGTTAGACACGGCGAATGAGGAACGCGTGTGAGCGTTGTGGGCAGCATGAAGCGATACGAAAACAGGCCGTCAGCGAAAGATTCTTCCAATGAAGAGAGAAGATTATCTACGTATCTCAGGCCTTTTTGAGGAATTTGATGAACTCGAGCTCACTCTAAAAGAGGCACAACAGGATCCGGAGTTCAAGTTAATCTATATGACTCAGTCCAACCGACCCGCGGAGCGCATTGTGCGTTCTCAAGTTACTGCATTGCTGGTTACGCATCTCAGGGAAATCATAGCGGCAGAAATTTCGAGAGTGAAGAGCGCCTTGAAAGACTATGGAGCCGAACTGCCAGACGATATTGCCGCGTGAACTCGTCTTGTCCTGTTCTCGACAATTAATTGGGAGCACCCTAAGCTTCCGTGATCGCAGTCTTTGCCCCACGCTGCGGAGGCAACGCACAGTGTGAATATCTGAGCAGCTGGCCAGGTTTATCTGTGGATGGCCGACAGTTGTGATCCATCTTGGTCGGCAATATCGATTAGTGCGATTCCGAGTTCCGGCTTCTTTCGACGTCGCAGATGCGCGGGTGTTTCGCTCACGATCACCTCCAGCGTGGGACGCACCTTGCCGTCGAGAAAATGACCGCCGCCTGTCGACCCATCGGACAGGCCGAGCACGACATGAAGATGCAGGCTTGCCTGCCCGTAGTCCTCAAGAGCGATGTCGCCGATTGCGCTGAGGACCTCACACTGCTGCGCAACATCGATTCTCCGATAGAAGGCGCTTTGCGCCTTTTCAACAGGACATTGATCCGCCACAGCATCAAGACAGGCGCTGACCGTCGGTCGCACCCGGCGTGTATACTTGTAGGGCCATCCCAGGAGGCTATCCAAGGCTTCTTCGGCCGTCGAGATCGTCTTCGCAGATCCAGATTTGATCTAAACCGCAACGGCCTCGTTCCATTTGTGAGTGCCCCTTAAGGTGCCCATGCAACGGCCAAATTCTTTTAGGCTTTGAGGCAATGGTTCACATTATCAGGGTGATCACCATTCCGATTGCACACAGCGTCATCGCTGCGGTCGAAAGCCACCCCATTATCTTGAGGCTCAGACTTATGGTTTCTTCCCCCATCACCTTGGGATTGGCCGCCATGAACATCATAACGAACATGATCGGAACGGCCACGACGCCGTTCACGACCGCGCTCCAGAACAGCGCATCGATCGGGTTGATCCCGCTGAAGTTCATGGCAGTGCCCAACATGGTGGCAACGGCAATTGTTGCATAGAAGGCCTTGGCCTCCTTGGGTTTGCGCGCCAAGCCGGTTTTCCAACGGAAGGTCTCGCCGAGCCCATAGGCAGCCGAACCTGCTAACACGGGCACCGCCAATAGGCCCGTGCCGACAATGCCAATAACGAACAACACCTCTGCGAACTTGCCCGCGACAGGTTCCAATGCCTTCGCTGCATCCGCGGAGCTCTTGATGTCAGTGATATTGTGAGCGTGAAGAGTTGCGGCGGCGGTAACCATGATCGAAAGCGCGATGAAGTTAGACACGCCCATGCCAGCCAGAGTGTCGAGGCTGATCCTTTGCTTGGCTTCCTCCGCCTGTTCGGGGTGATCTTTGAGTGGATCGCGCTCGGGCTTTTCCTTCATATCCTCGACTTCCTGTGAAGCCTGCCAAAAGAACAGATAAGGACTGATGGTGGTCCCAAAAATCGCGACAACGGCCGTTAAAAATTCGGCCGAGAATTGGAAGTGTGGAATGAAGAACCCGACACCGAGGGCATGCCAGTCGATTTTGACGACAAAAAGCGCGGCGACATAAGCAAGTAGCGCCAAGCAGAGCCATTTTAGCACACGAACATACTGCTTATACTGAAGAAAGACTTGAGTCATGGCGCAGACAGCTCCAAAAAGAACGCTATACAAAAGTGACGGACCGCCAACGACAAGCTTCGTCGCATCGCCCATTGCTCCGATGTCCGCACCGATATTGATGGTGTTGGCAACAAGCAGGAGCGGGACGGCGGAATAGACCAACCAAATGGGATAATATTTTCTAAGGTTGCCAGCAACACCGCGCCCAGTCGTGCGTCCAAGCCGGCCGCTGATAATCTGAATCGCCACCATCAGAGGATAAGAGAAAAGCAACGTCCAGGTCGGGGTATAGCCAAATTGCGCTCCAACCTGGGAGTACGTCGCGATGCCGCTCGGATCATCGTCGGAGGCGCCGGTGATCAGTCCCGGACCTAAAATGCCAAGGAGGCGCGGCTTGGTAGGTTCGACGACCGAATCCCGAGCCGACAATTCCGGTGACTTTCTGCCAATAGGCATCTAGCTGGTCCTTATCGATTTTTATCTTGACCCGTCCGAGCCACGCTCGAAAACGCCCGCTATCTCCTAAGGTTCCTTATAGGAGTGGCTTCGGTTACTTTAAACCATGGGTAGATCTGGGGCAGGGGCGCTGCGTTAGTCGGGCTATCGGGAGGAGGCCATTTCAGGCGCTCCAACACCGGGACAAAGTGCTGGCAATAAACCGAGGGGAAACAATGCCCTGGGTGTACCGCTATGAAATTACCGATTTGACGACCTGCACGGTCCGGGAAGCCGCGCTGATGCAAACGAACGAAACAATTCGCAAGCTCGGTAGCCGCATCATCGAAGGATCCGGAATTCAGGTGCCCGAAATCGGCGCCGTCGATCTCAGCGCCTATCTTCGAGGTGCCTTGCCACCGCAGGATGAAACACCTAAGAGGATCTATCGGCCGCCTGGTACGGCCGTAAAACCCATCAATGGCGCAGAATCTTGCGGATTCGTTCCACGAGATTTTCAAAGTCATAGGGCTTGGCGACGAATTCACCGCCGGCGGGCATAGCGGATTTCGGCACGCCGCCGCGGCCCGATGTCAGCATCACAAGCATCTCGGGCCAGCGGCGGTGAACCTCTTTGGCGAGCGCAAGGCCATCCATGTCGCCGGGCATATTAATATCTGTAAACAGCAATTTGACATCGGAACAGCGATCCAGAAGAGCGAGGGCCCTCTCTGCGTTCTCGGCCTCCACCATTTTCAGACCGTTCTCCGAGAGAAATTCGGCCACGACCGTTCGAATCATCGGTTCATCGTCGACGATCATTACAACAGGCGCGGGTTCTGGAGCTTTCTCAACCATAGGAGGCGAACCGACGGAAGAAGGGTTCGTTCCGAGAAGGATATGTTTCCACGTGGGTTTGGGCGGCAAGGCGCGCCGCCCTTCACGTCGAACGAAAATCATTCGGCCGATGCATAACCTAATGAAGTCAAACATGAACGGCAGATTAAATGGAAGGCCCTCCGAATAGGACTACGGACATTGCCGAGCTGACAGCAAGCAGATCAATAGCGTGGCCCAAAAGGGAAGGCGAGGTTTAGGACGCCGTCGGCAGGGCGCCACAAGGACGTTGCCCGAAAATCCAGATCGCGTTCGAAACCCGACCGGACGCAAACCGGTCAAAGTAGAGCTACGGAGTGGAATGCATATGCATCGCAAATATAAAGGCTGTCACAGCCATCGCGACAAATACGATCAGTACGATGGCTATGAACGGCGCCAACTTGGCATTTGTTATTCTCGGCATGGCAACTACGGCCTCTCATCGAGCCGCCGCGTACCCCACAGCCCGCTGTAATACGACTCGACCGCACTGGGACGTTCAGGATCATTCCAGTCCCAATCACCCTCGTGCTCGTACTTTGGAGCGCCGCGCAATTGCTCCTGTGTTAGGCTGGTCTGATAGCCACCGAGATCGGTGTTGTATGTGAGCGCATTCCAAGACAGAGGGTAGTGATCGTTCCCTATGCCCAGGAAGCCACCGAAGCTCAAGACGGCGAAGGAGACTTTGCCAGTCTTCTTGTCGATCATGACGCGTTCGATTGAGCCGACGGACTCGCCGTTCGCACCATAAACGGTCGTACCTTCAACTTTATCGCTTCCAATCAGATTACCATATTCGGCGGTTTCATCAGCCATGATCAATAACCTCCACAGTTGTGTGGGGTATAAAACCGCGCGCGGATGACATGGTTCCAGAAGATATCGATTGGAGCGGCCGGCCCGGATATTTACGCTTCGTGACCTGCGACCGATTTGTCATCCAGCGGCGATTAGAGTCTCGGCGTAATTTGCGCCACGGGGCGCGGTGCTAGCAACAGGGGATCGGCGTAGCTGATGATGTGGACGGCCCGACCCCGAGCGTTCAGGCTCTGCGGCGGGAGCGGGTCGATTTCGACCGGCAACGCGAAAGGCTCATCATCATGCATCAGATCGTCCGCATTGGATTGGATATCGCCAAGCGCTGGTTCCAGGTTCGCGCCGTCGACGAATGGGAAAAGGAGATCTTCAATCGGAAGCTCCCGCGCGACAAGGTCCTGGGTTTCCTCGGCTCGCTGCCGCCTTGCGAAGTCGCTCTCGAGGCGTGTTCGTCGTCGCATCATTGGGGCCGCGAGATCGAACGGCTGGGCCATCGGGTGCGACTGATCTCGCCGAATTACGTTAAGCCCTTCGTCAAACGCGGCAAGTCCGATGCCCACGATGTGCGCGCGATCTGCGAGGCGGCATCCCGGCCTGACATGCGGTTTGTTCCTGTCAAGACCGAGGAACAACAAGCAGCGCTGATAGTCTGTTGCCGGCGTAACCGCGACGCGAGCGCCACGGTTGGGCGCAGCAATCGACGACAGCTTTCAGGAGATGGAAATGACAAGGAAATTCTTACGCACCACTGCCTGCGCAATTTGCATCATGTTACCCATGGCCGCCTTTGCACAATCCAGCGGCGGGGGAGGAAGCGGGGCATCAGGCTCAGGTTCCAGTTCTGGAAATTCGAGCTCTTCGTCCAGCGGAAATGGGACAGGCACCGGAACGGGCGGCACCAATGGCGGCAACGGTATGGGAGGGCAAAACCCGACCACCAACACCAATCCTAGCACCACTCCAAATACCGCTCCCAACAGCATGGGTGGCACATCGAACTCTTCGACGACCAACTCTCAGCCAAATACCAGCCCGGCCGGCCAGCAGCAGAATAAAACCGGGGCGCCCGCCCAGTGCGACCCCGCTACGCAAACTTGCTAAAGCGTGGAGCAGCCCCGTCGACGAGAGTCGGCGGGGTGCTCCTTTTGAGCGTGCACTGCTTCCCTCCGTGGCCAATGCTTGAGAGGGAGGCCGCACAGACGCACCTGGGCCACCCCCCAACGGAGTTACGCGGCCTTGCCCGCCTCAAGTCGCCTCTCGTGTTGGGGCTGCGTCGGAACGATGTCGATCCGACGAGGCTTCATCGCCTCAGGGACCTTACGAGCCAGATTGATCTGGAGCAGCCCGTTCTCGAAACCGGCTGCTTCCACTTCGATGTAGTCTGCGAGATTGAAGCGCCGTTCGAACGCTCGAGCCGAGATGCCCTGATAGACATATTGCTCTGAGCTGGAAGGCGCCGCCTTGCGCCCTGCCACTGTGAGCAGGTTCTGTTGCGCTGTGACTGTGATATCGGACGGGGAGAAGCCGGCAACAGCCAGGCTGATCCGGAATGTATCTTCACCAGTGCGCACGATATCGTAAGGGGGAAAGTTCTCCGCGCTGTCCTGGGACTGCGCGTTCAGAAGTTCGAACAGTCGATCGAAGCCGATTGCAGAACGAGAAAACGGACTGAAATCATAGTTTCTCATAGCCACATCCTCCTTGAAGCAACATGGTTACAAGCAGCACGCCAGACGCCGCCAGCGCCCGCACCGGGCCATTTCAGAACCCGACGCGCATCGATTTGGAAAGCCAGGTCGTTGATTCAAGATCCGTAGATAATTTTTTACTTGGCGTGAGGCTTGGATTGGCCAGGGCAACCGCGAACCGATTCGGTCGGGGCGGCGACGAATAATTTAAAACAGGGAGGACGGCGACCAAGCGGCGTGGGCTCTCGTTTTGCTTTACGCCTTCTTCCGGCTCCCGGTCTGTAGAGCGTCGTAAATTCCCTCGTTCAAATTCGAAATGTTATCCATCGCTTACAGTCTAGCCATCTGCAGATAATCAGTAAGGGGGCAGCTTGCGCTGCCCCCTTTGGTTGTTATTTTGCCGTCTGGCTTTTCTTATGCGCCGCTTCAGAATGCTCATGGGCCGTTTTTGAATGGCCGTGAGCGGTCGTTGAGTGTTCACGTCCCTTATCGTGATCGCCCTTGCCATGATATTCAGCGGCGGAACGATGAGACTTGGCGGCGTTTTCGTGATGTTCAGCTGCTTTGGTATGCGCGTCCTTTGGCATGTAACCTCCTGTTTTGCCGTTGCCTCCCGAAAACCGCCATCGAAAATACAAGTTCCAGCTATGAGTAAGGTCAGTCGCGCTGGTCGGCCGCGCCTCGATCCGACAGTGCTTCAAAGATTGGCGGACAAAAGCGATGGAGGATCTGGAACCACGGCTCAGCGAAGCAGTTTGTTTCCGGCAGAGGCGCTGAACCTTTTCAAAACAGAGATCGACGCCTCGCCAGTTTCATCGCTAGGAGGACGTCATGGGCCGGGGAATATTGTTGTGGCTTCTAGGAGTCCCGATTCCCATCATCATTCTGATCGCGCTGCTGTATCGCTAGGGGGCTGCTGTGTCTGAATCTACCATTTTAGCGCCTGCGCGGGCTGTCGCCGGAGGGCAGGTCGAGGCTCCGCAATCGGCCGTGTCCTGGGCCGCTATCATCGCCGGGGCCGCTGCCTCGACGGTCATCTCGCTCCTTCTCATCGTGGTCGGCACTGGCATTGGTCTGGTTTCGATTTCGCCCTGGTCCAACTCGGGGGCCTCGGCAACGACAGTTGGCATCCTCGCCATCGTTTGGTCCCTCGCGATCCCGCTCTTTGCCTTTGCCGTCGGTGGCTACCTGGCCGGACGCCTACGGACCCAATGGGTCGGCGTCCACACCGACGAGGTGTTCTTCAGGGATACCGCCCACGGCCTGCTGGTCTGGGCGGTCGGAACCCTGGTTTCGGCCTGCCTAGTCGGAAGTATTCTGTCCGGGGCGGCCAGCGGAGTCGCTCAGGCAGGCGCAGCGCTGACCAACGTAGCGGCCAGCGCTGCCGGATCGGCCGCAGGTGCAGCAACTGGCAACAGTGATGTGGGCGCCTACTTCAACGACATGCTGTTCCGCTCGCAGCAGGCGCCGGCAGATGGCGCCGCAACGCAGTCGTCCAGGGCCGAGGTGGGCCGAATTCTTGAGCGTTCGCTCGCCAACGGTGAGTTGAGCGACGAGGACAAGGCGTATGTCGCGCAAGTTGTTGCCCGCCAGACGGGGCTAAGTCAGGCCGATGCGGCCAAGCGGGTGGACGATGTGATCGCCAAGGCGAAGGACACAGCTCAAAAGGCGGGCGATAAGGCCAAGGCCGCAGCGGACGTTGCCAGAAAGGCGGCTGTCTACGCTGCACTCTGGGCGTTCGTGGCGTTGCTGGTTGGCGGCCTGTCCGCATCCTACATGGCCACGGTAGGAGGTCGGATTAGGGACGATCTACCCGCGGTATAGTCGCCATACCCATCCAACTTCTCTCCCAGCGACGTAGTCAGGGTAGATCGTCGCAGATGTGGTCGGGCGTTTGAAAGAGTACCCATCTTATGAAAGGGTGGTACAGGGGCCTTTGCTTCTTCGCTTATTTGACCGCCCTCGCAGCAGCGATGAATGTTGGGTGGTCTCCAGCAAGCCTCGAACGGCGACGAGGTACGGGCCTGCTTACGAGGGGGCAGCGATCGCTTCCAAGGCGCTCTGGAGTTCATCGGATGTAAAGGGCTTTTGCAGGCGCGGCTTGCCCTGAAACGCCTGCGGCAGTGACCAATCTCCATAGCCGCTGGCTAGAATGAATGGAACGCCGCGTTCGATGAGGACTTCAGCGACGGGAAAGACTTGGCCGCCTCTAATGGTGATGTCGAGAATCGCTGCGTCAATTTCCTCTTGCCGAGCGAGACGGAGCGCAGCCTCGAGCTTGTTCGCGGGTCCTACGATGAGACATCCAAGTTCTTTCAAAACTTCCTCGACGACGAGGGTGATCATCATTTCGTCCTCGACAACGGGAATGCGGCGGTTGGCGAGGGTTGTCGCCATCAGACTTTCTCCGATTTAGCCGCTGGGCATGCGATCCGGAGCCTACTCGAGCAGGGAAAGGCCGTTGAGGACATGGCTCAGAGGGCCAGCAAGCTTTTCAGAGTGCAAAGCCGAAACCAGACGAAGGATTGGGCCCGCCTGATCGCGTCAGTCTGCCGCGTTCTCAAAAAACCCTCAGCGGTGGCCGCGGGCTAGCGCGCCTGGGCATGGCCCTCCTTGCGACCATTATGCACGAACTGCCACGTTCGGACCGGCTTGCACGCAGCAGGCAGGGGTCGAGGAGCGGCGCGCGCGATACTATCCTCGGCGTTTCGCAAGGCCTGGAATGCGAAGCGGCCCAAGCCGATGAGCTCGAAATAGCGTAGCATCGCTCCTATTTTCGGCTGGGTATGCCCGACCAGGCAAACGCCCTGCGCATCGCAGGCACTGACGACCTTGAAGTCGCCATTGGCCGCCATCAGATGGCGTGCGCACAGTCCCCGAATGACGGGTCCGGTGCGTTCAGTCCATACATACCAGCCATATTGGTCGGCCTCATTCGACAAGAACTCCAACTCCGCCGGAGAGAAAACCTTCGAATAGCTTTTGTTCATGGTTCCACCCTGTGTGCAATCGCCATCTTCGCGGCGCATTATTGCGTTGGCCAAAAGTTCCCAGACCACAATTTTGATACAGGCTTCTTCATGCGAAAGGGCATGGCTCGTAATGGCTATTTACACCTCGGCTCCATATTGGGAGCAACGTAGAAGTGCTGCTGGCAGAATATCCCCGCTCGTCAGGTATAATATGATACCAACAAGGTCGTTGCTAAACAATTTGTCGGATAAATAGGCAATTCGACTTAGGCAAGTTGTTTAGTTCCTCACCCGCTGAAGGTTTCGTCAAGGTAAACAAGGGGATTTTGCCGCAATGTCACATGGAGCACGAGTCACCAACCCGCGACAAAAGTCGACTTCTGGTAACGGCAACGCGTTTTAGCATAGGCTTTGGCGGGAACTCGGCGACCGAGACGCTGAGCCCGCGAGCGAGGCAAGGACCCATTTCATTGAAATGCGTCTCCCTTCGGGACAATGACCCAGCTGGTGGATCCGCATGCTCTCGCGACCGTCTCCGGCGAGCGGGGATGAATTCGCCTAACAGGTTTATGAAGCGAGCGTCCAATCCGATGGGGTGACGACTCGAATGGAATTTATGGTCAAAAGCCTAGAGTTGAAAAGCCGAAAGCTTGCGCTTTGCAAGCGGCTGATTATTGAATGGCAGGCGTATTCGCGCGCTCCTGTTCCTGCTGCTCGGAAAAATTCCCATGCCAACTGGCACCGTCAAATGGTTTAATTCGCAAAAAGGATTCGGCTTCATCGCGCCTGACAATGGCGGCCCGGACGCCTTCGTGCACATCAGCGCAGTCGAGCGCGCTGGACTGAACGATCTGCGCGAAGGCCAAAAGGTGTCATATGAGCTCGTTGCCGACAGACGAAGCGGCAAGATGTCGACTGATCAACTGAAACTAGTGAAATAAAGGGCTCTGAACCCATCTGGAGCTTACGCCGCAGGATCTAGTCATAGGCCTTGACCATGTGCAGTGCTGGCGTCGCGATTGTGGCAGAGAGGGAAGGGGAGCTCCATGAGGATGGAGCTCCCCTAGCAGGCCTCAGGCAGCCTTCTTGTTGACGCTTGCCATGGCGAGTTTCGACAGCAGGGCGTCGGTCTTGACCTCCTCCTGAAGGGTCTGATCCAGAAGCTTGGCCGCGTCGTTAAGCCCCAATTGGTTCGCCCAAGTCTTCAGCGTGCCGTAGCGCGAGATTTCATAGTGTTCCACGGCCTGAGCGGCCGCCGTCAGCCCTGCATCGAGAGCGGGGGCGCCCTTGAATTCCTCCATGACCTCCTTGCCTTCTTCGATGATGCCGAGGATGGCGTCGCAGGTTTTTCCTCGCGCAGGCTTCTCAATCATCTCGAAGACCTGCTGCAGGCGATCGACGTGGCCTTCGGTTTCCTCCCGATGGGTTTCGAAGGCCTTTTTCAGTTCCGGCGATTGAGCCTCCCGCGCCATCTTGGGCAGAGCACGCAGGATCTGCTTTTCCGCATAGTAGATATCTTTCAAGGTTTCGACGAAGAGATCTTTGAGTTCCTTAGCCATGGGTTCGTTACCTCCGAACTGGGGTTACATTTGTGAAAATTTGGAAGTGCTGCCGCTGGTCACTTGACAGCGTGTGCATCCAATAGGGAGAGGGACCGACAGGCCCCTCTCGAATAAGGGTTCACCAGTTAGCGCTGGCCGCCCTTCTTTCCAGCCTCCGGAGCGCGCTCCGGATCGTCGGCGAAATTTCCGCTGCCCTGCTGGGCCCCGCCCTTGTCCGAGGATTGTTGATGCTGGCCGCCGTGGCTCTTTTCGCCGCCCTTTTTGCCGGCTTCGGCCGCACGCTTCGGGTCGTCGGCAAAATTGCCCTTACCGCCTGGTTTATCTTGGGTCATGGGATATTTCCTCTGTTGGTTGGAGGTCAAAGCGATCCGCATGGGCAGGGTAGGGGCTCGGCTACCAATTCGTTGGTCAGGGCGGGAAACCGGAAAAACCGTCTCTGTTCCCCTTGCTGCCATGTCCGGTTGACGCATGCGGAATCGCTCCTACAACCCAGCTCACACGATGATCGTTCCACACGCATCGATGATTGGAGAAATATCGTTACGGAAGACAATGATTTATTGCGTATAATGCTGGAACCTCCGCCACGGACTTTTCGTTTCGGACGAAAACTTTGATGGAGATGTCCTATGCCCCGCGGCGATAAGTCAAAATACACCGATAAGCAGGAACGCAAGGCCGATCATATTGCGGAAGGCTATGAGAAACGCGGCGTGTCCGAGCATGAGGCCGAACGGCGGGCTTGGGCCACCGTGAACAAGGATGACGGCGGCGGCAAGAAAGAAGGCGGGTCCGGCCGCGGCAAGCACACGGGCCATCCCGCCGCACATAAGGGCGGCGAGAAGGGTGGGGCAGCCTCGGCGCATCGGAGTGCCACCGATCGCTCCGCCTCCGCGAAGAAGGCCGCCGCAACGCGCAAGCGCAATGCCGAGCATCACACCCACTAGGGATCGCCCGCATGTCAGATAAAGACGTTCTGCAGGACCCGCGCGACAAATATCCTGCACCCCCTTTTCCAAAACAGCCACAGCCACGGCCGGGCCTTGCCTCGGAAATGAACCCAAAACCGGACCATGGCGAAGAGAGCTACCGCGGAAGCGGGAAGCTCGCTGGCCGCAAAGCGCTTGTGACGGGAGGTGATTCCGGTATCGGGCGCGCCGTCGCCATTGCCTTCGCTCGCGAAGGTGCGGACGTCGCGATTTCGTATCTTCCCAATGACGAAGCTGACGCGCGCCAGGTCATTGAACTCATCGAAGCCGAAGGGCGGAAAGCGGTGGCATTGCCCGGTGACATCCAGGAAGAATCCTGGTGCCAGGCCATGGTCAAAAAGGCCGCGGAAAGCTTGGGAGGGCTGGATATCCTGGTCGTCAACGCCGCTCGCCAGCAGTTCCGCAAAGATATCGCACATCTGTCCACGGCCGATTTCGACAAAACGCTGAAGACCAATCTTTACGCCTTGCATTGGATCACGCAGGCAGCTTTACCGCATATGCCCGCCGGCGGCGCCATCGTGAACACCGCTTCGGTGCAGGCCTATGACCCCTCACCAATTCTGCTCGATTACGCCACAACCAAAGCCGGCATTGTCGCCTACACCAAGGCACTTTCCAAACAGGTGATCAAGAAAGGCATTCGGGCAAATGCGGTGGCGCCCGGGCCCGTGTGGACGGCTCTTCAACCCAGCGGTGGCCAGCCTGACGAAAAGGTAAAGCATTTTGGCGAGAACAGCGATCTGGGCCGCCCGGGGCAGCCGGCCGAGCTCGCTCCAGTTTACGTGTTGCTAGCGTCGCCGGAGGCAAGCTTCATCAATGGCGAGATCTACGGCGTAACGGGCGGCAATGGCATTGCCTAACATTCTGGCATCGGTCTCGGGAATAGTGGCCAACCATCCTCGTCGGACTTCTGTCTCCCTCCAAGAGGTAGGCCGCGAGCAGACGGAGGGGACTCGTCAACAGGAGTCAGCAGGTGCGCCGGGGCGAGCTACCGCGATCTGGGGGTCTGTTTCCTTTCGAGCCACGCTAATTCTGCAGCCAAAGTGGTGTGTTATCTTCGTCACAACCGCTGCTGACTTCGCCAATCCAATTAGCCGTCAGGCCCGGCTTTAGCTCCCGCGGAAGTCGCGCCGCACTTCGCGAGGAAGCCATATGGATCTCGAAAGTAGACTGCACGAGCCCGCCACCGTCCTGTCTTGGTCAGACCCCGAAAATACGACGACGAAGCCTGACAGTAGGCGCTTCGTCCGCCTGGACGATGCTGTGCGCTGGATTATGCAAGGCGCCACTGTCGAGGAGCGAGGCAACGCCAGCATTACGATGGACTTTGACCACCTCGTTGTTCCCAATGAGCGAATTGCAGAGCTCTACGCGCGCATGCAAGAAGCCGGTGCTAATACCCACGCCAAAGTGGATGCAAGCAGGGGCGACTGACATCGATATTGCGGGGCACTCGCTCCAGTCTACGTCAGCAATCCCTATTGCCGTAGTTGGCCGTAAGACGAGCCAGAAAAGTGCGCAATGGCCGCCAGATCATTCAGGGAGTGCCGTCTCGAGCTCTCGCCCAATAGCCTGACCACGGAGGTTTGCGCCTCGCAAACGCCGGACGATGCGGGTGGAACTCGTCGAGGCGAGCACCTCGGCTCCCTAGGCCATCGGGAGTGGGGAGGGTTTCAGACGACGTCTTGCAGATTAACAGGCCCGACGGCATTGTCACGGGAACTTTGACGGTGTGAGCCGTGATGCGGTAGGGCAGGGGCATGCAGCCGATATCCTACGCCCGTCACCAGTTCCCGCCCGAGATCATCCGGCATGCCGTGTGGCTCTATCTGCGGTTCACCTTGAGCTACCGCGATGTCGAAGAATTGCTGGCCGAACGCGGCCTCGACGTCTCCTATGAGACGATCCGCCGATGGGTCGACAAGTTCGGGTCGGCGTATGCCCGCAACCTGCGTCGGCTGCGACCTCGGGCGGCAGACACCTGGCACCTGGACGAGATGGTCGTCTCGATCCGGGGCCGGCACATGTATCTGTGGCGGGCCGTGGACAGCGAGGGCGAGATCCTCGACATGCTGGTGCAGCCGAGACGCGACAAGGCTGCCGCGCTGCGGCTGATGCGCAAATTGCTGAAGAAGCAGGGCTTTGCTCCCAAGGTGCTGGTGACGGACAAGCTGCGCTCCTATGGCGCTGCCGGGCGAGAGCTCCGCCTCTCGGCGCATCATGAGCAGGGCCTGCGCCAGAACAACCGCGCCGAGACCTCCCATCAAGTGGTGCGAAGACGGGAACGGAAGATGCAGCGGTTCAAGTCATCCGGATCCGCCCAACGTTTTCTCGCCTCCCACGCCGCCGTCCACAATACCTTCAATCTCGAGCGCCATCTGATCTCTCGACCGACGCTGCGCCTCTTCCGAGCCGCGGCTGCGCAGCAGTGGCAAACCGCGACCGCCGCCGCCTGACTGAATTCCTTCGTCCAGCCGAATTGCGGCCAAGGCGGATTCCCGTGACAATGCTCCTCTTGAGGCTCCACATCTAGACGCCCCTTGCTCTGGCCTCCGCCACCCAGGCTTGAAGCGCACTCGCCTCGTCTCGCGCGGTCACTCGAATTTCCACGTCTTGGTAAGTGCCCACCGCCTCCCAGCGGCCATCGGTCCTTTTGCCATCGAGAACTTTGTGGGAGGTTTTCCAAACTCTCACCTCGTGTTGCATCAGACTCTCCACGAGCAGTCGCCCGCTATGGAACGACGGTTCCAAATTACCACATTTAAACACTCCAATGACCGCACTCGCCCAGGCGGCTGGCGGGCACCTCGCCTTGTCGCGCGCCTCTGAGGACGATAAATGATCCCCTCAGTGAAGTGGAGGCTTCCAGGGGAAGCGGGCGGCATCAACCCAAAGTCTCAATGCAGCCCCTGAGGTTCTGCTCTTAACTTGGATATCCTTACCCTCGTAGTCGCCAACTGCTTCCCAGACAGCTTTGGACTTCTGGTGAACTTGAACCGTATAGGTCTTCTCCCAGACTTTCACTGTGTGTTCCATTGCAGGCTCCACAAGCGCTCGGTCCGTCGGACGGGAGTGTACACTTTAACACGTAGCAGCGCCGTAGGCAGGCTTCTCGGTATCCACGCGGCAACAGCGAGGATCTTGACGGAGCCCGCTTACGTGCGCCCGCGACTATCCTATCTGCAATAATAGTTGACGTCGGACGGCCAGAATCTCATATTTGATTCAGCAAGCTAAGTGTGTATTTCAAATTAAATACAAATCCTCAAATGGGGTAAAAGCGTAATGCATTGATTTTGTTAGGCTCATTGTCTCGCCATCAAGTGCAGTACGACGCCCTAGCTTTTTTATGCTCCCACTGGCCCCGCTATGAGAAGACCAGATAGATCTCACCGGTACCGCTACTTTACTTCAAGCTCTTTTACACCCTCTGACGGCTGGAGGGTGTGGTTTTTGTCACCATTTCCTGAAGTTCCGGCGTTCTCCAAACATCTCCAAAAGAGGAAACCCGAAGCATGCAGTGTTCGATATTGGTCCGGTTCGCGTTCGCTTCCATCCTGTCAAATCTCGTCTTCCTAACCGGAAACGCGGCCCAGACGTTCGGCGCCGAGGCCTCGAATACCGCCCCCGCGGCGGCCTGTTCCACCGGAACACTATCCATCGCCGGCGCCTGCATGAGCGCAGCCGACGCGGCGGCTGGCGTTCGCGCCGTCGTCGAGCACACGATGAGCGAAAGCAAATTGCGGGCCGTTGTTGTCTCCATCCGCGTCGGCGGCACGACCGTGCTAACGCAAGCCTGGGGCGACTCGGTCGAAGGCGTTCCGGCCAGCGTCGATATGCACTTCCGCAATGGCGCCATCGCCATCGCCTATCTAACCACCGTTCTGCTCAAACTGCAGGACGACGGCGTACTTCGCGTCGACGACAAGCTCGCCAAATGGCTTCCCGATTTGCCGCAATCCGACAAGATCACCCTCACGATGTTGGCCAACAACACGTCGGGCTATGCAGACTATGTCCCCGTCCTGCCAATCTACGCGAACGTGTTTAGGCAATGGACCCCGGACGAACTCATCGCCTCTGCTTTGAGCCAGCCCCGACCCTGCGAGCCCGGAGCCTGCTTCACCTATGCGCACACCAATTACGTCATCCTCGGCGAGGTGCTCCAGAAAGCCACGGGCAAGGATGTGGCAACACTGATCCGCGATATCGTCGTTACGCCGCTTGGTCTTTCCAATACACGAAGCGACCAGACCGCCTTCATCCCGGAGCCCGTTCTGCACGCCTACGACAACGACCGCGGTCATTACGAGGATTCAACGACCTGGAACCCCTCCTGGACTCTGGCGGAGGGTTCCATCATGACGACGAACATCGCCGATGCGGTGACTTCGGCAATCGCCATCGGCAAAGGCAGCCTGTTGTCTCGGCAAGCCCATGATCTGCAAATATCACCACTCCTGGTGAAATACCCGCCAATGTCCGAGAAACTCTACTTTGGTCTAGGCGTCGTCTGCACCAATGGCTGGATTGCGCAGACCCCGTCCTTCTTTGGCTATTCGGCGGTGATGGCTTATCTGCCAGGCAAGGACATTGCGATAGCGGTGACCTCCACCTCGTCCGAGGGTGCCAAGACATTTGTGGGGGCCAACCTCCTTTTCTCGAACATTGCCGGCTATCTGAGTCCCGACCAGCCGCCCACACTGTTCGCCAAATGAGCGAGCGTGGTTTGACGCGGCCAGGCGAACCAGTTCTCCGGCGCGCACTGTCACGGGAACTTGGCGAGGTCACGAAAATTAGCTCAGTTGGCCCGTTCAGTATTGATGTTATGAGACAGCATGTCTGTCACTCGGCATCTTGGGCGGGTCTTCGTCACTTTTGGTGCCTGCTTCACCCTGGTGGAGGGTGGTCGATTGTCATTACCGGCGCATTTGGATCGCCGGCTGACTGACCAAGCCCCAGTAAGAAGCCGGTGTGTCCCGTGATGCAGTAACGCACTTCGCAAAAGCGGGAGAGGTAGACAAACAGCCGTTCCTTGAACAGCGTAGGTATAGCTGTGTCCAGATACGCTGACTTTGCGAACCGCCACAGCTCGCGAATGACTAGGGGCGCGTCCGGTGCGGAGCGGAAAAAATTGGGAACGAGGCCAAAGCGAGCGGCGACTTCACTGTCGAAGTCCTCCTGGTCGGTCGGCCGGGATTTCCCAACGTCAAAGACAAACGAAATAATCGACATTGGTCGTTACTTCGCGCGACGTGAAAAACCCATGATCGCACCCGTCAACAGAGACTACACGGAACCAGCTAAGGAGTCTGAGCAAAACTGCTCAGTGGGAAGGAGCGGCGCACGTTATCTAATGTCCGCGATTGCCCGCCATCTAAGAATTAGGGCCATCGGGGGGCCCTCAGGAGTCGATGCCGCCATGAAGTGGTCCGTAAACTGGCGAGGGAGAGGCCTCGTCCGAGGTGCTCAGCGTCGAAGCCGTAGCGAGGCTGTTCCGTGCCGTCGGTAGATGACCACTCCTTCGTCCAATCCCTGGATTCGCAGAACGCTGTTTATGACCCGGAATCTGACCCGATGAGGTGACGGCTCGAGCATAGACCGACTTTGCGGTCAAAAGCGAAGAGCTGAAATGCTTGCCCTTTGCTGGCCGCTGATCAAAGAATACCTGGCGTCTTCGCACGCTCATGTTCCTCCTGCTCGGAAAATTCCCTATGCCAACCGGCAGCGTCAAATGGTTTAATCCGCAAAAAGGGTTCGGCTTCATCGCACCTGACAATGGCGGCCCGGACGCCTTTGTGCACATCAGCGCGGTCGAGCGCGCTGGACTGAACGATCTCCGTGAAGGCGAAAAGGTGTCGTATGAGCTCGTGGCTGACAGACGAAGCGGCAAGATGTCGGCTGACCAGCTAAAGCTAGTGAAATAATGGGCGACCGGAACCCAATAGCCCCCAGAGCCTTGCTGGCGGACGAGGTGAACTCGGGGAGCAAAATCCTCTGTGAGCTTCCCGCCTCGCGCGCTCGCGCGTAGGTGCGCGAGGGCACGTTTGTTCGCCATGAAGTCGCGAATGCACCCCCTCGGTCTAAAAGCCTCGCTGTTTTTCGGCCTCCTCGCCCGTCCTCCCTGCAGGTAGCGAAGGCGCCGCTTGACCTGGGTCAGAACCAGAGCAGTTCCCATCGTGGTTATTGTGATACCTGATCTGACCTCAAGACGCCCGGGAATTAAGCCGATTGGATCCCCTTGTTGCGTTCGTGCTCATATGGCTGGTCACGCCGAAGGTCTTTGAGTTTCCTCGGTGATCGAACACCGGGGCAACCCTTGCGCCAGCTACTTGCCTGGGCGCCCTTCCTACAGTCGGATTAAATCGGCAGCGACTGGCGATCGAGCCGGCTGCCGTTGAGGTTTGCGCTCCCATGATGGCATCATGGGCTGTCGCCAAGATGGAACTGGAGGCCGCGGAACTAATCCGTCCGGAGGAGTTGGCTGATAGTGGATACAGCCCCAAGAGCTGACGTTCTCACAGCCTTTCGCTATTCGTGTTGTCCGTGTCGGTGGCGCTGACATCGCGCTGGTCAGGCTTGCGCATAACGCGGTAGCCGCCAACAATCCTATCATCGGTCTCATGCCTGCCTCCATTACGTGGGCATTTGCACGTGTACGAGATGGAACGCACAACCCTTTGGGAAGGTTGCCTCTCCGCCGAATACGGGTTGTCGCGAACTGGTTCAGAAGTACGATCGCGTTTCCCCCTGGGGCACCCTCGACCGGTGTTTCCCCTTAGCTGTCCAAGTCGCCGCGTTTAGCCCAGCGCTGTCACCACACGGCGTCGGGCCGCTTCGAACCCGTCCAGGCAGCGATCATGAAAAAACCCCCGGCGCTGCAGGGGCAGGGCCGGGGCGAGTCTTTGGTGGTCGGGAAAACTTAGTCACCGCGGGGGCAACGCCTAAGAGTGCCACTGGTTGCGCGGCAGATCTGCAAGGGAAAAGTCGCGATTCTGCAACCGCAACTGTGCCCATGGAAGCGGAGACCACACCCCTTTACATCGAAAGCCCGGTCGTGCCGGGAGAGCACGGCCGGACGGAGTTGGTGAGGGGAGAAAGCCAAGCCACCAGGGACGAAACGCGTGTGTGCCTGGGAAGTTGCGGGGAACATGCCCGCTAGTCCAAATATGACGCGGTCAGAATTGGACCCACACGCCGCCTCGCCAGTATCCGCGACCTTCATGTTCGCGCCAGCGATACTTTTCGTCTTGCTTCCACTGCCAGTCGTCCGGATGCACCGTCAGCCTAAACCCAGGTTGATAGTCGTACATCTCCTTCACATGCCAGCAATCGCCGTCTTCATTGCATATAATACGTGCAGAGGCGCCGGTAGACGCGAGGGCGAGCACTCCTGATCCCAACAATGCCGCAAGAGCAACATGTTTCATCCTGTTCATGGATACCTCCAATTGTGGTTTCTAGATTACCCAAAAACTCGCCGATCCAACCAGAGTTCCAACCTGACCCTGCCCAACAAGAGCGGGTCTCTTCGACTCGGCGATGACCCGCGCAAGGCGCAGATTGGTGTGGATGCATAGTGGTCATCGCGACCAATCAGCACGAAGTAAACCAACCGACACACGGCCTTGGTCGGAAGGCCTTCACCGACCAAGGCGTAGATCGTTCAGAGAAGGCCGCCACGATTGCTTCGCAGTACGCCACGCAGTGCCTTCACGACGTTGCTTTGGTATGCACCGGCCTTCGCAAACAAGGCAGGCAGCCTTTGACAACCTCCGATGACAAACCGCCGCTCAAGGCGAAGATAGACTGTGTTGTCACCCACGGAGCGTCATTTTGCATGGCGCACAGGTGATGCTTTGGTTCCACCTGGCGATTGTTCTCACGAATGACTTCGCCCAGCTCCCCAAGTCCGCTCAAAACGCTCGACGGTATTGCCCTGGGCCTGATCGCGATTTCAACTGTTTTGCTGGTCACGGCCGCGGCCTATCACCGGCTTGCCGCGTCATGGGCTAGCCGCGCGCCTCGCAACCCAGCGCCGCTGCGTCAATCGCCGTCGGCATCGTCCAAATCGTTGTCTGCACTGTGCCAACCCTCATTCCAGCGCCGATAGTCACAGGGATCGATTTCTGGATCGTACGGATTTGCGTCTTCCGAATATCCCGTCCAGCGAGCAATCTCACCATCGCTGAAGGCATCGCTTAATGACTGCTCCATATCGCCTCCCTTGGGGGTATTTTGCGAGACGTTCCGTGCTTCGTTGGCAGCTTCTCTGCATCAACCTTCTTTTCGTCCTGCCTCTCGCTCGGGCTATCGACTTCCTGGGACGGAAAGTCTCTCTTTTTCAGCCCGCGCTCGACGTCGGCCCTCTTCGGTAATATTCGGATCCGCTCACCATGGGTTGCTGCCTCGGAGGGTTATCTTTGCATGTGGTAGGTTTGCGCATGACACTTTCCTCATTGGTTATGTGTCATTCGAACAACCCTGAGGCGGCGAGGTTCCTTGCCGACAACCGGACGCGCTCCACGACGCGGCGAGGGCGAAACGGTCTGCGTCAAGATGCCGAGACCTCCTTTCGAAAAAGGCCCGGCGAGAAGTCAGGCGAACGTCTTGAAAAGCTTATTTGCTTTGCCGCTCGGCCTGGCCGTGGCGCTGTCGTGTCAATGTCGACTGACGCGCGTCCATGTACCGTCACAGCGTTTACTGCCGCACTACAGATGGTTCCTGAGTCCATGTGCCGGGCAGCCCAAGGACATGACGGGTACCATCGGCGGCGATGGCTCGCACTGCGATTCACATCATCAGCGGGGGACGTGCAGCCACCATCATGGCATAGCGCGGGGAGGGGGGCAGCGGCTGCCTCCCTATGGGCCACGCTAATTCTGCAGCCAAAGTCGTGTGTTATCTTCGCCACAAGCGCTGCTCACTTCGCCATTCCAATCAGCGGCCAGGCCCGGTTTGGCTCCTGCGGATGTCGGGCCGCTCTCCGGGAGAAACCATATGGACCTTGAAAATAGATTGCACGAGGCCGCCACCGTCCTGTCCTGGTCAGATCCCGAAAAGATTACGACGAAGCCTGACAGCAGGCGCTTCGCCCGTCTGGACGACGCCGTCTGCTGGATTATGAAAGCCGCCACGATCGAGGAACGAGGCAACGCGAGCATCACGATGGACTTTGACCACCTGGTGATCCCGAATGAGCGCGTTGGAGAACTCTACGCGCGCATGCAAGAAGCCGGTGCTATTTCCCCAGGCGAATTAGATGCAAGCAATGACGACTGACGGGCGAGAGCGTTTGGCTAACAGCGCAACCGGAATACATGGCTAATTTCGTTAAGTATTGCGGATCACCGTTCCGCCATTTTTGTCAATTGCCGGATGGGACGAGTGGTTACAGGCGAATGCCACGTCAAATGAAACTTGAGTAGCGTGTGTTGAAGAGCGGAGCGCTTCTTTTCCGCAAAGGCTTTACGGTCGCGTCGTTTGACATTGATCTTACCGATCAGATCGCACTTGAGATGATCGAGGAGTTTCGCCGGACATACCCCGCTACAGATCTAAACGATCCAGCAGTGACGACGATATGGTGTCCGCCAACTCTCTCCCATCTTAATTGCTCCGTAGAGCCACCCGTACCGGCGCTGCCGATCGCAACTTCAGTTGCCGCAACGCTCGCCGACGGCGTGCTGCAAGATCGAGTGTACTGGTCCGCCGAGGGCCGCATGCGGTTCATGTCCCCGGACACGCAGGAAGGACGTCGCCTGGTACAGCGGGGTGCGAAACCGGGCGATGCGGGCGCCGTGGAGTGAGGCAAAGGCATTGCCGAGGCCGTTGCCGGATGACGCGCTTGTGGTGTTGCCGTCGCGCTCAACGGAGAGTGCAGCGATGGCGCTGTGAACTAGCCGCAGACCAAGCCCCACGGTTGTAGTAGGCGACAATGTTCCAGTGCCCCTCACCGTCCGCTTCTTCGGTGACGATCTGCTATCCCCGGGGTAGCAGTTGATCGGCAAAGTCGCGGCGGCCAACAGTGGCTTGCCAGCGTTTCACCCTCTCGGCCGCGTCTCCCAGTGAAACGCAGGGCCAGTATGCTGAGGCCTCCCCGGCGCCCATCAGGCTCACCCTGTACATTTTATGCTCCTCATGAGAGCGAATTGTGGGGAGCCCGCATTCCTGTGCACCGACGGACTCTCCGTGACGAATGCCGTGTGCGGGCTCGCGGCCCTACCTCCGCGAAGGGGACCGAAGGGCGACGAGTGATGAGTGAGCCTGGAACGGGAGAGAGGAAGAGCATCCTAGACCCACCCAGACAGACGGCTATCCGTCGTAAGCTGAACGTGGGAACCGGCGAAGGGTTCCCCGGGTCATCGCGCGTACATTGAGGTTATCGATCGGGCATTGCTCAGGCACTTCGCTGCGCTCTTGCGCCGCCTCTAGCGCTGATTTGAGTTTATGAATCTGCGCTTTAAGAGCGCGCAGCATCAAAGACCCTTTGCAGGTCATCCTGGCGGAAAGGCTTGCCAAAGAAAATGGCCCCAGCGGGCATATGCTCTTGCAATGGCAGACTTCGGCCTGAGGTGACGAAGATTTTCACCGGAGGCCAGCGCCCTCTCACATAGTGGGACAGCTTAAGGCCATCCATCGAGCCGGGCATCTCAATGTCGGTCAAGAGCACACCGATTTCCTTATGCGCCTCCATGAGCTTGATAGCTTCATCCGCATTGGGGGCACCATATACAGTCAGGCCCTGGTCCTCGATCTGCTCGATCAAGTACCATAAAACTAGCAGGTCATCCTCGACGACGAGGACCGCGGAGGGAGCAGGCATATATTGGGTCATGCGACCCTAACAAAGCTACAGCCCGATCGTTTCACGGCTTCGTATTTTTGCCTTCAAACCCACTTGTCAAACTCGCAATTTTGAGGAATCAAATTCCTGTTCGTCAGCCAATTGAAAGGTCCGTTGACGAGAGGTGCAGCGATGAGCGCAGATCATCCGATCCAACAATCGAGCATCCTGATTTACAAAGAGGCCGGCGAGTGGTGCGTGCGTGTGAGCGAGCCAGGTCAAGAACCCTACAGCCGAGAGTTCGTTTGTCACGAATTCGCCGCCAATTATGCCGAAGGCCAGCGGATGCGACTTGGGCTGGACAAGGTTGAAGATCCTGGTCCAGATGACCGAATGCCACCCTAGGCTTTGAGACCTTCACGGCAAATTCTGGCTTCGACGTCAGCCTCTCAGTGGGGCTGAAGTCTGCTGACACGGCAATTGCGGTCACGGTAAGCGTCCGCCGCGTGTCGTGCCAAACCAAAACCCCGACCAGTTCTCACCGGCCGGGGCTGCTTCTCGTTTTAGCAAGCTTGCTTAGCGGGGTCACATTGGACGGGCGCTCCGGTTTTATTTTGCTGCTGATTGGTCTGGCTGGCATTCGGCTGAGGGTTGGTGGTCGGGTTTTGCCCTCCCATACCGTTGCCGCCATTGGTGCTGCCAGTTCCATTGTTCGTCCCATTCCCACCGGATGACGTGCCCGAACTTCCAGAACCGGAACTCGAGCCTGACCCGCCATTGCCACCGCCGCTGGATTGAGCAAAGGCGGCAAAAGGTAAAATGATGCAGATTGCGCAGGCAGTGATACGTAAGAAATTCCTCGTCATTTCCATCTCCTGATAGCTGTCGTTGATCGTTGCGCCAACCGGTAGCGCCCGTTTCGCGGTTGCGCCGTTAACAGACCGTCAGGATCGATTGTTCCGAGGGTATCCGGCAAGCACTCGACATGCCAAAGCGTAGATAGGACTGGCCTGTCCAATGGGCCCGTTCCGGAACCATGTCATCAGTCCCAGGTTTTATACTCCACACAACTGAGGAGGTTTTTGATCATGGCTGATGAAACTGCCGAATATGGCAATCTGATTGGAAGCGACAAGGTTGAAGGTACTGCCGTTTATGGTGCGAATGGAGAGTCGATTGGCTCGATCGAACGCGTCATGATCGACAAAAAGACCGGCAAGGTGTCCTTCGCCGTCTTGGGCTTCGGTGGATTCCTGGGAATTGGGAACGATCATTACCCCCTGTCTTGGAAAGCGCTCACATACAACACCGACTTAGGCGGCTACCAAACGAGCGTAACTGAGGAGCAGTTGCGCGGTGCTCCAAAGTACGAGCACGAGGGCGATTGGGACTGGAATGATCCTGAGCGTCCCACAGCCGTCGAGTCCTATTACAGCGGCCTCTGGGGAACACAGCGACTAGATGAGCGACCGTAAGACACTATGCCAAAGATAACGAATGCCAAGTTAGCGCCGTTCATAGCCATCGTGCTTATCGTATTTGTCGCGATGGCTGTGACGGCCTTCATATTTGCGATGCACATGCATCCTGCGCCGTAGCGCAACAGCCCTGCCCGTTTGCATCGGCCGGGGCTCCCTAGATCGCTCATAGACCAAATGATTGCTCGCTCTTGACCCAACGCGTCATCACGTCGACGTCGGTCAGGCTCACATCCGGATGGGCTTTGCGAAACTCGTTCTCCGCTGACCTCGAGAATTCGTTGACCTGGGTCGAGCGTGCAGCTTCTGGCAGTTTAATCGTCCAAGTGAAGATTAGTGTCCCGGCTTTGAACACTTGAAATTCCATGTGCATCGCGGCAGACTCCTGTTGGGCTATGGCCCACCGGGCCGGCGCGTATAGTAGCGGCCGATGAGATCCCTAATCTGCTTGTTGGTATTCTCGTTGGCGGCGCGCCGAGCACGCACTTGTCCGCCAACTCGATGAGAGCCAGGCAAGCCTCAAGGTGAGTCCAGCCGGCGCCTCTGGCCTCGGCCACGAGCGCAAGGAATGCCCGCTCGATGTCTTCCTGGCCTTCAAGAATGCGATCGGAGATATCGGTACCTAGCTTAGGCCGTGCATTTTTTATCTCTATGTGAGATCAATGAAAAGAGCCCGCCCCCTTTTGGCGGGCGAGCTCCTCGCGATAGAGCACTTCGTCAGCTCTCACGCACTACTGAATGATCTGCACGATACGCCGAGTGCTCGGCTCAACAAGAACGACTTCGCCATTAACATCCGCGTACTGATAGGTGACGTGGCCGTACTCGGCAGGCACTGCGTAGTATTGAACACCCTCGGCAGGTAAAACGGCCCCAACCGCAACAGGCTTCTTGTAGTGGAAGACCTGAGGATGTTGTTCGATCACATATTGTTTGAAACGCGGCCTTTCCTTGATTCCGATTAGTCCATTAATGCCCCCAGTGACGGCTCCTACGGCGCCGCCGACAACCCCGCCGACAGGACCTGCGGCGTCGTTTCCTTGTTCGGCACCATTCTTGGCTCCCGGTAGCACGCCTTGGGCATAAACAGGCGCTGTCAATGCTAGACAATACGCCATCGCACTGGCGAACAGCATGAATCTGCCGGACATTGTATATCTCCATATTTTTTGCACTAACTTCCCAGAGGAAGCTGCTGGACCAACCAATGGTCGTCACCAATGTTCCAATGACGTCAGCGTCCTCGTTCACAAGATAATAACGTTTGTGACATTTCGTGCCCAAATCTCTGGACAATGCGATCTGATGCACGGGCAATGGAACCTAACGACGCGACCCCGCTTCTTGAGAGGTGAGGCTCTCGTTCCTACATTGGTCAGATGAGCAAAAGAGCAAAACAGGAAGATATAGTTGGTCACGCCATAAGGGTAACAGACGATCAGGGTCGTTCCCAGTGGTGGATAACGAGGATAGCTGATGCGGGTGAAGCGATCGCAGAGGTTTTCTCCGCGCTGGGTTACCCAGACGACGTGTCATTCGAGCCCTTCGCCGCGACCGAAGCTGACATCCTGATCTGTGGTCTACAGAAGGGAGTTTGCTTGCAAAACCTAGGCCACACTGATTGGCCGCCGCGCAAAGTGGCTGCGTAGAGCTGCCTCGCGGGGAGCCACGGGGTGCTTGGAACTCTCGCGGCGATACGACGTTACCGGCTGTCAATGGAGGAACCGGGACGATCAAGCCAATGGAGAAGGATCGCACATCAATTGCAGACAAGTGGAGCGATCAATACGATGCTAGCAAGTCTGCTGCCCAGGCAATCATAGACAAGGAAGCCGAAGCGGTGAGAGCAAGGACAGCGCGGTTGCGGGAACAGCGTGCGGCCCTGCTGGCCGGAGCTCCGATAGAGGAGTCCGGGGCACCCGTTGAGCAAACGCAGGGATCCGTTGAGCAAATGCAGTCGCCCATCCAAACCCCACCGTCCGGCATCTCTGATTCAGTTCCCCGCCGCAAACGGACGGCCGGACAAAAGTTGAAGATACTGGAAGAGGTTTCGGCCAGTGGCGCCTCCACCTCCGACATTGCTCGACGGCACGGGATATCACCCCGATCAATCTACAACTGGCAAAAGAGGTATCTAGTCAGCATACAAAACGCTCATTGCACCGCCCTTAGCGTCGATGAGGCCGAGGCAGAAAAAGTACGCACCGACGCAGAGAATAGCGTCGAGTTTGGCGTTGGGCTCGTGGAAAGTAAACGCACCACAGAAAAAGCCGAGAGCGCGATCAATAATTCGAGGCATGACGTCTCTGTTAGTTTTGACCGCGCGCAGATCGATTGCAGGGGCGGTCGGACGCTGACTGTCGCCGCCCACATTGAGCCGAGCCTGCTGAAAACGTTAATCCGCACTGTAGAAGAAGCGTGAGGGGTCGCTTTTCGTTTGGGAAGAAAGGATCTTATGATCGGCGAGTTCCACGAGCGCCAATCAAATCTCGAGCTCTGTCCAGCCGGCGCTCTCAGCAACCTCCATAATGTGGTGAACTGCGGGCTCGATGTCCTCTTGCACTCGAGGATTCGATGGGGAATGCTGGTGTTGTTTCGTGGGCCGGGCATCATAGCGAAGAGCTGAAAAGCTTACCCTTTGCTGGGCACTGATTAATGAATGCCTGGCGTAGTCGCTCGCTCATATCCCTCCTGCTTGGAAAGTCTGCCATGCCAATTGGCACTGAAGCGATTTTGCTTCTCACGCCTTCAAATAGTGAGTCATTAATATTGCAAATCGCCATATGGTTTGGATGCCGATCGGTACCCTATCTCGTTAATAATGTTGCTGAGGTCGGGCTTGTTTATAATGCCGATCCACACGCCACGACGTCGATCTCAATTTCGTTGAATCGTTTTTCGAGGAATTAAATTCGCAATGCACAGTTTACAGTTCAATGATCACTATCGAAACACCTCTGAGCGGCTTATCTTAGATATGCTTCTTCTAGGCGGCTGGGCATACGAACTATCGAACAAGGAAGCAATACGCGAGACAAGGGAAGCTCTCGATCGCTGGATCTCTCTGGGCCTCGGGTTCAAGGAAAAGTCCGGCCATCGACACTTTGATCCTGTCGAAGTCATCAATTCAATGAAAATCGCGGGTCTCGCTGGCCATGATACATTTTGGAAAACGCGCTACGTTCTTACTGGACGTCGCTTAGTTGAGACGCTTGCCTTGGAGGGCGAGCTGCAAACTTTTGAGTTGCGCTATCAAAGACGCTTCCACATTCCCTCCACCGGAGGCAAGCTTCGTCTGCGCATGCCGTTGCCCCTTGATGAGGAGCACTTACGAACGCTTTCTATCTCCCCATTCATAAAGGGCGCTGGGAATGTCGACCTCGACATTAAGCCCGGACGGCTCGAGGCGCGAACAACAGCGTCCGGCGCTGGCACCATTACAATCGGCGCTGGACTTCGCCTAGACGCGCGGGGGCGTTTCGGGAAGAAAGCCGACCGACTGGATGAAAAGCAGGCGGACGTCTATCTGCGCCCTCGGGAGGGCTTGATTGTCGTGAGCGATCGTATTGACGCGCTCGCCCAAACGTTGGTGGGACAAAAGCGAGACACCCTGGAAATTGCCAAGGCCTATTGGAATTATATCCTCGATACGCAACGGTGCGGCTCGATTCACTACGATCAGGTCGACGTCCAAGCACCCTGCGACTGGGTATTGGAAACTGGCTGGTGCGACTGCCAGCTTGCTTCGGCATTGTTCATTGCGCTATGCCGCGCCAGAGGAATTCCAGCTCGGCTCGTAGGAGGACACCTGCTCTATCGCCTGGCCCCCACCAACCATTATTGGGCAGAGTTCTGGCTCGATGATTGTGGCTGGATGCCCGTAGACTTCCTTAGCTGGGATCTCTCGCTCGGTGGGCGAGATATCGTTTGGCGCGACAGATTCTTTACTCGAGTCGATCAGCGCATGGTTACACAAGTCATGCCATTGGCGTTTACGGGTGCCATTGGGCTGCCCGTGCCAGCTGACTTTATAATCGTCCAAACAGCCTGCGATCGTGGAATAGAAATAGCGCTCTCAAGAGCCGACGGGACGTTGGTCTATACTGACGAGCTCGCTTTCACAGCGTGAAGGCTAGGCCGTTGTTGCCCGATACGCCAACACGGTCGGCAGGGAAATTATGAGCTCTCAGTCCCTCGCGGATTAATGCCTCCCGCCGCAAAACCAGCGCACGCGATATGGCCAATTCATCCCTAAGCATCCTGTGATGAGCGGCGTTCCAGGTATTCGAACCATGGCTCACATAGACGTAGAGATGCGCGGCATTGGCAAGGTAACCCACCCGACCACGCGCAATCAGGTTTTGTGCCACTGCCGAATCCTCACCCATCCGCGCATTTGGTCCTTGGGTCGGATAGCAAATGCCAGCGCTTTTCCGCGCCATCAATGTGCCAGGATGGCCCGCAAGCGGCGTGGCACGCCAATTGGTCCAGTAGAGCAACTGCTCTGCCGGTAGGTACTGCATCACATCCTGAAGATAAACAGCTTCCAGGTCACTTGTTATGAGCGCCGTTATCTGTTGCTCCAAGCGTTCGGGATGGTGCATGTCGTCATCATCCCACTGACAAATGATATCGTCATTCGCAGCTTCCAAGCTTACATTACGCAATTCTCCCAAGTTGTGGTTCGCGGGCGCAACAATGACGTTTATGTCCCTGCGATCGAGCCCAGAAACATATTCCTGGAGGGCCTGTTGAATGGCCACGACCCCTTTGTTCATGACAACAATCAACATTTTATTGGGATAGGTCTGGCGGCAGAAGTCTGTGATGCTGCGCTTAGCGAACTCAAGCCGCCCCGGAACCGGCAAAGTTACCATGAGGCAACTTACACCCTCGGGCTTCGTGATCATATCAGAATCGACAGGCATTCGGATTTACCCGCATCTTGCCCAGTGCATGCTTTTGTATCAGTCTAAGTGCAATGGTGCGAGGGACTGTCGGATGATATTCGAGCTTAGATTGCCTGTAATTAATCCGCAAATGTCGGGCGCGACTTTAGAGTACCTTCATTCGACCGGCGGCTCCCTCAGGGTGGGCTCGAAGTTGTTGGATGTAAGCGTCGATCTGGGCAAGGCCTTCGCGCAGGAGTGTCCACCGATCTCTTATTATCGTTTTGTGATGCGCGAGGCTGTTTGGCTGCGTGAAATCAAAGTGAGGCCGGGCCAGTATTCTGAGGTTGACGATCCGATCGCCTTGTTCAGTTCCGGGCCGGATGAAGATCTCAATCAGCCCATCAAGCGGCCAGTACGCGTAACCGTTGCCGGCATTATGTACCATTCAGATATGTGGACGGCTGGCGATCGCTAAGGGGTTTTTCTTTGTGTGGGTATCGTCAACTTATCGACGACTGACGGCGTAGGTCCCTCAGTATTCTGAACAATCACGCCGCTGCGGTCGCATTCGCCCATAGGTAGTGGGCTTGGGCGCGTAAGACCGGCAGTCCAGGCCGAGAGATCAGGCGAGGCTGAAGGTTGAAGATATTGTGGACTGCTCCGTGGATCGAGAGGAAACGCCGGGCCGATCCCTGGCTCCTGAACCTTTCCTGCTTGCGCTCCCGACGGCGAACCGGCAGGTGAGAGTTTTCCGCTCGGTTGTTTGCGTGTAGCCCGGCTGGCAGGCGGCGACCTGAAAGGCCGAGCTCTCTGGCGGCGGCACCATCGGACGCGAGCTTGTCCGTCACGATCGCCTCGGGGCGTACGCCCTGGTGCTTCAGCAATTTCCGCAGCCGCCTCGCGACAGCTTGCTTGTTGCGCCACTTCTGGACAAGCATGGTATGCCTCCGAGTGAGGCCGCCTTGTGAAGTGAGGCGAACGAGGCTTGAATCGTCTGTATGGACATCTATACGGCGTCACGACACGAAAGTAGTGAATCTGTCCGACTTTTAAGAACGTATGGCGATCA
>NZ_BSPC01000037.1 GCF_030160835.1 Labrys miyagiensis | reverse complement strand
GCGAAATGCCGACGGCTATTATGGCTGGGAGGAGAACGCTCCTTTCGACAAGATCATAGTCACCTGTGGCATCGACCACATCCCGCCGCCTCTCCTGAAACAACTCAAGCCCGGCGGCATGATGGTAATCCCCATCGGGCCGCCGGGTGCGCAACATGTTCTGAAAGTCGTTAAGCAGCAGGAGGCCGATGGCAGCTTCCATGTGGCACGCTCCGACATTTATGGCGGCGGCATCATCAATTTCGTCCCCTTCACCAAGCTTGAAGGTGAAACGATCAAGGGTACGCACAGCAACTAAATCGTCTTCGCCGAGAGCGCGATTTGCGATCTTTTGGGTGACAGGAAGATTGCCCGGAACGCCAGAATTGCGACGAGGTAGGCAACGCCGCTGATCGTCAGGACGGTAGATAGTCCAAAGGCCGTCGCCACGATCGGAACTGCTGCCGCACCGACCACGGACATCGCACCGTTGATACCCCACGCCCAAATGAACACCGACTCCTTGCCAAGGCGACTAAGCCATGTCATCGCGGTCGCCATCGGAAAGCCCATAAGGAATGCCGGCGGGGCGACCAAAGCGAAACAACAAAGGATCCGCAGCCCGTAGGACATTGCCCCAATTCTGCCGAGAAAAGGATCAAGCCACCACGCGTAGGCGATCAAGAGCAGGCCAATGGCTAAGAGGATCGCCGGTAGAGCAATGCGGGCAACATCCGCGATGCGCTCCGACACCAAGCTGCCAATTCCGGAGAAAACCAGCATTGCGGTGATGAGGATTGAAGCAGAGATGGTGGGATTGCCAAGTGGCACGACGAACTTCGCAATCAGCGCCACTTCCACCATGATATAACCGAGGCCAAGGCAACCAAAATATACGATCGTCCGCAGAAGCCCCCTGTAACGGCCCAAGTCAGACCGCCATCCGACCATGACCGGAATCGCGATCAACATCGAGGCCGCGACAATGGCGATCAGAAAAGTTGCCCAGACGAGAAGATAGCCCCATTCATCCTGGAAAAGGTCCAGGCGGTCCGTCACCTTGAGCAGATCGGCGGGTTTCACATAGGCTGCGAAATAAGGGCGATCATTGGAAAGCGAGCGTGCGTCGAAGACATAGTCCGTTGCGACGTCATTCCAGCCGCCGTGGACAAGCGCGTTCCAAGCAATCTGACCCATTGTGGTCGAAGGCAATTGGCCGGGCGCATCCCCCGCGGGGTTTGAATCGACGGTCGGCGCATCCGGACCGACGTCCTGCGTGGAGGGCGAGGAGGCGGGCGCTGCGCTCGGCCTGTCAAATATACTATTGCGATAGCTTTCGAGGGTAGGCTGGATCTGTTTGGAGTCGAATTGAAGCCCTGGGAAGTAGACCTCGTCGAACGACATAGCCCGGGTGTGGTCGTGTAGTTGCGCGATCTCCGCCTGGGTGAAGCCGCCCTGCTTGTAAAGCACGGTGGTCGTCGACAGGTAGCTCGACACCACGAAGAAACGGTCCGCAATCGAAGCCGGATCGACGGCTCTGGCTGCCTCTGCCATGGTGGCGTAGAGCTTCAGGATGGATTTCGGCGGCTCTTCCTTGTTCCAAAGGGTCACCGAAAGCACGCCGCCAGGCGCCAAGGCGCGCATATAGCTCTCCATCGCCTCGCGTGTGTAGGCGTATTTTTCAGCGATCGCGAAGCCGCCGGGGCTCGAAAGACCGGTGGAATCAGCGAGGCTAAGGTCGACAACGTCATAGGTGCGAGGCGAGTGAGCGAGAAAAAGACGGCCGTCATAGTCCACGACGCTCACTTTTGAATTGCGCAGCACACTTCCGGTGAAATCTCGAATCTCCAGATCATCCCGAAAGGCCTGGAGAATCGCAGGATTGGCTTCCGCAACTGTGACATGGGCTGAATATCTCAGCGCTACTGCTGTCGAGATGCCGCCGCCAAACTGGACCACGAAAGTGTCCGGCTTGCCCTTGATGACATAGGGATAGACCATCGGCAAAAAGCTGAAATAGGCCTCCTCCGCTTCGGACAAGTTCCGAATAATGCCAAAGGGGCCGTCGCCATCGATGTACATGCCGAGATAGGCGTTGGCAGGCATCTCGGGCAAGTTAAAGGCCGCATTGTCCGAAAGACCCGGCGCAAAATGCAGGTACGAGCTCGAGTAGACCTGCAACAGACCGAAGGGCGAGGCGTTTTCGTAAACCAGCCTGCTATCCGGGAATTTGCGCGCATAGGCGACGCCCTTGTAGTCGGACACTGCGAGCGTCGTTGCGCCGAGGAGGCGCGGCGCTGCCTCTTGAAGGAGGATGGCCGACAACGCTGCGATAGCGAGGGTCGCCAGGCTGGCCCGCCCGGGACGGAGCGCAATCCAAAGCAGGCTGCCAAGCAACCACAGGCCAAGCGGAACAAGGAGGAGATTTTCTGGTAGGAGCACGTAGAGGCTTGCGAGCGTGACAAGTCCTCCAAGACCCGCACCGGCCAAATCGGCAAAATAGACTCTGGCAAAATGCGCGCGCGCCTTCAGAAAGACGCAACCCAGGAATAGTGCGCCCGCCGTGAACGGCAGCAGGTAAAGCGCCAGATTGCCGTATAGGCGCCATTTCTGGGCCGGGTCGGATATCAGGAAGATGGCATTGAATGGAATCTGCTGCGCCAGGAGGTTCGATGCGATCAGCAATGGGCCAAAGAGAAAAAGCGCAATAGTAGCGAGCGTCCAGCCACGATGCTCGAACCAGCCACTCGCCGCGCACATCACGACGCTGGTGATGCCGAAGCTCATCATCGCCAGGCTTACAACCATCGAGCCAAAATGCGCCCAACTTCCAACGGCGAAAATGCGCATGATGACGATCTGCAGGGCGATCACGGCGCCGGACACAGACGCAACAGACAGGTAAATCAGCACAGTCAGCCTGTCCTGGGGTGCGACATTGTCTTGCGCTGTCACCGATTGGGGCCCCACACAGATGCACGGGTAAAGCTTACGGGCTGATAATTGCTCTAGGAACCGATAATTAGGGAAGCATTATGGGGATATCGACCGGTCCGCGATTAGCTCCTTCGCCGCTCGTCATGCCACCCGCATTCCTCATCTGCCGGCGTAATCCTCTTGTTAACATTCCCTACGGATTCTAACCCGCATTTCTCACCACTTTTTTGTTTCCGATTAAAGTGTAGTGCTTGCGGGGTCGTGATAGCCCTTGTGGCGCGGCGGGCAAGAGCCATCGGCGCGCCTTTGCAGGTTTTGCAGCTCAGTTCGGGCGCAGAATTGTCCGTAGTCTCCCGTGGGCCGAGCGTTTGTCAGTGGGCCGTCTTGTTGAGGGCGGCCCAGGTTATTAGGAACAGGCCGCTGCTTGGCCAAGATCGCGTTCAATCCAGCGCCGACGTAGATGCCAAGCGGGTGTTATCGACGCTTGGTCAGTAATTCGATCAGGCTGTCCTCGAACGTGTCCAGATCGGCGCCGAGATCCTGGGCGGAGCCGGTGAATACCAGCTTGCCTGTCGCTATGACGCTGATTTGGGTGCATAGCGTGCGGATTTCCTGTGCGTCGTGGCTACTGAGGAATGTGGTGACATCCTCGCTGGTTGCGAGGTCGCGCAATAATTTCCAAGTCTCCCGCTTGGCTGGTAGGTCCAGGCCACGCGTCGGCTCGTCCAGGAACAGCACCTTAGGGCCGCCGAGGAGAGCACGAGCGATCTCAACACGTCGTTTCATGCCGGTGCTGTAGGTGCCGATGCGCTTGCCCCGGAATCGTTCCGCCAGGCCCACGCTGATCAAACAGCGCTCCACCGTGTCCCGCACATTCTCGATGCCGCGGATGCGACAGAAATAGGCGAGGTATTCGCGAGCCGTCCAATCCGATTGGCTTTCGCTCGTCTCATCGCTGACGAGGCCGATGAGCCTGCGGACGGCGAGCGGATCCGCGGCGATGTCGTGACCCCAGAGTTTCGCCGTGCCTCTCGTCGGTGGAAGCAGGGTCGTGAGCATTCGGATGGTCGTCGTCTTGCCGGCTCCGTTGAGACCCAGAAAGCCGTAAAGCTGTCCCTTCGCCACCTTGAGGCTGACCTCGTCAACCGCGACAAAGGTGCCGAAGCTGCGCGTGAGACCAGTTGTTTCGAGGGCAAACTCCGTCATCGTGTTCGTTTCCAGCGCATGAAAATAGCAAAGAAGCAGAAGAGTGGGAGGACGGCGCCTGCGCCGGCCATTTCGGCGAGGGCATTTGGCACATGCGCTTCGACGGCTGCCCTGGCGCTCAACGTGGTGGCTTGTGAACTGCCCTCGACCAAATAGGTTGCGTCGACATCGATGGGATAGCGTACGCCGCCAATGTCCCAGGGTGCGTTCGGAACCAGAGTGACGGGAATGCGCGCGACCCATCCAGTCTCGATGCGTTGCCCATCGGCATCTGCCGGTCCTATCCCGGGTGAATAGGTTCTGGTCTCCAGATCATGTCCAATGTCGACAGACGCTGTCGGCAAAACTTGGACGTCCAGACCGCTCTGGCCTGTGACATGGATGTCCAGCCGTGCCAGCCGTTGCTTAGTATTGACCGGAAGGAACAACAGAAGATCCTGCCTGGTCGGCTGGCTGGTAGGAAGCGAGGGCCATTTGTCCCGGTTGAGAAGAGTGTCACAGCAGGCTGCGGGGGCGGTGGCTCGCGGATCGACGAGGGCGAGTTGTCCGCCACCCCGCATGAACAGGCCCGGTATGGACGGTGCATTGTTTCGGGCAGGCGCATCCTTGTCATAGTCCGTGTTGGCGAATAACGCAGGGACCAGCACGAGGGCGACGAGCCCGAGCACGATTACCGTGCGCTGGCCCGAAGAGGCTTCCCACGATTCGACCCCCTGTGTTCGCAGGAATATCCATGCGGCCAGTGCGAAGGACCCGCACACGATCAGGCCGAGGCAAACCCAAGTTGCAAACGTCGAAGCGGGAACCGCGCTGGTGGCGAGGGTGAATCCCAGTCCGTTCTTGAGGAGCACCAGCGGGCTGATTAGCGCGACGTGACCAGTGGCCGTGGCGCCATAGCCCCGCGTGACCAGCAACTCCTGCAGCGGCACCAGTACGGCATAGACCAGCATGACCCCCACGCCCGTTGCAACCGGCGGTGCTACGCTTGGCCCGATGAACAGCACACCGATCAGAGTTCCGACGGCGACGCAGACCAGCAGGATCCCAGGTGTCCAGATGAGGAACTTGGCCAATAGGAAGGGTATGCCGACATTAGCAACGTAGACAACGGCTAGCGGCGCGACGGCGAGGTAATATGCGGCTGCCAGTGTCGAGACGACGAGAACTTTGGCGACGAACCAATCCCTGCGGTCCACCGGTGCGGTAAAGACGCTTTCAACGAAACGGTTGGCGCGGGGGCTGGCGATCGCCCCGGCCGCCAGCGGCAGAAAGCAAACCGGCGCGAGGAAGTAACCGATGACGCCATAGCCATCGAGCCAGCTATCCTGCGTGGCGACGGCCGCAAGGCCGCCGAGACCCAAAAGGACAATAGCTGCCCCCATCCAGGCGAAACGTCCGCGCATGACTGCCCGAAGTTCTTCCCTATAGAGCGTTAGCATGTCGCTCTTGTCTCCTTCCATCATGCGATTGAGGCTCCGGCGCGGATTGTTGCGCGGTGGCAAGCGTCGGTTCGGATATCTGTTGCTGCTGCCGGCGCGGCGAGGCCATCCCCGCGAAGGTGAGGTAGACCACCGGCGTCGTGAATAAGGTCAGGACCTGCGAGATCACCAGCCCGCCCACGATGGCGATGCCCAGGGGAACGCGCAGCTCAGAGCCTGGGCCGCTTCCCAACGCCAGCGGTAGCGCTCCAAAGAGCGCGGCGAAAGTCGTCATCATGATTGGACGAAAGCGCAGAAGGCAGGCCCGGCGAATGGCGGCAGCCGGGGCGAGGCCTTGAGTGCGTTCGGCGTCGAGGGCGAAGTCGATCATCATGATGGCGTTCTTCTTGACGATGCCGATCAGCAGGATGATGCCGATCATGCCCATGATCGAGAGATCCTGGCCACTCAGGAGCAAGGCCAGGAGCGCCCCGAGCCCCGCCGACGGCAGTGTTGAAATGATGGTCAGGGGATGGATGACGCTCTCGTAAAGAATGCCAAGGACGATGTAGACGGCAATCACGGCCGCCAGGATCAGCCAGGGCTGGCTGTTCAGCGAATCCTGGAAGGCCTGTGCCGTGCCCTGGAAGGTGGTTGCCACCATGATCGGCATGCCGACCTGCAATTCGGCGACATGAACGGCGTCGACAGCCATGCCGAGCGAGGTGCCCGGTGTCAGGTTGAAGGACAGCGTTGTCGCCGGTAGCGATCCCTGGTGGTTGATCGTGACGGGCATCACCCCGTTCTTTACGGACGCCAGCATGCGGAGCGGCACCAGGGTCCCGGTGGTGGCGGAACGCACGAAGAGATGATCCAGGGCGCCCGCCGAGAATTGGAAGGACGGTTCGAGTTCCTCGACGACATGATATTGGCTGACCTGCGTGAACAGGGTCGCCACCTGGCGCTGGCCAAAGGCGTCGTAGATCACGTCATCGATCGCCTGCACGCTCACACCCAGCCGCGAGGCCGTCGCCCGGTCGATGACGAGCGTGGCGCTGGTCGCCGCCGCCTGCAGGTCGGAGGTCACGTCCTGGATCTGCGGAAGCTTCGACATGGCTTTTTGCATGGCGCCCGACCACTTCGCCAATTCGGCCGTGTCGCCGTCCTGCAGCGTGTACTGATATTGCGCTGCCGAGGGGCGGCCGCCGACCTGGATATCCTGCCGGACCTGCATGCCCAGCGTCAGGCCCTCGATGCCGGCCGTTGCCTTCTTCACCCGGGCCATCACCTGGGCCGCAGTCGATTTGCGCTCTCTGAACTGCTTGAGGTTGATCTGCAGTTGTCCCACCGCCGAGGAGGGACTCGGGTTGATCCAATAGGCGACATTGTCGACATCGGGGTCGGCCATGATGATCTTGCCGAGCCGCTGCATCTTGGCCGACATGGCGCTGAAGGAGATGTCGGTGGCGGCCTGAGCCCTGCCTTGAATGAAGCCGGTATCTTGCTGCGGCAGGAAACCCTTTGGCACCACGGTATAAAGCCAGAGCGTCGTGGCCAGGGTCAGCAGCGTCACCATCAAGGTGATGAAGCGGAAGCGCAGCACGACATCGAGACAGGCGCCATAGCCTTGCGCTACCGCCTCGAAGGCACGCTCCGACCAGCGATAGAGCCGGCCGTGCGGTTGGTCGTGCTCATGATGGATCAGCCAGCCGCACAGCATTGGCGTGACGGTAAGGGAGACCAGCCCTGACATCAGGATGGCGACGCTGACCGTCACCGCGAATTCGCGGAACAGGCGACCGACAATGCCGCTCATCAGCAGGATTGGTATGAAAACCGCGATGAGGGACACGGTCATCGAGATGATGGTGAAGCCAACCTCGCGCGAGCCTTCAATTGCGGCCTGGAGCTTAGGTTTTCCAGCTTCGATATGGCGGATGATGTTCTCGATCACCACGATGGCATCATCGACGACGAAGCCAGCCGCGATAGTCAGCCCCATCAGCGACAGGTTGTCGAGGCTGTCTCCGAGAAGGTACATGGCACAGAACGTGCCGAGCAGAGACAGCGGGATGGTGATGCTCGGGATGAGGGTCGCCCACAGGTTCCTCAGGAAGGCGAAGATCACCAGCACCACGAGAGCAATGGTGATCAGCATAGTGATCTGAACATCGTTTACCGACGCATGGATGGTCTGAGTGCGGTCACCGACCACGGCAAGCGTCGCCGCAGCGGGCAATCCTGCCTCGAGCGCCGGCAGCCGGTCTTTGATGCGTTGGATGGTATCGACGACATTGTAACCCGGCTGCTTATGGATATCGATCATCACGGCATGCCGGGATTGCAGCCATGCCGCCTGGTGGGAATCGAGTGGCCCGGTGACAATGGTGCCGAGATCCTGCAGCCGGATCGGTGCCCCGTTCCGATAGGCAACGACCATCGACTGGTAGGATCGCACGTCGATGATCTGGTCGGTCGCGTCGAGGACGACCGCCCGATCGGCGCCATCCAGCGAGCCCTTGGGAGCGTTGACGGTCTGGGACCCGATGATGCTCCTGATGTCCTCAAGGGTGAGGCCGCGGGCCGCCAGCCGGTCTGGATCGAGGCGTACGCGTACGGAGGGGCGCTGCGGACCGTGGAAGTCCACCAGGCCCACGCCCGTTATCTGAGAGAGTTGCTGGGCGATGACGTCTTCGGCGTAGTGATCGAGCTCGGTAAGCGGCACAAGATCAGAGGAAAGTGCCAGCGTCAGAAGGGTGAAATCGGCCGGGTTGGTCTTCTCATAGGTCGGCGGGCTGGGAAGGTTCTTGGGTAGATTGCCGGCTGCGGCATTGATGGCGGCCTGGACATCCTGGGCGGCACTGTTGATGTCGCGCGTCAGGTCGAATTGTAGCGTGATATTGGTCTGGCCGGAGGAACTCGTCGACGTCATCTGGGTGATGCCGGAAACGTTCGAGAGCTGGTTCTCCAAGGGTGTGGCGACCGAGGTTGCCATCGTGTCTGCATTGGCACCGGGCAGGTTCGTCTGGATCTGGATTGTTGGAAAATCGACCTGCGGAAGGGGAGCGACCGGCAGCATGAAATAGGCGACGGCTCCGAGCAGCACCACCGCGAACGCCAGGAGGCCGGTGCCGATGCGGCGCCGAATGAAGATTTCGGAGACGCTCATGACGCATTCCCCGACGTTGCAGGCCCATCAGCGGGCTGCTCCCTGGGGCTGACAAGGCTGCCATTGGCGAGGCGCGACTGGCCGTCGAGCACGGCATCCTGTCCCGGTGAGGCCCCCGAGAGCAGTGCCGTGAAATCGCCGACGCTGGGGCCCGTCTTTACGGGAGCTGCGGCGACTGAACCGTCCGACTTGATAATGAAGATGTAAGAGCCGTTCTGTCCGTTCTGCACGGCGGCCGACGGAACCACGACAGCATTGCGATCGGTGCGTATGAGGATTCGGGCGGTGACTAATTCTCCGGGCCAGAGGGCCTGATCCTGATTGGGAAAGATGGCCTTGAGGCGGATCATGCCGGTCGAGGTATCGACCTGGCTGTCGATGACCGCGAGCTTGCCGTCCGCAAGATGGCGGGTGCCATCGCGGCTGTCGACGGCGACGGCGAGCTCTCGCTGTGCCTGTCCAGCCAGAAGTGCGGGCAGGTCATCCTGCGGCAGCGAGAAACGCACCGATATCGGCGCCATTTGCGTAATGCTGACCAGGCCGCTCGAGTCGCTCGCATGGACCACCGCGCCCTCGTCGATCTGGCGCAGTCCGACACGTCCGGCGATGGGCGCCTTGACGGTGGTGAACTCCAGATTGAGCCTGGCGGCATCGATAGCGGCCTGATCGCCAGCCAGCGCCGCTGTTAGAACGGCAACCTGGGACCTAGCCGTGTCGATCGCCTGCATCGTGCCGGCGCCCGTCTGGCTGAGCCTGTTGGCACGCGCCTCGTCGGCCTTGGCATTGTTGAGCGACGCCGTATCCTTCTGATAGGCGGCCTCGGCCTGCGCGAGCTGTGCCTCGTAAGGGCGCCGGTCGATCTGTGCGAGGACATCGCCGGCCTGCACGTCACGTCCTTCCTGCAGGGATATGTTCTGCAACTGTCCATCCGCGCGAAACTTGACGTCGATGGCATTGAGCGACGTGACGGTGCCGAGGCCGGACCGCTCAATCGGCAGATCTCGTATCGTAACCTTCGCAACTGTCACGGGTATGGCCGTGGGTTTGGCGGCGGGAGGGGCTGAGCCGCCAGCCCTGGTTCCCAGGAAGGCCTTGCCCCCCACCGCCAGGGTACCGACAGCCACGACCAGGGCCAGCATCCGCAGCCAGCGTGCCTTCCGCAATGGTCGCGGTTCATTCCCGTCACTCACCAGATGTCTCCGCCATGATCGTCTCGATGCAACGGTTGCCATCAAGCGGTGATCCGCCCGGCGCAGCCCGGCGCGCCGCGGGATCATCATGGCCGCCTCTCAATGGCGCCGGTTTCTCGCCAACATGAAATAGGATTCAGGATGGAGGCTTTGGCACTCCAGTCTGTGCCGAAGCGAGGCTTGCGATCATGTAGCCAGCACCCGGCACGGTCTGAATAAGTGGCCTGTCGAAGCCCTTGTCGAGCTTGCGGCGTAGGCGATGAATATGCATGTCGATGATGTTGCCGCGCGGTTCGAAATCATAATTCCAGGCCGCCTCTGTCAGCATGGAGCGCGTCACCACCTGGTCGGCATGCCGCATCAGGGTCTGCAGCAGCAGAAACTCGCGATGCTGCAGCGGGATGGGTCGATCCGCTCGTATCGCCTGACGCAGCCGCAAGTCGAGAGTGAGGTCGCCGACGCGCAGCATGTCGGGATCCTGTCCCCGCGAACTGCGGCGGCTCAACGCCTCGATCCGGGCGAGAACCTCCGAAAAGGCATAGGGCTTGGCGAGATAGTCGTCACAGCCGGCGCGCAGGCCCTCCACTCGATCGGTGGTTGCCGCGACCGCACTGATCATCAGGATCGCAAGCGCCGCATCATGCTGACGCAGGCGCCGCACCAGTTCGAGCCCCTCCATGCCGGGAAGACGCCTGTCCACGACGAGCAGGTCGTAAATGCCCTCCAACGCCATGGCCAGGCCGGCTTCGCCGTCGCCGGCCCGGTCCACGATATAGCCGCTCTCCGACAGGCCGCGTGCCAGATAGCCGGCCGTCTTGTCGTCGTCTTCAATAATCAGAATACGCATTCGCCTTGCTATCCAAGCGGGACCTTACGGGAGAGTAGCATCGCGGCCCTTATTGTCCGCTGGCATGATCGTGTCATGTCGGCGATCTCGAGCCGCTACCAGGGGATGCCCCGGATTAATTAGATTTCATGTTGGTGCGAAACCGCCGCTGACCTTGCAATGAGATAGTAGCGATCCGACGGGGAGCATGCGATCAGCTTTGCGTCGGGAAGACGGCGAGCCCGCGTCGGGGAGGCAGGATGTCACGAATTCTGGTGGTCGAGGATGACGATAGGACATCCGTCGAGATCGAGGCCGCGCTTGGCGATCACGGTCACCGCGTCGAACGCGTGACGACCGGCCGCGAGGGCATCCTCCGCGCTGTGGCCGAGAGCTATGATGCCATCATTCTTGACCGGATGCTTCCGGGCGATATCGACGGTCTTGGCGCTCTCGCCGCCCTAAGGGCTGCGGGCGTACCCACACCTGTCCTGATCCTCAGCGCGCTGTCCGCCGTCGATGAACGCGTCAGGGGGCTCAAGGCCGGTGGTGACGACTATCTGACCAAGCCGTTCGAGTTCCTGGAATTGACCGCGCGACTGGATGTCCTGATGAGACGCCGATCCACCGCGAGGGCTGAGACAATCTTGCGCGCGGGCGATCTCGAATTGGATCTCCTGAAGCATATCGTGCGCCGAGGGGAGCACATCATCGAGCTATTGCCGCGCGAATATCGCCTTCTGGAATATCTCATGCAGCATATGGGACAGGTAGTGACGCGCACGATGCTGTTCGAAGAAGTCTGGCACTATCGCTATGATGAGCCAACCAATCTGATCGACGTGCATGTCAGCAAGCTTCGCCGCAAGATCGACCAGGTCGGGGCGGCTTCGCTGATTCAAACCGTCAGGGGCTCTGGCTATGTTCTTGCCGCGCCTAAGTGACGTTTGCCGGACCACCAGCTTTCGCCTGGCAATGCTGTTTCTGGCACTGTTCGGCCTGGCATCATTCATACTCTTCAGCTTCATGTATATCGAAGTGAAGAGCTTCATGCGCAACAAGGTCGATCAATGGGTTCTGGGCGAAGAGCAGGATTTCGCCCGGCGTCCGCTCGACGAGATCGTGCAGCGGCTTCGAGACCGCGCCGTGGGGGAGAGCGACACGGGACGCCCGATGGCCCTGTTCGACAAGCAAGGTACCCTGATTGCAGGTAGCGCCATAGCGCTTCCCAATGCAATTTCGCCGGCGGGAGAACTCTTCAATTTCCAGCTGGAGGGTGCACGGGCCCATACCCATTTCCGCGGCGTGGTTCTCAGTCTTGCCTTGGGAGACAGGCTGCTGATTGCCCAGGACATCGGCGAACTGCGCGAGTTCAACGAAGTTCTTTCGGAGGCCATGGCGCTTGCCGGGGCTATAATCGCCATCCTGGGCCTGGCTGGAGCAGCGATCGTGGGTGCCGGCGCAGTCAGGCAGATCGACGGGATTACGCGGGCTACGCAGGACATCATGACCGGTGACCTGTCAAAGCGCCTCCCCGTCCGGGGAAAGTCGGGGGACGTCGACAGGCTGGTCGCGGTCGTTAACAACATGCTCGCCGAGATCGAGCGACTCATACAGGAGGTGAAAGGCGTCTGCGACAACATCGCCCATGATCTCAGGACGCCGCTTACCCGCCTTCTGGCGGGACTTGAACGGGTCCAAAGGCGCGCCTCGACCCTGGACGATTATCGAGCCGGCGTCGACGAAGCCATCACCGAGACACAAGCGACGCTCAGAACCTTCAGTGCCTTGCTTCGCATCTCCGAGATCGAGGACGGCGCCCGCCGATCCGGATTTCAATCCGTGGACCTGGCTGCCATAGCCACCGATGCCATGGATTTTTATGAACCGGCCGCGGACGAGAAATCCATCTCAATGACCTTTGCTGTCGAAGGATCGCCGCTTCTGAAGATTCCGGGAGAGCCGAGCTTGCTTTTCGAGGCGATTGGCAACCTCCTCGACAATGCGATCAAATTCACGCCTGAGAGGGGAAAGGTCAGCCTCACGATTCTAGCAGGACCCGGAGAAGTAAACATAAGAGTGTCTGATACCGGGCCGGGCATTCCCAAGGGCGAAAGCGAAGCGGTGCTCAGGCGCTTCTATCGCACGGAACCAAGCCGTCATACGCCAGGCAACGGCCTCGGGCTTAGCCTCGTTGCGGCTGTCGCTCGTCTCCACGGCATGAATATTGTAATCGAACACCCGGCGGTTGGGGCGTGTGTCGCGCTTCGTTACGATGCGAAGCCTGACCTGAGACCTCTTCCGCATTGAGAGCTGCTTCGAACCGGAGCCAAATCGTAATTGAACTTGATCCCATCACGATCCTTTTGTGCTCACGGACCGCCTAATGAGCGCAATTGGAATTCCCATTCATAGTCGAACGGACATGTGACCGCTTTATTCCGGAGAGGGGCGATGGCGTCTGCGTTCGGATGACAAATGAATAGCTCGACGGTCCCGAACCGGCGCGGCTTGATTGGATGCTGTTGTTTTTCGCCGGAGCAATATTTTCGCCCATACCGACAGGCCAAAAACGGGCGCAACCACCGCGAGGACCGACGGTGTCATAATCATCAAATAGACGAACAAACCGAAATGATGATGTCGAACGAAATAATGGGAAACGACCAAGCCAGCACAAAACGCAAGGCAATAACAGGCATTATATGGCACCCCCGCACCTGCGGCGAAGCCTTCAATGACGCGGTCTTTGAAGGTGCGCATGCAGCCAGTTTAGGTGGCATGCGGTTATAGGAAAATTAGAACGGCTACGGAGCGCGCGCTCCCGCCCGCTTGTGTGGCATCATCGGCGACGCCGGGAATCGGAATGCAGATGTGAATCGGCATCATGAAATAACCCCAGTCTCCACAACAATATCAATGAGATAGGATGCCAATCAGCGTCCAATCCCCATGCCGATTCACACTTTGAACGCGGCGAAGTGGACAGCGACCTTCTCTAGAAAGTGCTGCGAGCCTGATGCGGCCTGCGGAACATGTTCGCCTCGAATCGGGCTCCTCTCACGACTTCTGGCGCTGACACGGGTGCCGACCGATCGCCCGGTTCGTTCGAAAACAGCCAAATCTCGCGGATCGCCTCCAGGAGACGGCGCAAGGGCTGAAGTCACATCAGAGCATAGGGATTATTGCTGCTGCCGACCACTGAGAGGCGATTCGCCTGTTCGGCAGCGTAGCGAGCGATGTAGCTATCGAGAGCGGCGCGGAACTCTTCCTCGCGGGAGCAAGCTCCGTTTGCCGGTTGCGTGGTCGGCCTCTCAGCTTTGACAAACGGCCGCTCAACAATGATTGCTGACATGGTCGCTCCTCCTTATGCCTTCGAAAGAGGATGAGCCTGAAGCGCCTCAGCCCGTACAAACAGGCTATCAAGCCTGCCGAGCAAAACCCCTAGATGCGGGGAAACAGCGCGGCTATTTAAGCGCCAATACGACCTCGCCCGATACTGGGTCAGTGAGGCCAAGGCCACTGCCAAGGTCTTCCAGCGTGTCGCGGAAGGCATCGAGCGTCGCAATCATAGTCGCTCGCGCCGCGTCAAGCGCCGCCATATCGGTCCATTCTGCAATGATGCAGTAAGTGCGTTCACCGGTCTTGATGATGTTGGCGTGCCGCAGGTTGGGCCAGTGGCAGCCGACCGTCGTGTGGGCATCAAGGAACTCCTGCTCTCGACCCGGCTTGACCCGAAAACGTACAGCGTTGAATGCGGTCATGATGTTGCTCCCTATCTCGCTTGGCGGAACGGCTTGCGGCCGGCCATGACCAACTCCTGCTCTATGGGCGCGCTTCGAGGATGAGATTGAACGGCGTCTCGATGGCGCGGTGAAAGCGGGTGAAGCCAGCTTCCTCCGCGACCTTCCCCAGTCGGGCCTCGCCGGCCTGTGCGCCGAGCGCCAGCCCGACTTCCTGATCGAGCGAGGCGGGCGTGCAGATCATGGTCGAGGCAGCATAGTAGAGGCGGCCAACGGGTATGAGATTGTCCTCCAGCCGGTCGCCGGCGAAGGGTTCCACCAGCACACAGGTGCCATCCGGCACCATCGTGCTGCGCACGTGGCGGAGCGCGCCCACGGGGTCGGCCATGTCATGCAGGCAGTCGAAGAAGCAGACGAGATCATAGCCTTGCGCCGGTATAGTCTGAGCCGCGCTGACCTCGAAGGTGACACGCCGCCCAAAGCCGGCGGGCGCGGCGGCTTTGCGCGCGTCTTCGACCGAACCCTCATGGTAGTCGAAGCCAAGGAAGCGCGACCTGGGGGGCGCCTCGGCCATGAGCCTTGTCGAGACGCCGTGGCCGAGGCGTTCATTGCCGCGCCGATGTCGCCCACCAACTTGCCCATGAAGGTGTTGAGCTTGTCCTCATTCAAATTCGTCATTGTACGATCCTCCGATCGCAAGGTTGCGTTCGTCCGGCCGGGCCGAAGCCCAGCGCGGTCTCTTCGCGAAATGACGAAGGTCCGTGCGGCACTATTCGTCCCAGGCCTGGACGATGGTCTGGTCGGCGATCAGTCCGTTCTCCAGTCTGACCACCGACATGCACAGGACCTTTGCACCGTCCGGATAGGCGCAGGCCTGGGTGAAGGCCATCTGGTCGTCCTCAGCGATGGTAACTTCCACACGGTGCGTCATAGCCCGTCCGCAGATATCGTCCCAGAACGCGCCGATAGCGGCCCGTCCCTTGATCTCGCGCGGTCGGCTGGGGGGATTGTTGCGGTCGACGATGCGCGCCACGGCGTGATCGGCGTAGAAGCTGGCGAGAGCCCGACCGTCCCGCGTCTCGATCGCGCGCTTGATCCCGGTGCTGGTGACTGGCTTGATCTTGTCCTGCATTTCCCTGGTCCTCCAGTTGAGTTGCGCTCCGGTCTGCCTTCGGCCGGCGAGGCAGTCGGTCACTTGGCGGCATGGACGAACACGGCGTCGATCTCCTGCCGGAATTATGACGTCCTTTCGTATTTCGATGGCGACGCCCTGCGACGACGCCAAAGCACGAAGTCAACCGTAGCGAAGCAGCGCGCGCGCTGCTTCCATCGAAAGCGCCATGCTGTTCATGGCTCGTTCGAGCCAGCGTCTCAGAGCCCTGGCTGGCGTCCGACCAGCGCCGCCGCTGCGGCCCGAGTTGGCAGGTCAAGCTTCAGCAAGATATTGGCGACGTGCCGCTTCACCGTGTGTTCGCTGAGGCCCAGATGTAGGGCGATACCGACATTGCTTTCGCCATCGGCGATCAGCGACAGCACTTCACGCTCGCGCGCGCTGAGGACCTTGGCATCGATCGGACGAGCCATGCGTAGTACAGGCTCGAGATGTCGTTCGGTCACGAGAACCACGATCGGCACGCCGTCGCGGCCGTTCTCGACTGCAAGTATTCCGCGATCGACAAATTGCAGCCCGGAGCCCGAAACTAGATCGCTGGCTTGCCGTGACAGCAGGATTTCGGTGGGGCGGGCGGCAGCGGCAATGCAGTCGGCTATATCGAGCATGCTACCGGACAAAGGCTGAAGCGCGATGTCGATCTCGCCGATATGGATCGCCTGTGCGATGGGGAAACCAAGTGAGGTTGCGATCTCGCGCAACGCGATCGCGCCGGCAACGGCGCGCGTTGGCCCGTCGAAGCGGACGACGATTCTTTCCGCGGAAGACCATTCCGCACGGCCACCATGGCGTTCCGTCACAGCCGGAACCGCTTCGCGGAGGCGTTCCAGGCGCTCGTCCAAAAGCCGTTCCTCCATGCAGGTCGCGGAACGGCCGGACTTGTTGGCGACGCGCACGATGAGAAGAACGGCGAGCACGCGGTTGCCGTCGGCGACCGGACGCTGGCCAGTGAGGAATTCCTCGATGAGATCGGCGACGCGGTCGACATCGCCGGTCCAGATCGGATGGTCGCGGCCGGGAAGCTCGGCGAGACGCGCGCCGGTTATCCCGCGTGCGAGGCGGCGACTGCCGTCCACGCCTGCATAGAGGTCCTCGATCCGATGAATGATAAGAGCCGGGGTCCGCACATCGGACAGCCTGTCGCGAATATCGATCTCAGCGTTCATGCGTATCAACGCGGCAGCGTCGGTCGGACTTGCTGACAGGCGCTCGAAGCGTGCCCACCAGTTGGCAAAATGGCGATCGTCGGCGCGGCCCGGCACCAGCACATGAAGCATTGAGCCGTTGCCCCACGATGCTTCGATCGACTCGATGAAGGTGCGAAGTCTCTTGGAGTCCATCACCGTATCCTGGGAATGCGTATAGCCGCCGAACAGCACGAGCGCGCGCACTCTTTCCGGGTTGTTCGCCGCGAACAGCACGGACAAGGCCGCGCCTTCGGACGCGCCGATCAGGATAGCTCGTCCGCAACCGGCGGCATCGATCACTGTCCGAATGTCCTCCGCGCGTGCGCCAAAGCCACGACGCTCCAGCCCATTGCGGTCGCTCAGCCCTGTCCCGCGCATATCGAACAAGATCAACCGGCCGAAGACGGATAGTCGTTTGACGAGACGGGCATAGCCGGGATTTTCGTCCAAAATATCGAGATTGGAGGGGAAGCCAGATACCAGCACGAGGTCGAGCGAACCCTGACCCACGACTCGATAGGCGATCCTCGTCCCGCCATTTCTGGCGTATCGCGTCTCAACCGTGCGCACGACTACGGCCCATGTTGCTTGATTAGCCATGCACTATAGCAAGACTTGCGCTCGTCGGCAGCGTAACAGACTAGCCAGGCGCTGATATCACGACCACGAACATTTAGACGATAGCGATTGGGCTGCTCGTCGCCACCTCGGCTGCATATCGGGCGGCGGCGATGCGGCAGGTGTGCGGTGCGACCTCTGGCGTGTCGAAATGCGCTCGGACTGACACTCGTGTGCAGATCTCTTCCAGGCCCCCTGTTACGGATCTCGATTAAACACGTTTTCACCAGAGGCAGTTCTGCCTGGAAATCAACAGGCAGCAGGGCATTGTCAACTTAATCGACGGACAGATCGATCGGAGCACTATTCTTTCCGAATCCAGCTTCGAAGCGATCGAGAATGCCCCGAACGAGGCTTGCCGCGTGAACTTTAATTGTCGAATTTCTCAACAAGAAGCTTAAGTTGACAATGCCGTCGCGCTGCATAGGCACTGCTTATCGTTTCTCCTCGCCAGTGTCGGAGGCCGCATCGTTTCCGGAGCCGGACGTAGCCCGAACACCGAGACGCCAGGCGGAGGGCGGGACGCCGATCATCTTCTTGAAGGCGCGGCTGAACGCTGCCTCGGACTCGTAGCCGATCTCGGCGGCGATGTTTGCTAGGTTGCCTGTGCCAGTACTGAGCAACTCGGAGGCGATCTGCATCCGCCATCTGGCAAGATAGTGCATTGGCGGCATCCCGACGATTTTGGTGAAGCGCTCGGCGAGGACGGTCCGGGACAAAGCTGCTTCCTTTGCCAGTGCCTCCACTGTCCAATTGTTTGCTGGCCGATCGTGGATCAGCGCCAGCGCCTTGCTCAGATGCGCATCGCGCAGACCTGCCAGCCAGCCGGTCTGTTGAGGTGGCAGCGATGCCACATAGCGGCGCAGGACGTCCACGAACATCAATTCGCTCAGCTTGGTGAGCACCGTTTCGCTGCCCGCCCTCTTCTCCGCAACTTCCGAAACCGCCAGCTTGATGAACTGGCCGAGCCAGCCGCCATCACCCTTCGCGTCTCCGGCCTTGATGGCAGGCGGCAGTGCTTCGAGCAGGGGATTGAAGGGCAACGCGTCGCAAGCGAGATAGCCGCAGACGAGTCTAACTGAGGTCGAGCTACCCCCGGCGCAATTGATATAGAACGGCATTCGACCCGCGGTCGCTATGTCTAGCACGTCGGCGGTCGGCGGGTCGGCTCGCAGGTCCGGATGGCTCGACATGATGTGCGGGTCGCTCTTGGTGAAGACCACAACCTCGCCGGCCTCCAACGGGATCGCTTCGGCGCCCACGATGCGAGCAAAGCAACGACCTGCCGTAACGACGTGGTAGGAAATCAGGTGATCCGCGCCGGGGAGGATCTTCGGCAATATCGAGGATGGCGCGGGCGAGCAGACGGCCCACGGGTCGTGGCCTTCGATCTCGAAAAACGTCGCGCCGGTAAGGCGCACCGTCCTCAAGAGATTTGACAGAGCATCCCCGGCCATCCCACCCAAGTCCCGCCATTCCACTTCCGGCCCACAAGTCACGCGGGAACCCCCGCGCGAATCCCATTCCAGTTCCGGACGCCTTGTCAAGCAAGGCGGACGCACCGTCATTCCGTTCCTGGCCGAATGCCCTAAACCCCGGACGATGCCCAATCGCCCAATCGGGCACCGAGCGCCGTCGAACCAGTGATAAGGAAATTAGTCATGACGGTACATAAGGGCGGGTGTTTTTGTGGCGCCGTGGAAATCGAAGTCCACGGGACCGCCGAGGCGATGGGATATTGCCATTGCAGTTCCTGTCGGTCGTGGTCTGCCTCTCCCGTGAACGCCTTCACGCTTTGGAAGGCGGAGAACGTCAAAGTCAGCAAGGGCGCGGAGTTCCTCTCGGGCTTCAAGAAGTCGGAGTTGAGCAACCGTCGGTTCTGCACGAAGTGCGGCGGTCATCTGATGACGGACCATCCGCCGCTCGGACTGGTCGACGTCTATGCGGCGACGATACCGACAGTGGAATTCACGCCGCGGGTCCATGTCAACTACGCCGAGACCGTCCTGCCGATGAAGGACGGGCTGCCCAAGCTGAAGGACTTTCCAGCCGAGCTCGGCGGTTCCGGTGTGAGCCTACCGGAATAGGTCCGGGCCGACACCTCACGAGTTGCAAAAAACTAAAATCACAACAGGAGAATATCAATGGATATCGCAACGTTTCGCGTCAAACAGGAACCCATCAAGGATCTTTATCGCAAGGACGCGCAGGCCGCGCTTCTTACCTTGAAGGCCAGGGGCAAGGCAGACGACTCCAGGGTGACCTGCAAGGTGGAGACCGGACACGGGCTTGTGCTTGCGGGCATTCACCCCAAGGCTGGAGGGAGCGGACAGGAACTGTGTTCGGGTGACATGCTGCTGGAGGCTCTTATTGCCTGCGCCGGCGTCTCGATGCGGGCTGCGGCCGCCGTCCTCGAGATTCCGATCAGGTCGGCGGAAATCTCCGCCGAGGGCGACGTCGATCTTCGCGGTACGCTCGGTGTCACGGAAGGCGTGCCGGTGGGATTCAAGGAAATCCGCCTGCGCTTCGACATTGACACGGATGCGGAGCTGAGCCGGCTGACCGAGCTGGTTGAGCTAACTGATCGCTATTGCGTGATTTTGCAGACCATCCAGAGCAGCCCCGAGACCCATGTGAAGTTCAACAGGGTCGCCTCCTAACAGTACACGACAATAGAGCAAGGGACCGACAGGGTCTTCTCGTCCCGAACGCACGGTATCGTATAGCGGTGCTGCCCAGTTCCGGGTTCGGGACCCGAAGACCCGGTTAGGCTGACAACGCCGCTAACGCTCAATCGGCGACAAATGAGGTGTCTGGATTGGCCTTCGAAGAAACCGCTTTTTAGGCAATATCAACCTGCCGATTTATGGCCCGACATCCACACGCCCCTAACAGTCAGCTTGTCATCGAGATGGACAAAATCGGCGCGAAACCGCGGTGCGATGCGCCCGCGCTCATTATCGAGCTTGAGGAATTGGGCGGGGTATAGGCTCGCCATGCGCAGTGCCTCGTCGAGCGCGACGCCGAGGTGGTTCACTGCGTATTGCACCGCGTGGTCCATGGTAAGATCTGAGCCTGCCAGCGTGCCATTGTCCAGCATCAGCACACCGTCGCGGCGCGTGACCTTGCGGCCATTGAGATAGAACACGTCATTAGCATCCCCCGCGGTCGGCATGGCGTCTGAGACAAGGAAGAGGCGTCCAGGCCCTCTCTTGGCACGGATCGCCGGTGCAAGGGTGGCAGGATGGACGTGATGGCCGTCGGCGATCACGCCGCACCATAGGGCGCCGCGATCGAGCGCTGCCCCAGTGACGCCGGGCTCGCGGTTCTGAAGAGAGGACATCGCGTTGAAGAGATGGGTAATGCCTGTCGCCCCCGCGTCCGCAGCAGCCATCACTGTGTCGTAACCTGCATCGCTATGGCCGATGCTGACGATCACGCCACCATCGACGAGGCGGCGGATGAGGCTATTCGGTGCGTTTTCCGGTGCCACCGTCATTAGCACTGTCTCGATACCGGCGCCGAGGACCAGGTCGACATCTGCCTCCGTCAGCGGACGGATGAGGGACGGATCATGTGCGCCCTTGCGGGCCACGGACAGGAACGGCCCTTCGAGGTGGATGCCGAGAATGCCAGGCGTGCCCACCTCGATCGCGTCGCGCGTGGCAGCGATCGCGAGCCTCATGCCCTGGGGCTTGTCGGTGATGAAGGTCGGCAATAGGCTTGTCGAGCCATGGCGGCGATGCGCGGCCGAAATACCCGCGAGCGTGGGCACATCTGGGGTTTGGTTAAATAGGAAGCCGCCCCCGCCATTGACCTGTGCGTCGATGAATCCGGGAGCGAGAACGCCGGAGGGCAGAGCACAGACTATCGCTTCCGCCGGGATGCCGTCGCGCGGCACGATTGCTACGATGCGTTCGCCCTCGACGAGGACACCATGTTGGTCGAGAAAGACATCGCCGGTGAAAATCCACGGAGCGGTCAGGGCGGTCAGCGCCATCAGATCGTCTCCGTCACTTTGTGCAATCGGGTGGGGCGGTCGGGGTCAAACCCGCGGTGGCGCGCAATCTTCTCCGCCAGGCCATAGAAGGACAGCAGCATGGCCAGGGGGTCGATGAGGGGATGCCCCGAACTTTTGAACGGCAGGTCGTCACCACCAGCCACGAACATGGTAGCGCCAGCAGCGCGCAAGCGTTCGATCGCCTCGCCCATCGCCGCATAGGCCGCATCACCCGGGCGGAACGCCAGAATGGGGAAACCCTCGCCAACTAGTTGCAGCGGTCCATGCATCACCTCGGCTCCACTATAGGCCTCGGCGTGCAACACAGCTGTTTCCTTGAGCTTGAGCGCTGCCTCCTGTGCGACCGGAAAGGCCGGGCCGCGGCCGATGACATAGGCCGATTGCGCCTTTTCGAACACCGGAATTGCAGAACTCCAATCGGCCGAAAATGCAGTCTCGAACGTTCCGGGCAATTTGCGCACAGATTGCTGTAGCGACTTTTCCTGGTGCCACTCGCTGAGCAGCGCGGCGAGGACTGCGGCAGAGCTGAGGCACGTCTTGGTGGCAGCTACGCTCTTCTCGACCCCAGCATGGATGGGCAGCACGGCATCGGCCTGAGCTGCAAGCGGAGACGTATCATCATTGACGACGGCGATGGCGAAAGCTCCAGCTTCCCGGGCCGCGCTCTGCAAAGCGAGGATATCGGGGCTCTTGCCCGATTGAGACACCGAGATGACAACGGCGCCCTTGAGCCGCAGCGGCGCATTGTAGATGGAGGCGATTGAGGGGCCGATCGAGGCAACAGGCACTCCGGTGCATATCTCGCTGAGATATTTGAAATAGCCCGCCACGTTGTCGGACGATCCCCGCGCGCAGGTCACGACCAGAGACGGGGCGATGTTTCTCAGCTTTGCGCCGATCCTTGCCAGGGAAGCACCTTCCCGGTCTAGGAAACGGGCAAAGGCCGCCGGCGTTTCAGCAATTTCCAAGGCCATTGCGGTTGTCGTCGAGGAGGAAGTCGGGGCCGTCATTCGCGCCTCAATGTCAATTCGGCAACGAAGTCATACGCGTCGCCTCGGTACCATGAATGGGTGAATTCGATCGGCGTCCCGGTCTCGAGGAAGGCGAGACGATCGATCGATAAAGCAGCCGAACCCGGTGGCACATCGAGCAGGGTCGCCTCCTCTGGGCCCAGGTTGGCGGCACTGAGGCGCTGCAAGGCTCGCACGGGCCTGACACCACGCTCTTCGAGCACGGCATAGAGCGACTGACCGACGAGGTTCGGATCGGGAAGGTAGCGCGTTGAGATGGTAGCGCGCTCGATCGCCATTGGCGTATCGTCGGCGAGACGAAGGCGCGACAAGCGGCATACCGTTTCGGTGGGTGACAACGACAGGCGCATCGCTTCCTGAGGGGAGGCCAGCGACACCTCGCGTTTGAGCCATCGCGATGTTGAGACGAAGCCGCGCGAGTGCATATCCTCGGTGAATGAGGTCAGTCGCGACAGCGGCTGCTCAACCCTCTGGGGTGGGGCCGCGACAAAAGTGCCGGATCCCTGCCGCTGCTTTAAAAGCCCAGTTTCGACGAGGCCCGCGAGTGCCTTGCGCACGGTGACGCGCGATACGGAAAAAGCTTCGGCAATATCGCGCTCGCCAGGCAAGGCATCAAGCGGGCGTAGGTCACCACGCTGGATAGCGCTTCTGATCCGCTCCTGCAGCCGCAGATAGAGCGGAGCCGGATCGTCGGCCGGCAGTCCCTCGAGCCCGAAGATGGATGCGATCCGGCTCATCCGGTTACTCCAGAATTTACTGCGGCCGCATCGGCGCCTTGTCGCGCCAGCATCAGGGCGCCGTCCATGGCATCGCCTTTGGCTTGGACCAGGATCTTGTCATAACGCGCCGGAATGAAAGGGCGATAGGGCTTGGCGAGGCCCCCCATTAGGGCGATGCGAGGCGCCCCCAGGAAGGTTAACCTCTCGAGCATCGCCACAATCGAGCGTACGGCGTCCGCGATCAGGAAATCAGCGACGCTGTCGCGGCCGGCGCGCTCGAAGACGAGAGGTGCAAAACTGCCATAGTCGCGAGGTGTCGCAGACTTCGCCCATAATACAGCTCGCGCGGGCTCGTCGTGGAAACGGGCCAGAATGGCACGCGTGAGATCTGAAGCGGGACAAAGGGCGTCGACAGCCAAAATGGCGGCACGCAAGGCGGCACGACCGAGAATGGCGCCGGAGGCTTCGTCGGAAATGGCAAACCCCCAACCACCGACCGCTGTGCTCTTGCCGCCCACCAAAGCCAATCCTTGCGAGCCCGTGCCAAGAATGAGGATGCCGCCATCGCCGCCACCATGAGCGCCGAGGCAGGCCGAAACAGCATCAGAGGCAACCGCTACGGTGCGATAGCCGAAGGCGAAACCGCCGATAGCTTCGGCGAGGGCCGGAACATTCGCCCCGGCCAGGCCCAGGCCGGCATGAACGAACGCGCGCGCCCTCTCGCCGAGGCCCGCAGCCTTCAACGCGATGTCGCCGGCGGCCGCGATGGCGGTGCCGGCCGTCTCGATGCCGAGCGTCAGGTTGGATGAACCGGACAGTCCTTCACCGATGATGCGGCCGCTGCCATCCGCGAGCCGGGCGCGCGTATTGGTGCCGCCGCCGTCGATGGCAAGATAACAGGGGCTCGACATTCTTTCCTCTCCTTCAGAGACAATACCAATATAAACCATCTTGTAAATCACAAACAAGCCATACTGAAATTTCGCTGTCAGTCGCCATTTGCAGCGCTCTCAGGAGAAGAAATCAATATTGTACCCGGATACAATAAGCGGGCTTTGGCAGCACGCTTCGAGATTCCGTCAAATCGTTAAAATTTCAATTGACGAAAGGTATTATATTGGTAGTGTCCACCAACTCCACTCACTGGCACGGTTTCGCACGACATGAGCGGCCCCCGCACCGAAGAAGCAAGCGACCTGTACCGCGATATCGACACCCTGTCGGGGGTCGACGTGCTTTCGCTCATCGCAGCGACGCAGCGCGAAGCAATTGACGCTGTCGCGAATGCGGTTCCTGAACTGGCTGGTGCTGCCGAAGCGATCGCCAGCGGTATGCGCCGCGGCGGCCGACTCGTTTACGCCGGAGCAGGATCATCGGGGCTTCTGGCCCAAGTCGACGCGCTGGAGCTGCCAGGGACCTATGGCATCGATCCCGAGCAGATTGTCGTGCTGCTCGCCGGTGGCCGAGAAGCCATGTTCGACATTCCCTCGAAAGCCGAGGATGATGGCGACATGGCCGCGCAAGAGGTCGCGGCATTGGGTCTGACGAGCGCCGATTGCCTTGTCGGAATTTCGGCCAGCGGCAGCACACCCTATGTCGTTTCGGCCCTGCGTTGTGCCCGGCACGCCGGCGCGCTGACAGTCGGCATCGCTTCCAATCCCGAAACGCCGCTGCTCCAGAACGCCGATCATCCGGTCTTGTTGGCGACGCCGCCGGAGGTGATCGCCGGCTCGACACGCATGAATGCCGGGACGGCGCAGAAATGCGCTCTCAACATGTTGTCGACCCTGATTGCCATCCGCTTGGGCCACACCTTCCGCGGTCTCATGGTCAACATGCAGGCGGATAACGAGAAATTGCGCCGTCGCGCCGTTGCCGTCGTTGCCGGCGCCGCGGATGTCGACGCTGCCGCGGCGCGAGAGGCGCTGAAACGAGCACATGGTTCGGTCAAGCCGGCCATCCTCCTGGCAGCCGGAGCAAAGAGCCTCGAAAAGGCGGAAGCCTTTTTGAAAAGTCGCGGCGGGGATGTGCGGGATGCCCTTGCAGCCCTCGCGGCGGACGACAGCAAGGCGGATCCAACCGCCGTGACCAACCACAGGAGAACATGATGACATCAAGCTTCAAGAGGCTTGTGCTTGCATCCGCCAGTGCTGCGGCACTATTTTCGGTCAGCCACGCCTTCGCCCAGTCTACATTGACGGTCGAAAGCTGGCGCAATGACGACCTGCAAATCTGGAATGAAAAGATCATCCCGGCATTCAACAAGGTCCATCCGGAGATCAAGGTCGTATTCCAGCCGACAGCCCCGACTGAATACAACGCAGCTCTCAATTCCAAGCTCGACGCAGGTACTGCTGGCGATATCATTGCCTGCCGCCCCTTCGACGCCTCATTGCAGCTTTTCCAAAAGGGATTGCTTGCGTCCGTCAATGACATTCCCGGCATCGACAAATTCTCCCCAGTAGCCAAGGCCGGTTGGTCGACCGACGACGGCAAGACCACGTTCTGCGTGCCGGTTGCCTCCGTCATCCACGGCTTCATCTACAACAAGGAAGCTTTCGACAAGGTTGGCATCAAGCCGCCGGCGACCGAGGATGAATTCTTCGCCGACCTTGACAAGCTCAAGGCCGACGGCACCTACACCCCGATGGATCTGGGAACCAAGGACCAGTGGGAAGCCGCGACCATGGGCTACCAGAATATCGGGCCGAACTATTGGCATGGCGAAGAGGGGCGCTTGGCCCTGATCTCGGGCAAGGAGAAGCTGACCGACCCCCAATGGGTCGAGCCCTACAAGGTACTCGCCCGGTGGGCGACCTACCTCGGTGATGGCTACAAGGCCCAGGCCTATCCCGACAGCCAGAACCTGTTTTCACTCGGCCGTGCCGCGATCTATCCGGCGGGATCTTGGGATATCGCCCAGTTCAACAGCCAGGCTCAATTCAAGATGGGCGCCTTTCCACCTCCAGTGAAGAAGGTGGGCGACACCTGCTATATCTCTGACCATGTCGATATCGCCCTTGGCATCAACGCAAAGTCGAAGAATCAGGACGCTGCCAAGACTTTCCTCACCTGGGTGGCTTCCTCCGAGTTCGCTTCGATCTATTCGAATGCACTGCCCGGCTTCTTCAGCCTACAGCCGGGCAAGGTCGACCTAACGGACGACCTCGCCAAGGAATTCGTGTCCTGGCGGAGCACCTGCAAATCGACCATCCGCTCAACCTATCAGATCCTGTCGCGCGGTACGCCCAATCTCGAGAACGAGACGTGGAACGTTTCGGCCAACGTCGTCAACGGCACCGAAACGCCTGATGATGCCGCCAAGAAGCTCCAGGCCGGGCTGGACAGCTGGTACAAGCCTGCCAAGTAAAACAAAATGCGGCCAAAGCTTTCTCCGGCGAAAGCCGGAGAGGGCGGTCTCGCAGGATGAGCCAGAAGGAGGGAGCCTGATAGTCCCTTCCATCAAGGCGGCGTCGCGCAAGAGACCAAAGTCTTTTTGCCATTTGCTTGAAACGATGCGCCGACTTTGCACAGCAAATAAAATTGCTGCGGAAAGCCGTCTGCTGCCGCGCTTCGTGCATAAGGCGTCTTGTGCCTTAATTCATCGCATTATCCGGGAGCCGATCCATGTCAGATGTCGAGACGATGCGCCGCCCTCGGCGCTGGCATATCGCCGTGTTCCTGGCGCCGGCGGTCCTGGTCTATACCGCCATCATGATCATTCCGCTGGCCGATACCTTGCGCCTGGCCTTCTATCGCTCGATTGACGGTCAGCAGGCTTTAGCCGGGTTCGACAACTTCCGGACTTTGTTCTTCGATCCACGCTGGTCGGCCAGCTTCTGGAATGCCCTGAAGAACAACGTCATCTTCTTCATCATCCATATGTGCCTGCAGAACCCGATCGGTGTGGTGCTGGCCGCGATTCTTTCCGTGCCGAAACTGCGTGGCCGCAGCTTCTATCGCACCGCGATCTTCCTGCCGACCATGTTGTCTTTCGTTATTGTAGGCTTCACCTGGAAGCTGATTTTAAGCCCGTTATGGGGGGTGACGCCGAACATATTGGGCTGGGTCGGCCTCAAATGGATGTTCGGACCGTGGCTGGGCCAGGAAAGCTCCGCCCTTGTCACCTTGGCGCTTGTTTCGGTCTGGCAATATGTCGGCGTTCCGATGATGCTGATCTACGCTGCTATGCTGTCGATCCCGGAGGAGGTGATCGAGGCTGCCGAACTCGACGGCATCACCGGTTTTTCCCAATTCCGCAAAATCAAATTGCCCCTGATCCTGCCGTCGATCGGAATCATCTCGATCCTGACCTTCGTGGGCAATTTCAATGCTTTCGACCTAATCTACACGGCACAGGGCGCGCTCGCAGGGCCGAATTTCGCCACCGACATTCTCGGCACCTTTCTCTACCGGACCTTCTTCGGATTTCAGCTTCAGCTCGGCGACCAGAACATGGGTGCAGCCATCGCCACCATGATGTTCCTCATCATTCTCAGCGGCGTGATGATTTATCTCTTCTTCGTGCAGCGGCGCATGCGTCGCTACCAGTTCTGAGACCAGCCATCATGAATCGTGCCCGCTCTTCCCCACTCAATACCGCCCTCATGCACCTGGTTCTCGGCGGCTACACCTTCCTGTGCCTAGCCCCGATCATCCTCGTGGTGATGAATTCGATGAAGGCGCGCAACGCGATCTTCGCGACGCCGCTGCTGCCGCCCACGCCCAGGACCTTTGACCTCATCGGCTATTTTACGGTGATCGGGCAGGGAGACTTCCTGTTCTATTTCGGCAACAGCCTGATCGTCACAATTGGCTCGATCTTCTTCGTGCTGCTGTTCGGGGCCATGGCCGCCTTCGGCCTGTCGGAATACCGCTTTCGCGGCAATACGCTGTTGGGCCTGTATATGGCGCTGGGCATCATGATCCCAATCCGGCTGGGCACGATCGCAATCCTCAATCTGATGGTCGCCGCCAGGCTCGTGAACACCCACCTGGCATTGATCCTGGTGTACACAGCGCAGGGCCTGCCGCTGGCGATCTTCATTCTTCAGGAGTTCATGCATCAGGTTTCGCATGATCTGAAGAATGCCGCGCGCATCGATGGCCTTTCCGAATACGCCATTTTTTTCAAACTCGTCCTGCCGCTGATCCGGCCAGCTCTTGCGACGGTTGCCGTCTTCACGATGATCCCGATCTGGAATGACCTTTGGTTCCCGCTCATTCTCGCGCCGGGCGAGGCAACCAAAACGGTGACGCTCGGAGCCCAAGTCTTCATCGGTCAATATGTCACCAACTGGAATGCTGTGCTGGCGGCGCTCAGCCTCGCAATCTTGCCGGTGCTGGTGCTCTACCTCCTGTTCTCTCGCCAGCTTATCCGCGGCATCACTGCTGGAGCCGTCAAATGAGCAAAGCTATTCGCGTCGCAGTCATCGGCCTTGGGCAAATGGGCATGAGCCACGCGCTGGCCTATCACTCCAATCCAGGCTTTGAGATCGTTGGCCTTGGCAACAGAACCATTAATGAACTGCCGCCGGAGCTTGCTGCTTATCCGCGCTACAGTTCCTTCGATGAACTCCTGGCACTCAAGCCCGATCTGGTCTCGATCAACACCTATACTGACAGCCATGCCGGCTTCGCCATCCAAGCCATGGAAGCAGGCGCCGATGTCTTTGTCGAAAAGCCGCTGGCGCCCACGGTCGAAGATGCCCGGCGTGTCGTGGAGGCGGCACAGCGCACTGGGCGCAAGCTGGTGATCGGCTATATTCTGCGCCACCATCCGTCCTGGATGGAATTCATCCGGCTCGCTCGAGACATGGGGCCGCCCTTCGTGATGCGCATGAATCTCAACCAGCAGTCTTCGGGGCCTGCCTGGCAGATCCACAAGCGCTTGATGGACTCGACTTCGCCGGTGGTCGACTGCGGTGTGCATTATCTCGATGTGATGCTGCAAATCACCGATGCCAGGCCGATCCAGGTGCGGGGCATGGGTGTGCGCCTCTCAGACGAGATTGCATCGGACCAGGTCAATTTCGGCCACTTGCAGGTGCTGTTCGAAGATGGCTCGATTGGTTGGTACGAAGCAGGCTGGGGCCCGATGATCTCCGAGACCGCCTTCTTCGTGAAGGATGTGATGAGCCCAAAGGGCGCGGTCTCCATCGTGATGAGTGAAAACGCCAAATCCGATGACATCGATACCCACACCAAGACGTCGATCCTCCGCATCCACAATGCCGCTCTTCGTCCCGATGGCGGTTTCGCCAATCCGGACCGCCTTGTCTCGATGCAGGACGAGCCCGGTCATCAGGCGTTATGCGAGCGGGAACAGGCCTTCGTGATGCGTGCCATCACAGAAAATCTCGATCTCACCCGCCACATGAACGATGCGGTGCGCTCGCTGGAGGTTGTACTTGCCGCCGATCGTTCCATGCGCGAACGCCGCGCCATAGATCTATAAGGACACATAATGGGTTCGCTGGACCTCAAATCGATCAAGAAATCGTTCGGCCCCATGGATGTCATCAAGGGCGTCGATCTCAATGTGGCGCATGGCGAGTTCGTGGTGTTTGTCGGCCCATCGGGCTGCGGCAAGTCCACCTTGCTGCGCATCATCGCGGGGCTGGAGGAACAGACCTCCGGCGATATTGCCATCGATGGAAGGACAGTGAATGTCACTCCGCCAGCCAAGCGGGGCATCGCAATGGTGTTCCAGTCTTATGCGCTTTATCCGCATCTGACGGTGGAGAAGAACATGGGGCTGGCCCTCCAACAGGAGGGCGTAGCCAAAGGCGAGATCGAAACGCGCGTGGCGAAGGCGGCAGCGTTGCTGCGTCTCGAAGCCCTGTTGCAGCGCCGCCCAGCGGAACTGTCGGGCGGGCAGCGCCAGCGCGTCGCCATTGGTCGCGCAATTGTACGCCAGCCGAGCCTGTTTCTATTCGATGAACCCCTGTCCAATCTCGATGCGGCCCTGCGCGTCGGCACCCGCATCGAGATCGCCAAGCTCCATCGCCAGCTCGGCGCTACCATGGTCTACGTTACCCATGACCAAATCGAAGCGATGACGTTGGCAGACAAGATCGTTGTGCTCAATGCCGGGCTGATCGAGCAGGTCGGTGCGCCGCTCGAGCTTTACAACAGCCCTGCCAATCTGTTCGTGGCCGGGTTCATTGGCTCGCCGACTATGAATTTCATCGCGGGCGAAACGGCTGTGCGTGCCAATGCCACCATGATCGGCATCCGGCCCGAGCATATAGATCTGCGGTCCGACGGACCGTGGCACGGCGTGCTCGGCCATGCCGAACATCTGGGTGCCGATACCATGCTCTATCTGGAGTCACCGGACCTGGGGAGCCTGACCATCCGTATTGATGGCGATGTGCCGGTGACGATCGGCGAGACGCTGCGTTTTGGTCCCCAAAACGACAAGATCCATCGCTTTGACGGAGCAGGTAAGCGCATTCAGTCGTAGCAGGGGTGCCGATCTCCACTGGCAGCTTTTGCGCACGCTCTGTCAGAGCAAATTGCCGAAGGTCGCGGCGTAGGATAGGGAGCGAGGATGGCCGCCCCCAAGCTCAATCCGTTTCGCTATTTCAATTCGTCGCCAGAGGTCATCCGCCTGGCGGTAACGATGTAGGTGCGTTATCCCTTGCCTTTGAGGAATGTTGTGGATCTGCTGCATGAACGGGGAAGGGCCTATCGAGGTATTGGATGGACGGGTGCTTAGGACGACGCCAGAGAGAAGCGGTCAGTAAGGTCTTGCCTGGTGCACGTTATTGGTATGACTGCCCCACTCTGATAACCTCATCGTATGGACAAGAAGCAAGATATCGTCGAGCGACTACGCAATCTCGCATTTGAAGTCGACGACCGGCCGGTGGAAGAGATCGAAACAGCCTTGCTGGAGGCCGCACAGGCAATCGTGATTTTGCGGGATCTGGTTGGTTTACAAGACCAAATTATACTCGAAGACGCCGAGCCTCAGGGGCGAGCCTGATAGCAACCGGGGCGCTTATGCGGCGTCGATGCCGCTTGGTACCGCTGGCGGGTGCGTAAGGTCAAAGAAGCGGACGTTTCCGTTCAAGAGTTTTCAATCTAGCGTAGCTATCTGCGACCACTCAACGCGTCTCTTACCGCGACAATCCTTGAGATAAGAATGTCAAGCTGGTCCGCATCGAAATCAATGCTAGCGAGTGACTTGTCTTGGCCAAAGATAGTTATCGTCGCCAACGTTAGGTCTGGACTTGCAGTCACCGAAATATAATCTTTCGGCTTATCTGATATTTCCTCAACCGAGCTAACCGCCGCTGCAATAATGGACTCGGCAGGCGAATTATTTTGTGCAGAATTCATAGGATAATTCTCCACACATTGAGGATCCACAGGGACGATACTAAAAACCAACAGAAAGTGATACCAATGCATACCTCTTTGGCCAAGTGTATAGCACTGCGCATCGTCGCACCAGCCATAGTCAAAGAACCGCCACCGCGGCTTTGATCTGGCAGCCAAAAAAGGTCAAATGGTACGACAATCACGGTCGCCCTGTTGCAACGCGCCTCGGATCGGACCGACCGGGGGGTCTTTGGCAACGGGCGGCCTGGTCGGAGCGACCATGCAGAAGAAGGGCAGCGCTGGTAGCTGAAGTAGCGGGAGACAATCGTTGCGTTTCAGACGATGGCCGGCACTGGCCGCCGATTTTGACGCCAAGCTTGCTTCAAGCGGACTGGGGCTTCGCGAACTGGCGGCGCAGCTTGAGACGTCGCATTCAAACCTCAGCCGCCTTCGCAGCGGTGGTCACTGTTCGGCCGAATTATTTGTGGTTGTGTGTTTGTGGATGAATAAGGATCCGCGCGCTTATTTGAGCTAGTGCCCCTGGCGCTAATATGGTTCTCCCAACCTCGTGGGCAGAAGAACGCTTATTCAGAGCGGTTGTTCAGGCCTGCCCTCGGGCAAAGGTAAAAATAGGGGGCTGTTCGGCGACTTTCCCTAATTTTGGCGATCTGCCAATCACTGGTGACCTCTTTGGGCGAGAAGGGGCGAATTCTCAGAACGCCTTTTATGTCTGTTGGCGGTCGCACGCTTGACTAAGGCGCAGAGCTGAACATGAAATCGGACCGCTCCTTTGCGCTCATATACGGCATCGCCTATCTCCTTGACCGAGCGGCACTCTGTCAGTTCCGAAAGCGCGATATGGAAAAGCCGCGAACATCCCGGTCTGTTTCGCCGCGGCAGATCAGATCCGCCGTGATACAGCCGACCAGGGGACCGAGTGTGTAGCCGTTCGATGCGACGGCATTGAAGAAGCCGGGAATGCCGGGATGCTCACCTAGAATTGGGGCGCCGTCGATATTGACGTTCATCGCAGCCCAACTGCGGATGATATGAAGTTTGCGCAGGGCCGGGATGACATGTTGCGCCACCCATAGATTGCCTTCCAAACTGGCCCGTAAAGGTCTGGGAGGCACTGTCAACTTAACCGACGAGCACATCAATCTGAGCAATTTTCTTGTAGATCCCAGCTTCCACATGTTCGAGAGCGCCCGAATGAGACGTTCCAGGTGAGGGGAAATTGCCGTCCTTCGGAGCCAGACGGCTCAAGTTGACAATGCCAACCGGCCTCCCGGACATTTGGGCGCTCGCGGCGAGGTTCGGGCTTGCCAATGCCCGCCCCTGGCGTCAATCTTGCCCCGAAGAGCCGCTCAGCCGGCGCATGTCGGATAAGATTGCGTCCATAACCACCTTGGATAGGCTCGGCGCATGCCAGATGGAGTGCCACAAATGTCTAATCGATCATTGGTCTATCTTCAGGCGTTCGTTGCCGCATTTCTATTTGCGCTGGGAACAGGTTCGACAGAGGCTGCCTCTGGCGACAGCTTTGATGGCGCCTGGGTGATAGAGGGCGAGTCCTGCGCCAATGTTTTCACCATAAAGAATGGAAAAATGGACTTTGCGCAGAACCAAGGCACCGCTCTGCCCGGGGTCCTTATTAACGGAGATCAGATACATGGGCTTACGAGCACCTGCTCGATCGCGTCCCGCAAACAGAGCGCGGATACAGTCAAGCTGCGTCTGCATTGCGAATCCCAGATCATGTTCGGGGATATGACCGTGAGCATCAAAGTGAAGGATGCCGACACGATCTCCCGGGTCGATCCAGATTTTCCCGACATTGCGACGACGTATCATCGTTGCAAGTAAAGCCGAGGCCTGAGCGCTACCAAGCAGAAAATCCCCTGCACGGGGAGTGTCAGGAATTTCGTGTTGGGCGGGCATAATGGGAAAACAGTCTCAAGGGCATTGTCACGGGAACTTTGACGGTGTGAGCCGTGATGCGGTGGGGGAGGGGCATGCAGCCGATTTCCTAGGCCCTTCACCAGTTCCCGCCCGAGATCATCCGGCATGCCGTGTGGCTCTATCTGCGGTTCACCTTGAGCTACCGCGATGTCGAAGAATTGCTGGCCGAACGCGGCCTCGACGTCTCCTATGAGACGATCCGGCGATGGGTCGACAAGTTCGGATCGGCGTATGCCCGCAACCTGCGTCGGCTCGCGCCTTGAACGCATCTGACCAATGCCGGCGCACCTGCCGCGGCGTCCCTTCCAATCGATCCGAAACAGCCTCGATCATCTGGAATGTTCTGTGATCAGGCATAGCAGCAGACATAGAACCTCACTGCGAAAGCTCTTCTTCCTACCCGAATTCCACCCCTTCATCGCGCCCACCAGATGGGGCCTCCTTGGCGCTTACACGTGAATGGCAGTAGAGCCAGACCGCGTACCAAATGACTTCAGGCGGCACCTGGTGGCGGAAGTCGAAGATCGGCTCCCTACCCCGGCGCGCCTCGCACGGCCAAAGTTCTCGTGACACTGTCGCTAACAAGGTTGTGCAGATCGAATCTCGAATTAACAGTAGTAAACTAAGTCGGAATCTCTTCCTTAAATACATCGTTTGATATTAAGTACACGACGATACATTGACAATTACAGGTCCTTTGTTTCATTATTAAAGACAGTTCGACAGTTGTCCCGGTTTCTTACTCTGTTCCATCCAGACAAGGAGACCTTGCCAACAAGGTAAGTTGGAACTAAAATGTATAACTACGACGGAGGATATTGGGAGCGTCCCAATGGACACTGCCAACGTCAAAACCACAGGGCAGCTGAGGCAGGAGCCCCTAGCGTCTGGCAGTCGCGAGCTTGAATATAGGGTTATTCACGACCAGCGCCTTGCTACCATCCGCTCTTACAATGCGTGGTACGCTTTCGGTCATGTGGTAGCGCACGGCTATTTTTGGTTGATGCTACTTCTAAGCCTCGATTTGGCAAGCAGACCCTTGCTGATTGCCGCCGCCCTTATTGCTTCCTTGATCGTGTGGTTTGCCTACCGGGTCGTATTGACGATCGACCGCGGTGTCGTGGTTCTGTATCCGCGCATCATCTTTCTCGAATTAAGTCTGGGTTGCGATTTCTATCGTGACTACCTACGCAGTCGGCCCCGCGGTAACACCGAGCGTTCTTTTATCGAAAAATGCGAGCATCTCCATGCTGAATCAGCGACTGATCTGTGGGAGCAGATTCACAGCCAGTTCAGGGATCAGGATTTTCCCGCCGACCGGCGGATCACCGGCCATTTCAAGAGTGCCGCCTATTATTCCGTAGTCCTATTCTGGGTGGTTGTCGCCGCGATCCTCTTGCCTGTTTACTTTCCGTGGCAATGAACGTGACCTGGGAAGGGAAATACTACCCATGCAGTTGCGCACCTTCGCAATGGCAATCCGGATGACAGCGCTAATCGGCGCGACAATTTTTGCGCCCGTTACTGCCGCGGAAGATGTGCCGCCTGCTCCACCACCCAGCCAATCGTTGGCGCCGCTCGTCGAAAGGACTGCTCCATCGGTCGTCAACATCTTTGCCCAAAAAGTCATCCGCAATCGCTCAGCGACCCGTTATCTCGATGGCTCCGCATTCTGGCGGCTGTTCAGGGATACCCTTTTGTTTGGCTATGGGCAGGACCGTTTTGAAAGCTCGCTTGGCTCGGGCGTCATCGTGGCTGCGAACGGTGTCATCGTCACCAACTATCATGTGGTTGAAGGGGCCAGCGGAATACTTGTCGCCTTGCCTGGCGGTCAGGCTCACTCAGCGGAGGTGTTGGTTTCCGACCAGCACACCGATTTAGCTGTCCTACGGATCGACGCCGGCGGCGCGGCGTTGCCATCGATCGAGTTCGGCGACTCAGATCGTCTCAAGGCTGGCGATCGTGTGATAGCGATCGGCAATCCGTTCGGACTTGGCCAAACCGTGACGAGCGGAATCGTCTCAGCTACGGCGCGTACTTCATTCGGCGTTGGCGATTTTCGCTTCTTCATCCAGACCGACGCAGCCATCAATCCCGGCAATTCCGGCGGTGCCCTGATCGCCATGGACGGAACGCTTGTAGGCATCAACACTGCGATCTACTCAACCTCTGGGGGGTCGCAGGGGCTAGGTTTCGCAATCCCTAGCAACATGGCGCGTGGGATGGTCGACAGTGCCGTGAAAGGTAAGCCACTAGTCCGACCATGGATTGGTATCTCGAGCCGTACCATACTGCCGCAAATAGCGGAGCTGTTGGGCTTATCCTCGCTACACGGTGTTCTGGTGACAGATGTCTTCAAGGGCGGCCCTGCAGATAACGCGGGTCTCCAACAAGGTGACGTGATCCTCGCTGTCGACGAATTTCCGATTGATGATCCGCAGGCGCTGCGTTATCGCATTGCCACTCGGGAGGCCGGCAGCACGGTACAATTGACGCTCGAACGTGGCGGAGATTTCCACAAGGTTTCCGTTTCTTTGCAACGGCCACCCAATGAGCCACCCAGCAACGACACCTGGATGCCGAATCTTAGCCCTCTGCGTGGCGCGAGAGTTGCAAGCCTGTCGCCCGCATTCGCTGACGAGATTGGCGTTGACAGTGGCATTTCTGGTATCGTCGTCTTGGATGCGCGAGTGGGGGCGGGTGCATACCGTCTCGGGCTCCGGAAAGGCGACATCATCCGCGGCATCGATGGTCGGCCGGTACGTACTGTCGATGATCTGCTCGCCTTCCGCACTACTCCGTTCAAGTCCTCTCGCGTAACGCTGGAACGCGCAGGCAGCGTCTTGACGATTAGCTGGAATTAACTCTTTGACGCCTGAGCAGTTCGCCAATGTCGGCAATCAAGGGTGCGAGGAACCGCTGCCGCTGTCATTCGGCTGTGCTTGTAGAGCATAATACCAACGGCCCTAATCATTGACCGATATGGGCCCAATCACGCATTCCGATTGA
>NZ_BSPC01000036.1 GCF_030160835.1 Labrys miyagiensis | reverse complement strand
GTTATTGATCTCTATCTTAACCGCAGGCGCCCTCCCGCGCAGCGGGTTCGTTCATCGACCCCACATCAGTCCTTCAGCCAAGTCGAAAAACATGCCCCGAAAGCGGACGCCCAACGTTCCGCTTCGGGTCAAAAGCAGCCCCCTACACCCTTGCTGCCCCAGCGCTCAGTTCCGCCCAGTCGAATTCCTCCTCCAGCACGTGAAAGGCGTCGTCGCCGATCGCCCCGTCGAAGCGCAGCTCGTTCATCTTGCGGCGGGCTGCGGCGATGGCGCGGCGTCGCAGGGCGTTACCGGGAAGCTCGCCGGTATTGCTGTGGAGCGGGCTCGTCTCCGCTAGGTCAACCACGGCGCTATATTCCTTGCAGAGCAGCTTGGCCTGCATGTCACCCTCGTCGCGGATCTCGGCGATGGCGGCGCGATAGGCTTCGGTGCGCGCCCATTTCACCTCCTGGCCGACAGGATCGCCGTCGCGCAGGTTCATCCAGCGGATTAGCGGCTTCAGCGTCAGGCCCTGGATCACCAGCGTGCCGAATACCACGCAGAAGGCGGTGAACAGGATGAGGTCGCGATACGGGAAAGGCGCGCCGTCGGGGAGATGCTCCGGCAGGGCGAAGGCGGCGGCCAGGGTCACGATGCCGCGCATGCCGGCCCAGGAGATCACCAGGCCCCCGCGCACCGTCGGCCGCGCCATCGGCCGCGGCGGGTGGAAGCCGAAGCGGCGGATCTTCAGCCGCACGGCGGTGTTGTAGGTCATCACCCAGCCAAAGCGCGCGATGATCACGGTGAGCAGGATGGCGGCGGCGGCGATCGAATATTCGTAGCGCAGCGACATGTCGAGCCGCTCCCAGATCGGGCGCAGCTGCATGCCGATCAGCACGAAGGCGAAGGCGTTCAGCACGAACACCACCGTCTCCCACACGGCATAGACGGGAATGCGCAGCTTGGCCGACATGGCGGTGCCGCCGCGCCGGGCCACCGTCATGGCATAGCAGACGATGGTGAGGATGCCGGAGAGCCCGATATATTCGGCGAAGATCCAGACCCCGAAGGTGGTGGCGAACTGGATGATCAGGGAAGTAGGCGCGTCGTCGAACATGGACACGATACGGGGAAACACCCAGGCGAAGCCGACACCGACGACGACGCTGCCGAGTACGCTGAACAGGAAGGTCGGCCCGATGCCGCCGACGGCAAAGCCGCCCGAAACCACGGCCACCACGGCGAGCCGGTAGATCAGCAGCGCGCTGGCATCGTTGAGCAGGCTCTCGCCTTCCAGAATCTTCATCAGCCGGTGTGGCAGCTTGACCTGCCGCACGATGGCCGTGGCGGCCGCCGCATCGGGCGGGGCCACGATGGCGCCGAGCGCGATCGCCACCGCCCAGGGCATATCCTTCACCAGCCAATGTGCGACCAGGGCCACCGCCACGGTGGTGACGCCGACGGCCACCACCACGAGATTGGCGACCGGCACCCAATTGTCGCGCAGGTCCCGGAGCGAGGTGTCATAGGCGGCATCGAGCAGCACGGGCGCCACGAACAGGGTGAGCGCCAGATGGGGGTCGAGCGCCCATTCCGGCGTCTGCGGCACGAAGGCGAGGCAGGCACCGCCGATGGCGAGGAAGGTCGGGTAGGGCGCACCGAGCTTGCGGGCGAAGGTGGCCAGCAAGGCGGCCCCCAGCAGCAGGAGAATGATCCACTCGAATGTTTCCATCACGCCCCCGATGCGACCATTCAGGTTGAATCGGGCAATCCGCGCGGGGCGTCAAGGGGATCCGGGTGCACGGGCGTCTTGCCCGTTCTTGAACCGGTGCGTCCGAGGAAAAGGAAGAACGGGCAGGATGCCCGCGCACCCGGAATTACGGCCGCAGATAGAGCCAGCCCTGCCCCTGCAGCTCGGCGAGCTTGACCACGCCGCCTTTCTCCGCCACGGCGAAGCCGGGCAGCAGGCCGGCGAGGGTGAGCTTCATGCCCTCCATGGTGTGGATGCAGGCATGGAAGGCAACGCCCTCCTTCATGAGCCCGGCCACCTTGTCCCTGACATCGTCATTGCCGCTATCGGTGCGAAAGGCGCGCAGCGGCGGGCCGTGGACGACGACGGCAAGCTGCACCTTGTCCGGGCCGCCCATGCCGTCGATATGGTTGCGCAGATTGCCGAGCACGAAAGTGACCTTGTCGAGATCGGAGAGGTGGTAGACCACGCGCGGCACCGGCGTTTCCGTCGCTTCGGCCTGCGTCACGAGGCCGGCGGCCAGCATGCCGGTGCCGGCGACGAGGACTGATTTTACCGCGCTCCTGCGATCCATCTCACTGCCCCTTGCGCAACTCCGGTTTCTCGTCGTCATCTACCGTCAAGGAAAGACAGTCGCTCAATTGCGTGCGGTCGAGCCGGAAAAGCTTGTCGTCGGAACCGAAGCGCCGGCTTTCGTCATGCTCGTCGTCCGAGGTGTTGCCAGCCTTCCAGATGCGGGCGCCCTCGGGAATGGAGACCAGCACCGATTTCTCGTTCTTGAGGGTGACGTCGATGGAGCCGCCATCGCAATCGACGCCGCAATTGACGACATTGGCCTTGCCGCCCTGGGGCGTGCCGTCGCCGATGGTGCCGCAACTGCCATAGGTCTCGAAGTGGGAGCCGCTTTTGCGGAAGGTGACGCCAAGGCCGAGCTCATAAGTGGGCATGGCCGGATCCTCGCCCTTGCCGGTGACCAGCAGCGTCATGGTGCGCACATTCTGCTGGGGATGGCTGGCGAGATGTGGGGCGTCGTAGACGCGCTTGTAGCAGGCGTGGATGCGGTTCTTGGCGATGGTGCGGCCGAAGATCTGCTTCTGGAAGGCCTGGTTCTGTTCGACGCTGGCGGCGTGGGCGGGCAGGCTTACGCCAACCAAAATGACGGCCAGGGTCGCGACCGACGAAGCGGATCTCATGCTCTCCTCCAGCCCGCATCATGCACATTGGGGCACTCTACAATATCGGCGGGAGTGTGTCTGTGTGGTGGGACACGGCTCCGTCACGATGTTCCGCTGAGAACCTGCCCAAGCTCAGACAAGGGCACAACTTCTGTACCCGCGCTCAATGGAAAGCGCTCCGAGCCGGGATAGACGACGAAACGCTTCTCAGGCTGGATGTCCTCACAGGCTTGGTAGAATCCTTTTTCGGCCTTTGGCGAGAGGCTGCGCTTGATTTCGATCGCCCAAAGCCTCTGGCCCGGCAGCATAAGGACCAGATCGATTTCGGCCCCCGCCGCTGTTCGATAGAAATTGCCTTGTGTGCCTGGGGGAGCAGCAGCAAGCAGGCTCTCGATCACGAAACCTTCCCAACTGGCCCCCACAACCGGATGGCCCAGAATTTCCTCCAACGTGGCCAGCCCAAGCAAGGTATGCGTAATGCCGCTGTCCCGTACGTAGATGCGCGGCGATTTCACGAGACGTTTACTTACATTGGCATGCCAAGGCTCGAGCCGGCGGACAAGAAGAAGATCCACCAGTAAGTCGAGATAGGATGCAATAGTCTTGCCGTCCACACCAAGCGATCGACCGAAATCGGCTGCATTGAGGAGACCGGATTGATAGTGCGCCAGCATGGTCCAAAAGCGACGCAATGTCTCGGCAGGAATGCGGGGGCCCAATTGAGGAATGTCGCGCTCGAGGTAAGTGCGAATAAAGTCCTGACGCCAGCGCTGACTTACACGATCGCTCGAGGCCAGAAAACTGTCGGGAAAGCCGCCTCGCGCCCACAGTCGTGTGAGGTCGCTTTGTGGAACTTCAAAACCGTCGATTGGATGCATCTCAAGATAGGCAATGCGTCCCGCAAGGGTCTCACCAGACTGCTTCAACAGATCGATCGATGCCGAACCCAGCAAGAGAAATCGGCCTGTTCGCCGGCCGGCGCGCCGTCCGCGATCAATCAATCCTCGTAAATTCTGGAAAAGGCCGGGTAGCCGGTGAACTTCATCCAGTATAACCAACTTATTTTCGTATTGGTCGAGATAGAGTTCCGGGTCTGCCAGCTTCGCCCGATCGGCATCAGATTCCAGATCGAGGTAGATAGACGGCCGCACATCGGCGATCGAAAGCGCGAGCGTCGTCTTGCCTATCTGGCGCGGTCCAGTGAGGACAACGGCCGGATATGTATCCAGCAGCTCATTGAGCTCAGTCGTTATTCGGCGTTCAATCATCCTTGCATTTACGGAGTGGCGCTCCAGATTTGCAAGGATGATTTTGTCCGAAATGCTGATGCGATCCCGATTCCCCTACCCGTTGATCGGGAAACGCACCACGCGGTTCGCCTCATCCGAGCCCGTACCCGGATCATCCGGCACCGGGTGGGACGGCACCACCGGCATGGGCGGGGGCGGGCGGCGGCCGGGCGGCGGCTTCAGGGGCTCGGGCTTGAGCACCTCGACCTTGGCGGGCTCGATCGGCACCGGCTCGGCTGCGGCCGCCTTGGGCGTCTCCAGCGCCACCGGGGTGGGTGCAGGTGCGGGCGCCTCGACGAGCTTGGGCTGTTCCGGCTCGTCGATATCGGCCAGCACATCGTCCGAATAGGACATCACGGGCGCGCCGAGGCGCTCCACCGGCGTCTTCCATTCGAAGGCGTCGATACGGCCCGTGACGGGCGACACCGGCAGCCAGACATCGGAAACCACGCCATCGGCGGTCCAGACCGGATCGCGCGGCGCGCGCAGGGCGCGCGAGAGCCATTCGCGCACCTTGCCAGTGGCACCGTTCTCGGCCTCCTCGATCTCCGCCATCAGCAGGCAGACACGCTCGGTGGCGCCGGAGGCGAGCAGCGGCGACAGCGAGGAGCGCGCCACCGTGAAGTCGCGGGCCGAGAGGGCCGCGCGTGCGAGCGCGATCGATGCCTCTGGATTGCCGGCCATCAGCGCCGCCAGATGCTGGACGCGGGCATAGCGGTCGCGCGCCGAATCCCCGAGGCGGACATTCATATAGGCCTCGGCAAGATCGGGATGCGGCTGTACACGCCAGGCGGTTTCGAGCACGCGCGCCGCCTTGCGGATATCGTTGCTTTCCGAGAGCAGCTTGGCGGCGAGCACCGCCGCCGGCACCAGGCCGGGAGCGAGCTTGAGGGCCTCCAGCGCACTCGCCTTGGCAGCGGCGCGGTCACGCTCCGCCTGGTCGATGGCGCGGGCGGTGAGCAGCACGGCGCGGTGGCGCCTCGCCGTCTCCTTGTCGATCAGGCGATGGTCGGCATTGCGGCCGAGGGTGGCGAGCGCCCCGGCCCAATCCTTCTCGACCGACTGGAATTCGAGCAGCGCCGTGCCGGCCCAGGGCAGGCTCGGCGAGGTCTTCACCGCCTCGGCGGCGAGGAGGCGCGCGGCATGGGCATCGCCCCGGCGCCGCGCCTCGACGAAAAGGCCGCGCAGGCCGAGTGGCTTGGTCTCGGCCTCGTTCAGCATGGCGCGGAAGGCCGTCTCGGCGCCCGCGCGGTCTCCCGAAAGCTGGGAAGCCTGCGCACGCAGCAGCAAAGCGAGCGGCTCGCGGCCGAGGATGCGCTCGGCGTCATTGGCCTGTTTCTGCGCCCGGCGCACATCGCCCGAACCCACAGCGATCATGCCCTGGGTAACGGCGTTGAAACCCCTGGAGCGGCGGCGGGTGCGGAAATAGCCGGTGACATTGGCGGGCGAGCGCAAGAGCCAGCGCGCCAGCCCGATGATCATCATCAGGAGGGCGACGATGACGATCAGCGCCACCACGGCCCAGACCAGCTTCACGCTGTGCTGGGCATGGTTGAAGGTGAGCGAGACGGACTCCGGCCGGTCGGCCAGGACATAGAGGCCGTAGGCCACCAGGGCGAAAATGACGACGGTGACAACAACGCGGATCATCGAGGCCTCACTGGCCGGTGAATTTTTGCAGGGCAGCGCTGGTCTGCGCCTTGATCAGGTCGAAGGCCGAGGCGGCGCCGGAGGCCTGGGACAGCCAGGCGGCGCCCGCCTGCTGGGCGGCCTCGGGCATCGCCTTGAAGGCGGCGATGGCGCCGGGCAGGTCGCCCTTGTGCAGGGCATCGGCGACCTTCTGGGCCGGCCAACCCGGATCGCCGGCAGGCACGTCGCCCTCCGGCGTGGTGGTGACGATGCCACTGAGGCTCGAGGTGAGGCGGTCGAGCATGCTGGCATCCGGCGGCGGATCGGCGGGCTTGGGCGTCAGCGCCGCCACGATCTGCGGCTTCACCGCCTCATAGCTGCCGGCGAGCGCCTCCACCGAGGGGGTGCCGGTCTGGGCGAGGCTGGCCAGCGGCGCCAGCGCCTCGGCATTGCCGCCCAGCGCCTTGGCAGTATTGAGCTCGGCCGCGAAAGGCTTGCCGCTGCGGACGGCTTCGCCGAGCTGCGACAGCGCGACGGCATAGGCGGCCGCCTTGTCCGGGGTGTTGGCGACGGCCGTCTTGAGATCGGCGATCTGCTGGGAAAGGCTGCCGGTGGCGGTGCCGACCTGGCGCATGGCATCGTTCAGGGTTGCGACATCCGTCTCCGCCTTGCCGAGGCGGTCCGTCAGGGCGGCGATCTCGGCATCGCTCTTGCCCAGCCGGTCGGTGATGCTGGAAAGGTCGGGTACGGTGGCGGGAGGGGCGGCAGGAGCCTCATTGGCCGTGCTGCCGGCGCTGCTGGCTGCGCTCGCCGCCTTCTGCGCGTCGCCGGCGAGGTTCAGGGCATTGTTGGCGGCGTCCTGCGCCGTCTTGGCCGCGACCTCGACGGTCGCGACCTTGCCGAGAGCCTGGTCGATGGCCGCCTTGTTGGAGGCGATGTCCTGTTCGGCCGCGGTAAGACGGGGAACCAGGACCTCGGCCCCGACGCCGGTCCGGCCAAGCGGGATCAGGTCATAGGCTACGGCGGCGAGCACGAGGCCGCCGCCGATGATGCCGCCCACCACGGCGGCAAGCACCACCGGCAGGCTGGAGCGGGGCGGTGGCGGCGGATCATACGCCTCGAGTTGGGGCGAAGGGATCTCGGACGAGGATCGATCGGCGGCAGGCGGCTCCGGAGGCGGCGGCGCGGCGGCGGTTTCCTGCGGCTTGACCGTCTCTCCTTCCCCGCTCTGGGCGACGGGGGCGCTCGCGTCGAGCGGAGCGATCCCGGGTTCCGCCGGCTCCGCTGGAGTCTCCGTAGAGGAAGACTTTGATTCGTGCGCAACTTCCGTCGCGTTCAAATCCAGCGTTGCGGGGCCTAGGCCGGCGCTTTTCTGCCTTTGCAGCCTGCCTTCCGTGTCGTCTTCTCGTACCATATAGACCTCTTGGCAAACCTCAAGGAGACCCGATCCGGCCTTGCCTATAGCACGAAAAATCCCGAGCGCATCCCGTTCAAATCAGCGCAAGCAAGGCATCTTCCTCCGGCCGCGCCGCAAAGGCAACCCTTGCCGCACCGGCCCTGCGAAGCACCTCCGCCACCTTGCGCGACAGGCATAGATGCCGCACGTCGAGCCGCGCCATTCCCGCCTCCCCGCCAGCGCAGGCGATGAAGGCGTCGGCGGTGCGGGCCGAATAATGCAGCACCGCGTCAACAGCGCCGGCAGCGAAGGCAGACGCGGTCTCCGGCCGGAACTGCACGGCCTGATGCGCCTCATAAACCACTGATAGCGTGACATCATGATCAAATGCGGCAAGATCTGTGGCAAGATCGCCGCTGCGGTCCGCTCCGGCGAGATAGAGCGCGCGCCTGGGTTCCCGCCAACGCTCGCGGACATGCGCGACGAGGCTCGTGACATCGCGCCCGAGCGTCTCGACCTCGGCAAAGCCCATCGCCCGCGCCGCCGCGCCGGTGCGCCTGCCGACAGCGACGAGCGGCGTGGCGGCAAGGGCCTCGAACTCCCGGCGCTGTCTGAGGGCCGCGAGCGCATTGCCGCTGGTGACGATCAGCACATCGAAAGGCCCCGCCGGCAGGGGATCGGCCCGGAAGACGATCTCGAGCATGGGATCGATCAGCGCCCGGTGGCCGCGCTGTTCCAAGGCGAGCACGGTCTGCCGCGCCTCCTCGATCGGCCTTGTGACGAGAACGCGTGCCATGGGGTTCCCTGGTGGGCCGACCTCCAGGTCCATAGGCGCTAAGATATGCCGAGGGCGCGACCTGGATCCTTCCCCGACTGCGGGGAAGGTGTCAGTGCGAAGCACTGACGGAAGGGGGAGAGCGGCGCGACAGCTGCTTATTTCTGCCTTGTCGCGCCACTCTCCCCCACCCGTCCCGGCTTCGCCGGTCCACCCTCCCCGCAGTCGGGGAGGGATTCCCGCGCCCTTTTGGCTTATTTTAGCGCCTATGGACCTCCAAATCGGCACTTTCCTTAAAGTATAGCGTTTCCGTGCCGATCTGGAGATCGGCATACCATCTACCCCGCGAAGAAGTCCGGCCCGCCCGCGGAGCGCAGCTCCTCGCCGGCCGAGCGCCCGAGCGCCTCCGCCTCGGCGAGGCCGCCGCTGCGGGTGGCCTCGTGCATGGCGCTGCCGTCAGGCTTGAGGATCTGGCCGCGGAAGCTGATCCGCTCGCCCGCCACTTTGGCGTGCCCAGCAATGGGCGTACGGCAGGAGCCATCGAGCACGCGGAGGAAGGCGCGCTCCAGCGTGAGGGCAAGATGCGTCTCGCGATGGTCGATGCCGGCGACGAGGCGGCCGGTCTCGCCGTCGTCGGCCCGCGTCTCCAGGCCGATGGCGCCCTGCCCGATGGCGGGCAGGAAATCCTCCTCGCTCAGGATGGCGGTGGCATGATCGAGGAGGCCGAGCCGCTTCAGCCCGGCCACGGCGAGCAACGTGGCATCGGCCTCGCCCTCGGCGATCTTGCGCAGGCGCGTCTCGACATTGCCGCGGAACAGGATGGTGTTCAGATCGGGCCTGAGATGCTTCACCTGGGCCTGGCGCCGCAAGGCCGCGGTACCGATGACGGCGCCCAACGGCAAGGCGGCGATGGAGGCAGCCTTCGGCGAGATCAGGGCATCGCGCACGTCCTCCCGTTCCAGGAAGGCGCTGAGCACCAGCCCGTCCGGCAGGAGGGTCGACATGTCCTTGGCCGAATGCACGCCGATATCGATCTCGCCATCGGCGAGCGCGCGCTCGATCTCCCTGGTAAACAGGCCCTTGCCGCCGACCTCGGAGAGCGGGCGGTCGCGGATTATGTCGCCCGAGGTCTTGATCACGCGGATCTCGATGCGCTCGGGCGCGATGTCGTGCGCCCGCGCCAGCAGGGCCTGGGTCTCCCGCGCCTGCGCCAGCGCAAGCGGACTGCCTCTCGTCCCGAGGCGCAACAGAATGGACACGATGCGGCTGCTTTCCGAATGGTTTGAGGCTGCTTAGCGCCGGAGGATAGGTCGAGTCAAAGGGCGTCCGAGGGCTCAAAGCTGCTTTCGATACACGATGAAGCCCGAAAGATCGGCCACCTTGTCGTAAAGCTGGCGGGCCACACTGTTGCTCTCCTGCGTTTGCCAATAGACGCGCGGCGCCCCCATGGCCCTGGCCCGGCGGTAGACTTCCTCGATCAGCGCCCGGCCGACACCGAGCCCGCGCGCGGCCTCGGCGGTGAACAGGTCCTGCAGATAGCAGTTCGGGCCGATGGCCACCGTGGTGCGATGGAAGAGATAATGGCTGAGGCCGATCAGCCTCCCCTCGCGCTCGGCAACCAGGGCATGAACCGGCTCGTAGCCGTCGAAGAAACGCTGCCATGTGCAGGCCGTGATTTCCGGAGCAAGCGCGTCAGGCCCCACCCGGCCATAGAAGACATTGTAGCCCTCCCACAGGCGCAGCCATTGATCATGGTCGGCGCGCTCGACGGGGCGGATGAAAAAGTCTTCGGGCATCGCCGTCATCTCCGGAGCAAGGGCGCATTGACGCAACAGGAGCGCTTCCTATCATGACCGCGCTCTTGCAAGCCTGGGATTCTTCAGGGAGGGATACGAATGGCCTATTCAGGCGCCTGTCACTGTGGCGAAGTCACTTTCAGCGTGGATGCCGATCTGCCGAAGCAGGCGATGAGCTGCAATTGTTCCTTCTGCCGGCGGAAGGGCTCGCTGCTGACCTTCGTGCCCGCCACGCAGTTCGAGCTGACAAGCGGGCAAGAGGCGCTGAAATCCTACTTCTTCAACAAGCACAGAATCGAGCATCGCTTCTGCACAACCTGCGGCACCCAGGCCTTCTCCGCCGCTACGGCACCCGATGGCACCGATATGCGCGCGATCAATCTGCGCTGCGTGCCGGAAGCCAATCTCGAGGCGCTGGAGATCAAGATGTTTGACGGGGCCAGCGTGTAGGCTCGCCAGGCCCGCCGCTCGCGGAGCCTGCGTAGGCTGAAAAGGCGCATCGAAGGGCTCGGGGAATGGGAACGAGGCTCCTTTCATGGCGCAGGGCTTGGGGATCGGAGACCTCGATCGCCATCCGGGCGTCCTCGATCGCAATCGAGGCCCTGAACGCCTTGCGCTGTTGCGACCGTGTCCCTGCGGTGGCACCCTTCCGTAAGGACAATCCTGCTGCAAGAGGCCTCACCATGCTCCACCACATCTCCCTCGGCGTCTCGGATATCGAGCATGCTGCCGTCTTCTATGACGGGGTGCTCGCGCCGCTCGGCTATGTGCGTGTCTGGGAAGACCTCCGGCCGGGCGAAGCGGGCCAGGCGGTCGGCTACGGTCAGGCCGGCGGCGGCGACAAGCTGGCGCTCAAGCATCGGCCGGAGGGGCAGCGCCCGCCAGGCCCCGGCTTCCATCTTGCCTTTGCCGCACCGGACGAGGAAGCGGTGCAGCGCTTTCACCAGGCCGCCCTGGCACTAGGCGGCACAGACAATGGCGCCCCCGGCCTCAGGGCGCATTATGGCCCGCATTACTACGCCGCGTTCGTGATCGATCCGGATGGGCATCACCTCGAGGCCGTCTTCAAACCCGCCTAGAAACATTCTCCGGAAAGTTGAGGCGGGGAATGCCAGTCACAGTGTAGTGGCCCCGGCCATGCGGACGCGGCGCGCCCCTCACAGCACTGCCAAATCCCCATAGCTCTGCACCGGCCCGTCGCCCAGAAGCCCGGCGAGGGTGGTCAGGCTCTGGCGGAGCGTGTCGAAGGGGGGTGCGCCGAGGCTGAGGCGGATGCCGCCTGCTGCCGCATTGGTATCGACCATCGGCGCGCGGGGTGGCATGACGCGGATGCCCTTGGCCATGGCGGCGCCGGCGAAAGAGTCGGCGCGGGCTGTCGGCATGGGCAGCCAGAGGTGGTAGCCCGGAGCATCGGCGCGATGATCGAGGCGCAGGAGGGTGCGGGCGAGATGCATGCGCCTTGCCGCATCGGTGCGGATCGAGGCGGCGACGGAGTGGGCGGTGCCATCCGTCAGCCATTGCTCCATGATCAGGCAGGCGAGCGGCGAGGCCATGGTGCAGGTGGCGCGCAGGGCCGTGAGGGCGCGGTCGAGGAAGGCGGGCGGTACCACCAGCGAGCCGATGCGCAGGCCCGGGCTCAGCGTCTTCGAGAGGCCGCTGACATGCAGCGTGCGCTCCGGCGCCAGCATGGCGAGCGGCAGCAGTTCGGGCCCAACCAGGATGGCATGGATGTCGTCCTCGACGATGATGACGTCATGCGCACGGCAGAGGCGCACGATCTCCTCGCGCCGCGCAGCCCCCATGGTTGCGGCGGTGGGATTGTGCAGCGACGGCGTCACGTAAAGGAGCCGCGTGCCCTCGGCGCAGGCGGGCGAACGCAGGGCTTTCTCCAGCGCGTCGGGCCGCATCCCCTGCCCATCAAGATCGAGCCCGATGAGGCGATCGCCGCGCTGGCGCGCCAGCATGATGGCGCCGGGATAGGTCAGGGCCTCGGTCAGCACCACACCACCGGCCGGCGCGGCGGCGGCAAAGGCGACCGCGATGGCATGCTGGGCGCCGTGGCAGATCAGCAGCCGTTCGGGCGCCGCCTCCAGCCTCTGGGCGGCCAGCCAGCGGGCGAGCAGAGCGCGATGGTCGTCGCGCCCGGCGGGCGGCAGATAGGAGCCGAACGTGCCGGCGTCGAGCCGCCGTGCCAGCGAGGTCAGGGTCGCAGCCAGCAGGCGGTCGCTCAACGCCTGGGGCGGCAGGTTGACGCTGAGGTCGATCACCTCCGCCGGGCGCGGCGCCAGCCCCGCCACGAACATGCCGCGACCGCGCTCGCTCTGCACCAGGCCGCGGCGCTCCAGCACCGCATAGGCCTTGGTGACCGTGCCGATCCCGATGCCGAGCCGGTAGGCAAGCTCGCGATGGGGCGGCAGGCGGGCGCCATGCGCCAGGTTTTCGGCGGCGATATCGTCGGCCAGGGCGGCGACCAGCCGTTCATAGGGCAGGCCTGCGCCTTCGGCGAGGCGGGGCTTCCAGGGTGAGGCGAGACGCATGCAAAATTCCAAAGTGTCATGTGACGCTATAACGATGGCGATGATAGTGTCACATCGGTAAAGTCGCGGCAAGCAACGAACCGCCGGTACAGCGCATGACCACCGAACTCCTGCTCGCCTTCACGGCCTATGCCTTCGTGACCTCGATCACCCCAGGACCCAACAATACGATGCTGCTGGTCTCTGGCGCCAATTTCGGTTTTGGACCGACCATTCCGCATCTGCTCGGCGTCGCCCTCGGCTTCTCTGCCATGGTGCTCGCCGTGGGGCTGGGCGTCGGCAGCATCTTCGTGCTGTTCCCGCCGCTGCACGCGGTCCTGCGCTATGGCGGGGCGCTCTATCTGCTCTACCTCGCCTGGAAGATCGCCACCTCCGGCGGCCTCGGCGGCGGGGATGCTGCCGCCCGGCCGATGCGATTCCTGCAGGCGGTGGCCTTTCAGTGGATCAACCCCAAGGCCTGGATCATGGCGATCGGCGCGGTGGCGACCTATACGCCGCAGAACGGCTATTTCCTCAACATCGCCATCGTCTCGCTGATCTACCTGATCATCAACGCGCCCTGCATCGCGGCCTGGGCCGGCTTCGGCACGGTGCTGCGCGGGCTGTTGCGCCAGCCGCTCTATCTGCGCCTTTTCAATGTCGGGATGGCGCTGCTCCTGGTGGCTTCGCTCTATCCCTTGCTGATGCATGCGTGAAGGGTGCCAATGCCGACCTTGCCGAAGAATGCACGGGAATCCCTCCCCGACTTCGGGGAGGGTGGACCGGCGCAGCCGGGACGGGTGGGGTAGAGTGGCGCGACAGGAGGGGAAATGCCAGATGTCGCGTCGCTCTCCCCCTTCCGTCAGTGCTGCGCACTGCCACCTTCCCCGCAGTCGGGGAAGGATCAAGGGCGCCCTTCAAACTCAAGGAAGCGCCCACGCATGAATCATCATCTCCAAATCCTCGGAAATCTCCCATGAAACGACGCTTCATCCAGTGTGATGTCTTCACCTCCGTCTCCACCCGTGGCAATGGCCTTGCCGTCGTGCTCGACAGTGACGGCCTCTCGGACGAGGCGATGCAGGCCTTCGCCACCTGGACGAACCTGGCCGAGACCACCTTCCTGCTGCCGCCTGATGATACCGACGCGGACTACAAGGTGCGCATTTTCACGCCGGCCTATGAGATGCCCTTCGCCGGCCATCCAACCCTCGGCAGTTGCGCCGCTTGGCTCCGCGCCGGTGGCAAGCCGGCGACGGCTGGGATCGTGCGGCAGCAATGCGGGGTCGGTATCGTCGAGATCGATGTCGGCGGCGCGGTGCCGGCCTTCACGGCCCCGCCTACCACCATCGAGCCGATGCCGGCCGAGACGCTGGAGACCATCGCTGCGGCGCTGGCGGTCGATCCCGGCCGCATTCTCCGCACGGCGATGCTGAACAACGGCTCGCCCCGCCCCGTGCTGGAGCTCGCGAGTGCCGAGGACGTGCTGGCCCTTGATTCCGCCAAAGTGCGCTGGCCGGCCTTCCAGCCGATCGGGGTGATTGGTGCCCATCCCCCCGGCGGAGAATGCGACTACGAAGTTCGCCTGCTCGCGCCCTCCAGCGGCATGAGCGAGGATCCCATCACCGGCTCGCTCAACGCCGCCCTTGCCCATTGGCTGCAGGGCCAGGGCCGGCTGAGCGCGCCGATCGTGCTGGCGCAGGGCACCAAAATCGGCCGGGTCGGGCGCGTCTATGTCAGCGCCGTCGGGAACAAGGTGCTGGTGGGCGGCAACACGCAGATTCTGATCGAGGGAACGCTGGAGTTGTAGGCCGCAACCTTGCTATGGTCGCGCGGGAATGGAGTGGCGGTCTCTGACCGCCATCTTGAACCGCTACGGTCGCAGGCCAGGAAGATGGCGGTCGGAGACCGCCACTCCGTGTTTGGTGCGCCTCCGCCGAAGCGAACGCCTGCGCCTCCCCCTCTGCTTCGGCTCTCCATGAACGAAGAACAAGTCCACCACGCCTTCCTGGTCAGCGTCTTCCTGAAAGGCGCCCACGCCCTGATCGAATGCATCGGCGGCCTCGCCCTTGCCCTGATCAGCACGGAAACGATTGCTCGCCTGGTCAGGGCGCTGACCCAGGACGAACTGTCCGAGAACCCGCATGACTTCCTCGCCAGCCATCTCCAGGCCTGGGCGCAGGGCTTTTCGCTGCAGAGCAAGCACTTCTACGCCTTCTATCTGCTCAGCCATGGCCTGGTGAAGGTGTTCCTGGTCATCGGCCTGCTCCGCGGCAAGGCCTGGTCCTACCCGGCCTCGCTGGTGGTGCTCGGCCTGTTCATCCTCTACCAGCTCTACCGCTATTCCTACACGGGCAGCATCGGCCTGCTCGTCCTCACGGCCTTCGACGTGGTGGTGATGGCGATGATCTGGTGGGAATATCGCCTGGTGCGGCATAAGCTTGCCTGAGGACGGTCACTGCCGCGCCGTAAACCCCCGGCAGACGGCGGCGAGCTTGTTGCCGTCGAGGTCACGCACATAGGCGACGTAGAAGTCGGGGCTGTAATGCAGGCGCAGGCCCGGTGCGCCGTCGCTGATGCCGCCATGGGCGAGGGCGGCAGCGTGGAAATCGTCCACGGCCTGCCAGGAAGGCGCCTGAAAGGCTACCATGCTGCCATTGCCCACGCTCGCCTTGCGCTGGTCGAAGGGCAGGCCGATCCAGAAGGCGAGTTCCCGGCGGCCATCATCCTCATAGAGGCCCCAGCCCGCTGAGACTTTGTCCCATTCCGGATCGTTGGTGACGCAGCGCGCCATGCCGAGCGGTGTCAGCGCGGCGGTGTAGAACGCGATGGCGCGCGCAAGGTCGTTGGTGCCGTAATCGACGTAGCTCAGCATGGTTCCCCCAAAATGCCCGGTCTCAACCCGCCTCTTGATAATCTGGTCTAGCCGGCGGCGTCCTCTACCGTAGCGGAAATCCCTGCGCTGGTGGAACCCGGCATGCCATCGACGCGGCGCGAGGCAAGGGTTCGATCAGACCCGCCGTCTCTCCGCCATCAGAAACACCGCCAGGACGCAGCACAGCAGGCCAAGGCACGTTGGCAGTCCCTGATAGCCGATCAGTTGCATCGCCAACCCTGTCGCGGGCGAACCCACGATGCCGCCGACGCCCCATACGAGCGCGAAGGCCGCGTTACCGGCGATCAAGGCTTGGCCGGTGAAACGCTCGCCGAGCTGGATCAGCGACAGGGTGTAAAGCCCGAACGACACCCCGCCCCAGACGAAAACCAGCGGCCAGATCAGCCACACGTTGAAGATCGACGGCAGCAGCAGGCAGCCGGCCAGCGAAGCCACGGCACAGAACAGCAGGATCCGCCTCGAGCCGACCTGTTCGGCCATGCGCCCGAGCAAGATCTGCAGCCCGGCATTGCCCGCGATGAAGCAGGTGATGAGCGAAGCGATGCGCTCCTCGTCGCTGCCGAGCGCTGTGCCATAGACCGCGAACAGGGAAAGCAGGATCTGCTCGAGGGCGGCTGCGGTGAAAACCGCGAACAAAAGGAGCGGCGCCCGTGCGAAGAAGCCGCTGACCGATGTCGCCTGGCCTTCATGCGGCATCTTCGGCAGCCGCGGCACGACCGCGAGCACGATCAGGCCGCAGAGAAGGAAGGCAGCGATGCCGATCATGAAGGGCGGCCAGCCCTGCGTGCCGACCAGGCCGAGCGACAGCGGGCCGATGGCGAAGCCTGCCGAAACGATCGATGAATAGAGGCCGAGGATGCGGCCCCGGCGTGGCGCGGGCGTGATCGTGATCAGCCAGGTTTCGCTGACCACGTAAAGCGGATTGGCGAAGAAGCCGAGGAGGAAGCGCAGCGGCATCCAGACCCTGATGTCCTGCGTTCCGGCAATCGCGATCAAAGTGAGAGCGGCCAGGATCGAACACAGGATCGCAAGCCGCGCCCCGCCCACGCGCCGCGCCAGCGCCGGAATGAGGGGTGCGGAGACAATGAAGCCCAGCGGCGTCATCGCCGCCGACAGGCCGATCAGGCCTGACGTCGTCCCCTGCCGCTCCAGGATGAAACTGAGCAGCGGATAGGTCAGCCCCTGTGCCACCGCGAACACCGTGACGGTCGCGATGATGCCCGCCATCGCGGCCCCGGGGATCCGATCCTCTCGCGGAGATGCCATGCTTTCGGCAATCATGCGGCCCTCACCCTATGGCTGCCAGAACGGCTTGGCGATCTCTGCCTCGGCCTGCCATCTCTTCAGGCCGATATCCTCGATCATGTGGGGATTGGCCTTCCACATCTCCTCAAGTCCCCTGCGAAAGCGGATGCGCTCGCGCCAGATCGCGATAAGGCTTGGCAGGGTCGCCAGGCTGTAATGCCGACGCGGCAGGTCCGCCGGCCGGGCTGCCGGATGCGGCGCCGACATAAGTGTGGGACAATCGTTCATGGCAACCTCCATGGGATCCGAGGGTCCGGAGGCCCTTGACCGGAAAGAGGCTGAATTCTGCAGGATACGAACGGCGTCGTAATTAAGCCCTCCCAAATAGTTCTCAAAACTTCCAAACGGGCTATAGATGCGCCCCATGCAGGGATCGCGCTTTGCCTTTGGTCCGTTCGTGCTTGATTCCGATGCGGGAACGCTCCTTCGGAACGATGTCCCCGTTGCCATCGGCTATCGCGGGCTGAAGCTGCTTGCGGCGCTGGTCGGACGGCCCGGCGAAATCCTGGGCAAGGCCGCTTTGATGGACGCGGCGTGGCCTGATACGGCCGTCGAGGAAGGCAACCTCACCGTCCAGATCGCGCAGTTGCGCAAGCTCCTTGGTCCGGCCGCCGACAGCGGTGAATGGATCGCCACGGTTCCACGCGTCGGCTACCGCTTCACGGGGGCCATCGAACCGCTCGACGGCGCCAAGCGAAAACCTTTGCCGCTGCCCGGCAAACCATCGATAGCCGTGCTGCCCTTCGTGAATGTCAGCAACGATGCCGAGCAGGAAGCCTTCGCGGATGGGTTGACCGAAGACCTGATCACCGACCTGTCCCGGATCTCCGGCCTGTTCGTCATCGCCCGCAACTCGGCCTTTGCCTACAAGGGCAAGGCGATGGACGTGCACCGGATCGCCCAGGACCTTGGCGTGCGCTATCTGCTGGAGGGCAGCGCCAGACGCGTTGCGGGGCGCGTGCGCATCAACGCCCAATTGGTCGACGCGATGAGTGGCGATCATCTGTGGGCGGAACGTTTCGATCGCAGCCTGGACGATATCTTTGCCGTTCAGGACGAGGTGACCGGCAAGATCGTGGAGGCGCTGCTCGGCCGGCTGCGCGCGCCGCCACCGCGCAATCGGCCCAAGAACCTCGAGGCGTACGATCTCTGCATGCGGGCGCGCAAGCTGCTCGACGATTCACCGCTGACCGCGCGGGAAGCGCATCTGATGCTCACGCGCGCGGTTTCGCTCGATCCTGATTACGCCGAGCCCTATCGCTGGCTTGCCATGAACCACTGGATGGGATGGGTGCATTGGGGCGGGCCCACTGAAGCGACCCGTAGCGTCGCCTTGGAACTGGCGCACAAAGCCGTGGCGATCGATCCCGACGATGCCGGCTGCCGCTGGGTCCTGGCTTACCTGCTTGCCTATGAGCGCCGCTTCGCCGAGGCGGATGTGGAATTCGCCAAGGCGATCGAGCTCGACCCGAACGAGGCCGACACCTGGGCGGCCTTGTCCGACATCACGGTCCTGGCCGGGCGGGTCGAGGAGGGCCTGGAGCACATTCGCAAGGCGTTCCGGCTGAACCCGTTTCCGGCAAGCTGGTACTATCTGGCGCTCGGCCAGGCGCTATATGCCGCCGGCGACTACGAAGCCGCGGTCGAGACACTGCGCAGGGACGAGACCTATCGTACCAGCTCACGCCGTTTCCTGGCGGCAAGCCTCGCCCAACTGGGCCGGCTCGACGAGGCGCGCGCCGAGGTCGAACTGTTCCTCGTCGGCAACCCGCATTTCACGACACGCCACTGGGCCACGACGGAGCCCTTCCGCGACGCCGCGACGCTTGCGCATTTCGTTGATGGCTACCGCAAGGCCGGTCTTCCGGAGTGACGCGGCGGCGTCTTCTCCCCCACGGCGCTAACTTTGCTGGCAGAGGTGCGCCAAACACGGAGTGGCGATCTCTGATCGCCATCTTCCCTTCCTACAAAACGCCCTGTTTCCAAGAATGGCGATCGGAGATCGCCACTCCAATCCGCACCAGGCTCCGCAAAGTGAGCGCCTTATAGGCGACGGCCGCCATTGCTGACAGCAGGTGTCAGCAACCTTCCCTTATGGTCGTGTAGAATACGACGGGGAGACGATCGGATGTGGACAAAGGGTTTTGAAACGCGCTCGGTGCGGATGGAGCGGCTGTGGCTGCTCACGGTCCAGGCGCCCGTCGAGGACCTCGAGCGGCTGATGGCGACGGTGACGGCCATCACGCCTCTCGCCATGGGCAAGTATGACGCCAATGCCTATCAATCCGCTGGCGGCATCGAGTGGTATCGCCCGCTCGAGGGCGCTGCCGCCGGCCCGGAGCAGGCGGTCCGCAAGCGCCCGGGCGTGGTGGAACTTGCCTTCGAGCTGCCGGACGACCAGGCGTTGATCGACGCGGTGGTCGAAGCCCTGTTCCAGGCCCACAGCTACCAGGAGCCGGTGATCCGGCTGCAGCCCATCCTCGCCAGCCGCTCGAAGGGCCTCGACGACAGCGCCAATCCGCATCGCTGGTGGAACAGCACGGGCGACTGGAAAAGGGCGCAGGCCGCCAGTCCCGCGGCGCCCGAATGAACCCCGCGCAATACCGCCTCGGCCTCCTGCTGGTGACGGGCTCCGCCATCGCCTGGAGCATGGCCGGCTTCTTCACCCGTCTGATCCCGCTCGACACCTGGACCCTGCTGGCCTGGCGCGGCATTTTCGGCGGCATCGGCATCGGGGCGGTGATCGTGGGGCTGGAAGGCCGCAAGGCCTGGCGCGGCTTTGCCTCGATGGGCTGGCCGGCCTGGATCTTCGCCCTGGTCTCGGCACTCGGCATGGTGCTGTTCATCACCTCGCTCCGCCACACCACGGTGGCCCATGTCGCGGTGATCTACGCCACCATTCCCATCGTGGCCGCGGCCGTCGCCTGGTTCACCCTGCGCGAGCGGCCGACGGGCAGCGCCATCCTCGCCAGCCTGGCGGCGCTGGCGGGCGTCTGCGTGATGGTGGGCCTGAGCCGCGAAGGCGGTCTGTTCGGCGATCTCCTCGCCTTCGCGATGACATCGACCATGGCGGTGATGATGGTGATCGCCCGCAAATATCAGGGCATTCCGGTGACGCAGGCGGCGTGCCTCTCCGCCCTCCTGAGCGCACTGGTGTGCTGGCCGCTGGGCAATCCCCTTGCCGTCTCGGCGCATGAGCTTTGGCTGCTGGCCCTGTTCGGCCTGGTGAACTCGGCCCTCGGCCTGACCCTCTTCACGCTCGGAGCCCGCTATCTGCCGCCGATCGAGACAGCCCTGATCGGCTCGCTCGACGCCCCGCTGGCGCCCCTCTGGGTCTGGCTGATGTTCGGCGAGACGCCTGGCGCCGGCACCCTCATCGGCGGCCTGATCGTCTTCGTGGCGGTGGCCGCCCACATCCTGCTGAGCGCCACCCGGCGGAGCGTCCCGGGGACGGCCGGCCCCTGAGTACGGGGTGCGGCCCAAGCTGTCGTCCCTGTCGCCACCGCTTGTCACCAGGCGCCAATCGCTGCGTTGCAAAGAACACGCAGGCGGCTCACATTAAGGGCGTTGGGCCGGGGGCCGCATGAATATCGGAAAGCCAGGTGAAACCAGCTCACGCCACCACGCCGGAAGAACTCGTGATCATTCGGCGCGCCTACGCCAAGCAGGTGAAGGCGGTGGCCGGAGCCGACAATCCGGCGGTCGAGCGGGCCTTCGCCACGGTGCCGCGCGAGGATTTCCTCGGGCCGGGCCCCTGGCAGATTCCGCGGGACTGGGGCAACTATGCCCCGACACCGAGCGCCGATCCCGTCTATCTCTACACCAACGATCTCGTCGGCATCGTCCCCGAGCGCCGGATCAACAACGGCCAGCCCTCGCTGCATTTCTATCTCCTCGCCCGGGCCGCACCGGTGGCGGGTGAGCACATCGTGCATGTCGGCGCGGGCGTCGGCTACTACACCGCGATCATGGCCGATATCACCGGCCCGGACGGCAAGGTGACGGGCATCGAATATGATCCCGACCTGGCGGCGCGGGCCCGCGCCAACCTGGCGCCCTATCCGCAGGCCAGTGTGATCGAAGGCGACGGCAGCAGCGTCCCCTTCGAGGATGCCGATATCATCTATGTCAACGCCGGCGCCACCCGCCCTGCCGAGGCCTGGCTCGACCGGCTAAAACCCGGCGGCCGCCTCGTCCTGCCGCTGACCACCGATCTGAATTTCTCGGAGGACGGCTGGAGCAACATGCACCAGCGCGGCGCGGTGTTCCTGATCACGCGGCGGGAGGGGCATTACGACGCCGAATGGATCTCGCCGGTGGCGATCTTCCCCTGTGTCGGCACGCGCGACGACGCCTCGGAAAAGCCGCTGGCTGAGGCCCTCGGAAGAGGCAATGTTAAGCGCGTGCGCAAGCTTTATCGCAGCAATACCATCCCTCGGGAGCGCTGCTGGCTGAAGGCTCCCGGCTGGTGCCTCGCTTATGACTAGCCCCTGCGCCGCGACGCCGGATGAGGGTCCCGCATCCGTCGCCTTGCTCGAAAGCCTCGAGCGACAGTTGCTCGACCCCGCCCTGCGGGCGGATGCGGCGGGGCTCGCCGCCCTGCTGCATGATGGTTTCGTCGAATTCGGCCGTTCCGGAGCCGTCTACGACAAGGCCGGGGTGATCGCCGCGCTGGCAGCCGAAACAAGCGAGCCGCCCGGCGCTCGCCTTGCCCAGGATTTCCAGATCAAGCCGCTGTCGGAAGCTGTCGCCCTCGTCACCTATGTCACCATCCGCCGGATCGAAGGCGCCGCTGATCTCCGCAGCCGCCGCAGCTCGATCTGGACGCTGGCCAACGGCCGCTGGCAGATGATCTTCCATCAGGGTACGCCGATCCCACCGGAAGTCGGAGTGGGATAGAAAGCTCAGCCCGTCGGAGTTGTCGAGACCGCGCTTCGCCGTGCCGTCGAGGAGAGCCGTAATCCAGGGTTGGCAACAAGGACAGGTGGGGAGTGGTAGGCGCTGCGGCGACCGGCCTAATGCTTGACCGCCTCCGGCCCTTCCGAGGCGAGCCAGATACCGAGAGCGGTGTGCAGCGCCTCCGCCGCCTCGGACGAGATCGGAACCTTCAGCACGGTGTTGCCGTCGAAATGAAATTCGGCGAGGACAAAGCCGCCGCAGGGTGGAGAGGCCAGGCGCAGAAGGCTGGTCAGGACCGGAGCCTCGATAGCACCACCGTCGCCCGTCAGGTCGTCGATATTGTCAACCATGTCGGTCTCAATTCCTCTGAGAACGCATCGGGATTGCCGGCCATCGCCACCATGACGCAGAGCGGCAGCCCTGCTCCGGGCCTCGCGGATGCGGGGCTTTTCCGTTTGGCGACCTGGCACCCTCAACCGAGATCACCCTTCGTTGGACAGTTCACGCTTCCATGAACTGCTGTATTCGGTGTTTGCTTCGAAAGTCTAAACTAAATGGCCTCGCCTTAGTTTTCCAATAATGAAAGCGACCACGCATGCTGCTCTTCCATGTACCATCCAACATTTTTTGTGATATAGCAAATATGCAACATCCAGAAGTAAATCGGAACACCGACTGGCGATCTTTTATGATCCACGGCCGCATTGTCTTCTGAAGCTGTTCTTTCCAAAGCGGTTTTGGGAGGAGTTTCTGTTCCCATTCCCCACCAAATCCGGCTCTCCGACCCATGTGCCGTTGATGCCGGCCCGTCTTTGCGGCCGGCTCGCACGCCCTGGCGATACTCTTCAGCACCGGGTCACGCAGCGAATACGCTGCCAGGTGCAAATAGAGCTTGAACCGCGCAGCCTTCTTGCCGATTGTTCGCTGCCCCCCGTCTCGGAGCCTTTCCATGCACGGCCAATCCTCCCTCTCTGCTGCTTCGCAGAGCCGCGCGCGGCGCCTCGATGCCGTCATCGACAAGGCCATCGCCGAGGAGCGCATCGTGGGGGCCATGGCCCTGGTGGCCGAACACGGCGAGATCGTCTACCGCCGCACTGCCGGCCATGCCGACCGGGAGGCCGGCAAGCCCGTGGCCGAGGATACCGTCTTCCGCCTGGCCTCGGTGACCAAGCCGATGGTGGCCGCCGCGGCGCTTTCCCTCGTGGACAGCGGCACGCTGGCGCTGGAGGATGCGGTGACGCGCTTCCTGCCGGATTTCCGCCCCCGACTCGCCGACGGCAGCGAGTCCGTGATCACCATCCGCCATCTCCTTACCCACACCTCCGGCCTGATCTATGGTTATGACCGCGCGGCCGGCATCTCCGAAGGCATGGACATGCCGGGCCGCGGCATGGCGGAGAACCTGGCGCGCATCGCCGCCCAGCCCCTCGCCTTCCCACCAGGCAGCGCCTGGCGCTACTCGGTGGCGATCGACGTGCTCGGCGGCCTGATGGAAAAGGCAGCGGACAAGAGCCTGCCCGAAATCGTGGCCGAGCGCGTCACCGGGCCGCTGGGCCTCGCCGACACCGAATTCGTGGCGACCAAGCCGGAGCGCCTCGCCGCCGCCTATGCCGACGGCACGCCGCGCCCGACCCGCATGGCCGACATCCAGCCCGTGCAAGGCAAGGATGGCATACTCTATTTCTGCCCGCCCCGCGCCTTCGATCCCACCTCCTTTCCTTCGGGCGGTGGTGGCATGGTGGGCACGGCACGCGACTTCCTCACTTTCATCGAAGCCGTGCGCCGGGGTGGCGCCCCGATCCTGTCGCCGGCCAGTGTGCGTCTTCTCAGCGAGAATGCCATCGGCAGCTTCGATACCGGCGTTCCCGGGCGCGGCTTCAGCCTGGGCTGGTCGATCTCCCGCGATCCCACCGCCGCCGGGCTGCCCTATACGCCCGGCACCTGGCAGTGGGGCGGCGTCTATGGTCATTCCTGGTTCGTCGATCCCGTCAGGAAGCTTTCCGTGGTGTCCTTCACCAACACGGCCGTGGCCGGGGTGAACGGCGCCTACCCCGACGCCGTCCGGGACGCCGTCTATGCGTAACTCCCCCGCGGCAGGCCGCTGGCACCGAGGGAACGTCGCACAGCCGCCTGCGTTGGTGGTAGGCCGGCGTTTCAGCCTCCACCCATCCCAACCGTGCCATCAGGACGAAGCCCTGGCCTCAATAGGCGGAGATGTGAATGCGTCTTTTTTCGTCCTTTCGCCGAAGAAGGTAGTTCTAACCATTTTGGCGCGCCTGCATCCCTCGAACCAATTAGGCATTTACGCAAAGATACGTCTGAATTGGACCTGTACGCCCCATATCTCTGCCTGTAAACGCAAGGCTATCATCGGCGCCTTTTCAAGTGAGATTGTCCGACGAAAGATTTGGATGACGGGGAACCAGGATCGAAAGGCTCCGTTTTTACCGTTGTGGGAATGGATATGATTACCGTCCTTGTTACCGGTGGTGCTGGCTATATCGGCAGCCATGCTTGTAAGGCATTGGCGTTGGCGGGGTATCAGCCTGTCTGTGTTGACAACCTTTCCCTGGGGCATGCCGATGCGGTGAAATGGGGTCCCCTCGAAGTCGGCGACATCCGCAACGGTGCTTTCCTCAACAAGGTCATCGCGAAATACGCACCCGAGGCGGTGATGCATTTCGCCGCCAGCAGCAATGTCGGCGAATCCGTCACCGACCCCGCGAAATATTACTCCAACAATGTGGTGGGCTCGCTGAACCTGCTGGAGGCCGTGCGCCAGAACGGCATCGAGCATTTCATCCTGTCCTCGACCTGCGCCACCTACGGCATTCCCGAAAGCCTGCCGATCGTCGAGACCTCACCGCAGAACCCCATCAATCCCTATGGTGCCACCAAGCTGGCGGTCGAGCATGCGCTTGCCGATTATGGCCGGGCCTACGGGCTGAAATGGGCGTCGATGCGCTATTTCAACGCCGCCGGCGCCGATCTCGAAGGCGAGCTCGGCGAAAGACATACGCCCGAGACGCATGTCATCCCGCTCGCCATCATGGCGGCGTTCAGCCATTCGCCCGCCTTCAACGTGCTGGGCACCGACTATCCCACGCCCGACGGCTCGGCCATTCGCGACTATATCCACGTCACCGACCTTGCCGAGGCGCATGTGAAGGGCCTCGATTATCTGCGCGCTGGGGGGGAGAGTTCGGCCTTCAACCTCGGCACCGGCATCGGCACCACCGTGCTGGAAGTGCTGCAGGCGGTGCAGACCTGCACGGGCCGCCGGCTCGACATCCGCCGCCAGCCGCGCCGCGCCGGCGACCCCGCCATCCTCTATGCTGCGGCGAACAAGGCCGCGGAACTCCTCAACTGGCATCCCCAGTACCGCGAAATCGAGACCATCGTCGGCAGCGCCGTCTCCTGGTTCCGGCACAATCTGGCCGCCTGATCGCGGCGCCAGAGCCTTGTCTTGTGAGGGGATCGCGTCCAAAAGGGTTCATTCCTTTGGAAACCGGCAAGCCAGGGCCAAGCATATGAACCTGCTCTCTCCCGAAACGAGCTCGCTACTGCTGACCGCCGGGCGGGTCCTGCTGGGCGGCCTGTTCGTGTTCGGAGGCCTGCGGCACCTCGCCCTCTTCCACCCCGTCTCCGAAGCCATTCGCGCCCGCCGCGTACCCTTCGCACCGCTGGTGCTCCTGGGCGGCACCATCTTCCAGATCCTCGCCGGCCTGTTGCTGATGGCCGGCTGGCTGGTGGCGCTCTCGGCTCTGGGCCTGGCAGTCTTCACGCTGCTCGCCTCGCTGATGATGCACAATTTCTGGAGCTTGGAGGGTGACGCCCGCACCGCCGCCCTCAATGGCTGGCAGTCCAACCTCGCCATCATCGGTGGCCTGCTGATCGCCGCCGCGCAGACAGGGTGAGGTGATGGCCGGCAAGACATCCAGCAAGTCGGCGCAGGCCGCAAAGCCGGTGCTTCTGGCGGGCGGCAATCCCCGGATCGCCAAGGCCCAGGGCGAGGCACCGGTACAGGCCTATATCGCGGCGATGCCTGGCTGGAAGAGCGAGGTCGGGCGCCGCCTCGATACGCTCATCACCCAGACCATCCCCGGCGTGCGCAAGGCGGTCAAATGGAATTCACCGCTCTATGGCGTGGACGGCCAGGGCTGGTTCCTTGGCATGCATTGCGTCACGAACTATGTGAAGGTGGCCTTCTTCCGGGGCATGTCGCTGCATCCTGTTCCTCCAGGCGAATCCAAGAGCAAGGATACGCGCTACTTCCACATCCATGAGGGCGAGCCAATCGACGAAGCCCAGTTCGCCGCCTGGGTCGAACAGGCCAGCCGATTGCCCGGCGAACGCATGTGAGCACCTCGGCGGGCCCCTGAAGCGTCAGGCTCGGGAAAGTGTATCCCCAGCCAGCAGCGCGGCGGCGTGGATCTCTGCCAGCTCGAAACCCGGCAACAGGCCGGCGCGCAGGGCCTTCTCCATTTCCCGGGAGTCTTCCGCGATCAGACCGTTACCTTGCTGGTGCGCAGCGGCGTGCCGACATCACCGGGGACGCGGCGGCGCGCCATGGCGATACTGAGCGGCTGCAACGCCAGCAGCACCGAGGTGGCAGCCGCAAGGCCCGTGTTTTCCGGCAATGCCACGGTGCTGGCGCCCGGGATTGGCGCCTCGCCGCTGGCGTCCGCCACCACGGTGGCGCAGCCGGCCTCCAGGGTCGTCTGCGCAAGAGCGCGCACGAGAGCCCTGTCGCTGCCGGCACTGCGCAGGAGCACGACGCCGAGGCCCGGTCTCAGCACCTCGAAAGGCCCGTGCCGGAACTGGCCGCCCTCGAAGCCGACGGTCACCACGCGCGCCAGTTCCATCATCGCCAGCGCAGCACTGCTGGCCGCACCCATCATAGGACCATAGCCGGCAAATAGAATTGCCTCGCTGTCGGCAAGTATCCGTTCGGCCGCCTCAATCGAGGGGCTCTCACCGCCTTCGAAGACCGCCCTCAGGGCCGACTGCGAAGCGCCGAGAGCTTCGAGGATGGCGCCATGCATGGCGAGCGTCAGCGTGATGGAGCGGGTGGCGGCGAAGGCGTGCTCCGGACCGCCATGGGCCACCAGCGCAGACTGGCAGGCACGGGCAAGCGCGCTGTCGCCTTCGAGCGTCAAGGCAAAGCGCTCGCTTCCGCCAGCGGGCTTGCCGACGAGCTCGACGATCTCGCCGGAACGGCCCGACTGCGAGGCGATCAGCATGGTGTGGGGGAAATCCGGCAGGGGCGCCGACAGCAGTTCGGAGGCGACATGGGCGCGGCAGTCGAGGCCGAGTTCGCGATAAAGCGGCGCCACCACGACATTGACATGGTGCGAGCCGCCCATGGCCGCGAGCACGATGCTGCCCGTCCTGCGGGCGCTCGCCGCCGCGGCTGATGCCGCCGCCCTGACGGCGTCGAGGGTCGCCAGGGCGTCGGCGCATTGGCGGTCCATCTCCGCCTGCATGCGCCGCAGGCCTTCATGCTCTTGCATCGGGAACTCCCTGGAAGAATCAAGGTGGGGAAGAATCAGGGTCGGAAGGTGTGCAGTGATCCCACGCAGAGGCTCGAAGCGCTACCCCGCTCAAGCCGCCGCGGCAAAACGCTTGCGATACTCGGCCGGCGTGACGCCGACATGGCGCGCAAAGGCTCGCCGCAGCACATCTGCATCGGCAAAGCCGCAGGCTGCCGCGACCTGCTTGGGCGAAGCGCGCCCTTCTTCCAGGAGCCGCCGGGCCGCCGCAACGCGCGCGGCCTCCACCCAGCTCGCCGGTGTCAGGCCGACCTCTTGGCGAAACAGCCTGGCGAAATGGCGGGGACTGAGGCTCATGCGCCCGGCAAGGCTGGCAATGCTGTGATCCTCGGAAGGATTGGCGGCGACCCAGCGCTGCAATTCCTGCAACGCCGAGCGGCCGGCGGGCATCGCTTCGTCCTTGCGGCTGAACTGCATCTGGCCACCCGGCCGCTTGAAAAACATGACGAGCTGGGCCGCGACCTTCATGGCGACCTCCCGGCCAAGATCCTCCTCTACCAAAGCAAGGGCGAGATCGAGCCCGGCGGTGACGCCGGCGGCGGTGCGCAGCCTGCCGTCGCGGATATGGATGGCGTCCCTATCAACGCGGATGGCGGGATGCCTCTTGGCCAGGCTGTCGGCAACCGCCCAATGGGTGGTGATGCGGCGCCCGTCCAGCAGTCCGGTCGCCGCCAGCAGGAAGGCGCCAGCACAGACCGAGCCGAAGCGGCGGGTTTTCGGGACCATCCGCTTCAGCCAGGCGACGAGGGCCGGATCCGGCATGACATCTGCCGCGGCAGGACCACCGGCGACGAGCAGCGTATCGATGGCTTCCTCATCATCCCGCCCGATGACTAGGTCCGGCAGCAGCCGGGCACCGGACGACGACCGAATGGCATCCGGCGCCGTGGCCGCCACCAGCAGGCGGTAGACCATCCTGCCCGCCTGGATATTCGCTTCGGCGAAGACATCCATCGGGCCGGAGACATCGAGCAACTGCACGCCGGGCATGGCAACGATAACGATGGATTTCATCTCTTTCATGCGAAGGCGCCCATGTCTGTTTGCGGCGGGTTTTGTCTGTATATGACGTAACACGCCGATTGAAGACATGTCCATGCCGGTCCTATGGTTCCGGCCCGTTCAAAAACCGCAGGAGACAGACATGACGCCTCTCATCGAGGGGATCGCCGTTCCCGATAGCCAACTCTGCCGCGACATCACCGAATTCGTGCGCGACACCGAAACCCCGCTGCTCTTTCACCATTCCAGCCGCGTGTTCTATTTCGGCGCCCTCGCCGGTAAGCATCGCGGGCTGCAGTTCGATCCCGAACTGCTCTATGCCGGCGCCATGTTCCACGATCTCGGCCTGATGCCCGCGCACAGCAGCAGGACGGAGCGCTTCGAGGTTGATGGCGCCAATGCCGCGCGCGATTTCCTGCGCAGCCGCAACATCGCGCCGGTGGATGTCGACACGGTGTGGACGGCGATCGCCCTGCACACAACGCCAGGCATCCCCCAACACATGCATCCCGTCGTGGCGCTCGTCACTGCGGGCGTCGAGATGGACGTGCTCGGCCTGACCTACAAGGAATACAGCGACCACGAGCGCGACGCCGTGGTGCATGCCCATCCCCGCACCGCACATTTCAAGGAAGACATCATCCAGGCCTTCTATGACGGCATCAAGCACAAGCCCGAGACCACTTTCGGCAATGTGAAGGCCGACGTGCTTGCCGACAAGGATCCGCATTTCAAGCGCGGAAACTTCTGCAGCGTGATCCGCTGCTCGCATTGGCATGGGTGAGCCGGCCCCGGACCGGCTGACGAGGCGTCGGCACGGCGGAAGCCTATCCGCCGGCTGCGCCCTCCTCTTCCAGATTAATTCTGCTCGCCGCCTCCGCAGGCCTCTTGACACTTTCTCAAAATGTAGAAAAACTACATAGATAAATCGAATGTAACGAATTGGACGGGATAAACCGGCCATTTAGCGGAGGAAATCTATGTCAACGGAACTTTTCCCAACGTCTCGCCGTGCCTTCCTGAAAGGAGCAGCTGTGCTCGCCGCCGGCGCGGCCGTGGCAGGCCAGACCGGCAGCGCGATCGCCGCCGGCAAGCCGTTCGTGCCCTATTCCAACAAGAGCCTCGATTACTACTTCTTCGTGGCCCAGGAAGAGGCCGTGAAGCGGGCCGTCGAGGCGAAGGGCTGGGAATTCCAGGCCGTCAACGCCAATTTCGACAACACCCACCAGCTCCAGCAGTGGCAGAACCTGCTGCTCAAGAACCCTGCCGCGATCATCTCCGATCCGATCGACAGCCAGGCCATCGCCAGCACCATCAAGCGCTTCAACAAGAAGAATATCCCCGTCGGCATCATCGACACGCCCGCCTCGGATGGCGCCGTCGCCATCACGGTGGACTTCGACAACTATCAGGGCGGCGCCATGGCCGCCGAGCAGATCGTCAAGCTGCTCACCGCCCGCCACGGCTCGGCCAAGGGCACGGTGCTCAACGCCTATGGCGCGCTGCAGTCGGTCGCCTGGCGCCTGCGCAAGGAAGGCTTCGAAGCCACCATGCAGAAATATCCGGACGTCAAGGTCTATAGCCGCCCCACCGAGGGCGCCATCGACAAGATGCAGGCCGTGACGCTGGCGACGCTCGCCGAAGTGCCCGATCTCGACGCCGTGCACGCACCGTCAGACACCCCCTCGCGCGGCATCGTCACCGCCCTGCAGCAGAAGGGCCGCTGGAAAAAGGTGGGCGAGGATGGCCATGCCATCTTCTGCAACATCGACGGCGAACCGATCGCCCATCAATGGATCAGGGACGGCTATATGGACGCCTCGATCGCCCAGGATCCCATCGCCTATGCCGAGATCACCGTGGAGATGCTCGACAAATACGGCATGAAGGGCCAGCCCGTGCCGACAGGCCCCTATGAGAACAAGAAATATTACTGGGAGCGCGGTTTGATCACCGACTCGCTCACCGGCCCCTCGCTGATCATCCCGCCCTTCGTGATCAACAAGGACAATGTTGACGACAAGCGCATGTGGGGGAACATCGCCTATAACGACTGGGGGCTGAAATATAAGTAGCGTCATCCCGCGCGCACCGCACTACGCAGTGCTGCGGTGCAGATGCGGGATCGCGTGAGGAGTAGAGCGCGTTTTTCTGCTCGCGATCCCGTGTCTGCGGCTCAGCATTGCATGCTGCACCGCGCACGGGATGACCATACCCCTGCGAATTCCCGCCTCCGAGACTCCCATGACCGCCACCCCCGCCCAGCCTCTCGCCCAGCCCGATGTCATCCTGCGGGCCGAAAACCTGGTGAAGACCTATGCCGGCGTGCAGGCGCTCAAGGGCGTTTCCCTCTCCGTCCGCCGCGGCAGCATCCATGGCCTGCTCGGAGAGAACGGGGCGGGCAAGAGCACGCTGGTCGGCCTGATCTCCGGCATGCGCACGCCGACCAGAGGCCAGATCTGGCTGGGCGACCGGCCCGTTGCCGGCCACGACGTCAAGGCCATGGAGGAAGCGGGCGTCTTCCTCGTCACGCAGGAACCGATGATCGTGGAGCAGCTCAGCGTGGAGGACAATCTCCTGCTCGGCCGCTGGCCAGCAAGAAATGGCTTCGTGGATTTCAAGCGCCTGCGCCAGGACGCCACCCGCATGCTCGAGGGCATCGGCATCGCGCCCGACACGCCGGCCGGCCTGCTCGGTGCGGTCGAGAAGCGCAAGCTCAACATCCTCAGGGCCCTGTTCAGCGGCGGCGAGGTGATCATCCTCGACGAACCCACCACCTCGCTCACCGTGGCCGACCGCAACCATCTGTTCGACTTCATGCGCGAGCTCAAGGCGCGCGGCGTCACCTTCATCTTCATCTCCCACTACAATGAGGAGATCCTCGAGATTTGCGACGCCGTCTCGGTGCTGCGCGACGGCGCGCTCGCCGGCGAGAGCTCCGATATCGCTTCGCTCAATTCCGACAGCCTTTCCGAAATGGTGCTGGGGCACGATCTCGCTCTCTTTCACCGTCAAAAACGCGCGCCAGAGGTTCTCTCTCCCTCCACCGGCGTTCGTTTCCGCGATGTGCGCGCCCCTGGCGTCGCCATCGCGGATTTTTCCATCGCACCCGGCGAAATCGTCGGCTTCGCCGGCCTGCCGGGCTCCGGCGCCAAGGATTTCGCCCGCTGCATGTTCGGCCTCACGGCGCCGGTCTCAGGCCGCTTTTCCATGGCTGGCGGGGCCGAGAAGCCGATGCCTGGCGACCCTCGCGAGGCCTTCCAGAACGGTATCGCCTATCTCTCGGACGACCGGCGCCGCGACGGCCTGGTCGGCATCCGCTCGATCGGCGACAATCTCGTGATGTCGAGCCTCGACGCCCTCTCCTCCTTCGGCTGGATCGACACGAAGCGTGAAGGCGAGACGGCCGAGCGTTATTTCCGGCAGATGGGCGTGAAGGCGCCCAATCTCGCCACGCCCGGCGATTCCCTCAGCGGTGGCAACCAGCAGAAGGTCTGCCTTGGCCGTGTCATCGCCACCGGGCCGAAGCTGCTGATCCTCGACGAGCCGACGCGCGGCATCGATGTCGGCGTCAAGGAGGACGTGCACCGCCAGATCGATGCGCTCACCAAGCTTGATGCAGAAAAAGGACGTGGCATGAGCGTCATCATCATCACCACCGATCTCGACGAGATGGTGCGGGCGGTCGACCGGGTCTGCGTCTTTTCGGGCGGTGCCATCGTCGAGACGCTCACCGGCGCCGATATCACCAAGGAACGCCTGCGCGCCGCCGCTTTCGACCGCGGCGCCACCCCCGCTACAGGAATGAGCCAGCCATGAGCGATGGAGCCTCCGTCAAATCGAGACCGGCCACGAGCGAGACGGCGCGTCCGGCCAGCCGTGGCAAATCCGGTACGCTGCAATGGCTTCTGCAGAATGTGGTGTGGTTCTGGCTGCTTGGCCTGATCGTGATCTTCGGGATCTTCAATCCCTATTTCTTCACGATCAACAACATGCAGAACATCATGGTGCAGGCGACGGTGCTGGGCCTGCTGGCGCTCGCCATCTCCCTGCCGCTGCTGGTGGCCGAGATCGACCTTTCCATCGCCGCGAACATGGGGTTTTCCTCGGTGATCGGGGCGCTCACCCTCAATGAAGGTGTGCCCTGGTGGGGCGCCGCCCTCATCGGCATCGCGGCAGGCGCCGGTGTCGGCCTGTTCAACGGGCTCTGCGTCACGCGGCTGCGCATGGTCTCGCTGATCGAGACCTTGTCGATGATGATCATCCTGCAGGGCGCCTTGCTGGCCATCACCGAGGGCAACACCGTCGCCAACATGCCGGACGAATATACCTGGGTCGGCCAGGCCACCCTCAGCACCTGGCCGATCATGCCGCTGGTCTTCGTGGTCTGCCTGATCACCGAGGCCATCATCCTCAGGCGCACGGTGCTCGGGCGCAGCATCTATGCGGTGGGTGGCAATGCCGCGGCCTCGACAGCCGCCGGCATCCGGGTCAACCGCATCAAGATCATCGCCTTCACGCTGTCCGGCCTGCTCTCCGGCATCGCCGGCTACATGCTTGCCGCCTGGCAGATGGCGATCACCTCCAACCAGGGCGAGGGCTTCCTGCTCTATTCGATCGCGGCCCCGATCATCGGCGGCGTCTCGGTCTTCGGCGGGCGCGGCTCGGTGATCGGCATTCTCGGCGGCGTCTTGCTGCTCACCACCATCCAGGCTGGCCTGGCCGTGGTCAACTTCCCCTCCTTCTACGTGCCGATGATCGGCGGCCTGATGATCTTCGTCGCCGTGGCCATCGACGCTATAAGGGTGCGCATGTCGGCGACGCGGTAGGAAAAGGGCGGGTGAGATTTCATTCGCCAAAATGTAGTTTTACTAGATAGCGCCGACCATGCTGCCGGCGCCGGGACCCGATATGACTGATGTGAAGCGCTACCCCAATTTCATCGATGGCCAGTGGACGGCGGAGGGCGTGGAGCACTGGCTCGACGTGGTCAACCCGGCCACCGAAGAGGTGATCGGCGCGGTGGCGCGGAGCGATGCCGCCATCGTCGACCACGCCGTCAAGGCGGCGCGCAAGGCCTTCCCAGCCTGGCGTGATCTCGGCGCCCATCGCCGCGCCGATATCTTGCGCAAGGCGGGCGAACGGGTGAGCGCCAATCGCCAGTCGATCGGCGAGGCGATGACGAAAGAACAGGGCAAGCCGCTCAACGAGGCGCTGGGCGAGGTCGACAAGCTCGCCAAGACCTTCGCCTATTATGCCGAGGAGGCGGTTCGCGTGCTCGGCTACACCGCGCCGAACGAAGAACCGGGCCATCTCAGCCTGGTCGAGAAGGAGCCTATGGGCGTGGCGGCGGCGATCACGCCCTGGAACTATCCGGTCGAGCTGATCGGCTGGAAGCTCGGCGCCGGCCTTGCCGCCGGTTGCACCATGGTGGTGAAGCCGTCGGAATGGACGCCGCTCTCGGCCATCGGCGTGATCAAATGCCTGGAGGAGGCCGGCCTGCCGGCGGGCGTTGTCAACCTCGTCAATGGCGACGGGCCCACCACTGGCCAGGCCCTGGTCTCCCATCCCGACATCGACAAGATCGCCTTCACCGGTTCCTTGCGTGTGGGCGAGGAGATCTTCCGCACCATGGGCGGCATCAAGTCGGTGTCGCTGGAACTGGGCGGCAACTGCCCGCTGCTGGTGGCCCCGAGCGCCGACCTCGCCGCCGCCGTGAAGGGCGCCGTTCGGCGCAGCTTCCGCAACATGGGCCAGGTCTGCATCGCCATCAACCGCATCTATGTGCACCGCCCGCTCTACGAAACCTTCGTCGGTGAGATGATCGCGGCGGCAGGCAAACTGGTGATCGCCGACGGCCTCGCCACACCCACCGCCGATCTCGGCCCGATGACCAATGCCGCCGGCCTCGCCAAGGTGCGCGAGCATGTCGCCGACGCCCTCGCCAAGGGCGCCAGGCTCGGCTGCGGCGGCAAGCGCCCCGGGGACAAGCCGGTCGGCCATTTCTACGAGCCGACCGTGCTCGCCGACTGCACCCAGGACATGCTTGTGATGAATTCGGAGACCTTCGGCCCCGTCGTCGGCATCAGCGCCTATGACACGCTGGACGAAGCGATCGCGCTCGCCAACGATTCCCAGTATGGCCTGGCCGCCTATGCCTATACGCGCGACGCCGGCGAGATGTTCGACCTTGCCAAGAAACTCTCCTTCGGCTCCGTCGCCATCAACAATGTCGATGCCGGCATCATCAACGCCCCCTATGGCGGCCGCCGCAAGAGCGGCACCGGCTTTGAGCATGGCCGCGAAGGCATGGAAGGCTATCTGCAGTTCAAGCATGTCCGCATCCGGCACAGGGCTTGAGACGATGTGGATGGTGATTGCAAAGGGCGTGACTAGCCTCCCCCACGAAGCTGGGGGAGGCTTTTGCGTTGAGCCCTTTGAGGGAGCCACCTTATGACCTCCCGCCCCTGCTTCATCGGCATCGATCTGGGTACCTCGACCTGCAAGACCCTGGCGCTCGACGCCGAGGGCAACGTCGTCGCCAAGGCGAACGCCGATTATCCGCTGGTGACACCGCGAGCCGGCTGGGCCGAGCAGGATCCGGAGCTGTGGTGGCGAGCGGCCGACGAGACCATGAGGGCGGTGCTGGCCCGCCTCGAAGGCTGGCGAGTGCAGGCGATCGGCTTGACCGGCCAGATGCATGGCCTGGTGCCGCTCGATGCCGCGGACGAGGTCATTCGCCCGGCGATGCTGTGGTGCGACCAGCGCGCCGCGCCGCAATGCGACACCATCACCGAACGGGTCGGGGGGCTCGACGCCCTGCTCGCTCTGACCAACAACCGCATGCTGCCCGGCTTCACCGGCGGCAAGTTCCTCTGGATGGCCGAGCATGAGCCCGACGCCTTCGCGCGCATGCATCGCTTCCTCAATCCCAAGGACTATCTGCGCCTGCGCATGACCGGCGTGCACGCCACCGACGTCTCGGACGCCTCCGGCACCGGCCTGTTCGACGTGCGCCGGCGCAAATGGTCAGCGGACCTGCTCGCCGTCGTCGGCCTCACGGAAGCGCATACGCCCACCGTGTTCGAGTCGAGCGAAGTCACCAGCGGCCTCTCCACCGACGCAGCGAAGCTCTGGGGCCTGCCGCCGGGCCTGCCCGTGGTGGCGGGCGGGGGCGACGCGGTGATGCAGACGACCTCGCAGGGCGTGGTCGAGCCCGGCAGCATCGGCCTGACCATCGGCACCGCCGGCATTGTGGGCGGCGCGGCGCGCACCTGCCCGGACAATCGCGGCGGCCTGATCCAGGTCTCCTGCGGCAATGCCCCGGATCGCTGGCATGTGATGGGCGTCTCGCTCAATGCCGGCGGCTCCTTCCAGTGGCTGAGGGAGACGCTGGAGCCGCTGATGGGCGGCGAATTGTTCTTCGACCAGCTCGCGGCGCTCGCCATCTCCACCCCGCCCGGCTCGGACGGCCTGCTCTTCCTGCCCTATCTGATGGGCGAGCGCTGCCCCGACATCGCCGCCGACGGGCGCGGCGCCTGGGTCGGCCTGACGCGCCGCCATGGCGCCGGCCATATGGCGCGGGCGGTGATGGAGGGCGTGCTCTTCAACATGCGCGCCATTCTCGACCTCTTCGCCGAGGCCGGTCTCACCGGCGGCCGGCTGCGCGCCTCGGGCGGCGCCACCGCCTCGCGCATCTGGCTGGAACTGCTCGCCGATGTCACCGGACGTCCGGTCGCCACCGTCGCCGGCGCGTCCGAGGGTGGCGCCTTCGGAGCTGCCCTGCTCGCCGGCGTCGGGGCGGAGCGCTGGCGCACGCTGGACGAAGCCGTGAAGGTCGTCGCCGAAACCGCCCCTATCCAGCCCGACCCTGCCCGCGCCAGCCTCTATGACGCGATGCATCCCATTTACAAGACATTGTATCCGGCCCTGCAGGCGACGTTTAGCCAGCTTGCCAGTTTTGCCGACAGAAAGGTTCCGTGATGAAAGCAGTCATTTTCGATCTCGACGGAACCCTGGTCGACAGTGCACCCGACATCGCCCTCTCGATGAACCGGCTTCTGGCCGATCACGGCGTGCCGCCGCAGAAGGTCTCCTTCGTGGAAGGCTTCATCGGTGAGGGCGCCAGGGCCCTGGTGGCCAAGCTCTTCGCGGCGCTCGACGTGAAGACGAATGATCTCGACAGGGATGTCGCCGCCTATATCGACTATTACCGCGCCAATCCGGTGGAAGCCTCCAAGCTCTATGCCGATGCCGGCCCGGCGCTGCAGGCCCTGCATGGCGCCGGCATCAAGCTCGGCGTGTGCACCAACAAGCTGCAGGAGCTGGCCGAGATCGTGCTCGGCCATTTCGGCCTGTTGCCTTTGATGTCGGTGGTGATCGGGGCCGACACCACGCCCTATACCAAGCCGGACCCGCGTCCCCTGCTCCATGCGGCGGAGGCGCTGGGCGTCGAGCCGCATGAGGTCGTCTATGTCGGAGACACCACCATCGACCGCGACTGCGCCACCGCGGCCAAGGTGCCCTATCGCATCGTGAACTGGGGCACCGGGCGGGACGTCAAGGTGGCGGAAGAGGCGCGCCTCGCGCAGTTTGCCGACCTGCTGCCTAATACGGTAGCGGCGGATTGAGGGTTCCATGCTGAAGGAAGTCGCCAAGATACGGGATACGCTCTCCAAGGCGGAGTTGAGGCTGGCCGAGGTCATCCTCAGGCAGCCCGAGGCCGTGATCACCATGAGCATGGTGGATCTGAAGAAGGAGGCGGAGGTTTCCGACCCCACCATCTTGCGCTTCTGCCGCCGGCTCGGCTGCAACGGCTATCCCGAGTTCAAGGTGCGCCTGGCGCAGGGCCTCTCCCCCGCCGCGCCCTTCGTGCACCGCGCCATCGAGCAGGGCGACAGCGTGGCCGATGCGGTGGAGAAGATCCTCACCAATTCGATGAACGCCATCAAGCGCTTCGCCGACGACGCCGATCCGGTGGCGGTGGAGAAGGCGGCCGATGCCATGATCCAGGCGCGCGCCGTGTTCCTGCTCGGCCTCGGCATTTCCGAGACGGTGGCCTTCGACGCCGAGCACAAGCTGTTCCGCTTGGGCCTGCACTGCCGCACCGTGTTCGACTCCCAGCGCCAGATGGTGCTGGCGCCGACGCTGAAGAGCGACGAGGTGGCGGTGTTCTTCTCCCATTCCGGCGCCACGCGCACGCTGGTGAACGTCGCCATGACGGCTCGGGAGAACGGCGTGACTACCATCGCCATCACCGCCCCGCAGTCCCACCTCGCTCGCAATTGCGACATCGTCATTCCCGTGCCGCGCTACGAGCATTCCGAGCTCTATACGCCGCTGACGGCGCGGCTGAACCATTTCCTCGTCATCAACATGCTGGTGGCCACCATCGGCCTGAAGCAGGGCCGCCACATGCCGGACAATCTCACCGCGCTCGATCCCTGGCTGACGGAAAAGTTCATGGATTGAGGTTGGCTGGTTTGGAAACGTCGCGCAGCCCCTCACCTGTATCCTCTCCCCGTAAGAACGGGGCGAGGGGACTTTGAGGTCGGGGCTCGACTTGAAACGCCTCATCTCGCGCAAACGGCTGGGCGAGATGGGGCGCAGCAGAATCAATCGCGCCGATTGTGTCCCCTCGCCCCGTTCTTACGGGGAGAGGATAGAGGTGAGGGGCGGCGCTACATCTCAAAGAATAATGATAGGAGCCCCCCTTGCTGCAGCCGAAGACCAACCAAGACAAGGCCAAGATCGCCGCCGGCCGCAAGGCCATTGCCACCTATTTCAGGAACGACATGCGGGTCGGCCTCGGCTCCGGCACCACTTCGCACTGGATGGTGCGCGCCCTCGGCGAGGAGGTGAAGAAGGGCCTGCGCATTGCCGGCGTGCCCACCTCCAATGCCACCCGTGCCGTCGCCATCGAGGCCGGTGTGCCGCTGCTCGACCTCAACGATGTCACCGAGCTCGAAGTCACCCTGGACGGGCCGGACGAGGTCGACCGCCAGGGCCGCATGATCAAGGGGGGCGGCGCCTGCCTGCTCTGGGAGAAGATGGTGGCACGGGCCTCCAGGCGCATGGTCTGCATCGCAGACGATACCAAGATCGTCGAGACGCTCGGCCGCTTTCCCCTGCCGATCGAGGTGATCCAGTTCGGCTGGCGCAACACCGCCTGGCAGCTCCGGAAGCTCTTCGGCGAATTCGGCTTCGCCGAGGTGCCGATCATCCGGCGCGGCGGCGACAATCCGGTGATCACCGACAGCGGCAACTACATTCTCGACTGCCATCTCAAGGCGATCGGTAACCCGGATGGGTTGGCGCCGCGTTTCAACGAGATTCCCGGCGTGGTCGAGCACGGGCTCTTTGTCGGCATCGCCAACGAGATCGTGATCGGCCACGCCGACGGCACGGCCGATGTCCTCGTCTATTAGGCGCAGTGGCTGGGACCGCGGACGTCCCCGTCCGCTCTTCCCTTGTCGTCAAACGCATCGTTTCCAAGAGCGGACGAGGACGTCCGCGGTCCCAGCCACGCCGCCTCCTCAGCGATGATCTGCATGTCCTTACTTGATACCAACCTCTCCGCCTTCGATCCCGTCACCGATCCCGACCAGGCCGAGCGCTACCTCACCGACTGGCCGCGCGATGCCCGTGGCCGTGCCCGCGCCATCCTGCGCCCGCGCAGCGTCGAGGAGGTCGCCGAGATCGTCAGGCTCAGTGCCGCAGAGGGCATCCCCTTGGTGCCGCAGGGCGGCCATACCGGTCTTGTCGAGGGCGCAGTCCCCTCGCCTGCCGGCAACGAGGTGGTCGTCAGCCTGGAGCGGCTGAACCGCATCCGCGAGGTCGACCCGATCAATTTCTCCATGACCGTGGAGGCGGGCTGCATCCTCGCCAATCTGCAGGCCGTCGCCGCCGAGCATGATCGCCTGTTCCCGCTCTCGCTCGGTGCCCAGGGCAGTTGCCAGATCGGCGGCAATGTCGCCACCAATGCCGGTGGCATCAATGTGCTGCGCTATGGCATGACGCGCAACCTGGTGCTCGGCATCGAGGCCGTGCTGCCGGACGGGCAGATCTGGCACGGCCTCAGGAAGCTGCACAAGAACAACACCGGCTATGACCTCAAGCAGCTCTTCATCGGCTCGGAGGGCACGCTCGGCATCGTCACGGCGGTGAGCCTGCGCCTGTTTCCCAGGCCGACCCAGGTGGAAACTGCCTTCCTGGCGGTGTCGGACCCGGCCGCCGCGGTGGCGCTCTATGGCCAGGCCCGGCGCGACCTCAGCGACCTGCTCTCGGCCTTCGAGATCATCCAGCATTTCGGCCTGGAGCTCGCCCAGGAGGCGACGCCGGACCTGCGCCATCCCCTGGAGACGACGTCCTCGCATTATGTGCTGATGGAAGCCTCGGCCAGCGGCCTGGTCGACCTTTCCGGCCTGATGCAGCGCTTCCTCGAAGGCGTGATGGAGGCGGGCCATGTCCTCGACGGCACGGTGGCGGCCAACACGGCGCAGGCCCGCACGCTCTGGCGCTTCCGCGAGGATCTGGTCGAGGGCCAGGCCCGGCGCGGCCGGCATCTGCGCACCGACGTCTCCGTGCCGATCTCCGCCATATCGGCCTTCCTCGCCAAGGTCGATGCGGGCCTTACGGCGGCCGAGCCCAGCGCCATCCCCGTCGCCTATGGCCATGTCGGCGACGGCAACCTCCACTACAACGTGCTGCCTCCACCCGGCATGGCTGAGGCGGACAAACCCGCCTTCCTCAAGCGCTGCGAGACCGTGATCTATGGCGCCCTCGCCGAATTCGGTGGCTCGATCAGCGCCGAACATGGCATCGGTCGCGCCAAGCTCGGCTCCTACCTGAAAGGCCTCGCCCCAGCGGAAAAAGCCCTCAGCGAGGGCATCAAGCGCCAGTTCGACCCGCAAGGCCTCATGAGCCCGGGACGGCTGTTCGAGAGGTAATGGAGTGACGGTCGGAGACCCCCACTCCATTCCTTCATATCTTAAGTGATGATTGACTCATCATACCAGTCATCCTATACCCTCTCGCACTCGGGAGGACTTCTGCATGACCACGATCGCTCTCTTTGGTGCCGGCGGCAAAATGGGCTACCGGCTGGCCAGCAACCTCAGAGGGTCGCGCTTCGAGGTCCGGCATGTCGAGGTGAGCCCCGCCGGGCAGGAGCGTCTCAAGACCGGCCTCGGCTTCGATACCGTTCCGCCTGATGCCGCCCTCGATGGCGCCGATGTCGTCATCCTCGCCGTGCCCGACACGCTGATCGGCAAGGTCGCTGCCGGCATCGCCGACAAGCTGAAACCAGGCGCCATGGTGGTGGCGCTCGACGCCGCCGCGCCCTTTGCCGGCCATCTGCCGGAACGCGAGGACCTGACCTATTTTGTCACCCATCCCTGCCATCCGCCGATCTTCAACGACGAGACGGAGATGGCGGCCAAGAACGACCATTTCGGCGGCGTCGCGGCCAAGCAGCATATCGTCAGCGCCCTGATGCAAGGCCCCGAAAGCGCCTTTGCGCTCGGCGAAGAGATCGCCAAGGTGATCTGGGCGCCCGTCATGCGCTCCCACCGCGTCACCGTGGAGCAGATGGCGCTGCTGGAGCCGGGCCTGTCCGAAACCGTCTGCGCCACGCTGCTCGACGTCATGCGCGAGGCGATGGACGAGGTGGTGGCGCGCGGCGTACCGCGCGAGGCGGCCCGCGACTTCCTGCTCGGCCATATGAACGTGCTCGGCGCCGTGATCTTCGAAGAAGTCCAGGGCGTATTCTCCGACGCCTGCAACAAGGCCATCGCCTTCGGCAAGCCCACCTTGATGCGGGACGACTGGAAGCGCGTGTTCGAGCCGGACGAGATCGCCGCGAGCATCCAGCGCATCACCTGAGCGCATCATCCGATAACTTGGCCGATGCCCGAGCCGGCCACTAAATTATTCGATCGGCACTGAAATATTTTTGTCACGCACCCCGGGAATAAAAGCGTCGCGAGGATTGTCACTGCTCCCATAGGCCCGATCAGGGGCCTCATGAAGGAGCAGCACAATGTTGAATGTTTCTTATGCGAACAAGCAAAAGTCGCTGTCGAAATCGCTGGTTCTCGCGACGATGGTGGCTCTTCTCTGCATTACCTTTGCGGGCGCGGCTTTCGCCGATGCCGGCGATCGGGATCTCGATGTCAATGCGATCAATCCCGCACCCAATCTTCTCGCTCCGAGCCCCATGCCAGCACCGGCCAGTGCGCAACGCATGAAGCCTGTCCACACGGCACGCGTTGCGAGCCGGCATCATGGCTATGCTCAGGCCAAGGATATCGATCGCCGTTATTGATGCGTGCAGTCTTGTACCGGAGGCGGGCGCATTGGGGGGCGGGTCTTCAGACCCGGCTCTTGTCTGCACCCGCTCTCTGAGGAGCCGGGTCTGAAGACCCGCCCCCCTGATGCACATAGAGCGAGGCCGAGCGGTCGAGGTGCTTGGCCATCGCCTTTTCCGCGCCTTCGGGATCGTGGGCGATGATGCGGCCGAGGATCTCCTCGTGCTCGGAGAGGGTGATGTTCTCCTTGCCGGTCCAGATCAGCAGGTCGGTGTAATATTGCTTCAGCCAGCCGAGCGTCGCTTCGCTCATCGCCTCGAACAGCGGGTTGCCCGAGATGGCGGCAATCCGCGTGTGGAACTGCATGTCGGCCGTGATGAAGGCATCGGCATTACCGAGGCTGGCGCGCTGGCGGGCCAGGGCCTCCTGCAGCGCCGCGATGGCCTTCGCGTCTGCCTTCTCGGCTGCCTGGCGCACCATGCCGAGCTCGAAAAAGCGTCGTGCCTCCTTCAGATGCTCCAGTGAGGCCGGCGAGCTCGACAGCAGCACATTTGCGGCATCGTCGACCTGCTGGAAGATCGACCGGGCCGTGGGCTGGCGCACCCGCGCCCGCTCGCCATGCGAGATGGTGAGGAGGCCGATGGTACTCAACTGCTGCATGGCCTCGCGGATGGCCGGGCGCCCGACACCGAGCCGGTCCATCAGCTCACGCTCGGAAGGAAAGGGATCGCCCGGCGAGAGCTCGCCCGTGGTAATCAGGGCCTTGAGACGATCGAAGACCTCATCGGAAAGCTTGCGACGGACGATGGGTTCGCTGCTGAGGGGCATAGGACATTCCGGATGAGGCCGCGCCGTGTTCAATCGTCTTTGCCGCCGGTTTCCAGGCAAGGCAAGCCGGCGGCATGCAAGAGTGCCAGCGCTGCTCGTAAACCGACAAGCAAAATCCATTGCAACAACATAAGTCATGATATACTCATCATACCTGTTGTGCAATGTACGAACCGAGCGTTGCGATATGTCATGCAGGCTGAATTGATATGAGCGCCAGCCGTGGAAGCGAAGGGCAGCACATTCATTCGTCATTGCGAGCGCAGCGAAGCAATCCAGGGCCGGCAGACACCGTCCTTTGGCCCCTGGCTTGCTTCGCTGCGCTCGCAATGACGGCGTTCTCGCTGCCTCGGCTCGCCAACTTCGCACATGCAGGTTGAGGGACTGCCATGTCCGTCATCCGCATGACCTACCGCATCGAGACCGCCGGCGACGTGGAGAAGTTGGCCGCCAAGATCGCCAGCGACCAGTCCACCGGCACCTTCGTTGCCCTCCCCGGCGAGACCCCGGAGCTGAAGGCGCGCGTGGCGGCCCGCGTGGTCGATATCCGCGCGCTGGAGCCTCTGGCGGTGCCCTCGATCCCCGACCCGCAAGCACCCGCCAATACGGTCTACAGGCGCGCCGACGTCGATATCGATTTTCCGATCGAGGCCGTGGGCACCGATCTCGCCGCACTGATGACCATCGCCATTGGCGGCGTCTATTCGATCAAGGGCTTCAGCGGCATCCGCGTCACCGGCATGCAATTGCCTGAGACCTTCACGGCCGCCTATCCCGGCCCGCAATTCGGCGTCGCGGGCACGCGTCGGCTGACAGGCGTCAGTGGCCGGCCGGTGATCGGCTCCATCGTCAAGCCGGCGCTCGGCCTGCGGCCGCCCGAGTCGGCCGAGCAGGTCCGCGAGCTGGTCGAGGCCGAGGTCGATTTCATCAAGGACGACGAGAAGCTGGCGAGCCCGGCCTATTCCAGCCTCGAGGACCGCGTGAAGGCGATCATGCCCGTCATCCTCGATCGTGAGCAGAAGACCGGCAGGAAGGTGATGTATGCCTTCGGCATCTCGCACTCCGACCCCGACGAGATGCTGCGCAACCACGACGTCGTGGCCAGGGCCGGCGGCAATGCGGCGGTGATCAACATCAATTCGGTGGGGCTGGGGGGCCTCTCCTTCCTGCGCAAGCGTTCGAGCCTTGCCTTGCATGCCCATCGCAATGGCTGGGATATCCTGACGCGCCATCCCGGCCTCGGCATGGATTTCGAGGTCTACCAGCAGTTCTGGCGGCTTCTCGGCATCGACCAGTTCCAGATCAACGGCATTCGCGCCAAATATTGGGAATCGGACGAATCCTTCGTGCGCTCCTTCAAGGCAGTGACGACGCCGCTCTTTCCCGGCGATGTCTGCCCGATGCCGGTAGTCTGCTCGGGCCAGTGGGGCGGGCAGGCGCCCGATACCTACGCCCGTACGGGCCGGACCCTCGATTTGCTGTATCTCTGCGGCGGCGGCGTGGTCAGCCACCCTGGCGGTCCCGCGGCCGGCGTGCGCGCCGTGCGCCAGGCTTGGGAGGCGACAGTCGAAGGCGTGCCGCTGGAGGTTTACGCGCGAGAGCACCCGGAACTGGCGCAATCGCTGCTGAAATTCGGCACCGATGCCGGGGCGGCGTGAGATGACGGAACGGGCGCGGGAAGCCTCCCCCACGAAGCTGGGGGAGGTGGGCCGACGAAGTCGGCTCGGAGGGGGTGTGGGCGGAGTGTAGCTCGGGAAGCAGTACGCTAGGATCGCGTTTCACGCACCCCACTCCGCCCACACCCCCTCCGTCATTGCTTCGCAATGCCACCTCCCCCAGCTTCGTGGGGGAGGCTACTCGCGCCCTACTTTCTTGGGAAAATAGTTGCGCCCATGAACAACCTCCAGGAAAGCCCCTCCCATGCCCGGCCTCCTCCTCTCCTATTACGGCGACGATTTCACCGGTTCCACCGATGTGATGGAAGCTCTGGCCTCGCATGGGGTACGCACGGCGCTGTTCCTGCAACCGCCCTCGGCGGAACAGCGCGCGCGGCTCGGCGCCTGCGATGCCATCGGCCTTGCCGGCACAAGCCGCAGCCGGAACCCGGCCTGGATGGACGCCGAACTCACGCCGGCCCTGGCCTGGCTGAAGGAGCTCGATGCCACCATCTGCCATTACAAGGTCTGCTCAACCTTCGATTCCAGCCCGGCCATCGGCAATATCGGCCGCGCCATCGAGATCGGCCGCCAGATTTTCGGCCAGCGCCAGGTGCCGCTGGTGGTGGGGGCGCCGCAGCTCAGGCGCTATACCAGCTTCGGCAACCTGTTCGCCGCCTATCAGGGCCAGGTCTACCGCATCGACCGCCATCCGGTGATGAGCCGCCATCCGGTAACGCCGATGGACGAGGCGGATCTTCGCCTCCATCTTGGCCGGCAGACGACAAGCCGCATCGGCCTCGTCGATCTCGCGGCGCTGGCCTCAGCCGATGTCGACGGCACGGTCGACGCCATCGTGGCGAAGGGCGAGGACATCCTCCTCTTCGATGTCGCCGACGCGGCAACGCAGGCCATAACAGGCCGCCAGCTCTGGCGTCTGCAGCCAAGGCTCGGTCGCTTCGTGACCGGCTCGTCCGGCATTGAATATGCGCTGCTGCGCGCCTGGCAGGAGGCGGGACTGATCGGCGGCAAGGCCTCCTTCCCTGCGCCGGGCGTGGCCGAGCGCATCGCCGTCGTCTCGGGCAGTTGCTCGCCCACCACCGAGCGGCAGATCCGCCACGCCACCGCCCATGGCTTCGACGGCATCGCTCTCGATCCGCGCCAACTCATCCACCGCAGCGAGCCGGCGGTTGCCGAGGCCGTGGCTGCCGGCCTCGACAAGCTTAGCCAAGGGCGCAGCGTCATCCTTCACACGGCGCTCGGGCCTGATACGGATATCGGCGCCGAATTCGAGGGCGAGGCAGACCGCAACCGCATCGGCCTGGCGCTGGGGCGAATCCAGAAGGCGTTGGTCGAACGCGCCGGCCTCACCCGCGCCGTCATCGCCGGCGGCGACACGTCGAGCCACGCTTTGCGCGAGCTCGGCATCTTCGCCCTGACCACGAGGCTGCCTCTGCCGTCCTGCCCAGGCTCACCGCTCTGCACCGCTCATGCGGATGCCCCGGCCTTCGACGGGCTGGAGATCGCGCTCAAGGGCGGACAGGTCGGCGGCGACGACTATTTCTCGATGATCCGCGAGGGCCGGGCGTAGGGGCTGTCGGGGGCGGGTCTTCAGACCCGCCTGAACCGCCACCGTTGCGTTTTTAAGAGCCGGGTCTGAAGACCCGCGCCCCAAATGTATCTGCCTCGCGTTCGTCACACAGACTGGCTCCCCGCCAATCGGCCGCTCGATTATTGACATCGCGCCTCAGATTGTAATAAATTTCATTGATAGTAATAAATTACACATCTCTATTCCCCACGCAGGAAACATGGCCCGATCAGCTCCCAAGCGGGACAGCGAGGACAGCCTCGCCATTCGCGCTGCCTGGCTCCATTATGTCTCCGGGCTGACCCAGGCCGACGTCGCGACGCGCCTCGGTGTCACCAATGTCAAGGCGCACCGGCTGATCAGCCGCGCCGTCGAGAGCGGTGCCATCAAGGTCACCATCGACGGCGATGTCGCCGAATGCCTGGTGCTGGAAGCAGCCATCGCCTCCCGCTATGGCCTCGACATCTGCGAGGTCGTGCCGGACCTGCACGAGCCTGGCCTGCCCCTGCGGGCGCTCGGCATTGCCGGAGCCGGCTTCCTGCAGCGCGAGATCGAGAACCTGCAGGGCGGCATCATCGGCATCGGCCATGGCCGTACCCTCGCCGCCGCGGTGGCCGATATGCGCCGCGTGCCGGCCGGCAGGATCCGCTTCGTCTCGCTGCTCGGCGGCCTGACGCGCAACTATGCCGCCAATCCCTATGACGTCATGCACCGCCTGGCCGAGAAGACCAACGCGGCCGCCTATGTGCTGCCGGTGCCCTTCTTCGCCAACACGGCGGAGGATCGCGAGGTGCTCGTCGCCCAGCGCGGCGTGCGCGAGGCCTTCGGCCTGGCCGCCCAGGCGGACCTCATGGTGGTCGGCATCGGCACCGCCCAGCCCGACGCCCAGCTCGTCGCCTCCCAGATGATCGAACCGGCCGAGATCCTGGAAGTACGTGAGGTCGGCGGCGTCGGCGAGATGCTTGGCCACTTCTTCGACCGTGACGGCAATCCGGTCGAGACATCGCTCGCGGCCCGAACCCTTTCGCCGGAGCTCGAGGGGCTGAAGGGCCGCCGCATCGTGGCGCTCGCCGGCGGACCAGAAAAGATCGACGCCATCCAGGCGATCCTCGCCAGCGGCTATCTCAAAGGCCTCATCACCGACGAGCGCACCGCAGAAGCGCTCGCGAAGACGATCTAGGGGAAACGCATGGGCACGGGCGAGGACATTCTCATCGGCATCGATGCCGGCACCTCGGTGATCAAATCCGTCGCCTTCAGCTTCAGAGGCGAGCAGATCGCCGTCGCTTCCGTGCCCAACCGCTATGCCACCGGCGCCGACGGCATGGCGACACAGTCGCTGCCGCAGACCTGGGCCGATTGCGCCCAGACCCTGCGCGATCTCGCCGGCAAGGTCGAAGGCCTGGCGCGGCGCACCGCCGCCATCGCCGTCACCGCCCAGGGCGACGGCACCTGGCTGGTCGGCGCCGGCAATGTGCCCGTGGGCGATGCCTGGCTCTGGCTCGATGCCAGGGCCGCGCCGACCGTGCAGAAGCTGCGCGCCCTTTCCACCGACCGCCCTCGCTTCGAGGCGACCGGCACCGGTCTTGCCGCCTGCCAGCAGGGGACGCAGCTCGCTCACATGGCGGCCACCCAACCCGAATTGCTGGCGAAGAGCGAAGTCGCCCTGCACTGCAAGGACTGGCTCTATCTCAACCTCACCGGCGTGCGCGCCACCGACCCGTCGGAGGCGAGCTTCACCTTCGGCAATTTCCGCACCCGCCGTTACGACGAGGGGGTGATCGAGGCGCTGGGGCTCCGGGGCGAACGCCGCCTGCTCCCCGAAATCGTCGACGGCTCGCAGACCACCCATCCGCTCAGCGCCGAAGCGGCGGCGGCCACGGGCCTTCTCGCCGGCACGCCCGTCTCGCTAGGCTTCGTCGACATCGTCGCGACCGGCCTCGGGGCCGGCATCCATACGAGCGGCGCCCCGGCCGCCTGCACGGTGATCGGCTCCACCGGCATGCATATGAAGGCGACGCCGCAGGATGGCGTCTATCTCAACGCCGAGAACACCGGCTACGTCATCGCCCTGCCCATGCCCGGCCTGGTGGCGCAGATCCAGTCGAACATGGCGGCGACCTTAAATATCGACTGGGCGCTGCGCCTCGCCGCCGATCTCCTCGCCGAGATGGGCCAGAGCGTGAGGCAGTCGGAGCTGGTCGGCCGCATCGACGCCTGGCTGGCGGCGAGCAAGCCCGGCCAGATCCTCTACCACCCCTACATCTCCGAAGCCGGGGAGCGTGGGCCTTTCGTGAACAGCAAAGCGCGCGCCGATTTCATCGGCCTCACCAGCACGCATCGCTTCGCCGATCTCCTGCGCGCCGTGGTCGAAGGCTTGGGCATGGCGACGCGCGATTGCTACGAGGCGATGGGCACCATGCCCTCCGAAGTGCGCCTGACCGGCGGCGCCGCCCGGTCCCCAGCCCTGCGTGCCGTGCTGGCAGCCTGCGTCGGTGCTTCGGTGCGCGTCTCCGCCCGCGAGGAGGCCGGCGCGGCCGGCGCTGCGATGATGGCGGCGGTGGCCGTGGGCGCCTATGGCTCGATGGCCGACTGCATTGGCGAATGGGTCACGCCCCTGCTCGGCGCCGCCGAGACGCCGGACCCCGCCCTCACCCAGATCTATTCCCGCCTGTTCCCCGCCTATCAGGGCGCGCGCCGCGCGCTCGAGCCGGTGTGGGACATGATGCATTCGCAATAGGAGCCGAGATGACCGAGACCGTGGACCTTTTCATCATTGGCGGTGGCATCAACGGCGCCGGCATCGCGCGCGACGCGGCCGGGCGTGGGCTCTCGGTGATGCTGTGCGAGAAGGACGACCTCGCCCAGGGCACCTCGTCCCGCTCGGGCAAGCTCGTGCATGGAGGCCTGCGCTATCTCGAATATTATGAGTTCCGCCTGGTGCGTGAGGCCCTGATCGAGCGCGAGGTGCTGCTCGCCAGCGCTCCCCACATCATCTGGCCGATGCGCTTCGTGCTGCCGCACAGCCCCGAGGACCGGCCGGCCTGGCTGGTGCGGCTTGGCCTCTTCCTCTACGACTACCTCGGCGGGCGCAAGCGCCTGCCCGGCACACGCACGCTCGACCTCCGCCGCGATCCGGAGGGCGCGCCGATCGAGGACCAGTTCACCAAGGGCTTCGAATATTCCGACTGCTGGGTTGACGATGCCAGGCTGGTCGCCCTCAACGCCGTCGATGCGGCCGAGCGCGGCGCCCGGATCTTCACCCGCACGGCCTGCACGAGCGCACGGCGCGAAGGGGATCTGTGGCGCGTCGAGATGACCGACACGCGCAACGGTGCCCGCACCACCGTGATGGCGCGCGCTTTGGTGAATGCCGGCGGGCCCTGGGTCAGCGACATCATCCAGCGCGTCGCCGGCGCCAACTCCACGCGCAAGGTGCGCCTGGTCAAGGGCAGCCACATCATCACCCCGAAATTCTGGGACGGCGCCAACGCCTATCTCGTGCAGAACCACGACAAGCGCGTGATCTTCATCAACCCCTATGAAGGCGACAAGGCGCTGATCGGCACCACCGACATCCCCTATGACGGCACACCGGAGAATGTCGCGATCGAAGAGACCGAGATCGACTATCTCCTCAAGACCGTGAACCGCTACTTCAAGCAGAAGCTGCGGCGCAGCGACGTGCTGCATTCCTTTTCCGGTGTGCGCCCGCTCTATGATGACGGGCAAGGCAACCCCTCCGCCGTGACGCGCGACTATGTCTTCGACCTCGACACCACCGGCGGGGCGCCGCTGCTCAACGTGTTCGGCGGCAAGATCACCACCTTCCGCAAGCTCGCCGAGCACGCGTTGCAGCGCCTGCAGCCGACCTTCCCCAAGATGGGTCCGGACTGGACGGCGACGGGCATCCTGCCTGGCGGTGAGATCGAGAAGGGCGACGTGCCCAAATTCCTCGACCGGCTGGCGACCCATTATCCCTGGCTGCCACGGGACCTCGCCCGCTACTACACCCGCACCTATGGCGCCCGCACCGCCAGGCTGATTGGCGGCGCCACCAGCCTCGCCGACCTCGGCCAATCTTTTGGTCCGCGCTTCTACGAGGCCGAGGTGCGCTACCTGATGGCGCAGGAATGGGCGGAGACGACAGAGGACATCCTCACCCGGCGCACCAAGCACGGCCTGCATATGAGCGAGGACCAGACGGCCGCCTTCGCCGCCTGGTTCGAGCGCCAGCCCGCCGATGCGGCGTGAGGGCAGCGTGTCATGGGCGCCGACCTAGTCGACGGATGCGCAGAATTGGAGTGTCGATCTCTAGCCCCTCTGGCCTGTCGAAGGGGCGGGATCGACACTCCCATCCCACGCCCCCACCACCCCTCGGAGCTCCCATGGGCCTGACCCTCTCCCTCAACACCAATCCCCTGGTCAACCGCTTCGCCGAGCCCGACGACCTCATCGACACCGTCGCGCATCGGCTGAAGATCCGCGACCTGCAGCTGACGCATGAGTTCATCAACCCGTCCTGGCCGGCGCCGGTGATCCGCCGGCTGACGCGGCAGATACAGGCGGCCCTCGCGCGCACCGGCGTGCGCGTGACCTCGGGCATGACCGGGCCTTATGGCCGGCTCAACCATTTCGGCCATCCCGACCGGGAAGTCCGGCGCTATTACATCGACTGGTTCAAGACCTTCGCCGACATCACGGCGGATCTCGGCGGCAGTTCGGTCGGCACGCAGTTCGCCATCTTCACCTACAAGGACTATGACGATCCCATACGGCGCGGGGAATTGATCCGGATCGCCATCGACTGCTGGGCCGAGGTGGCCGAGCACGCCAGGGCGGCGGGCCTTGCCTCTGTCTTCTGGGAACCGATGTCGATCGGCCGCGAGTTCGGCGAGACCATCGAAGCCTGTCTCGCTTTGCAGAAGCGCCTGACGGAAGCCGACATGGCCGTGCCGATGTGGATGATGGCCGATATCGACCACGGCGACGTCACCAGCGCCAATCCCGATGACTACGATCCCTATGCCTGGGCACGCGCCGTACCGCCGGTCTCGCCGATCATTCACATCAAGCAGTCGCTGATGGACAAGGGCGGGCATCGGCCCTTCACGGCGGAATTCAACGCCAGGGGACGCATCCAGCCCGAACCGCTGCTCGCGGCCTTAGCGGAGGGCGGGGCTGTAGACAATGAGATCTGCCTTGAGCTCTCCTTCAAGGAGCGCGAACCCAATGACCGGCAGGTGGTCGCGCAGATCGCCGAATCCATTGCCTTCTGGGCGCCGCATATCGATGCCGGCGTCGCCTCGCTGAACATTTGAGGAATCGGAGTGGCGCGCCTCTACCGGCAAGCCACCGCTCACGCTCTTTTCATCAGACCTTTCATTTTTTCCATTGCGTGTGTGATATAATATGTTAATTATCACTCTACTGGCGATGTTCATCACAACAATAAACCAGGCACGCCAGCCGAGGAAGCAATGGGTCTGTACGGTGCATATTGGATGATTGTCAGCCTGCCGGCGAAGGTGGAATTCCGCCTTGCGTGTGTTTGACGGGGCCCGGCGAGCATGACCAAGACCCCGTTCTGGATCGGCACGAGCTGGAAGATGAACAAGACCCTGGCTGAGGCGCAGGCCTTCGCCGAGGGTCTGATCGCCGCCGAGTCCGAGGTCGATCCCCGCATCCAGCGCTTCGTCATTCCGTCCTTCACCGCCGTGCGCGAGGTGAAGCGCTTGCTCGCCGCCACCACCGTGAGGGTCGGCGCGCAGAACATGCATTGGGATGACGAGGGCGCCTGGACCGGCGAGATCTCACCCGTGATGCTGGTCGATTGTGGCCTGGACCTAGTCGAGATCGGCCATTCGGAGCGGCGCGAACATTTCAGCGAGACGGACGAAACCGTCGGACTGAAGACCGCCGCAGCCGTGCGGCATGGCCTGATCCCGCTGATCTGCATCGGCGAGACGGCGAAGGACAAGGACAGCGGGCGGGCCGACGAGGTCCTTGAGAAGGAAGTGCGCGCCGCACTCGGCGCTCTGACGTCCAACCAGTTCGCCGCCCCCATGCTGCTGGCCTATGAGCCCATCTGGGCCATCGGCGAGCGCGGCGTGCCGGCCAGCGCCGACTATGCCGACGCGCGCCAGGCTCGCATCATTTCCGTAGCGGAAACAGTGCTGGGGCACCGGATTCCCTGCCTTTACGGCGGCTCCGTCAATGCTGACAACTGCACCGAACTGGCCGGCTGCCCTCACATCGACGGCCTCTTTATCGGCCGGTCGGCGTGGGACGTGACCGATTATCTCGGCATCCTCGCCCGCGTCGGCGAGGTGCTCTGAACGTTAGGTACAACTCATCTCTTCGTGAAAGGGGCGTATCATGAAACTCGCAATTGCCGGAGACAGCGCCGGAGACGGCCTCGCCCATATCCTGGCCGAGCATCTCAAGGGCCGCTTCGAGGTCACCGAGCTCTCCAAGGCGCCCGATGACGCCACCGAACTCTATGCCGACCTGTCCGACCGCGTCGCCTCGGGCGTGCTGAAGGGCGAGTATGACCGGGCGATCCTGGTCTGCGGCACCGGCATCGGCGTCTGCATCTCCGCCAACAAGGTGCCCGGCATCCGCGCCGCGCACTGCCACGACACCTATTCGGCCGAGCGCGCCGCGCTCTCCAACAACGCCCAGATCATCACCATGGGCTCGCGGGTGATCGGGCCGGAGCTCGCCAAGTCGATCGCCGAGGCCTACCTGGCCCAGACCTTCGACGAGAAAGGCCGCAGTGCCTCGAATGTCGCGGCCATCAACGGCCTCGACGCGAAATATCACGGCTGAGCGTCCGGCAGGCGGGACACCGATCGCCTTTCGGCGGAATTGCAGGCATGGCACTCGTAGTCTATTATAATTATCGCGCATTCTGGCTGCCTCATAACATAACTATATCGCAGCCGATCTCAGGGACCGGGAAACCACGAGGATGACGGCGGATACGCATAAACAGGCAAGGTCTCATACCGGACAGATGTCGTTGGGGCAGGCACGCCTACGCTTCACGGGCTCTTATACCGCCGGAATGTGCCAGATCGGCGCCGTTTTCGCTCGATTCTCCGTGTGCCATTCGCCAGACCTCCGCCAGACGCTTTCCAGCCCGAAGACAGCGCGCAGGTCGCTCGCCCGTGACTTTGGCCGCCTTTATCCGTCACGCAGTTTCTATCGCAACTATGAGATATCTAACGCGAAAATGGGTGTGATCTCTCACACAAGCGCGATGGTTGCAGCTTTTTTCATCTCTTCGCCGCCGGCCGGCAGCGCTTCCGCTTCCCTCCAGCCGCCCCGCGGCTGCCCAGCACAGGGGATTCTCCCATGAGCGTTTCCGCAAGCACACCCCTGAAACCACGCCGCAGGCCGGGCCTGCGCTGGGCGCTGGCCGGCGTCGCTGCCCTGGTTCTCATCGCTGCGATGGCTGCAAGCACCAAGGTCGTCGTCATCGGTTCGGCGGCCGACGTGCAGGCCGATGTGTTCTCGCCGGATGCCTTCGGCACCGCGCAGTTCCCGAAGATCCAGGCAGCCGTCGCCGACAAGGCCGTCGCGGCAGACGCCTTCGCCACCGCGGTCGCCGCCAACAAGGACGAGGCCGGCAAGAAATATGGCGTGCCCGGCAGCATCGGGCCGGAGATCTCGGTCAAGTTCACCGGCGTCGCCGGTCAGGGCAAATCCGGCATCTACAGCGTTACGGTGCCGGGCGTGCCCTCCGAGGTGCTGATCCGCGTGCAGACGGGTCCGGCGATCAACGGCACGGATATCCGCGATGCCACGGGCACGATTGCCTTCGGCCAGTTCACCAACCAGATCGAATACCAGAACGCCGGCTCCGCCCTGAACAGGGAGATGAAGAAGCAGGTCCTGTCGAAGATCGACAACTCCAACCTCACCGGCAAGACGCTTTCGGTCGTCGGCGTCTTCCAGCTCATCAATCCCAAGAGCTGGCTCGTCACGCCGGTCAGGCTGGAGGTCCAATGAGCGCCGTGGCCGAACAGCTCGCGGGTGGCGGCGAGACCGTGCTCGCCGCACGCAACGTTGCCAAGATCTATGGCAGCACCCATGCCCTCAAGGGGGTGAACTTCGATATTCATCGCGGCAAGGTCACTACCTTGTTCGGCGAGAATGGCGCTGGCAAGTCGACGCTGATGAAGATCCTCTCCGGGGTCGTCTCGCCGACCTCGGGCCAGATCGAGCTCGATGGCGAGGTCGTCTCCTTCGCCTCCTCGACCGACGCGCGCGACCGCGGCATCTCGATCATCCACCAGGAGCTGAGCCTCGCCCCCAATCTGAGCGTGCGCGACAACATCTTCATGGGGCGCGAGATCGTGACGCCGACCGGCGTCGATTTCGCCGAGGAAGCGCGCCAGGTCCGCGCCCTGATGAAGGAGCTGGCCGAGGATATCGATCCGCTGCAGCGGGTGGAGGAACTGCGCCTCGGGCAGCAGCAGATCGTCGAGATCGCCCGTGCCCTCTCGGTGAACTCGCGCATCCTGATCATGGACGAGCCGACCTCGGCGCTGAGCGCCAGCGAGGTCGAGATCCTGTTCAAGGTGATCCACGACCTCAAGCGGCGCGGCGTCTCGATCGTCTACATCTCCCATCATCTCGAGGAAGCGCTGCAGATCACCGATTTCGCCGTTGTCCTGCGCGACGGCGCCATCACCGCCGCCGCCCCGCGCAAGGACATCGATCTCGAATGGATCGTGCGCAACATGGTCGGCGAGAATTTCGACCTGGGCTCGGCGCCCACCGGCTATGCCTTCGGTGAGACCGCCCTTTCGATCCGCGACCTCTCGGTGGCCGACGCCTCGGGCTCCGGCTCGGTGGTGGACGGCCTGTCGCTCGACGTGAAGGCCGGCGAAATCGTCTGCATCTACGGGCTGATGGGCGCCGGCCGCACCGAAATGCTCGAATGCGTCGCCGGGCGCATGCCGAGGACCGGCGGCAGCATCTTCCTGGAAGGCCGGGACGTCTCAGATTTCAGCATCGCCGACCGCATCGAGCTCGGCCTCGCCTTGGTGCCGGAGGATCGCCAGCGCGATGGCCTGGTGCAGACGATGACGGTGGGTTCGAACCTCTCGCTCGCCAGCATCGGCAATTTCGTGCGCGGCCTCCTTCTCTCGTCGCCACGCGAGCACGCCTTGATCAGCCAGTCGATCCGCGACACCCACATCAAGACGACAGGCGGGGAGGCGGCCATCGGCTCACTCTCCGGCGGCAACCAGCAGAAGGTGGTGATTGGCAAGATCCTGGCCACCCACCCCCATGTGATCCTGCTGGACGAGCCGAGCCGCGGCATCGACATCGGCGCCAAGGCCGAGGTGTTCCGCATCCTCGCCGAACGTGCCACCCAAGGCCTCGCCGTGGTGTTTTCCACCTCGGAGGTCGCCGAGTGCCTCAGCATCGCGCACCGCATCATCGTGATGCGCCGCGGCAAGATATCCGCCGAATTCGGGTCCGACGTGACCAAGGAGCAGATCATGGCCGCCTCGGGCGAAGCCGTGGTCGTCGGTTGATCAAGAAGAACGGAGCCTGACCATGACCCAAGTCGGTCCCTCTCTCAAATCCAGCAGCACGGCCTCCGTCGCCGAGGGATTCGACATCGGCCGCCTGCTGCTCGAAGGGCGCGCCTTCTTCGCGCTGATCGCGATCATCGTCGTGTTCTCCTTCCTGTCGCCCTACTACTTCACCATCGCCAACTTCCTGACGATGGCCCAGCACGTCGCCATCTTTGGCATCCTGGCGGTCGGCATGCTCCTGGTCATCCTCAATGGCGGCATCGACCTCTCGGTCGGTTCGACCTTGGGCCTCTCCGGCGTGGTGGCGGGCTTCCTGATGCAGGGAGTCACGCTGCAATGGTTCGGCGTCATCCTCTATCCGCCGGTGTGGGTGGTCGCGGTGTTGTGCTGCGTGCTCGGCGCGCTGGTCGGCCTCGTCAACGGCGTGCTGATAGCCCGCTTCAAGGTGCCCGCCTTCGTCGCCACCCTCGGCGTGATGTATGTGGTGCGCGGCTTTGCGCTGCTGATGACCAACGGCCTCACCTACAACAATCTCGGCGGCAAGCCGGAACTGGGCAATACCGGCTTCGACTGGCTCGGCTTCAACCGCCTCGCCGGCGTGCCGATCGGCGTGATCGTGCTCTGCGTCATCGCCGTCCTCGTCAGTCTCGTGCTCAACCGCTCGCCCTTCGGCCGCTGGCTCTACGCCTCGGGCGGCAATGAGCGCGCCGCCGAGCTCTCAGGCGTGCCGGTCAAGATGGTGCAGGTCACCGTCTACATGCTCTCGGGCATCTGTGCGGCGATCGGCGGCCTCATCCTCTCCTCCCAGCTCACTTCGGCAGGCCCGACCGCCGGCACCAGCTATGAGCTCACCGCCATCGCGGCCGTGGTCATCGGCGGCGCGGCGCTCACCGGCGGGCGCGGTAATATCCGCGGCACGCTGCTCGGCGCCTTCGTCATCGGCTTCCTCTCCGATGGCCTCGTCATCATCGGCATCTCGTCCTACTGGCAGACGGTCTTCACCGGCGCGGTCATCGTGCTCGCGGTGCTGCTCAATGCCATCCAGTATCGCCGCCGCGTCAAGCGCCCGGCCACCGGCGGCCCAACCACTTCTCCCAAACAAGGGGGGTAATCGGCAATTCATCCCTTGAGAGAAGACGAGCGTAGCAACCCCGAATAATCACCCTAGAAGGAAATGTCCCAATGACGAGCAAGTCCAAGTTCCTGATGGCCGCCGCCGCCTTCGCCCTGACCCTCAGCGCCTCCAGCGCCTGGGCCGGTGGCCTGATCTCCATCATCGTCAACGATCCGGCCAACCCGTACTGGCTGACCGAGGGCAATGTCGCGGCTGCCACGGCCAAGAAGCTCGGCTATGACGCAAATGTCGCCGCCCACAAGGCCGACACCAATGTCGAGAGCAATTTGATCGACACCGCCATCACCAACAAGTCCGTCGCCATCATCCTCGACCCGGCCAACGCTTCGGGCTCGATCGGCGCCGTCAAGAAGGCCGTGGCCGCCAATATCCCGGTGTTCCTGGTCAATGCCGAGATCAACCAGGAAGGCCTCGCCAAGGGCCAGCTCGTCTCCAACAACGCCCAGGGCGCTGCCCTCGGCGCGCAGGAATGGGTGAAGCTCGTCGGCGAAAAGGGCAATTATGCCGAGTTGCTCGGCGCTCCCTCGGACAACAACGCGGCCACGCGTTCGAATGGCTACGAGACCGTGCTCAGCCAGTATTCCGACCTGAACAAGGCCGCTTCGCAGGTCGCCAACTGGGACCGCACCCAGGGTCACGACAAGATGCAGACCATGCTGCAGGCCAACCCGAACATCGTCGGCGTGATCAGCGGCAATGACGAGATGGCCCTCGGGGCGATCGCCGCGCTCAAGGAAGCTGGCAAGCTCTCCAGCATCAAGGTCGGCGGCTTCGACGGTTCGCCCGACGCTGTGGCCGCCATCAAGGCGGGCGAGCTGCAATACACCGTGCTTCAGCCGGTGGCGGTGTTCTCGCAGAAGGCGGTCGAGCAGGCCGATTCCTTCATCAAGACCGGCAAGACCGGCGCCGCCGCGGAGAAGCAGCTCTTCGATTGCGTCGTCATCAACAAGGACAACATCGACAAGTATTCGGCAGCCTTCACGCTGTCGAACTGATAGGATGAAGGGGGAGCGTGCTAAGCGCTCCCCCGCCCCCCGGCTTCCACCATAGAGGCCTGGCGCGATTGTCGGGTGTAAACCCAGCCCTGCCTTTCCAGCCCTTTGCGATCTCGATCATGGACGTGTTATCCGTCCAAGCGATTATGGTGCAGGCAAGATGAACACCCTCGAAGACGACGATCAGAGCGACGCCCCCCTGGGGCAGGAGCCCGTGCAGGGTGATTCCCGTCTGGCGCGCCAAGTCGCGCGGCGGCAGTCGATTACCGAGGCAGTGATGGCCGAAGGGTCGATGCGCATCGAGGACCTTGCGGAACGCTTCGGCATCAGCCTGATGACGGTGCATCGTGACCTCGACGAACTGGTTAGCCGCGGCATCCTGCGCAAGACGCGCGGCATCGCCTCTGCCGCGCCGACCAGCCTGATCGAATCGAGCGATGTCTATCGCTTCAGCCGGCAGCTGGCGGAGAAGAAGGCGATCGCGCTCGCCGCCATGCGCTTCGTCGAGCCGGGGCAGGCGATCTTCCTCGATGATTCCACCACCGTCCTGCAGATGGCTCACTATTTCCCCGCCAAGGTGCCGCTGACGGTGATCACCAACTCGCTGACCCTGATGAACGAGCTCAAGGGCATGCGCGACCTCACTTTGCTCGGGCTCGGTGGCCAGTATTACAACTGGTGCAACGCCTTCATGGGGCGCATGACCTCGCACGAGACGTCCTATCTGCGCGCCGATACGCTGTTCATGTCGATGTCCGCCATCACCGACGACATCGTCTTCCACCAGTTCCTGGAGATGGTGGACACCAAGCGCGCAATGTTCGATTCGGCCTCCACGCGCATCCTGCTCGCCGACCACACCAAGTTCGACCGCCGCGCCTTGCACGGCTTCGGCCCGCTGACCAATTTCGACATCGTCATCGTCGACGACGGCACCCCGGCCGTGCATCTCGACCGCATGCGAGCCAAGGGCATCAACGTCGTGGTAGCCCCGACGAAGGGTGTGGAGGGGGCGTAGGGGTGGAGTGGCAGTCTTCTGCTGTCACCACCCTCAGCGACAGGCTCGATGTCTACAGGACGAGCCAGGACGTCATTCCGGCTGGAGCGAAGCGGAACGCCGGAATCCATGAACACAGGCGTTGACGGGAGAGGCGATCGCTTATCCTGCAGCGTCAATGTTCTTGGATTCCGGCGTTCCGCTTCGCTCCAGCCGGAATGACGGCGGCGTTCTTATGACCCCACGACACCCTCATAGAGATCACTCCAATCGGGATTCTCCCTTTCGATCAGTTCGATCTTCCAATCCCGATGCCATTTCTTCAGTTGCTTCTCACGATAAATCGCCATGCCGATCTCGTCGTATTCCTCGTACCAGACAAGGCGGATGACGTTATATTTGGAGGTAAAGCCTTTGTAGTGCTTGTTCTTGTGCTGCCAGACACGTTTGGTGAGATCGCTGGTGACGCCGAGATAGAGCGTGCCATGCTTGCGGCTGGCGAGCATGTAAACCCAGGAACGACGTCCATCCACGTTCAAGCACCTGGAGTTCGGACCTGGAATTCAACGCCAAGTCGGTCTCAATAGAGCATACCCTTGCCGCTTCGTCATTCCGGCCGAAGAGCCGGAATCCATGAACATTGCCATTGCCGGATACACGCTCCCCACGTCGCCTCTTTCCTCAGCCCCTGTGTTCATGGATTCCGGCGTTCCGCTTCGCTTCAGCCGGAATGACGGTGGTGGTGCCCTCCCAGGCCTCGCCGCACACTCTCGCGTTGCCAAGAATGTTACAACATCATATTCGTAACACTTAATTTCGTGACATTCCCATTATTTTATGTTCATTTCTCTCATGTCCCACCCATGACAGGGAAGCGTTGGCCATGCCCAGCCTGCTCGGTATCGACAACGGCCTCACGGTGACCAAGGCGGTGATCTTCGATGCGGATGGCAGCCAGCTTTCGGTGGCGCGCCGGCGTGTGCCGCAGTCGATGCCGGCGCCGCGCTTCGTCGAGCGCGACATGGCGGGCCTGTGGCGGGCGACGGCGGAGGCAATCCGCGAGGCCATCGCCCTCAGCGGCAGGCCGGCCGAGGATATCAAGGCCGTGGCGGCGACGGCGCATGGCGACGGCGTCTACCTCCTCGATGCCGAGCGCCGGCCGCTCGCGCCCGGCATCCTCTCGCTCGACAGCCGCGCCGGGGCGGTGATCGACAGATGGGAGAAGGAGGGTCTGTTCGAGCAGGCGCTCGCCGAGACCGGGCAGATGCCGCATGTCTCGGCACCCTCGGCCCTGCTGGCCTGGTTCAAGGAGAACCAGCCCGAACGTTACGCGAAGATCGCTTATGTCCTCGCCTGCAAGGATTGGCTGCGCTTCTGCCTCACCGGCACGGTCGGCACCGACAGGACAGAGGCGAGCACCTCCTTCACCAATGTCCACAGCCAGGACTATTCGCCCGAGGCGCTACGCCTCTACGGCCTCGAGGCGCTGGCACCAGCGCTACCGCAAATCAGCCATTCCGCCGAGATCGTCGGGGAGGTGACGGCCAAGGCCGCCGAACTGACCGGGCTTGCCAAGGGCACGCCAGTCGCCAGCGGGCTGCATGACGTCACCGCCTCGGCGCTCGGCATCAGCGGGCATGAGGACGATGTCGTCAGCATCGTCGCCGGCACCTATTCGATCAATGAGGTGGTCTCGCCGGCGCCCAAGCTCGATGGGCGCTGGTTCTGCCGCAATGCCATCGCGCCCGGGCGCTGGAACAACATGTCGATCTCGCCGGCCTCGGCCGCCAATTACGACTGGTTCCTCGATACGCTCTGCCGCGGCGACCAGGCCGAGGCCTCCTCCGTTGGCGCCTCCATCCACGCCCGGCTCGGACCAGAGATCGACGCAGCCCTGAAGCGGCCTTCGACCCTCCTGTTCCATCCCTATCTGTTCGGCTCGCCCTTCGGCAATCTCGCCAGCGCCAGCTTTGTCGGCCTTCACGGCTGGCACGATCGCGGCGACATGCTGAAGGCCGTGCTCGAAGGCATCGTGTTCAACCACCGCTACCATGTCGAGGCGCTCCGCCAGGGCTTTGCCTGCCGGGAGGTCCGCCTCACCGGCGGCGTGTCGCGCAACGCCGCCTTCGCCCAGATGTTCGCCGACGCGCTGAACCTGCCGGTGACCGTCGCCGACGTCGACGAGGCGGCGGCCTTCGGTGCGGCGCTCTGTGCGGGTGCGGCAGTCGGCCTGTTTTCCTCGCCCCAGGAAGGCGCCCGAGCCATGGTCGCCAAGGCCCATGTCTTCGAACCTGATCCGGCTCGCAGCAGGCTTTATGACGAGCGTTACGCCATCTATGCCGGCATCGCCGAAGCCCTCAAGCCGCATTGGGCCAGGCTCGAAAGCCTGGGGTATCAGGCATGAGCAAGACAGAGGATCGGCGCCAGGACATCGCCGACTATGTGATGCGCCACGGCCAAGTCCGCATCGAGGATCTGGTCAGCCATTTCGGCGTGTCGCGCATGACCATCCACCGGCATGTCGACCTGTTGGCGCAGCAGGGCATCATCCGCAAGCTCCATGGCATGGTCACAGTGCTGCCCTCAGGCGTCTATGAGAGCAGCTTCCGCTATCGCCAGGGCATCGGGCGGGCGGAAAAGGAGGCGCTGGCCCGAGCCGCCCTCGCTCATGTCGAGGCCGGACAAGTCGTCATGCTCGATGACTCCTCCACTGCCGGATCGACCGCGCCGCTCCTGGCCGAGGTCAAGCCGCTGACCGTGATCACCAACTCGGTCCATGCCGGCGCTGTGCTGATGGAAGCTGGGGACGTCGATTTCATCTGCCTCGGCGGCCAGTATCACCCGACCTACAATGCCTATATCGGCCTGCTCTGCGAGAACGCCATCGCCGGGCTCCGGGCCAACCTGCTGATCTGCTCGGCCTCGGCCGTTTCCGGCGGCGCGGCCTATATCCAGGATCAGCATGTCGTGCGGGTGAAGCAGGCGATGATGCGGGCCTGCGCAAAGCGGATCCTGCTGCTGGAGGCCGCCAAGTTCGACAAGATCGCCCTGCACGCCCTCGCCGACCTCAGCGCCTTCGACGCCGTGCTGGTCACCGACGGCCTTCCCGCGGCGATCGCCGACCAGCTTCAGGAAGCCGGCGTGCGGCTTCAGATCGTCAAGACGGTGACAGCATGAGCGAGACGATGAAGGACGGTCCCAGTGTAGCGGAACACGCAGCGACACTGGCGCAATCGGGCGCCATCGACGTCGTCATCCTCGGCGCCGGCATCAACGGCGCCAGCCTCTTCCGCGACCTCAGCGCCCAGGGCGTCAACTGCATGCTTGTCGACAAGGGCGATTTCGGCTCCGGCACCAGCGCCGCGCCCTCGCGCCTGATCCATGGCGGGCTGAAATATCTCGAAACCGGCGAGTTCGGCCTGGTGGCGCAGTCCACATTGGAGCGCAATCTCCTGCTCCGGAACGCGCCGCATTGCGTCACGCCGCTGCCGACGGTCATCCCGATCTTCTCCTGGACCAAGGGCATCGGCGCGGCGCTGCGTACGCTGTTCGGCTCCAAGAGCGCCCCCCGCAGTCGCGGCGCTCTGCTGATCAAGGCGGGCCTGGCGATCTACGACTATTACGGCTCGCGCAACCGCGTGATGCCGCGCCACCGCATGGTCGGCCGGCGCACGGCGCTGAGCGAAATGCCGGCGCTCACCCCCTCGATCGTAGCGACGGGCACCTATTACGACGCCAAGGTCAGCCTGCCCGAGCGCCTGGTCTACGAACTCGTCGCCGATGGAATGGCAGCCAATCCCGGCTCGGCGGCGCTCAACTACACCGATCTCGTTTCCTCGGCGGACGGCACGCTCACCTTCAAGCCGCAGTCGGGTGGTGCGCCCTTCTCACTGCGGCCGAAGCTGGTGGTCAATGCCGCCGGGCCCTGGATCGACCATGTGAACACGGCCCTCGGCACGCCCTCCAGGATGATTGGCGGCACCAAGGGCTCGCATATCCTGCTCAGGCACGACGAGCTCATCAAGGCGCTCAAGGGGCAGATGATCTATTTCGAGGCCGATGACGGGCGCATCTGCCTGGTCTACGATTATCTCGGCCTCGCCCTTGTCGGCTCCACCGACATTCCCGCCGACAATCCCGACACGGTGAAAGCCGACCAGGCGGAGATCGACTATCTCATCGCCAGCCTGCGCTCGCTGCTGCCGGGTCTGCAGTTCGATCACTCCCAGATCGTCTATGCCTATGCCGGCATCCGGCCGCTGCCGGCCTCGAATGCCGCGGTGCCGGGCCTGATCAGCCGCGACCATTCCGCGCCGGTGCTGGAACCGGAGGGGACGCGCCCCTTCCCGATCATCTCGCTCGTCGGTGGCAAGTGGACGACCTTTCGCGGCTTTGCCGAGGAGGTCGCCGACAGCGTGCTCAAGCGCCTCGGCAGGAGCCGCAAGGTCAGCACCAGGACGCTGGCGATCGGCGGCGGCAGGGATTACCCGTCCGATGCCGCCGCCCGCGCCGACTGGCTCGGCAAGGCGGTTGGAGCATCCGGCCTGCCACGCGAGCGCCTGGAAACCCTGTTTGCCCGCTACGGTACCACCGCCCTGCCGGTCGCCCTCCATTGCGCCGCCAGTAGTCGAGGCGAGGAGACGCTGCAGGCCAGCTCCTACAGCCTCGCGGAGATCGAGTACATAGCCGGCAAAGAGCATGTCGGGCATCTCGCCGACATCGTGATGCGGCGCACGGCGCTCGCCATCACCGGCTCGCTCACCCGGCATGACCTCGAAGTCATCGCCCGCGTGGCCGGCGAGGTGCTGGGCTGGGGGGTGGAGCGTATCACCACTGAGGTGGAGAGCGTCGTCAGCCAACTGAGCGAGCGGAACCTGCTAAAGATTGCGTAGAGACGCGCACCCATAGCCTGGGGAGGCGTACCAAACACGGAGTGGCGGTCTCCGACCGCCATTTTGGAACCGCGGCACTTGCAGGAAAGGCAGATGGCGGTCGGAGACCGCCACTCCAAAGAAAGCTGTCGCCAACCGAACGGAGGGCGCGATACTTCCAACCCCATCGCAATTCGAGGTCCCCCATGCCGCTTGATCCAGCCCAGATCGAAACCCTGTCCGGGATTTCCACCGCGACCCTGACCACGGTCCTGCTCAAGAAGGGCCTGCGCAATGTCTGGATGCGCGGCACCAAGCCGCTCCGCGCCGGACAGCCACGCATCGTCGGGCCGGCCTTCACCCTGCGCTTCGTGCCGGCACGTGAGGACCTCGCCACGCCCGCGAGTTGGGCCTCGCCCACCTCGACCCGCGCCGCCATCGAGGCAATGCCGGAGGGCGTTGTCGCCGTGGTCGATGCCATGGGCATAGAGGATGCCGGCATCTTCGGCGACATCCTGTGCGGGCGCATGCAGAAGCGCGGCGTCGCCGCACTCATCACCGACGGCGTGGTGCGCGATGCCGCCGGTGTGCTGCAGACAGGGCTGCCCGTCTGGTGCAACGGCGTTGCCGCCCCGCCGTCGGTGGCCGGCCTCACCTTCGTCGGCTGGCAGCAGCCGATCGGCTGCGGCGGCGTCGCCGTGTTCCCGGACGATGTGGTGGTGACCGACGATGACGGCGCCGTGGTGATCCCGGCGGCCTTCCTCGGCGAAGTGCTGGCGGAGGCGCCGGAGCAGGAGCGGGCGGAAGCCTGGATCATGAAGCAGGTGGAGGCGGGGGCTGCCCTGCCGGGACTCTACCCGATGAACGCCGAGACCAAGGCGCGGTATGAGCAGGCGAAGGAGGATGGCGAGGCTTGATGTGGAATACGGTCGGGCGAGATGAGACAATCGAGAACAAAGCGAGCCGATTGCGCCCCCTCGCCCCGTTCTTACGGGGAGAGGATAAAGGTGAGGGGCAGCGCAACGTCAGCAGAAATCGATTCTTGATCTCACGCCAAGGAAGTAACTGAAGTCCGCACTTCATAGTTTCCACGACTTTTGTCCTTCGAAACATCGATCTCACAAGCCTGCGCAGCCCCTTGTATCTGCAGGAATGATTTGATGCACGATAGAAGCGACGAGCCCAAGGACCGATGGCCATCGGTCCTTGGGCGCGGCGAAGTCGCCCGTAGCCCCTCAGGATACAACCGAAGGTGAGCCTGGGATCTTCGCCGTTGTCACGCACGACCGAACAGTCGCTGGATTTCAATCGTACGAACAAGGCAGGTTACCGTGGCACGGATTATTTGTGGAGTGGATGTTTCGAAGCCCTGGCTGGATGCCAATGTGGCTGTTGGGAATGAGGTGTTCAGCCAGCGTTTTTCCAATGATGGGGAGGGAGTTGGGTGTCTGGCGGAGTTTTGCCGAAAGCATGGTGCCGAACTGGTGGTGATGGAAG
>NZ_BSPC01000035.1 GCF_030160835.1 Labrys miyagiensis | reverse complement strand
CTAGATTGCCGGGACAAGCCCGGCAATGACAAAAAATTGGGGTTCCGCCGACTTTTCGGTCAGGCTCCGAAGACCGGCACACCGAATAAGGCCTTCGCCCCGGACGGAAGGAAGAGCCGGCCGGAACGCGCGCGATCCCAGGAAGGCCTGTCGCATTCGGCATCGTCCCTGTCGTGACAGGCCATGTTCAGGCACCGCTCTGCCCTAACATCGTCGTCGTCGGCAACTCTCCTTGAGTTGCCTGGGAGGAAGCCCCGTGAATACCGACGTCATCATTTCCTGTGCCATCACCGGAGCCGGCGATACCGTCGGCAGGCACCCCGCCATCCCCGTCACGCCCAAGCAGATCGCCGACTCGGCCATCGAGGCGGCCAAGGCCGGCGCTGCCATCGCCCATCTGCATGTCCGCGATCCCGAGACCGGTAAGGCCGGGCGCAAGCTCGAGCACTATCGCGAGGCGGTGGCGCGTATCCGCGATTCGGGCGTCGACGTCGTCATCAACCTCACCGCCGGCATGGGCGGCGACTTCTTCTTCGATCCGCAGAACCCGCGCACCGGCGGCCACGGCACCGACATCGCGAATGCCGCCGAGCGTGTGGCCCATGTCGAGGAACTGCGCCCGGAGATCTGCACGCTCGATTGCGGCTCGCTGAATTTCGGCGACGGCCTGTTCATGGCCACCGGCGACCTCCTGCGCGAGATGGCCGAGCGCATCCAGGCCGTGGGCGTCAAGCCCGAGATCGAATGCTTCGAACTCGGCCATATCTGGCTCGCCAAGGACCTGATCAAGCGCGGCCTGATCGATGCCCCGCCGATGTTCCAGCTTTGCCTCGGCATTCCCTGGGGCGCGGAAGCCACCACCGAGACCATGGTCGCCATGCGTAACCATTTACCGGCGGGCGCGAACTGGGCCGCCTTCGCCATCGGCCGCATGCAGATGCCCTTCGTGGCGCAATCGATGCTGCTGGGCGGTAATGTGCGCGTGGGCCTGGAAGACAATATCTGGCTCGACCGCGGCGTTCACGCCAGCAATGAATCGCTGACCATGCGAGCCAAGGAAGTCGTCGAGCGCCTGGGCGGCCGCACCCTGACACCGGCCGAGGCCCGCGACAAGCTTGGTTTGAAGAAGCAGAAGTAAGGACTGGCTTCCGGGTGCACGGGCATCCTGCCCGTTCTTGCAACGTGACGCTTGAAGTGAGGAAGAACGGGCAGGATGCTCGTGCACCCGGAGCGCAATCCCATGTCCCGTCTCACCACGCCCAATGAAGGCAAGCCCTTTGCGGGCTGGGATTGGTCCAAGCCGATCCCGGCGCCGCTGGCCTTTCACCGTACGCCGGTGATCGAGGCCTGGACCGACTATAACGACCATATGACCGAGAGCGCCTTCCTCCTGGTCTTCGGCGATTCCTCTGACTGCTTCTTCCGCTATATCGGCATCGACGAAGCCTATCGGGAGGCGGGCCAGTCGATCTACACCATGGAAACGCGCATCCATAACCGGCGCGAGGCCCATATCGGCGATCCCTTGGCGCTGACCCTGCAGCTCATCGACCGCGATGCCAAGCGCCTGCACATATTCCACACCATGACGAGCGAGGCCGATGGCGCCGTGCTAGCCACCGCCGAGCAGATCCTCGTCCATGTCGACATGCAGGCGGGCCGCTCCTCGCCCTTCCCGCCCGATCTCGCCGAACGCATCGCGGCCATCGCCGCCGTTCATGCCGTATTGCCCCTGCCGCCGACGGTGGGCGTGCCGCTCGGGCTGAGGAAGAAGTAGCGCGGGATTGGGGGGCGATGGCGTTGGAGACTGCCGCTCAGCGTTTGGTGCGGCTTTACAGCCATCGCTAGGCCTGCAGAGCCGCCTTGTTCTCCAGCACCAGCAATTCCTCGAAATGCTCCATGTCGTTGAAGCTGCAGAAGGCGGGCGGGCGCAGCTCCAGCACCGGCGCCTCGCGCTGAAGCAGAGCAAGGCTTTCGTCCAGCACGCTCTGCCAGGCCTCCAGGCGCCCATCCGCCAGCCATTCGACCGGGTAGGACAGCGTGATGTGGAAGCGATAACGCTCATGATCGGGATGGCGATAGCCGAACACCTCGGCAAGCGCGTCGCGCCAGGCCCCGAGCAGGTCTCTGTCCTCGGGCGTCGCGCCCTCGACCACCACCTCGGCCGGAGCCACGTCCACCGCATGCACCCTGAACGGCGCGGGGGGCCGGAAGTTCGCCAGCCGCTCGCGATAGAGCCGCGTCATGACATCGATCGACGTGCTGGCGAGTTGATCCTGCGGCCAATACGGCCAATGGCGCCTGTATTCGATGATGCCCTGGAACAGGGTCATGTGCAGGCTGGCGGCCGGCGTGAAGGCGAGGCTGCCCGCATCCGGCATCGCCACCAGGCGTTCGCGCATCGCCACCAGGGCCCGCTCGGTGGCCGTATCGGGCACGACATGGCAGACCACCGTATTGCCGGGCTCGAGCAGGAAGCGGCCCTCCCAGTCATAGCGCGTGCCGAGATGGCGCGGCCTGGTACGATTGGCGCCGGCGGCGAATTGCTGGAGGGAAGGCTTGATGGAAGCGGGCGACATGTCTCTCTCTGACGACAAAACAAGAGGGAGGGCAAGTTAGCTGCATCCCTTGACCTCTCGATGAAACGCCACGGCCTCCCGCGATGAGAGATATTACGTACATTACGCAATTGACTGCAGCCCCCAAGCTCCTCTCAAAAACAAAAGCCGGGCGCGAAGGCCCGGCTTTGAAATAGGGGAGAGAGATGCGAAGCCTCAGGACTTCGGCAGGTCGATCGGCTTGTCGCTTTGCGAGTTGAGGTAAAGCAGCACGTCGGCGCGATCCTGCGGCTTGGGCAGGCCGACGAAGGTCATCTTCGTGCCCTTGATGAAGGCCTGTGGACCCTTGATGAAATGGTAGAAATCGTCGGCCGACCAGGTCTCTTTCTTGTCGTGCAATGCCTTGACGGCGTCCGAATAGGCGAAGTCGTCCTTGTGGCCCTTCGGACCGCCGATCACGCCAAACAGATTGGGGCCGACGCCGTTCTTGCCGCCCTTGTCGTCGGTGTGGCAGGCGGCACACTTCTTGAAGATGGCAGCGCCGCGGTCGGCCGAGGCCTTGGCAAGCACTTCCGCCAACGGCGGATCCTGCGCGGCGGCGGGGGCGCCGGCCGCGGCTGGCGTCGCGTCGGGCAGTTCATAGCCCGCTTTGGCAGGCTTTTCAGACTTGAAATATTCCCCGGAGACGATGCCGAGACCCAAGGAGAGCATCAGAGTGCCGAGGATCGCACCGGCAATCTTGTTCAATTCAAACGACGACGACGAGCTCATCCCCGGCTCCAACTAGAAAACACCCTTGGCTTGCGGGCGAACGCTGCCAACTTGTTATTGCCTTGCATACGCGCGCCTGTAGCGCTGTCGCGCGGCAAACCCCACAAGTTCGTCTATCCGGTTTGACCGGTAGTTTGCAACTCGTATAAATCGCGCGCACTTGCTACTTTTCGCCGCCCCGCTACAAGAGGCGGCCTTCTCCGAGCTGGAACGCCTTGTCCAATCCCCTCATTCTCATTCCCTCGCGCCTGGCCTCGACGCGCCTGCCCAACAAGCCGCTCGCCCTCATCGGCGGCGAGGCGATGATCGTGCATGTCTGGCGCCGGGCGTGCGATTCGCGCCTGGGCCGGGTCGCCGTCGCCACCGATACTGCCGAGATCGCCGATGTCGTCAGGGCCGCCGGCGGCGAGGCGGTGATGACGCGCGGCGACCATCCCTCGGGTTCCGACCGCATCCATGAGGCGATGATGACGCTCGATCCGGACGGGCGTCACGACATCATCATCAATGTGCAGGGCGACCTGCCCACCATCGAGCCGGAATCGATCCGCGCCGTATTCGGCCCGCTCGCCAACAAGGCTGTGGATATCGCCACCCTCACCGCGGTGATCCGGCGCGAGGAGGAGAAGACCAATTCCGCCGTCGTGAAGGTGGTGGGCACGCCGATCGAGCCGGGCCTCTTGCGCGCGCTCTATTTCACCCGCGCCACCGCGCCCTGGGGCGAGGGGCCGCTCTATCACCATATCGGCCTCTATGCCTATCGCCGGGTAGCGCTGCAGCGCTTCGTCAGCCTGCCGCCCTCGACGCTGGAACAGCGCGAGAAGCTCGAACAGCTGCGCGCGCTCGAAGCCGGCATGCGCATCGATGCCGCCGTGGTGGAGGGCGTGCCGCTCGGCGTCGACACGCAGGAAGAACTCGACCGTGCCCGCGCTATCCTGGCCCGCAAGATCCCCGAAAGCCGTATCGTATGACCGTGTCTGAGATGAAAGTCGCGTTCCAGGGCGAACCTGGCGCCAATTCCCATATCGCCTGCGTGAACGTCTATCCCGAGGCCGAGCCGCTGCCCTGCCCGACCTTCGAGGATGCCTTCAACGCCGTGTCCTCGGGCGAGGCGGATCTCGCCATGATCCCGATCGAGAATTCGGTGGCAGGGCGCGTGGCCGACATCCACTATCTCCTGCCGACCTCGGACCTGCACATCATCGGCGAATATTTCCTGCCCATCCATCACCAGCTGATGGCGATCCCGAGGGCGAGCCTCGACACCGTCAGCACCGTGCACAGCCATCCGCAGGCGCTCGGCCAATGCCGCAACACCATGCGCAAGCTCGGCCTTAAGCCCGTGACCGAGAGCGACACCGCCGGCGCCGCCCGCCTGGTGCGCGACTGGCAGGACCCGACCACGGCGGCCCTCGCTTCCCCGCTCGCCGCCGAGATCTACGGCCTCAAGATCCTGCAGGCCGATGTCGAGGACGAGCCCCACAACACCACCCGCTTCGTCATCCTCTCCAAGGACCCCGAATGGGTGCCGGTTGGACAGGGCCCGACGGTGACCTCGCTGATCTTCACGGTGCGCAACCTGCCGGCCGCCCTCTACAAGGCGATGGGCGGCTTTGCCACCAACGGCATCAACATGACCAAGCTCGAAAGCTACATGGTCGGCGGCCACTTCTCGGCCACGCAGTTCTACGCCGAGGTGGACGGCCATCCCGAGGAGAAGAACCTCAAGCGCGCGCTGGAGGAGTTGGGCTTCTTCTCGACCAAGATGCGCATCTTCGGGGTGTTCCCGGCGAGCCCGGACCGGGATGACCACCAGCCGCCGGCGGAGTGAGCCCCCCGGGATCGCAGGCGTCTCGCTTGCCAGCGCTTACTTCGCAAGAGGGGGCGCTTTGGTGTGCCGGTCTTCAGACCGGCATCTTGCAACCAAGGTCGAGGGCATGCCGGTCTGAAGACCGGCACACCGATCGCGGCCTGCGCGCTGGCCAGAAACAGAGCAGGCTGGAAGCCTGCGATCCCGGGAATCCTACGCCACCACGGTGCCGCCCTTTTCCGCGAATTCCTTGAGCAAATGATGCGCGATCGCCAGCGGCTTGGGGGCGTTGAAGCCCTCGGGATGGTTCTCGGCCAGCATCTCAATCACCTCGGCTTGCGTGAACCAGCGCGCGTCTTCCAGCTCCTTGATGTCCACGGTGATGTCGGCGGCCACGGCCCGTGCGAAGCAGCCGATCATCAGCGATGAGGGGAAGGGCCAGGGCTGCGAGGCGAAGTAGCGCACATGGGAGCAGGCGATGCCCGATTCCTCGTGAATCTCGCGGCGTACCGCGTCCTCGATGGTCTCGCCGGGCTCGAGGAAGCCGGCAAGGGCCGAATACATCTTCTCGGGGAAGCGGGTCTGCCGGCCCATCAGGCAGCGGTCGCCATCGATGGCCAGCATGATCACCACCGGGTCGACGCGCGGGAAATGCTGGGTCGAGCAATTGGGGCAGTCGCGCCGCCAGCCGCCGCTGGTCGCCCTCGCCTCATGGCCGCAATTGGCACAGAAACGGTGGCGCTGGTGCCAGTCGAGCACTTCCTTGGCGGTCGCGAGCTCGCCCAGAATGCCGGGCGCCACCAGGCCGCGCATGGCGAGAGCACGCAGGTCCACCGCCTCGATATCGCTGCGCCAGGCCAGCTCGTCCGTCAGCGCCTTGTCGAAGGCCCAGGCGAAAACGGCGCTGCCATCGGGCTGCACGCCAAGGAATACACTTTGCCGGCTATCTTTGAAGGATTCGATCTCTTCCCGATTGAAAAGCGCCTCATGCGCGCCCTCCTGCAATCGCAACAATGGTGTATCCCCGGCGAAAGCCAGGAAGCGGCTGGAGGAATGAGCGAGCTTTTCGGCGATGAAATCGGTATCCTCGCGCTGCCCGGAGACCCGATCCAACGGGTTGACGGAATAGCCGATGGCGGCGGAACGATCGAACAATGTGTGCAATGTCATGACTTTTTTCAGGATATCGAGAGCTTGATACGAAGCTGGCTAATCAAATTGGAGGCAGCGTCCTCCATATAGGCGACGGCGGGAACCTGCCCCCAGACGGGCTTCGGCCAGGTGGCGTCGCCCCGGAAGCGGGCGATGACGTGAACATGGAGTTGCGGCACGACATTGCCAAGGGAAGCGACATTGAGCTTGTCACAGCCGGTCAGCGCCTTCAACACCTGCGAAACCTGTGCGATCTCGGCCATCAGCTGGACGCGATCGGCTTCGTCGAGATCGATGATCTCGCTCGCGACAGCCCGCCGCGGCATCAGGAGCAGCCAGGGATAGGTGGCGTCGTTCATCAGCCGCACATGCGAAAGCGGCAGGTCGCCGATCCCGATGCTGTCCTTGAGGATCTGCGGATGGAGGGTGAAGGGAAGGGACATGATGATTCCCGGGAGCGCGGACATCTTGTCCGCTCTTCCTAGCCTGCATCCGCCACGCTTCCAAGAGCGGACAGGATGTCCGCGCTCCCACCTACCCGATCACCAGCAGCAGATCCTTCGCGTCGATCTGCGATCCTGGCGAGACCAGCAGTTCCGCCACCTTGCCGTCATGCGGGGCGTGCAGCGCCGTCTCCATCTTCATCGCCTCGATGGTGAGCAGCACGTCGCCCGCCTTTACCGCCTGCCCCTCCTTCACCGCGACGGTGGAGATGGCGCCCGGCATGGGAGCGGCAATATGCGCCTCGTTGCCCTCTTCCGCCTTGCGCCGCGCCTTGACGCTGCCGGCAGCGAGGCGGTTGGGCACCTTGATGATGCGCGGCTGGCCGTTGAGCTCGAAGAAGACGCGGACCTGGCCCTCCTCGTCCGTCTCGCCGAGCGTCTGCAGGCGGATCGCCAACGCCTTGCCGCGCTCGATCTCGATGGAGAGTTCCTCGCCCGTCTTCATGCCGTAGAAATAGGTCGGCGTCGGCAGCACCGAGACCGGGCCATATTTGCGCAACGCGTGGGCATAGTCGGTGAAGACCTTGGGATACATCAGATAGGATGAAATCTCATTGCCCTCGACTTCGCGGCCGATCTTCTTCTCCGCTTCCGCTTTCAGGGCGGCAATATCGGCTGGCGGCAGGAGTGAGCCGGGCCGCACGCTGATCGGCGCCACGTCCTTCAGCACCTTCTTCTGCAGGGTGGCCGGCCAGCCGCCCTCGGGCTGGCCGAGATCGCCATGCATCATCTCGACGACCGAAGCGGGAAAGGCCACCTCGCGGGCAGGATCCTCCACCTCGGACCTGGTCAGCCCCTGCGCCACCATCATCAGTGCCATGTCGCCCACCACCTTCGAAGAGGGCGTGACCTTGACGATGTCGCCGAACATGTCGTTGGCCGTGCGGTAGGCTTTCGCCACCTCGTGCCAGCGCGTCTCCAGCCCGAGCGAGCGCGCCTGCTCCTTGAGATTGGTGAACTGGCCGCCGGGCATTTCGTGCAGGTAGACCTCGGAGGCGCCGGCCTTCAGGTCGCTCTCGAAAGCGGTGTATTGCGTGCGCACCGCCTCCCAATAGAAGGAGATCTGGCGGATGGCTTCCTGGTCGAGGCCGGGATCGCGCTCGGAATGACGCAGCGCCTCGACGATCGAGCCGAGGCAGGCTTGCGACGTGGTGCCGGACATCGCATCCATGGCGGCATCGACGGCGTCGACGCCCGCCTCGATGGCCGCCAGCACGGTGGCGCCGGCAATGCCGGAGGTATCATGCGTGTGCAGGTGGATCGGCAGGCCGATCTCCTGCTTGAGCTCGCTGACGAGCTTGCGCGCCTGGGCGGGCTTCAAGAGGCCCGCCATGTCCTTGATCGCCAGGATGTGGCAGCCAGCCTTCTCCAATTCGCGCGCCATCTTCACGTAATAGGCGAGGTCATATTTCGGGCGCGAGGCATCGAAGATGTCGGCGGTGTAGCAGATCGCGCCTTCCGCCAGCTTGCCGGCTTCGCGCACGGCATCGATGGAGACCCGCATGTTCTCCACCCAGTTGAGGCAGTCGAAGATGCGGAAAAGGTCCATGCCGGCCCCGGCGGCCTGCTTGACGAAGAGCTGCACGACATTGTCGGGGTAGTTGGTATAGCCGACCCCATTGGCGCCGCGCAGCAGCATCTGGGTGAGGATGTTGGGCGTGCGCTCACGAATCAGCGCCAGGCGCTCCCACGGGTCCTCGGTGAGGAAGCGCATGGCGACGTCGAAGGTGGCGCCGCCCCAGCATTCCAGCGACAGGAGCTGCGGCAGGCCCGTGGCATAGGCTGAGGCAATGCCGGCAATGTCGTGCGTGCGTACGCGCGTCGCCAGCAGCGACTGGTGGCCGTCGCGCATGGTGGTGTCGGTGATGAGGACGCTCCTCTGCTCCTTCATCCACTGGGCGAACTTCTCCGGCCCAAGCGTATCGAGCAACTGCCTGGTGCCCGAATGGGGCTTGCCCTCGAACACCGGCGCCACGGGTGTGCGGGCCTCGGCCGGGGGCCTGGCGCGGCCGCGCGCCTCGGGATGTCCGTTGACGGTGACGTCGGCGATATAGGTCAAGAGCTTGGTGGCCCGGTCCCGGCGCTTGGCGAACTGGAACAGTTCCGGCGTCTCGTCGATGAAGCGCGTCGTATATTGGTTGGTGCGGAATTTCGGATGCGCCAGCACCGCCTCGAGGAAGGGCAGGTTGGTGGCGACCCCGCGGATGCGGTATTCGCGCAGCGCACGCGTCATGCGGGCGATGGCCTCCTGCGGCGTCGAGGCCCAGGCCGTGACCTTTTCGAGCAACGGATCGTACCAGCGCGTCACCACCGCGCCCGAATAGGCTGTGCCGCCATCGATGCGGATGCCGAAGCCCATGGCGCCGCGATAGGCGGTGATGCGGCCGTAATCCGGGATGAAGTTGTTCTCGGGATTCTCGGTGGTCAGGCGGCATTGCAGCGCATGGCCGCGCATGAAGATCTCGGATTGCGGCGGGATGCCGGTCTCATAGGCGCCATCCTTGCCGATGACACCGATGCGGCCGCCCTCGGCGATGCGGATCTGCGCCTTGACGATGTCGAGATCGGTGACAACCTCCGTCACCGTATGCTCGACCTGGACGCGTGGATTGACCTCGATGAAGTAGAACTTGCCGGTATCGGCATCCATCAGGAACTCGACCGTGCCGGCGCCGGAATAATCGGTGCCGCGGCCGATCTTGAGGGCGGCCGCGCACAGCTCCTGGCGGGTCGCCTCGTCGAGATAGGGCGCCGGCGCGCGCTCGATCACCTTCTGGTTGCGGCGCTGGATCGAGCAGTCGCGCTCGAACAGATGCACCAGCGTGCCCGCATTGTCGCCGAGGATCTGCACCTCGACATGGCGGGCCCGGCGCACCAGCTTTTCGAGATAGACCTCGTCCTTGCCGAAGGCGGCCTTGGCCTCGCGCTTGGCGGTGAAGACGGCATCGAGCAGCTTGTCCTCGCTCTCGATCGGCCGCATGCCGCGTCCGCCGCCGCCCCAGGAGGCCTTGAGCATCACCGGATAGCCGACCGCCAGCGCCGCCGCCTTGATCGCTTGCGGGTCGTCGTCGGGCAGTGGCTCGGTCGCCGGCATCACCGGCACGCCGACGGAGATGGCAAGGTTGCGCGCATCGACCTTGTTGCCGAGGGTGCGCAGCGTCTGCGGACTCGGCCCGATGAAGACGATACCCGCGCCGGCGCAGGCCTCGGCAAATTCGGGGCTCTCGGAGAGCAGGCCATAGCCGGGATGAATCGCATCCGCCTTCGCTTCCTTGGCGACACGGATCACCTCCTCGATGGAGAGATAGGCCTCCACGGGCCCCAGATTCTTGGAAGAGCCTTGCCCCTTGCCGATCTGGTAGGCCTCGTCCGCCTTGAAGCGGTGGAGGGAGAGCTTGTCCTCCTCCGCATAGATGGCGATGGTCGAGATGCCGAGTTCGGTGGCGGCGCGGAAGACGCGGATAGCGATCTCGGAACGATTGGCGACGAGCAGGCGGCGGAAGGGCGGACGCATGGACACTCGCATTCTGGAGGAGAGTGTCCGACTTTATGTTGCAATGCGAAGGGGATGCAAATGCTTTGCTGGGGATGTTCCGGGGAGCGCGGATTTCCAGTCCGCTCTCGAAACGATAGGGGCCGAAGAAGGGGCTGAGCGCTTGTTGAAGGCGCGGCCGTGTTTGCGTGGCTGGGTTCCACCCTTGCCGGAGATCGGACCGCTTCAAGAGCGGACGGGACGTCCGCGCTCCCAGCAAACGTCAGAAGCCCCGCCGGAGCGGGGCTTCCTACGGAACTACCGGGCTGGTGTCGGGGCGCAGGTCCGGTAGCCCGAAGGTTTTAGTAGCAAACCTTTACGCGCTCCCAGTGCCAGCCGTAGTAATCGGAAACCTGGCGGCGTTCGATGTAGCAGCGGCGATAATAGACCGGGCGATAATCGTCGTAATAACCGTAGCTGTTGTTGTAGGCGGCGCCGGCGAGCAGACCGCCGATCAGGCCGATGCCGGCGCCAGCAGCGAAGGCGCCGTTGCGGCCATAACGGGCTTCAGCGGTACCGGTGGTAGCCACGGCGGCGCCAGCCAGCGTGGCAGCAACCAGAGCACCCGTCAGGATCTTCTTGAACATCGTCGTCTTCCATCTGTCTGTCTTGCGCGGGCTTGCGCTTGATCTGATGGAGAGACATTGCTCCAAGGCAGCGATTACTTCCGTGCGATTAGGCACGGGTGGGAAGGACTATCTCGCAAGAAGGGCAAATCGTCATTCGAGCCTTCTTGAGCGATGGCGGAGGGGGCGCTTGGCAGCGCTTCCCGAGGGATGATTGTTGCGTAGCCGTGCGGCATTCGATAAACTAGTCGGTATGACTAGAATTCAAAAACCCTCATTGCAGAAGCCTGATGGTTCCTGGGCCCTGCAGGACGCCAAGGCGCATTTCAGCGAGGTGGTGCGCCGGGCGCGCAGCGACGGGCCACAGCATGTCACTGTGCATGGGCGCGAAGAGGTTGTGGTCATCTCGGCACAGGAATTCCGTACCCTGAAGGGCGAGACGACGGGAGCTGCCCTGATCGCCGCCGTCCAGGCATCGCCCTATCGCGACATCGATCTTGAGCCGGAGCGCTCTCCCATGCCGGTGCGCGAGATCGAACTTTGACGGGCTGGCTGCTCGATACCAACGTCATTTCCGAGCTGCGTCGTCCCCGACCTGAGCAGAAGGTGCTGGATTTCATCGCAGCACAGCCGATCGAACGTCTTTACATCAGCGTCGTCAGTTTCGCCGAGATCAAGTTCGGTATCGAGTTGATCACGGACGCCGCGCGCCGTGCGGAACTCCACGACTGGCTCACACTCAGGGTACGGCCCATGTTCCGGCAGCGCGCCTTGGCAATCAGTGAAGAGGTCATGCTTAAATGGCGCCTGCTGGTGGAAGAAGGACGCAAGATCCGTCACACCTTTTCCCAACCCGACCTCATCATAGCGGCAACAGCCCTGCAGCACGATCTTGTCATTGTCACGCGCAATGAGAGCGACTACCGCCTCGCCAAGGTTTCCGTACTCAATCCTTGGCGGGAAGGCTGAAGCATGATCGACAAGTTCGAGTTCCTCATCGCTCTCTCCCGCGAGCACCATTTCGGACGGGCGGCCGAGATCTGCGGGGTGACGCAGCCCACGCTCTCCGCCGGCATCAAGCAACTGGAGGGCGAGCTTGGCGTGCTCCTGGTCTCGCGCGGCTCGCGCTTCCAGGGTTTCACCCCGGAGGGCGAGAAGGTGCTGGAATGGGCGCGGCGCATCGTCGGCGACTCCAGGGCCATGCGCCAGGAGGTGGCGGCGCTCAAGCGCGGCCTCACCGGGCATCTCACCATCTCCGTCATTCCCACGGCGCTCTCGATGGTGGCCTCGCTGACGACGCCCTATCGCGCCCGCCATCCCAACGTGACCTTCACCATCCTGTCGCGCACCTCGATCGACGTGCAGCAGGAGCTCGACAATCTCGCCATCGACGCCGGCATCACCTATCTCGACAATGAGCCGCTCGGTAAGGTCTCCTCCATCGAGCTCTATCAGGAGAGCTATTGCCTGTTGACCTCGGCCGACAGCGAATTGGGCGGGCATGAGACCGTGAGCTGGGCCGAGCTCAGCCATGTGCCGCTCTGCCTGCTGACGCGGGACATGCAGAACCGGCGCATCATCGACCAATTGCTGCACAGCGCCGGCTCCGCCGCGACCCCGACGCTCGAGTCCAATTCCATGCAGGTGCTGCTCTCGCATGTGCGCACCGGCCGCTGGTCGAGCGTGATGCCCTCGATCCTGGTGGAGCGGCAGGGCGTCGGCCAGAAGGTACGCTCGATTCCCATCGTCGAGCCGGCGGTGAAGCATATGGTGGGGCTGATCACCCCCCGGCGCGAGACGCAGACGCCGCTGGTGGCCGCGCTGATCGCCGAAGCCAAGCGCTTCGCGGCGGGTGGGCGGGCGGATTGAAGCTGGGAGCGCGGACATCGCGACATGCTTACATGTCGCGATGTCCGCTCTGGGAATCGCCAACCCGAGCAGGATAGCGCGCAAGTGGTGTGCCGACCTCCAGGTCGGCATGGAACCGTCAGCCTGACAGGAAAAGATGCCGACCTGGAGGTCGGCACACCGAAGAGCGCCTTATCCACCACTGGCACTCCCAGGAGCGGATCGTCCGGCACTCTCTTGAGTGTCGTAGGGATGTCCGCGCTCCCAGGAATCTTTGCATCTTCCCGCTCAACGCGCTATCGGCATGGCCCAAATCAGAATGACTAGGCCGCCCACATGAAGTTCACGCTTTCCTGGCTCAAGGACCACCTCGAGACCGAGGCTTCGCTCGACGAGATCGTCGCCACCCTCACCCGCATCGGCCTCGAGGTCGAAGGGGTGGAGGATCCCGCCAAGCGGCTGGCCGGCTTTTCCGTCGCCTATGTCATCTCGGCCGAGCAGCATCCCAATGCCGACAAGCTGAAAGTATGCATGGTCGATACCGGGAAGGGCGAGCCCGTGCAGGTGGTCTGCGGCGCGCCCAATGCCCGCACCGGCATGAAGTCGGTGTTCTCGCCGCCCGGCACCTACATTCCGGCCAAGAACCTCACGCTCGCCATCGCGCCGGTGCGCGGGGTGGAGAGCCGCGGCATGCTCTGCTCGGAATTCGAGCTCGAACTCTCCAACGACCATGACGGCATCATCGACCTGCCCGCCGACGCGCCCGTCGGCATGCCCTATGCCGACTATGCCGGCGTCAACGACCCGGTCATCGATGTCAATCTCACGCCCAACCGTCCCGATTGCACCGGCGTGGTCGGCATTGCCCGCGATCTTGCCGCCGCCGGCCTCGGCAGGCTGAAGACGCCGGCCGTGCCCTCGATCGCCGGCGAAGGCCCCTGCCCGGTCCGTGTGACGCTTGATTTCGGCGATACGCCCTCGCTCTGCCCGGGCTTTGCCCTGCGCCTGGTGCGCGGCGTCAAGAACGGCTCTTCGCCGGCCTGGATGCAGCGCCGCCTCAGCGCCATCGGCCTGCGCCCGATCAACGCGCTGGTCGACATCACCAACTACATCACCTTCGACCGCGGCCGTCCCTTGCATGTCTTCGACGCCGCCAAGGTCAAGGGCAACCTCACCGTGCGCCGCGCCCGGGAAGGCGAGACCATCCTCGCCTTGGACGGCCGCACCTACACGCTCAACGACACGATGTGCGTGATCGTCGACGAGGAGGCCCTCGATTCGATCGCCGGCGTCATGGGTGGCGAGCATTCGGGCTGCGACGCCGATACCACCGACGTGATGATCGAATCGGCGCTTTGGGAACCGCTGAACATCGCCCGCACCGGCCGTGCCCTCGGCATCAACACCGATGCGCGCTACCGCTTCGAGCGCGGCGTCGATCCCGCATTCATGGTGCCCGGCGCCGATCTCGCCACGCAGCTCGTGATGGATCTGTGCGGCGGCAAGCCGACCGAGCTGACCGTGGTGGGCGATCCCCACCCTGCGGCGGAGATCATCGACCTGCCGGCGGGCGAAGTCGCCCGTCTCACCGGGCTCGACACCAGCCTGGAGGCCAGCGCCGACATCCTGGAACGCCTGGGCTTCGGCGTCATCCGCAAGCCTGACGCGCTGGCGGTGACGGCGCCGAGCTGGCGCCCCGATATCGAGGGCAAGGCGGATCTCGTGGAGGAGGTCATGCGTATCGTCGGCGTCGATACCATCCCGGTCACGCCGCTGCCGCGCGCCGCCCATGTGCCGCTGCCAGTGCTCACCGTGCTGCAGAAGCGCACGCGCCTCGCCAAGCGCAGCCTCGCCGCGCGCGGGCTGATGGAGGCGGTGACCTGGTCCTTCATCGCCAAGGACCAGGCCGAGCGCTTCGGCGGCGGCCAGCCGGCGCTCGCCCTCGCCAATCCGATCGCCGCCGATCTCTCCGACATGCGCCCCAGCCTGCTGCCGGGCCTGATCGCCGGCGGCCAGCGCAATGCCGACCGCGGCATCGCCGATGTTGCTTTGTTCGAGGTCGGCCAGATCTTCCGTGGCGACCGTCCTGAAGACCAGAAGATCGCGGCCTCCGGCATCCGCCGGGGCCTCGCGCGCCCTGCCGGTTCCGGCCGGCACTGGTCGGCACCGCCGCAGCCCGTCAGCGTGTTCGACGCCAAGGAAGACGCGCTCAGCCTGCTCGCGGCCCTCGGCGCGCCGGTGGCAAGCTTCCAGATCGTGTCGGGCGCGCCCTCCTGGTATCATCCCGGGCGCTCAGGCACGATCCAGCTCGGGCCACAGAACGTCATCGGCTGGTTCGGCGAGTTGCACCCCGACGCCCTCGAAGCGCTCGATGCCGATGGTCCGGTTGCGGCGTTCGAGATCATCCTCGACGCCATCCCGGTGCCCAAGCCCAAGGCGACCAAGTCGCGCGGCGTGTTGAATGTCTCGGCCTTCCAGCCGGTGATGCGCGACTTCGCCTTCCTGGTCGACCGCAAGGTGCGCGCCGCCGACATCGTCAAGACGGCGCAGGGCGTCGACAAGAAATTGATCTCGGGTGTCTCGATCTTCGACGTCTATGAGGGCAAGGGCGTCGGCGAGGGCCGGAAGTCGGTCGCCGTCGAGGTCGTGCTGCAACCGCTGGATCGCACACTTACCGATGCCGAGATCGAGGCTGTCGCCGGCAGGATCGTCGCCGAGGTCAGCAAGAAGACCGGCGCGACCCTGCGCTGAGATGTGCCGGCCTCCTCATCGACATCGACAGGATGTCGATGTCGCGGGGTCGGCGCCTTTTCCTGCATGACACCGTTTCCAGGCCGCGCGCATGAGATCGGGCCGGGGCAAGCCCTGTTCGCCGATCCGCAGACGTCCGACCTGCGGCACTCCATCGGCCTGCGCTGAGCTCCCTCAGGCCAGGTTCAGGCTGTGCTTCACCGCTTCCAGCAGCAGCGCCAATTGGAGGGCGACGAAGCGGTCGACCAATTCTGCCAAAGGGGGATGAATCTCCACCGCCCGGCCTCCGGGCGCGTGCAGCGACACATAGCCCGCGGCCTCGGCATCCTCCAGAAGGCGCCGCACATGCACGCGCGAGACGCCAAAGTAATCCGCCGTGGCGCCATAGTGGAAATGCACCGTGCGATCGGTCAGCACCTCGCCCGGCTGATCGGTCGAGATCAGCTTCAGCAGGATCTCATAGCCGGCATTGCGGGCCATGAAGAGACGTATATCCGGGATCAGGTCGACGAGCGAACCATGCGTCAGGAAATAGCGGCTCGAGAACTGCGAGATGCCGGCAAGCAGCGAATCATCCGCCTCCATTTGCGAAATTGCATGGCTGGCTTGTTCCAGAAGCGATAAGGCAAGCAGCAACGGTGTCAGCAGCCGCTTGCTGGCGGCAATCGCAGTGTGTGTCACCTCAAGCCTCTTGATGCGCCGGTCATGGGCCTCCTTGCGCTGGCGCAGATAGCCGGCCTGGCGCAGCAGATTGAGCAAGGTACCGATCCGATTGTGCCCGGCCAATTCGTGGCTGGTACAGAATGACTGCACGTCGGAAACCGTCACGCCCGAAGAGGGATCGCCTGCGGCGTAGGAGAAATGGCGATCCAGCACATAGGCGCCCACGACCTGCCGCACCTCGTCCGTTGCCATATGAATCAACAACTTGCTGTTCTTCAGGACAGCGACATAGCGTCTGGCAAAGACGTTGCGTGCAGCCTTGAATTCGGGATGCGCCCTTAACGACTGAGCATCCGCAAAGATCGACGACTGAACTTCAGGCAATGAGGTTCTCATGGGCCGATCAACGCTGCGGTGTTGAACCCGGTAGTGTACGGCATCTCGTAACAACAGCCCCTGTACATCTCTTGGTAGAGTCCGGTTACGTCTCGCTAGCCTTCTGGATATGCGATTTCGCAAGCGGAGGTATATAGATAAGCAAGATAGCAACCCGAATTGACCGGCCTTTCGCCCTCACTGTGGCGATGAGGTCACAGACGCCTAGTTCTTAACATGCAATAGGAAAAAGAACAGGTCATTTCCTTTACGATAAGGTGTAATGACTGCCTACCCCTTCCGACTAATTATCTTTGATGGGAGGCACATAAAGCTGTAAAAAATTGTTGGCCATTTACGTAATTTGATTCACAAAACTTTAGATTCTTTTACGAAATGGACCGAAGGGACGTCGTCTTTTCGGAGAAAATGATAGAAAAATAAAAGACTACCTTGTATTTTCTCAGGGGCAGCGAATTGACTGTTCGCTCTCGACGCGAAAAATGGGGGCAATCCAACTGGCTTGACTTCAGGTCCTGCGGCGAAGATTTCCGAAAAGGTGAAATATTCTATGAGGAAGAAGGCGGACACCATTCATCCCATGCATGTGAGGGGCTTGCCCGCCCTTCGTATCGATTGGGGGCGTTTCGGGGCTGATTTGCGCCAGGAACGCGAGCGGCGTGGCTTGACAGTACGGCAGTTCGAGGCTCTGACGGGCATCACCCATTCGACGATCTCGCGCATCGAGCGGCACAATCAGGCCTGTACCTCGGAAGCTTTCATGACGATCGCCAGCACGATCGGCAAGGATCCCCTCAGCTATACTTCAAGGCGCCCTCCCGCCTTTGCCGCCTCCGTGGAGGATGCGGAATAGGCCCGGCCCGAACCTTGGCCGTCTACCGCTCACTCCTTTGCGGCCGTCGCCGCATGGTTACTGTTTAGTTATAACTCCCCCCTAGAATCACGAGTCTCGCCCGGTTCCGCCTCGCGCCCTGCGAAGCAGCCGGTTCGTTTCATTTCGTGCATGGCTTGGGGCATGTATGCCCAGGGCCCTGCCCCCATGAAGGCATCTCATGACCCTGTCCAGCATCCTGGAAGCCATCATCCTAGGCGTGGTCGAAGGTCTGACCGAATTCATTCCGGTCTCGTCGACCGGCCACCTGCTCCTGGCCTCCCATTTCCTCGGCTTCGAGTCGGACGGCTCCTTCGAGATCCTGATCCAGTTCGGCGCCATCCTGGCCCTGCTCGCAGTCTATGCTGAAAAGTTGTGGCGCATCGCCATGGCGGTCCCCACGGACAAGCAGGCGCGCCATTTCGTCATCGGCGTCCTCGTCGCCTTCCTACCGGCCGTGGTCTGCGGCGTGCTGCTCGAGCACACGATGAAGGAATATCTCTTCAAAGTGCCGGTGGTCTGCTACGCCCTGATCGCGGGCGGGCTGGTGCTGCTGGCCATCGACGAATTCAAGATCGAGAAGCGCTATACCAATTGCTATGTGCTGCCGCTGCCGGCCTATCTGAAGATCGGCATCATCCAGTGCCTGTCGATGATCCCTGGCGTCTCGCGCTCCGGCTCCACCATCGTGGGCGGCATGCTCGTTGGCCTCGACAAGCGCTCGGCCGCCGAATTCTCCTTCTTCCTGGCCATGCCGACCATGCTGGGCGCCTTCGTCTACGAGTTCGCCAAGTCCTACAAGACGATGAGTTTCGAGAATTTGGGGCTGACGGCGATCGGCTTCGTCACCGCCTTCATCTCCGGCCTTTTCGTGGTGAGGTCCCTGCTCGACTTCGTCTCCAAGCGAGGCTTCGCCCTCTTCGGCTGGTGGCGCATCCTGGTCGGCGTGATCGGGCTCGCGGCCTATTACACCGTGGGCTGACCCCCGCCCGGAAAGCAAAAGGCCGGTTCAACGACCGGCCTTTTCCATGTCTCGTCGTTGAAGGCGGCTCAGGCCACCATGTTCTCGAACTGGCCGGCCTTGCGGAAGCGCCACAGATAGCCCGGTACCACCGCCTCCGCCGTGGCGGGCTGGATGCCGAGGCCTTCCAGCGTGCGGCCCTCGGCCTTGGCCTGCGGCGAGACCAGATTGTCGTGGCGCAGCAAGGCCACCTGGTCGCGCGTCAGTGGCGGATTGGGCAGGAGGCCGGTGAACGAGGCCTGCATATTCGCCAGGGCGAAGGGCAGCGGTACCAGGAGCCGGTTGCGGTTGGTGGTCTTCAGCACGAATTCAAAGATCTGGCGCAGGCTCATCACTTCCTGGCCACCGAGCTCATAGGTGGTCGCGGGCTTGAGTGCGCCCTCGGCGCCACGCGCCAGCACCTCGGCGACATCGCCGACGAAGACGGGCTGGAACTTGGTTCCACCACCACCGATCAGCGGCAGCACCGGCGAGAGGCGGGCAAGGGCGGCGAATTTATTGAAGAAATCGTCGTCCGGCCCGAACATCACCGAGGGGCGCAGGATGATGGCGTCCTCGAAGGCGGCGCGGGCCGCCTCCTCGCCCTTGATCTTGCTGGCAGCGTACCGGGACGTGGAGGCCTCGTGCAGGCCCAGGGCCGAGACATGCACGAAACGCTGCACGCCCGCGGCCTTGGCGGCGCGGCCGATGGCGCCGGGTCCGAAGGCCTGCACGGCATCGAAGGTGTTGAGGCCGCGGCTGTGCATCACGCCGACGAGGTTGACGACTGCCTCGGCGCCCTCCACCGCAGCGGCGATCGAGTCGGGATAGCGCAGATTGGCCTGCACGCCATGGATCTGGCCAACCGCACCCGCCGTCATCAGATATTGCGCGAGATCCGGCCGGCGCACCGCCACCCGCACACGGAAGCCGCGCTTGGCGAGCGAACGCACGAGATTGCGGCCGACAAAACCCGATCCCCCGAAAACCGTGACCAAGCGATCGCTGACTGGCGCCATTTCCTAGAAACCTTCAAAGATAATCCTGCCGGATTTCCTTAGCGCGGCAGGGTGGGGCTGTATAGAGGCGGAATTGCCCCGATTCTGCGCTATCCGAAAATCAAGGCTTCCGGCAGAATATCGCGAGCGCAAGACAGGAGTACGATGTCCACCACCGTCATGCCCCATGATGGCCTCGGCTTGGATACGCTAAGGCTGGAAACCCTGATCCGGCTGCGCTGGATGGCGATTGCCGGCCAGCTCGTCGCCGTACTCGGCGTGCATTACGGGCTGGGCTTCCCGGTGCCGCTGGAGGCCTGCCTGCCCCTGATCGGGCTGAGCATGCTGGTGAACATCGTGCTCAGGCTGCGCTACCCGCCCACCGAGCGCGTGGATCCGGCCCGCGCCGCGCTGCTGCTCGGTTTCGACATCGTGCAGCTCGCCGCCCTGCTCTTCCTGACCGGCGGCCTGCAGAACCCCTTCGCCTTCCTGTTCCTGGCGCCGGTGATGATCTCGGCGACCTCCCTGCCGCCCTTGATGACGCTCGCCCTCGGCCTGCTCGCCATCGGCTGCGCCACGGCGCTGACGGCCTGGCACTTGCCCCTGCCCTGGTTCGCTGGCCAGGAACTCGGCATGCCCATGCTCTATGTCGTCGGCATGTGGTTCTCGGTGCTGCTCGGGCTCTCCTTCATCGGCGTCTATGCCTGGCGGGTGGCGGAGGAAGCGCGGCTCCTGTCCAATGCGCTTGCCGCCACCGAACTGGTGCTGGCGCGCGAGCAGCATCTCTCCCAGCTCGACGGCCTTGCCGCGGCGGCGGCGCATGAGCTCGGCACGCCGCTCGCCACCATCGCGCTGGTGGCCAAGGAACTCGAGGTGGCCGCGCCGAAACAGGGCGAATTCGTCGACGATATCCGCCTGCTGCGCAGCCAGGTCGATCGCTGCCGGGAGATCCTGGGCAAGCTCGCCTCGCTCGGCAATGACGGCGAAGCCCCCTTCGCGCGCATGCCCCTGCCGCTGATGATCGAGGAGACCGCGGCGCCCCACCGGGATTTCGGCATCGCCATTTCGGCGCGCTTCGAGGGGCCGGAGGAGGAAGCGCCGGCCGCCATGCGCAACGCCGGCATGCTCTACGGCCTCGGTAATATCGTCGAGAATGCCGTCGACTTCGCCAAATCCCGCGTGACCATCGTCGCGGCCTGGGACGCCAGGATCGTGACGCTGACGGTGAGCGACGACGGTCCCGGCTTTCCGCCCGAGATCATGGGACGCCTCGGCGATCCCTATATCACCAGGCGCCGTACCCGCGCGCCAGGCCAGCCCGGCGGCGGGCTCGGCCTCGGCTTCTTCATCGCCAAGACGCTGCTGGAGCGCTCCGGCGCCTCGATCGCCCTCGCCAATCGCCCCGCGCCGGACAGTGGCGCCATCGTCCGGCTGGAATGGCCGCGGGAGACGTTCGAGCGATAACGCCGGAGGCTGTGATGGCCCGTCGCGGCCTCAAGACTTTCCTGAAAAGTTGATAGGGTTTTCAATCGCGTTGCACGGGAATAAACGCTAGAAGGCGGTCAACGATGAATCTGCTACATTTTGCCGCTATAGTTGTGCTGTGGCCTTGTGCCGCGTTTGGTGAGTAAGCTCGATGGTTGCGCCAGACTTTCCCGACCGTTCACTCCTGCTCGTCGATGACGACAAGGCGTTCCTGCAACGACTGGGCCGGGCCATGGAGGCCCGCGGCTACACCGTGACCACGGTCGATACGGTGGCCGAGGGCCTAGCGCAGGTCGAGGGATCGCCGCCCGCCTTCGCCGTGATCGACATGAAGCTCTCCGACGGCTCCGGCCTCGACGTGATCTCGCGCCTCAAGGTCAAGCGCCCGGACGCGCGCGGCATCGTCCTCACCGGCTATGGCAATATCGCCACCGCCGTCACCGCCGTGAAGCTCGGCGCCTTCGACTACATCGCCAAGCCCGCCGATGCCGACGATATCCATGCCGCGCTGATGGCCGACCCCAGCCACAAGCCGGAACTGCCCGAGAACCCCATGTCGGCCGACCGCGTGCGCTGGGAGCACATCCAGCGCGTCTACGAGCTCTGCGGCCGCAACGTCTCGGAAACCGCGCGCCGGCTCGCCATGCATCGGCGCACCCTGCAGCGGATTTTGGCGAAGCGGGCGCCGCGCTGATCTGGGAGCGCTTTACGCCTTCCCCTTACCCCCGCATGGGGTTGATGGTATCCACACCTGCAAAATCCTTGTCGTTGTCAGTGACGATAACACAGCCATTGGCGGCTCCGACTGCTGCGATGATGGTGTCGAGGGCACTGCGTGGCCTTCCTCTCGATGTGCCATCCGCCATCAGCTGAGCCCAGACCAGGGCCGCTTTTTCATCAAAGGGCAATACCCGGCCGACGAAGAGTGCAGCAGGACCCTCCGGACCGGAGAACCATGCCTCCAGTTGGTCGCGCTTGCGACCCGCCGGCTTCTCCAATATGCCACGCCAAATCTTGGCAATCGTGAAGGTCGAGATGTAGAGATCCTCGTCGGCCTGCGCTGCCATCCATGCCAGCAGCGCTTCCGAAGGAACTGGTTTGACGACATTGCTGAGAATGTTGGTGTCGAGCAAATAGCGGGTCACAGATCGACCTTGCGGCCGGTCTCGCGCGATCGCATCAAATCAAGATCGACCTCGACAAGCGGAGAACGGCGCAAGGCCGCCAGAATGCCACCCATTCTCGGCGGCTCCCTCCCGATGCTTCGGCTGATCGTGGCCCGGAGGCGGGCTGCATCCGATCCGTCTTCGGCAAGGCGCTTGGCCAGCGAACGAATGAGATCACGATCAGCATCAAGGCCCAGCACCTCGAAGCGCGCAATACCCCGCTCGCTGAGGCGTTCCCTGTAGTTCTTGATTGCACGTCTGTGCGACGGAGTGCTCATGATCGGGCCTTCGAGATTGTACCCTGTGATATAGCCGGATATATCGGATCTTTCAAGACACGCCTATCAAGGGTGCCAGAGAATCACTTGCGGGGTCCAGTTGCACCCTCCGGACCACGGCGTCCTCAAACCGAAGCGAGCTGCCTTCGGCACCAGACGCAATGATTCCTCGAAACCTTCTTGCTTCCCCCCTCGCCTTTGGGCTAGCCCTTGGCCAACCAAGGGGAGAGCACATGAAAACGCGCGCAGCCGTGGCATGGAAGGCGGGAGCACCGCTGACGATCGAAACCATCGAACTGGGAGGCCCGAAGGCGGGCGAGGTCCTGGTCGAGATCATGGCGACGGGTGTGTGCCACACCGACGCCTACACGCTGTCGGGCGCCGATCCGGAAGGCCTGTTCCCCGCGATCCTCGGCCATGAAGGCGCGGGCATCGTGCGCGAGGTGGGCGCCGGCGTCGCCAGCCTGAAGCCGGGCGATCACGTCATTCCGCTCTACACGCCCGAATGCCGCCAGTGCAAAACCTGCCTGTCGCGACGCTCGAACCTGTGCACCGCCATCCGCGCCACCCAGGGCAAGGGCGTGATGCCCGACGGCACCAGCCGCTTTGCCTGCGACGGCGGCGAGGTCTTCCACTATATGGGCTGCTCGACCTTCTCGAACTTCACGGTGCTGCCGGAGATCGCTCTCGCCAAGGTGCGCGAGGACGCCCCCTTCGACAAGATCTGCTATATCGGCTGCGGCGTCACCACCGGCATCGGCGCGGTGATCAACACGGCCAAGGTCTGGCCCGGCGCCAATGTCGTGGTGTTCGGTCTCGGCGGCATCGGCCTCAACGTCATCCAGGGCGCCCGCATGGCCGGCGCCGACAAGATCATCGGCGTCGATCTTAATCCGGCCAAGGTCGAAATGGCCAAGAAGTTCGGCATGACCGACTTCGTCAACCCGGCGGAAGTCGGCTCCGACAAAGTGGTGCAGGCCATCGTCGACCTCACCGGCGGCGGCGCCGATTTCTCCTTCGAATGCATCGGCCTGCCGGTGACCATGCGCCAGGCCCTGGAATGCTGCCATCGCGGCTGGGGCGAATCGATCATCATCGGCGTCGCCGCCTCGGGCCAGGAAATCTCCACCCGCCCGTTCCAGCTCGTCACCGGACGGGTGTGGAAGGGCACCGCCTTCGGCGGCGCGCGCGGCCGCACCGATGTGCCGAAGATCGTCGACTGGTACATGGAGGGCAAGATCAATATCGACGACCTCATCACCCACACCATGCCGCTTGATGAAATCAACACGGCCTTTGATCTTATGCATGAAGGCAAGTCGATCCGTTCAGTGGTGACGTTCTGAACGTTTTCCCGCTCTGCATTACCGAATTGTAACGTTGCGGCATTTCAACCCTGAGATGCCGCAGTTTTTCCTTGCCTTCTTCATCTAACTTTACAATCGCCCCCTCGCTGCGAAAACTCCTGTCTCTAGACTCCATCATCATGCAGGTTATCTCTGCATCTTCCGAATGGAGAAAGACATGAGTGAAGGCGTAAATACCCCGGTTCCGGCCCGTCGCTGGCCACGTATCCTGCTGCTCGGCAGCACCATGGCCGCCGGCATCGTCATCGGCGCGGCAGGCCTCGCCGGCGCGGCGATGGTGGGCGATCACATGGGCTGGCGCCATCACGGCCCGCGCCTGGAGCATATCCAGAACTTCGTACGGATGTCGCTCGACTCGGTGGCGGCGACCTCGGACCAGGAAGCCAAGGTGCATGACATCATCGCCTCGGCCTTCACGGACCTGACGCCCAAGCCCGAGGATCGCATGGCCATGCGCAAGCAGGCGATCGACATCCTCAAGGCGCCCACCGTCGACAAGGCGGCGCTCGAAAGGCTGCGTACCGACTTTGTCGCCCGCGCCGACGCCCGCTCGAAGCGCTTCCTCGACGCGGTGACTGAGATCGCCGACGTGCTCACTCCCGACCAGCGCGCCAAGCTCGCCGAGCGCGCTGAAGCCTGGACCGATCGTGGCCCGATGATGGGTGGCGAACACCACCGCCATGGCGGTCAGCGCGACGGCTGGGATGGGCCGGGTGACGGCCAGGGCGGCCCGCAGGACCAGGGCGACCGTGACGACGGGCAAAAGCCTGACAACAACTGATGTCTCCGACAACAATTGATGCTTCCCACTCAATCAGCATAAAATGGCGGCCATCCCGGATGCCTGGCGACAGGCGCCCTGGGTGGCCAAGCAGATTCATGACCTACACAGAACAGGCGGCTCGCGTGGAACGGATACTGATCATCGACGACGACACGCGTCTGTCCGCCATGCTGAGCGAATATCTCTCGGCCGCCGGCTTCGATGTCGACCGCAAGCAATCCGGCATGGACGGCCTCAATGCCCTCGAGCGCGAAGCCTATGACGCCGTGGTGCTCGATATCATGCTGCCCGACTTCGACGGCTTCGAGGTCTGCCGACGCCTGCGCATGCGCTCCAACATCCCGGTGGTGATGCTCACCGCCCGCGGCGACGATACCGACCGCATCGTCGGCCTCGAAATCGGCGCCGACGACTATCTGCCCAAGCCTTTCAATCCGCGCGAATTGCTGGCGCGCATCCGGGCGGTGCTGCGCCGGCGTTCCACGCCGACCGAGCGCGAGGACCATGCGCTGCGCTTCGGGCGCCTTGCCATCGACCGCGGCTCGCGCAGCGTGCGCATCGACGGCGAGGACCGCCCGCTCACCAGCCACCAGTTCGACATCCTGCTGGCGCTGGCCGACAATGCCGGCCGGGTGCTCAATCGCGAAAGGCTGATGGACCTGGTCAAGGGCGAGGAGCTCGACGCCTTCGACCGCTCCGTCGACGTGCATATCTCCCGCATCCGCGCCGCCATCGAGGACGACGCCAAGCATCCGCGCCGCATCCTCACCGTGCGCGGGGCCGGCTATGTCTTCGCCAAGCGCCAGGATGCAGACTGACGACACAGGCCCTGACATGCTGACCTTCTTCCGCAAGCGGCTGTTCTGGCAGGTCTACCTCACCCTGCTCGCCTGCCTCATCATGCTGGCGCTGCTGGTCGGCACGCTCTGGCGCCTGACCGGCTCCGATCCCGGCCAGCGCTGGGGCGCCTTCCGCATCCGCCTCACCGACGAACTGATCCAGGCCGACCAGCAATCGCCCAATCAGCTGACCGCCGAGATCAAGAAGCTCAGCGACGACATGGGAGCGGGCATTTCGATCTACAGCAGGGATCGCGTCCTGGTCGCTTCGCGGGGCATTCCCATCGCCCTGCCGGCAGGCGAAGACGATGCGCCGCAGCGCTGGCTCGATCGCATTATCCGCGTGGACCTGCCTGACGGCCGCACCGTGCTCGCGCGCCTGCCGCGGCCGCCGGAACCGGGCCTGCGCATCCTCATGGTGGTGCTGCTGGGCGCCGGCGGCATCGGCATCGCGGCCTGGCCGGCCACAGCCCGCCTGACACGCCGGCTGGAAGTCCTGCGCACCGGCGTCGAAAGCTGGGGCAGCGGCACGCTGAACCGTCGCGTGGCCGAGCAGGGCCGCGACGAGGTCGCCATGGTCGCGCGCAGCTTCAATGGCGCGGCGAGCCGGATCGAGGTGCTGGTCAATTCGCAGAAAGCCCTGCTGGCCAATGCCAGCCACGAACTGCGCTCGCCCCTGGCCCGGCTACGCATGGCGATCGAGATCTGGACGGACGCGCCGACCAACGCGGCGCGGGAGGAGATCACGCGCGACCTCAAGGAGATCGATCAGCTGGTCGAGGAGATCCTGCTGGCCAGCCGCCTCGATTATGCCGGCAACACGCCGCTCCTCGGCACGCAGGTCGACCTTCTCGGCCTCGCCGCGGAGGAGGCCGCGCGCGCGGGGGCCAATGCCGATGGCCGGTCGGTCGAGATCTATGGCGATGCCACGCTCCTGCGCCGTCTGATGCGCAATCTTCTGGAGAATGCCTGCAAGCATGGCCGCCCGCCGGTGGAAATCACCGTCAGCCAGAGCGAGGGCAAGGCCCATATCGAGGTTACCGACCGCGGTCCCGGCGTGGCGGAGGCCGAGCGGGTGCATCTGTTCGAGCCCTTCTACCGGCCGGCCGGCCGCAGCGAGATGTCGGGCGGCTGGGGGCTCGGCCTGGCGCTGGTGCGCCAGATCGCCGGTCGCCATCGCGGCTCGGTGCGCTGCGAATCCCGCGAGGGCGGCGGTAGCCTGTTCGTGGTGGACCTGCCGCTTGCGCAGGCGTGAGATCCGGGTGCACGGGCATCCTGCCCTTTGCTGAACCGTCGCGCAGAAAATTAGGGAAAAGAACGGGCAGGATGCCCGTGCACCCAGAATCTACGCCTGAACCGGGATCGCCAGGCGTCGCGACAGGAAAGCGGCGGCGGTCAGCGCGCCTTCCGGGGAGATGGTGTGATCGACGGCCGCCTCGACATGGCTTTCCACCTCGACGCCGTGGCGCTGCAGCGTGGAGGCCGCGAGCAGGGTCTCGGCAGCCGGGATCACCCGGTCGGCCGCGCCATGGATGAGCAGGGCGGCGCTGTCCGGCGGGGGCGCCAGCGGCTCGGCAGTGGCAAGCCGGCCGGCGAAGGCGACCACGGCGCGCACCGGCCAACGGCCTGAGGCAAGCGCATCGAGCGCCATGATGGCGCCTTGCGAGAAGCCGACCAGCGCAACCTGGCCGAGCTTGCCCGCAAAGCCCTGCTGCTCGATCTGGGCATTGAGGGTGGCGTCGAAGGCGGCGCGCGAGGCCCGGATGCGCTCGGCCCGGTTGGCCTCCGTCACGCCGGCGATGCTGAACCATTGATAGCCGCTGCCGCCGTCGAAGGCGAAAGGCGCATTCGGCGCCACGATGGCGCTGCCCGGCAGCATTTCCAGCCAGATATCCCCGAGATGGGCGAGGTCCTCGCCATTGCTGCCGACGCCATGCAGGAGGATGATCAGGCTGGGCTGGATGCTCATGCCGCTTTGCTCGCTACGGTGACCGGGCCCAGCCCCGGCAGGTCGGGGCCGACGGGAACGATGCCATTGGGATTGAGAGCCTTGATCGAATAATAGCCGCGCTTGATGTGGTCGATATTGACGGTCTCGCGCACCCCCGGCACCGCCAGCATAGCAGCGAGGAAGGCCGAGAGCCTGGGATAATCCACGATCCGGCGCAGATTGCACTTGAACAAGCCGTGATAGGCCGCGTCGAAGCGCACCAGCGTCACGAACAGGCGGATGTCCGTCTCCGTCACCTGGCTGCCGAACATCAGCGGCCCGCCCGTGGCAAGATGGGCTTCGAGCGCATCCAGCATGCCGAAGACATCGTTGAAGGCCTCTTCATAGGCGCCCTGCGTGCTCGCGAAACCGGCCCGGTAGACGCCGTTGTTGAGGGCGGGATAGATGCGTTCGCTCCAGGCATCGATGCGGGAACGCAGAACCTGCGGATAAAGATCCAGGTCGTGGCGCGCGAGCCTGCCGAAGCCGGCATTCAGCATGCGCAGAATGTCGGCGGACTCGTTGTTGACGATGGTGCCGCTCTCCCTGTCCCACAGCACCGGCACGGTGGCGCGGCCGGTATGGACGGGATCGGCCCTGGTATAGATCTCATGCACATAGGTGGCGCCGTTCACGCGGTCGGCGGTGGCGCCGGGATAGGCGCCGAAGCGCCAGCCCTGCTCGGTCAGGGTCGGCTCGGCCACATCGACTGAGATGGCATCCTCCAGGCCCTTGAGCTTGCGCCCGATCAAGGTGCGCGAAGCCCAGGGGCAGGTGAGCGCCACATAGAGATGGTAGCGCCCGGCCTCGGCCTTGAAGCCCCCTCTGCCCGTGGGCCCAGCGCTGCCGTCGGGCGTGACCCAGTTGCGGAAGCTGGAGACCTGGCGCTGGAAGGCGCCTTTCTTGTCGGAGGCCTGGATCGGTTGCCAGGCGCTTTCCCATTTGCCGTTGACGAGCATGAACAAGGCCTTTCTGACGATCGCCTAGAGCAAAGCGCGTTTAAGCGTAAACGCTGCTTTACTCTAACTCTTTGTTTCGACGCGTCTTTGCGATTCTTGCCGAGTCCGTCAAATCGCAAAACGCTTTGGAGGAAGGAGGGCCGGCACGCCCTCAGGTGGCGATGCCGGCCGTCGATATCAACGCGCGACCGGGCGGATCGGCGTCGGCCTCAGCGCAAAGGCGCCGTCGCCGAGCAGGGCCAGCGTCACCAGGCCGACGATCCAGAAGGCGATATACTCCCAGCCGCCATTGGGATTGGTGAACCAGAAGCCGGCCGGGCCATGCACGGTGGCGATGGCGCCCGCCAGGATCGGCACCAGAGCGAGGGCGGCAAGACGCGGCCAGATGCCGAGGATGAGCGCCACGGCGCCGATCAGCTCCCAGGCCATGGTGACATAGGCCAGCGCCGGCGGCAGGCCGAGCGAGGCGAAGAACTGGGCGGTGCCGGCAGGCGTGAAGACGAAGATCTTCAGCCAGGCATGGGCCAGGAACAGCAGGCCGAGCGTGATGCGCAGGAGCAGCGCGGCATAGGGAGCGGTGCGGGTGTCGAACATGGTGTCCTCGTGCGGGAAGGGGTGGAAGTTGGGGGCGTTGTACTTCTTCCGACGAGGGGCATTAAGGAGGGGAGGGGCGAGAGATTTGTTCCGAAATGGAAGAGATGGGCGAGATGAGATGCATTAAGAGAGAGGCTCGCCCTCAAAGTCCCCTCGCCCCGTTCTTACGGGGAGAGGATAGAGGTGAGGGGCAGCGCGACCTCGCTAAGCTTAATTTTCCATTTAAATCAATAAGATAAGTTCTCCTCACTCAGTATCGCTCAGACTACCCGGCCCATTCGAGGCTACTTTCTGAAGCCTGCGCAGCCCCTTGTATCTGCAGGAATGATTTGATGCACGATAGAAGCGACG
>NZ_BSPC01000034.1 GCF_030160835.1 Labrys miyagiensis | reverse complement strand
AAAAATACAGGGGTAGCTCTTTAAAACGCAGTCTCGCCGATAAGTCTCACTTTTCGATACCCCTTCCAGGGTATCCGCAAGAACATCGTCGCCTGCGTTTCTCTTTCTTCCGATGCAATTGTCAAATAGCGGGAACGAGCAGAACTCATTCAATCTCTCAGACGCCCCTTCGGCCCCAGCTCGCACTAGGTTCGAAACCCCGCGTTCTTAAGCAGAAGAGGCGACAAACCAGCCCCGCCGCTCATTCGCGGCAGCGCCGTCCGTCGATGGCCGCTGTATAGAGGGGGACTTTTCAGGCGTCAACAGCCGATTTCATTTTTTTGACGGTTGCGTGACGATTTTTTAGCCGCCCCCTGTGGAGAAGCTTGCCCTAAAATTGAGCAAGATGTTGATTTCATTGGCAAGATTCTAGAAAGCCGAGCTTTTTTGTGCCCCATCCCTTTCCCCTCCGCAGCGCGGATTCGAGATGGTGAATACCGCCTTCAGGCGCCCGCGCGCCGGCTCCGGTCGATGGCGGTGATGGAAACCCCGCCCTTGAGAACCGCGCAGATCCAACGGGTCAGCGCGGGCGCGACGATGGGCTGGCGAGAATCCCGCTTCCAACCTCCAAAGTCACCGCAGCGATCGCGCGCGTACGTGTACCGTCTTGGCGAAGGCTCTCGCCGCAGTGCAGGCCTGGCTTTGCAGGAAGGAATGAGGCGGTTCTGCCTGGTCGTTCCCGGCCGTCAGCATTTCGTTCATCCAACGCGCGTAGATTGGCTGTACCCATCACTGGCCTGATTCGAGGGCGGGAATCGGCTGAATCTTGCCTCCCGCCCCACTTCGGCCCAATTGATCAGGGGTTAAGGAGGTTCTGGAATTGACCGGCGCCCCTGTCTGAGGCACCGTCCGCGCCCAGGATCGGGCGATCTTCATGAATTGCGGCCCGCCTTCAGGGTTCAGCGTAATCTGGCGGAATAATCGACTTTGTCTCCACGATCGGCCCACAGGGATATGCGTCAGGACCGGCACGGGGCCACGGACCCCGGCATGCAGCCGCCCCTATCGGCCGATGGCGGCCGGGCACTCGACCGGCGCAAGGTCTCGCTGCGCTGGCTCACCGGTACGATTCTCACCGGCCTGTTCGGCGCGGGCCTGATGGGCGGCGCGGTCTATGCCGCCCTCGACGGCGAGTACAGCATCGCCAGCCTGCCCCAGATCGCCCCCGGCGTCGCCAGGGACAGCGAGACGCAGACCAATACCAGCCAGAAGTCCGACCGCATCCTGATTCAAACAGACACGATGGAGGCGCATCAGGTCATCCGCATCTCCACCACCACCAAGGTGGGCGACAAGGATGTGATCAAGGTCAAGCCTTTCGCGCGCATCCTGGCGAGCCTGCAGATGGCCTCGGGAAGCCTCGCCTCGCAAGTGCCCCCCTATAACCCGCAGGCGCTGGCGGCCGATCCCGATGCGGCGCTCGCCCCGACGGCGGAGCAGCCCCAGCAACAGGCCCCCGACGATGATGGCGAGGTGACGGTGGCGAGCCGTGACCTCGCCGGCGTGAGCTTCCAACCGACGTCAGGCCCCCTCCTGCCGGATGACCAGGTGGCCGCCCTGGTGCGCGCCCAGAGCCAGGGCGCAGGCCCTGCCGCCGACCTGCCGCCGCAATTCGTGGCGCTGTCCGACGACGAGGAGGGCGACAGCCCCGACCTCACGGCCCTGCGCGAGACCGACGTGCAGACCGATCCCGATTCGGCGTTGAAGATCACCATCGTCCCCGAGAACTTCACCAATGTCAGCAAGACCGTCGGCGAGGTCAGCTCGAAGGAGCAGACCATCCAGGTCGGCGAGAAGGACACGCTCTCCTCCATCCTCGGCGGCCTCGGCGCCACCGACCAGGAGACCGAGGCGATTACCAAGGCGCTCGGCGATGTCGGCAAGCTGCATGGCGGCCTGCGCCTGCGCGTGCTGGTGGCGCCCGGCGGCGAGAACGACGACAGGCCGCGCCCCGTGCGGCTCTCGGTCTACAGCGCTGACAAGCATCTGGGCACGGTGGTGCTTTCCGATACCGGCGACTATGTCTCGGTGCAGGACCCAACCTCGACCGACATCGCCGCCAACGCGCAGGACAACCAGAATGCCGGTGGCGACGACAATGGCGACGACGACACTGGCACCGGTATCAGGCTGTATTACTCGATCTACGAGACGGCCATGAAGCAGCAGGTGCCGAAGGAGATGATCGATCGCCTGATGCATGTCTATGCCTATGACGTCGATCTTACCCGTCATACCAAGCCGGGCGACACCTTCGAGCTGTTCTACGAGCAGGACGACAGCGGCAAGCCGGTGGGCGACATCCTCTACACCGCCCTCACCGTCAACGGCGAGCTCAAGCGCTATTACCGCTTCCAGAGCATGGATGACGGCAAGGTCGACTACTACGACGAGGACGGCAAGTCGGCCCGCAAATTCCTGACCCGCAAGCCGATCGACGGCGGCGAGATGCGCTCGACCTTCGGCATGCGGCGCCACCCGATCCTCGGCTATTACAAGATGCATACCGGCGTGGACTGGGCCGACAAGATCGGCACGCCCATCCACGCCACCGGCAACGGCACGATCGTCAAGGCTGGCTGGACCAACGGCTATGGCCGCCATATCGAGATCCAGCACGCCAATGGCTATGTCACCACCTATTCGCATATGAGCGGCTTCGCCCGCACCTCGGTGGAGGGTGCCCAGGTCACCATGGGCGAGGTGATCGGCTATCTGGGCATGACTGGCCTAGCGACCGGCCCGCACATCCACTACGAGGTGAAGATCAATGGCAGCTTCGTCGACCCGATGCGCATCAAGCTGCCGCAGGGCCGCGAGCTCAATGGCGACCTCCTCACCGCCTTCAAGCAGGAACGCGACCGTATCGAAGGCCTGATGAGCAAGGCGCCCGTGGCCGAGATCTCGAACGGCAACATCAACAAGAGCTGAGGCCGGGGGAGGCTCCTCGCGCCCTTGCCCGATCCGTGCCAGAACAGCACGATGAACTCGATCCAGGACACCACCAACAAGAAGAACCTCTATTTGCTCATCCAGCTGCGCTGGCTGGCGGTGATTGGACAGGTCGTCACCATCCTCTTCGTCGATCTCGTGCTCGGCATCCCCCTGCCCCTCATCGAGATGGCCGTGGTGATCGCCTTCCTGGTGGCGCTCAACGTCGTCAGCCTCCTGCGCCATCGCAACCAGGATGCGGTGAGCAACACCGAGCTCTTCCTCGAGCTCCTGCTCGATGTCGCCGCCCTCACCGTGCAGCTCTATCTGAGCGGAGGGGCCTCCAATCCCTTCATCTATCTCTATCTCCTGCAGGTGATCATCGGCGCCGTGCTGCTGGAGACCTGGTCGATCTGGACGCTACTCGCCATCACCAGCGCCTGCTTCATCGGATTGACCACCTACAACCGGCCCATCGCCCTTCCACGGCAGACCAGCAGCGACCTGACCAACCTCCAGACGCAGGGCCTGTTCATCTGCTTCGTGCTGGCGGCGATCCTCCTGGTGTTCTTCGTCACCCGTATCGACCGCAACCTCAGGGCGCGCGATGCCCACCTCGCCAGCCTGCGCCAGCAATCGGCCGAGGAGGACCATATCGTGCGCATGGGCCTGCTCGCCTCCGGTGCGGCGCATGAACTCGGTACCCCGCTCGCCACGCTCTCGGTGATCCTCAGCGACTGGCAGCGCATGCCCCTGTTCAAGGCCGACAGCGAGGTGACGCAGGAGCTGCAGGAAATGCGCAGCCAGCTCGACCGCTGTAAGGCGATCGTCACCGGCATCCTGATGTCCTCCGGCGAAATGCGCGGCGAGGGCACGCTGCGCACCAGCGTCAACATTTTCTTCGACGGGCTGGCGGAGGAGTGGCGCGCCCACCGCTCGCCGGCCTGGTTCGACTATGAGAACGTCTTCGGGGCGGATGCAGCGATCGTCTCGGATTCGGCCCTCAAGCAGATCGTCTTCAACCTTTTCGACAATGCGCTCGAAGCCTCCGCGAGCTGGGTCGGCGTCACGCTCGAGCGGCGGGACGACATGATCGCCCTGCAGGTCAGGGATGCAGGGCCCGGTTTTGCCAAGGAAATGCTGGACCAATTCGGCAAACCCTATAATTCCAGCAAGAACAGGCCGGGCGGCGGCCTCGGTCTTTTCCTGGTGGTGAATGTGGTGCGCAAGCTCGGAGGCACGGTAACGGCTGGGAATGAAATCACCGGCGGCGCGCGGGTGGAGCTGACGCTGCCGCTCGCTTCCCTCTCCCCCGGCGAGGCAGGAGAGGCCGATGGAGCCTGAGCGCACGCTGCTGATCGTGGAGGACGACACCTCCTTCGCCCGTGCCCTGCGCCGTTCCTTCGAGCGCCGCGACTATGCGGTGCATCAGGCGGCCGGCCTGGAGGAGGTGCGCAAGCTCCTGGAGGAGCACTCGCCCGACCATGCCGTCGTGGATCTCAAGCTTGCCGGCGGCTCGGGCCTCGAATGTGTCAAGGCTCTGCATCTCCACGATCCCGACATGAAGATCGTGGTGCTCACCGGCTTTGCCTCGATCGCCACCGCGGTGGAGGCGATCAAGCTCGGCGCCTGCCACTATCTCGCCAAGCCCTCCAACACCGACGACATCGAGGCCGCCTTCCAGCGCAGCAACGGCGACGCCAGCGTGCCGACCGGCGCTGCCCCCACCTCGATCAAGAACCTGGAATGGGAGCGCATCCACGAGACGCTGGTGGAGACGCAGTTCAACATCTCCGAGACGGCGCGCCGGCTCGGCATGCATCGAAGAACGCTGGCGCGGAAGCTGGAGAAGCGGCGGCTGCGGTGAGTCCTGGGGCCGCCGCGCTCTCGACAAAGGAAGATGCAGGCTGGAAGCCTGCGATCCCAGAGGTTACCCCCGCCTTGCCTTCCGCTCGTCCCGGATCAGGAACACCAGCCCCGCCACCGCCATGATCGCCAGGGCGAACCAGGTCAGCGCATAGACGAAATGGTTGTTGGGCAGGTCCACCACCGTCAGCCCGCCGACCGGCACGGCATCCGGGGAGCCCTTGTCGGCGTCGATGAAATAGGGGGCGACGTCCTTGAGCCCGCGCTTCTGGGCGATGGCGTCGACGTCGCGCGAGTACCAGCGGTCGTCGGAGGGATCGTTGCTGTGCAGGAAGCCGCCTTCCGGCTCGCTGACGCGCAGGAGGCCGGTCACCTCGGCCGGCCCGAAGGCATTGCCCACCGTGCCGCGCTGGCCCGGCAAGACAAAGCCGCGATTGACCAGCACCACGAAGCCCTTGTGGGTCTTGAGCGGCGAGAGCACCCAATAGCCGCCGCCCAAAGCGGTGGTCGCCTGCGTGAAGGTGGGAGGCACATCGAGGAAGGAGCCGACGGCCTGGACATGCCGGTAGGCGTCCTTGTCGGCGCCGATTCCCGACCAGTCTTCCGGCCCCGGGACTGGCGCCGGAGCAGCATGGATGCGGGTATCGATCTGGTCGATCAGGCCAAGCTTCCAGGTGCGCCGCTCGACCTGCCAGAGGCCGAGCCCGGCTAGCACGATGACGGCGAAGACCAGCGCCAGCACCAGGCCGGTGAAGGCGGCCGCCGAGCGGGATGACCGGTCCTCTCGGTCACCGTCCCGGGTCATGGCGGCGGTCTCACGGCATCTGGCTCATGTCATGCACGGAGACAGGCATCATGTTGTTGACCAGGTGGTACATCACCCAGATCGAACCTGTCAGCGTGATCACCACCAGCACCACGGTGAAGATCAGGGCCATGAGATTCCAGCCGCCCTCGGACTTGGCGTCCATGTGCAGGAAGTAGATCATGTGCACGAAGATCTGGATCACCGCCAGGGCGATGACGATCAGCGAGGTGGCAAGGTTCGACAGCACCCCGCTCATCACCAGGTAGAAGGGGATGGCGGTCAGCACCACCGACATGAGGAAGCCGGTGATGTAGCTCTTGCGGGTGCCGTGCGAGGGCGCGAGGTCGTCGTGGTGGGCGTCGGCGCTCATCGCAGGATCCCCATCAGGTAGACAAAGGTGAAGACGCCGATCCAGATGATGTCCAGGAAGTGCCAGAACAGGCTGAGGCACATCAGGCGGCGGCGGTTGGCGGTGGTGAGGCCATAGCGGGCGACCTGCACCATCAGCGTGAACATCCAGAGCAGGCCCGTGCTGACATGCAGCCCGTGCGTGGAGACCAGCGTGTAGAAGGCCGAGAGAAAGCCGCTGCGCTGGGGCGTGGCGCCGTCCACGAAGAGATGGTGGAACTCATAGAGCTCGATGCCGACGAAGGCCATGCCGAACAAGGCGGTGACGGCGAGCCAGCCCTGCGTGGCGCCGACGCGGTTCTCCATCATCGACAGAATGGCGAAGCCATAGGTGATCGAGGAGAGCAGCAGCATCGAGGTGTTGAGCGCCACCAGCGGCAGCTCGAACACGTCCCTCGGTGAAGGGCCGGCGGCGTAATTGCCGCCGAGCACGCCGAAGGTGGCGAACAGGATCGCGAAGATGAGGCAATCGCTCATCAGGTAGATCCAGAAGCCGAGCATCGTGCTCGACCCCTCGGGATGGTCGTGCTCGTCCGCCAGGTAGAAGACCGGGGCCGCGCTCTTGGCCTCGGTGTCCGGCATGAGGATGGTATTCTGCGACATGATCATTCTCCCGCCGCGAGAAGGCGCGTGCGCGCATTTTCGGTGGCGATCACCTGTTCGGCGGGGATGTGGAAGTTGCGGTTGTAGTTGAAGGTATGGCCGATGGCGACCACCACCGCGGCCACGAAGCACAGGATGGCCAGCCACCAGACATACCAGATCATGCCGATGGCAAAGCCGGCGGAGAACAGGGCCAGGATGGCTCCGGCGCCGGTATTCCTGGGCATATGGATCGGCTTGAAGCCTTCCAGCGGACGCTGGTAGCCGCGGCTTTTCATGTCGGCCCAGGTGTCGAGGTCATGCACCACCGGCGTGAAGGCGAAGTTGTAGACGGGCGGCGGCGAGGACGTCGACCACTCCAGCGTGCGGCCATCCCAGGGATCGCCCGTCGTGTCGCGCAGCTGCTCGCGGTTCTTGAAGCTGACATAGAACTGCATGAGCAGAGCGAAGATGCCGACCGCGATCAGCAGCGCGCCGAAGGCGGCGATGACGAACCAGATCTGCAGCGAGGGATCGTCGAAGTGGCGCAGGCGCCGGGTCACGCCCATCAGGCCGAGAATGTAGAGCGGCATGAAGGCGACCCAGAAGCCCACCACCCAGAACCAGAAGGAGATCAGGCCCCAGAAGCGGTCGAGCTTGAAGCCGAAGGCCTTGGGGAACCAGTAGTTCACGCCGGCGAACATGCCGAACAGCACACCGCCGATGATCACATTGTGGAAGTGGGCGATCAGGAACAGGGAGTTGTGCAGCACGAAGTCGGCCGGCGGCACGGCCAGCATGACGCCCGTCATGCCGCCGATCACGAAGGTGAGCATGAAGGCCACCGTCCACATCATCGGCAGTTCGAAGCGGATGCGGCCGCGATACATGGTGAACAGCCAGTTGAAGATCTTCGCACCCGTCGGGATCGAGATCACCATGGTGGTGATGCCGAAGAAGGAGTTGACGCTGGCGCCGGAACCCATGGTGAAGAAGTGATGCAGCCACACCAGGTAGGACAGAATGGTGATCACCACCGTGGCGTAAACCATCGAGGTATAGCCGAACAGGCGCTTGCCGCAGAAGGTCGAGGTGACTTCGGAGAAGATACCGAAGGCCGGCAGCACGAGGATGTAGACCTCCGGATGGCCCCAGATCCAGATGAGGTTCACATACATCATCGGATTGCCACCGAGGTCGTTGGTGAAGAAGTTCGTGCCGACATAGCGGTCGAGCGACAGCAGCGCGAGCACGGCCGTCAGCACCGGGAAGGCGGCGACGATCAGCACGTTGGTGCACAGGGCCGTCCAGGTAAAGATGGGCATCCTCATCATGGTCATGCCGGGTGCGCGCATCTTGACGATGGTGGCGATCAGGTTGACGCCCGACAGCAGCGTGCCGATGCCGGCCACCTGCAGGCCCCAGATGTAATAGTCGACCCCGACATCCGGACTGTAGGCGATGCCCGACAACGGCGGATAGGCGAGCCAGCCCGTCTTGGCGAACTCGCCGACGAACAGCGACATCATCACGATCACCGCGCCGGCCGTCGTCATCCAGAAGGAGAAATTGTTGAGGAAGGGGAAGGCGACGTCGCGCGCGCCGATCTGCAGCGGCACCACGAAGTTCATGAAGCCGGTGACGAAGGGCATCGCCACGAAGAAGATCATGATCACGCCATGGGCGGTGAAGATCTGGTCGTAGTGATGCGCCGGCAGGTAGCCCTGCGAGTCGCCGAAGGAGATCGCCTGCTGGGCGCGCATCATGATGGCGTCGGAGAAGCCGCGCAGGAACATGATCAGCGCCAGGATCAGATACATGACGCCGATGCGCTTGTGGTCGATGCTGGTGACCCACTCGCGCCACAGATAGCCCCAGAGGCGGAAATAGGTGATGGCGCTCAGCACCGCAATGCCGCCGGCCGCCACCACGAGGAAGGTGCCGACCAGGATCGGCTCATGGTAGGGGATGCTTTCGAGGGTGAACCGGCCAAAAATGGGGCTCACTGCGACCGTGTCAGTGGAGGACATGGCAAGGACCGATCGATGTTTGGTTGCAACTAGCCACGCCGAGCAGGAGATTGCTCGGCCGGCAGGCGAAGGGCTTGCGGGCGGGATAGAGCCGAAGACGGACTGCGCAGTGCCGGTACGGACTGCTTCCAGGTGTCGAGTTCGCCGGGCCTGGGCACACTGCAATAATCGGCGACGTAATAGGGGTCGGGACCGAACACCGAGCCGCGGCGGGCATATTTGTCGTAGACCAGCGGACGGACATTGTTGATGCTCTCCATGCCGAGACCGCCCTTGGCGTCCACGCTCATCATCTTGTCCAGGCACATCTTGCCGGGCTCGATGCACAGGTTGAGGATGGCGTGGTAGAGGTCCCCGTCGACGGAATTGTAGTAGCGCACCGGCTCGTTCTCGCTGGGCTTCTCAAGCACCTGGTAGCTGGCGCGGTCGAGCGCGCTGCCCGAACTCTTCGCCTTCTGGATCCATTGGTCGAAGCCGGCCTGGTCGAGGCCGTGGAACTTGAAGTGCATGCCGGAGAAGCCGGCGCCGCTGTAATTGGCCGAGATCCCCTCATACTCGCCCGGCTGGTTGATGACGGCATGCAGCTTGGTCTCCATGGCCGGCATGGAATAGATCTGCCCCGCCAGCGCCGGGATGTAGAAGGAGTTCATCACCGTCGAGGAGGTGATCTTGAAGCTGATCGGCCGGTTGACCGGCGCCGCCATCTCGTTGACGGTGGCAATGCCGTATTGCGGGTAGATGAACAGCCACTTCCAGTCGAGCGAGACGACCTGCACCTCGAGCGGCTGCGCATCCGCGGCAACCGGCTTGCCAGCGGCCACCTGCTCCAGCGGGCGGTAGGGGTCGAGCAGATGGGTACCAGTCCAGGTGATGGCGCCGATCACGATGATGATCAGCAGCGGGACTGCCCAGATCACCAGTTCGAGCTGGGTGGAGTGATCCCAGTCCGGCTCGTAGCGTGCCGAGGTATTGGACTGGCGATAGCGCCAGGCGAACAGGATGGTGAGTGCCATCACCGGGATGATGATGACCAGCATGAGAGCGGTCGAGTAGAGCAGAAGATCGCGCTGCCGGGCCGCTATGTCGCCCGAAGGGGAAAGGACGACGGCATTGCAACCGGTCAGCAGTCCCAGCAAGGGCAGCGCCAACAGGCTGCGCCAGAGCTTGGATCGGGTTCTGGTGGTCGCATCGTTACGTCCGAAAACCGGCTTCCACTTTTCGGCACGATGCTGGTGGGCATGGGATGGCTGTCTCATGTCGTGCCGATACGCCTCCGGTTCCGGGATGCACATTGGACATTTTGTCCAATGACAATATCATCACAAAGACGGCAAAAGGTACCCCCAATAGTGTTTTGTGACCTGATGAAATCGTCAAGAATTGCAAAACGCGTTAGAGTTGGGAAACTGGAGCAAAGCAGCGTTTAGGCGATTTGCACAGGGAACTTCGTGCCGAAAAGTGGGTATCTGGTTTCGGCGCAAAAGATATGACACCAAAGCCCCGTAGCATCGGTCCGAATAAGGAAATCGGGTCCGACGCCACCGGGCCCATTCTCCCGTCCCCTCCGACCGGGGCCGTGATATAAAGGCTCAGGAGCAAGCCGAGCGATGATGAGCACGACGAGCACGACACATTCCGGCCAACCCGCCTCGCGGCATCACACGATCGCCCCGGGCGAGATCGCCATCGGCGTGATCATCGGCCGCACCTCGGAATATTTCGACTTCTTCGTTTATGCCATCGCTTCGGTGCTGGTGTTTCCCAAGCTCGCCTTTCCGAACCATGATGCGCTGGCCGGCACGCTGTGGTCCTTCGCCATCTTCGCCCTCGCCTTCATCGCCCGACCCATCGGCCTCGCCCTGTTCACCCTGTTCGATCGGCGCTATGGCCGCGAGATCAAGCTGACCATCGCCCTCTTCATGCTTGGCGGCTCGACGGTTTCGATCGCCCTCCTGCCCGACTACGCCACCGTCGGCGCCTGGTCGGGCACGTTGCTCTGCATCCTGCGCTTCGGCCAGGGCATTGCGCTCGGCGGCACCTGGGACGGCCTGCCCTCCCTGCTCAGCCTCAACGCCCCCGCCGGCCAGCGCGGCTGGTATGCGATGATCCCGCAGCTCGGCGCCCCGCTCGGACTGATCGTCGCCAGCGGCCTGTTCGCCTTCTTCTACACCACGCTCAGCCCGGCCGATTTCCTCGAATGGGGCTGGCGCTATCCCTTCTTCGTGGCGCTCGCCATCAATGTGGTGGCCCTGTTCTCGCGCCTGCGCATCGTCGCCACGCCCGAATATGCCGAGCTGTTCCAGACCCAGGAACTGCAGCCCACCCCGATCATGGAGACCGTGAAGGAGCAGGGCCGCAACATCATCATCGGCGCCTTCGCTCCGCTGGCGAGCTTCGCCCTCTTTCACATGGTGACGGTGTTTCCGCTGGCCTGGGTGGTGCTGGAGACCAAGGAGAGTCCGGCGCAGTTCCTGTTCATCGAGATCGTCAGTGCCCTGTTCGGCGTCGTCGCCATCGCGGCCTCCGGCCCGATCGCCGACCGCTTCGGCCGGCGCAATTTGATCGCCGTCTGCGCCATGGGCATCGCGGTCTACAGCGGTTATGCCCCGCAATTGCTGAATGCCGGCAACACCGGCGAGATCGCCTATATGATCGCCGGCTTCGTTCTGCTGGGCCTCACTTTCGGCCAGGTTTCCGGCGCGGTGAACTCGGCCTTCCCGATCCAGTACCGCTACACCGGCGCGGCGATGACTTCCGACCTCGCCTGGTTGTTCGGCGCCGGCTTCGCCCCCTTCGTGGCGCTGGGCCTGGCCTCGTTTTTCGGCCTGGCGGCTTCGGGGGTGTACCTGCTGTCCGGCGCAGTGTGCACGCTGATGGCGCTGTGGGTGAACCTGGAAGGCATCCGGCTGGGCACGCCGGGCTCGCGGGATTGACTGGGAGCGCGGACGTCCCGTCCGCTCTTCCTATCGGCGAGTGGCGTCTTTACCGGAAATGAACGCGGGATCCCCTGGGAGCGCAGGCGTCTCGCCTGCACCTTGAACCGCATCGTTTCCAAGAGCAGGCGAGACGCCTGCGGTCCCAGGGGGTCGCGCGCCTATGTTTGAGAGGCTCGGCAAACCGATAGGAAACAAAAAAGGCGGGCCTGTTCGGACCCGCCTTTTCTTTTGATTGTCGAGGTTCAAGAGGCGGACGGGACGTCCGCGCTCCCAGGGTTAGGCCGCCACGGCGTTGACCGCGCGGCCGCCGATGATCAGGCCGGAGCCCGTGGCGCTGACCGGGATCTGGCTGCCATCCCTGACCTTGCCGGAGAGGATCATCTCGGCGAGCGGGTCCTGCACCAGCTTCTGGATCGTGCGCTTCAGCGGGCGCGCGCCATAGGCCGGGTCGTAGCCCTTGTCGGCCAGGTAGTTCCTGGCCGCATCGTCGAGCTCCAGCGTGATCTTGCGCTCGTCGAGGAGCTTCTGCAGCCGGGCCATCTGGATGTCGACGATCGCGCCCATCTGTGCCTTCTTCAGGCGGTGGAACAGGATGATCTCGTCCACGCGGTTGAGGAACTCAGGCCGGAAATGCGAGCGCACCACCGACATGACTTCCTCGCGCACGGCTGAGGAGTCCTCGCCCTCCTTCTGGTTGACCAGATATTCGGCTCCCAGATTCGAGGTCATGATGATCAGCGTGTTGCGGAAGTCGACCGTGCGCCCCTGCCCGTCCGTCAGGCGCCCGTCGTCGAGCACCTGCAGCAGGACGTTGAAGACATCCGGATGCGCCTTCTCGATCTCGTCGAACAGCACGACCTGGTAGGGCCGGCGCCGTACGGCTTCGGTGAGGGCACCGCCCTCGTCATAGCCGACATAGCCCGGAGGCGCACCGATGAGCCTGCTCACCGAGTGCTTCTCCATATATTCGGACATGTCGAGCCGGACCATCGCCGTATCGTCGTCGAACATGAAGGCGGCCAAGGCCTTGGTCAGCTCCGTCTTGCCCACGCCCGTCGGGCCGAGGAAGATGAAGGAGCCGATGGGACGGTTGGGATCCTGCAAGCCGGCGCGGGCGCGCCGCACGGCAGTCGAGACAGCCTGCACGGCCTCACCCTGGCCGACCACGCGGGCGCCCAGCACGTCTTCCATGCGCAGGAGCTTGTCCTTCTCGCCCTCCAGCATCTTGTCGACGGGCACGCCCGTCCAGCGCGAGACGACCTGCGCCACGTGGTCGGCCGTCACGGCCTCCTCGACCATGCTGACCTTGCCCTCGCTTGCCTCGGTCTCGGCCAGATCCTTTTCGAGCTTCGGGATCACGGCATAGGTCAGCTCGCCGGCACGCTGATACTCGCCGCGGCGCTGGGCGTCCGCGAGCTCGTTCTTGGCCTTGTCGAGCTGGCCCTTGAGATCGGCGGCGCGGCCGAGCTTGTCCTTCTCGCTCTTCCAGCGCTGGGTGAGCTCGGACGAACGCTCCTCGAGATCGGCCAGCTCCTTTTCGAGCCGGGCGAGCCGGTCTCTGGAAGCATCGTCGTTCTCGCGCTTCAGCGCTTCCTGCTCGATCTTGAGCTGGACGATGCGCCGGTCGAGCTCGTCGAGCTCCTCAGGCTTGGAATCCACCTGCATGCGCAGCCGCGCGCCCGCCTCGTCGACGAGGTCGATGGCCTTGTCGGGCAGGAAGCGGTCGGTGATGTAGCGGTTCGAGAGCGTGGCGGCGGCCACGATGGCGCTGTCGGTCACCCGCACCTTGTGATGCTGCTCATATTTCTCCTTGAGGCCGCGCAGGATGGAAATGGTGTCCTCCACCGTCGGCTCCTCGACGAAGACCGGCTGGAAGCGCCGCGCCAGCGCCGCGTCTTTCTCGACATGCTTGCGGTACTCGTCGAGCGTGGTGGCGCCGACGCAATGCAGTTCGCCGCGCGCCAGCGCAGGCTTGAGCAGGTTCGAGGCGTCCATGGCGCCCTCGCCCTTGCCCGCGCCGACCAGCGTGTGCATCTCGTCGATGAAGAGGATGATCTGCCCTTCGGCCGACATCACCTCGTTGAGCACGGATTTCAGCCGCTCCTCGAACTCGCCGCGATATTTCGCGCCGGCGATGAGCGAGCCCATATCGAGGGCGAGCAGCGCCTTGTCCTTGAGGGACTCCGGCACGTCGCCATTGATGATGCGCAGCGCCAGGCCCTCGACGATCGCCGTCTTGCCAACACCCGGCTCGCCGATCAGCACCGGATTGTTCTTGGTGCGGCGGGAGAGCACCTGGATGGTGCGGCGGATTTCCTCGTCGCGGCCGATCACCGGGTCGAGCTTGCCTTCGCGCGCGGCCTCGGTGAGGTCGCGGGCATATTTCTTCAAGGCGTCATAGGCGTTCTCGGCCGTGGCGCTGTCGGCCGTGCGGCCCTTGCGCAGGGCTTCAATGGCCTTGTTGAGGTTCTGCGGCGTCGCGCCGGCATTGGCCAGCGCCTTGCCGGCTTCCGAATCCTTCTCGATGGCGAGCGCCAGCAGCAGCCGCTCGACCGTGACGAAACTGTCGGAAGCCTTGTCGGCCGCCTTCTCGGCGGCTTCGAAGACACGGGCAAGCTGCGGCGTCAGATAGACCTGGCCGGCGCCCGAGCCCTGCACCTTCGGCAATTTCTTGATGGCGGCCTCGACGGCCATCAGCGCCTGGCGCGAATTGCCGCCGGCCCGGTCGATCAGACCGGCCGCGAGCCCTTCCGGGTCGTCGAGCAGCACCTTGAGGAGGTGTTCCGGGGCGAATTGCTGATGGCCTTCGCGCAAGGCAAGCGACTGCGCCGACTGCACAAAACCACGCGCCCGTTCCGTGTAGCGTTCGAAATTCATGGGTTCTTCCTTCCTGCACGCCCAGGGACCCGTAGCATCGCCCAAGCGCCATATGATTTGCGAGCCCCGAAGGCGCCCGCTGGAGAAAATGTGGTGCGAGTTGGGTGCGGCGCAAGGGGAGGCCAGGAGAGTTTTAGGGGTGAAAGATATGAAAGGCTTTGACAGAGATCAAAGGGCGTGACCCGCCTCCTGGGGCTCTGAACTCGGGTTAACAAGAGTCGAGGCTGGACCGGTTCGTCATTCCGGCTGGAGCGTAGCGACACGCCGGAATGACGTTCCCCGCCTTTATTAGCCCGCGTTCGGAGCCATGACCGCCTCCCGCGCGAAGTCGCGGAGGTGGGCCGACAACATCGGCTCACGGATCGAATTCACTCCTTGACCGGGGTGCTCTCGCTCCCGAAGCACCGCGACAAAGCTATTGACAGACCCCGATCTGCTCGTGTTTTAATCGTGCACAAGCGGCAGGCAATACCTCCGCCACATCGGCCAAAGGGCCATCGGGCAGTTTCGCCCCACGTCGTCTCATGCCACCATGGGATCGCGTGGGGCTTTTCGTTTTTTGGGGCCGCATGAGCGCCGTCCGGATTGGCATCCTCTATTCGACACAGGGCCCCTACGCTGCCCTCGGACGCGACTGCCGCGACGGTGCCGAGCTTGCCATCGAGGAGCTCAAGGCCGAGATCCCCGCTGCTGCTATCGAACCGGTGTTCGGCGATCCCGCGGGCGAAGCCGGGCTTTATCTAGACCAGGCGCGCTCGATGCTGCGCGACCAAGGTTGCCGCCACATCGTCGGCACCATCACCTCGCTGTCGCGCAAGGACGTCATTCCGCTCATCGAAAAGCATGACGGCCTGCTCTGGTACATGTGCCCCTATGAGGGCTTCGAGGCCAATGAGAACGTGATCTATACGGGTGCCTGCCCCAACCAGCATCTGCTGCCGCTCTTCGATCATCTCCTGCCGCGCTATGGCTTGCGGGCCTATCTGGCCGGCGCCAACTATGTCTGGGGCTGGGAGATGAACCGCCTCGCCCGTGAACTGATCATGCAGGCGGGCGGCGAGGTGCTGGGCGAACGCTATCTGCCGTTCGAGGAGACCAATGTCGACCGCCTGATCGCCGATATCGAGCTGCGCCGGCCCGATTTCATCCTCAACAATCTGATCGGCCCGGCAAGCTATGCCTTCCTGGCGGCGATGCGCGCTCTCGCCGACCGCGATCCGCACTTCGAGCCCAGCCATTGTCCTGTGGTGAGCTGCGATCTCACCGAATGCGAGCTCGGTGAGATCGCCGGCGGAGCGGCGGTCGGCCAGCTCTCGGCGGCTTCCTATTTCGACAGTCTGGAAACCCCCCACAACCTCGCCTTCAAGCGCCGGGTCGCTGCCCGTCTTGGCGAGAGCCGGCTGGTGTCGAGCTTCTTCGCCGGCGCCTATACCGCAACTCGCCTCTGCGTCGAGACGATCCTGAAGGCCGGCAATGACGATCCGGCCCTGGTGCGGCAGACCTTGCATGCGGGTCCTGTCGATACCGTGCTGGGGCCGTTGTCGATCGATCCGCAGACCAACCACGCCGCCCTGCCCTTCCATCTCGGCCGCATCAAGCAGGAGGGCGGCTTCGACATTCTGGCCTCGAGACCCGCCATCGCCGCCGATCCCTATCTGGTGGGCGGCCGCACCCACCGCACCTCCACGCATCTGAGGGTGGTGCGATGACGGGAACGCCGAGCTTCAGAGGCCGGACTGCCCTGGTGCTGCACCGGGTCGACGAGGGCATCGAGCGGCTGATGCGCCAGCTCGAACGGCTTGGCCTGACGGCGACGACGCAATGGGAGGCCCTCGATCTCTCGCGAGCCAGGCCCGATATCGTCTTCGTGGACGCCGATCAGGGCTGGAACGGCCTGCTGCCCTGGGCGGCCGGCGAGGCGCCGATGCCCCTGATCGCGGTCTTGGGATCAGAAGCGCCTGGCCGCATCGCCTGGGCGATGGATCACGGCGCCGGCGCCATCATCTCCAAGCCTATCACCGCCTCCGCCGTCTATCCGGCCCTGGTCATGGCCGAGCATATGCACGCCCAGCGTCTCGCGACAGCCAGGCGCATGGCGGACCTGGAAGAACGCATGCGCCTTCGGCCTCTTGTCCATAGCGCCGTGCAAGCCATCATGACGGCGCGGGCGATCGACGAAAGCGCTGCCTATACGCTGCTCAGGAGCTGCGCAATGCGCCGGCGGCTGACGATCGAACATGTCGCCGCGGAGATCCTCACCGGGCTCCAGCCCGTGCCGGAGGCCGGCTGATGCGGGTGCTCTCCGAACTGGTTCGCCGCCCCGCCGCGTTGATCGGGCTTGTCATCGTCGGCCTCGTGGTGTTTGGCGCCCTCTTCGCACCCTGGCTGGCGCCGTTCTCGCCCGATGTGCAATTGCCCGACGGCGCCACGGACGAGGGCATGCCCCTGCCGCCCGGCACGCGCTTCCTGCTGGGCACCGATCCCCTTGGCCGTGACCTCCTGTCCCGCCTGCTTTTCGGCGCCCGCACCTCCCTGGTTATCGGTCTCGTGGCCAATGGCATTGCGGTCGCGATCGGCCTGATCGTCGGCATCAGTGCTGGCTATCTCAGGGGCTTTTTCGGCAATCTCCTGATGCGCTTCACCGACCTGATGATGGCCTTTCCCGCCCTCCTGCTTGCCATCGCACTGGCTGCCTTGCTCAAGCCGAGCCTGTGGATCGTCGTGATGGTGATCGCCATGGTGAACTGGGTGCAGGTCGCCCGCATCGCCTATACCGAGACACGGGGGCTGGTGGAGCGCGACTTCATCACCGCCGAAAGATCGCTCGGCGCCGGGCATGGCCGCATCCTGCTCTTGCATATCCTGCCGCATCTCGTCCCGACGGCCGTGGTATGGGGCACGCTCGGCGTCGCCACCACCGTGCTGCTGGAGGCGACGCTGAGCTTCCTGGGCATCGGCGTGCAGCCGCCGGAAGCCTCCTGGGGCAACATCATCAATGACAACCAGAGCTACTTCCAGACCTCGCCCTGGCTGGTCTTCATTCCCGGCGCGATCATCCTGGCCACCGCCCTTTCCTTCAATCTGATCGGGGATGCGCTCCGCGACATCCTCGACCCGACCCAGCGCGGGAGGGGCTGACATGGTGCTCTTTCTGGGCCAGCGCCTGCTGCAGTCGATCCTGATCCTGCTTGGCGTCGCCGCAATCACCTTCCTGCTGCTCTACTGCCTGCCGGCCGATCCGGCGGTGCTGATCGCGGGACGCAGCGCCACCCCGCAGATGGTGGTGGCCATCCGGCACGAGCTCGGCCTCGACCAGCCGCTGATCGTCCAGTTCTGGCATTACCTCGAAGGGCTCGCGCGAGGCGATCTTGGCCGGTCCTATACGCAGAAGACGCAGGTGATGCCGCTGATCCTGGCCCGCCTGCCCGCAACGCTGGCGCTGATGGCGGCCGGCATCGTGGTGGAAGTCGCGCTTGGCTTGACCTTCGGCATCATCGCCGCCGTGCGCCGCGATGGCATCGTCGACCGCGTGGTGATGATGCTCTCCTTCGTTGGCGTGTCGTCACCCCAATTCGTGGTGGCCTTGCTGCTGCTCTTCGTCTTCGCCGCCAAGCTTGGCTGGTTTCCGATGTCGGGCTTCGGCAGCTTTTCCCATGTCGTGCTGCCGGCCACGACGCTCGGCGTCCTTGGCGCCGGCTGGTATGCCCGCATGGTGCGCTCCGCGATGATCGAGGTGCTGCGCCAGGATTATGTCCGCACTGCCCGCGCCAAGGGGGTTTCGGCCTGGCGGGTGGTGATGCGCCATGCCTTGCCCAATGCGCTTTTGCCCATCATCGCCATGATCGGCATCGATATCGGCCAGTTCATGGGCGGGGTCGTGGTGGTCGAGTCGGTCTATGGCTGGCCCGGTATCGGCCAGCTCGCCTGGCAGGCCATCCAGACCCTCGATGTCCCGATCATCATGGGCGTGACCCTGGTTTCGGCGCTCGCCATCGTGCTCGGCAATCTCGTCGCCGATTTCATCGCTCCCTTCATCGACCCGCGCATCCGCGCGCAATAGCAAGACGGCCAGACTGAGGAGAATTTTGATGTTGAAGCAGTTTTTGAAATGTACGGCCCTCGCCGCGGTGCTCGCCGCCGCGCCGTTGGCGGCCCGTGCGGCGGATACGCCGGCGATGGGCGGCAATATCACCGTGACCTTCAAGGATGATATCGCCACGCTCGATCCGGCCATCGGCTATGACTGGCAGAACTGGTCGATGATCAACGGCCTGTTCTCGCGCTTGGTCGACTACAAGGCCGGCACCACGGAACTCGGCCCGTCTCTGGCCGATTCCTACGAGGTTTCGGCGGATGGCAAGAGCTACACCTTCAAGCTCCATCCCGGGGTGAAGTTCACCAATGGCCGCGAAGTCACGGCGGCGGACGTGAAATATTCGATCGAACGCGCCGTCAATCCCAAGACGCAGGGCCCGGGCGCCGGCTTCTTCCACTCCATCGTCGGCGCCGACAAGATGACCGCCGGCACGAGCCAGACCATGGACGGCATCGTGGTGGTCGACGATCACACCGTGCGCTTCGATCTCGTTCAGCCGGACGCCACCTTCCTGAACGTGCTGGCGCTCAACTTTGCCTCGGTCGTACCCAAGGAGGCCGTGGACGCCGCCAATGGCGATTTCGGCAAGAAGCCCGTCGGCTCCGGCGCCTTCATCCTGAAGGATTGGACGGTGGGCCAGCATCTGGTCTTTGCCCGCAACCCCGATTATTTCGTCAAGGGCCGCCCCTATATCGACGGCTTCACGGTGGAAGTCGGCCAGGAGCCGCTTGTCGCGCTGCTGCGCCTGCAGAAGGGCGAGGTCGATATTGCCGGTGACGGCATTCCGCCAGCCAAATATCTGGAAATGAAGAATTCGCCCGATTTTGCCGGCATGATCGTCGACCGCGACCAGTTGGAGACCAGCTACGTCACCCTGAACACGCAGGTCAAGCCGCTCGACAATCCCAAGGTGCGCCAGGCCCTCAACATGGCCATCAACAAGGAACGCATCGTGCGCATCATCAATGGCCGCGCCACGCCTGCCAATCAGGTGCTGCCGCCGCTGATGCCGGGCTACGACAAGGATTACAAGGGCTACCCCTACGACGTCGCCAAGGCCAAGGCGCTCCTGGCCGAGGCCGGCCTGCCCGACGGCTTCTCCACCGAGATCTATACGTCCAACACGGATCCACAGCCACGCATCACCGCGGCGATCCAACAGGATCTCGCCGCCATCGGCGTCAAGGCCGAGATCAAGGCATTGGCCAATCCCAATGTGATCGCCGCCGGCGGCACGCAGGGCCAGGCCGCCATGGCGTGGTCGGGGGGTCTGGGCTGGATCGCCGACTTCCCGGATCCCTCCGACTTCTATGGCCCGATCCTGGCTTGCGGCAGCGCAGTCCAGGGCGGCTGGAACTGGTCCTGGTACTGCAACAAGGACATGGAGCCCCGCGCGGCAGCGGCCGACGCCATGCCCGTGCCGGCCAAGGCTGCTGAAAGGGCCGAGGTCTGGAAGCAGATCTTCACCGAGATCCAGACCAAGGATGCGCCCTGGATCCCCGTGTTCAACGAGCGCCGCGTGGTGGCCAAATCAAAGCGCATGGGAGGCCCGGACGAGGTCTATATCGATCCGACCCGGGTGATCGATTACGACGGCATTTCCGTGAAGCAATAGACTTCTCGAGCCCTCTTCACCGGATGCCGTTGGGGCGTTGCGGAATCTGACGCTCGAAGCTCTGAGCGCCATCTCCGGCCCATGCCCCTCCCGATCCCAGGGCGCCAGGCCTCCTTCGCCACTTCGTGGAGGAGGCAGGCGGCGCCTCACATTCAAGAAAACTGCCAGGCAGGAAAGGCCACAACATGTGCGTGGCATGTGACTACACCATTCACCGCAAGGATCATCATCTCGGCTGGAACCGCGACTTTGTGCCGGTTCTGCGGGCAGAGCCCGGTTCGACCATTCATTTCAAGTGCCTCGACTCCTCCGGGGGCCAGTTCGATGCCGGGTCTACCGCGCAAGATGTCACGACCATGGATTTCTCCAGGGTCAATCCCGTCACCGGCCCCGTCTTTGTCGAGGGTGCCGAGCCCGGCGATGTGCTCAAGGTCTCAATCCGGCATTTCGCGCCATCGGGGCTCGGCTGGACAGCGAATATTCCAGGCTTCGGGCTGCTGGCCGACCAGTTCACCGACCCGGCCATCCATATCTGGAAGTACGAGCCTTCCACCATGGCGCCCTCCCTGTTCGGCCCCGGCGGCAAGGTTCCCCTGAAACCCTTCGCCGGCACCGTCGGTGTCGCCATGGCGGAGCCCGGCCTGCATTCGGTCGTGCCCCCCCGCCGCGTCGGGGGCAATCTCGACATTCGCGACCTCACCGCCGGCGTGACGCTCTATCTGCCGATCGAGGTGCCCGGCGCCCTGTTCTCGATCGGCGACACCCATGCCGCGCAGGGCGATGGCGAAGTCTGTGGCACCGCCATCGAAAGCCAGATGGATGTCGAGATCACGCTCGATCTCATCAAAGACACCAAACTCGCTTCTCCCCGCTTCACCACGCCCGGACCTGTGACGCATCATCTCGATGCCGCCGGTTATGAAGTCACCACCGGCGTCGGCCCCGACCTGATGACGGGCGCGAGAGAGAGCGTGATGCGCATGATCGACCTGCTCACGGCCGAGCACGGGCTTTCGCCCGTGGACGCCTATATGCTCTGCTCCGTCTGCGGGGACCTCAGGATCAGCGAGATCGTCGACATGCCCAATTGGGTGGTTACGTTCTACTTCCCCCGGATCGTATTTGCATGACCGCTCTGTTGGCGGACCAGCCCGTGGCGATGAACGACAGGCCGATCCTGGCCATCGAGAACCTGTGCGTCGACGCCCTGACGCCCGAAGGGGCGCGGCGCGTCATCAACGATGTCAGCCTGAGCGTGGCGCCCGGCGAGACCCTGTGCATCGCGGGGGAATCCGGTTCGGGCAAATCGGTGACGGCGCTCTCCGCCATGCGTCTTCTGCCGGCCACCTCCCTGCGCATCGCCTCGGGCACCATTCGCCTCGATGGACGCGATCTCGCCCGGCTTTCCGAGCGGGCCATGCGCGACGTGCGCGGCGGCGAGATCGCCATGATCTTCCAGGAGCCGATGACCTCGCTCAATCCGGTGATGAGCATCGGCGCCCAGCTTTGTGAGGCTATCCGCCAGCACCAGGCGGCGGAAGGCGCCAGCGTGCGCGCCCGCGCCATGGCGATGCTTGATGTCGTGCACATATCCGAGCCAGCGCGGCGCCTGCAGCAATATCCCCATGAGCTTTCCGGGGGCATGCGCCAGCGCGTGATGATCGCCATGGCCCTTTCCTGCCGGCCCAAGCTCCTGCTCGCCGACGAGCCGACCACGGCGCTCGATGTCACCGTGCAGGCGCAGATCCTCTCGCTTATGCGCGAACTCAAGCGCGAATTCGGCACCGCCATCATCCTGATCACCCATGACATGGGCGTGGTGGCGCAGATGGCCGACCGCGTGGCGGTGATGCAGCATGGCAGGCTGGTGGAAAGCGGGCCGGTGCGAACGATCTTCCGCAACCCAAGCCAGCCCTACACCCGGGAATTGCTGGCCGCCGTGCCCCGGCTCGGCGCCCTGGCCGGCACCGCTGCGCCACCGCGCATCACCAGCACGCCCCCGGTCGAAAGCCCCGCCGGCGCTGGGCCGATCCTGTTCGTGCGCGACCTCGAAGTCAGCTATGGCAAGCCGTCCGGCCTGTTCCGGCGCGTCAGGGAGCAGGCAGCCGCGGTGAAGGATGTGAGCTTCGAGATCCAGCCCGGCCAGACCCTGGGCCTGGTCGGCGAAAGCGGCTCGGGCAAATCGACCACGGGCAAGGCCGTGCTCGGCCTGGTGCCCTTTTCAGGCGAGGTGAGCATCGGCGGCGAACCCATCCAGGGTCTCGGCGCCAGGGCGATGCGCCCGGTGCGCCGCAAGGCCCAGATGATTTTCCAGGACCCCTACGCTTCGCTCGATCCGCGCATGACCGTGGGCGCCGCGATTGCCGAGCCGATGGTGATCCATAGCCTCGCCACGCCGGCCGAACGCAAGGACAGGGTCGCGGAGCTGCTGCGCCGCGTCGGCCTGTCTCCCGATCTTGCCACACGCTATCCCCACGAGTTTTCCGGTGGCCAGCGCCAGCGCATCTGTATTGCTCGCGCGCTGTCCCTGCGGCCAAGCCTGATCGTCGCGGATGAAAGCGTGGCGGCTCTCGATGTCTCCGTACGCGGGCGCGTGCTCGACCTCATGCTGGAACTGCAGGAAACCCTGGGCCTGGCCTATCTGTTCATCTCGCACGACATGGCTGTGGTGGAGCGCATGAGCCACCATGTCGCGGTGATGCGCCATGGCAGAATCGTCGAAGCAGGTCCGCGCAATGCCATCTTCACCAGCCCCCGCGAAGACTATACCCGCGACCTGATCGCCGCGGTGCCGATCCCCGATCCGGCAGCGTATCGCTAGAGCAAAATGCGTTCAGATAGGAGCGGACCCGCAAATTAACTCGTTGGCATCAAACGTATTTTGCGATTCTTGGTGATTCGATCTGAAAATAAAGCGCTCTAGACGCGATTATTTCTTTGAAATCGAGATGCTGGGCCGCGCCGATTTCGCCGGGGCGTCGGCCACAAATACAAGCTGTGACTCGACCACCACCCGCTCCGGAGAACCGGAGCGCCTGACGCGATAGCGCGGCTCCTGCCCCTCGCTGGGCAGAAGGCTGACGATTTCGTAAGTGGGCCTGCCCGTTGGCTTTCCGGCGCCAGCGGCAGGCTCGACAAGTTGTCCGACTTTGAATCTATGATTTGCCATGTCGATGGCTTTAGCGACTTTTGTGACCGCGGTCGCCTATATTCGCTGCACGGTCATTTCATGATGCCGATTCACATCCAACCGGCAGATGGGACAGTCGCTCGCACCTCTCCCCTCACTGAAGGCTTGCGTTCTGCGCCCATACGGGCGCTCCGGTCGCAACAGCCGAAGATGGGTGTGAGCGTTGCGATGATTTCAGGTGCGATCGCTGGCCCCATTGTCGGCGCCAAGAGACAGCCTGCCGCTTGAAGGGCGGGCTATGGCCTTGAGCAGCAGCCAAGCAAACCCAAGCGAAAGACAGGCTTTCTGGGGCGTCAAGAACTTGCGGTCGAACGGCTTTCGACCCCGCCAGCAATATTTCTAAACAACTCTAAATCCACGGCAACCGCCGAGCCATTATTGAAGCTCCAGTGTTTTTCGCAGCACTGCGCAAACCCCCGAATCAACACCGTTAAGCCGCCGATTCGACTGCCGTCGTTTTGGCCCTGCCTCATTCACGCGCTTCCTAATGTTTAGACAGGAGTTTGAAATGCACACACTCACGCGGGCGAGTCGTCTGGCGGTCCTGGCGCTCTTTCCCGCCTTGGCGGGATGCGCAAGCGTGACGCCGGTTTCCTATTCGGGAGTTGCGTCGTCATCCTATCTGGCACCGAACCCCTCCGACACATCCGGCCGCATGCCTTATCGCTATACCTCAGCGGTCGACTGGCGCGCCTACAACAAGGTCGTCGTTGAACCCGTCGTAGTCTATCGGGGCGCGGATCAGCAATTCGGCGACATGGCTGAAGAGGATAAGGTATCGCTCGCCCGCTATATGCAGACGCGTTTCACCGAGAAGCTGCTCAGCCGCTTCACACTGGCAACTCGTCCCGCACCCAACACATTGCGGATCAGATTGACCCTGACAGGAGCAGCAACCACCACGCCGGTTATCGGCACCCTGTCGCGGTTCGACATCGCCGGCGCTGTCTATAACGGGGTGCAGACCGCCCGCGATCGTGAGGGATTGCTCACCGGCTCGGTCATCTACACCGTCGAGATCTTCGATGCGCCGACCTCCCGCCTGCTTACCGCGTTCGTGAGCAAGCAATATCCGAGCGCCTACAACATTGGAGCGAGTATCGGAAAGTTGGCCGCCGCGCAGGCCGGGATCGACAAGGGTGCGGATGCACTGATGGCGCAATTGAGGTGACGCCGATCCCGGGACGCAGCAGCACCGCACCATGTGAGGACGCGCCCTGGCGCTTCCTCATGCGGAAACCGGCAAAACGGGCTGGCTGCATCGCTGCTGCTTCCGGAAGCCAGGGCTGCGGACTTGCTGAGCGCTTTCGCGGCCACAATAACCTCGCCACTCGATGATCCTCATGGCAAGAAACATCCTTCCAATCGCGATCGTCGTCAGCCTTCTCGCCATGATCGTCTGGATGAATGTTCATGCTCCATGACGGATTGCTGCTATCCCCTCGACCTTGCCCGACAGATGGCGATGGCAGGGGTCCTATGTCATCTTGTGCGTCCGTCGACGACAGGCCTGTACCTATGACCGACTTCACCCATGTCAGAGCGCATCCTTCGAGAGCCCGCATACTCCTGGTCGAGGATGACCGCGAAATCGCGGGAATGCTCAGGGATAGTTTGTCCGAGCATGGCTTCGACGCTGTGGTCACCCAGTCCGGGCTTGAGATGGACAGGGTGTTGCGCAAACAGGATTTCGATCTCGTGATACTGGATGTGATGCTTCCCGGCGAAAACGGTTTCGCCATCTGCCGGCGGCTTCGGCTCGAAACGCAGATGCCCATCATCATGCTGACCGCGATGGGTGGCGACACGGACCGGATTATCGGGCTCGAATTCGGGGCCGACGACTATGTCGCCAAGCCCTTCAATTCCCGCGAATTGATCGCCCGGATTCGGGGCCTCCTCAGGCGGGCCGCCTACGCGACACCCAGCGTACCACGCCCCGAAATACTGACCTTCGCCGGTTGGCGGATCAATCCCGTCGCCCGCCAGCTCACGGATCCGGATGGCGTCCACATATCGATGACCACGGCCGAGTTCGATCTGTTACTGGCGTTCTGCGAGAACCCGGGTCGTGTTCTCTCGCGCGAGCAGCTTCTGAGCCTTACCCATGCGGGCCTTGCCGGTCCGGTGGAGCGAAGCGTCGACGTCCACATCAGCCGCGTCCGGCAGAAGATCGAGCCCGAGCCAAAAGAACCCGTGATGATCAAGACCGTCAGGCTGGGTGGCTACCTCTTCACGCCCACGGTCGAGCGCGTCTGATGTCCTTGCTGGATAGGTTCAGGTCGGGTTCGGTGCGCGAGCCCATCATCGCCCTGGCCGTGGCGCCGGTTCTTCTGGTGGTCATCTTCGCGGCTGGTACCGAACTGATGGGAGGCACACGGCGCGTCATCAGCAATGCCGACGTGACAGCGGTGAATATCGAAATGGCCGTAAAGACCATCCGTGCCGCGGACAGCCCCGCGCAGGCTCAGGACATTGTGCGTGCGCTGAACAAAGCCGGTGTGCCGGTGAAGGAGATGTCGCGACAAGAGATCGACCGCGACACGCAGGCGCTGACTTCAGATGGCGATATCCGAAATCTTGTCGCAAAACGCCTCCCGGACCTGCCCGATGTCCAGCTTCGCCACATCGCCTCCCCGGATGCGGCGCATGACATTGTGATTGTCGGGCTCGACGACACGAGAACATTGGCCTTCACTCTTGGACCCGATGCCGGAGCGCTCGATCTGCGGGTGCTGATGCCTGTTGTGCTCTGGGCCGTCGTTGCGATCGCCCCGGTTATTATCCTGCTGACGATCTATGCCGGCTTCATGATTACGGCGCCATTGATGCGGTTCGCGGCGGCCGCCCAGTCCCTCGCCCCGGATGATGGCCCCGAAAGACCCTTCAGCGAGAAGGGTGCCCGCGAGATCAGCATGCTGGCGCGTGCCCTGAACGACATGCGCAGCCGCATCCACACCATGATCAATGATCGAACGCGGATGCTGCGAGCCATCAGCCACGATCTGCGCACACCGTTGACACGGCTCCGGCTCCGCGCAGAACGGTCGTCGCAACCCGAGCTGCGAGACGGCATGTTGAGCGACATTTCCCGCATCAACGACATGATCGAAGAGACCCTGACATATCTGCGTAAGGACGTTGCGACGGAACGTCTGTTGCGGGCGGATCTTCCAAGCCTGCTGGAGACGGTTTGCGCCGACTTTTCGAATGCCGGCTTCTCCGTCTCCTATCGGGGACCGACGCGTCTGACCTACTTTTGCAAGCCGCACGGGGTTTACCGCGCCGTGGCGAACCTCGTCGACAACGGCACCAAATTCGCGACCGATGTCGTTGTCAGCCTGGAGATCGTGCCGGGCGGCGCGTTGCAGATCGATGTCAGCGACGATGGCCCCGGCCTGCCGGACGAGCTCAAGACAAGGGCGCTGGAACCCTTTTTCAAAGGCGACTCCGCCAGGGCGACGGACGGCGACGCCGGATTTGGACTGGGCCTTTCGATCGTCCACGATATTGTCCGCGATCATCACGGTCGGCTGTCTTTCGTTGACCGTAGCCCCCATGGCCTGACAGTACGTCTCCTGTTGCCGGCTCAAGCCGACTCCACGCCTCAATCCCAGCGTTCGGTTTGAGCGATCTTCTCCACAGACGCTGGCACTCGCTGAAAATTCAAGCACCATGCCGGTCGTGGCAGGAAATCAATCACCCAATATGAAAAATATCAACATAAGACCTCGGAAACATAACTCAACATATCTTCACATTGTCTAACGAAGGATCGCAATATTGTTTCCATCTGAACATAAGGTTTCTTATCATGGAATTATACTATGCCTCAGACCGAGTTCGACAATAATGTTCGTCATCACATCTTGGTCTGCCTGACGAACCCCGATGCGGTGGCGGCAGTCAACCAGATCCTTACAACGTGTGGCTTCGCCGTAACAACCACGTATGAATTCAGCCAATTTGTGGAAGCAGCGACCCTGGACCGCTATAGGGCCGTCGTCACGGCGACCGCCATGATCGATCGCATCCGAGAAGCCTCTACGCTGCCCGTCCTCAATATTGAAGCGTTTACTTTCCAGAAGTCCGACTATGCAGGCTCCGCTGCTGATGGGAGATGCCTTCTGAGCGGCGCTCTTGCTCAATGCATGATCGATCTTCTGGAAGATACCGAAGGCGTCGAGCGCAATAACGCTTTGCGCTGATCTTCAGAAGTGGGTATCTCAAATCAATCAGCGGAGGGGTATGGTGGTGAAATACAAAGGTTACGATGAATCAACCGTTACAATCAATTGTAAAACTGGTGCTATAACTATCGATTTGGTCACAACTGGACCGGTTCGAATTGTAATGACCGTTGACGGTGATATTGAGGTCGAGGGCCGCAGTATTCTCAATACCGTAATCTGGTCTGAGTTTGCTTCTCGACCAGCAACATTTTCCAACAACTAGAAATCCAGATCAACACTCGAGCGATCAATCATGCTCCCAGCGCTCCGCTCGCCGAGGCTGTGCGGAGCAAATCGAGTGGATGAGGCAAGTATGCAGCAAAGACACCCCTTCCGGCCCAAGGGCGTTGCTATTTTCGGACGGAAGTTCTTCTCCCCGGTCGCGGCGATCGTTCTAGTCGCAGCTTGCATCGCGGCGGGAACGACAGCCAAGATTCCTGGTACACCAGCGCCTATTACTCCGCCGGAATCGGGAGGGATGACTCCCCTCCAATCGGCACCAGTGCCTGTGGCGATCCAACCCTCCTCACCCCCTGACAATCCATCCAGGACGTCCGAACCGAACGCGGCGAAGCTATCCGACGGGATGGCCCTGGTGCCATCGCCGCCGAAGCGCCCAAAGATCAAAACTTCTCTCGTGCGCGCATCATCTATCAGGGCAGGTCTTAAAGCAGCAGCGGCACCCCTTCCAATATCGGCCAGTTCTCCAATCGCCGCAGGATCGGAAAAAACGGCATTTTCGTCGACAGATCTGCACTATCCACCAGACTTTGTTCAGCCACACCAGGAGAGTGCTGCTAACACGAGCGGCATTCTTGCTTCCGCTGTGGAAGATACGAAGCGGCGTGGTGCGGATGCATTTGATTCCGCGCACAATTGGAGCCTCTCTCTGGTCGATAAATTGCCGAGGGTGTGGCCCTGAATGCTGATTTTCGCTGAGAAGCGGGACAATTCGGACTGGACCCAGGCGCGGCTCCGTCAAAACGCCGGCCGCGCCCCGAGCCTGCCGCCGCCACGCGCCAGGCGCCGGCGTCTCTTCGATGATCCGCACCTTCTCGTCGACAGTATCAAGGTGAAGACGCCTGCTTTCCGCCGACCGGAGCGGGATAATCATACCGTTACGCCGCAGGATTGGTGTTGATCAAGACGAAACTCGGATACGCGGACTTAAATTAGCCAAACTCTATTCGGCATGTTGACGGCATGGACTGCGTGGCCAATGCCGTTGTTATCGTACCCCGGTCATTGCTGGCGGTCTTTTGCACTCATTGCATGAAAGAGCCATTATGGACACCTCTATCGCTGAACTGACATCAGACATTGTTGCTGCCTATGTCGCCCACAATTCCGTCGCATCCGCCGATTTGCCTGAGCTGATCGCACAAACGCACAGAGCTCTCGATCGGCTTGCCCGTGGCGAGACGGCGGTCGCCGTCGAAGCCCCCAAGCTGGTTCCGGCCGTACCCATCCGCAAGTCGGTGACACCTGATTTCCTGATCTCGCTGGAGGATGGCAAGAAATACAAGTCGCTGAAGCGTCATCTGTCGTCTCAATACGGCATGTCGCCGGCGGAATACCGGGAAAAGTGGGGCTTGCCCGATGACTACCCGATGGTCGCGCCCAATTACGCCAAGCAGCGCTCCGAATTGGCTAAGTCAATGGGCCTTGGCCAAACCCGGGCTCGAAGCCGCTCCCGCGGCAGATAGCGGCCTGCCGCTCGTGGCGGATAGCCGGCAAGGGACCGACGGACATCATCCATGAGGTCGACGGCCAAGCCATCGCGGTGATCGCGCCCCACGGAGCGATCGCCCGACTGGCTGGTCGAAAACAACCATTTTTTCCACAACCAGCGCGCGGCCATGCTTCTCACAACGGATGTGTCGCCGGGGCTGTGGGCGGATGGCCGGGTTTCGATGTGGTTCCAAGCGGTCGTCGAAGTCAGCCTGGGAGACCAGATGTGGACCCAGGCCACCCGGCGGCGGCATAGGCGAAGCATCCCGCCGATCGGCGAATGTCCGGAACGAAGGATCCCACGGCGCAGGGTGGAGCAGCCTGGCCTTGTCGGGCCTGGCACCGAGGTCCGAGATAACTGTCACCGTTGAAGCGCTAAATCTGCCGGCGACGTATCCTTTCGCTGGAGTCGTCCGTCTTAGCTGTTGATGGGCGGTCGACCTTACCATCGCCCTCCTAAACGAATTGGAGCGTGACAATGGACAGCAAGCAGAGCCTGGCAAACAAGATACACTACGAAACGCTCGCGGAGGCTTGGCGCAGCGGCCGGGAATTGCCGCCGGAGGTCTCCGAGTGGTCTGTCTTGACGACGGAACCGGGCGGCGTCGATTACGTCGAGACGAACCTCGGCGACAAGACCGCGCTGTGGGTTCGGCCAAAACTGGCGGCCAAAGATCGGGTCATGCTTTACCTGCACGGCGGTGGCTATGTCGGCGGATCGATCTGGACCCATCGCAAGATGGTCGGACACCTCGCCAAGGCGATTGGCTGTTACGCTTTGCTCGCCACTTACGACTACTCGTTCCAGAGCAAGTTCCCGCGCCAAATCGAGCAGGCCGTGACCGCGTTCGAGTGGCTGGCCGAGCAGGGTATCGGGCCGAAGCACACCATAGGTGCAGGCGATTCGGCCGGCGCCGGCCTGATCATTGCGGCCGCGATGAAACTCCGCGATGCGGGACGTCCGCTGCCGGCCGCGATCCTCAGTATCTCTGGCTGGCACGATCTGTCGGCGAGCGGCCTCTCTTACGAAGCCAACCGCGAGAAGGACGTCTTCTTCCAGAAGGCGACCGTGGATATGCTGGCATCGCAAGTACTCGGAGGGGCCGATGCCCGACATCCATTCGCCAGCCCAATCTTTGCCGATCTCAGGGGCCTGCCGCCGATCTGTCTGCAAGCGGGCGAAGACGAAACCCTGCTCGACGACAGCCGGGCGCTCGCCGACCGTGCGAAGGCCGCCGGCGTCGAGGTGCGCCTGGAGGTATTTCCGGGGATGCTGCACTCGTTCCAGATGATGGCTGGCCGCGCTCCCGAAGCCGACGATGCGATAGAGCGGTTTGCACAATGGGTTCGCCCCAAGCTCGGCCTGACTGGAACCGCGGCAGCACGCAGCGAGAGTCAGGAGGTCGCATGACTCGCGCATCGCTCCAAGAATGGCATCATTGCCCTCACCCATGTTCCTCGATGACGCCAAGATGTGGCAGGTGAAGGACATGCCTGAGCGACCGACCGGCCTCTTCGATGCGCGGTATCGAGCCTTCCTCGAGACGGTGTCGGACGTCCGCGCCCAACTGCATCGCTACTGCGCCCGCATGACCGGCTCGCGGCTCGACGGTGAGGATCTCATGCAGGAGACGCTGTTCGAGGCCTACACGAAGATCGAGACCCTCGATGATGCCCGCAGTTTGAAACCCTGGCTGTTTCGCATCGCTCACAATCGCTGCATTGACTTTCTGAGGCGGCGCGATGCGCGCGAGCACGCGGAGAGCGCCTATTCGGACGACATCGGCGCCGTCGCCGCAGAGCCGGCGACGACCGATGCACATCGCGCCATCGAACGGCTGGTTGGCCACCTGCCGCCCAAGGAGCGCGCCTGCGTCCTCCTGAAGGACGTGTTCGACTATTCGCTGGAGGAGACTGCGGACCTCGTGGACTCGACGGTTGGCGGCGTCAAATCCGCGCTCTCCCGTGGACGGGCGAAGCTCGCCGGCTTGCCCGCTGAACCGACCGGCGAACCGAGCCGTCCGCTTGATCCCGACACCGCGCGGCTGCTGCAGCGCTATGTCGACCTCTTCAACCGCCATGACTGGGATGGCGTGCGAGGCCTCACCAGCGCCGATGCGCGGTTGCGGGTCGCCGATTGCTTCGACGGCCTGCTCAGAAGCTCTCCCTATTTCGCCGAATACGAGCGAAACCCGGAGGCGTGGACCCTGGAGTTCGGGGCGATCGACGCAGAGCCTGTCCTGCTCGTGCTCTTCCAGCGAGGCGGCCAGTGGCAGGTCGCGTGGCCGGTTCGTGTCCATGTCGCCGGCGGCGTCATCGACCGCATCGAAGACTATTATGCCTGCCCATGGGTCATCGGAAACGCCTCAGAGTCCGACTTGAAACGCATGACTGGGCCAGTCGTCTCGCCAGGAGCATGACCGGCCGACTTCCTGACCCCCTCGATGACGATCGAGGTTGCTTGGCCGATCCGCTCGTCGCGGTGGCGAAATACGAGTATTTCGCAGAAAAATTAAAGCACGAATAGCCAAAAAGCTCAGAAATATTATATCCATGCGATGTGGCATGTAAAAAACACACCCGTTAACGGTAAATTAAATTTTTACACCTGTGGCGAAATCGAGACTTCTTAAAATCCTGCTTTGAACCTACAACACTGAATTTGTGCGCCCATTGGAGTGCCGGTTCGGTTGGAGCCTTTGCGAATGAAAATGAAGATTGCCATGGTGCTCGCCGTCGCCGCTTTGGGGTGGTCGGGCACGGCGGGGGCGCAAAGCTTGCCGGACGCCTTGCGGCCGATCGGCAATCTGCCGATGCCGCTCTCGCTCATCATTCCCCACTACAGCGAATTGGCCGCGCCCTATGATTGGAGCGGTTTCTGGGCCAAGCCGATCCTGACCTACCAGACCATGTCCTTCAGCGGACGCGGCAGCCATTACCTCAAGGACGATGACGGCGTCACCCTGGGGGCCGAGGCGGGCTATAATTTCCAGATGGGCAATATCGTGTTCGGCCCTACGGCAGACCTGTCCTACTCGTTCATGGATGGCAAGGGCACGCCCGGAGCCCTGCCCCGCACCCGGAGCAATGTCGATATGGTCGGTTCGGTCAGGGGGCGCCTGGGCTACGCTTTCGATCGCATCCTGATCTATGGGACGGGTGGCTACGCCTTCGCCAATCTGGAGATCAAGAACGCGGTCGCCGGTTCGGACAGCGCCACCCTGAGTGGTTGGACCGCCGGCTTGGGAGCGGAATATTTGTGGGGCGAGCATGCGACGCTGCGTGTGGAATACAGGCGCAGCGAGTTCTCGGAGCACAATTTCCAGACCCTTCCCCCCGGCCAGACCAAGGTGGGAGCCGGCTTGAACATCTTCAGCGGCGGGTTCGTCTACAAATTCTAGGCGCGTTCGAGGCATTTCTTCCGGCATGCCATGCGAGACGAAATTCTGCTGCCGTTCCCGCTGTTGATCATGGCGGGCGTCCCGTGCATTGACGAAGCGATTGCTGATCTGGAGCGTAATGGCATCAGGTCGGATCGCAGGGGCCGTCATTCCGGACGACCGAAGGGAGCTCCGGAATCCATGAACACAGTTCTCGCAAGTCTGTGTTCATGGATTCCGGCGTTCCGCTTCGCTCCAGCCGGAATGACGCCCATATATTCGCCGGCCGAGTGAGACAGAAGATGCTCTGCTCTCGCGCCCCGGATCGCAGCCAAAATGAGATGACGCGAGTCGGTCTGACTGCATATATGAGCAGACCCAGCGCCGGTTCGCGGGTCTGAACCTTCAGGAGAAAGGCCGATCATGTCGGGCCACGCTCACGCTTCCCTGCCTGCCTGGACATGGATCGCGCCGCTGCTGGCCGCGGTGCTGCTGGCCCTCAAATTCGCGCATCTCGTGCCATCGGACGCCGTGTGGGTGCTGGTCATGGCCGGCGTGCTGCTGGGAGCGGCCGTCTTTGCCGCCGTGCACCATGCGGAGGTGCTGGCGCTCAAATTGGGCGAGCCCTTCGGCTCCATCCTCCTGGCCATCGCGGTAACGGTGATCGAGGTCGCCCTGATCGTCTCCATCATGCTCTCCGGCGCCAAGGGCAGCGAAGTGGTGGCGCGGGACACCGTCTTTGCCGCCGTGATGATCGTCCTCAACGGCGTGATCGGCCTTTGCCTCCTCATGGGCGGAAGGCGCCATTTCGAGCAGAGGTTCCAGTTGCAGGGCGCGGCTTCGGCCCTTGCCGTGCTCGGCACACTGGCGGCCCTCACGCTGATCCTGCCGAACTTCACGCTCACGGTATCGGGCCCTTCCTTCTCCGCAGCGCAGATCACCGTCGTCGGCGCGGCCTCGCTGGTGCTCTGGGGGGTCTTCGTTTTCGTCCAGACCGTCAAGCATCGCGCCTACTTCCTGGACGCTCCGGTTTCTGCCGAGCCGGAAAGCGAGGAGGATGAGCCTTCGTCGGAAAAGCCGAGCAACCGGGAGGCGATGATCTGCCTGGGGCTCCTGCTGGTTTCGCTCGTTGCCGTCGTGCTGCTGGCGAAGATCCTGTCCTACCCCCTGGACATGGGCATCGCCGCCGCCGGCCTGCCGCACGCCTTCGTGGGTGTGGTCATCGCCGCAATCGTCCTGCTGCCGGAGGGTATTGCCGCTGCGAAGTCGGCGGTCAAAAACCAACTGCAGAACAGCATCAACCTGGCGCTTGGATCGGCGATAGCCAGCATCGGGCTGACCATACCGACGGTTGCCATCGTTTCGTTGGCGCTCAACCAGAACCTGGTGCTCGGAATTTCGCCGGCAAACATGACGCTGCTCACCCTCACCTTGTTCGTGGGCACGCTCACCCTGGGCACGGGACGGACGACCGTCCTGCAGGGTGCAATCCACGTGGTGATCTTCGCCGTCTTCCTGCTTGTTTCCGCTGTGCCCTGAGGCTTTCGGGGGTGGCGGCTGCGGCGCAACGGAAAGGTGCTCGACGCCGAGGGCTATCGGGTGAAGCCACATCCGTCATCCCGGACGCGGTGCAGCACGCAGTGATGCAACGCAGATCCGGGACCGCATTACAAGAAGAACGCCCTTTCTGGCAGACGATCCCGGATCTGCGTCGCATCACTACGTGCTGCGGCGCGTCCAGGATGACAAGTTGTGCTCCCCCCACCCCTCGCCCGTCCCCCTTAACTATCCGGCCCTCACTTTTTCGCCGCCCCTCTTGATCACGACTGCCATCCATGCACCTATCGCTTCGTAATCCGGTGTAGGGCTCGCAGGTGACTGGTCCAGGCAAGAAACCCGCCGTCCGGCGGCTGAAGAAGCCTGGGGTGGCTCAGCCTCAGCCGCAGGGCGCAACAAAAGACTTGGGGACGGGTATTTTGCAGAAGAATTCCATGCGGGTCGGACCCGGCTTTCCGCAGGTCGTCGTGCTCTTCGGCGCTACGGGCGACCTTTCCCGCCGCAAGCTGCTGCCGGGGCTGTTCCATCTCACCAAGGCGGGCTTCATTCCCGGCTGCCGCATCATCGGCGTCTCGCTCGACGACATCGACGCGGACGGTTTCCGCGCCATCGCGCGCGAGTCCCTCGACAAGTTCTCCAGCCGCAAGTTCACGCAGGCCGAGTGGGAGGCCTTCGCCGCCTCGCTCGACTATGTGCCGCTGGCCGCCGGCGCCGGCGTGCTGAAGGAGGCGGTCGACCGGGCCGAGGAGGCGCTGGGCGCCGAATGCCGCCGCGTGCACTACCTCTCCGTGCCGCCGAACGCCGCGCTCTCGGCCGTGCAGCTCCTCGCCCAGGCCGGGCTGGTGGAGCGCTGCCGCATCATCATGGAAAAGCCCTTCGGCATCGATCTCACCAGCGCGGTGGCGCTGAACAAGAAGCTGCATGAGGTGTTCTCCGAGAAGCAGATCTTCCGCATCGACCACTTCCTCGGCAAGGAGCCGGCGCAGAACATCCTGGCCTTCCGCTTCGCCAACGGCCTGTTCGAGCCGATCTGGAACCGCAACTTCATCGACCACGTGCAGATCGACGTGCCGGAGACGCTGGGGCTCTCCACCCGCGCCGCCTTCTACGAGACCACCGGCGCCTACAGGGACATGGTGGTGACCCATCTCCTGCAGATCCTCGCCTTCATGGCGATGGAGCCGCCCACCGCCCTGGAGCCGGCGCCGATCTCGGAGGAGAAGAACAAGGTGTTCCGCTCCATGCTGCCGATCGAGCCGCGCGACGTGGTGCGCGGCCAGTATATCGGCTACCGCTCCGAGCCGGGCGTCGATCCCGAAAGCGACACCGAGACCTTCATCGCCCTCAAATGCGCCATCGACAATTGGCGCTGGGCCGGCGTGCCCTTTTTCCTGCGCACCGGCAAGCGCCTGGCCGAGGGCCAGCGCATCATCTCCATCGCCTTCCGCGAGCCGCCCAAGAGCATGTTCCCCGCCGGCTCCGGCGTGGGCGCGCAGGGCCCCGACCATCTCACCTTCGACCTCGCCGACTCCTCCAAGGTCTCGCTCTCCTTCTATGGCAAGCGCCCCGGCCCAGGCTTCCGCCTCGACAAGCTCAGCCTGCAATTCGCAATGAGCGAAACCAATCTGCTCGGCGAGGTGCTGGAGGCCTACGAGCGCCTGATCCTCGACGCCATGCGCGGCGACCACACGCTGTTCACCACCGCCGAGGGCATCGAGCGCCTGTGGGAGGTCTCGAACCCGCTTCTGGAAAACCCGCCGCCCGTGCGGCTGTATGACCAGGGCGGCTGGGGCCCGAAGTCGATCCACCAGTTGATTGCACCCCATGCCTGGCGGCTGCCCTTCGAGCGCGCCTGGCGGGATTCGGGGAAAGAGTGAGGGGCGAAGGCGCAAAAGCCCCGTGCGCTTGGTGGGATTCACACATCGCAAGAAGAGGCGCGGGTCATCCTTCCCCGACTGCGGGGAAGGTGGCATTGCGAAGCAATGACGGAAGGGGGAGAGTGGCGCGACAGAGCTGATTTTTTGGATAGGCAGCGCCACCCTACCCCTTCCGGCCCGGCTGCGCCGGTCCACCTTCCCCGGAACCGGGGAAGGATGACCCGCGCCCTTTCCTGCAATGTGTGAATCCCTTAGTCGCTGCGGGGGAGGCCGCGCACACAACTTGTGTGCGCTCGCGTTGCGCCCCCCAAAATACCCACCCATCCTTATTTCGTTTGAACAAAGTCACAGGTCGGTTTTATAGTCGTTCCAGACTGCTCCCTTCCCGATTCCGTCGAGAACAGGGACAGTAAAAGACCGACGGCTCTACTTGCGGATATCGATGTTGCGGGGGCGATCATTGCAGTGAGGGGTCATCCGGAGCCTTGGCGCCGGACCAAACCCGTTGCGGGTCTTGCCCATGCGTCACCCTATCCTCTCGAGAGCTGACTTCGCCTCGACGTCACAGCCTGGAGGACCGGCCATGAGCACGCTTACCATCTCCCTGATCGTCATCCACACCCTGATCAGCATCGCCGGCATTCTCTTCGGCGTGCCGGCCGTGATCGACCTCTTCCACTCGCGCGCCAGCTCGGGCTCGATCTGGGTGTTCCTGATCACCGCCATCCTCACCAGCGCCACCGGCTTCATCCTGCCGCTGTCCGGCATAACGCCCGCCGTGATCGTCGCCATCATCGCCCTGATCATCCTGGCGGCCGTGCTCTACGCCAGGACCCGTCTCTTCGACGGCGCGCTCTGGCGCTGGATCTATGCCGGCGGCATCGTGGCGAGCCTTTATCTGCTGGTCTTCGTCGCCATCGCGCAATCCTTCCTCAAGGTCGGCGTGCTGCACGCCGTCGCCCCCACCGGCTCGGAACAGCCCTTCGCCATCACCCAGGGCGTCACGCTGCTCATCTTCATTCTGCTGGGCCTCGCCACCGTGGTGAAGTTCCGGCCCTCGGCAGGCGGACGCTACGCGGCAGCCTGATTTCAGGATCGAGCTTATAACCAAGCGAGGAGCACGACTTCCATGCGAGCATCATCTGTGTTTTCCGTCACCACCCTGGCCATGGCACTCTCGGCCTGCGCCGCCATCACCGCCGAGAAGGTCGACGAGAAGGAAGCCAGGCTCTCGGCAGCCCAATTCGTGCGCAACCAGGCCAACACGCCGGCCAAGCTCGCCAAGGCGCAGGCCCTGCCCCAGAACCACATGTTCATCGTCACCAAGGGCAGCAAGAACTACTACGTCTACGCCGACGTCGCGGGCTGCCAATGCGTCTATGTCGGCAACGAGGCGGCCTACCAGCAGTACCAGGCCCTTAGGATCCAGCAGAACGTGGCTCGGGAAGAAGTCCTGGCGGCGGAGCTGAACCAGGAGTCCAACCTGCAACTGGGGATGGTGTGGGGGCCGGGGTTCTATTATTGAGGGGATGGAAAAGCGGAATCCTCTGTCCAATTATGCCTTTGGCTGGTGTCCCGTCAGCATCAAGGTCGCCTCTGCTCTGGCCAGCATTTCCTATGGTCTCACCTATGCAGTGGCGAACGTTTGCATTTTCTCTTAGCGCCTTCTGCCACGCGCGATAAGTTCATTAGATTTTCGGAACAGCCCGATTGAAAAGAATGCCTGTTTCTCCTACTAAAATAAAGAAATAACGTAACCCTCAACACAACACACGAATCTCTATTCCTATCCGGCATAATAATGTTTAACTTCCTGCCACTCTCACTTATATAGCCAGATCAATACATATGAAGAGCGTCCTCGAATGCCTCTCTCACTGAAAACATAAGCTCTTCCGAAAATTTCGTATGAGAAATTACCCTAGCTATATCAAGTGTAAACATTTGCCCATGGGCCACTTGATGGCGCCAGGCCACCAACTCTTTATCGAGTTTGATGCGATACGGTTGAAAGGGTGCCAGACTTAACCCCACCATCGAAAATATGAACTCTAGTCGCTCAAAATTTAGGTTCGAGCGAGGTAACAGAACTTTGCGATCAAATCCTTTAAAGGGGGTCTTATTGACGGCGTTAATTGCGTGTATTAGCGCAAGCCTCGATTTAGAATTATCGACCTTGTCTCTGTATTGATTAAACGCCGGCGAGCAGGCTCCAAGAAAAAAATCCATAGGCAATGCGCCGTAAGTCAGATTTAATGCTTCTAGATAGTCTAAAAAAATATGTACACAGTTAGCGAAATAGCCCTCCCAATGAGCATAGCACATTACAACTATCGATCTGGAAGTAACATTTCGCTCTCTTTCGCCGACAGAATTCTCAAACTGCAGCCGCAAATCAGAAAGCTCACGAACGCGCCAAATTCGATCCGAATCCAATCTTTTCAGGTAGGTCAGGCGTGGCAAGTATCAGTTTCCCGATGGCTTGAACCACATTGCACCAAACGGAATCGTTCTTTGAAGTCTTTGTGTACCCCGCAGACCCGAGGCTGACATTGACTCTACCTCCGGTTGCTTCCAAAAAGTGAGCACCTTTTCCTTTATAAATGCTCCTGGATCCTGTAATTTTTCGATTGAACCCGCGTTTCGCAAGATGCCGACAAAAACAGTCTCAAGAGACCGCAGGGAGAACCGCTCTCCTTGAGAAGCAACAGTTCCGGCATTCGGGAATAGTGCTTTCGCGCCAAACAGTTCATATAAAATTGAAACTGTGAATTCGAATCTCTCTTCAAACTCCTTAAAATCAACTTCCTTTAAAGCATCAATGATCCTTGCATCCAGAAACTCTTCCACATCGCTTTCGTTATCATAGTCGTAGTACGCATGCACCAATAGCCTAGATACATACTCCACATCTTTTTGTCTTTGTGAAGATTGTGGCTTGATTGAGCAAATCTCGGCGAATTTAGTGTTAGCAGCTAATCTTTTTATTCCTTTAACAAAGTCCGCGTTAACCATCACCATCGCGCAAGTACGGACTTCTTGTTCATTGGCGTAGGCACCACCTCTATTCAATCTTTGAAACAAATGGAACTTTGTCTCACTATCGCTTGGCTGCTTTAATACCTGCACATCTAGCCGGGCCCTTCGAATAGCTAATTGTTGCGGCTTCTCCAAGGCCACCTGCGCCGCGACAGGAACGCCGCTAATCTTGCTAGAATTTTCCCAAACTGCGTTCTCCAGCGACGGAAGATATGCCGTCTTAGATAGAGCCGAGGGTGGCAAAACTTCCCCAGTTTGGGGATTTCTCAAGATACCGAAAAATTCAAAGATAGTTGAAATCCGTTGCAGACCATCAATTAACTCCCATGTCCCGTCCTCATTTTCATAGGTAAAGATTGACGGTATGGGAATGTCGATCAATATAGATTCAATAAGATTAGCCTTTTTTCATTCGACCAACGAAACAGGCGTTGGAATTCGGGCTGAATATTCAATTCTTCGTTTTCATACATGGAGATTATCTCTCCTACCGAAAGCTGAAGCCTGTCAGTCTTTACTGTCTTTCTGGCCTGCTCGATTTCGAGTTTCAACGCCATTTTATTCAGCCTGATTTCACAATTTACAAAACGGAAGTTCGGTGGCGGCTAGTGGCAGCCCCGCCACCGATAGATAGACCAATCCTCAAACCTTATCCACGCTCGCCTTGTAAATTCTCCCCGATCGTCTTCCCGAGGCTTGCGTCGAACTCCGCGTCGCTCATGCTCACGCGCAGGTCTTCCGTCAGGGCGCGCGAGAAGGAGGCGATCATGCTGTGGTCGTGGCTGAGCTTCTCGTATGCAACCGCGCGTGTATAACCGCCCGAGGGGGCGACGATGCTTTCCGCCGCCTCGTGGTCGACCAGCGGCTCGTGGACCGGACAAGGCCAATCAAGGTCGCCGACTCAGGTGGGAGAGGTGGGGCAATTGACGGGGGATCCCGCTAACTTCGACTGCTTAGGAGTGGGCCTATCGTCAGCCGCCCCACTGTCCCGCGGGACTTTGACGTCTAGATTGTCCCCCGTACTCCCACGGAAATGAAAACATATAAAGAACCAATATTGACATAATGCCCACTCTCTGCTCTACTTCTCACAGGAGCGAAGGCAGGCGTGGCTCGTAATTCCGGATCATGACCGGTAACCGCGCCCCTTCCACCCACCCCGATGTCCTGCGGCCTTGCCAGCCGCGCTGCCTGGGATCCGGCTTCCTCGCGAGAATGGAACCTCGCGGGATGGGATCATGGGCGGCGACATCGTCCGGCGGCTTCGGGCTGGTCCATGGGCGAAAGCCTATCGGGCTGGCCGGGCCGGACAGGGGGCTTGATGAGAAGCGGAAGGACTGCCTGCGGCCATGGGCCGTGTATGCGTCCGCGCAAGCAGAGAGACGCTGGCCTTATCCAGCCGGCCCACTCGGATGGCCCGCACGAGTTCTTGCTCGTGTGCCAGCCATACCGGCTCTGACTTGGACGCTTCGTGGGTGAGACCGCAGGATAATCCGGGCTCTTTCCGCATGGCTGCGGAATGCTCCTGGAGCCTGTGACCTCCAGCATCGCCGCGAAGGCCAGGAGAGCGACGTGATCTCCAGATGGCAAGAGGGGCGATGACTTCCTGTCCGGCCAGGGCCGGGCCGACGAGCCGAGGTTGTGCCTTGGCGCGTGGTTGGCTCTGACAGGAAGAGGCCGGTTCGGCATGCGTCTTGTTGGCATGCTGCAATCGGTGCGGGGCGACCCGCCGGACGAAGGTGACGGCGGCTTTCCCCAACAAGCCTGCCATGCACCCATGACCACGACACGGCTTTCCTGCGGAAAGCCGCCGTCACCGGAACCGCGCCGGCCGCATGACTCAGCCCGAGAGGGCGTGAGAACGCGGCTGTTTGGGCGCAATGAAACACCCGTTGTTTGACAGAACAAGCCCGGGGAAGCCTCCCCCACGGAGCGGGGCCATGGCATGCGCATGACTCAGCCTTGCTGTAAGGGCGCGATAATCCTTCCCCGGCTGCGGTTGCTGAACTCACACGAGTGATCTTGGCAAGAAGAGGCACAAGTAATTCGGCTGAGCGAGATGAGACGGTTGAGGATAGAACGCGCCGTCGATGTCCCCTCGCCCCGTTCTTACGGGGAGAGGATAGAGGTGAGGGGCTACGCGACATTCTGAGATTAGCTTTCTGCACGGTGCGATCGTCTGGGGTGACGCCTCGTCCTCATTGTATGTATCTGATTTATTTAAGAAAATAGTCCTACCAAGGTCGCGTGGCCCCTCACCTCTATCCTCTCCCCGTAAGAACGGGGCGAGGGGGCGCAACCGCCTCGTCCTTTTCTCAAACTGACTCTTCTCGCCCGACTGCCGAGAGTAATCTGCTCAATACTGAATTGTGTGAATTATACAGCCGGCTTCGGGTATCGCGCCTCAAAATGAAAAAGGCGCGGATGCCGAAGCACCCGCGCCCTTTCGATAAGGACCGGTCTCGTGGACCTCAAACCTTCTCGACGCTCGCCTTGTAGATCTCGCCGATCGTCTTCCCGAGGCTCGCATCAAAGTCGGCGTCGCTCATGCTCACGCGCAGGTCTTCCGTCAGGGCGCGCGAGAACGAAGCGATCATGCCGTGGTTGTGGCTGAGCTTCTCGCAGGCGTCCGCGCGCGTGTAGCCGCCCGAGAGGGCGACGACGCGTTCCACCGCCTTGTGGTCGACCAGCGGCTTGTAGAAATCGGGGACGGTGGGGATGGTGAGCTTGAGCATCACCTTGGTGCCGGCGGGCAGGGCGTCGAGGTGCTTGGCGATCTCGTCGCGCAGGATGGCCTCGGAGGCCTGCTTGTCGGCGCTCTTGATCGAGACTTCCGGCTCGATGATCGGCATCAGGCCGTGGCCGATGATCTGCTTGCCCACTTCGAACTGCTGGTTGACCACGGCGGCGATGCCGGCGGCGTTGGCCTGGCCGATCACCGAGCGCATCTTGGTGCCGTAGACGCCCTTCTTCACGGCGCGGGCGAGGAGCGTGTCGAGTTCGGGCATCGGCTTCATCACCTGTGCGCCGTTCTCCTCGGCGGCCAGGCCCTTGTCGACCTTGAGGAAGGGCACCACGCCGCGCTCTTCCCACAGGAAGGTGGGCACCGGCTTGCCGTTCGCGTCGCCGTCCATGGTGCGCTCGAACAGGATGGCGCCGATCACCTTGTCGCCCGTGAAGGCCGGAGCCGACATGATGCGCACGCGCATCTCGTGCATGAGGCGGTACATTTCCTCGTCGCCGCTATAGGTGCTGTCGGCGATGCCATAGAGACGCAGCGCGCCGGGCGTCGAGCCGCCGCTCTGGTCGAGCGCGGCGATGAAGCCGCCCTTGCTGGTCATCTGTGACGTCATCTTCGCGTCGGCCATCTTCTTTTCTCCCTGGAACACCACACCAAAAGGTGCTGCCCTTTTGGCGCAGGTGGTGCGTAAAAACAATGGATGATGGCGGCGGCGGCACAGGAAAAGCACCGGGCCGCCCGGCTGGTGGCGAACCGGCGCGAGTATCGAGGCGGAAGAAGGCTGAGGCAAGGGGGATGGGGGCGCAGGAGTTTCGCGTGGGAATGGAGGATCGCTGGGAGCGCGGACGTCCCGTCCGCTGTTGGAAACGGCGCCTCGGTGTGCCGGTCTTCAGACCGGCATGCCCTGGACCTCGGTCGCAAGATGCCGGTCTGAAGACCGGCACACCAAGGCGCCTCATCCGGCGATGTCCCGCTTCCAAGAGCGGACGGGACGTCCGCGCTCCCGGGAATCAGCGCTTGCGCGGGTCCGGCAATTCCTGGATCGCCTCGGCGTGGTACCAGCAATTGTAATCGACCACCGGCGGGCGCACGTTCTTCAGCTCCGTCACCGACCTCGCTTCGTCGCGGTGAACAATGAGGCCCGTCCGCGGCCGCGGGGTAAAGGCGTAGATCTTGGCTGACTCCCGATAAGTGCTCGTGGTCATGCTCGTCTCCTTAACGTTGATGCAAAACCCGGAGGCGGCACCAAACTTGAGAGAGTCTTAGCATAACTTGCCCTCGATTTACACAGATTGCACAGATTTAATGCAGTCCTTGCCTATATTATGAGCACACAAGTTTCCGCATTTTTACCCGGCATGGTGCGTTGCGGCAATTTCGAGGTTTGCCGGGTTTTTCGGCGGTTTGACTCAGGGGAGTCAGGGGCTGGCGCGATTTTGGGCAAAGTGATGGGCAAATTGGCGCGGGATTGGGCGGGAGTGGGGTGGCGAGGGAGGTTGGTGATCAAGCGGAGCGTGGCGCGGGCGATAGGGAGCCGCGACGATTCTTCCGGGCTGGCATCCGCGGATTGCATACATCACCAAAACCAAATGAGGCGCGGGCCCTCCCCACGAAGCTGGGGAGGGCCCGCGTCTTATGCGTTTCCGTTTGCTCGTCTCAGCCCGGAAACGCTTCCTCCCCCTCCCCCTGCGGCAAAAGCGCCCCACAGCCCCATCTGGCACGCATCCTGCTTATGCCCTCTCGACCTGCGGAGGTCGGGCAAACCGGCCCCGTTGCGTGGCTTCAACTGAGAGAACCCCAGAATGACGAAGTACAAGCTCGAGTATATCTGGCTCGACGGCTACACTCCGGTGCCGAACCTGCGCGGCAAGACGCAGATCAAGGAATTCGATCACTTCCCGTCGCTGGAAGAGCTTCCGCTGTGGGGATTCGATGGCTCCTCGACCAACCAGGCCGAAGGCCGCAGCTCCGATTGCGTGCTGAAGCCCGTCGCCGTCTATCCGGATCCCGCCCGCAAGAACGGCGCCCTGGTGATGTGCGAAGTGATGATGCCCGACGGTGTCACCCCGCATTCGTCCAACGCCCGCGCCACCATCCTCGACGATGACGGCGCCTGGTTCGGCTTCGAGCAGGAATATTTCTTCTACAAGGACGGCCGCCCGCTCGGCTTCCCCGAGCACGGCTATCCCGCGCCGCAGGGCCCCTACTACACCGGCGTCGGCTTCAAGAATGTCGGCGACGTCGCCCGCCAGATCGTGGAAGAGCACCTTGAGCTCTGCCTCGAGGCCGGCGTCAACCATGAAGGCATCAACGCGGAAGTCGCCAAGGGCCAGTGGGAATTCCAGGTTTTCGGCAAGGGCTCCAAGAAGGCCGCCGACGAGGTCTGGATGGCCCGCTACCTCCTGCTGCGCCTGACCGAGAAATACGGCATCGACATCGAATGGCACTGCAAGCCGCTCGGCGACACCGACTGGAACGGCTCGGGCATGCATTGCAACTTCTCGACCAAGTTCATGCGCGAAGTCGGCGGCAAGGCCTATTTCGAGGCGCTGATGGGCGCCTTCGAGACGAATATCGACGACCACATCGCCGTCTACGGCCCCGACAACCACATGCGCCTGACCGGCAAGCATGAGACCGCGCCGTGGAACAAGTTCTCCTACGGCGTGGCCGACCGCGGCGCCTCCATCCGCGTGCCGCACTCCTTCGTGCGCAACGACTACAAGGGCTATTTGGAAGACCGCCGCCCGAACTCCCAGGGCGACCCATACCAGATCGCCTCCCAGGTGCTGAAGACGATTGCCTCGGTCTCCACGGAAGCAAAGTCCGTGGCTGCGTAAGCGTATCGTGCGTTTCGTGCGTTTTGCGGCGCGGGTGGCAACACCCGCGCCGTTTTCGCTGGGAGCGCGGACGTCCCGTCCGCTCTTGGAAGCGCCGAGCGTGCAGGATAGGAAGAGGCGGACGAGGACGTCCGCGGTCCCAGCCACTGCGCTTCCAGTGCAAGACTACAGAGGGTGCGACCTGCCAGAAATCACGCAGGTGACGCAATGGCTGGGACCGCGGACGTCCCCGTCCGCCTCTTGGAAGCGCAGCGTTTGCGGGAGAAGCAGAGGCGGACAGGATGTCCGCGCTCCCAGCAAGCTTCCCGCGCAAGCCTTCTTTATGCTATAGCCCCGGCCAACATCAGGATTTTCATATGTCGGCCCTTTCGCTCGAACAGGCAGCGAGCCCTTTGCCCGTTGTGTTTGCCCCCCTTGCCAAGCCCTCCCTCGCCGGGATGGACCGCGCCGAGCTCGCCGGCGCGCTCACCGCCGTCGGTGTGCCCGCTTCCGAAGCCAGGATGCGCGTCAACCAGATCGCGCACTGGCTCTATGTCCGCGGCGCCGCCTCCTTCGACGCCATGACCAACGTCTCCAAGCATCTGCGCGCCCTGCTCGCCGAGCATTACACGCTGGACCGCCCGGAGATCATCGCCGAGCAGATCTCGGCCGACGGCACGCGCAAATGGCTGATGCGCATGCCCTCCACCGGCCCGGCCGACAAGGGCGCGGAGATCGAGACCGTCTACATCCCGGACGAGAGCCGCGGCACGCTGTGCGTTTCCTCCCAGGTCGGCTGCACGCTCAACTGCACCTTCTGCCACACCGGCACCCAGAAGCTGGTGCGCAACCTCACCTCGGCCGAGATCGTGGCGCAGCTCCTGGTAGCGCGCGACCGCCTCGGCGACTGGCCGGGCCAGGAGCCGCCCGAGGGCGCCATCGTGCCGCGCGACGGCGGGCGCTACGTCTCCAATGTCGTGCTGATGGGCATGGGCGAGCCGCTCTACAATTACGACAACGTCGTCACCGCCTTGAAGGTGATGTCGGACCAGGACGGCCTCTGCCTGTCGCGCCGGCGCATCACGCTCTCGACCTCCGGCGTGGTGCCGATGCTCGGCCCGCTGGGCGAGGGCATCAACCCCGCGCTCGCCATCTCGCTGCATGCTACCAACGACAACCTGCGCGACACGCTGGTGCCGCTGAACAAGAAATACCCGATCGCCGAGCTGCTCGACGCCTGCCGCAACTATGCGGGCCTCTCCAACGCCCGCCGTATCACCTTCGAATATGTGATGCTGAGGGGCGTGAATGACAGTCTGGCCGAAGCGAAGGCGCTGGTGAAGCTGCTCAAGGGCATTCCGGCCAAGATCAACCTGATCCCCTTCAATCCCTGGCCCGGCACCTTCTACGAATGCTCCGACTGGGAGCAGATCGAGGCCTTCTCCGACGTGGTGTTCAACGCCGGCTACGCCTCGCCCATCCGCACCCCGCGCGGCCGCGACATCCTCGCCGCCTGCGGCCAGCTCAAGAGCGAAAGCCAGAAGATGCGGGCCAAGGACAGGCTGGCGATCGAGGCGGACGCCATGAAGAAGCTCGCGGTGGAGGCGTTCTACGTGCATGGGGCCGAGGAGTAATCCCGGGAGCGCGGACATCTTGTCCGCATCTTCCTTTCCCCAGAGCGCCCCGTTTCCAGGATGCGGACAAGATGTCCGCGCACCCGGGAACAACCCAGCCGGCTCCGCCTTTCAGGGGCTGGCCCGTTTGCGCTTCCCCGCTCCCCGCTATACTCTGAGCCATGCCCTCCTCCCCCACCCCCTATCGACCGCCGCGCGTGATCGGCTTCTTCGACCGCATCATCCTGGTGGTGTTCGCCGTCGTGCTGGCCGCCATCGCCGCGCTCATCTTCGGCGTGTTGGGTCTTGCCAGCCATGATTTCGGCCAGGACCTCGCCTCCTTCGCCGAGGCGATCGGCCTGCGCACGCTGGCGGAGGTGCTGACGGGCGAGCGCATCGGCGATATCGGCGCGATGATCAGGCAAGGCTTCACGGCGGCGCTGGCGATCTGGCTCGCGCCGATCGCCCTCGTCGCGGTGATCGGCGAGGCGATGGGCAAGTCGGGCTGGATGTTCTATGCCGTCGGCATGGCGCTCGCCTTCGTGCTGGCGCCGATGGTGATGAGCCTCAGCATCCTCACCATCGCGCTGCTCTACCATGCCTTGCTCGGCCTTCTCGCCATAGGTGTGGTAGCGGGCACGGTGTACTGGCTGGTTGCAGGACGCGGAGCAGGGGGAACGGCAACGTGAGTGCAAAACGATCAGATTTAACCATTTGCTCACCGCGAGGGATTAGGTTGAATCCCATTCCGGTCGAACTTTCGCCGGAATCCCTGTCTTTCGTCGCAGTCGCGTGAGGCGGCCGATTCAGGAAGATCGGACGCCACCGCTTTCTGCCCTCTCATTCGGATCGATCGAGCCAGCATGATGTCTCCCCTCCTCCGCATCGCGCTCATCGCCACTGCCGTCGCTTTGTCCGGTTCGGCCCTGGCTGCCCCCCGCAAACCGAAGCCGGAGGCGCCTGCCCCGGCCGCGCCGGCTGCGGGCCAGCAGCCCGCCGCGCTCGGCCAGTTCGGCGACTGGCAGGCCTTCCAGAACGGCAACGGCAAGAGCAAGTCCTGCTTTGCCATCGCCAGCCCGAAGGACCGCAAGCCCGCCAAGCTGAAGCGCGACCCGGCCACCCTCTTCATCACCCGCCGCCCGGGCGAGGGCGTGCGCAACGAGATCAGCATGATCACCGGCTTCACCATGAAGGATGGGGGCGACGCCACCCTCAAGGTCGGCCGCTCCTCCTTCACGCTCTACACCAAGGGCTCCAACGCCTGGGTGAAGAACGCCGCCGAGGAGGGCACGGTGGTCGGCACCATGCGCAAGAGCAAGGACGCCGTGTTCGAGGGCGCCTCCAAGCGCGGCAACAAGACCACCGACCGCTACTCGCTCGACGGCCTGCCGCAGGCGCTGGACGCGATTGCGAAGGGCTGTCCGTAGGCTGGGAGCGCGGACTTCCAGTCCGCTCTTGGAAACGTCGAGTTCATGGAAAAGGGCGCTGACCTCGACGGTTGCGCCCTTTTTGATGTCGTAGCGGTTCAAGAGCGGACTGGAAGTCCGCGCTCCCAGCGTCAGGCCGTTGCCATCCGATCCCTGAACACCAGATAGCCGTAGACCGGCATCACGAGGAACACCATGGCGATCTTGATGGCATAGTCGGCCAGGCCCAGCGACACCCAGGGCACATCCGTGCCGGCGAAGGCGAGCACCCAGAACAGCGTCGAGTCCACTGTCGAAGCCAGGATATTCGAGATGGACGGCGGCACCCACCAGACATGCTTCCGGAAGCGGTTGAAGACCTGGGCATCCACCAGCTGGCCGGAGATGAAGGCGACGCCGCTGGCGATGGCGATGCGCGGATCGGCCGCGACGAAGGAAACGATCACCGCGATCACGAAGGAGGCCAGCACCACCCTGCGCGTCATTTCGACGCCATGGCGGCGGTTGCACAGATCCGTGACGAAGAAGGCGAAGGGGAACACGAAGGCGCCCCAGGTGAGGAAATCGGCCGTGCCGGGCACGACATATTGCACCGCCCAGTTCGCCGCGGCGACGATCACCGCATGGGCCAGCACATAGCGCCAGCGCAGGCCGGAGAGAAAAGAAGAAAGGGCGTTCGTGCTCACGTCGTCATACCTGGAAGAGGGAAAGGGAATTGGCGGGCTGCCTTACAGCAAAAGGACATGGGGGAACACCCCTAAAAAAGGCATCGCAGAAATGCCGCAGGAAACGCCGTGGCTGGGACCGCGGACGTCCTCGTCCGCTCTTGGAAACGATCCGTTCTACGACAAGGGAAGAGCGGACGGGGACGTCCGCGGTCCCAGCCACGGCGCCCTTCAGGCTAATGCCTTGCGAGATCCGAGGAACGGCTCTATCCCCGCGAGCCCCGTGTAATGCACCTCCAGCGGCAGGCCCAGGCGGGCGGCGGCCGCCTGCGCCTTCTTCTCCAGCGCGGCGTCGGGGACCTGCACCAGGAACATCACGCGCTTGTAGTTGCCGAAATAGATCGGCAGCAACTGGGGATGCTTGTCGAGCTTGAGGCCCTTGATGACGAAGCGGTCGAAATGGCGCACCAGGAAATCGGTGAGGTAGAAGGTGCCGACCTCCTCGTCCTGCATCCTGTCGAACACCTCGGCGCCGGCGAAGAAGGAATAGCAATGCGGGCCGTCGATGCGCTCGACGCCCTCTTCCTTCAGCACCTCGTCGAGGATGCCGCCCGAACCGCAATCGCCGTAGAGCACGAGGATCTCGTCATAGTTGGCGCGGTTGGCGCGGATCTTGCGGCGCACGCCGTCCGGGATCTTCTGGGGGGTGTTGTGCCAGATCGCCGGCAGGCAGGTGATCTCGATGTGATCCCAGCCATTGGCCTCTTTCACGGCCAGGAATTCGCGCGCCAGCGCCCCGCAGGCAATCACCAGTGTCTTGCGGGGGTTATGGGTCGAGGCGTCGGTCATCGTTCTCTCCAAGAACCGGCGCCCAATAAAGGATCGGTCTCACCGCCATTTCCATCTTCGGAATGGCGGTTTGACATGGGCGGTCGGAGACCGCCCCTCCATTAGGCGCCGGCCATGCCCTGACGCTTGCTGATCAGGGACTTGGCCATTTCCACCGCGATGGCGGCGTCGCGGCAATAGGCATCGGCGCCGACGGCCTCCGAGAAGGCCTCGTTCAGCGGCGCGCCGCCGACCAGCACGATATAGTCGGAGCGGATGCCCTTTTCCTTCATCGTGTCGATCACGACCTTCATATAGGGCATGGTCGTGGTGAGGAGAGCAGACATGCCGAGAATTTCCGGCTGGTGCTTCGCCAGCGCTTCCAGATAGTTGTCGACCGGATTGTTGATGCCGAGGTCGATCACCTCGAAGCCGGCACCTTCCATCATCATGGTGACGAGGTTCTTGCCGATGTCGTGGATGTCGCCCTTGACGGTGCCGATCACCATCTTGCCGACCTTCGGCGCGCCGGTTTCGGCGAGCAGCGGGCGCAGGATGTTCATGCCGGCCTTCATGGAATTGGCGGACATCAGCACTTCCGGCACGAACAGGATGCCGTCGCGAAAGTCGATTCCGACGATGCGCATGCCCTCGACCAGCGCCTTGGTCAGCACGTCATAGGGGGTCCAGCCGCGCTTCAGCAGGATCTCGACGCCATCAATAACCTCGTCGGCGAGGCCGTCATAGAGGTCGTCATGCATCTGTTCGACGAGCTCGTCATCGGGCAGAGAGTTCAGATCGAGATCGCCGTCGGACATAGGGTGTGGTTCCTGCACAGGGGATGGAGCACGAATTACTATAGAACGCTTCTTAATGCGAGGTAGCCCGACTGGGGTTCCCCACGCTGTCGCGTCTGGGACATGCGATATTCAAACTGCGACAAGGCCCAGGGAGCGCGGACATCCTGTCCGCTCTTGGAAACACGGCCTTTGTTGGAAGGGGCAGGCAGCTGCGACGCTCCTGGGACCGCAGGCGTCTCGCCTGCATCTCGAACCGCATCGTTTCCAAGAGCAGGCGAGACGCCTGCGATCCCAGGAACGATACCCGCGCTCCCAGCTTATATCGTCTTCCTGAACCCGCTCGACAGCGCGCCCGTCAGCGAAAGCACGGCGCCGATCCAGGCGATCAGCACCGTATGCCCGCTCGCCGCCAGGCCGAACACCACCGCCGCCACGGCCGCCCCCACGGATTGGCCGAGCAGGCGACCGGTCGACTGCAGGCCGCTCGCCCCGCCCGAACGCTCGCGCGGGGCGCTGGCGATGATGATGCGGTTGTTGGGCGACTGGAACAGCCCGAAGCCGAAGCCGCAGACGCCGAGCCGCCAGCCGATGTCGAAACTGGAGGGGTCCGCGCCCATGGTGGCGACGCAGACGAGCCCGACGGACAGAATCACCAGCCCTATGCTGCCGAGACGCTCGGGCGGGAACTTGTCCGACAGCCGCCCGGCAACGGGGGCGATCAGCGCCGTCATCAGCGGCCAGGGCGTCATCAGGAAGCCGGTGGCGGCCTCGGAGCGGCCGAGCGTCTGCTCGAAGAAGAAGGGCAGCGCGATATAGGCCATGTTCTGGGCGGCGAAGGAGCAGATCGAGGTCGTCATCGAGAGCGCAAAGACCGGCCGGCGCAACAGGTCCACCGGCAGCATCGGCACCTCGAGCTTGAGCGAGCGCCAGACCAGCACGGCGCCGGCGATGCCAGCGCCCAGGATCATCAGGCCGGCCCTCGTGTTGCCGCCAGCGTCGGAGAAGGCGTCGAGACCGGCGATCAGCAGGCCGAAGGTGATGGCGTTGAGCAGGGCGCTGGTCCAGTCGAAGGCATGGCCGGAGGCGGGCGTCTGCGGCAAAGTGCGGGCGGCGATGATCAGGGCGATGATGCCGAGCGGCACATTGACTAGGAACAGCCATTGCCAGCTCGCAATGGTGAGGATGGCGGAGGCGACGCTCGGGCCCGCGGCCGAGGACACCGCCACCACCAGCGCCGTATAGCCGACGCCTGTGCCGAGCAGCGCCTTGGGGAAGATGTAGCGCACCAGCGCGATGTTCACGCTCATGATGCCGGCCGCGCCGACGCCCTGGATCACCCGCATGCCGGCCAGGAAGGGCAGCGTGTGGGCGTTGGCGCAGCCGAAGGAGGCCGCCGTGAAGATGCCGAGGCCGCACCAGTAGATGCGCTTGTAGCCCATGATGTCGCCGAGCGAGGCGAGCGGCAGCAGCGAGATGGTGACCGCGAGCTGGTAGGCGGTGACCACCCAGATCGCATCTGAGGGCGTGATCACCAGTTCCGTCGCGATCGAGGGCAGCGCGACATTGACGATGGCGCCGTCCAGCACCGCCATGGTGAGGGCGATGCCGATGGTCAGGAAGGCAAAGGCGCGCTGAGGATTGGGCAGGCCATCGAGGGCGGCATTCATCGGGGTACCCGCAAACACGGAAACCCCGGCGGGCGCGAGGCCCGCCGGGAAATTCTTCAAACAAATATCGGCGAAAAAGCCTAAGAAAGACTGGCCCTGCCGACGCCTTGATAGCCGATCCGGCAGGACGGAGAAGATCCAGTTTTATCCTATTATCTTCTCTACCAGCGAAGGGGCGATGCGGATGGGGTGCCCTCAGTTCTGCTCGCCCGGGCCGACGATGTCGCGCGCGGCCTTCTCGATGATGGTGCGCACGCGTTCGGCCTCGGCCTTGGTCCAGGGGCCACGGCGCATATGCAGGGCGTGCCTGAGGGTGTGGAAGGCCTCGCGCACCATGTCCGGGGTGGAATGGCTGGCGAAGGCGCTGGCGGCAAGGTCCATGCGGGCCATCACGCCATCGACCGCGTCGCGGTTCTCGGCCAGGAAGGCCTCGCCCTCGGGCGTGATCGTGTGCAGCTTCTTGGTGCCCTCCGAAGCCTCGGCGCGGATATAGTCCTGCTCCTCCAGCATGGTGAGCGTGGGATAGACGGCGCCGGGGCTCGGCGCATAGGCGCCGCCGAACTTCTCCTCGATGGCGCGGATGAGATCGTAGCCGTGGCGCGGCTTTTCCGCGATCAGCGCCAGGATGACGAGGCGCAGGTCGCCATGACCGAAGACCCGTCCGGCCCGCTCGCCGAAACCGCCGCGGCCGAAGAAGCCGCCCGGCCCTTCGCCGAAGCCGCCCCGGCCCCAGCGCCCGCCGCGGCCGCCCGGTGCACAATCTCGTTCCTCGCCGCGGCCCCAACCCCGGAAACCCTCGCGCCCCCAGGGCGCCTGATGATGTCGTCCAAACATGCGATATACCTTTCGTTGCATCGTTAAGATGAATCTTAAGATATATCGAAAGATACAATTTGCAAGAGGTTTTTTGCGAGGACGAGGCAAAGGCCGAGGAGCAGCGCTCCGGGTGCACGGGCATCTTGCCCGTCCTTGAAACGAAGCTGATGTCGGAGAGGGCGGCGCCTGTTCCTGGCACGCGCCCAAAATCCGGTAGCACCGTCTTGCGACCCGCGGTGGTTCAAGAACGGGCAAGATGCCCATGCACCCGGAAAGCCTGCGCCTCAGGCGGCCGCATGCAGTTCGGCGATGATGCGAGCCCGATCGGCGACGGTCGCGGCTGAATCGGCCCGCACCCGCTCAACGACAGCTAACGGTGCCGTGCGGGGTGAACCCGCATCGAAGGGCGGCGCCGGAGCATATTCGAGTTCGAGCTGAGCCACCTCTGCCGCTTCCCGCCCGACCAGTTGCGCGATGGCCGCCAAAGCGAAATCGATGCCTGCCGTGGCGCCGCCACCGGTGATCAGCTTGTCGTCGGTAACGATGCGCTCCTCCACCGGAATGGCGCCAAGCTCCTTCAGCAGGTGATGGGAGGCCCAATGGGTCGTCGCGCGCTTGCCGCGCAATAATCCGGCCGCACCCAGCACGAGGGCTCCCGTGCAGACCGAGGTGACGAAACGCGCCGATGCCGCCTGGGTACGCACGAAATCGAGGATCTCGGCATCCTGCATCAGGGCGTTCACGCCCGTACCGCCGGGAATGCAGATCAGGTCAAGCGCCGGGCACGCGCCGAGCGTGACAGTCGGCCTGAGATCGCAGCCTGCGGTGGCACGCAGGGGCTCGAGGTCCTTCCAGATCAGATGCAGGCGGCAGTCGGGAACCTGTGCAAAGAGATCGAAAGGCCCGGCAAGGTCGATGAGCTGGAAGCGGGGGAAGATCAGGAAGCCGATCTGCAGGGTCATGGCGTTTTCTCCGATGCTGTTGACAGGCCCGTTCTACATCCTCATGCTCTGGCACAAATGACATTGAACCCACAGATTGCGCCAAACCACCATGCCTGACCAGATCGAGCGCAGGGTCGACCTGCTCGCTTTTCAAAACTTCCAGCTTCTTGATATCGCCGGTCCGATGCAGGTCTTCGCCACGGCCAATCGCGTCCTCGAGGATGCGGGGCAGGCTCCGGTCTACCGCCTGCGCATCATTGCCCGGCAGGGTCAGACCATGGCCTGGGCCGGCCTCACTCTGCTGAGCGAGCCCTTGCCCGACGCGGACGAGCCCTGCGACACGCTGGTGATCGCGGGCGGCGATGCGGTGCATGAGGCGCTCAGGGATCCCAACCTGGTGGCGTGGATCGCCCGCAAGGCGCTGAACACCCGCCGCATCGCCTCGATCTGCACGGGCGCCTTTCTCGCCGGCGCGGCCGGCCTGCTCGATGGCCGCCGGGCCGTTACGCATTGGGATTCCTGCGATCTGCTGGCTCGGACCTTCCCGGCCGCCAAGATCGAGCCCGATCCGATCTTCATCGAGGACGGCAAGCTCTGGACCTCGGCGGGCGTCACCGCCGGCATCGACCTCGCGCTCGCTCTGGTGGAGCGCGATCTCGGCCGCGCCGTGGCGATGGCGGTGGCGCGCGACCTCGTGGTCTTCCTCAAGCGTCCCGGCGGCCAGTCGCAATACAGCGCCGCCCTGGCGCTGCAGCATGGCGAGGAACGCTTCGAAACCCTGCATGGCTGGATGCGCGAGAACCTCGCCAGGGATCTCTCCATCCCCGCCCTCGCCGCGCGCTGCGCCATGAGCGAGCGCAGCTTCCAGCGCCATTATCGCCAGGCGACCGGCCTGCCGCCGGCCCAGGCGGTGGAGCGGCTGCGCGTCGAGCAGGCGCGGCTGCTGCTGACGGATACGGATCTGCCGCTGAAGAAGATCGTGCGGCAATGTGGCTTTGGCTCGGAGGAGACGATGCGCAGGAGCTTCGCGCGGCAGCTCGCAACGACGCCGCAGGCGTATCGGGAGAGGTTCGCGGCTTAAAGCATATACGGCCGAGGCGTTCCTGGGATCGCAGGCGTCTCGCCTGCTCTTGGAACCGGGTCGCCTGCAGGAAAGGAAGATGCAGGCGAGACGCCTGCGGTCCCAGGAACGCTCCCACCGTCGCGCCTTTCGGCATCCGCATCGTTCCCAAGAGCGGATCGCCCGACCCCCTCTTGAGTGTCGTTGGGACGTCCGCGCTTCCAGGTCAATCCAGCGTCTCTCGATAGAAATACACCGCGATAAACCCCGTAAACAGCGCAAACAGCGCGATCGGCCAGAGTTCCGGCCAGATCTCCGTAAGGCCATTACCCTTCAGCAGCACGCCGCGGATGATCCTCAGGGCGTGGGTGAGCGGCAGGATCTCGCCGAGCCACTGCGCCCACACCGGCATGCCCTTGAAGGGGAACATGAAGCCCGACAGCATCATCGAGGGCAGCAGCGTGAACTGCGCCATCTGCTGGGCCTGCATCTGCGTGGCCGAGACGGTGGAGAAGGTGAAGCCGAGCGCCAGGTTGCAGGCGATGAACAGGCCGAGCGCCAGGAAGAGCAGCGAGATCGAGCCGCGCACCGGCAGATGGAAGGCGAAGATCGAGATCGAGATGATCAGGATGATCTGCAGATAGCCGATGCCGATATAGGGCACGATCTTGCCGAGCATCACCTCCACCGGCCGCACCGGCATGGCGAGCAGGTTCTCCATGGTGCCGCGCTCGCGCTCCTTGGTGATGGAGAGCGTGGTGATGATCAGCGTCGAGAACACCAGCACCGTGCCGATCAGGCCGGGCACGATGTTGAGCACGGTGAGCTGCTCGGGATTGTAGCGGGCGTGCACCTGGAACTGGAAGGGCTGCGTACCCATGGTCGAGCGCATGGTCGGCGGCAGGTCGCGGTCGAAGATCGAGCCGAGCGAGGCAAGGGCCGCGGTGGCGTTGCCGATGGCGGTGGGATCGGTGGCATCGGCATCGAGCAATACGGAAGGGCTTTCGCCGCGATCGATCGAGCGGCCGAAATTGGGCGGGATGTTGAGCACAAAGATCACATCGCCCCGCGCGATCGCCTGTTCGGCCTGCTGCTCCGATTTCATTTCGATGAAATCGTAATAGCCGGTGTTGCGCAGCGCCTCCACAAGGGTGCGCTCATATTGCGAATGGTCGGCCGAGAGCAGGCCGGTGGGCAGATTCTTGGGGTCGGAATTGATGGCGTAGCCGAACAGGAAGAGCTGCATCAGCGGCAGCACGATGATGAGGCGCAGCGTCATCGGATCGCGCCGCATCTGCGTCCATTCCTTGCGCAGCACCGCCATGAAACGCCAGAAGGAGAAGCCCATGATCACCCTCCCGACTGGCTGAGGAGGTGGATGAAGACATCTTCCAGCCGCGGCTCGACTTCCTCCCAGGTCAAGGTGAAAGCGTCCGGCAGCGAGGCGATGGCCTTCTTCAGCGCCTCGCGGTCGGATCCGGCGACGTGGAGCGACCGGCCGAACACGGCGGCGGCTTCGACGCCGGGTGTCTGGCGCAGGATGCGCGAGGCATCGTCGATATTCTCGCCCGTGCCTTCGAAGGTGACGAGATGGGCATTCTCAACCACCTCCGGCGCCGTGCCCTGCACCACGATGCGGCCATTGGAAAGATAGAGGATGCGCTGGCAGCGCTCGGCCTCGTCCATGTAATGGGTGGAGACCAGCACGGTGAGGCCCTTGCCGGCGAGGTCATGGATCATGTCCCAGAACTCGCGGCGCGCCTTGGCGTCGACGCCGGCTGTCGGCTCGTCGAGGAGCAGGAGCCGGGGCTGGTGCAGGATGCAGGCCGACAGCGCCAGGCGCTGCTTCCAGCCCCCCGAGAGCTGGCCGGCAAGCTGGGTGGCGCGGTCGGCGATGCCCATGCGCTGCATCACGTCGTCGATGGCCGCTTCGCGCCTGGGGATCTCGTAGAGCCTGGCGACGAAGTCGAGATTCTCCCGCACCGTGAGGTCTTCGTAGAAGCTGAAGCGCTGCGTCATGTAGCCGACCTGGCGGCGGATCTTCAGCGGCTCCTTGAGCACGTCGAAGCCCAGGCACGTCCCCTCGCCGCCATCGGGCGTGAGCAGGCCGCAGAGCATGCGGATGGTGGTGGTCTTGCCCGAGCCGTTCGCGCCGAGAAAGCCGCAGATCTCGCCTTCCGGCACCTGCAAGGTGAGGTCTTCCACCACCTTGCGCTCGCCGAAGCTCTTGCGCAGGTGGCGGACATCGATGGCGAGCGGGGTGTTGCCGTTCATGCTCATGGCGCAGCCGCCTTGGCCGGCGCCTCGTTCGAGGGATGCACGTCGACGGGCTGGCCGGGCTTCAGCAGTATCGCCTGCTCAGGCGGCGGCCTGGCCTCGATGAGGTAGACGAGCTTGGCCCGCGTCGTGTCGCTGTAGATGATCGGCGGCGTATATTGCGGCTGCGGCGCCACGAAGGAGATGGTGCCGGTGAGGCCGGCCGCACAATTGTCGCAGCGGATTCTCACCTGGTCGCCGCGATGCAGCCTGGCGAGATCGGGTTCCGGCACGAAGAAGCGCACGAAGATGTTGGCAGGCGGCAGCAGCGAGACGACCGGCGCGCCGGCGGCCATCGTTTCGCCCGGCAGCGCCAGCGTGTCGGCGACGCGCCCGCCGACCGGGGCGGCGACATGGCGCTGGTCCAACCGCCATTGGGCCTGTGCGAGCGCGGCTTCGGCAGCGCTTACGGCCGCCTGCTCAGCCTCGATCTCGCCCGGGCGTCCCATTGGCGCCTTGATCTGGGCAAGCGCCGCCTCGGCGACCGCGACACGCGCCACTGCGGAAGTTGCGGCCGCACGCAATAGGTCGATGTTCTGGAAAGTGGTGTTGCCGCTCTTCAGCAGCGTCTCGGCGCGCTGGAGATCCGATTGCGAACGGTCACGCGTGGCGATGGCATCGGCAAGATTGGCCTCGGCCTGGCGGATCTCGGTATCCTTGCCGCCGGCCTGGAGATTGGCGACCTGCGCCTTCACCTGGGCAAGCTGCTGGCGCGCCTGGTCGACGGCGGCCTCGTCCTGCGTGTCGTCCTGCGAGAACAGCGGCTGGCCTTCCTTCACCTCGTCGCCCCGCCCGACCGACAGCGAGACCAGCGTGCCCTGCTGCGTCGGCCCGACCTTGACGTAATCGGCTTCGGCATAGCCCTGCCAGCCGGGGCTGCCCTCGCCAGCCTCGAACTTCCGGAACAGGGCCGCACCCGCCACCAGCAGGGCAATGATGACAAAGACCAGGGAGCGATTCACAGGGGCACCAAATGCAACGCAACGTTCTCGTTGCATTATGCGCTGATTAAGGGCAAGATCAAGGCGGAAGAGGGGAAGAGTGTGTGGGGAAGGGCGCTACACGAGAGCCTCCCCCACGAAGCTGGGGGAGGTGGCATTGCGAAGCAATGACGGAGGGGGTGTGGCCCTACGGGCTCCTGATCAACAGAACGAGGCTCTGGTTTGGAATAGGACTCGAGCCTTTCCATGTGAGGTCGAGATCGTCGGACCACACCCCCTCCGACCCGACTTCGTCGGGCCACCTCCCCCAGCTTCGTGGGGGAGGCTCACCTCGCGCCCTCCAGTCAGCGACTTGCGTTTTGTCTCTGCGCCCCTAGGCCCCATAAAATAAATTAGACATGTCCGACTCGACTCTCATCGCCACGCAGAACGCCTTCCGCCGCGGGCCCGGCGGGCGGCCGACGCGTGCGGAAGCGGAGCGGCGGCACCGGGCGCTGCTCGATACCGCCGCCCGGCTCTTCATCACCCGCGGCCTTGACGGCGTTTCGCTGGAGGCGATCGCCGAAGAGGCCGGAGTCGCCAAGCGCTTCGTCTATGCCCGCTACCGCGACAAGGGCGACCTTTTCGCCGACACGCTGAGGCGCCTGATCCAGGAGCGGCTCTCCTTCATCGGCAGTTACGAGGTCGGCCCGGCGCCAGTCGACCAGGGCCTGCAAGCCTTCGCCGAAATGCTGGAGGTCGCCGCCACGCAGCCCGAAGCTCTGGCGCTCTATCGCCTCGTCATCACCGAACTCCACCGCTTTCCGGCCTTGAGCAGTCTGTTCGTCGACAAGATGCGACTCAATGTGCTGGGCAGCGTCACGCGTGTACTGACCACCTACCAGACCCGCGGCGAGGTCCATTTCGACGATCCGGTGATGGCGACCGAGCTCTTCGTCACCCTGGTGGTGCAGGGCGCCCGCGGACGCGCGCTGGTCGGCATTCCCGAGACGCCGGCCGAGATGCGCCGGCGCACCGAGGCCGCCGTGCGGCTCTTCCTCGATGGCTACCGCGTGAAGGTACCCTGACTCGCACCGACGCCGGGACTGACCGTTGCATGAACGGCCGCGTCGGATTAAGGAAGCCGCCGCAGATGATGCCCTTACGGCATCCTGCATCTTGCTGCTCGAACGTTTGTCTGGCCGCAAACACTTTCACACCAGACAGCTCGAGCATGTGTCATGAGAAATCTAGTTACGATCCGCAGGATCGACACGATCCGGCCAATTCCCGATGCCGACGCCATCGAATGCGCAACCACCGAGGGCTGGGAGATCGTCATTAAGAAGGGCGAGTTCCAGCCGGGCGAAGCTTGCATCTATTTCGAGATCGACAGCTTCCTGCCCGCCGAAGATCCCCGCTACGACTTCCTGATGAAGAACAAGACCAACTGGGAAGGACGCGAAGGCGTTCGGCTCAGGACGGTGAAACTGCGTGGCCAGATCTCGCAGGGCCTCGCGCTCTCCAGGGAGATCTTCCCGGAGTTGCGGGAATTCGAGCACCCTCGCGATCGTCAGGTTGATCTCAGCGACAGGCTGGGGATTCTCAAATGGGAAGCGCCCATTCCGGCCTCGCTTGCGGGCGAGGTAGAAGGCGCAATGCCTTCCTTCATCCGCAAGACCGACCAGGAGCGCATCCAGAACCTGGCGCATCTCCTGCACGAGCAGCGCGACCAGGCCTTCGAGGTAACGGTCAAGCTCGACGGCTCTAGCATCACGCTGTTCCGACAGGACCAGTCGCTTGGCGTGTGCGGACGCAATTGGTGGCTGCGCGAGACTGCGAGCAACACGCTCTGGCGGGTGGCGCGGCGGGATCGCGTTCTCGAAGCATTGGAAGCCTATGGCCGCAACCTGGCGCTCCAGGGCGAATTGGTCGGCGAAGGCATCCAGGGCAACAATGAGAAGCTCAAGGGGCAGCACATCTACCTCTACGATATCTTCGATATCGATCGGCAGGCCTATCTCGGTCGGGAGGCGCGTTCCCAGGCGATCGCCGGTCTCAGGGAACGGGGTGCTTCGATCGAGGAGGTGCCCTTCCTGGAAGTCACCACGCTCGACAGGTTCGGCGGGGATATGAAAACGATCCTCGCTTATGCCGAGGGATCGTCCCTCAATCCGCAGCGTGACCGGGAAGGTGTGGTGTTCAAGCGGCTTGACGGCGAGATTTCGTTCAAGGCCATCGCCAACAAATATCTGATCAAGAACGCGGATCGATAAGACAGCCAGGTGAGGCTTGGCGTATCGGTCTTCATCACCGGGCTTGTCCTCGCAGGATTTGGCCCGGTGATGATCCAGCCTGCAGCAAGCCTTGGTTCCGGAACGCTGCTGAATCCCCGGGGCAGGCAAGCGCCGGAATGTCCTCAACCGGCTCGTCGAGAATGGAGGCAATTGGCGCCGCCTCCCCATCCGAGAGATAGGGTTACAGTTTCGACAGGTTGCGCTCGCCCGGATTGACAGCGCCACAGGTCCGACTAATCTGGCGGCGTTTCGAGGTACGTAACTCATTCCGCGCGAGAGAAGGCGGGAAGACCTCGGACGGGAAACGCAGCCGGGAACGCATCTTGTCTCAGCATGAGGAGAACAGGGCCGCGCGAGAGGACGGGACCGTGCCGATCCTGTCCGCCAGCGCTTTGTCCAAGAGCTTCGGCTCCATCGAGGTGCTGAGCAATATCTCGCTCGACCTCAAGGCTGGCGAAGTCCATGCCATCATCGGCGAGAACGGTGCGGGCAAGACCACGCTCATGAAGATCCTGGCCGGCCATCTGCAGCCGAGCAAGGGGCGCCTTGCCATCGACGGCCAGGAGGTGCATTTCACCGGCCCCGTCGATGCCGAACACCGCGGCATCGTGCTGGTGCATCAGGAGATCCTGCTCGCGCCGCATCTCACCGTCGCCCAGAACATCTTCCTCGGCCGCGAGATCCGCCGCGGCCTCGTGGTCGACGACCGCGCCATGAACGAAGCCGCGGCCAGGGCGGTGCACGATCTCGGCGCCGATATCGATCCGACCCGCGTGGTCGAGCGCCTTTCCATTGCAAGGCGCCAGCTCGTGCAGATCGCCAGGGCCCTGCTGGTGCCACACCGCGTCGTGGTCTTCGACGAGCCCACCGCCTCCCTCACGCCGGTGGAGACGCAGGCCCTGCTCAAGGTGATCGCTGTGATCCGCGCCAAGGGCATCGGCGTGCTTTACATCTCCCACCGTCTCAACGAGGTGAAGGCGATCGCCGATCGCGTCACCGTGCTGCGCGACGGCAAGTGGATCGCCACGCGCGAGGCTTCGTCGCTGGAACCGCTCGACATGGCCCAGCTGATGGTGGGCCGCGACATGGCGCATCTCTACCCGCCCAAGACGGCGCCGAAGCAGGACCGCCTCGTCTTCGAGGCCGAGAATTTCGATGTGCCCGGCTATGCCGCCGGCGCGAGCTTCCGGCTGCATGAAGGCGAGATCCTCGGGTTTGCCGGGCTGATCGGTGCCGGGCGTACGGAGCTGTTCGAGGGCCTGCTCGGCCTGCGCCCGGGCTCGGGTGCGGTGCGTGTGCGTGGTACGCTCCTCAATTTCCGCAATGCCCGCCAGGCCATGGACGCCGGGATCGTCTATCTGAGCGAGGATCGCAAGGGCAAGGGCCTGCTGCTTGCCAAGGACCTGCGCACCAACCTCACTCTGGCGGCGCTGGAGCGCTTCACCCGCGGCCCGCTGATCGACAAGGTCAGGGAGTGGACGGCGCTGAACCGGGCCTTCACCGAATTCGACATCCGTGCCCGCGCCAAGACGCTGCTGGCCGGCCAGCTCTCGGGCGGCAACCAGCAAAAGCTCCTGCTGGCGAAAATGATGCTGCTGGAGCCCAGCATCGTCATCATCGACGAGCCGACGCGCGGCATCGACATCGGCACCAGGGAGCAGATCTACCGCTTCATCGCCACCCTCGCCGCCAATGGCAAGGCGGTGATCGTGATCTCCTCGGAGATGCAGGAACTGATCGGCGTGTGCCATCGCATCCTGGTTATGCGCAACGGCCGCATCGCCGGCGAGGTCAGCGGCGATGCGATGACGGAATCCGAGATCGTGGTTCACGCCACTGGGGTCGCCGAGAAGGAGGCGAGGATCGCGCAATGAGAGGGCTTGTTCTCCCACGCTGGCACACCGTCATTGCGAGCGCAGCGAAGCAATCCAGGGGCCAGAGGGTAGCGCCTACCACCCCTGGGTTGCTTCGCTGCGCTCGCAATGACGGAGATGGTCCCGCCGACTCTCCTCTCTCACACCCGCACCGAACCACGAGTGGATGCCATGAGTGACTCCGCAGCCCCGACCCGTTCGGCGAACTGGTGGCGCGAGCTCGACATGCGCGCCGCGGCGCCCTTTGCCGCGCTGGCCGTGCTGATGGTGCTCGGCTATCTCGTCAACCCGGTATTCCTGACCTTCGACAACCTCGCCAATGTGCTGGCGCGCTGCTCCTTCGTGGCCGTCATCGCCGTGGGCGCCACCTTCGTGATCACCGCGGGCGGGCTCGATCTCTCGGTCGGCTCGATGCTGGCGCTGATCTCAGGCGTGATGATCCTGTTCTTCAACGGCGGCTATTTCCAGGACACCTACGCCCTGCTCACCGCCGGCATCGCCGTCGCGCTGATGCTCGGCATCGTCTGCGGCGCCGCCAACGGCATCGGCGTCACCATGGGCGGCATCGAGCCCTTCATCGTCACGCTCGGCACCATGACGATCTTCCGCTCGCTGCAGACCTGGCTGGCGGGCGGCGGCACCATCTCGATGCGCTCGAGCGCGCTTTCCAGCACCTACGCGCCCGTCTATGCCGGCAAGCTCCTGGGCATACCCATACCCGTCATCGTGGTGGCCGCGGTGGCGCTGATCGGCGCCTTCCTGCTCTACCGCACCACGTTTGGCCGGCATGTGATGGCCGTCGGCTCCAACGAGGATGTGGCGCGCTATTCGGGCATCTCGGTCAACCGCGTCAGGCTTCTCACCTACATCATTCAGGGCATCTGCGTCGCCATCGCGGTGGCGATCTACGTGCCGCGCCTGCGCTCCTCGACCGCCACCACCGGCATCACCTACGAGTTGCAAGCGATCACGGCCGTGGTGGTGGGCGGCACGGCGCTGCGTGGTGGCGTCGGGCGCATCTGGGGCTCGATCTGCGGCGCGGTGATCCTGGAGACCATCGGCAACATCATGCTGCTCTCCAACCTGATCGACGAGAAGCTGATCGGCGTGGTGCAGGGCGCGATCATCATCCTCGCCATGCTGGTGCAGCGCTCGCTGTCGAGGAGGCGTTGAACCCTGGGAGCACGGACGTCTCGTCCGCCTCTTGGAAACGTCACGCTCGTTGAAAAAAGGAAGAGCGGACGGGACGTCCGCGCTCCCAGGGAACAGGGATGGGGCCCCCTGACGTCAAGGCTTCGGCGCAAGGGAGGAACATATGCGCAAACTGCTCACCGGCCTGCTGGCAGCGGGCTTCATCGCCGCTGCGGGCCTGGCGGCCCAGGCCGCCGACACCAAGACCATCGCCGTCTCGATCCCGGCCGCCGACCATGGCTGGACCGGCGGTGTCGTCTATCACGCCCAGGAGGAAGCCAAGGCCCTGGAGGCGCGCTATCCCGGCCTCAAGGTCATCGTCAAGACTTCGCCCGATGGCGCCGCGCAGGCCAACGCCCTGGAAGACCTGACCACCCAGGGCATCGACGCGCTCGTCACGCTACCGCATAATTCCGACGAGCTCACCGATCCGCTCAAGGCCGTGAAGGCCAAGGGCATCTTCGTCACCGTGGTCGACCGCGCCTTGCGCGAGCCGATCCAGGACCTCTATGTCGCCGGCAACAATCCCAATCTCGGCGCCGTCTCGGCTGCCTATGTCAAGGACAAGCTCGGCGGCAAGGGCGATATCGTGGTCATCCGCGGCCTGCCCATCGTCATCGACGAACAGCGCGTCAACGCCTTCAACGAGGGGCTGAAGGGTTCCGACATCAAGGTGATCGACAGCCAGTTCGGCAATTGGAGCCGCGACGACGCCTTCAAGGTGATGCAGGACTTCCTGACCAAGCACCCCAAGATCGACGCCGTCTGGTGCCAGGATGACGACATGGCTGTGGGCGTGCTCGAAGCCATCAAGCAGGCCAACCGCACCGACATCAAGTTCGTCGTCGGCGGGGCCGGCATGAAGGACATGGTCAAGAAGGTGATGGACGGCGACAGCATGGTCCCGGTGGACGTGCTCTACCCGCCGGCGATGGTGGCGATCGCCATGGACCTCACGGCCGCTCACCTCTACGACAAGCTGCCGGTGAACGGCAATTACATCCTCGACGCCACGCTGGTGACGAAGGACAACGCCAAGGACTTCTACTACCCCGACTCCCCGTTCTGACCGGCGCGATCGACACGGAGCCTCCCCACCTCAAGGTGCGGGAGGCTTTTCTGGCCAAATTAGTATTAATCTACCTCTTTATTATACTCCTTATTAGGTAGGAATATTGTGATTGACGGAGGTAGTATATGGCTCCTTCGAAACTGCAATTCGTGCACGCAAAGGCGGATTTCGCTTCGCCCGGCCCTTGCGTTTGACTTCTCCTGCCGTGCTAACAAACCCTTTCGTGGCGGATAACGCGCTGCGTCAATTTCAAGATATTCTGGTATGTTTGATCTATCTATTCTTAATAAGTTTAAGACTTATTTTTTAAATTTTCGATAAATTAAATCAAAATTAAAATGAAAACTAATAATTCAAAAGCATTCAAGAAAATATTTATCTAATTTTATTGCTGATTTGCAAATATATGCGTATTTTTTTGGAACCACGCAGCATCCGGCGCGTTCCGCAAGCTCACGAACTCCCGCGCCGGGACTTTGATCTGGTCGTTGGAGTCGACAACTGGCGGAGGCCCTAGATGTTTGAGATCACCTGCAAGGATTGCTACAAGCTGGCCGTTGCGGCTGGTGTCGTCGGTATTTTGGTAATGTCAGCACCGGCTCTTGCCCAGAGTACCGGCGGCGTGGGCGGCCTTGGCGCCCATATTGGCGCCAATGTCGGTTCGGTCGGGGTGAACAGCAACACCAGCCTGAACGGCAACGGCCTGAACTCGAACACCACGGCCAATGTCGGCAACGTCAACGCCAATGTGGATGCTTCGGCGACGGGCGCGACGGGCGTCAATGCCAACATCAATGTCAACACACCGGCGGCGGATGCCAACGTCAAAGCCTCCCTGAACAACCAGAGCGGCGTCAACGCCAATGTCGGCGTCAACGTCCCCGGGACGGATCCATCGACGCCGGGCACCCCTGGCAGCCCGCCGAACACAGGCGTGAACGTCGGCAATGTCTCATCGCAACTCGCCAATATGAGCCGCAGCGAGCGCATCGCGCTGAAGAAGCGCTGTTCGCTGGTCCTCGGCGCCTCCGACGATTACGACGCCGACCTGATCAAGCTCTGCCGCATGCTCGCCAAGCTCTGAGCCCCGGCATGGCGCTGAAAAGTAGGGAGAGGCTGGCCCACCGCCGGCCTCTTCCATGGCATCGGGCCGATTCCCGTGTCGAGCCCGATGCCCTCCTCAATGCGGCGCCACCCGCGCCAGCAGTCCGTACAGGCAGCCCTTGAACAGGATGTAGAAGGCGAGGCTGAGATAGCCCGAGATCACCAGTTCGACGAACTGGCGCAGGCCGCCTTCCATCAGCGCCATCACGCCATAGGCCGTGATGAAGTTGAAATTGGCGCTGAACAGCATCAGAAGATCGTAGGAAGTGATCGCGAAGAGACCCGCGAACATCCCCATCAGCAGGAAGGTCCGCCAGGCCGGACCGTTGAACAGGGCATTCATCAAGGACTTCATCGAAACTCCCTCCGCGAGACAGCGCCATCCTGCGCGCAGGACAGGCGCGAGGGAAATCAAACCGCCACAAAGTTGCGCGAAAAGACCGCACGCCGGGCGCGCAGCATCGTGATGCGCGAGGCTGTAACGGTGGCGTGCCGGGCAGCGTAGAACAAAGCCCGGTCCAGCCGCCCTCACACGGTCGGCGGCGCATAGGGCACGAATTCACGCCAGCGCATGAGCTCTTCGCCCTGGAAGGCACCGACATCGCGGCCGGCCGGAAGGAGCGCCATGCCGCCGTCAGGCAGCATGACGGTCTGTTCAGGCGCACGTCCCCGGCAGGGGCTGCCGGCGGCCAGCATCAGGCCCGCGCCCCCCTGGCCGGGCCACCCCGCATCGCGGAAGCCGGGATCGGCGGCCAGCGAGTCGCGGAAGGGACCATAGTGGTTCCTTTTGAGAACCGCCGTATACTGGGGATGGGCAATAACGTCGTCGGCGAAGTCGATGTCATTGCCTTTCCAGTTGTTGGTGAAGCGATCACCGGTCTCAGAGGCCTTCTTCTTCAGGTCCCCGAAGAACGTTGTCTTGCCGTCGCACACTCCTTCGCCGGCCTGGCAGAAACGCACCGCATTGGCCCAGTGGCGCAGCCCACGCAGCACGCCCGCCGGGGCATAGTCGCTGCGGGCAGCGAAGGAATTGTTGAAGATGTAATGCGGGCCGGCGCCCTTGTCCTGCTTGGGGCCGAGCTTGAACATGCCGCCGGTACGGTTGCCCTGTCCATGCCGCCCCGGAATCTCGTCGAACCAGGAGAGATTGGCGAAGATATAGATATAGGCGGAGAACTGGGCTTCGATGGAACACCACTTGTGTACATTGTAGAGCCGGTTGCGGTGGAACCACCAATTGATCGCACAGTCCTCCGGTTCGAAGACATTGTCGCGGACATAGGAAAAGCTGCAGTCGCGCACGCAGAAATTCGTGTTGAGGCTGGCGTCCTTGCCGGGGTTGAAGCCATGCACGGCGTTGAAGGCATGCTCGACCTGGCAATGGCTGATGGTGACCCCGCCCCTGATGCTTTCCGACCGGAAGAAATCGCCATCATAGAGCCGCCAGTCATTGGCGATGTCGACATCCTGATCGCCATGCACGGACATCCAGGCCGCACTGCGCCAGATGCGGTTGCGCGTGACATCCTGGCACCAGCGCACGCTGTCGATGACAATGCCCTGCGTCGAGGCCCCGCTCGCCGCAATGGCGAAGGTGCCGTCAGTGATATCCGTGCGCCGGATGATGATATCCTGGCTGTCGCCGAGATGGATCGCGGTGGGCCAGCAGCGGCGGATCGTCAGGTCTTCCAGGACGATATGCGAACACCCCTGTAAGGCGATCATCGCCTCGCCCATATACGGCCACAGACCGGGATATTTTCCCTCGAGCTGCACCTGGCGGGCGCGATAGTTTGCCTCGATCCGGTATTCCTCCGCCATGCGCCCGCCATCGATGACAGCCCAGCTGGTCCCGCGCAGGGTGATCGGCCTGCCTGGTTCTCCCCGCAGGTTCGTGAGCGAAAACGGCCTGCTGTAAAGGCCGGGTTCCAGTTCGACGATGTCGCCAGGCTTCACCCCTGCAATGACGGCGCCTATCGTGGCGGGCGTGACCGTGACTACGCGCATGGGACGGCCTTTCCTGGAGCAAGGCGCGTTTAAGCGTGAACGCTGCTTTGCTCTCACTCTTTGTTTCGACGCGTCCTTGCGATCCTTGCCGATTCCGGCAAATCGCAAAACGCCTCAGAGCAAGATGCATTCCGGCAGGAGCGGATTTCCAGATTAACTCGTTGGCACCGAATGCATTTTGCGGTTCTTGGTGACTCGACTCGAAAGTGAGACGCTCTAATGGCGGAAGCGTTGCTCGGCCTTGTTGAGGCGGGCGATCTGCTTGCGCATGATCTCCAGAGCGAGCATAGGGATTTCGGCAACGAGGTTGAGGAAGACATCGCGGGCGAGGCGCAGGGCCACGACATCGCCCACCGCGACGACGGTGGCCGAGCGCGGTGCATCGCTGATCAGGCCCATCTCGCCGATAATGGAGTTTGCCCCGCTGCTGGCGAGATGCTCGCGGCCTTCGGGGAGTTCCGCGAAGACTTCGACCCCCCCGGACAGGATGATGTAGGCGGCATCGCTCTCGTCGTCCTGGTGGAACAGCGTCTGGCCGTCGGAAAATCGCACGCGCTCGCTGGTGATGGCGATCAGCTTGAGACGCGGCGTGTCCAGCAGGGCGAACATCGGCACCGCGCGAAGGGCCCTGATTTCGGGCCGCTCCTCCGGCGCAGCTTCCTCCGCCACCGGCGACCCGCCCACTGCGGCCTGGGGCGAGCGCTCGATGCGGTTACCAGCCGTGGTGACCACGAGATCGAAGGCCTCGCCCGGCGGGGGGTCGCGCATGGCGGCCAGCAGCGTGCGCCCGGCCATGCGACGGCGCACCGCCGAGAAGATCCTCTGCTGCTCCTCGCCGGAGGTGGAGAGCACCGGCTGGTCCAGGATGAGGATCTCGGGGCGCTTGATCAGGCAGCGCACCAGGCCGATCGCCGCGCGTTGCGTCACCATCAGCGCGCGCCCCTTCGGCCCGACCTCATGGTCGAGGCCCAGGCCGAAGACCGTGCCGTCGAGATCATAGCGCCGCACCGCCGCATGGAGTGCGTGGCTGACGCGTTGCTCGGCGCCGGGAATGGCATGGTTGATGCGGCCGAACAGCAGATTGTCGCGCAGGCTGGCCGAGACGCACAGGCGCCCGGGATCGTAGAACTCGATGGCATCCTTGAGGACGCCGGCGCCCGCCCGCATCAGATTGCCGCGCACCCACAGCGCCTTGGCTGCAACAGCCTCTGTCAGCAGGCCGAGATGGTGCTGCGTCTCGCAATATTCGAAGGCGAGCGCCGCAAGGGCCTGGCGGTCGGGCTTGCTGAGCGAGGGAATACCCATCCGGCCGGCACGCGCCACGATGTCGGCGAAGCGCGGCAGGTCGCTGTAGGAAATGAAGGAGAAGCGGTCGAACAGAATATGATCGTTCGAGACCTGGGCGAAGATCTCGCAGGTGGTGGCAGCGACGTTGAGGCCGAGGGCAAGGATATCGTCGAAAAGCCCGTTTTCCCTCAGGAAGGCGAGGATGACGACATCGTCGGTCAGCGTGTCCAGGCTGGCCTTGCGTCTGAGCACGCCGAAGAAGATGTTCTCGCCGATCGTGGCATGGTGATTGTAGCTGCCGGGATCGAAGGCTTCGATGCAGGCGGCCGAGCCGCTCGCTTCGAGATCCTCGATCACGGCAAGCCGTGCCTTGACGATACGGCTGCTGAGATCGGTGCCAGGATCCTCCGGCAGGTCGCTGGCAAGGCCGAGGGCGAACACCGTTTCGGCAAGGCCCGTGTCGTGCAGCAACTCGATGAGCTCTCCCTCGGCCGCGGATGAGGCTTCAGCGGCGGCCGGGCGCTCGTCCGCAACGTCCGCCTCACTGTCTGGCTCGTCCCCCCAATCCGTGTTGGACCGCATCTCGGGCGGCTCGGGTGCGGGCCGGCGTAGGCTGTAGGTCAGGTTGTGGCGCAGCGTGCCGCCGAAGAGCGGCGGATCGGGGCCGAGATAGGCAAGCTTGGCGCCGAGCCAGCGGGAGGGAAGGTTGGCGAGGTCATGGCCGGCGAGGCGCACCTTGCCGGAATAATCGGAGTAGCGCCGGGCCAAGACCTGCGCGATGGCGACATAGCCCTCCCCGCGCGAGCCGGTGAGCAGGACATGCTGGCCGACCGGCAGGGTGAGGTTGATGCCGTCGAGCAGCATATCGCCGCTCGGGCTGCGCACCCTGAGCGCCTCCATCTCGATGCTGCCGGCGATCGCCGGCGGCGGCGTGCCCGTTGCGGGCGGCAGTTCCGCCAGTGCGAACTGCTCGACGATCTGGGCATATTTGACCTGCACGTCCAGGCGCTGCTGGTCCCAGTCGATCAGCTCCTTGGTGGGCGGCGGCAGGTCTCGATAGGCGGCGATGACCGCGACGAGCTGGCCGATGTCGAGACTGCCGCGCAGGGCAAAATAGCCGCCGATCGAATAGAACAGGAAGGGCGTGATCTGCGACAGCGTCGAGTTGATGAACTTCACCATGAACTTGCGCCCATAGAGATCGTAGCGGATCCAGAACAGGTCGTTGAGGATGGCCGTGATCTTCTGTCCTTCATAGCCGCGCGTGTTGTGGTTGCTCACCTCCGCCATGCTGTCGACGATCTCGCCGACCTGGCCGGCGAGGGTGCGCGAGCGTATCTGGCGCAGGCGGCCGAGGCGCAATTGCTCGCGCCGCATCCGGGGAATGACGATGGCCTGCACCAGCACCATCAGCCCGGCCAGCAGGCCCAGGAGAGGGCTTTGCAGGACGATGAAGGCGAGCGCGGTCGCGGCCTGGCTGCCGAGGAAGGCGGGCTGGATGAAGGCATCGCCGACGAAGCCGCCGATCGGCTCGACCTCGTCGCGGATGATGGTGGCGACCTCGGCCGAGCGGACGGAGCGGATCGCCTCTGGACTGAAGCGCAGCAGGAGGTTGAAGAGGTCGAGGCGCAGGCGCCGCAGCAGCAATTCGCCGAGCTTGCCTTTCTGCATGTTGATGACATAGCGGAAGAAGCCGTTGATCATCACCAGCACGATGAAGATCAGGCTGAGCGCCATCAGATATTCCATGCGCGAGAGCGGCAGCGCCGTGTATTTGAAGACGTAGCCGCCGAGGAAATCGGGCAATTCCAGGTCGATATGGATGAGCGGAACTTCCAGGGTGCCCTTGCTGAAGGCCCGGCCCTGGATGGCGTCATTGACGATGCCGCGCGGAAGATCCAGAGAAAAATAATAGAAAGGCAGCGAGACCAGCACGATAACGATGATGTAGATCTGCTGCCTGCGGCTGTTCTTCCAGATGTAGGTGAAGAGTGGTTCCAGCGTCTTGCCACCCGATTGCGAGTGGCTCTGACTCTCTGAACTAGGAGACGACGCCCGCACCATAGTCCTTTGTTCTCCGACCCACTGCATATCAATGCCGATATGGAGAAGACCGTCAACTATGACAGGCAACGGCAGCAAGGTATTCTGCGTTCCTGCAAGATCGTAATGCAGAAAACGTGAATTGCGCGCAAAGGTGGCGATGGCCGACGCCCTTGAGCAGCGCATGGGCGAGATGAGGCGGATTAGAATGAAGCGAGCCGGTCGCGTCCCCTCGCCCCGTTCTTACGGGGAGAGGATGGAGGTGAGGGGCTACGCGACCTTGGCAGGATTGTTTTCTCAATTAAATCAATGAAATATAGCAAGACGGCGCGCACCACCTAGACCGCCATGCCTTAGAGAACGCCAATCTCATAACCCTGCGCTGCCCCTCACCTCTATCCTCTCCCCGTAAGAACGGGGCGAGGGGGCTTTGGAGGCGCGCTCCATCCTGGGACGTCTCATCTCGCCCAGCCGAGAGATTCAGGGACCCCGGCCAAGCTGCACTCGATATAGGGATGCGTAAAATCTATAGCTCGCCTCCTCGGAAAGTCCTCGCTGCCCCCTCCCCTTCACACCGGCTCCGACTCCTTCGGTGCTTCGCCTGCCGCTTCCGCGCGTTCCTCGGCCGGGCCGCTGCTGCGGGCGAGGTTGAGGGCCGTGTTGATCAGGCCGATATGGCTGAAGGCCTGCGGGAAATTGCCCAGCATGCGGCCGGCCACCGGATCATACTCCTCCGAGAGCAGCCCGACATCGTTGCACAGGCTCTGCAGCCGCTCATAGAGACGGCGGGCATCGCCGTAGCGGTTCTGCAGCGTGTAGACGTCGGCCAGCCAGAAGCTGCAGACGAGGAAGGTGCCCTCGCCCGGCGGCAGGCCGTCATCCACGCGGTCGGTGTGATAGCGATGCGCGAGGCCGTGATGCAGCAGCGTGTCCTCGATGGCCTTTACCGTGCCGGTCACGCGCGGATCGTCCGCCGGCAGGAAGCCCACCAGCGGGAGCAGCAGGAGGCTGGCATCGATGGTCTTGGAGCCATAGGCCTGCACGAAGCTGTCGAGCGCGGGGTCGAAGGCCTTCTGGCAGACATCCTGATGGATCTCGTCGGCAATGGCCCGGCAGCGCTCGACGAAATCGGGCCGGTCGCCCGTCTGGGCCGACATGGTGGCGGCACGGTCGAAGGCGACCCAGGCCATCACCTTGGAGTGGGTGAAGTGCTGGGCGCCGCCGCGCACCTCCCAGATGCCCTCGTCCGGCCGGCGCCAGGCGCTTTGCAAATAGGGCAGGATCACCTCGCTGAGGGCGCGGGTGCGCGGATGGCGCGGCATGCCGCCCATTGCCGCCTGCAGCATGGCGTCGGCCACCTCGCCATAGACGTCGAGCTGGAACTGCTCGGCGGCGGCGTTGCCGATGCGCACGGGTCGCGAGTTCTCGAAGCCCTGCAGCCAGCGCGGCTCCCACTCGAGCAGGTTGCGCTCGCCGGAGACGCCATACATGATCTGCATCTGCTCCGGCGCGCCGGCGATGGCGCGCATCAGCCATTCGCGCCAGGCCGAGGCCTCCTCGTAATAGCCGAGCTTCATGAAGGCCTGCAGCGTCATGGTGGCGTCGCGCAGCCAGCAATAGCGATAGTCCCAGTTGCGGGTGCCGCCGATCTGCTCGGGCAGCGAGGTGGTGGCGGCGGCGACGATGCCGCCCGTCGGCATATAGGTGAGCGCCTTGAGCGTGATCAGCGAGCGCTTCACCGTCTCGGTGTAGCGGCCCACCGGCGGGCAGCGCGAGGCGAACTCGTGCCAGAAATTCTCGGTATCGGCGAGCGCCGTTTCGACATCCCGGCTGGCCATGATCGGCAGATGGGAGGCGGTATAGGTCAGCAGAAAGGGCACCCGCTCGCCAGCCGAGACGCTGAAGGAGCCGGCCGTGTGGAGATCCGCCCCTTGCAGCGGCACGGGCGTGCGCAGCACCAGCCTGTCCGGCCCCGCCACGGCGACGATGGCGCCGTCCTCCGTCTGGGAGACCCACGGCACGGTGCGGCCATAGTCGAAGCGGGCCACGAAATCGGTGGTGAAGTCGACCTTGCCGGTGAGACCGATGACGATGCGCGCGAGGTCGTTCGAGTTGTCGCGCAGCGGCATGAAGTCGATGAGCATTGCCGAGCCGTGGTCGGTCTCGAAGGTGGTTTCCAGGATCAGCGTATCCGGACGGTAGCGCCGGCTGGAGCGGGCATTGCGATCGGTCGGGGCGATGCGCCAGCGCCCATTCTCGGGCGTGCCGAGCAAAGCGGCAAAGGAGGCGGGAGAATCGAAGCGCGGAAAGCACAACCAGTCGATCGAACCTTCGCGCGACACCAGGGCAGCGGTCTCGCAATCGCCGATGAGGGCGTAATCTTCAATCCGGGCGGTCACTGGTTTTCCTCTTCAGCGGCAGGGACGGGAACTGATCTCCTCGCATCACGGGAATAATCCGACGGCGACAATCCGTCCAGTCAAACCGCTTGCGGAACACGATCGTCGCTGAAATGAGGGATAGGAGTGGCGGTCCCCGACCGCCACTTGCGCATGGCGCGCCCCGCTATCGCTGGCCGCCCATGAACACCGTCATCCCCGGTTCGAGCCCCTGCACCTCACCGGTGGGATCGAGCCGGAGCGTGAAGCTGTTGAGGTCGTGGTCGCCGACGGCTCGTGCGGCGCGCCAGGTTGCGAATTCGCCAAGCGGGCGCATTTCGCTCACCACGGCTTCGAAGGGGCCGGCACCGCTTGTGCTCAGTGAGACCCGCGAGCCGATGGTCAGGCCGCGCAGCTCGTCCTCGCGCATGACGAAGGAGGTCCAGGGCCTTTCCTCCGGCACGAGCACCACGATCGGCTTGCCGGGCGTGAGCACTTCGCCGATCTCGGACACCACCGTGCCGACGGTCCCGGCCTGCGGGGCGAGAAGGCGGGTCTTGGCGAGGGTTGCCTCCGCGTCCGCCACGGCGCTCTCGGCCAAGGCGACCTTGGCGTCAGCCAGAGCGCGCACCTCGGCTGTCGGCCCGGCCTTGTCGGCGGCAAGCTCCGCCCTCTTGAGGTCGAGATCGGCGGTGGCCTTGGCGAGCGAAGCGTTGCTCTCGTCGAGCTGCGAGCCGCTGTTGAAGCCGCGCTGCTTGAGCGCGACCACGCGCGTGTTCTGCTGCTGCGCGAGCAGGAGATTGGCCTGCGCCGTCTCGACCGCGCCGGCAGCAATATCGATCTCCTCGGCCCGCACGCCGGCATAGACATTCGCCCGGTCGGCCCGGGCGGCCTCCAGCGCGGCACGGGCCTGGCCAAGGGCGGCGACGAGATCGGGGTTGTCGATGACGGCGAGCAGATCGCCCTTGGCGACATGCTGGCCCAGCGCGACGCTCACCTGCACCAGGCGCCCATTGACCTCTGGCGCGAGACGGATCTCGGTCCGTCGCACCATGCCGGCGGCGGGCATCGGCGCGGCTGGAGCGGGCTGGCGCTCATAGAAGAACACGCCGGCCGCCACGGCCGCGCCTGCCAGGATCACCAGGGCTATACGGCTTGCCTTGCTCATGCCGGCTTCTCCTCTGCAGCACCGAGGCGGGACAAGAGGAAGGCGAGCGCGGCGTAGACGCCCGCCAGGATCCAGAGGCTTCGCCAATCCGCCGCCACATCGGCCACGGACGCGCCCATCTGGTTGATGCGCACCATGGCATCGATGCCGAAGGTCGAGGGAATGGCGGCGCTGGCGGCTCTCACCACCTCGGGAATCGCTTCCTGCGGCCAGGCGACGCCAACCAGGAAGAACAGCGGCAGTCCGAAGCCGACCAGGATGATCACCGCTGTCTCGCGCCGTTTGGCGAGGGCTCCGAGGGCCTGGCCGAGGAAACTCACCGACAGGATGAAGGGGATGGAAAGCACAAGGAGGTCGAGCAGGTGCGGGCTGGCGGCATAGCCGTAGATATGGGGCATCACGACGAGATACAGGGCGTAGGCCGGCAGCGCCAAAGCCAGATGGGCCAGCGCCTGGCCGATCAGCGCCAGCGGCTGGCCACGCCTTCGCCGCGCGGCGACCGCCCCCTGTTCATAGGCGACGCCGCCGAGCGTGGCGACGCCCATCACCAGGGTCTGCTGCAGGATGAGGATGAAGGCGGCCGGCACGACATAGGCGCCATAGGCGCCGGTGGGATTGAACAAGGGCTGACTCAGAAGTTCGACCGGGGAACTGCGCACCAGCGCCGCCCGGTAGAGACTGCCGTCGGGCCGAGCCGAGCCGGCGAGAATATCGATGGAGACGGCGGAGGCCGCTTCGGCGATGCCCTGCAAAGTGCGGTTGTAGACCAGGAAATAGGCCGAATCGACAAAGGCCGGAATGCGCGCCTTCCGGCCGTTGAGGATGTCGCGCTCGGTGCCCTCAGGAATGGAGACGACGCCATATACCTCACGCCGGGCGATCGCCGCCTGCGCATCGGTGAGGTTGAGGGGACGCGCAACGACCTTGATCGCCTCATGGGCATCGAGCGCCTGCACGATGGCGCGGCTGATCTCGGAATTGTCGTCGTCGACCACGGCAATGGGGATATCGCGCACGAGCTGGCCGACATAGGGCTGGGGATAGAGCGCGGAATAAAGTACTGGGCCCAGGATGATCAGCCCGAACGCGCCGGAATCGCGCAGGACCCGGCCATATTCGGCACGGAAGCTACCGATGAGACCGGAAGAGGCCGTTCCGGGCGCAACAGCCTCGGCCGGCACGGGCGGATTACGCAGGACCGACCGCGCCCGCAGCCAGGCGAGCGCGAAATAGAGCACGGCGAGGCCGGCCAGCATCCGGAAGGCGCCCAACGAATCGACGGCAGGCGCGCCCCTCGCCCCCTGGTCGAACAGGATCTGGATATACCAGCGCACCGGCAGCATGGTGCCCCAGGCCTGCGCGAACGGCCCCATGCCAAGCACGGGAAAACCGACGCCGGCGAAACCGAAAGCGGGCGAGCAGACGATGCCGGTGAGCGAGAGGGCGAGCGGCAGGTTGCGCACCAGGAGCACGAAGAGCGCGCCAAGCGACAGATAGGCTGTGATCAGGAGCAACGCACTCGCGCCCATGAGCAGCGAATCGCCGCGGAAGGGGACGGCGAAGAGGCCGTGGATGACGCCGAGCCCCGCCGCCATGAGCACGATGAACACGGCGAAGTAGGGAGCGAGCTTGCCGACCAGCGCGGTAAGCGGGCTGCCGCCGGCCGTCGCCAGCCATTCGCGCGCGTTGCGGCGCCGGCCGAATTCCGACCCGACGGCGAAGGCGCCGGCGATGGCTATCATGATGTGCAATACCGTCGGCAAGATCGCGCGCAACAGGAATTGCGCATAGTTCAAAGCGGGGTTGCTGAGAACATATTGCTCGACGTCCAGGGTGCCGGGTGTGAAGGAAGCCGCGCGGCCGGGCGGATTGGGCAAGGTGGCGGCCGCGCTTGTGATGGCCGCCTGGATGCCGCTGGAGGCGATATTCCCGGGCGTGAAGAACTGCTTGTTGAAGAGATCGACGATCTGCGGCCGCCGGCCGGCCAGCACGTCGCGCTCGAAGTTCTCAGGGATATAGACGGCGGCGATCGCAGCGCCCGAGCGGACCGCATGCATGGCGCCGGTGAGATCACCGCTCCTTGCGGCAACGTCGACACCCGGCGCGGCCGAAATGGCCTGGACGAAAGACGCCGAGGTCTGGGAGCGGTCGGCATCGACGATATCGACATGCAGGCCCCGGATCACCACATTGCTGAAAGTGCCGGCCAGCAGCGTGAAGGCGAGCAGCGGAGCCACGAAGAGGAGCAGCAGAGCCACCGGATCGCGCCGGATCCAGCTGACCTCGCGAGCGGCGACGGCGGCGATGCCGGTCCCCCTCATCGCGCACCCTCCGCAAGATCGACATAGGCGCTCATGCCGGGCCGCAAGTCGGGCTGCTTGTCGACCGGATAGGCACGGACCTCGAAGGTGCGCAGGTCGAAATCGCCGGTAGCGCGCGTGGCCCGCCAGCCGGCATATTCGCCCTTCGTGGCGATGGTGCGGACCTCGACGGTCACCTGGCGGTCCCCCAGAGCAGGAATGCGCACCACCACCTTGTCGCCGATCTTGAGCCGCTTCACCAGGTCTTCGCGCAAGTCGAAGCGCAGCCAGACATCGCCGAGATCGACCAGCGAGAGCAGCGCCACGCCGGGCGAGACATATTCGCCGACCTCGGTGCCGACCTGGTAGACCTGCGCCGAGGAGGGGGCCGTCACCGTCAGTTCGGCCACCTGCGCCTGGAGCGTGGCGATCGCGGCTGTGGCCTTGGCAAGGCTCGCCTCGGCGACCTGATGCTCTTCGGCGGTATAGCCGGTCACGGCTTCGTCGAGGGCGGCCTTGGCCTGTTCGAGCGAGCGGTGCGCTATATCGAGCGAGGCGGTCGCCTCGTCGAGCTTCTGCACGGAGGCGAAATCCTTTTCCGTCAGCTGGCGCGTGCGGTCATAGGTCTGCTGCTGCAGAGTCAGATTGGCTTGCGCCGAGGCCAGGGCCGCGCGGCGAGCATTGACGACCTCGACGCGGGTGCCGACATTGATGCGGGCAAGATCCGCGGCCGCGACGGCCTGCGCCGCCTGCGCTTCCTTGAGCTGGGTGAGGAGTTCGGGATTGTCGATGGCGACCAGCACTTCCCCGGGAGTGACGTTCTGGCCGCGGTCCACCGGCCGCTGCGCCACACGCCCGTCGATGCGGGCGGCGATATCGATACGGCGCGCATCTGCTTCGCCCTGCACCAGCAGGGGCTGGGGCCGCACGACATACCACAGCGAGAGGGCGACGATGCCGGCGATGATCAACGTGACAAGAATCGCGGCAGGAACGGCAGAACGGGCCTTGCCCGCAGGTTGGTCCGCCGGCGCAGGGCCGGGTGTAGGCTGATCGCTCATCGTCCGGCCTTCTGGATGGAGGGCAGGCAAGTCGGGAGAATCACTGGATCGTCTCCAGTGACGCCTCCGGCATTGCAATATTGGTTCATCCCTTGCCTCCGGGCCCACCTCGAAATTCGCGAGGAGGCTAAGGGCCCCGGCAGGGCAGCGGGAGTGAGTGGCATAGTGCTAACTGTTAGCTCCCATGCTTTCAAGATGAAGCGCGGCGAGACGATCGAAGCCCGCGGTGTTGCGCAGACGGTCTAGCCGCGCGTCCGTGCGGATCCAGGCCCGCGCCAGTTCCCGTGCTGCAATCGAGGCTTCGAGTTCGGCAAGGCTGCGGCCATCGTCTCCCACGGCGGCCGCCAGCGTGGCGATGGCGAAGCGGGAGGCGGCCGGTCGGCCCGCCAGCAGGCGCTCGGCGCGCTGCGGCCGGCCCTGCAGCGCCTCCAATTCCGCCAGCGCCAGGGCAAGCGTCGGAAAGGCGGCGGCCGTCGCCTCGTTCCAGGCGCTGATGACCTCGGCCGCAAGCCGGCCCATGCCACCGAAAATGTCGGCCAGAGCAAGATGGAAGGCTGCTTCGAGGGGCAGGCCCTGCGGGTTCGCGCCGAATCGGTCGAGCAGGACGGCGAAGCGGCGGGACTGGAAGTGGCAGACCGCCTCGGTGATGTCCTGCTGGGAAGAGATCGGCTCGATGCTGCGCGCCTCACGGAACATGCGCTCGGCCTCGCCATGGCGTTCGAGGATGGTCAGGAAAGCGCCGAAGATGCGCCGCGCCCTGGCATTCTCGCCGAGTCGAATCGAGGTGGTGAAGGCGGCCTCCGCCTGTACCTTGTCGAAATCGAGCCAGGCCGCGACCGTGGCGAGCGACGCATGCGCCTCGACCGAGGACGGGTCGAGTGCCATGGCCTGGGCGGCCGCCTCGCGGGCCCGCCGGCCGGCCTCGTCCCGCCCGATCAGTCCGAGGCGATACATGTCGCAGTTGCAATCGGCGATGCCGGAAAACCCGCGCGCATAGTCCGGCGCGGTCTTCGCCACCTGCTCGAACATCGCGACAGCCCTGTGCAGGCTGTCCGGCGTCTGCTGGTCGAGGAACATGCGCCCGCGCATGATGCCGGCAAAGGCCGCCAGTGCCTGCGGGCCGGGGCGGATCTCGTTGGCGCGCATGCGGGAACTGTCGAGCCTCAGCCGGTTCAGCATGGTGGCCGCGATCTTCTCCTCCAGCTCGGCGAGGTCATCGTCGGGCGTATCGAAACGGTCGGACCAGATCACGAAACCCTTGGCATTGGAGACCTCGATCGTCACGCGCAGCCGCGCACCGACACGGCGGACCGTGCCCTGGATCAAGGCGTCGATGCCAAGCTCGGCGGCGATATCGGCGAGAGATTTCTGCCCGGCGGCGTGCGAGGTCGCTCCGCGCGAGGCGACATGCATGCCCTCGGCCCGGCTGAGCGCATAGATGAGTTCGTCCGTCAAACCGTCCGCAAAGCTCTCATCGACGGGATCTTGAGACAGCGCCCGAAAGGGCAGCACGGCGATCGCTGCGCCGCGGCCTTCGGCGAAGAGCTCGTCGCTCCCATTTGCGGCGTCGGCTTGCGGCGGCGCTGGGCTCTGCCCGCGGAAGGCCGGCATGTAACGGCCCGTCGGCATGTCGATATGGACCTCGTCGCCCGCGCCTTCAACCCGGTAATAGTCTTCCAGCTTGCGGCGCAGGCGCCTCGCCTCCACCCGCACGGCGGAATCGATGCGTGGATCATAGGCCGGCCCGCGGCTGTAGACCTCGTTGCCGATCACCGCCTCCTTCAGTGAAGCGCCGCGGCCGGCCAGCGTCTCCTCGACAATGAAGGCGAGAAAGGCATAGAGCCGGTCCGACCCGCTGAAGGTCTGGCTGGCCTTGAGTCTGTCGAGGGCGGCGCGGATGGATGCCGCTGGCGGGGTCTGGGTCATAAGCGGGTCACTTCGTCTCCGGCAGAAGGAGCGATGAACGCTGCCCCGCCTTGCATCCGCACCGGACAATCCGGTCATCGACAACCCTCTTAGTCGATGCCGGCGGCCCGACAAAGATATCGGGCAAACAAAACCAGAGAGCTGTCGTCCTTGAACCTAGAAGGACCACGCCGCCGCAGCAATGTTAGCGCTTCTACTCACATCGTTCGCCGGACTCAGGTGCCGTTACAGCGGCGCATGCCCTGCCCTGCGTCACGTTGGCGTCACCGCTACCATTGAACACTCTGGCAAAATACGAGCGGTTGGCTTCGCGCCACACCGCGACGGTCTTGGGAAACGTTCTTTCAGGTGCTCATCTGCGGCCGAGCTTGGCTCGCCGCCCATCGATTCCAGACATTCGGTTGTTCTTCTCTCGGCGAACGCAGAAAGGCGTGATCGGGATGTCCTTCCTCAAGCAGAATCAGAATTTCGAAAAATGGCTGCGCACCCAATGCTCCGTGGTGGAGGCCGATCTCGCCCGCAAGCATCGCCGCATGCGCCATGATGCCATGAGCTTCCTGCGCGCGACCTATTTCTATTGGTCCAAGCATATCGAGGAGACCTGCAAGGATGTGAGGCATGCCCCGGCGGTTCTGGCCGTGGGAGACATCCACGTCGAGAATTTCGGGACCTGGCGCGATGCCGAGGGCAGGCTGATCTGGGGCGTCAACGACTTCGACGAGGCGGCGGTGATGCCCTACACCTTCGATCTCGTGCGGCTGGCAACGAGCGTGAAGCTCTTCCCGGACCGGATGCTGTCGATGGGCCGGGCCTGCGAGGCCATCCTGGTCGGATATCGCCGGGGGCTCAAGCATCCGGGCCCCACCCTGCTCGACGAGCACTCCACCTGGATGCGCCCGCTGGTTGCCTGCACCGACGGCGATCGCCGGCTGTTCTGGCGCGACATCGACAATCTCCACCCCTGTGGCCCACCCGAGGAGGCACTTGCGGCGCTGGACTCAGTCCTGCCGAACGGGGCCAAGGTAGAGTTCCATGCCAGCTGGGCCAAGGGCGGTGGTAGTCTCGGCCGGCCGCGTTTCGTGCTCGTCGCCCATTACCAGGGCGGCCGCATCGTGCGGGAGGCGAAGGCCTTCGTAACGTCGTCATGGGACTGGGCGCATCACAAGCAAGGCAATCCTGACAATTTCATGCGCCTGGCAACAGGACATTACCGGGCGCCGGACCCGCATCTCGATGTCCACAAACACGCCTATATCGTGCGCCGCGTCGCCGCCGATTCCCGCAAGATCGATCTCAGCGCCGAAGGCAATTCCCTGATGGACGAACGCATCCTGGCGGCGATGGGCGCCGATCTCGCCGCCATCCATTGCACCGACAAGCGCAAGGCGGCGCTGATCGACGAAGACCTGAAAGGCCGGGGCGATGACTGGCTGCGCGACGGTACCGAGCGGGCGGCCGACTGGGCCGAGGGGGTCTACAAGGACTACGTCAGGCAAACCCCGCATTTGGACAAGGAAAAGGATAAGCCTGGCCCCTGCCATTCATAGGAAGATCGTCACCGGTGCGCCTGGCGGCCGCCCAACGGGCAAACAATGTCAGACGTCCTTTGCCGCCGAGATGTACCCTGTCGGCTTCGTCTCGGGGTGGGCGGGGTCGGGATGTTCCAGCGCGGCCAGCGCCATGATGCGCTCTTCCGAGGCCTCGTCGAAGCCGATCTCGCCCGCCAGCTTGCCGGCGCGCATGACGAGGATGCGATCCGAGATGGTCAGCACCTCGGGCAGATCGCTGGAGATCACCAGGATCGCCAGGCCGTCGCGCGCAAGCTCGCGCATCAAGGCGTAGATCTCGGCCTTGGTGCCGACATCGACGCCGCGGGTGGGCTCGTCGACGATCAGCACGCGCGGCTTGGAGGCCAGCCATTTGGCCAGCACCACCTTCTGCTGGTTGCCGCCGCTGAGCAGGCCGACGAGCTGTTCGATCGTCGGCGTCTTGATGCTGAAGCGATCGACATAGGTGCCGATCATGCTGGTTTCATCGCCTGTGCGGATGAAGCCCGAGCGCGAAAGGCGGCCGAGCCCGAGCGCGGCGAGGGAGAGGTTGTCGCCGACGCCCATGCCGAGCACCAGGCCCTGGTTCTTGCGGTCCTCCGGTACCAGCGAGATGCCGAGCCGCATGGCGTCGCGCGGCCGCGAGATCGTCACGGGCCGGCCGTCGAGCGTGACGGTGCCGGCGGCGGGCGGCGGTGCCCCGAAAATGCCCAGCGCCACTTCCGAACGGCCGGCGCCGACCAGCCCGGCGAGGCCGACGATCTCGCCCCGCCTCAGATCGAAGGAGATGCCGTCATAGCGCTCGCCATCGCAGAGTCCCTGTACGGAGAGGACGACCGGCCGCTCGGCCTCGTCAGGCCTGACACGCTGCACCTCGGCGAGGTCGCGCCCCACCATCAGGCGCACCACCTCCTCGGGGCTGGTGTCGGCGAGGCGCGTGGTGCGCACATGCAGGCCGTCGCGCAGCACAGTGACCACGTCGCAATTGTCGAACACCTCGCGCATGCGATGCGAGATATAGAGGATGGTGACGCCGCGGGCCTTGAGGTCGTGCACCACCTTGAAAAGCACGAGCGAGTCGGCTTCCGAGAGGCTCGAAGTCGGCTCGTCCAGGATGAGCAGGCGCGGCTCGTGCACGAGCGACTTGCAGATCTCGATCAGCTGCTGCTGCGCGATGGTGAGATCGCCGAGCCGCGTGTCCGGGTCGAGCTTGATGCCAAGCCGCGCCATCGCCTGGCGCGCGCTGGCGAGCAAGGCGCGCCGGTCGACAAAGACACCGGCCATGCGCGGCTCGACGCCGAGGAAGATGTTCTCGGCGATCGTCATGTTCGGAGCGAGCATCAGCTCCTGGAACACGATGGAAATGCCCTGGCGCGCGGCATCCTTGGTGCCGGTCAGCTCCAGCGTCTTGCCGTCGAAGACCAGCCGGCCGGAGGTCGGGGCCTGCGCGCCCGCGATGATCTGCATGAGGGTCGACTTGCCCGCGCCATTCTCGCCCATGATGGCGTGGATGGTGCCCGCCTCGACCTGGAACGACACGTTCCTGAGGGCCTGCACGCCGGGATAGCTCTTGGAGATGTCCTCGACGCTGAGAAGCACGGTCATGGCAGGCTCCGATGCGTTGGCGGCATTCGTCTTCTTGCTCAGCGCCGGGGAGAGGCGGCCCGCATGGTGGGCCGCCCCCAATTGTCACTCATTCGCCGGTCGCGAACTTGGCGACGTTGCTGGAATCGACGATGTCGACACCGGTATCGACCACAGGATCCACCTTTTCGCCCTTGGAGAGCTTCTCCAGGAGGTCGATCGAGCCCGTGCCCATGGCGAGCGGGCGCTGGCCGACCAGCGTCGTGGCATAGCCTTCCTTCAGGAGCTTGATCTGGGCCGGCAGCGTATCGAAGGACACGATGACGAACTTGCCGGACTTGAGGTCAGCGACCTTGTTCTTCAGCGCCCTCGTATAGGCTTCAGGCGCGAACATCGGCCAGCCGCCCGAGAAGAAGATGCCGTCGAGATCGGGATTCTTGGCCAGGATGTCCTGGATGAGCTGCACGGCGGCGCTGGAGTCGTCGTTGCAGGAGAAGGGCGAGCCCGCCACCTCCTTGAAGTCGCCCGACAGCTTGGACTTGAAGCCCTTGATGCGGTCGTTGAGGTTCTGCGCCGAGAGGCCGCCGGTGATCACGGCGTAGGTGCCGCCCTTCGGCAGGGCCTTGGCGAAGGCCTCGCCGGCCGAAACGCCACCACCCTCGTTGTTGGTGCCGATGAAGGTGATACGCTTGGACTTGGGCGCATCGGAGTCGAAGGTGATCACCGGAATGTTCTTGGCAAGCGCGGCGCTGATGACACTGCCGATCGAATCGGCATTGTTGGGCGCGATGGAGATGCCGGCCACTTTCTTGGTGATCAGGTCGCGCACGATGCGGGCCTGCTCGGCGTCGTCGAGCTGGGCCGGGCCGGTGAACAGGCATTCGGCGCCGATCTTGGCCGCCTCTTCCTTGCAGCCCTTCTCGGCATCGGCATAGAAGGGCACGCCGAGCGCCTTGGGCACCAGGGCGAAGACCTTCTTGTCGGCGGCGTGGGCCTGGCCGGCAACAGCCAGCACGGCCAAGGCGATAGTCGCAAGCAACGTCTTTTTCATGTTTCCTCCAGTTGGTTATAGGGAGCGCCCTTTTCGAGGCGCGACCATTCATCGCCTCCGCCAAACACCCTTTCTGAGCTGGTCGATGAAGACGGCGAAGACAATCACGGAGCCGACGAAAACCCCCTGCCAATAGGCATCGGTTCCGAGCAGCACGAGGCCGTTGCGCAGGACTTCCAGGATCACCGCGCCGACGAAGACGCCGAGCACGGTGCCTTCGCCGCCATTCAGGTTGGTGCCGCCGATCACCGCGGCGGCGATGACGCTGAGTTCCTTGCCCACGCCCTGGTTGGAGATGCCCGAGGAGAGGTAGCTCACTTCCACGATGCCGGCGAGGCCGGCCAGGAGCGAAGAGATGACGTAGACGCTGATCTTGAGGTTGTCGACGTCGAGGCCGGTCAGCCGGGCCGCCTTCTCATTGCCGCCGACCGCATAGAGCTGGCGGCCATAGACGGAACGATTGAGCACGAGGCTGACGATAACAGACAGCACCAGGAAGATGATGAAGGGCGTCGGCAGCCCCAGGAAGTCCCCGCCGCCGATCGCATAGAACCAGTCGCCATCGGGCCGGAAGCCGTCGATCGACTTGCCGCGGGTGATCACCAGGGCGAGGGCGCGGGCGATGCTCATGGTAGCGAGCGTGGGCACGAAGGGCGGCATGCGCAATTTGGTGACGCAGAGCCCGTTGAAGAGGCCGACGACCGCCGCCGCCAGCAAGGCCAGCAGGCAGGCGGGCACCACGCCGAAGCCCGCCGCCATCAGCGCCGCCGAGGACACCGCGCTGAGGCCCCAGACGCTGCCGACCGACAGATCGATGCCGCCGGTGATCATCACCATGGCCTGGCCGAGCACGACGATGCCGACGAAGGAGAAGTTGCGCGCATCGTTGAGCAGGTTGTCGGAACTGGCGAAATCGGGCTCGAGGATCGACAGCACGACGACCATGATGGCGAGCGCCGTCACGATGCCCGTCTCGCGCGAGCGGAGCAGCCGCCGCACGAAGCTGGGACGGGACGGGGCGTCGTCGGCGCGGAGCTGGCTCATACTTTGAACCTTCTGGCTGGCTGGAAACGAGAGTCTCGGGCAACGGGATGGAGGCAGATCGGGAGGGCAGGCGTGTCAAAGGCCGCGCTGCTCTGCAGAGGTATCAGCTCGTTTCCGCACCCGCGCGGAAGCAAAGCTGTTCCTGCTGATTTTGATGTGTTCGAGCCTGCAATGGCGTGATCGGCTCTCCCGCCGCCAATCCCTATCCTCCCTGCAATCGCACCGTCTTTATTTTGTTCTGTTTCGCAACCAACCTAGTTAAAGTCGCGGCACAGCGCAAGGCGGGTTGCGGGCCTGCGCTGATCTTGCCGCGCGCCGCAGCACATTTGACGACATTCGCCTTCAAATCCCAACCGTGGGACCTCGGGAGTTGCGAAAGGGATTTCGGGCGCCGTCGGGGTCCCCTATCATCGAGAAGGGCGGGAACATTCTCGATCGTCTGCCGGTGGAAGGCCTCGTCGTTCCCCCGCACGCCGCAGCCGAGATGAGGCGAGAGCACCGCATAGGCCTGCCGAACCTAAGATGGCTTACTCCGCCGATGGCCCTATGCCATAGAAGATGGGTTCATCCGGAGAATGCACATGCTGCTGGAAGCTTCCGCCAAGGGCGTCTACCCGATCGCGCCGACGCCCTTCGAGCCGGATGGGCGGATCGACTTCAATTCCATCGACAGGCTGACGGACTTCTATGTCGGCTGTGGCAGCACCGGCATGACCGTGCTCGGCGTGATGGGTGAAGCGCCCAAGCTCGACGGGCTCGAGGCCCTGGAGGTGGCGACACGCTTCATCAAGCGAGCACCGTCCCTGCCGGTCATCGTCGGTGTGTCCGCGCCGGGTTTTGCGGCCATGCGCTCACTCGCCCATGCCGCGATGGACGCCGGCGCGGCCGGCGTGATGATCGCCCCGCCCAATACACTGCGCACCGATGACCAGATCGTCACTTATTACCGGCAGGCGGCGGAGGCTATCGGCGCCGACATCCCCTTCGTGATCCAGGACTATCCGCTCAATTTCACCGTGGTGATGACGCCAGGCGTCCTGCGCCGCATCATCGCTGACAATCCTTCCTGCGTGATGGTCAAGCATGAGGACTGGCCGGGCCTCGAAAAGATCTCCACCCTGCGCAAATGGGAGGCGGAGGGGAGCCTCCGCCACGTCTCCATCCTGTGCGGCAATGGCGGCCTGTTCCTCGACTTCGAAACCGAGCGGGGCGCCGACGGCGCCATGACGGGCTATGCCTTCCCGGACATGCTGGTGGATGTGGTGCGCCATGCCGAGGCCGGCGAACGCGACGAGGCGCATGACCTCTTCGACGCCCATCTGCCGCTGCTGCGCTACGAGCAGCAGCAGGGCGTGGGCCTTGCCGTGCGCAAACATGTGATGGCGCGCCGCGGTCTCATCGCTTCCGATGCCCAGCGCGCCCCGGCCGGCGGCCTGTCGGTGGCCGCCAAGGCCGAGATCGAATATCTGCTTGCCCGCCTTGCCCGCCACGACAAGCGAGCGGCCGTCGCCTGACAGCGAAGGCGAGGGTGATCGCTTCAGGTTGATTTGGCGCTTTCCTTGCCGTCATTGCGAGCGCGGCGAAGCAATGACGAATGAGCCTGCGCTATGCCCCATCATCTCTCGCGTGTCGTTAACCTAAAGCGATTGCCCTGGGCAAAGGCCGCCGCTACTTGCATTCGCACCGCGCATTCTCAAGGCACGCGTCAAGAATGCCGTCGTCGGGCTGCTGGCAGACGGCCTGTTTGGGTCCCGTGCATGAGATCGAGCAACCGGAGCATTTCTGTGTCCCCTCGACGCTGCAGGAGGTGATTTGCGGCGGCGGTGGGGGAGCCTGGATGATCACTGTCGTCGGAGGTGGCGGCGTGTTCGGCAGAGGTGCTGCAGCCGGCGCGGCGGCAAGAGGGCGGAGGGAATTCAGGCGATGCGCGAAGCGCTTGTCGAATCGCTCGTACTGGCCGGGCGGAACGTTCAGGCAATCGCCGCGAAAGCCGGGCTGGGAGCAGATCTGCCAAACGCCACCGAGAACCTGCATCGACATCGACCGTGAACCGAAATCGCTGTCGGCAAGGTTTGGATCGGCGCCGCGGACCGTGAGCTTCGACCCCGCAAAATTGGGCTGGTCGAAGAGGACGACCTGGGCACTCGCGGAGCCCATCCCGATGCAGAGCAGCACGAGAATAAAGACGAGACGTTGGACCATTCGTTTCCCCCGAAAGATTACGGCAACCTACCCTTGGTCCCAGGACGCAACGTAACTCCGCCGATCCTTATACATGTGCCGCATGGGAGCAGCGCCCGTCAACCGGGCGAAGATTGACGAACGCGATATAATCGGGTTTCACGGTGCGCGCCAAATCACCACCGCCCGATCGAGGCCCTACCCCGTAGATGATACTCGATCGAGCGCCGCAGAGCGTATTCGGCAAGACCTTTGCGCCCTTCGGTCTGACTGCCGGAAAAACCTTCATGGAATACGACCTCGTGTACCTGTCACATGACATGCTGTTCTGGGGCGCGAGAAACATCGATGGACGTGGTTTCGATACCGAGGCAAACCGCCCCTCCAATCTCCAGATTCCGCTTGTCCGGAAGTAGTGTCAGTGATCTGACTGCACGGACGCAAACGAGCCCACTGCCTTATTCCAGGGATGCGGATCTTCAAGATTACGAGCGCAATACGTTCCTGAGATAGCACAAGGGCGGTCTCGGAGGAGGACCGAGACCGCCAGTATTGCCGGAACCGTAAAGGGGATGGGGACCAGCAACAGTTTTAGGCTGCGTGGCGAATGGTTTCTACCACGCGCGAACTTTCGGGCGCTTGAGCACGCTGTGCAACTCGTGCCTTGCTACATCGAGACTCCTGTCTCGCGTGACGCGGCACGAGCTGTGTTTGGTCGCCGCGTCAGAGCCGGCCGGCCTCGATGATGCGCTGCAGAAAAGCGCGCGTGCGCTCTTCGTTGGGGTCGCCGAAGATTTGCGATGGCGGCCCCTCTTCGTGGACCTTTCCCTGGTAGAGAAAGCAGACCTTGCTGGCGACTTCGCGGGCGAAGCCCATCTCGTGCGTAGCAAGCAGCATGGTCATGCCCTCTGCGGCGAGGTCACGTACGATATTGAGTACCTCGGAGACCAGTTCAGGGTCGAGGGCCGCGGTAATTTCGTCCAGCAGCATAACCAATGGGCCCATGGCCAGGGCGCGTACTATGGCGACGCGCTGCTGCTGGCCGCCAGAAAGGCGGTCGGGATATTCCTTCGCCTTGTGGTCAAGGCCAATGCGCTTGAGCAGCGTCATTGCCGTGGTCTCGGCTTCGTCCCTGCCCTGCTTCAGCACCTTGGTCGGCGCCAGGGTAATATTCTCCAACACCGTCATATGCGGAAAGAGATTATAGCTCTGGAACACGATGCCGACGTCGCGGCGTAGTGCGTTCAGGTCGACGCCGGGGCCGGTCATGCGATCGCCGTGGATACGGATCTCACCGCCTTGAATCGCTTCCAGGCCGTTCATGGTGCGCAGCAGGGTCGACTTGCCACATCCCGAAGGGCCAATCAGGCAGACGACCTGGTGTTCTTCGACATTGAGGCTTAGGCCGTTGATCACCCCGACACTGCCGTAACTTTTATGGATATCGCGAATTTCGATCATCGACATGGTCTGAAACCTCAGCTACCGCCGCGCATGCGCCGCTGATCGTGTTCGATCATTTTGTCGACGAAACGGGCCTGCGGAATGGTGATCGCAATGAAAAGGATGGCAACGGTCGTCACCGGCGAGAGGTTGAAATGATTGCTGGCGACGATCTTGGCCTGGTTAAAGGAATCGATCGAGCCAATGACGTTGACCAGCGCCGTGTCCTTCTGCAAGGCAATGAAGTCGTTCAGGAGCGGTGGTATGATGCGGCGCGCCGCCTGGGGCACGATCACATAGCGAAGGGTCTGGAAATAAGTCAGACCGAGTGAGCGCGAGGCCGCCACCTGGCTCCAATGTATGCTCTCGATACCGGAGCGATAGACTTCCGAGACATAGGCGCCATAGGTCAGCGTCAGGGCAAGGATCGCGTAGGATTCCGGCGCAAGGTCCTTCAGGATCGGCAAGCCAGTGAGCGGAATTCCGAAGCCGATCAGATAGATGTTGATGATCGCAGGCATTCCTCGGAACGCGTCGGTGTAGACGGTTGCCATCACTCGGACAGGCTTGCCCGCATCCCCGGGGACAAGGCGCGCGATGGCAACGAACAGGCCCCACACCAGCACCAGGATCTCCGCGATAACGAAGATATAGATGTTGATCCAGAAGGCCTTGAGCATCAGTCCGAACGTGCTGAAGATCAGGGGCAACTGAAAGAAGGTACGGCTGACGGCAAGATTGTTGGCGATGAAGAACTGCGCAATCAACAACAGGGCGACGACCACCGCCGCGTAGCCGAGCGTCGTGTAGGCGAATTCGCGGGATGCGGCGGTCGCCACGCGGGCATTCACCAGGTTGTTGGCGGCAAGGGCTGCCTTCGCGATCTGGGAGCGGCGCCAGCTTTGAATCGCTGGCCATGCCAGCGCCAGCACGGCGACGCTCAGGATGATGAGGATGCCCGCGGCGAGCGGTCCATCGACCTTCAGGGTTTCCGCCGCGCTGTATATTCCTTTAAGAGTCATCCAGCTGCACGCCAGAACAAACACGGTGACTCCGAGGGCCGTGATTGCCCATCCGGTGACGTCTTTCGGTGGCGTGCCGGCACTCCAGGGCCGGCTGCCACCGAGGAGGCCGAGCGTCGCGCCGGCTCCTCGGCTATCATTGGTTGAGGACATCGAGCTAGCCTTTACGGTCAGGGCTTGAAATAGGGGATCGTGGTCGGATCCGCGCCCCAGGCCTGAGCCAGATACTTGCTGGCGAGCTTCTTAAGCGTGCCGTCCTTGTCCATCGCATCGATGATCGTGTCGATCGTCGCGCCGTTCGGCGAGCCCTTGGGGTAAATCGCGCCGTAGGATTCGGCCGTGGAATACTGGCCCGCTACCTCGAATGCGCCATCGGACTGAGCCGCCTGCCCAAGCACGATGGAGGTGTCGTGTACCGCCGCGTCCACCTGACCGGCCATCAAGGCCGCAAACATGCTGGCTTGGTCTGGGAATACCTTGACCTCGAGCGGGTGCAGCTTTCCGGCTACGAAATTCGCGCCGGTGGTCGCCTGCTTCACGCCGATCCGCATCTTCGCAATCGAGGCTGCGTCGATCACGGTACCTTTCTTGACGAGAATGCCGATATCGGAGCTGAAATAAGGTACCGAGAAATCAACAACCTTCTTGCGCGCATCAGTGATGGAAATCGTACTGAGAGCGAGATCGAAGTCCTTGGTCTGGCCAGCGACCAGCGCGTCAAAGGCAACATTGACAACCTTCAAGTTATCCAACCCAGCGCGATGGGCGATATTGGCTGCCATGCAGTATTCATAGCCGTCTTGAATCGTATCCGGCGTGTCGCCGTTCCACCAACCTGGAGACGGGAGATTTGTCTCGACCGTCAGCTGCCCCGCCTGCGCCGGCGTGAAGGGGATGGACCCTTTCACACCTGTCAGTTCGCAATTGCCTATTGAATCTGCCATAGCCGGTGATGTCGCTGCCGACGCTAGAAGGGTCATGGCTAGAGCGACGCAACCTCGTGAAAGAATTGTCTTGATTTTCAGTTTCATAATTTCATCTCCCTCTGTAGGTACTTGATGTTTCGTCTTTTGCTATCTGTCGCTTGTTGATGGATTTATCTATCTCTTCCCAAGAAACATCTCCTTTATCTCGAGAACTACATCCGAGGCGCTCAGACATGCGTCCGCAGCGCGAAGAACGTTTCGTCTTGCGGCTTCGGAAAGATGCTGACCCTGCAGTTGCAGAAGATCCCTGATATAGTCGGGGGTGATCTCGGGATGCCCCTGGTAGGTCAGTACGTTTGATCCGTAGCGTAAGACCGCGTTTTCACAATCTGCCGACGAACCAACACGCTCTGCGAGCGCAGGTTTCACAGTTACCTGATCTTGATGCCACGCAATAATTGTCTGGATTTGCTTGAGATCACTGCGTTCGTATTGAACTGGACCGACGGTCCAACCGCGCCCAGATTTCCCAACACGTCCGCCTAACGCTTGGGCGATAATCTCGTGACCGAAACAAATTCCGATCATGGGGATGCGAGCATCAAATATTTCGCGAATGAGCCGCTCTAATTTGCCGATCCAGTCGTGCCGATCATGCACGGAATACTCCGCACCTGTAATGAGCCAGCCATCAGCGTCAGTGACACTCCCGGGAAATACACCATCTACTACGGCGTAAGTATCAAAATGCAGCCGCTCGTCTGCCAGAGAGCGTATAAAGAACTCATTGTAATCACCATGCTTAGCGATCAATTCGCCGGGAGCATGATCGGTCTGTAATATGCCGATACGCTTCGTATTTCTCTCGCGATCTATTTTTAGCGCGTACGACACTTTGCGCTCCCCAAGTTTGATATGTGTTTTGCGACAAGACAGCCGCCAGCGCGTATGAAAGCGTCATCTGACGCACTCACAGTGCAGAACTTCGCCAAATTAGATTTGCCAGGCTTCCGGGTACGCTAGCGGAACTCGGAACCCTTGCTTGCCCGTTGGAAAACACGGGCACGGACGCAACTGCTGAAGACGGAGCAAACCTTCTTGTTTCCGCCTGCAATCACGATCAACACAATTGCATATCCCGCCTCGTCATACAATCCATTATGGAAATAATTTTCGTTTTTGGAAACAAATTCCGATTTCGGATACACTGGCTGCGGGCGCCCACCGCACCCAGGTGATGACTGCAGTCAGCCTCGACACGTGGAGCGGGTTACGTTCTGTCTTTTGGTTGAGGGCGGAACATCTGGGGGCGGAACAGGTTGATAGCGCCCGCCTTCCGCCGTATCTTATTTGGAAACATGATGTCAGAATGGAATTTCGTGTTCCGGACGAGAGGCATCGCTGAGTCAAAGATGAGGTTTTGCTGACCGGTGAAAAGGGATTTGCGCCATCATCCTGCCTGGCGCGAGGTTTTGGGTATCAAACAGAGCAATGTCATCCGCTTCTCAACAAATACGTCACTATCGGAATTTGCAGAACATTAGTCTTCGCGATTTGTCGGAATTATCCGGTATATCCGCGTCACAATTGTCCAAGATTGAGTCTGGCAAAGCCAAGCTCACAGTCGAGACCGCGTTGAAACTTGCTGGTATCCTGCATGTGCCCGCGGCAATATTTTTGACTGAGCCGGCTCCCCAGCCAATGGCGAGGCGATCCATAACGCGCCGTAATGCGGGGACGATTCATGAGAATCCAGGCATGCGACTTGAGATACTTTGCGCCGAATTCAAGGAAAAACAGAATTTATTTTGGAAAGTCAGCGTCACTGCGAAGTCGTTCGAGGAAAATGGCGGATGGAGACAGCACCCGGGTCAGGAATTTTTGTATGTTCTCTCGGGCAAGCTGGAGCTGCACAGCATGTACTACGACCCTATCACGCTAGTCGAGGGTGATAGTATCTTATTCGATGCGGATCAGCCGCATGCCTATATTGGAGTCGACGGGCCTGCTGAATTGATCATGATGAATGGCGTTTCGAAACCTGAAGAGATTTGACTCATCGCCAACCCTCTTTTCCGTGGCTCTGAGCCGAGTTTACGGACGCCCATTCTGAGCAATCACAACCTCGACCGACGCAGCCCGCAAGGCGTCGGCAAGCCGCGTCGATGGAGATGCTTCACAAACAATCCGATCGATCATTGCGAGGGAGCAGACACCAAACAGGGCCGTCTTCTCGAATTTCGAACTGTCAAGGATGACCGTCACCTCCCCGGCTTGCTCGATCATGGCGCGGGCAATCTCGGCTTCTTGCAGGTCGAAATCCATCGCTCCCCTTTGATCAAGTGCAGCCACGGTCAGCACGACATGCTGGGCGGAGAATCGCGAAATCTGTTCGATCGCCAACACGCCGATATTTTCGGCAGCCTCGTCACGATACTCGCCACCGATCAGAAACACACGCGTACCATCTGACCCACGCGCCATGATGGAGGCTATCGACACGGAGTTGGTGATAATTGTGATGCCGGACCGAGTCGACAATTCCTCGGCCAGGTACACGGTCGTCGAGCCGGTATCGATGAAAAGCGTGTCGCCGCTCTGGAAGAGCGCGGCTGCGCGCCGTGCGATCGCTCGTTTCTGGGGCATATTCTGCGACAGTCTCGCCTGGAACGGGCCCTCGCCCGCAGCTTCGGGCGCGAGCGCTCCACCATGATACTTTCTCACGAGCCCGCGGTCGGACAGTTCGGTCAGATCCCTGCGAATGGTCTCTTTGGAAGTTTTCAAACGCTCGGCCAATGTCTCGACCGACACGCGACCCTGCTCGCGCACGATATCTACGAGATTCGCACGCCGATCTTCAGGCCTCATCGGTTATCTCATGGGCCGAGTGAAGTTTGGCCTCTTTCGACGAGCACAAATGACGTAGCAAGCTCATCCTATCGCCATCCATACATTCCTCACCACCACGCGATGAGCCCATCGCGAAGGCAGCCAATGACGGTTTCTGAATAGCAGCGATTCTGCCCGATTTCCAAACATTTTGATTGAACGGCAAGCCGAACGCCTGGAGTGGTGATCGTTTCTCCAACGAACCTGACCAATCGGTCGGCGCGCAATCTATTGTTCCATGGGACCAAAAGTAGGACTGGCATGTACGATGATGCCGAGCCTTCTCTTTCAACAGTGCCAGGGCGGCATTCGACAAGAGCTGCTCAAAACGCAACCAGCCCCGGGGAGCACGCCCCGGGGCCAGCGATACGCGTAGTAGGTCAGGCGCTTTGCCCGACGGCCTTTTCAGCAGTGGCGATCTCACTGGCGCGTTTGGCGATATCCGCGCCGACCGGCGGACCTTTGAAACGGCGGCGCTCAATACCGAACCACAAGGCCAGCAACACCACCACCGTACCGATCGCGTAGTTGATCAGGATATCGAAGGGCGGCTGGATGCCGGCGTACATGAGCACCAGCACACCCAGCAACGAGATGAAGGCCAATGGCTTCGACCAAAAGCTGAGGCGGAAGGGTCCGAATTCTGTCCAGCTCTTACCCTCAGCGAGCAGGCCGGCGGCAATCGGCATGGCATAGGAGACATAGAGGAACAGCGCGCAGCCTGCGGCCAGCGCCGCAAAGGCCGGAGAGTAGAGGGTTGCAGCGACCGACAGGATCGCGCCGAGCCAGATGGCGGCAACCGGCGTGCGCCAAGTCGGGCTGACGCTTTTCCAGAGGCTCGAACCGGGCAGGCCGCCGTCACGCGCGAAGGCGTAGATCATGCGCGATGTCGAGGTCAGACCGGCCAGCGCGCAGACGAAGTTGGCTGCGACAATGCCGATTGCCAGAATATCCTTCAGCACCACTGGCGCCGGAAGATTGTTGAAGAGATTGAACCAGGCACTGCTGCCGTCCTTGGCCGTCGCGGCGAGATCCGGGCTGGCCATCACGAACGACGCCGCCATGGCGAGGCCGAACACCAGCGACCAGAACACGGAGTGCAGCATGCCGCGCGGAACGGCAACACGGGCGTTCTGCGTTTCCTCGGCAGTATGGGCCGACGCATCGAAGCCGGTGATGGTGTAAAGGGGGTAGAGAAGGCCGACAAGGAAGGCGATGATCGCCGGCCGCGCCGCCGGCACGTAGCCGCCGCCGAGATCCCCTGTCGTGTTGACGAAGGTGAAAAGGCGGGAGACATCCCAGGTCGCCCCCCACATCAGGAAAGTGCCGGTAAGTACGATCGCGATTACAAAGATCAGATAACCCGAGAAATCCGTAAGCATCGTCGTCAGCTTGATGCCAAAATGATTGATCAGGGCCTGCGAGACCGTGATCAGCAACACAGCCACGATCTGCACCCAAATCGCGTGCGAATTGATGGCATTGGCCTGATCGAGCGTCATGCCAGTCGGCAGCGGGTCGAGTGACTGTGCGGTGAGGTTGGTCACATCGACATGGAAAACGCCTCCCATGACGAGATCACGGAAGAGCTGCCAGACGCCCACATTGACCGAGGCAACCACGAAAATCAGGCCGAGAAGATTTATCCATGCCGTAGCCCACCCCCAACCGCGGCCGCCGAGGATCGAGGACCAGTGATAGAGACCGCCGGCGGTGGGATAGGCAGAGCCTATTTGTCCGAGGCAGGCGGCGACCACAAGAGCGAACAGACCGCCCACCAGCCAACCGACAAAGGCCTCGAACCCGAACCCGGTGCCTAGCGCCAACGGAAAGGAGGTGATGCCGCCGGCCAGGATGCAAATGATCGAAAAGGAGATGGCAAAGTTCGAGAACCCGCTCATTCGACGCGCCAATTCCTGGGCGTAACCCATTGAGTGGAGAACCTTTACGTCCTCATCAGTTCCACTGTTCATTCTCAAGTCTCCCGAGTGTTAGCGCCTTCATTCAAGGATGGATTTTTCGTATATAGACAGACAGACAGTTGATTTTGATTGACTTGAAATATTTATACGGTGCATCAGTATTTATTGTTATTTTATGAAATCTGCTTTTATTCATAGATAAATTACAGGATATCGAATTCTATGTTTCTTGATGCGCCAATCAATTAAGAGAAAACCTTATGAAAATGGGGGACGCCGAGATCAGACGGCAAATTGCCGCAATCCGACAGGTGTCGTCCCCTCCCCTCACAAGCGCACCTGGTTTGGTCACCAAACGCACCCTGCCAAAGAATGACTGAATAGTCAAATCTGAGAGCATAAGATAATAGTTATGACTATTTTGGCATTCTGATTTTTCGGCTTCGGCGCCTCATGTTTCTCGGTCGAGGGCCTCAGCGTACCGGGCTTGCGAAGCGTGGGCCGCCTGGATTCGATACCAACTCACTGAATGAGCTTTGTTATGCTCGCTCAAAATACTTCAGCAGTGTGGCGCGCGTTGGTGGATGGGCTGTGCTCGCTGTGAGAACGGCGGCGCCAGACAGAGCGGCTTGACAGAGTGATGATTTGGTAATACCGACTATATAGTCATAATCTATGACTTAATGGTCATATGCTGAATTCTGCTCCACCTCCACCGCGCAAGGCAACCGCCGAATTTGATGTTGCAGTCATCGGCGCCGGAGTGGTCGGCTGCGCGGTGTTCCGCGCACTGACGCTGGCGGGGCTGTCCGTCATTCTTCTCGAACGCAGCGCCGATATTCTGGATGGCGCGAGCAAAGGCAACTCTGCGATCCTTCATACCGGCTTCGACGCGCCGCCCGGCAGCCGCGAAGTACAGATGATGCAGGCTGGTCGGAGGCGCTATCTGGCGGAGAGGGCTCTTTTCGGCCTGCCGGTTCTCCAAACCGACGCCGTACTCGTCGCCTGGAGCCAGGAGGAGGCCGCGCGACTTCCGGCGATCATCGACAAAGCACACCAGAATGGCGTGACCGATGTGCGCCCGATCGAGCTCGATGTGCTTCGCCACCGGATGCCGACACTCGCCTCTTCGCCGATCGCGGCCCTCAGCGTGCCAGGCGAGCACATCATCGATCCCTGGTCCTCACCGCTGGCTTATGTTCTGCAGGCGATGGCTCATGGCGGAGTGGTGCAGCGGCTTTTCGATGTCGACACGGCCGAGCGACTTGGCGGCGTCTGGCGCCTCTCCGCCGGAACGCGAGCGGTCGACGCCGGCATCGTGATTAACTGCGCCGGAAATTACGGCGATCATGTCGAGGCCCTGTCGCGCCCGAGCCCCTTTGCCATCCGGCCGCGCAAGGGCCAGTTCGTCGTCTTCGACAAAACGGCGCAGCGCCATGTTCCGACGATCCTGCTGCCGGTGCCGACTGCGCGGACCAAGGGCGTTGTCGTCTGTCCGACCATCTTCGGCAATGTGCTCGTTGGACCCACGGCCGAGGATCAGGACGATCGCGGCGTGGCGACGGTCGAGCGAAGCACCTTGAAACATTTGATCGATGAGGCAGCGCGCATGGTCCCAGCTCTTGCCGATGAACCCGTCAATGCCATCTATGCCGGGCTCCGGCCCGCAAGCGATCAAAAGGATTACATCATCGAGGCGATCCCGGGGCGTCATTGGGTGACGGTCGCTGGCATCCGCTCGACCGGCCTCACGGCGGCGCTAGGAATCGCGGACCATGTCACGGAGCTCGTGGAGGAGCATTTTCTTCCGCTTCGACCGTTGCAGGATTTGATCTGGCCGTCGCTGCCCAATCTTGCCGAACATTTGCCGCGAGACCATGAGAGGCCGGGACGCGGCGATATTGTCTGCCTTTGCGAACTCGTCACGAGGGACGAAATCGTTGCGGCGCTGGCTGGTCCTCTCCCCGCGGGCAATCTCGGCGGGTTGAAGCGACGCACACGCGCGATGATGGGTCGCTGCCAGGGCTTCAACTGCCTGGCGGCGGTATGTGAGATGGCGCAGGACAAATTGCTTGAAGCGCCACCACTGCCTGGGGGTACCAGCCTTGACGTCTGAAAACCCTGACCTGCTTGTCATCGGCGCTGGGCCGGCAGGCTTAAGCGCGGCGATCGCCGCACGCCGCCTCGGGCTCTCGGTTACGGTTCTGGAACGCGAGGCCGAGGCGGGTGGCGCTCCGCGTCATTGTGGGCATCCTGGGTTCGGAATGCTGGATTTCGCCCGTCTCTGGACCGGACCGCGCTATGCGCGCGCCTTGCGCGAGCAGGCGGACGGGATCGATCTGCGCTGCGGCCATGCCGTTACGCGGCTCGGCCCGGGAGGCATGGTTATGATCAGCGGGCCGGGTGGTCCCTATGAACTTACCGGGCGCCGCGTGCTGCTGGCGAGCGGTATTCGCGAGACACCTCGCGCGGCGCGACTGATCTCCGGTGGACGACCATTCGGCATTCTGACGACGGGAGCCTTGCAACGCTTCGTCTATCTGCATCATCGACTGCCATGCCGAAACCCCATCATCGTCGGCAGCGAGATCGTCGCCTTCTCGACGATCCTGACGCTTCGGCATCTGGGCGCGAAGCCGCGCATGATCATCGACGAGGCACCAAAATTGCGCAGCATGCCGCTCGTGGCGCTTGGGTCGCGTCTTGTATTTGGCGTCCCCGCAAGAGCCAATGTCGCGATCATTGCGATCGAAGGCGAAAAGTGCGTTGAGGCTGTTACCTTTGAGCATGACGGCCAACGCCAGACAGTGGCCTGCGACGGCGTGGTATTTTCGGGCGATTGGGTGCCCGAGGCGACGCTGGCTCGGCTTCATCCGATGGGGATCGAGGCGACGACGCGCGGCCCTCGGGTCGATGCGGCGTTCCGCACGGCCGATCCGCATATCTTCGCGGCGGGCAATGTGCTCCGATCCGTGCGATCTTCCGGGCCCTGCGCGATCGACGGGCGGAACGCCGCAAGGAGCATCGCCGCCGATCTGGCCCGGACACGCAAAGGTAGCCCACCGATATGACGCATCAAGCATCAGCTATCCTCGCCATCGATCAGGGAACGACCTCGACCAAGGCCTTTGTCCTGACCGACGACGGCACCTTCATATCTTGCGGCGGGCTGGCGCATCGCCAGATACTGCCCGGGGATGGCCTTGTCGAACATGACGCCGAGGAACTGATCGGCAATATCGAGACTCTGATCGATCGTGCGCTTGCGGCCCATCCCCAAATCTCAGCGATGGCCCTCGCCAACCAGGGTGAGACCGTTATTGCCTGGGATCGGGTGACGAAGCGCGCTCTTTACCACGCCATCGTCTGGCAGGATCAGCGGTCACAAGGCCGGCTCGACGCCCTCCCCGCTTCGACGAAGGCGCAGGTGTCGGCGCTCTCCGGCCTTCCGGTCGACGCCTATTTCTCCGCCTCCAAGATCGCCTGGCTCCTGGAGCACGTGCCGGCTGTTGGCAAGGCCGCACGCGACGGCCGCCTCGGCATCGGCACGTCGGAGAGTTTCTTCATCGACCGGCTGACGGGCCAATATGTGACCGACCCGACGACCGCCTCGCGCACCAGCCTGATGAATATCGCCGACGGCCGGTTCGACGATGGCCTCTGCCAAATCTTCGGCGTGCCTCGCGACCTCTTGCCGAAGATCGTTCCGACGGCTGGTTTCTTCGGCGTGATCCGGCGTCGTGACCGGGAGCTCCCCCTCGTGGTCAGCATCGTCGACCAACAGGCGGCTCTGTTCGGGCACGGCTGCCGCACAGTAGGCGATGCGAAGATCACATTTGGGACCGGGAGCTTCGCGCTGGCGCTCTCGGGCGCCGCGCCGATCCTTGATCGACCGGGACTCGTTCCGACGATCGCTTGGCAATTACCGGGCGAAGCGCCGGTCTACGCGCTCGACGGAGGCGACTATACGGCCGCCGCCGCCGTGGACTGGGCGATCTCCATAGGCCTCGCCGGCTCCTACGAGGATTTCGCCTTTGATGACGCCACGCCCGCGATCACACGTGGAATTGCCTTTGTCCCGGCGCTTGCAGGGCTCGCGGCTCCCTACTGGCGACGCGATGTCGCCGCAAGCTTTGTGGGCCTCAGGCAGGCAACAGCGCCGGCGGATCTACGCAAGGCCGTCCTCGAAGGCATAGCCTATCGCGGAGCCGAATTGATCGAGGCGCTGGGTGGCGAAGGTGATGGGCCGGTCTCCATCGATGGCGGACTCGCCCGCAACAGCTATTTTGTTCAGTTCCTCGCCGATGCCATGGCACGTCCGGTCTGCTTGCAGGAAAGTGCCGAGCTCACCGCACTGGGATTAGCAGAGATGGCATATCTCGCCTCGAGCTTGCCGGTGCCGGAACGATTGGGCGAGCCGTCGCGCCTGATCGTCCCGGGGCCCCGCTCGCCAGCCATCCGCGAGCGGCGCGCGTATTTCCAGACGGCCATCAATCTGGCGGCAGAGCTGGCTTCGTCGCAAAACGCGCCAGCCTCCTGAAAGATCACAACTGGAGCAAATCGCGATTTCTCCGAATCGCGATTTTTGTCGAACTATCTGAAAGGCGCGATGGTGGGCGCGACAGGGATTGAACCTGTGACCCCTACGATGTCAACGTAGTGCTCTCCCGCTGAGCTACGCGCCCATCGCTTGCGGAGGCCGGCCTCATAACAGGTTGAATCAGGGCATGCAAGCCGTGACGCCGGTTATTTTCGGAAAAGCTCAGGCGGCCTTGAGGAGCTTGTCGACTTCATTGACCAGGTCCTTGAGATGGAAGGGCTTGGAAAGCACCTTGGCATCCTTCGGGGCAGCCGAATCCGGGTTGAGGGCGACGGCGGCGAAGCCCGTGATGAACATCACCTTGATATCCGGGTCGAGTTCGGTGGCGCGGCGGGCGAGTTCGATACCGTCCATCTCCGGCATGACGATGTCGGTCAACAGCAGCTCGAACGGCTCCTCGCGCAGGCGATGATACGCCGACAGGCCGTTATCGTAGGACATCACCTCATGGCCGGCATTCTGCAGGGCGCGCACCAGGAAGCGGCGCATGTCGTTGTCGTCTTCGGCGAGTAGAATCTTGTTCATTGCTTGCGCGTCCCGAATCCCCGGTCAGGCCGGAGCTCACTGGATCTCTATAGACCGTCGTCGTGGTAAATGCTTCGTTTACATCGCAATAGAGTTAACCCGTCTTGGAGTGCTTCGCCATACACGCGATAGCGTCCGGTAAGCAGAAAATGATCGTGCGGGGCTTGTGATGCTTCCGCACACGTGATTTTCTCGAAACCAGCAAATCCCCTTGTGTGTTCCTATCCGTATCCGGTTCGGAGGGAACCGCCCGATATCGTCGCTGAGGTCCGTCGCCGGCATGGAAATTGAGCTCAACCCTCCCTTCGACGTGGTCGAGCCGGCGGCCTATTCGGCGCCTCTTCTGTTCAATTCGCCGCATTCGGGCCGGGTCTATCCCCGCGCCTTCCTGGAATCCTCGCGTCTGGACGCCCATGCGCTGCGCCGCTCGGAAGATGCCTTCGTCGACCTGCTGCTCGCCGATGTCGCCGGCACCGGTTCGGCCCTGATGAGCGCCCGCTTCCCGCGCGCCTATCTCGACGTCAATCGCGAGCCCTATGAGCTCGATCCGCGCATGTTCGACGGCCGCCTGCCCAACTACGCCAACACCCGTTCGCTGCGCGTCGCCGGCGGGCTCGGCACCCTGGCGCGCGTGGTGAGCGAGAGCCAGGAGATCTATGCCAGGCGCCTGCCGGTGGACGAGGCACTGCGCCGCATCGAGGAACTCTACAAGCCCTATCACCGCACGCTGCGCCGCCTGCTCGGCGAGATCCACCGCGAGTTCGGGGTGGCGCTGCTGGTCGATTGCCATTCCATGCCTTCCTGCGGCCTTGCCCGTGAAGAACGCCCGCGCGCCGACATCGTGCTGGGCGACCGCTATGGCACGTCCTGCTCGCATCTGATCATGGATTGCGCCGACGACGCGCTGCGTTCGCTCGGCTATTCGGTGGGGCGCAACAAGCCTTATGCCGGCGGCTATATCACCGAGCATTACGGCAATCCCGGCGCGGGCTTCCATGTCATCCAGGTCGAGATCAACCGCGCGCTCTACATGAACGAGCATGACTTCACGCCGCTGCCGGCCTTCGACCGGCTGAAGCAGGACCTCGTCGCCCTGCGCGACGCGCTCGCGGCCCTGCCCTTCCACTATCTTGATGCATTCCATCTGGCGGCCGAGTGAATCAGTACGACGCACCTGTCCCCGACGCCGGCTGGGTCTTCGGCTACGGGTCGCTGATGTGGAACCCGGGCTTTGCCTATGAGGAGCGCCGCAACGCCGAGATCCACGGCCTGCACCGGGCGCTGTGCATCTGGTCGCATGTGCATCGCGGCACGCCGGAAAAGCCCGGCCTGGTGCTCGGCCTCGACCTTGGTGGCTCCTGCCACGGCGTCGCCTTCCGCGTGGCGCCGGAGAACTGGGCCACCACCGTCGACTATCTGCGCCGGCGCGAACAGGTGACCAGCGTCTATATCGAGATCGTGCATGAAGCCCGGCTTGACGACGGCCGGCGCATCGCGGCCCTCGCCTACCGGGCAGACCGCCGCCATCTGCAATATTGCGGCACGTTGCCGAGGGAGCGCCTGCTCGAGACGGTGCGCAGTGCCGTCGGCCTGTCGGGCTCCAATCCCGATTATGTGCTGGCGACGCATGACCACCTGGAGGAGTTGGGCATTCCGGATACGACTCTGAGCTGGCTGGCGAAGCAGTTGCGCTAGGCCTGGGAGCGCGGACATCTCAGCGACATGCTTGCATGTCGCGATGTCCGCTCTTGAAACGAGAGCGAATCCAGGCTCGCGGTGACTTCCCCAAAATACTGGCTTTTCCTGGCACGACAGTGGTTCAAGAGCGGATCGTCCGACACTCCCTTGAGTGTCGTAGGACGTCCGCGCTCCCAGTTCCCCCTTCACAAGACCGACACGTTAATCCTACATTGTCGGCACGAACGGCCGAATCGGCTTTCGGCTGAGCCTTGGTGTCAGGAGTGCGTTGTGACGGCGCATGTCTCGCCTGCCGTTTTTCATCCGCCGGTGTCGCCGGAGGCGTGTCCCGCCCTCGTGCTCAATGCGGATTACAGACCCCTCTCCTACTACCCGCTTTCGCTCTGGTCCTGGCAGGATGCGGTGAAGGCGGTGTTCCTCGACCGGGTCAACATCATCTCCGAATATGACAAGGTCGTACGAAGTCCCACCTTCGAGTTCCGATTACCCTCGGTGGTCTGCCTCAAAAGCTACGTCAAACCCAGCCGGAACCCAGCCTTCACCCGCTTCAACGTCTTCCTGCGCGACTGTTTCACGTGCCAATATTGCGGCACGCGCTCGGACCTCACCTTCGACCATGTGATCCCGCGCTCCCGGGGCGGACAGACAACCTGGGAAAACGTCGTTGCCGCCTGCTCGCCCTGCAATCTCAAAAAGGGCGGCGCCATGCCCGCCGAGGCCGGCATGCACCCCCACCAGAAACCCTTCGCTCCCACCCTCTCCGACCTGCACCAGAACGGCCGGCACTTCCCGCCGAACTATCTGCATGAGAGCTGGCTGGACTATCTCTACTGGGACACCGAGCTGGAGCCGTAGGCATCGGCATGGGGAAACGCCTGGCAGCCGCGGGGAACGATCCGAGAGCACCGGTGACAGGCGGCGTCATCAGCCTCCTTCTCGCGGCCACGCTTGCTGCTGGTTTTTCGGCCGGCGCCCTTGCTCAGTCAGGGCCGGACCTTCATGCCTATACGATGGCGCGCTTCGTGCCGTATACCAATGCCGGCAGCGGGAAGGCCCCTTTCACCGGTGCGCCCAAGCTCTCCTTCCTCGTGCAGGTTCCGGGTGGCGGCGCCTCGCACCCGTTTACCATGACCATGGATACCGGCTCGACGGGCGTGGTCATCTCAGCCGCCGATCTGCCCGGCTATTCCAGCGCGGACGACAAGTATCCGCTGGGTTGGGAGTTCCTTTCCAGCAGCAAGCTCCTTTGGGTCGGCCGCTGGATCCCGCGCGAACTGGTCTTCCTGGACGCTGCGGGTGGGGAACTTGCCACCGCCAAGGTCCCGGTGCTCGCGGTCGAGACGCAATATAGCTGCCCGGGCTGGAGCGAAAAACGCAACCAGCCGACATGCGCCAACCCGCAGGAAACGACCAGCATGCCCACGGGCATCGCCTATATGGGCGTGGGTTTCGGTCGAGAACATGACGGGCAGCCTCAGGGCACCCCTGACAAGAACCCGTTCCTCAACCTCACCGCCATCGAGGGCCGCCCGATCCAGCCAGGCATTTACCGGCCCGGCTACATCGTCACGCCGAGCGGCGTGCATCTGGGGCTGAGCCAGGCGAACAGTCACGATTTCAGCTGGACGAGGTTGCAGGGCCACAGCCTCGATGCAACGGGCAAGCCCTCGTCCAACGATCTCCGTGACTGGGCCCAGGCGCAAATGGCCGTATCGGTGAACGGCCAGCCCGCTGAAACCGGACCCGTGCTGATCGATACCGGCATCAAGCAGATGTATCTCACCGTCTCCAACCCCTCGGCACTCCCCACCGAGCCCGTCCCCAATCCCAGCCGCGCGGGAGCCGAGGCGACCGGCCTGACGGCCGGGGCCGAGGTGACCGTGTCCTTTCCGGATGGGGCCAGTCCGATCGCGCAATATGCTTTCACGGTGGGCGACACCGGCGACAAGGCGGCCCCCAGCGTGGTCCTGGTCAATCGTCCGGGCACCCCGGCCTTCGTCAATACCGGCCGGCACTTCCTGCGTGACTACGACGTGGCCTTCGATGCCGACGGCGGCTGGTTCGGTTTCCGCAAGGTGGTGCCTTAAGGCGTTTTGCGATTTGCCGGAATCGCGCGCCCAGCCTGGCGCCAGGCCCGAAAACCACAAGGCAGTGGACAAGAGGCTCGCCGAAGCGGAGAAAGAAAAGCCCGCCACGCCCGGCTGGGTCGCAATCATGCCGGGCGGGCGGGAGTGAAGACGGTGCTCCCCCATGGGAGGGATTGAAGGAGCACCGCCATGGCCGGAGTTGGCGCGGTTGGGACACGCCTCTCCGGTTCGACTGAAGAAAGGCCCGCCTGCCCGGCAAGGGTCGCAATCGTGCCGGGCGAGGCGGGAGTGAAGACGGTGTTTCCCCTACGGGAGGAAAAGAGGAAGCACCGCCATGGCCGGAGTTAGCGTGGGTGGGACGCGCTTCTCCGGTTCAAATGAACGGATTCTTGTCGGCGAGCCGGGCCTTCGCTTCCGTCACCGCCGTAAGGTCGAACAGCTTGTCGGCATCGGCGGTGCGCTCGAGCAGCTTGACCTCCTCATGCCAGAAGGCCTGCTGGGCAAGGATGGCCTGCTTGCCGGGCAGCCCGTCCAGCGCCATGGCCGACCAACGCGGCCGCGCCGCGTCGATCAGGGCCTCCGGCAATTCGGTGGCCTTGGCGAGGATCTTGACGATCTCCGCATCGCCGCTGTCAGCCGCCGCCATGAACTCCCTGTAGGCCTGCAGCATCACCATGCAGAAGCGCACCACCACGTCCTTGCGCTCGTTGAGCAGGGTCTCATTGGCCGACATGGTGGCGAGCTGCATATCGGGCGAGATCTCGTCGCCCCAGGCGATGATATGGCCGGCGCCCTTCCTCTCGGCGGCGAGGGCGCCAGGCATCGACACCTCGACCATGTCGAGGTTGCCCGCGACCATCAGTTTCAAGGCGGAGGAAGCGTCGAGGCCCCATTTCCATTCGGCGACATCGGACGTCAGGCCGGCGCGCTTGAAGGCCTTGGAGAAGAGGTAATGGCCGACGCTGCCCGGCACCGCCTCGGAGATGGTCTTGCCGGTGCCATCCTTGAAGCCGTCGAGATTGTGGAAGCCGCCCGCGTAGAGCTTGTTGGAGACGAGGATCGCCTGCGAGCCGCGCCCTGCCGCCTCGCGTCCACGATCCATGAACACCCGTACCGGAGTGCCCTTGGCCACCATGTTGTAGAAGCCGACATTGCAGGGCGTGACGGAGATGTCGATCTCGCCCGCCGCCAAAGCCGGCATGGCAAGGCCGCCGTCGACGAAATAGCGGGCATCGAGGTCGATACCGACCTTCTCGAAATAACCCTTGGCCTGGGCGATGAAGAGCGGGCCCGAGGAAATATAGGGCACCGTGCCGAATATCAACTTGTCTGTCGCAGCGGCGGTGGCCCGCTTCGGCCAGCCTGTCATGAACAGGGCGCCAGTTGCCGTAGCGGCTGCGGCTATCTTCAGGGTTTGACGTCTTGTGATGATGGACATTGTTCTCTCCGAAACGTCCCGATTGTTTCCAAACTTACTTGCAATTTTTTCGCAATCGATTGCAGATCGACATGCGAACGCTGGTTCAAAAGCCCCCTTGGGATCAGGCTGCGTTCAGAAGCACAGCCGCATTCCTGTTGGCGATCTTGTCGGCTTCGACGGCATCCAGGCCCGCGCCGAAGATGTAATGGAGGCCATTCGCATAATCGTCTCCCTGCTTGTAGGGAAAGTCGTTGCCGAACAGCAGACGGTCAGCCCCGAAGGCTTCGCGGGCGCAACGCAGCGCCGGCGCGTAAGAGTGACTGACCGTGTCGTACCACAGCCGGCGCGCGGTATGACTGGGGAGTTCCCTGCCCTCTGGCAGGAGCCAGCTCGCCTGGGCGTCGAGCCGGCCGAGCAGCATCGGCAGGGCGCCGCCGCAATGCGAGACGATGATGCGAAGGCGCGGATAGTGCTGCGGGATCCCTGCCAGGATCAGGTGCATCAGGCCGATGGTATCCTCGATCGGCGCGCCGATGGCCCAGGTCAGGTCATAGTCGCGAATGAGGTGCGAGCCAGCCCCCAACCCCGAGGGATGGAGGTAGAGGATGGCGCCGCGCCGGTCGAGTTCCTGATAGACCGGCTCGAACAGGGGATGGGCGATGGTGAAGCCGAGCACGCTGGTACCGAAGCACACGCCGGCCAGCTTCAGTTTGTCGAGGGCACGTTCGATCTCGGCAAGGCTCCTGTCGATATGCGGCAGCGGCAGCGCAGCAAGCCCGATGAAGCTACCGGGATGGGCTGCGATGATCTCGGCATAAAGATCATTGGCCTCCTGCGCCGCCGAAGCCGCGCGACTGGGATCGATGAAATAGGGCAGTTGCGGGCCAACCGAAATGAGCTGCTTCCCGACCCCGGCCTTTTTCATCATGTCGAAGCGCCTGGACATCTCAGCGGGCGCCTTGGCCGCGTTGCAGTTGCGTGCCACGTCGGTGAGCTGGCTGCCATAGCGCTCCAGCCGATCGAGATAGCGGTTGGGGAAGTAATGGGCATGAACGTCGATGCGCATGATCCCCTCCTCTCACGCCGCCAGCACGGTGAAGTCGCCGGCCCGCATGATGCGTTCGGCCGAAGCGGCGAGTTCGCTTTGCCGCTGGCGCAGCACGTCGACCGGGAAGGTCAGCCTGCCGGCCCGCTTGCGGATCACGCCGTCGATCATCACCGTGTCGACATTGCCGGCATTGGCCTGCTCGACGATGCTGTAGAGCGGGTTGTGCACCGGGAAGAGGTTGAGATCGGTGCTGCGCAGCATGATGATGTCGGCCTTCTTGCCGGGCGTGAGCGAGCCGACGCGGTTTTCGAGGCGCAGCGCCCTGGCGCCGCCGATGGTCGCCCATTGCAGGGCCTCGCGCGAGCGCACCGGGCTGATCCTGAAGGGTGCACCGCCGCCCCGGCGGTTGTCGCGATTGGCCACCTGCCTGGCATGGAGGAGCGCCGCCTGCATCTCGCGGAACATGTCGCCGGAGACGATGGGCTCGACGTCGTTGCCGATCGAGGGCAGGGCGCCGAGGGCGCGCAGGCGCGGCACCAGCGGATCGGCGGAGTCGCTGTGCAGTTCCACCAGCACGGTCGGCGTCACCGAGGCGCTGGCCTCGACCACTGCCTTGAGTTCGTCGTCCTCGAAGAAATTGGCGTGGACGATATTGTGCTCAGGCCCGATCAAGCCTTCCTGCGCCAGGCGCAGATAACCGTTGGGCGTGACGCAATCCTGCTTGCGCCTGGTGGCGTGTGAGGTCGAGAGCAGGTTGAGTTCGCGGGCGAGCGCCAGGTCCTGCACCACCACGTCCCAGGTGGAGTAATGCGGGCCGAGGATCGCCATCGCCAGCGTCACCCGGCCGCGGTCGCTGGCAAGGCGCCCCTTGCGCAGGGCCTCGACCCGCTCGCGCGGATGGGGGATCTGGCTGTAGGGCAAGCCGTCCGGCGGTGTCGGCGGCTTGGTGGTGCCATGGGCGAACACCGTGCGCAGGCCTGTCTCCTCCAGGGCGTCGATGGAGCGTTCGGCCTGTTCGAGGCTCTTGAGATTGTGGCACCAGTCGAGCGCGGTGGTGACGCCGCCATCGATCTGGGTGAGCGAGCCGATGAGGTTGCCGAGATAATTGTCTTCCGGCCCATAATGGGTGGCGAGATTGCCATGGATGTGGACGAAATATTCGCCCACCGCCCATTCCGATCCGATGCCGCGCAGCCCGCATTGCCACAGGTGGATATGGGCGTTGACGAGGCCGGGCATGACGATCATGTCGCCGGCATCGATCACTTCGTCCGAGGTGGCGCCGAGGTCATGGCCGACAGCGACGATCTGGGAATCGCGGATGAGGATCTCGGCGTCCTTGAGGTCGCCGATGCGGTCGTCCATCGAGACGAGCCAGCCGCATTTGATGGTGGTCTGTTTCATGGGTTCCGACTCCGCCGGCCTAGCGCACGCGCCAGCGATTGATGAGGTGGTCGAGATATTGCTGGGTCTTGGTGAGGAGGATGCCGAGCACCGCCAGCAGCAGCAGGATGGCGAAGACCTGGCCGGTCTCCAGCACCTGGCCGGCAAGGTTGAGCCGCCCGCCGAGGCCATAGCGGGCGGTCTGCATCTCGGCGGCGACGACCAGGATGATCGAAAGGCCGAGCGCCAGGCGCAGGCCGCTGAAGATCGAGGGCACCGCCGCCGGCAGCACAACCTTCCATTGGATCTGGCGCTGGTTGGCGCCAAGGTCGCGGGCCGCCAGGATGAGGCCCTCGTCGCATTGGCGCACGCCCTGCACGGTGTTGATCAGGATCGGGAAGACGCAGCCGAGCGCGCTCAGCACGATCTGGAAGATGTTGCCGCTGCCGAGCCAGATGATCAGGAGCGGCACCAGCGAGATTTTCGGGACGGGATAGATGGCGGCGACGAAGATGTCGCAGACGGCATAGAGCCGTTTCGACATGCCCATGGCAATGCCGATGGCCACCCCCACGATCGCCGCCAGAAAGAAGCCGGCGAAGATGCGGTAGAGCGTCAGCAACAGGTCATAGCCAAGGTTCTTGCGCACGAAGAGGTCGAACAGCGTGGCGATGACGACCGAGGGTCGCGGCAGATAGAGCTCCGGCACGGCGAAAACGGTGACATAGGCTTCCCAGGCGATGAGGAAGACCACCATGGCCACGGGGCCATAGAGCCAGGTCCGGTCTCGATTGGCCGGCGGAGAGACATCCTCGACGGCGCCTTCTTCATCGGCATAAGTGCTCATGGCCATCTTGCGCCCTCAGTTCAGCATCGACTTCTTCACTTCCTCCCGGAGGAGGCCGTAAATGCTGGTGAAGAGTTCGCCGAAGCGGTGGTCGTTCTGGATCTCCATGGCACGCGGGCGCGGCAGGTCGACATCGAAGCGCGCCGCGATGCGGCCGGGCCGGGCCGTCATCACCAGCACGTGGTCGGCGAGGAAGATCGCCTCCTCGATCGAATGGGTGACGAGCACGATGGTCTTGCCGCTGCGCTCGACCACCGCCGCGAGCTGTTCCTGCAGGTAGAGCCGGGTTTGCGCGTCGAGGGCGCCGAAGGGCTCGTCGAGGAACATGATGTCGGGCGACATCACCAGCCCCCGGGCGAGGCCGACGCGCTGGCGCATGCCGCCGGAGAGCTGGTTGGGATAATGCTTCTCGAAACCGGAGAGCTCGACCGAGCGGATCGCCTGCAAGGCTCGTTCACGCCGCTCGGCCTTGCCGACGCCCTCGAGCTCCAGGCCGAAGGCGACATTGTCGAGCACGGTGCGCCAGGGCAGCAGGTTGAAGGACTGCCAGACGGTCGCCATGCGCGGCGCCTTGCCGTTGACCGAGGCGCCCGTCCCGCTCGCATAGCGAAAGCCGACTTCCCCTCTGCTCGGGGTCAAGAGGCCGCGCAGGATGAGCAGCAGGGTGGACTTGCCACAACCGCTCGGCCCGACAATGGCGCTGATCCGCCCGGCCGGAAAGGAGCAGGAGACATCGGCGAGCGCGTTGGTGCCTTGCTGCGCCCCTCCAGCCGTGAAGCGATGCGAGAGATGCGCGACGCTGATCGATTCAAACTGCATTTCCACGTCCTTCCAGCTTTCCTGTCCCGCGCCGGGGGCCTGTGTTCTCTTGCTGGCGAGCCTTGCGGTCTTTCACAGGGTTTCGTGCAGGCCCAGACTCACCTGCCGCTCACTTCGGTCCCGTCATCGCAGCGCCGTGGCCAGCACGAGGGTGGCGGGGTGCTCGCCGTCGTTCCTGACCTTGCGAATCTCGTAGGGAGCGAAACGGCAGGAATCGCCGGCCTTCAGCACATCGGCGTGGTCGCCGTTGGAGATCGTCACCTCACCGGCCTGCACGAAATAGATCTTCTCATGGGGCGAGGGCGCCGCCGCGGCGCCGCCGCCGGGCTGTATCTCCAGGAGGGCCAGTCCCACGCTGGAGCCGGGTCCGGCCTCATCGCCCTGCAGCTGGCGGATCGTCATACCGTAATGGCCTGGCATACGGTACAGGGGTGCTTTCGCTGAACGCGTGACATGCATGGGCGCCTCACGAGAAAGGCGACAAAAGGATACGCGGACGAGCCGAACTCGAGACTCGGCATAGGCGCGGGCCGCACCGGCAACGCCGTAGAGGCCACCTTCAGAGGAAAACGGCTTCAACCTGCCGCTTTCGAACCAGGGCGGAAGCTCGCCCAGCATGCTTGCGCAAGCCGCGGCATCCAGCACCAGGGTCTCTACACCAGTATAACAGCGTCCGTCGTGAAAGAATTCAAATAAATTAAAGCACACGGATTTGTCCATCGCGGCGATGAAGACCTGGCGCTCGCCCAATGCAAGGGAGCGACTGGCAAGTTGGAAGCGGGGTCTGCCGAACGTTCCAAAGATAAGCCTGGAAACTTTACCTTCGGTAAGATTGCGAATGCTTTCGATTGCCCAATCCACGGCAGAATCGACGATGACGACGAGGCCATTGGCATGACTGACATTGGCCTCGGATCGACGCACCAAACCGCTGACCTTGATACCGTGGCACGAAGCGAGCCGGGCCACCGCCTGCCCGGCCATGCCGTTGATGACGGCGATCATATCTGCCTCCTCAGGGGCACGGGACTGCCGGCCGGACGCACCGGCAGATCGAGCCGCTCGCGGGCTTCCTCCGGCGTGACGATGGCCGCGCCCAGAGCCTGGGCGATGCCTCGCGCCTTGCGCACCATCGCGGCGTTGGAGGGGGCGAGGACGCCGCTCTCGATATAGACGGCATCCTCGAGCCCGACGCGGATGTTGCCGCCCGCCAGGACCGATTGCGCCACCATCGGGAAGGCGGAGCGGCCGACACCGCAGGCGGTCCAGACACTATCCGCCGGCAGATTGTTGCGGGCATGCAGCAGCGCCTCTGGCGAAGCCTGCATGCCGTAGCGCACGCCCATCACCAGGGAGCACAGGATCGGGCCTTCCAGCACGTTCTGCTCCAGGAGGTCGCGACAGAGCGCGATGTCGCCGGTATCGAACAGCTCGAGCTCCGGCCGCACGCCGGCGGCGCGGATGATCTCGGCCATGCGGCTGATGCTGTAGGGGGTGTTGATCACCACCTCCTGGCCGGCATTCATGGTGTTAAGGTCGAGCGTGCACAGGTCCGGCCTGAGCATGACGATGTGCTCGACCCGCTTCTCCGGCGGCAGCAGCGTGGTGCCGGCAGCGGCCGTCTTCGGGTCGAACTGGGAGGGCACGAAACGTCCGCCCGGCCTCGTCGTCAGATTGATGATGAGCTGTGGATTGCCGGCCCTGATATGTTCGACCACGCGATGATAGAGGCCGATCTCCATGGACGGCCGGCCCGTGTGCGGGTCGCGCACATGGACATGAACGATGGCCGCACCGGCCTCGCCCGCCTCCAGCGCCGAATCTGCGATCTCCTTGGGCGTGACCGGCAGGCGCGGATGTTGATCGGGGCGCATGTGATTGCCTGTGACGGCACAGGTGATCATGACGCGTTCGGACAGCCTGGAGATCATAGTGCCCGTCCCCCGTCCGTGAGCACGAAGGAGCCGGTCGAGTAGCGCAGCAGCGTGGCGCAGGCGAGCACGGCATCGGCGACATCCTGGGCGGTGGCGATCCGCTGCAGCGGGATGGACTTGGCGACCAGCTGGTTGAAACCGTCGGTGCGGCCCGGCACGAAGCAGGTATCGACGATGCCGGGCGCGATCGCCATCACCCGCACCTCCGGCGCCAGGGAGCGGGCGAGCGCCTTGGTCATCACGTCGATGCCCGCCTTGGCGGCGCAATAGGCGATATTGGAACCGATACCGGTCTGGCCTGCGATCGAGGAGATGTTGACGATCAGCCCGTCGCCATGCTCGGCCAGCATGGCGCGGAAGACACGGATGGCGGCGAAGGGACCGCGCCAGTTGACGGCGAAGGTGCGGTCGATCAGGTCGTCGTCGAGCGCCTCGAGATCCTCGGCCGCCACGGGAGAGGTAAAGCCGGCGCAGTTGACCAGGATGTCGGCCCGGCCATAGCGCGCCTTGACGAAGGCGGCGAGATCGCGCAGCGAGGCGGTGTCCTCGACGCAGGCCGGCATGGCGGCGTGGCCGCCGCCGGGCAGCACCGAGACGAACTCGGCGGCGGTATCGTCGCTGAAATAGGTGACGACGACCTGGGCGCCCGCCCGTGCCAGTTCCAGGGAAACCGCTCGGCCTATGCCGCCGCTGCCGCCGACGACGACGGCGACCTTGCCTGACAGATCATGAAACAACATCGGAAAGCTCATGCCATTGGGGGTTTGGGAAGGAGCGCGTGCCCGGCCTTCGGGATGAGGTCCTGTTCGAGCCGGCAGGCCGCGATTCCCGGATCATTCACGGGTCGACAGCGTCCGTTGAGCGCCGTGGCGCGTCCGAGACCGATGAGGAATTCGAGGCCACACTCAACCATCCGTTGCGTGGGCTTTGTCTCGCGGATGGCAGCGTGAAAGTGGCGAACCATTGCCCTTGTCGCCGTGCTCAGCCGTTCGTCTGGAGTGGCCGGCATTACGGCCAGCACCGCCTCTGTAACGGACTGCCCTTGGTCGATTGTCATAGCGTTTCCTCGCACTACAATCGATTGCATATGCAGAAAAGCAAGACTGTCAAGAACAAGGGGATTTGTCATTGACAGTGCGCATTTGTCGTATAAAATCGTGTTTCCTAGCGTCATTTGATGCGTTTCCAGTAGCCACCTGTCGTGAAAACGATTGCAAAAAGAACTGCAATACGTGCATATGGACAAGCAAGCACGCCAGATATCGCGCGCAGTAACCCTCAAGGACGTGGCAGCGGCCGCGCATGTCCATGTCTCGACTGCATCGCGCGCGCTTAACCCGGCGACACGCGGCATGGTTGCCGACGATGTGGTCGAGCGGGTCAGGATGCATGCGCGCGAGCTCGGCTATCGGGGCGACCCGCTAGCGGCGAGCCTGCGCACCGGGCGCTCCATGCTGGTGGGAGTGCTGGTGCCCGATATTGCCAACCCGCTGTTCTCCCCCATCCTCGGCGGCATCAACGAGATCCTGAACGCCCAGGGCTACTACACCATCGTCTCCGATGCCGGCACCGAGCAGGATGCGCAGCTCGACTTGGTCGACGCCCTGATCGGACGGCGGGTCGACGGCCTGATCCTGGCCACCGCCAGCCGCAACGATCCGGTGGTGAACCACTGCCTGGAGCGCAATGTGCCGATCGTGCTGGTCAACCGCTCCGAAGCAACCCAGCGCGCGCCCGCGGCCGTCTCCGACGACGTGCTCGGGATGAAGCTCTCGGTCGACCATCTCATCGAACTCGGCCACCGCAGGATCGCTCATCTCGGCGGCCCGCAGCACATCTCCACCGGCTATCTCCGGCGCGTCGGCTTCGAGATGGCCATGGAAAATCACGGCTTTCCCCGCGATGGGCTGACCATGGAGTTCGCCAGCGCCTATACGAGGGAGGCGGGTCATAAGGCAGCCAAGATGATCCTGTTGAAGCATCCCGAAGCCACCGGCATCGTCGCCGCCAATGACTTGCTTGCCCTCGGCATCTACCAGGCGCTCCAGGAACTCGGCCGGCACTGTCCCGGCGATGTCTCCGTTGTCGGGCATAACGACATGCCCTTCGTCGACATGGTGCAGCCTCCCCTGACCACCGTGCGCATCGGCCACAGAGAAATGGGGGTCGAGGCGGCCAGGCTGCTGGTGCGCGAGCTGCGCCGGGAAACGGCGGCGCGCATGAATGTCGTGCTCGCCCCCACCTTGGTGGAGCGCGCCTCGACGGCCCGGCCGAACCATGGCATCGGGATGAGGTCGTAGGCCTGGGAGCGCTTCACACTGTCCCGTAGGGGTGCCAGGCCGGGCTCCTGGCAGGGAGGCTCGCGAACACCCTGGCGTCGTCGTCCTCGAAGATCGCGGCCGTCAGCGTGCCGCCATAGCAGGCGCCGGTGTCGAGATTGATGCGGTTGCCGCGGAAATCGGCCTCGTCCACCGGCGTGTGGCCATGCACGATCTTTTTCTCGAAGCGCTGGCCGGAGGGCAGGAACTCGTCGCGGATCCAGATCAGGTCATGCTCCTTCTGCTGGGCCAGCGGCACGTCCGGCCGGGCGCCGGCATGCACGAAGAAATAGTCTCCGAAGGTGACGCTGAGCCGGCGCGTGCGCATGAAATCGAGATGCGCGGGGATCATCTTCGCCCGAAATTCCTTGCGAAGCGCCTCGATATCCGTCGGCGAGGAGGGATTGGCGCCCTGGATGTCGACGCCATAGCTGCCGATCGTCTCCAAGCCGCCCCATTTCACCCAGACATTGGCATCTGGGTCCCCTTTGAGGAAGGACATTAGCAGCGTCTCGTGATTGCCGCGGATGACATGGAGTTCGCAGCCGGACACCTCGCCCATCAGGCGCTGAACCACGCCGCGTGAATCGGGCCCGCGGTCGACGAGATCGCCAAGGCTGACGACGATATGCCGCCGATCCGGTTTCGCGCGGGCCCGGGCCGAGGCTCTGGCGAGCATGTCCTCGACCAGGTCGAGATGGCCATGGACGTCGCCAAAGGCAATGATGCTGGTCCCCGCCGGAACGCGCGGCGGGATCGGGAAGGGCACGATACGGTTCTGCATGGGGCGCAGCATAAGGAGGGCGCGGAGCGAGAGCAAGGCGGGCCGATAAATCGGCTCGGCCCTAAAATGCATTGCAAAAGCCGGTCGCAAAGGTGCATCTTCAACCGGAAGTTTTGGCAATGGCCACGACTTGCCTGCCGGGACGGAGAAAACGATGAAAGTATCGTCCTTCGATCACGTCGCGCTTGTGACCACCGATCTCGACAGGTCTATCGCCTTCTACCACGATATTCTGGGGCTGCGTCGGATTCAGCGACCGGCATTCAGGAATCAAGGTGCGTGGATGTCGTCGGGCAGCTTCGAACTGCATCTGACCATCAACCCGGATGGCCATCTGCGCAGGCAGCCGAGAATCGATACGGGGGATATTCATTTCGCCGTGCGGGTTGCGGATTTTACAGCGGCACTGGGGCACTTGAAGGCAAACGGCTATAGCGAACATGCGTCCGATGGAGACTCCAAGCGGCTCGTCCTCCAACTGGATGGCCCGGCCCCTTTTCAGCAAGCCTTCTTGCTCGACCCCGATAATCACGTGATCGAAATAAACAGCGCACAGCTCAAAATCCCCTGACGGTTGGGCACACCTCATCGCCGCAATGGTCGTGGGCTGTGTTCAGCCGAACAGCGTCGCCTCCGTCCCCTGCATCAGGATGGCGGAGAGCGGGCCGCCGAAGCAAGCGCCGGTATCGAGGTTGATGCGGTTGGCGTTGAGGGCCGGCACCTTCACCGGCGTGTGGCCATGCACGATCTTGCGGCCGAAGGGCTTCCGCCATTGCAGGAAATCCTCCCGGATCGACAGGAGGTCATGCTGTGCCTGATCGTCGAGGGCGACGCCAGGGCGCACGCCCGCATGCACGAAGAAATAGCCGCCGAAGTCGAAGCTCAGCCGCGTCGCCGAAAGGAAGCCCAGATGCTCGCGCGGCAGCTTTTCGAGGAGTGCGCGCTGCAGGCCCCGCGGGCCGCCTTTCTGGTCGGTGATGGCATTGAGGTCGAGACCGTAGCTCAGCAGCGTGTCAAAGCCGCCATTGCACAGCCAGGGTTCGGCCGCATCGGCATCATGAGCGAAGTCGAGCAGCATCTGCTCGTGATCGCCGCGCAGCACCACCAGCTCGCAGCCATGCACCCCCTTGGTGAGGCGTTCGACCACGCCAGCCGAATCCGGCCCCCGATCGATAAGGTTGCCGAGCGAGACCACGATATGGTGCTGCTGCGGGAAGGCGGCGGCATGCGCCTCGATCCGCTCCAGCAAGGCCTGCAGCTTGTCGAGGCAGCCATGCACGTCGCCGAAGGCGATGACGCAGATGCCGTCTGGTATGGAAGGATCGAAACCATCGGCAGTCTTCATGGCGCGTTCTCCCTTCTCTATGGCAAAAGGTTATAGCCGAACATTTCACACGGCGTTAACCAAAGGGAAACGCAAACTCACCAGACCAGCGTTCTATCCGGCCATGGGCCCGCAACACGATGCCCTCCGTTGCATCCGGCGTCAGAAGATCGTCACTTCGCTCCCCTCGATCAGCACCGCGGTGAGCGGGCCGCCGAAGCAGGCGCCGGTGTCGAGGTTGATGCGGTTGGGCTTGAAGGTGGCGACATCCACCGGGGTGTGGCCGTGCACGATGCGCTTGCCGAAATCGCCGTCGAAGTCGAGGAATTCCTCGCGTATCCAGAGAAGGTCCTCCTCGTCCTGCTGGTCGAGCGGGCGGCCGGGGCGCACGCCCGCATGCACGAAGAAATAATCGCCGCATTCGAAGGTGAGCGGGCGGCCCATCAGGAAGGAGAGATGGTGCGGCGGGATCTTGTCGATGAGGGCAAGGCGCAGGGTGTGGAGGGTCGGGCGCTCGGCCAGCAGCCTTTCGAGGTCCACGCCGTAGCTCGTCATGGTGCGCAGCCCGCCATTGTGCAGCCAGGCCTGTGCATCCTCGCCGCCCCGGATGAAATCCAGCATCATCGCCTCGTGGTTGCCGGCCAGCACCACGGTTTCGCAACCCTCGACACCGTCGGCGAGGCGCCCCACCACGGGCGCCGAATCCGGCCCGCGATCGACGAGGTCGCCAACCGAGACCAGGACATGCCGCCGCTCGGGAAACTCGGCCACCCGTTCGGCCACGCGTTCCAGCAATGCCTCGAGCTTGTCGTAGCTGCCATGCACGTCGCCAAAGGCGATGATACTGATGCCGTCAGGAATACGCGGCTCTTCTCTATCGCCTTGCATGATCGTCACTTCCTCCTGTCAGGAAGAGCAGAGTGCCTTTAGCGAATACATTGTGGCAAGGGGATCGTGCGATCCGCCGCTTCCCCCATTATGGAAGGCGTCGTTTCCAAGAGCCGGCAGGAATGCCGGCGGTCCCCGGCATCAAAATATCGTCACCTCCGCGCCCTCGAACAACGCGGCCGTCAACGTGCCGCTGGCGTAGGCCTTGGTGTCGAGGTTGATGCGGTTGCGATTGAAGTCCGGCCTGCGCACGGGGGTGTGGCCGTGGACGATCTTCTTCTCGAAGCGCTGCTTGGAATGGAGGAACTCGTCGCGGATCCAGACGAGGTCGCGCTCCTCCTGCTCGGCCAGCGGCACGCCGGGGCGCACGCCGGCATGGACGAAGAAGTAATCGCCGATGCTGAAGGACGTGCGCAGGCTGCGCAGGAAGTCGATATGGGCTTGCGGCATGGCTGCGAAAATGTCCTCGCGCAGCTTGCCGGCGGCCTTCTCGACCCGGAAGTTCTGGCGGCCGGCGATGCCATAGCTCTGCAGGAAAGCCTCGGCGCCGAAGAAGCTGCGCCAGGCGTCGCCGATCGGCTTGTCGTCGAGAAAGCCGAGCAGCGCATCCTCATGATTGCCCTTGAGGACGATCAGTTCGCTTCCCTTCACGCCCGCCATCAGCCGCTCGATCACCCCGGCCGAGTCCGGCCCGCGGTCGATGAGATCGCCCAGGCTCACCACGACATGACGCGCCCCCGGCAGCAAGGCCGCGCGGCGCTCGATGCGGTCCAGCAAGGGCTCCAGCAGGTCGAGCCGGCCATGGATGTCGCCGATGGCGACCACGCAGGTCTGCGGCGGCATGCTGGGCGGTTCGGGAAAAGGCGCGGGCTTGTGGACGCCCGTCTTCTTCGGCATCGGCGATGTCCAAGACACGAAATCCCTGCCTCCTGATTGGGAGAGGGCGGATAGGGGAGCCAAGACTTCGGGGAAGCAAGCTCGAACGTCAATATTTGCGCGCTTCTATGACGTGGAGAACATGGGTGGATGTAGGTATCGGTGAGGTTTTTTGCCAAAACGCGCGACGCAAAGCCTCCCCCACGAAGCTGGGGGTATCCGTGACAACTTCGCGTGCGAAGTTGTCACTGGGCATTGCGAAACAATGACGGAGGGGGTGTGGGCCACCAAGCCGGCCGTAACAAGATAGGACTCGGGTCCGTTGAGAGCTCCAAGCCTCTTTCTTTTAAGTCGAGCGCGTCGGACCACACCCCCTCCGAGCCGACTTCGTCGGCCCACCTCCCCAAGCTTCGTGGGGGAGGCTTATGTTGCGCCCTTCGAACATAGGTTTACTCAACTGCGTGGCTTGAGGTTCTCCGCATCGTAGAGCGGCTTGTACCCCACGCCCGCCACTTCCACCGGATAGGTCTCGCCGAAATATTCCACCTTCAGCTTGCGGCCCTGCTGGCAATGGGACCAGGGCAGATAGGCGAGCGCGATGTTCTTGCCGATGGTCGGGCCATAGGCGATCGAGTAGGTGTAGGAGCGGCGGCCGAGCTCGTCGACCAGCGTCTCGCCCGTCTCCGGATCCATCACGGGGAGGATGCCGACCGGGTAGCGCGCCACGCCCTTGGCATCGATATTGTCCGTCATCACCAGGGTGCAGAGCATGGCCGGCTGGTGCTCCCGGGCGCGATGCTCCAGATGCCTGGCCTTGCCGCAGAAATCGGCTTCCTTGACCTTCGGGCGCTGCAGGTCCGTCTCGATCAGATTGTACTCGGTGTTGAGTTCGGCGTTCTGCAGGCGCAGGCTCTTTTCCATGCGGCGGGAGTTGGCGTAGGTCTCGACGCCGAAGGGCATCACGCCGGTGGTGCGCAGCGCATCCCAGACGGCGAGGCCGTCCTCGTAGCGCATATGCAGTTCCCAGCCCTGCTCGCCGACATAGGAGATGCGGAAGGCCGCGACGTCCTTGCCGCCGATCCTGATCGGCTTGATGGCGGCGAAGGGGAAGTTGGCCGGCTCCAGGCCCGCCGGATCCTCCACCACCTTCTGCAACGTCGTGCGGGCGTTCGGGCCCCAGATGCCGACGGTGACGAACTTCTCGCTGACATCGGTCACGGTGACGTCGAAGCCCTTATCCTGGGCGACGCGGCGTAGATACTGGTAGTCGCGCGGACCGGCATCGGCGCCGTCGACGACACGGCAGCGGTCAGCCATGCGGATGACGGTGAGGTCGGCGCGCACCATGCCTTCCTCGTCGAGGAAGTGGGTGTAGATGCCCTTGCCGATATTGGCGTCGCCGCCGATCTTGGCGGCGCAGACCCACTCCATCAGGGCGACGTGATCCGGGCCCTCGACATCGACCATGGCGAAGTGCGACAAATTCACGATGCCGACATCCTCGCTCATCGCGAGCTGCTCGGCATTGGAAACGCGCCAGAAATGGCGGTTGTCCCACTCGTTCGCGCGCACCGGCACGCGGTTGCCGTATTTTTCCAGGAGATGCTCGTTGGCGGCGTAGCCATGGGCGCGCTCCCAGCCGCCGAGCTCCATGAAGTAGCCGCCCAGTTCCTTCTCCCGCTCGTAGAAGGGCGAGCGGCGCACGTTGCGGCCGGTGTCATAGGGCTCGCGCGGGTGCACGGCCGGATTGTAGATCTTGCGGGCCGCCTCGCCGCAACGCCCTTCGATGAAGGCTTCCTTCAGCATGTGCGGGGAGAAGCGGGCATAGTCGATCTTGTTGTGATCGATCGGCGTGCGGCCGTCCGTCATCCAGTCGGCCACCAGCTTGGCCATGCCCGGGCCGTCCTTGACCCAGATGGCGACGGCATACCACAGGCCTCGCACCTTCTGGCTCTCGCCGATGGAAGGGCCACCGTCGGTGGTGACCTGCAGCAGGCCATTGAAAGAGTGGCCCTCATTGTAGCCGAGCTCGCCGAGGATCGGCGTCAGCTCCATGGCGCGCTCGAGCGGCGCCATGATCTGCTCCATGTCGAGGTCGCGCTGCGAGGGGGAGAGGCGCGCCTCGTGCTTTTCGAGAATGTCGCGCGGATGGCAGAGGCGCGGATTGGTCTCTTCGTAATAGCCCCACTCGATCTGGCCGCCTTCGGCGGTGGTCGGATCGCCGGTGTCGCGCATATAGGCCGAGTTGCCCTGGTCGCGCAGCAGCGGCCAGCCGATCTCCTTGCCGGTGCCGGCGAACTCGTTATAGGGCCCGAAGAAGGTGAGCGGATGATCGACCGGCATCACCGGCAGGTCCTCGCCCGCCATCTCGGCGATCAGGCGGCCCCACAGGCCGGCGCAAACAATGACATAATCGGCCTCGATGGTGCCGCGGTCGGTGACCACGCCCTTGATGCGGCCGTTCTCGATGACGAGCGACCTGGCCGGCGTATTGGCGAAGGCCTTGAGCTTGCCGGAGGCCTCCCCCTGGTCGACCAGCTTGCCGGCGACCGTCTGCGAGCGCGGAATGACGAGGCCGGCATCGGGGTCCCACAGGCCGCCCTGCACCAGGCTCTCCTCGATCAGCGGGAACTTCGCCTTGATCTCGGCCGGCTCGACCAGGCGCGCGCGCGTGCCGAAGGCCTTGCCGGAAGCGACCTTGCGCTTGATCTCGTCCATGCGGCCATCGTCGCCCACGCGCGCCACCTCGAGGCCGCCGACACGGGCGTAATGGCCCATCTTCTCGTAGAAATCGATGGAATAGAGCGTGGTCCAGCAGGACAGGAAGTCATGGCTGGTGGTGTAGCAGAAGTCGGAGGCATGGGCGGTGGAACCGATATCGGTCGGGATGCCCGATTTGTCGATGCCGACGATATCGTCCCAGCCCCGCTCGATCAGGTGATGAGCGACGGCCGCGCCGACGATACCCCCCAGACCGACGATGACGACCTTCGCCTTTTGTGGAAACACTGCCATTTGCCTGCGACTCCGAATGCGTGATGCGGGGGGACATTAGAGACAGCGCAAACCCGATTGCTGCCTGACAGCGACATTCTCGAAAGGCTGAGCGACGGGGAGAGCGGATTTCTGGGAGCGCGGACGTTGCCGGGAGCGCGGACTTCCAGTCCGCTCTTGGAACCTCCGCCTGTCAGGAGCGAAAGCCACCCATCGTCATTGCGAGCGAAGCGAAGCCATCCGGGGGCGACGAGCGCGCCCCTCGACTCCTGGATTGCTTCGCTCGCAAGGACGATGTTTGCCGTTTCGCTCTATCCCGAAATGGTGGCAGTTCAAGAGCGGACTGGAAGTCCGCGCTCCCGGCAACGTCCGCGCTCCCTGCCTTCCTCACTCTAAGGCCGGATCAGGCCGCCGTGGAATTGCAGACGGTAGGCCTCGACGCCGCCGATGAAGATGCGCTCCACGCCGAGGAAGCGCTTGATATCCCCGGTACTGGCGCTCTCGAAACGTCTCTTGCCCACACCCAGGCTGAAGTCGCCGAGGAAACGTCCCTCGCGATAGAGCGCGGCGCGCGCTTTCTTCACCACCGCGCCGGCTCCGCCGGCATCGATCAGCACCGGCTCCAGGATATGGCCATAATAGTTCATGGCCCAGATCGGCTGCTCCTCGCGCCAGACGATTTCCTGGCCGAGGAAATCGGTTCCGCCGAAATAACTGTCGAGATAGCGCCAGTCCCCTCGGCCATATCCGATATCGTGAGAACCCGCACGGCAGGAAGCCTGTGGCGCGCCGTCATTCACATAGGCCGCCGCCTTCGCCTCGACGATGAAATTCTCCAAGGTGCTCATATCGTCCTCTGCTTAGAACAAAAAAAGAACATTAGTTGTTGCTAACGCGACGGGCAAGCGGAAAGCAAGCCCTTTTCCAGATCGTTTTGCGAGGGTCGGAGAACAGCCAGCCTTGCCGCGCGCTGACCCGCCCGCGCTCCATCAGCCCCCGGAATTGTCCGTGATTCAACCGATCGGCTGATGCCCGCCCCAGGGTTCGGGCGCGACCTCGCCGAGAGTTGGGAAATATCTGTTGTGGCTCAAGTCGAGGGCGCGCTAGGTTCGGCTGAAAGGACCGGCCATTTCCGACCACCGATCGTCATTCCCCCGGTTTTGGCCGATTTGACAACCGACATGTTTGCGCGCCCGCAAGCCCGTCTGGCGCGACAGTTTATAGCGTAATCTCAACAGGATAACGAAGAGGGACTAGCTCGATGAACGCTCCGGCTCCAACCATTCCGGCGACCGCTGCTCCACTGCCGGCGCCCAAGGATCCCCATCTGCGGAAGCTGGCGAACTGCATCCGCTTCCTGTCGATGGATGCCGTGCAGAAGGCCAAGAGCGGCCATCCGGGCGCGCCGATGGGCATGGCCGACATCGCCACCGTGCTCTTCCGCGAGTTCCTCAACTTCGATGCGGCGGATCCGCATTGGGTCGACCGGGATCGTTTCGTCCTGTCGAACGGGCATGCCTCGATGCTGCTTTACAGCCTGCTCTATCTGACGGGCTACAAGGACATGACCATCGACCAGCTGGAGCGCTTCCGCCAGGCCGGCAGCAAGACGGCGGGCCATCCCGAATACCGTCATGCCGACGGCATCGAGCTCACCACCGGGCCGCTCGGCCAGGGCATCGCGGACAGCGTCGGCATGGCGCTCGGCGAGCGCATCCTGAATGCCGAATTCGGCGACGATCTCGTCAACCACTACACCTATGTCTTCATGGGCGACGGCTGCCTGATGGAGGGCATCAGCCAGGAGGCGATCTCGTTCGCCGGCCACCTCAAGCTCGGCCACATCATTGCCTTCTGGGACAACAACTCGATCACCATCGACGGCTCGACCCGCCTCTCCGTCTCCGACAACGAGGTCGAGCGCTTCCGCGCCAGCGGCTGGCACGTGCAGGAGATCGACGGCCACGACACCGACGCCATCCGCGAGGCGATCAAGGTCGCCCAGTCGGTCAAGGATCAGCCTTCCATGATCGCCTGCAAGACGATCATCGGCTTCGGCTTCCCGACCAGGGCCGGCACCCAGAAGGCGCACAGCGACGCGCCGGGCGAGGACGAGATCGCCGGCGCGCGCCAGCGGCTGGACTGGGATTCGCCGCCTTTCGTCATTCCCGAGGATCTCCTCAACGACTGGCGGCAGACGGGCTCCAGGGGTTCGGCCGCCCGCACGGCCTGGGCCGAGCGCGTCAAGAGCGCACCGGACGGCATCCGCCAGGAATTCGAACGCCGCACTGCGGGCAAGCTGCCCGACAACTGGAAGCAGGCCATTCTCGACGCCAAGAAGGAGTTCGTGGAGGGTGGCAAGGATCTGGCCAGCCGCCAGGCAAGCGGCTCCGTCCTGAACCATCTCTTCGCTGCCATTCCCGAATTGCTCGGCGGCTCCGCCGATTTGACGCCCTCCAACAACACCAAGGCCACCAACCAGGTCGAAATAAAGCCTGGGGAGTACAAGGGGTCCTACATCCATTACGGCGTTCGCGAGCACGGCATGGGGGCGGCAATGAACGGCCTCGTGCTGCATGGCGGCCTCGTCCCCTATGGCGGCACCTTCATGTGCTTCTCAGACTATAACCGCCCGGCAATCCGCCTCTCCGCCCTGATGCAGATCCGCACGATCTTCGTCATGACGCATGATTCCATCGGCCTCGGCGAAGACGGTCCGACGCATCAGCCCGTCGAGCACCTGGCCGCGCTGCGGGCGATACCCAATCTGGGCGTCTATCGCCCGGCCGACGCAATCGAGACGGCCGAGTGCTGGGAGCTGATCCTCGACCAGCCGCGGCGCGCCGCCCTCATCGCGCTCTCCCGCCAGCCGCTGCCGCTGCTGCGCAAGGACGCCACCAGCGAGAACAAGTCGGCCCGCGGCGGCTATGTCCTGCTGGAAGCCGATGGCGAGCGCAGGCTCACCCTCTTCAGCACGGGATCGGAGGTGCAGCTCGCCGTGAAGGCCCGCGATATCCTGCAGCAGGAGGGCGTTCCAACCGCCGTCGTCTCCATGCCCTGCCGCCTGCTGTTCGAGGAGCAGGACGCCGCCTACAAGCGGTCCGTGCTCGGCAAGACGAAGGCGCGCGTGGCCGTGGAGGCCGCGGTGGAACTGGGCTGGGAACGCTATATCGGCTTCGACGGACGCTTCGTGGGCATGCACGGCTTCGGTGAATCGGGAAAGATCGCCGACGTCTATGCGAAGTTCGGCATCACGGTCGACGCTGTGGTCGATGCCGCCCGCGACGTGGTCCGCGCGGTCGAGGGCTAACGCCGCGGGACACTCCCGCGGATCCGTCGAATGACGGTTGGGCTAGGGCGTTTTGCGATTTGACGGACTCGGCAAGAATCGCATAGACGCGTCGAAACAAAGAGTTAGAGCGAAGCAGCGTTTACGCCTAAACGCGCTTTGCTCTAGGCTGCGAGAGCCCGATTTCCGCGTCGTTGCGGAAATCAGGGCGCCTGTTGCGTTTCAACGATCGCGATCCTGCCTCACATCCCCCAGGACCCCCTCGCGCCAGTGCTGCCAGCGGCGGCGCAGCTCGCCCCTGCGCAGCCCGTTGGTCTCGCTGAGGATTTTCGCCTCGATGATGCGATCGGTGCGGAAATGGCGAAAACCCTGCCGAAGCTCGCACCAGGCCGCCAGCAACCGGCTCTCCTCGGCATAACCGAGGATCACCGGCCACACCGTGCGCTGCGTTTCTTCACCTCCCTCAGACCGGTAGCGAAGCCTGAGCTTGCGGCCCTCGCGGATCGCCAATCTCAGATCGGATGTATCCAGGCCGTCTTCCAATGCCGCTACGCCCAATTTGGCCCCTACGCTCGGATCGGCAATGAAGGGGCGCAGATGTTCGGGAATGACGGCGGCAATCTTGGTCATGAGGTCGCTGGCCGCGCTGGACAGTGCCTTGTCGCCCCGCCGGGCAACCCATTGCGCACCGAGGACCGCAGCCTCGATCTCGTCCGGTGTCAGCATCAACGGGGGCATGTCATAATCGGGGTCGAGCAGATAGCCCAAACCAGCCTCGCCGACGATGGGAACACGCTGGCCCACCAGATCGGCGATGTCACGGTAAACCGTGCGCCGGGAAACCTCGATCTCCTCGGCCACCGCGGCAGCGGTCACCGGCCGGGTCGAGCGACGGAGAATCTGGATGATCTGGAACAGTCGGTCGGCGCGTCGCATCCTGGCTGACTCCTGTTGCCAGTATGGTGGCAGCAGGCCTGTGCGACAAGGGTTTCGCAACGCCCCTAGAGCAAGCGCGTTTAAGCGTAATCGCTGCTTAGCTCTAGCTCTTTGTTTCGACGCGTCTTTGCGATTCCTGACGATTCCGTCAAATCGCAAAACGCTTTAGCTTCCCTCGTCACCGAAAGGATCATGCCATGAAGTTCGCATCCACACGTCTGATCGCCCACGACATCAAGGCCATGGTCAGCTTCTACGAGATGGTAACGGGCCGGTCCGCGGAATGGCTCGCGCCTCAATTCGCCGAGATCGTCACGCCATCGGCGACGCTTGCCATCGGCAGCGCCGAGACGGTCGCCCTGTTCAAGCAAGGCAGCGCCGAGCCGGGCGCGAACCGTACCGCGATCATCGAGTTCATGAGCGAGGATGTCGATGGCGACTTCGCTCGCCTCAATGACAGGGTCGACGTCGTGCACGAGCCCAAAATGATGCCATGGGGCAACCGCTCCGTTCAGTTCCGCGACCCCGAAGGGACAATCGTTGCGCTGTTCATGCCTGTCACCGAGGCTGCCAAACAACGGTTCGGATCGCGGTGACAACCGGTGGAATGCCGAAACGCGACGCGCCCTTCTTCGATGAGGGCGCAAAGACGATCTGCAGGAATTTCGCTGCAACCCTGGACTGTCATTTCCAAACGCTCTCGTTCCCACGCCCTTTCCGGCTGGGTTGATGAGGAGACCGGGCGATGGCGG
>NZ_BSPC01000033.1 GCF_030160835.1 Labrys miyagiensis | reverse complement strand
GCCAGAGCAGCAAAAACACCATATCAACGAACTTCGTGACACAGTAGAATGAAGACCCGCCTGAACCGCTTGCGCCTCATGGGAAAGAGAGGAGCCGGGTCTGAAGACCCACCCCCCAAAATTGCCCGCGCAGGATGGCGCTGCCCGGCCGTCTCGAACTATGCTGCGGCATGAATTGGCAACAAGCGACGAGCAAGACCGCCCTCCCGACAGCCGAGAGCTGGCGGAAATCTCCGATCTTCCGCTATGTCTCGGAAAGCAAAGAAATCGTCTGGTTGCGTCCCTGATGGCCCCCTATTCCGACCGTCTCGTCCTCCTCCTCCACGGCGTCGCCGCCTTCGGCCACGATCTCGATCCGCTTGCCAGGGTGCTGCGGCGCGCCCTGCCCGGGGCCGAGGTGATCGCGCCCGACGCGCCGCTCGCCTGCGTGCCCGGGCCGGGGCGGCAGTGGTACGATCTCGATGCCGTCACCCCGGCGAATCGTCCCGAGCGCATCGAGGCGACGCGGGGCGCTTGCGACGGCGTGATTGAGGGCCTCATTGCTCGCCACGGCTTTGCCGACAGGCCCGAGCGGGTGGCGTTGGTCGGCTTCTCGCAAGGGGCGACCATCGTGTTCGACGGCTTCGCCTCCGGCCGCTGGCGCGCGAAGGCGGTGGTGCTGCTCTCCGGGCGTTTCGTGAAGCCGCAGCCCTTCGCGCCGGCGAAGGAAACGCCCGTGCTGCTGGTGCATGGCGCCGCGGATGGCGCGGTGCCGCCCGACGAGGATGCGAAGGCCGAGCGCTGGCTGGCCGAGGCTGGGGTGCGGGTGGAGCGGCATCTGTTGCCGGGTGTGGGGCATGTTGTGTCGCCGAAAGCGGCTCGATTAGCAGCGCGGTTTTTGAAGGTGGAACTGTTAAGTTGAGGCGTGTGCCTACGACGAAGGGCGCAACGCGAAGCCTTCCCCACGAAGCTGGGGAAGGTGGCCCGACGAAGTCGGGTCGGATGGGGTGTGGTCCGACAGGCCAAACCCAAGAGTAAAGAGCCTCCACTTCTGCCGCGATCCATCCTTTTGGCTCGAAGCTAGCGGACCACACCCCATCCGTCATTGCTTCGCAATGCCACCTTCCCCAGCTTCGTGGGGAAGGCTTGGCGTCGCGCCTCATTCTTCACCTTCGCAATCCCGCATTGCGCACGAAGCCGCATCTCCCTAAAAGAAAATCGATTTTCCGCGGTTCCCCATCATGTCCGAACTTGTTTCGCCGCGCACGGGCGCTTTTCGCCATGCCGGCTTCTTTCGCTATTGGATTGCGCGCTTCCTCGGCAGTTTTTCCGCCCAGATCATGGGCGTGTCGGTGGGCTGGCAGGTCTATGACATCACCCGCGATCCCTTCGATCTCGGCATCGTGGGCCTCGTGCTGTTCCTGCCCGCCTTCCTGCTCGTGCTAGTGACGGGCGCGGTCGCCGACCGCTTCAACCGCGTGGCGATCATGACGGGCTGCATCATCGGCGAGGGGCTCTGCGCCATTGCCTTGCTCACCTTCACGATCACGGGCGCGCATACGGTGGTGCCGATCTTCGGCGTGCTGGTGGTGCTGGGCACGCTGCGCGCCTTCTTCGGGCCGGCGCAGCAATCGCTGATGCCTAATCTCGTGCCAGAGGGTGACCTCGCCAACGCCATCGCCTGGGGTTCCTCCTCCTGGCAGATCGCCACCGTGCTCGGCCCGGTCGCCGGCGGCCTGCTCTACGGCGTCTCGCCGGAAGCGGCCTATTCCACCTCGCTGGTGTTGCTCGCCGTCGCCGCCGTGCTGGCTGGCGGCATCCGTGCGCCGGCCCTGCTGCGGGTGAAGAGGGAGAAGCCGAGCTTCGAGACGCTGGTGGCCGGCTTCAACTATATCTGGAAGGAGAAGATCGTGCTCGGTGCCATCTCCTTCGATCTCTTCGCCGTGCTGCTGGGCGGCGCCACCGCGCTGCTGCCCGTCTATGCGCGCGACATCCTGACCGTCGGCCCCTGGGGCCTCGGCCTGTTGCGCTCCGCGCCGGGTGTCGGGGCGATCCTGGTCGCCGCCTTCCTGATGCGCCACCCGGTGCGCGACCATGCCGGCGTGATCATGTTCGTCTGCGTCGCGCTGTTCGGCTTCTTCACAGCCGTGTTCGGCGCTTCCACGCAGGTCTGGCTGTCGGTGCTGGCGCTCGCGCTGATGGGTGGCTTCGACATGGTGAGCGTCTATGTGCGCGAGACGCTGATCCAGCTCTGGACCCCGGACGCGGTGCGCGGGCGCGTGAACGCTGTCAACATGGTGTTCGTGGGCGCGTCGAACGAACTCGGCGAATTCCGCGCCGGCATCTCAGCCTGGGCCTTCGGCGCAGTGCCGGCGGTGATCCTGGGAGGGGCGGCTACCATCGGCGTTGCCGGCCTGTGGTGGTACTGGTTCCCGCAATTGCGGAAGGCGAGGCATCTGCGGGGGCGGGTGTAGGGGGATCGGGTTTTTGCCGGTCATTGTTGGACATGCAATGGCGGTCATTGTTGGACATGCAATGGTTTGCGTAGCCCCTCACCTCTATCCTCTCCCCGTAAGAACGGGGCGAGGGGGCGCAAGCGGCGCTCATTGTTCTCGAATGTTTCATCTCGCCCAACCGGTTGGGCGAGACTCGACCTCCCAAGCCGAGCCCCAACTTCGAAGTCCCCTCGCCCCGTTCTTACGGGGTGTCGTCAACTCTCTTGAGTTGACTAGGGATAGAGGTGAGGGGCTGCGCGACATTTCGCATTATAGATTTGCCGCAGGCGGAGCCTCACCCCCCTTACCCTATATTCGTCCCATCAGCACCAGGACGAGCAGGATGATCACGATGAGGCCAAGTCCGCCTGAGGGACCGTAGCCCCAACCATTGCTATAGCCCCAGGTTGGCAGGGCTCCGATAAGCATCAGGATGACGATGACGAGAAGAATGGTGCCAAGCATGAGAATCTCTCCGAGGCTTATTCTTGTTTGCCGACAGTAAACGCCGGCATGGCCCGAAGGTTCCCTCTGCTGCAATATTCTCGATCTGCGTTTTCTTTCTCAGAACACGACTTCGACTAGCCTCGGCCCGCTCTGGCCCATGGCGGAGCGGCAGGCCGAGATCAAACCGGCATTGGTTTCCACCCGCACAGCTTCAACGCCCATGCCCTCGGCAAGTTTCACCCAGTCGAGCACGGGATCGGTAAGTTCGAACATCGACAGGCCCTTGCGGCCGGGGCAGGCGAGGGCGGCGCCGGTCGCCACCGGCATGCCGTCGCCGATCGCTCCGCCTGAAAGCTGCAGGCAGTCATGCGGCTGGGCCGCATCGAGCAGCGGATAATAGGGAAAGCCCGCTGTGATGCTTGCTTCGGTTGCGTTGAAAGTCAGGAATTTTGCACGAGCGGGTCGTTCCGGGTTTTCGGTGGTCAGCGCTGGAGCGACGCCCACTCGCGGAGGCCAGGTCCATTGTAAATAGTTTTCCGCCTCGCCCATTCCACCTCTGCGGTGGTGGCGTAGGTGACCCCTGGCTCCCACCAGAGCGCTGCTTCCTGTTGGAAAGACGGCCGCTTCTCCATTCGCGCGACCAACGCAGTGAGTTTGGGCCGATTTGCAGCGCGCCACGATAATCGCAACGGGCGAGCTTCAATGAACTGACAAAAACAGGTCAGGAAAATATCCTGTGCAGAGACCACGCCGGGCACGAAGCCGTTCGCGACGTCGTTGAGCTGAGCCTCGAACCAATCAAGGAGATGCTGATTGCGAATCGCGCATCGCGTGGCATGGCCATTGTCTTCGTGCTGGACGCCCGACCATTGCAACTGCGATACCGTCGTGGTCGACACGCCGAACGTTTGCACCGTCGCGAGCACGAGCTTGTCGCGCCAGCTTTCCGTGGGGCGCACGAAATCGATCGCCAGCGGCTGCGCGCCTGCGGGCGCAGCAACGGCTGGATAGCTGGACATGAGGTAGTCAATGATCACCGCCGAGTCCCAAAGCGTCAGTTCGCCGTCGATAAAGGTCGGAACCTGAAGAGTTGGCGTGATCCTCGCGCGTTCTTCAACGCTTGGCGTCGTGATAGTCTCCTCGCGCTCGAAATCCAGCCCCTTTTCGACAAGCACAATGCGCACCGCGCGTGCGAAGGGCGATCCCATGGTGAAAAACAGCTTGCGCATTTTAGGGCCCCCTTGAATGGCGATCCGCCTTGTCAACTATGGACGGAAGGTTTGCTCGCTCCGTTTTCCACGTCTCTCAAAATCCCTTCACTTTCGGCCTGAAATCGCCGTTCCGGAACTCAGAGATTTTGCATCACACGCGATTTCACCATGGAGCAGGAAAGTGATATTTCACAGCCCACTTTCGTTCATTGTGGGTCTCGTCCCCTAGAGCAAAGCGCGTTTTGGTGGCAACGCAGCTTTACTCTGACTCTTTGTTTTCCGACGCGTCTTTGCGTTTTGCCGATTCCGTGAAAACACAAAGCGCTCTAGCTTAGAGTGACGCTCGTCGGTCGGCCGAGGCTATCCCAGATAATAATTGTCAGCCAGGATCAACATATTAGCCAAGGCTCGAGGCGCGGCTGAGGCGGGATGATCCTCTCCCCAAGCCCCGCCGCATCCGGTCAATCAGCTTTTCTCTTGTCCTCGAGAGGCTTCGCCCAGACCATAAGCGACACCCCGTCGCTATTCGGCCTCTGGCTGAAGAGAAGGTCCGCCGTATCGGAAAGGCCCCGGTACATAAGTGTTCGCAGGATGATGCTCTTTTCCTGATCGCTTTCGTCTCCAGAGGGCACCATCATCCCGCCCGGCGTGTCGAAATCGGGGGGACCCAGTCGATTGATCGCGTCCTCGAAGGTTACGATCCCCTCGCACAGTTTCGCGAGACGGCTCTTTTCCGTGGGCGGGACATGAGCGAAAAGCGAATGCCGCTTCGATAGGGGAGCGGCACCGCCGCAGGAGAAGCAATAGCGCACGATGAGGCTGGATCTGGCGGGATTGTCGGTGATCCAGTACTCGTTTGTTTGGGCATCGAAATGAACGGGAAGCTCCGGATTGTCGGCGAACTTCTCCAGCCAGCCGCATGTACAGCGCCTGCGGTAACCCACATTTTCGTCCCGTTGCTGCGCGACCTGATAAAGCGCCTGATACGCAACGTCCTCAAGCGACGGCGCCGCGTCATCGATGCGCGCGGCCAGCATGTCGGCGGTATCTTGGTCAAGTGTAAGCGTAATATGGGGCATAGCGTCACCCTCTTTCAGACTGCCTCCCCCAAAGGTGAAGCTACATTTTCGCGCCTGAATATTGCAATGGGTTTGGGAGAGGTTATGGGGAATGCTCGTGGTGGCCGAGTATTCGTCATAGCTAGAAAAAAACCTTGGCGCGAGGTGGTGGACAGCCTGCGCGGTGTCGTCGAGTTCGACGACGGCCTTACAATTGGGAGGCCTGCAAGTGGAAACGCGTTTCGCCCCGCCGCCAATCGGGAAATCGCCGCCTGACCGGTAATCCAGCACCTGCACATGTCGCGGGGACGCCCGCGCTCTCCGGAACGTCGCTCAGCCTTTCGAGAAATGTCGCTGTCGGGCAGCAATCCTGCTTGCGCTGTCTCTAATGTCCCTCCGCAACCTGCATTCGGAGTCGCAGACAAATGGCAGTGTTCCCACGGCGAAGGTCGTCATCGTCGGGCTTGGGAGTATAGCCGTCGCGACCGTCGCCCACCACCTGATCGAGCGTAGGGATTTCGGTGACAATGCATTTATTTTAGTCACTCGGGCAGACCGCTCGTCAGTGACCGGATCAATCGACAACGCCCCGCGCGACCTCCTCCGTCGGTCATACATGCCGTTGAGGTTACAAGCACATAAAGAGAACTTTTCTTGACTTTCATTCGGTCCCATGTTTTATTCCCTGACGGAACGAGGCGTCAGCAGCCGGCGCAGGAACAACCCGGCCCCGAACGCCTCCATC
>NZ_BSPC01000032.1 GCF_030160835.1 Labrys miyagiensis | reverse complement strand
GCTCGTCAGGCTCATAACCTGAAGGCCGCAGGTTCAAATCCTGCCCCCGCAACCACTGATGCTTGCGACAGCAAGCGACCCAAAACCCCGACCTCCGAAAGGACGTCGGGGTTTTTCTTGCTGGCGGCAAAGCGCAGCATGGCGGCCAAATCCCCGCGCAGCACGATGGCGAGCGTGCCGGCATCCGGGACCAGGGTGATGCTCTCGACCAGGCTGCGCAGGATCGCCACTGCTTCGCCGATCGTCGATGGGTCCTGGAGGTTGGTGTGCAGGTCAGTGATACGCTGACGGTAGAACTGCGCCATATTCGGGTGGAGCAGGGGCGGCGGCTTTTCGACATTCGCGAGCATGCCGGTCAGTTCCGACTTGCGGACCTCCAGTGCAGCGATCGTGTCCTTGAGCGTTTCGCCGGGCACGCCGTCGAGGATCGCCTGAACGGCCTTATCCAGTTCCCGGTTCGTGCGTTCAAGTTCTCGCCGCTTGGCCTCGGCATCAGCACCTCGCTGGATGCGTAGCCGATTGACCTCGTGCGTGAACGCCTCGCAGAACTCCTCGAACAGGGCCGGCTCCATCAGCTGGGTGCGCAGGCCATTCATCACCGAAGCTTCGAAAGTGTCGCGTCGGATGTTGAGGCGATTGTCGCAGGTTCCCTTGTTACGGGCCGTGCTACAGCCGAGCAGGTCCTTCGAGATCATGCCGTAGCCGCCGCCGCAGCAGCCGCACTTCACCAGGCCCGCGAACAGATGCCGAGGGCGCCTGTGCTCGTTGAGCTTGTTCTCGCCAGGCGCGGACGGCATATAGGCGAGCGTTTGCTGGCGGAGCTTCACGGCATCCCAGGTCTCTTGCTCGACGATGCGCAGCGCGGGGACATCCTGGATTACCCATTCGGATTCGGGGTTGGGACGCGAGACGCGCTTGCCGGTGTCCGGATCCTTGATATAGCGCAGCCGGTTCCAGACGAGGCGGCCGATATAGAGCTCATTGTTGAGGATGCCGACGCCGCGCCTCGGGTTGCCGTGGATGGTCGAGGGCCCCCATTCGGCGCCTTGCGGTCCGGGCACCCCTTCGCGGTTCAGCTCGAAGGCGATGGTGCGTGAGGATTTGCCGGCGAGGTAATCGGCGAAGATGCGGCGCACGATGGCCGCCTCGGCGACGTTGATGGTTCGCTCGCCTCGAATTGCTTGCCCTCCGGCTGTGGTCTGGCCGACGACGTCGTAGCCGAAGCACAGGCCGCCGCCCGATTTGCCATGCTCGATCCGGCCCCGTAGGCCACGCCGGGTTTTGTCGGCGAGGTCCTTGAGAAAGAGCGCGTTCATCGTGCCCTTCAAGCCGACATGCAGATGGGTGACATCGCCTTCCGACAGGGTGACGATGCGCACGCCCGCAAATGCCATGCGCTTGAACAGGCCGGCGATATCCTCCTGGTCGCGGCTGAGGCGGTCCATGGCTTCAGCCAGGACCACAGTGAACTTACCGCGCATCGCATCGGCAATCAGTTCCTGGATGCCGGGACGGAGCAGGGACGCTCCCGAAATAGCCCGGTCCGTGTAGCTGTCGACGATGCTCCAGCCCTGCTGGTCGGCATGGCGACGGCACAGGCGCAGTTGGTCCTCGATCGAGGCGTCGCGCTGGTTGTCGGAGGAATAGCGGGCATAGAGCGCCACCTTCATCGGCGAATCTCCTCAGTCGGGGAGGTCATCCTGCTCCCGCGATCGGGCTTCGGCCAGCACGAAAGCCTGCGCGGCTTGTCGCGCCAGCAGGTGGACGAGGGCGACGAGGCGAGGATCGGGCCGGGCAGGGGGCGAGGATAAGGAGGCACGCTCGCCCCTTGCGATCTTCGCGCCATGCTTGGGAGCTGATGTCCTTTGTCGACTGGCCACGATCGTCCCGTTTCCTCTCGCCGAAAGCCTATGCATCGGCAAAGGACGCCAGGGCAGGGGCAGGGCGCAAGACAAAAGTCGAGCTGGAACAAAGGCTTGTCTCGTATGGACGCGGGTCAAGACGCAAGTTGGATAAACGCGGCGATAAACGGCGGGAAAGGGCGGGGCAGTCAAAACTTCGTGAGCATCGGCCAAACTCCCCCTACGGATGAGCCCAGAGCTAGGCCGGTTCGATTGCTCTTTCTGAAAACCGCTCATGATGGTCTGGCGTGAGACGGCGGAGGTCGGCGAGTATCAGCCTCAGTTGCGGCCATGGGAACTCATCCGAGTCCTCCGACGGTTCGCCCGAACGCAGCACGGCGTCGAGCTTGGCGGCGACGCCGGATAACGAGGACGGTGCCATGTTCCACAATGCCTCAGCCAGCTGTTGTTCGTAGTCAAAGGCCGCGGCTTCTTCGGCGAGCGCGGCGGAATAGCCGAGCCGACGGTCGGCATCCTCCCAACGCTGGCGGTGTTGCTCGAGTTGAGAGAGCGCCTGGGTTCGGAGGGCGGCCATGGTCGGATCGTTACGGTCCAATCGCTCTACGTCGCGCGCGCAGGTGATGCGTATCGGCTTGCCCCCGCCGGCCGGGATCTGGACGATCTGAGGCGGACTCACCATTCGCTGCAGCTTGGTCTCTAGGCGCTGCTGCTTGCGGCAGAGCGCCAGGCTCGCGCGAGAGGCCTCATCCCACGCGCGCCAGGCATCGACGGCGGGGTCGGTTTCCTCACCAGCTCTCGCAAAGCGGGGCAGGAACGGCGCTGTCGACGCAGCCAATCCCGTTGAAATCAATCGTCTGCGCGAGACGACAGGCAGACTCGTGCTAGTCTCAGAATCAGCCATGATCCGAGCTCCCTACAGCTTGGGTGGTGGTGAGGCTGGGTTGGGTGTTCGTAGCACCCAACCCAGCCGAGTTCATATAATTGGCATATTTGCGTTTTTTGCGCAAATCCGAATGTGCGCAGTAGATGAAGAATTTTCCATCACAGGTGCGGGCCGCCCGTGGCCTACTGAACCTGACGCAGCAGGACCTTGCGGAGTTGTCTCAAGTGAGCCTGCGCACGATTGTACAACTCGAGCGTGGAAATAAGGTATCTGGTTCGGTCCTCACAGCTTTGCAGTTGTCCCTCGAAGCCGCAGGTGTTGAGTTCATTCCTGACAACGGCGGTGGCGCGGGTGTTCGCTTCAAAGAGCCTCGATCCCAAGACTGAATAGGCCGTTATTCAAATTGCTCGGGGCTCCGCCCCCGCGCGGGTCAAGAGAAGTCTTTGGCCTTTCGCGGCATAAACGGCCGCCTCCCCGCAAGCGGGTCCCCTCCATTTATTCCACGATGCCATAGTCTTCTCCTGCCCCTTGCTACCCCGGTCTCGCCGACGGGCAAGGTTGCAGCACAGAGCTGCAACCCGTGCCCATAAAAAGAGACCCAGGAACACTCTGGCGCAGGATGCCTAGCTCACAGGGCACTAGCGCGGTTAGTGCCAGTCCCATGATGCCGGTCGCTGATCCGTATGGTCACACGCTCGAATACTATTCAGAGCAGGTCAGTCAAGGATCGCCAAAGTGGGGCGGAGAGGGCATTTTGACAGCGATCCGATAACGGTTCGAATCCTCTCCGGCGCGCCATATTTCCACCGGTCAGGATAAAGCTGGGCACTGCAGAGAACACGACGGCTTTGCGCCCCATTTCCGGAATGTTTTTCCAATTCCAAAAGCCGACGTTGTAATCCAGCTAGCTTCAAAATATGTGGCGCCAGCCTAACGCTGAATTTATCAAACAATTTCCTGACTTTTTGCACTTACTTTCGGATTTTACCGCCGTGACGCAACCTCCTTTCTTCACTCCTCCAAAACTCAGGCCTCTTAATCTCGACGTTGCCGCACTCGCCGGGGGTGGGTGGGCACCCGCTCAATTTTATGGAAAAATGGCTGACGATTGCGAGGTTTACTGCCGGTATCGAGGCGGCAACTTGTCGGTTCATATTGCAGCGCATCCGGGCGAAGAGGCGTATGCCGGCGATGCTTTGTTAGAGGCAGTGATTGGCCCGTACTTGCATGGCGGCCTGTCCTTGGGTCAATTGTGTCGTTATGCTGGGATCACGATCAACGGCTACGCTCCCCCGCTGCCAACAGCCGTCGAAATCTTGAAGGAAGGCCTGCTCGACCTAAGCGGCGAGACAACCTTTCTCGATCTTGGAGTTATTTGCACACATCCTTCTGCAATAGAGTTCTACGATGATATTGTGAATAATCTATCGGAAGTGATGGGCTGCGATGACGTAAATGGTAATTGGCACGATTTCAAACTTTGCGATCGAGGCGAGTTTGCGATCGGTTGGCGGATGTGTCTGGCGCGCCGCTCCGGTCCAATGTACACCATGCAGCATTGGCCGCTCGAGATTGCAAATATCGAGGGCGTGGGATCATTTCCCGTTTTTGGCCTCATTCAGCACGCGGCGTTTCAAGCAAACAACCCTCCCCGTTGGTATACCTATCTCTGTCGCCCCCAAAAACCGGCGATACTCCTTCGCGAGAAAGGTGGCCTTGATGTAGACGACTTGTGGCTTCGATTGTCATTTCCAGCCAACGATGAATCAAGTCGCCAACTCGCTGAAGAAATCTACAACATTTTCGTGCGCAGGTTTCCGCCAGCGACCTTGCTCGCCTACAACATCGATACGGGAGAGCGCGTCCCAGACCAAGACCCAATTGCCCCCTGTCCATTTGATTCACGAGTCGCCGCCTGGGTCGCTGGAGGCGAAGATCGTTGGTTTTGGGGAACGCAGTCGTGCGGCATCCCTCTCGGATATCGCTGAAACCATGATGAGAGTTAGTATGCGGGTAGCTGGATCTGACGCGGAGCTGGCTCTACAAAAAATTACATCGCACAAACAATAACATATGAGTGCTCAGTTTTGTCCTCCCTGGCGCCCCGATCAAGTTGCCGATGTAGATTTAAATGCTGTCCTCACCGTTGGCAGGGACAACTCCAACTGCGGCGCGATGCACGGCGAGGAATGCAGCCGCGTCGAACAACATGGCGCCGGCAAGCCGGAGCAGGAATGCCCGCCGCATTGGCGTAAATCGTATCCGCGGCTTCTGCGGCATTGCGATTGCGACGATACCAATAACCATCCTTTCCGGTAGTCGGGTTCGCAGTTCTGGTTGTAGTTGTCGCAGGGAGTGGCTGAAATCCTCAAGATTTTCTCCACATTGAACAACTCAAAGGGCGAAATACGTTGACAGCGGCCAGCGCCAAAGCGGAGCGAGCGACTGTGCAACTGATGCCTGAAGGTCCCGATGGGCGATAAGAGATTGCCAAATTCAGAGGATTCATGAGATGTTTTTAAGTGAAACGCACTCGGAACGAAGTGGGAACTGAAAGCGCACGCCACTATCACTCGTCCCATGCTTGATTATTTGAGAACGAAAGTAAGTTATCATGGCCTATTGCATAACAGGTCTTTCCGTTACCCCTCAGTTCGCGCCCATGTTCAAGGCCATCAACGATAATGGAGATCAATATTTTCCAGAGATGCCAGGACGCGTTTGGAGTTTGAAAGGGGGCTATCGGCTAACTGAGATGACGACACCCCCGATCCATTCGGTCTATCATCGAGCAAAAATGGCAGGTAGAACTAAAGTTCTTCCGGATATATTTCACGTTATGAGTGAAATATGTGTAAATCATATCGTTCGCGATATAATAGAGTTTTATGAGCCAGATATTCATCAATTCTTCTCAATAAAGCTATTTCGAACAAATGCAGAAATATTTGACGGTGAGTACTATTTACTTAACGTCTGCAAACTCCTGAGCTCCATTATCTTTGAAAAGTCGAGCTTTGTTCGTCAACCAGTGGGTCATGGTGTTGAGATAGTGACTCCAACATACCCTCCTCGAAGAACGTCTCACGGCGATACAATTAGAAATTCCCATCTCTGGCGAGAGAGTATTTATTTAAGCGACTTTTATATCTCAGAGGATATATACCGATCATATAAGAAATATCGACTGAAAGGGGTCGATAAGCATAATTTTGTTCCCTTGGAAGAAGCTTAGAGCGCATCAAGAAAGGCACAAATTACTGCGTGAATTAAGCTTATTAAGTTTCTACACAGACGACCGCGGGCGTGAGCAGGCTACAGTAGCAGAATACCACCCACCAACATATTCTTAAATCGGCGACGTCCTTCTTATTTCGTCACATAGGTTTTGCGCGCCTCGTTCGCCGACACATCAAAATTCGCGGCTGATGGCTGAAATTCGTGTGGTAATCGGCGGTGTTCGGCGTTCTCAACCAAGGTAGATGTTGGGCTATGTGGCGCGCCATCTCAGGTGAAGATGAGAACTATGTCTACTCCATTGCTCTCCCATAAAACGGCTTGTGTTCCCCATGCTCCGACAACTTTACAATCTCCTTCGACGGACGCCGAACAATGGGTACGGTAGTCATAGTTCTGCAAATTCTCGGTAGAAAAGCGATCATAGCAGGCTGGTGATGTTCAGCGTGACGTGATTCCCGCGAAGGAATGCACCATGACGAGACTGAAAATAGGGACTCGCAAAAAAACGCCAACGAAGTGGGTAGGGCATCGTTCGGAGGTCGAGGGGATCACGTTTCCGCCGGCTCCAACCACTTCCCAAGTTGGCGTTGCAGTGTCTGTAAAGTGATCTTGTCCTGCGAAAATGCTGCCGGATCAATTTCGGCACATCTGGTTTTGGCCCTGTCAATGCCAATGAAATCTTCGATGATCTTTCGGTCGAACGTGTAATGCGGCGTCGCGACTCGATCCCCTAAAGATTGGCTTGCCCCTCGACTCATCAGCCTGGTCATCACCTTCACGAAGGCCTCGTCAGTTCTGATCGCGTCTTCCACCCACGCCTGCGGTTCGTTCATCGAACCCGCATAGTCCCGCCAGCGATACAGCAGCGACACCAAATCGGAGTCTGCGATCAGTCGGCCCGGTTCGCCTGCGCGGATTCTCACCTGTCGCAACCACTCAACTTTCATGGCCTCCACCGTCTGTATGTCTAATGTGGGTTCGGAGCGGTCTTCTTTCCCTTCCTCCCTGTCCGCTGGATCGCTGAGATGTATAAGGACTGCTCCAACCGATAGCGCCTCGCTTCGCGCCAATGCTTCGATCGCCAGCTTGCCTCGTATCTCGCTTGGAATGCGCTTTAGGAACCAACTCGTCGCTCTCCAAGCCGAGAGCCAGGGCGAGCTGAATGGACCGGCTTCACGCGTATCAACCAGCTTCTCTCCCATTCCATACATTGCCGGCAGCAGTAAGCTTGCATTCTCAACCGGCAGACGTTCCACCGACTCATCGAGCCTTGCTACCAACGAGGCCAGCAGGCCATTTGCTTCGATGTCCGCTATCGCGACCGAGAGTTTATGCTCGTCAACCGTCGCAGCCAGGAAGTCAACGAAACCGCTTTCGGAAAGCTCCCCCAAAGCTGTCTGCAGTTCAAAATAGCGCGGGAAGTAGCGAGAAGAGCACACGCGTTTCGCAGCAAGCCATTTTAGGTACCAGTCCTCGCCGTAATTGGTGCCGCCGAAGGCCCATTCCAGAGTTGGGAAAAGTTCCTTGAGCATATCCTTGGTCCAGTCGCGACGCTCGTCGCGCACGGTCTCCAGAAACCGCTCGATCGCGGCCCGATCCGCGTCCCTGCGCCCATCGCCACGAAAATGGCTGGATTGAAGGAGGAGATCACGTTCCCCGAACAGCCTCTCATGCAGATCGGGCTCGAACACGCGAAGGGTCTCGAGCGCCAAGAAATCTATGACGTTCACCTCGAAGGTATTGCGCGCGGCATGTAGCGGTAGGTGCACTGCAATGGAAGATATCAAACGACGCGCGTCACGCATGTTGCGCAAACGGGGCTGGATGCATCCGACGAATACATTGCCCCAGCGTGTTTGCTGGAAGCCATTATCCTCGGTCGCATAAGCCCCTGCCAAAGCCGAAAGCTCTTCTCCAAAGATGCCATGCACGACGGACGTGGGAACTGCTGGCAGATCGAAGTTCGTCTGAATCACCTTTTCAAGAAACGCCCGCCCCGCGCCATCTGCAATCGGGTCCAGCGCACGTTCGACAATGCTCGGCTGAAAGAGCAACACGAAAACCAAGTTTGGCAGATTGGCATTCGCCTTTACCTGCCGAACGAGCAATCTGATCTGCTCAGGCTCGAGCCGATCAATGTCGTCCACAAAAATGACGAGCGGGCGGTCAAGCTTGCGCAGGCTCTTTTCCAGTTCACGCCGTACCTTGTCTAACGGCTCGGCCGTCCGATCCCGCCCCAGGTACGTCAGAACTCGACCTACAATGGATACCACCGCTGAAAGGGCAGCGAACGCCGCTGCGACTCTGGCTACGGTCGGTAGATCGAAACCGATACCTGACGCAATTGCGATTACCGAAGCATTCGTTAAGACCATCGACCAAAATTGCGTCCGGGCACCAGCTTCCTTCAGCGGTTCGGCGGCGCCGCTGAGAATGGTGCCGTACCGACGCAACGCTTCGGCGCTGGCAGCGGCATCCGCCGAATACCGGCTGCCGAGCTTGTCCGCGATCTGACCGAAGAGTGCACGAGCAATAGCGTCGCTGTCGCCCCATTGCCACGGATTGAAATCGAGCCAATCGGCGCCGTTCTCGTCAGCATCGAGCTTCTCCGCGACCAAGTTCTTGAGCGACGACTTACCAAAGCCCCAGCCTCCCCGGATCGTGAATACGCGGCCTTCCCGCAAATCGAGTTCAGAAAGGACACGGGCGATCTGTCCAGCAAAGTCCACCCGCCTCAGGCGATCCTGCCCCGCAGTTTGGATCGGTGCATCTGCGCCTATTCCCTTATCGGAACGGGCGGTGCTACTTGTCTTTTGGTGCTTCCTTACCAGTCGATGTTGTAACCAAGTCAACGGATTCCAGCTTGAGCGGCTGCCGCGCGTTTTGTCTTTGGTCCAATCCGCCCCCATCTCGCAATGCCCCACGTTCCAAGTTACCGCGCCAACTTGACAAGCCGGAACTCTGCAACCGACGTGCGCCGACGCCAAGCGATCTACAGCCGACCTAAATACCCACCTTTCCTTGATGCCATAGTGCTCAATTGGCCACCATGATTAGAGTTGGAGCTTATCGCGCACGCAGGGAATGAGGGCCTGATCAATTCTGTCCCACGCCTGACCTGCAACCGCTCCTTTGTTGTTTTGCTTGTCGATCTGCCACGAGGCGATGCCCCAAAGCTGCTTGTGGATGATTTCGAATTTTCCATCTCCATGATCCATGAAATGGATCCGCCAAAGGCCGCTACCGCTTAGACCGCCAAAGTCCTTTGGCAATTCGTTGGGATCATCATTTGTCGTCTGGAAGCGCAAAAGAGCGTTCTTGTCGCTGTGCATCTTCCCACTGTAGAGAACGGCACGCATCGGGCTAACGAACTTGCCCCCTTCAATGGCCGGAGCTTCCGAATATTCGGCTACCAGTCCGAACATCACGTCGACACAAGAATAAACTGTTGGCTCCCCACCTTCGATCTTCGTCCGGTTCTTTTCGGCGTTGAGGAAGACACTTTGAGTGGCGATGGAATCGGCAACCTCCGGGTTCAAAAAAGTGAACGCCAGATCAAGGTCCCCTTCTGTCCAATTATCGCTGCTATGGACGATGATGTGGTGTGCATCGGTGATATCGATGATCTGTCTTTTTTGGGTTCCGGCAATCAACCGAACCAGCCCAATGTCGCAGCGGGCCTCGTACTGTTCGGCAACATGTCCGCAGGTCAGTATCCCGCGCCGACCTTCGATTGATACGAGCACGCCCGAACCTAGAACCTTGCTCCCCGCTCCTTCCACTCGTTCAACCAACCCAATGGCAAAGTGGGAAAGTTGATCGCTGATTGCGTCCAATAGGCTCGTCATCACGTTTACTCCTGCTCTCCGGTCGTGACACTCGCGGCGCACACTGGCCAATGCGTTGGAGCACGTTCTCATTCCGCAAGTTTATCGTGTTTTCATGCGTTCTCGAACGCCTGCTTTCCTTTGGTTCCCCACAGCGCACGCGCCTGTTCTCCCTGCTCGCTTTTGAGCTTGTCAGCCATCCAAAGGAGCGCGCCATAGATCAAGGCGCGATCGTCGCCGGTCAGGTCCACGATCCCTGCCTTGACGACGAGCCCGCCCAGCTCGATGAGATGCCGCGTGCGCGTACGGCGCTCGACCTGCCACGAACGCATGTCATGTCTCGCTCGTACCGCTTGATGCCTGTTGCTCGCCATGCGGTTGCGCCGGAGTGCCTCCAGTGTCGTGATCAGTCGCAGGTGCAGGTCGCCGTGCTCGCCCCCGGAAAAACATCGCTCCGCGTCTGGCCCACGCCTCCCTCCTGCCGGCGTCCTTCGTCTCGGCCAGCACGATCAGCGCACCCGCCAGTTCCTCGGCGCTTAGCGCATCAGCCCCGGTGGCGATCACCAGTTCGCCAAGCTGCTGCACCTTGCGGGTCTTGAGCTCCCGTGTCTTGTCCTCAAGCGCCTTCAGTTCGGCATCGAAATCCCTTGGCTTGCGCATCATCGTCTCCCTAAGCCGTTGATGCGGCAATGATAGGTGAGCACCCCGCGAAAGGCTGTAGGGTCGCCAGGACAGGCTGGGACGGGAAGGTCCCACCCGAGATTTTTTCGAGGGAGGGCGCGCTTATACGTCGTTCCGACGTTCGCTTGGCCGTGCCACTGATCCGATCGCAATGGCAATCTATCATCTTCACGTCAAGGTCATTGGCCGCAAATCCGGCTCCAGTGCGGTTGCCTCCGCCGCCTATCGCTCGGCCTCACGCTTGCGGGACGAGCGCCTTGATCGCAGCCATGACTTCTCGGTCAAGCGCGGCGTCGTGCATTCCGAGGTGATGCTGCCGGAGGACGCACCTGCGGGCTGGAGCGACCGCGAGCGGCTGTGGAACGATGTCGAGGCCTTCGAGATCCGAAAGGACGCCCAGCTTGCCCGCGAGGTCGAATTCTCCCTTCCGCGCGAGCTGAGTCAGGCGCAGGGCATCGCGCTCGCCCGCGACTTCGTGCAGGCCGAATTCGTCGACCAGGGCATGATCGCCGATCTCAATGTGCATTGGGATTTTTCCGAAGATGGCATGCCCAAACCCCATGCCCATGTCATGCTGACCATGCGCCAGGCAGATGTGAATGGGGACGGACACGGCTTCGGTCCGAAGGTGCGGGACTGGAATCGCACGGAGATGGTCGAGCAGTGGCGGGAACGCTGGGCCGAGCTTGCCAATCAGCGTCTGGCAGAGCTCGACATCGATGCCCGCATCGACCACCGCAGCTTGGAAGACCAGGGCATCGGGCTGGAGCCGCAGAGCCAGATCGGCGCGCCTGCCAAACGCATCGAGCAGGAGGGCATCCAAGATCGGGGCATCGAGAGGGAGGGGCTTGAGGCGGATCGCGCGGAACTGCACCGGGAGATCGCGCGGGGCAATGGGGTGCGTATCCTCGCCAATCCCACTTTGGCATTGGACGCCATCACGCATCAGCAATCGACCTTCACGCGCCGCGACATGGCGATGTTCGTCCACCGCCACAGTGATGGCCTCGAGCAGTTCAATGCGGTGATGGGAGCGATCAGCAGCGCCCCCGATCTCATTGAACTCGGCAAGGACGGACGGGGCGAGGATCGCTTCACCACCCGCACCATGATCGAAGCCGAACAGCGCTTGCACCGGGCTGCCGAGCACATGGCAGAGAGGGAGCGCCATGCGGTTGATGACCGGGAAAGGGATAAGGCTCTTGCTGCCGCTGAACAGCGCGGGCTTGTCCTGTCGGGTGAGCAGGCCGATGCACTGGCGCATGTCACCGATGGCCGCGATCTTGCGATCGTGGTTGGCCATGCCGGTACCGGCAAGAGCGCCATGCTGGGCGTGGCGCGGCAGGCCTGGGCAGCGGCAGGCTATGAGGTCCGGGGCGTGGCCCTGTCCGGCATTGCGGCCGAAAACCTCGAAAGTGGATCGGGCATAGCCTCCCGCACCATCGCCAGCCTGGAACATGGCTGGGGACAGGACCGTGATCTGCTCACTTCCCGCGATGTCCTGGTGATCGACGAGGCGGGCATGGTCGGCACGCGCCAGCTCGAGCGCGTGCTCTCCCATGCCGCCGAGGCCGGCGCCAAGGTGGTGCTGGTCGGCGATCCCCAGCAGCTACAGGCCATCGAGGCGGGCGCGGCGTTTCGCTCGATCCACGACCGCCATGGCGGCGCGGAGATCGGCGAAGTCCGCCGCCAACAGGAAGACTGGCAGCGCGAGGCCACGCGCGATCTCGCGACAGGCAGGACAGGGGATGCCATTGGCGCCTATGACAGCCATGGCATGGTGCATGAAGCTCAGACGCGCGAACAGGCGCGAGAGGATTTGATCGAGCACTGGGATCGCGACCGGCAGGCTTCACCCGATAACAGCCGGATCATCCTCACCCACACCAATGACGAGGTCCGCGCCCTCAACGAGGCGGCGCGCGAACGCATGAGGGACGCCGGCGATCTCGGCGATGACGTGCATCTCATTGTCGAGCGCGGCGAGCGCAGTTTTGCCAGCGGGGACCGCGTCATGTTCCTGCAGAACGAACGCGGTCTCGGCGTCAAGAACAGCACGCTCGGAACCATTCTGGAAGTCAGCGCACAATCCATGACCGTGGGCACGGATGATGGCCGAACTGTCGGCTTTGACCTCAAGCATTACAACCGCATCGACCATGGCTATGCCGCCACCATCCACAAGGCACAAGGCATGACGGTGGACCGCACGCATGTGCTGGCGACGCCAGGCCTGGATGCCCATGCCAGCTATGTCGCCCTGTCGCGCCACCGTGATGGCATGGACCTCTATTACGGCCGTGACGACTTCTCCGATCAGAACCGATTGGTCCGCACCCTGTCGCGCGACCGGGCCAAGGACATGGCCTCGGATTACGAGCGCGCCGATCCCGCACAGGCCTATGCCGAGCAGCGTGGCATCAGCTTCCGCAAGCGTGTTACCGAGATCGTCAGGAAGATCGTACCCGAGAAGGTGCGCACTCTGTTTGACGGCTTGCGACCGTCGGCCGATGCGCCTGACCAGGACGAAGTGCAGAGGCCAGAACGGGAAGGCGCTGTACGGAAGGCGGGAGGAGAGGCCGGAAAGGAGGCGGGACGCGAACCCGCGGCGCCCGCGGGAGAGAAAGTCGAGGACGAGCAAGCGGCGTTGCGCAAAGCCCGCGGCGAGGCGCTCAAACGTCATGCCCGTGCGGTGGATGCGATCCTCGCCGTCAGGGAAGCGGGCGGTAAGGAAAATCCCGAACAGATGCGTGAACTGAGTGACGCCCGCAAAGCTTTCGAGGAGGTGCGGCCGCATGGCTGGCGCGATGCCGAAGCCGCCTATGTCAAGAACCCGGAACTCGTGCAGGAGGCGGCTGGCGGCCGGATCAACCGCACCGTCCAAGCCCTGCAGCTTGAAACCGAAATCCGCACCGATCCGAGCCGCCGCGCCGACCGCTTCGTGGAACGCTGGCAGAAGCTCGACCAGGCCAGCCAGCGTCAGTACAGGGAAGGCGACATCTCCGGCTACAAAACCACGCGGTCTGCCATGAGCGATATGGCCAAGAGCCTGGAACGGGATCCGCAGCTTGAATCCATCCTCGCCAACCGCAAGGCCGAACTCGGCATCGGGTTCGAATCAGGCCGGCGTCTCGGCTTGGAACTCGCCTTCAACCACGGCATCGACCTTGGAAGGGGGAGGGGGATCGGCTTGTGATCCGTCCTATTTACCGCCGTTCCTTCGCTGCGGTTGGACCATGTCGTGTTGCCTCACCTAATTTTGTTACCGAATGCCTCACCAAGGATGTTACCCGCTCCCGCACGTGCGGGAGCGACGCAGGGCACTTGGACGCTGATTTCGCCGATGAGCCGCTACACCGGTTTCTGACCATCCTCAATGCGGTCCTGCGCGACGGCGCCTCCTGGGGCCTGGAGACCCGCCAAGTCTGAGGTGAGATCCCGGCGTCGTTCGCTTGATGGCCAAAGTTCCGCAGGCGGCGAGAGGGTCAAGGCCGCGAGCCGCGTAAGCGGTGGCGCGATGCGCCAGCCTTGACCCTCTCGACGCCTGCCGAAACACTCAAATCAAGCAAATCGACCATTGACTTCCAAGACAATGGCTCACGACATCGGCGAGCTCCATTGCGCATGGCATGCGCCATCTTCGTCCTCACGATGCCTCCCTAGTGGTGAGGGCATCATGACGGCATGGGTGTTCGCCGGTAACATTTTAGGTGAGGCAACGACGCCCGCTCGGTAACATTTTCATTGAGGCAATGCGACAGACCACGCTCAAAATCCTCTTGCGCGCCCGCAATGGTCTGTCCTGTCTCACATCAGGAGCAGCCAGAAGAAGCGGGCAGGAGGCAGGGCGGCGATGCGTGAACCAGACCGTATCATCCGCTTGAAAACCGTGCTGTCCCGGACTGGGCTGTCCCGCTCCACCCTCTATCGCAAGATCGCCGAAGGCACGTTTCCACACCAGATCAAGATCAGTGTCCACGGCGCGGGTTGGCATGAATCCGACGTCAGTCGCTGGATTAGCGATCCTGTGTCGTGGCGTCCGAAAGGCGTGGGCGATTAGTTGAGTAGGGAACGACGCTGGAGGTCCAATTAGCATAACCCTTGAGACAGTCGCTGACCGCAAAGGCGCTCCTGTGATTATTCGGTATGCTGGTTCGTATAGAGGCGCTCGTAGCCGTGCTCGCTTGAGTACCCAGGTGAACAAGACGCTCAAGCGCTCCATGTATGGCCGTTCCGGCCTCGAGCTTTTGCGAGCGCGCATGCTCCCACTTGAACTGCTATCAGCACCAACAGTGACGAAGACCCGTATCGCCATGAACTGCTAATCAACAGCAACTGCGAAACCCGCGTGCTCGACGGCACACCGGACACCGACTTCAAGCGCCGGAGTAAAGGATGGCGACCTTCACAGAAAGCGGCCAAAATGGCGGCGCGGCACCTCCGGTTTTTTCATGCACCCCGGTAAGTCGGCAATGCTCTCATAGGTTGTATTATTTAATATGCAATGCCAATGCGTGAAGCCGCGTGACTCCAGCGTGATTTGAGTGTTTACGCAACGAAGGCACGGCTCTGGCGGCTAAGGCGAAGTAGCAGGTCGCTACAAGTTTTGCGAGCCGTCACTGGATGACTTCCAAAATCAACGACGCTAGCAAGACAATATTTTTCCAAATATAAAATGATCACAAAGCCTTATCTCTCGGGTATATAAATATTTTATACGAGTTCCTGAACTAAAATTGTAGGACTACAATTACCTATGGCAGATGTTATCGAGCTCACAACTATAGCGTACGCCAAGCATATTCAGCAATTCTAGAATTGTAAAGACCGGATCATCGGTGTCTACGAGTTGAGGTGTCATGGGGGTCGTCTTGCTTAATAGTAGCCAAGCGACTACTCGTTAACCAATAAATGTTTCAGTATTCCACACAGTGAACTAATTACATTGTGGAAAAAAATGGGATAAGTAACATCTTAATCACCGCAGCTAACGACCCGCCGATATCCAACGATTTAATTACTAAAGGATGCAACACTCGTGAAAAATTTAATAATATCTGGAGGAGTGGGCGGCTATATTCTAGAATTCACAGATAGTATCAACATTACTTTGCTTTTGTTTAGAAACAATATACGATCTCGTAAAATAACGGTGCAACGTCGTAACTTAAGTGCTCATTTCGTGATAGAATGACACCGGACGCCAGATCACTGCAAACTTATATTCGCTGCTATAGCTATAAAGCTTCTCGCTGAACCTCTGAGGGTGTTCGAACCAATGCTTACAATCGTCTTCGAAAAATTCTTCTTGCTGCTGGGAGCGCTGACAGTTGGAGTAATTGCCTTTCTAGCAACAGGAAAAAAAAATCTTCTAGTACTATGTCTTATATTCGGCGCCCTATCGTTCCTCGGAGCAATTTTGCTAACATCTAAGTAGTATCGCACGTTCCAGAAAATCAAAGGAAGAGGCTGAAGTATGAGTGGGCTGGATGACATTGGGGGTGCCGCGGGAGCAGGTGGCATCGGAGGTGCAATCGGTAATACACTTGGCTCACAAGTGGCCCCTACAAATAACTTTGCGGCAGGGGCGCTACAGAACTATGTCTCGGGAGTTGGAGGAGCTGCAGGTACGGTGGCCTTTGGGGCTGCGACGCGGGCGTTAGGCGGGGCACTCGGTGGGGCACTTATCGGGGGCGAAGATGGTGCAGAGATAGGTGCATTTCTTGGAGGCCCTGTTGGAGCGTTTGGGGGTGGCTTGGCCGGAGCCTTTATTGGCGCTTACTATGTTGGATATGTGGCCAATAAGCCGGTTCGTCGCGAAGATATAGAACTGCCGAATGTCATGTGGAGTGCAGGCACTGGTTTTTGTTTCCCAGGTAATGCAAAAATTCAGGTTGGTAACGACCAGTTTTCTTATATTCGAGACATCAAGCCTGGTGATATCGTTCTCTCGTTTTCCGGTTCAAATTCAACACTTGTTTTCAAAAAGGTAACGCGAATATTTAGAGGCATAACGTCTGAATGGATGATTGTGAACTCGCAAATCGTAGTTACGCCCGGTCATCGTTTCTTAAATGAAAATGGCAAATTTGAGCGCATCGATTCGATTGTAGCAAGAGGTGGCAGTATTGTAAGCGCACACGGAGCGACAACGCGGGCTACCGCAGTTTATCTAAAATACAATGAATTTACTAGGAGTAATTATGAGGAAGCTCTTGGATCTGAGGAATTTGTTGAAGGCACCGCTGCGTTATCCGTAGAAGTATCTCGTGGCTGGAGAACCTACAATTTTGAAGTAGAGGAGTTGCATACTTATATAGCCGATGGATTTCGAGTCCATAATGACTCTGTATCAGACTACGTAGGATTGGTCGCGGGACTGGAGCACAATTCTACGCTTGCCGCCAGTTTCTCAACGATTACAGATAGATATGGGCTCGGAGCAGCTACGGCCGGGGCCTGGGGCAATGGCTCAATTGCCGCGGAAGACGCCCAAAATGTCGCCGACAAGCAGCAGAACCTGGCGAATGCCTTGGCAAGTGGCGATCCTGCACGAATATCTGCCACTGAAGAGCAGTTAGCCAACGCGAGTGAGAATTTAGTTACGGCTGTTCGGAGCTCATTGCCAGCACCAAGCCAGGTAAAGGATAGGGATGTTTTTTTACATATTGTTCAATCCTTTCTGAGTGCCTTTGGGTTGGCTTCTCCACCCCCGCCTCATGATGTAAGCGCTGCCCCTTCTACTGGAACAACCCTAGGCGGCCTCATAGGGGGGGCCTTAGGCGCTGTTGGGGGATTAATTGGGGGGATCGTCGGAGGTATAGGAAATCTTATTGGTGGCATTCTAAGCGGACAGAGTCTCGCTCATACTACTGGCGACGGCAGTCATGGCGGAAATAGCGGCTCTACGGGCGGCGGTGCTGGCACGGGCCCAGCTGGGCCCGGCATGAACAGCAACGGCATGGGAGGTCGTGCAAGCGCAGAGAGCGGCGAAAATATGGGCGGCAAGCCCGTCATTCTCGATCTCGATGGCAATGGCCTGAAAGTTACCTCGCTTTCCTCTTCTACACAGTTCGTCGAGGAAAATGGCGATGGCTACCAAAACCGCACCGCCTGGGCCGGGGCGGGCGATGGTGTGCTGGTCTTCGACGCCGACCATGATGGCAAGATCAGCGAGGAGAAGGAGTACGTCTTTACGGATTGGGATCCGTCGGCTACCTCCGATCTCCAGGCGATCAAGGATGTCTTCGACACCAACCACAATGGCAAGCTCGACGCCGGTGATGCGAACTGGTCTGACTTCAAGGTCATGGTCAACGGCCAGATGGTCTCGCTGGCTTCACTCGGAATCACCTCGATCGATCTGACACCGACTGGCAGTGGCCAGACCTTCAATGATGGCTCCGCTATCACCGGCACGACAACCTATACGAAGTCCGACGGCACCACCGGCCAGGTCGGCGATGCCACCTTGGCGAGCGACAGCAACAGCTATGTCATCCATCAGAGCCAGACCACCAATGCCGACGGTTCGGTGACCACCGACATCCTTGGCTACAATGCCGATGGCTCGGAAGCCTTCGAGAATGTCGTCACCGTCAGCGCGAATGGCCTGAGCAAGACCATCAAATATGACGACAATGGCGATGGCGTATTCGACCGTTCTCAGACCGACACTATCGTCTCCAACGGTGATGGTTCGTCGACCGAGACGATCAGCGACTTCAATGCGGACAGTTCGTTGCGCGACAAGACGGCGACGACAACCAGCGCTGATACCAAAACCGTGACGACCACGGTCGACCAGAACGGCGACGGCATCTGGGATCAGTCCCAGGTGTTCGTGAGGAACACCGATGGCTCGACTTCGACCACCACCAAGAACCTGGCTGCCAACGGCACGGTGATCAACCAGACGCAGGTGACCACCAGCACGGACGGATTGAGCAAGACGACCAAGGCCGACAACAGTGGTTCAGGTACTTTCGACCAGATCACCACGGACGTCACGGTGATCAACGGCGACAATAGCCGCACGGAGACCATCACCGATACCGGCAACAATGGTACGGTGCTCGACAAAACGGTCATTGCGACCAGCGCCGATGCCCGCTCCAAGACGGTGCAAACCGATCATAGCGGTTCAGGGACCTTCGATCTCGTCACCACCTCTTCGATTACCGTCAATGCCGACAATTCGATCACGACGACGGTCCAGGACAAAAATGCGGATGGTTCGCTGCGCGACGAGACTGTCACCACCATCAGCGCGGATGGCTTGTCCAAGTCCGTGTCGGAGGATTTGAACTCGGACGGCAGCTTTGATCAGGTCTCGTCGGACGTGACCGTGGTCGGTGGCGATGCCTCTCGCACCGAAACGATGACCGACAAGAGCGGCAATGGCACGCTGTTGAGCCAGACTGTCACCGTCACCAGCGGCGACAGGAAGACGATCACCACGACCACCGACAGCAACGGCGACGGCGCCGTCGATCAGACCAAGACGATTGTGGTGAATGCCGACGGGTCGACCACCACGACGATCTCGAACTTCGCCCCGAACGGGACGCTTATCAATCGCTCTCTGATCACCTCCTCGGCCAACGGTCTCTCGACCACGACCAAGACCGACATCAATGGCGATGGCACCTATGATTCCGTGACGACGGACGTCATCGTCGCTAATGCCGATGGCTCCCGCACGGAGACAGTGTCCGACACCAGCGCCAATGGCACGCTGATCGACAAAACAATCGCCACGACAACTGCCGATGGCCTTACACAGACCCGGCAGCAGGACCTCAACGGTGATGCCACCATCGACCGTACGACGGTCGACGCGATCGTGCTGAATGGTGATGGCAGCCGCATCGAGACCGTATCGACGACCAGCAACAACGGGACGTTGCTATCAAAGACGGTGACGACCGATAGCGCGGACCGCCTGACGACGACGGTGACTAGCGACGCCAATGGCGATGGCCATGTCGACCAGACGCAGGTTGGCGTGCGCAACGCCGACGGTTCAACCACGAAGACCGTGACCAACACGGCGATCAACGGAGCGCTGGTCTCCAAGACCGTCACCACAACCACTGCGAACGGCTTGAGCACGACGACGCAGACCGATGTGGATGGCGACGGTGTCTATGATGGTTCGAGCAGCGATGTCGTGGTGCTCAACGCCGATGGTTCGAGGACCGAGACGAAGAGCAGCCTGAGCGGCGGCGGGGCCCTGCTGAGCAAGAGTGTCCTCACGACCAGCGGCAATGGGCTGTCCATCACAAGGCAAGGGGACGCCAATGGCGATGGCGTCTTCGATAGCGACAGCACCGATGTGACTGTGCTGAATGCCAATGGTTCCAAGACCGAGACCGTGTCGAAGTACAATGGAGCTGGATCAGCTCTGATCAGCAAGATTGTCACCACGACATCCGGTAACGGGCTGTCCGAGGTGACCACCGAGGACCTTGATGGCGACGGCACGGTGGACCTCACTATCAGCGATGCCGTGGCCCTGAATGCCGATGGCTCGAAGCAAGAGACCAAGACCACGACGAATGCCAATGGCACCCTCATTGCGAACGTGGTGACGACGACCAGCGCCGATCGGAAGACGGCAACAGTCGCCAGCGATCTCGACGGTAATGGCGTGAACGACATTACCTCGACTGCCGTGGTCAATGCCGACGGCTCGACCACAACGACTGTCTCGACCTACAACGCGTCGGGCACGCTGACTTCGACATCGACCAAGATCGTGAGCGCAAATGGGCTGTCGACCACGACGCAGACCGATCTCGACGGCAACGGTACGATCGACCTCTCGACCAGCAATGTCACGGTGGTCAACGCGGATGGTTCCAAGACGGAGACGCTGGCGGAGTATACCGGCACAACGACGCTGAAGAACAAGGTCATCCTCGCGACCAGTGCAAGCGGCCTATCGGTCGTCACGACATGGGACGACACTGGCGACGGGATCGTCGATCGCACCCGGACCGATACCAAGACGCTGAATACGGATGGCTCCATCACCGAAGTGGTGACCAACACCGGCAGCCAGGCGAACAAAACCACCACGACGGTCAGCGCCAACCAACTGACGACGACGGTCACCAAGGATATCGACGGCAATGGCACCGTCGACCAAACCATCCTGACCCAGGTGAATGCCGACGCGTCGACCTTGGTCTCGTCGATGGACGGCACCGTCAAATCCGCCTCCGGGCGCAGTTACGGCGGCACCAACGGGCGCTATGAGACCGACAGCGCCAATGGCCTGTCGAAGACGATCTACTACGATGCCAATGGCGACGGGCTCGCCGAGCAGCTCACCACCGATGTGACGGTGATCAATGCGGATGGTTCGAAGGTGGAGACCATTACGGACTCGACACTGACGGGTGGCGTCGCGACTTCGGCCAATCCGGTCTACACCGCAACCCTCAAGGACAAGGAGATCATCACGACCAGCGCCGATGGCTTGACCACGGCAAGTCAGTATGACCTGACCGGCACCGGCAGCTTCCCGGAAGTGATCACCAGCCAGCTCACTTACAATGCCGACGGCTCGACAACGCAGTCCCTGGCGGAGAGCCATTCCGGCGTGCAATCCCACCGCTACATGACGACCACGAGCGGCGACGGCCTCGTCAAGACGATCGTCTGGGAAGGCAATAACGACAGTTCGGGCCATCAGAGCGAACTCTATCGCCTTTATCATGGCTTCTTCGACCGGGATCCCGACTGGGGCGGATATGAGGATTATCTCGCTCAACTGGATGGGGGAACCGCGACGCCGGAAGACATCGCATCCGACTTCCTCGATTCAAGCGAATTCGACGAAGCCTATGGCAGCCCGAGCGACAGCGACTACATCACGCTGCTCTATCAAAATGCCCTGGGACGTTCCCCGACCACCGCTGAGCTTGCCCAGTGGCAGACTTCCCTCGACGGTGGCATGTCACGGCCTGACCTGGCACTCGCGATCATCGATTCTCCGGAGGGGATATCACATACCCAGGCGGCCGAACTCGACTGGGCGGTCAGCGCCCATTGGATCACCGGGACCACGCGCAGTGAGTCCGATGACGTCACGGTGCTCAATGGCGACGGCTCGACCACGCAGACCATAACCAACACCAGACTGGACGGCTCGCTGATGTCCAGCGCGACGAAGACCACCAGTGCCGACGGCCGCACGGTGTGGGTGCAGGAGGATACCACGGGCTCAGGGTCCATGACCCAAGGCCACATCACATACACCTCGACCCTGGCCGATGGTTCCACACAGACCACGGTCAATGATCTGAACGCTGATTGGAGCCTGAAGGATACGGTAACGACCACGGTCAGTGCCGACGGGCTCGTCACCACCATCAAGCGCGACGCCAATGGCGATGGCACCAATGACGAGACGGAGGTCATTACCAGGCAGGTCGATGGCAGCTCCTCTGATGTCACCACCGACTATAACTATGGTGGAACGATGCTTTCCAAGACCACTGAGACCACCAGTTCGGATGGCCTGACCTCTAACTACAGCTGGGATTTCAATGGCGACGGCGTGACTGACAACACACGCAGTATCGTGCGCGTCAACAACGCCGATGGCTCCACCACCGAGACCGTGAAGGACTATCAGACCAGCACCAAGACCGCGTCCGGCTGGGGCACGGCGATAACGGCGAAGCTGCTGATGACCACGGTAACGACGGTGAGCGCCGACGGCAGAACGCATACGACGACACTCACCTACGCGACATCGACTGCCTCGACGATGGGGGTAGGGAGTATCGGGTCTAACGTCTATCACGCCAGCTACACGAGCGACACCGGTGCACAAGCCGTTCACCAGACCATCAGCAAGACGATCGACAATATCGATAACTCGACGATCACGACGAGCACCAACGATGCCACTTCCAAGTCGGTCAAGCCGATGGATGGAAAGGTGCTGTGGAATTCGGTGATCGCTACCAGCAATAAGACCGTCGCGTCGAAGATCATTGCGACCACGAGCGCCGACGGTCTCACCACGACGATCCAGGCCGACTACGACGGCAATGGCACCTATGAGCATACCGAAAACTGGCAGACCCAGATCGACGGCTCGCAGATCGGCACGATGCAAGACGTCAATTCGACGGGCGTGGTCAAGGCCCTGGGTACCGAAACCATCAGCGCCGACGGTTTGATCACCACACTCAGCGAGGACTCGGACAACAACGGCACGATCGATCACATCGATACGGCTACGACGCATGCGGACGGTTCGATCACAGAGACCGTGACGGACTACAAGACCGACGGCACGCTCAAGCAGACCGTGGTCAAGAAAGTCGCGGCCGATGGCCAACAAACGGCGACCGTCACCACCACGCCGTCGACGACGGTCGGCGGAACCGCAACCTCTACGGCCGTCATAGTGGGCAGTGGATTGTCGGCGACGGCAACCAACTCGAACGACACGGCGACCATTACCGGCAACTACAACATCCTGTCCTTGGACACGGGGACGGACACAGCATCAATCACCGGAACAGGCAACGTCATCAATATCGGCAACAACGTCACGCTCACCGTGACGGGCGGCACCAGCGACATCCTCAATGTCAACGGCACCGGCGATGCGCTGAGTGTGAGTTCGGCCACTATCAATATCACCGATGATGCCAGTGCGACGGTGACGGGTGCGTCGAACACGGTGAACGTGACGAACGATGGCACCGTGTCGACCACCGGAAACACCAATGCGGTGACAGCGACGGGGGGCGGCGCAACGGTAACGATGAAGGGTGCAACCGGCGGCAAGGCGACCATGAGCAATGGCACCCTGAACCTGGGAACCAGCACAGCTGTGCTGCTGACGGGATCGGGCAACGCCATCAAGGAGACGGGAAGCGACGCGCTGACCGGCACCGGCACAGGTGGCACGCTGGATGTGACCGGCATCACCAACACCGCGACCCTGTCGTCTGCGGCAGTGACGGTGGAAGGCGGCGGCGTCCTGACCCTGACCGGCACCTCGGATACCGTGACCCTGAAGGGCAATGCCGCGCAGGTGACGGTGTCGAGCGCCACAGACACGGTCGATGTCGTGGGTACCTCGGCCAAGGTCACGGTGACGGGCGGTGGTGGCCAGGTCACACTTGAGAACGGCGCCTCGGCGACGGTCGTCAACAACACCAATGCAATCACGCTGACCAGCAATACCAGCCTGACGGCCAGCGGGACCGGGAACACCATCACCGTGAACGGAACTGGCAACACCATCACGGGCTCGTCGGAGACGATCAACATCAGCGCCGGGGCCAGTGCCACGGTGACGGGCGCAACCGATACGGTCGGGATCACCGGCAACGGTGCACTCACCATCTCCGGCAATACAGCCCATGTGACGGCGACCGGCACCGGCGGTTCGGTCACCTTCGCGAGCGGAACAGGCGGAACGGCGACGATCTCCGGCGGCACGGTCACTCTCGCAAACGCCATCTCTGCCTCGGTGACGGGCTCGAACGACACGGTCAACTTCGGCCATGGCGGCTCGGTTACGGTGACCGGCTCGAACGATACCTTCGTGTTCAAGCCGAGCTTCGGCCTCGATACGGTCACGGGGTATCAGGCCTCGGGTACCGGTGCCGATCAGATCAACATCGACCACACCGTGTTCGCCGACTGGGCGACCTTGCTCTCCCACACGACACAGTCCGGCACCGATACGATCATCACGGCCGATGCCAGTGACAAGATCACCCTGAAGAACACGACAGTGGCCAGCCTCCAGCAGAGCAACTTCCACTTCACCTGATCGGGTATCACCCCAAACAATGGCCGGGCAGTTCATCTGCCCGGCGCCCCCGCAACTGCTGTTGGACAGCAAGTGCAATCTCTATTTTTGTCTTTCCTGGTGTCTTCATGACCGAGCAGGTCGGGTTTCTGCCCGCTTCCCCTCATTCCGCAGCTTCCATCTCGGACAACGAATGGATCGGAAGTCCTGGTCTTAATTTTCGGAGAAGCCCGGATGCCACGGCCGAGACGCATGGACTCGGCCCCGCGGCACCCTTCGTCTACGCACCAGTCGTCAGTGATCACAGGGCGTTCTGGTCACCGACATCAGCCAGTTCGGTGCAGGTCTCGTCGTCTGGCCAACCGCAGGCGAGCGAGGCTTCCCTTCACGTCTCCGACAGCTGGATCAACACACTGGCACCCTGGACCCAGGCGGGCACGGCAACGGTGTTGCCGCAGGGCAGCGCCTTCGACGGCTATGGCCTTGCCGCCAACGGTATCGACACCATGACTCATGGCGGCTGGACCAGATGATCTCCCTCTTCACATATGCAGCCATCGTCTGCCCCCAAAGTTCGAGCCGCTATGGACACCTCTGACTCCGCCGCTGCCCCGCCCGAGCTGCTCGATTCCGGCTTGCATGCGCTGTGCGGCATCGCGGCCTTCTACCGCATCGCCGCCGATCCCAAGCACCTGGCCAAGGAACTGGCCCTCACCGGGCGTTTCGCCACCGAGCGCGACCTCGTGCGCGCCGCCGCGATGATCGGCTTGAAGGCTCGTGTGGTCACGCGTGTCAATGCCAAGCGTATCGAGACCATCCCCGTGCCGGCCATCGTGCGGGTGGCCGACGGCTCCTTCCATGTCTTCGGCGGCAAGAACCCAAATGGCAAGTTCCGCCTGGTCGACCCCATCACCCGGATCGACCGCGAGCTCAGCCTCGAAGCCCTGTTGGTTGAGATCGGCGGCCAGGTCGTGCTGATCGGCCGGCGCTTGCGCGGGGCAGGCTCGGATCCACGCAGCTTCGGCCTCGGCTGGTTCCTGCCCTCGATCTGGCGCTATCGCAAGCCGCTCGCCCATGTGCTGCTGGCCTCGCTGTTCGTGCAGATCTTCGCGCTGGTCACACCCCTGTTCTTCCAGGTCGTGGTCGACAAGGTGCTCACCCACAAGGGCTACTCCACCCTGTTCGTGCTGGTCGCCGGCATTGCCGGGATAGGCATCTTCGACGTCGTGCTGCAATATCTGCGCAGCTACGCGCTCTCCCACACCACCAACCGCATCGATGTCGAGCTCGGCCAAAAACTGTTCCACCATCTCCTGCGTCTGCCACTGGGGTATTTCGAGACGAGGTCGGCCGGCCAGACCGTGGCCCGGGTGCGGGAACTGGAGACCATCCGCTCCTTCCTGACCGGGCAGGGCCTGTTCTCGGCCATCGACCTCGTCTTCACCCTCGTCTTCATCGCCGTGCTCTGGGCCTATTCCTGGAAGCTCACCCTCATCGTCATCGGCTCGATCCCGCTCTATATCCTGATCGCCGTATTGGTGCGGCCTTCCTTGCGCGAGATGATCAAGGAGAAGTTCAACCGCGGCGCCGTCTCCCAGCAATTTCTCGTGGAAGCCATCGTCGGCATCCACACGGTGAAGGCCGGCGCGGTCGAGCCGGTGATGCAGGCCCAATGGGCCGAGCGCCTCGCCTCCTATGTACGCACCGCCTTCGATGCCACCATGCTCTCGGCCGGCGGCCAAAATGCCATCCAATATGTCTCCAAGCTCTCCACCGCCTTGCTCTTGCTGTTCGGCGCCAAGGCGGTGATCGATGGAGAGCTCTCGGTCGGGGCACTGGTCGCCTTCAACATGATCGCCGGCCAGGTCACGGCGCCGGTATTGCGCCTCTCCCAGCTCTGGCAGGATTTTCAGCAGGTGCAGATCTCCATGGACCGGCTCGGCGACATCCTCAACACGCCGATGGAGCGTTCCCCGCAGACCAGCCTGGTGCTGCCGCCGCCGCGCGGCCTGATCGAACTCAGGCAGGTCAGCTTCCGCTACCGGCCCGGCGCGCCGGAAGTGCTCAAGTCTGTGTCGCTCGCCATCCAGCCTGGCGAGGTCATCGGCATTGTCGGCGCCTCCGGCTCGGGCAAGTCGACCCTCACCAAGCTGATCCAGCGCCTCTATCTGCCGGAGGAGGGGCAGGTGCTGCTCGACGGCGCCGATCTCTCCCAGGTGGATCCGGCCTGGCTGCGCAGCCAGATCGGCGTGGTCCTGCAGGAGAACCTCCTGTTCAACCGCACCATCCACGACAACATCGCCTTCGCCAATCCGGCCTTGCCGCGGGCCAATGTCATCGCCATCGCAAAGCTCGCTGGCGCCGACGAGTTCATCTCCAAGCTCCCGGCGGGCTATGACACCATCATCGAGGAGCGCGGCGCCAACCTCTCCGGCGGCCAGCGCCAGCGCATCGCCATCGCGAGAGCCCTTGCCACCAACCCGCCCATCCTGATCTTCGACGAGGCGACTTCGGCGCTGGACTATGAGAGCGAGCGGGTGATCCAGACCAATATGCGTGAGATCGTGCAGGGAAGGACGGTGATCATCATCGCCCATCGCCTGGCGGCCGTGCGCCCCTGCCACCGCATCATCGGGATGGCGGAGGGCCGCATTGTCGAGGCCGGCAGCCATGCCGAGCTGCTCGCCCGTCCCGATGGTGTCTATGCCCGGCTCTGGGCCCTGCAGAACGACCAGGCGAGTGCCGCATGAACGCCCAGTCCCCACCGCCCTCCGGCACCCCCATCCCGCCGCCGCGACGGCTGAAGCCGCGGCGCTCGGACCAGGAGTTCCTGGCGCCGGCCCTGGAGATCCTGGAGACGCCGCCGTCCCCTATCCGCATGGCGCTGATCGTCATCATCTGCCTGTTCGTCGCCGCGGCGCTGATCTGGGCCTATATCGGGCGCATCGACATCATCGCCTCGGCGCAGGGCAAGTTCGAGCCCACCGGCAAGGTCAAGATCGTGCAGCCGCTCGAGACCGGCAAGGTCAGGACATTGCCGCCGGCAGACGGTGGGCATGTCAAAGAAGGCGACGTTCTCCTAAAGCTGGATGATACCGAGGAGGTGGCGGACGAGATCGCTTTCGACCGGCAACTCGCTTCCTTTAAGGCCGAGGCGATCCGCCGGCGCACCGCCATCGCCGCGGCGGGGGACCAGAAGCTCGATCCTGTGCCGGCGATCGAATGGAGCGACGACATTCCTGATGTCCTGCTAAGGCGCGAGCAGAACGTCTTGAATGGCGACATCGGCCAGCTCTCCTCGAACCTCGCCTCCCTCAGGGCGCAGCGGGAGCAAAAACTGCTGGCTCGCGACAAGTTCGCGACAACGATCGAGACACAGAGATCGCTGATATCAACCTTGCAGGATCGCGTAACGATGCGCTCTACGGCGGCAGCTAAGCAGGCTGACACCAAGTCGAGCGTCATCGACGCGACCGAGACTCTCAAATACCAGATCACGCAAGAGGCGATCCAGCAGGGCGAACTGGCCGACGCGGAGGCGGGCGCGGCCGTGCTGGAGCGCGAGATCGACAAAACGCTGCAGGGCTTCATCAGCGACAATGCCGAGAAGCTCGGCGATGCCGAGCGCCAGATCGATGACCTCACCCAGAAGCTCGCCAAGGCCACGGCTGAGCGGGAGCACAAGACCATCCTCAGCCCCATCTCCGGCACGGTGCAGGAATCGGTGATCACTAATGTCGGCCAGGTCGTCACCGTCGGCCAGGAGGTCATGCGCATTGTGCCCGACGATTCCAAGCTCGAGCTGCGGGTCTATGTGCTCAACACCGATATCGGCTTCGTCAAGGCGGGGCAGGAGGCGGTGGTGAAGATCCAGTCCTTCCCCTTTACCCGCTACGGCACCATCACCGCCAAGGTCACCAACGTCGCCACCGACGCCATCCCCGAGCCCGATGCCAAAGAGCTCGAAGGCAATCCGGCCGCGCAAATCTCCAACGCCACCTTCGCCGGCGCCGAGCGCACGCAGAACCTGGTGTTCCCGGTCACGCTGGTCCCGGACAAGACCATCATGAGCGCCGATGGTCACGATGTGCCGCTGACACCTGGCATGGCGGCAACTGTGGAGATCAAGACCGACAGCCGCAGGATCCTCGAATATGTGTTCTCGCCCATCGTCGAGGTGACGTCCGAGGCGTTCAAGGAGAGATAGGGCGAGTTAACTGACCAAGGAACGGAGTGACGACTGGAATGAAGAGTTTCTCTCTGAAGATAGTTGCGCTGATAGGTTTAGGTTTGAGCATATCGGCCTGCGCACCGATGCAGCAGCAGGCACAGTTGAACGATGCTCTGCAAAAGACAGCGGCACGCAGCCCCAAAACCATAACGGGGGCAGCCCTGGATCAGTGCCTCAACGGATTTGTGAAGTATTCAAATGCGTCATTTCCAGGGGGCCGCACTGGGGAATACAGCGAGGCTGGCGTGTATTCGGTTGTTAGGTATTTTCCAATCGACCCCGCTTATACGGAAAAGATCGGCAATTTGGTTTCCTATAAAGTTGTCGCAATGATAAATCGCGATAAGCCCTCGGCGTACGAAACGCACCTCTACTGCTATTATGAAAATGTAGGAGGGAAACTAAGATATCTGACTGTCACATACACAAACCAACATGATGAGTTGCAACTCAATTATAAATGGAACATGGCGGAAGGTGTTTATCAGGGTCTAACCGGGAAGATGTTGAGGATCCACTGACCGTCAATTAGCCATCCTCGGATGACAATCGTCGGGCGAGTTTCCCATATGTATGCAGTCGATCGCAGGCGCTAGCTGCGAAAATTCAATGCGTGCTTATTGTCATGGTGCTGGGACTTGGAGCTTGCGCTCCAACTTGCCAGAACATTCGCATCGATTCCAACAGTAATCCAAAGCAGGAAGACGTTGTTGCCGCTTGTAATGCCCATTTTGCAACGCAGTCTCCGCAATGGCAGCACTGCACGCAGGGCCTGACTCAATCCGCAGCCAACTTAGCCCGATGCGTCAAGTCTTTTCCGTTGCCGGAGCTGAAACGATGGATGACACTAAGACAGCGGTCGGCATCACTCTCTCGGCAATAAGATCAGTGGCATCATCGTGCGCCGGTCAATCCCATGCGAATGTGGCGAGGACGATCGAGGGTTAATTGTGGGGATAAGCGATCGTCTTCCCAAGCTGGTCGAGGTTGGCTTGGCCTGACCACACCATCGCGATTCTTCTACAGGATGGGACGGTCAAGGTCGTGCCGGCCGAGTGCCTTCCCATAGGGGTCGATCAACTCGGCTGCTATTAGCGCAGGCTCAAGGTCTCCCCTGGATCTCGCATGGGCATGTCTTGCTGCATGCGCTGGAGCAGGGGTGAGATGGGTGTGGGCCCGATGCCGGACGAACGAGGCCTTCGAGTATAGGCTCGGCGACTGGAATGTACCAATGGCTCTCAATCACCCCAGCGCTGTTGGCCTGCTGATTTATTCCGAAGTCGTACCCCAACTCCGCCACCATTCTCGGCGATGAACTCCACACCAGCCTCTTCGAGTGTGATCTGGAGGATCTTGATTGTCAGGGTCTTCAAATGGTCGCCACGCTCGAAACGAGTTACCGTCTGCGTTGAAACTTTAGCAGCTGTCGCAAGCTCCCGAACACCCCAGCCCAGCGCAACTCGCGCCATTTTGCATTGTGTCGCGTTCATTCATTTCACGACAGTGTAGTGATTTTGTTTGATCATCGCCGCGGTGCTCTATATCATCTCGCTCGCACTAGGCGGCCGGATGCGTGTGTCACCACGCAATCCGACCTAACCACAACCAAGCTTTCAGGAGCTCGGATCATGGCTGATTCTGAGGTTAGCACGACTCTGCCTTTCATTTCGCGAAGGAGAATGATCTCCACGAGTTTCGCCGCCTCGGCCGCATCGCTTCTGCCGTGCGGGGCGACCACTCCCCAGAGTGTCTGTGCATTTGCCGATCCCGCCATCCGGGCCTGGGAGGAATGGCAGACGGCGCAAGGGAAAACCCTCGCCTTATGCCGCAAGCAACAACGCCTGGAGACGAGACTCCAGCGCACAGTGGGAATGCCCTATGCGGTGGTGGTCGTGCCCGACGCGCTCAAGCTCGTTCGAATTTCATCCGCTGGTGAACTCGACAGGCTGATCAAAGCCTATCCCGCTGTCGCGACCAAGCGGAATGAAGTCATGGCGCGCCTTACGGCCCATCATGAACGCTGGAACGAGGCCGATAGGGCAATCGGCTACTCTGTCGCCCTTCATGAAGAAGAACTGGCGATGGATCGTGAGCAGGAATTGGCCGATCGCCTGTGGTCGACGCCGGCATCTTCGCTCGCCGGGATCGGAGCCAAGCTTGCAGCCCTTATCCACTCCGGCGAACCGTCGGAGGAATGCGCCGAGTTCCCCTGGCCACAGATCCGATCCGCGCTTGCCGATCTCCGGCGCCTTTCACAAACCGGCACCTTTGTGCAGGTGCGGGACGAAGGGCAAGGATTTAAAGGCGAGCTTAACTCGGAGAGCTTCGAAACCCATTCCATGGCGGATCCCGTCAGGACCAGCTGATCCTACTTGTCGCCAGGGAGCCGGACCAGCGCCAGCCCCTCAAGGCCAAGCCGCTACGCGGTGGCGCGTGCCGCGCCAGCCTTGACCGTCTGTCACTGGCCTGGCAGGGGCTCTCCAAGCAGATAAGGCTAATAGGGAGCATGGCGCTCCAAGGCAGACGCAAGAGAAGGCAGGGACGTTCGGCCGGGAAGATCGAATGGTGTAATGATATGCACGAGCGCACGTCCTGCCGCCTCATGGCGGCCATTGGTGAGAACCGCGAATGCTTCTCGCTATTCTCCGATCGCCGAATTGGAATCGTGACGGTCTTCACCTCATCGGAAAAGGTGATATCTGGGATCCACGCAAAAACCGCCGACAGCAAGTATCTAAACGCCAGGGTACGACGAGGCTGTTTTCAGGCTTTTCAATCTGTTTCTGCCATCGCTTCCTATCCGCTTGTCCCGAAAAACGGAATGAGCGACAGCATGGCAGAGGATCAAAAATCACCCTCGGAAGGACGCAAGCCTGCCAGTGACAATCGCCCGTCCTTGGGTGAACCAGAAGATGAAGGCCCCGCACCTTGCCAGCGGACAGATCGAGTGGACCGGGTGGTGCTCGACATCGCCAGGCTAATTGGACGCCAGATGGCGCGGGACCAGTTCGAGGCCCGGCGCGCCGCCAATGACAATGGATGCCGTATGGCTGGTCGACCACAGGCTGAGGCCGAAGACGATTGAACCGAACGGAGAGACAGATGACTCGTACCGCGCTCTATGCCCGCTACTCCTCCGACAGCCAGCGGGAAGCCTCCATAGAGGACCGATTCAGGCTGTGTCGCGAACATGCGAACCTCGAAGGCTGGAGCGTGGCGGGAATCTATCAGGATGCGGCGATCTCCGGTGCCAGCACGGTATTGCGACCGGGTTTCCAGCAATTGGTGCGCGATGCCCAGCGTGGCCTGTTCGAGATCGTGCTGGCCGAGGCGCTCGACCGTATCAGCCGTGACCAGGCCGATGTCGCCACGCTGTTCAAGCATCTGAAGTTCACAGGCGTCGCCATCGTCACTCTGGCCGAGGGCGAGATCAGCGAACTGCATGTCGGCCTCAAGGGCACCATGAATGCCCTGTTCCTCAAAGATCTTGCCCTGAAAACCCATCGCGGTCTGCGGGGCAGGGTGGAGAGGGGCAAGGCCGGGGGAGGGTTATGCTACGGCTACCGGGTGATGAAGAAGCTCGACGCCGAAGGCGAGCCGGTCCGCGGTGATCGCGAGATCGTGCCGGAAGAAGCAACCATCGTGCGCCGCATCTTCCGCGAATACACTGAAGGCAAGAGCCCGAAGGCCATCGCCCTTGACCTCAACACGGATAGCATTCCCGGTCCGCTCGGCCGGCACTGGGGCGATACCAGCGTGCGAGGGCATGTGATCCGAGGCAACGGCATCATCAACAATGAACTCTACACCGGGGTGCTGGTGTGGAACCGCCAGCGCTTCATCAAGGATCCTGCCACCGGCAGGCGCGTCTCACGAGCCAATCCGCCGAGCAAATGGATCCGCACCGAAGTGCCGCATCTCAGGATCGTCGAGGACGAGCTGTGGCGGGCCTGAAGGAAAGGCTGGTCTCGGCCGATGCCGTGGCCGAGGCGGTGCGGGCCTATGCCCAGGAAACCAACCGGCTCAACCACGAGCGCCGCGCTCGGAGCGAACAAGATCGCAAGGCGCTCGACAAGATAGAGCGCGCCATCGCAGGCATGATGTCAGCGATCGAAGATGGCCTGTATCAGCCGACCATGAAGGCCCGCATGGAAGATTTGGAGCGACAGAAGGCTGAGGTCATTGAACGCTTGGCAAAGGCTCCCACCGATGTTCCCGACCTGCATCCCAACATCGCCACCCTCTACCGCAAGCGTGTGGAGCAGTTCACGCTGACGCTTGCTGACCACGAGGGCGGCCGCCAGGCTGCCGAGGCATTGTGCTCGCTGATCGGCGAGATCGTGCTCACGCCGGGCGACAGGCGCGGCGAGGTGCACGCCGAGCTACGCGGCGAGCTGTTTGGCATCCTTGAATTCGTCGATCCGGAACGAAATCAAAGGGCTGGAGAAGTTATGACAAAAGGGGTTGCGGGCCCCCGCAACCACTCCACAATGCGCTGTGCTACGACTGCCTCGTCCCCTGTCCCATGAAGTTTTGGGTCGGTTCGGGGGCGCTTCGACAGAAAGTCGGACTGCGGCACCATAGCGCCCGCGGGCGAGAGGTACGCACACTACCTCATGGGCGTGTCGCAGGGAGTTGCAGAACGGCGAGCTCGTGCGGGTTCTTCCCGACTGGCGGTTGGGGGAGCTTCCGGTTCACGCCTACTTCCCAATAGGGCGAACTACCCGTATGGCGGCATGCGCCTTCACCGACTTCATGGCCGCGGAACTGCGCAACGACATGTCGCTTGGTCCAGGGTAGAGGCGCTGAGTTCCGAGGCAGCGCTCGGTCTGGAGATTCAGTCATCAGATGAGCTCGCCCTTGTCACGCCGACGACCATGCTGCTCAAGGCTGCTCGCAGCGCAGCGACATTATCTGCACCATTCAATTGCGCGAACTGTCGTTGAGCTTCATTCCAAAGAGGGGCCGCTTCGTCGTTAAGACGGCGCCCCGCTTCGGTGAGTTCGATCACGCGGCTTCGGCCATCGGTGGGCGAGGGTTGGATTCTGACCAAGCCGTCACGTTCCAGAAAGCCAACCATCTTGCCCATCGCCGTCCGTTCGATGTCGAGCCGCCCGGCAAGGGCGTTGACAGGAGTGCGCCCCACCTCGTTCAGGGCTGCCAAGGTGAGGAACTGCGTAAGGCGCAGACCCGCAGGCTCAAGGTGTGCGTCGTAAAAGCGCGAGATCTGCCGGTTCGCCTTCCTCATGGCGAAGCAGTTGCATTGATCGATTCCAAGCGGTTGGCTGACCGACTGCATCTTTCTTGCCCTTTCGATTTCTATTGAAGCCCCGCCGGCGGGCTGATGTAGCCGGGCACCTCAGCGGCAAGCGTACTCTTCAACTCCGCCGTCCCCTTGTCGGCCATGATCTCGCTCTTGCCGGCAATGAGGGCGTCATAGGCCTGGCGCACCACGTCCTCGGGGCTGGCTTTCGGCATATCGATGCCGTTGGTGAGGTCGGTATCCACGAACCCGACATGCAGGCCAAGAACCTGGATGCCACGCTTTCGCAGGTGAAAGCGAAGCTGGTTCGTGAAGCTCCAGGCAGCCGTCTTCGACGCGGCATAGGGTGTCAGATAGGGCCGCGGAAGCCAAACGATGTCGGAAAGCACGTTGATGATGGCCGCCTGCGGCTTGGCCGACAGAACTTGCTCAAAGGCCTGTGTGACGCGCACCACGCCATAATAGTTGGTATCGAACATGCGGGCCGACTGCACTTCGACGTCGGCCGCCAAGGGCCCGTCGATCAGAGCAGCGATGCCCGCGTTGTTGATCAGTAGAGTCGTATCCGCCGCCAATTCGGCGGCTGCGGCGATCGAGGCCTTATCCGTGACATCGATCCTGACAGGAACAATGCCGGGCTCTTCGAAACCACTTGTGTTGCGCATGCCAGCGTAGACCTTCGCGGCACCGCGGCGACGGGCTTCTCGTGCGAAGGCCAAACCCAGGCCGCGATTGGCGCCGGTAATGAAGACTGTGGCGTTGGTGAGATCCATGACGAGTTGCCTTTCCAAAATCTTGGCTGCGGGCATCCAACTGCTGTCGTCAGCCCGAGCGTGCGTGGTTCAAAGAAAGAGGCTCTCGGGGAGTTGCTGGGAAAGCGCCCCCCGCAGAGACGCGGCTAGCGAGAGAACTGAGCCGAGCGGGCTCATGCGAACGCTCACCCGTGGCACGGAGCCGTCCGGGTTGTGATCGACGACAACCAGGGCGTTCAGGCGTTCTCCGTTCGTCAGAACGGCCTCGTACTCCAGAAAAAGGCGCGAACCGACCGTCTGGAGAAACGTAGGGGTCTGTGAGGCGTAGAAGGTTCCCACAGCGTCGACGGCGCGCCGGATCTGATCGCGTCCGATCACAGGCCCTCTCAACACCGAGCTGGTCAGCTCCGCGTCAACAGTGAGATCGTCCAGGAATGGGTGGCGTTCGCCTTGATCGTTTGACATTGTACAGCTCCCTTGCTCGTCCAGGCCCGTGCTCAGGCAAATGCGGCTCGATTCTGAGCGATAAATTGCTGAACGGTGAGGGCCGGCGTTCCGCTGATCTTCTCGACCGCGTCATTGGCGCCCGAGAAAATACCGTTACGGTAATTCTGGGCGACCTCGACAAGGTGCTGGATCAGGAACGGCGGGAATTTGTAGAGAGTCTCCATCTTGCTCCGGAATTCTTCGATGGAGATCGGCGCGTATTCGATCTTTGCGCCAAGAACCTCGCTCATGGTGGCGGCGATCTCGGTGTGGTTCATTTCGACCGGGCCGGTGAGCGTGTACGTCTTGCCCGTATGGCCTTCCGGATTGGTCAGGATATGGGCGATGACCCGTCCCTGGTCATCGGATGCGATGGGCGCGTGACGACCGTTCGCGAACGGAAATTCGATCGTCTTCCTTGCCCAGATCTCCTTCGCGAAATGCGGGTAGACGAGCCAGTCCGCAAAGAAGGTCGGGCGGAGATGTGTTGTCGGAACATCTGACCAGTCGAACACCCGCTCGGAGACCCAGTGGTCCTGGGCGGCATGGCTGGCGGACTCTCGCCGCGCCGAGATCTGCGACATGTTGACGATCGCGGTGACACCGGCTTCCTTCGCCGCTTGCGCGAAGTACGCCGCTGCGCCGATGATCCCGGGCGCGATCGGATGCAGGAAATATGCGGCTTTGGTGCCATCCATGGCAGCGCGAATATCATCGATGTCGGTGAAATCGCCGATGGCGACATCGACCCCGCGCTGTCTCAGGGCCGCCGCCCGCTCATCATCGGTGCGGACATACGCCCGCACGCGCTTGCCCATCTTGAGCAACTCGTCGATCGCTCCACCCCCGGTCCGCCCAGTCGCGCCACTGATCAGAATATCTGCTTCGCTCACGGCCTTGGTCCTTTCCATATGAGAGCATATGCTCATAGGCCGCAAATAGGAGCATATGCTCTTATTGTCAAGGGGCCGTGATCATGCCGTGCCCGACGATCGTCAAGCTCGCTTCCCCGGCAAACACCTGCGCGATGGGATTGAGGTCAGCGCTGTAGGGCGGTGCAGCCGTGGACGCTGGTCTGCAGCTCATGGAGGGTTATGTCCTTGCCGCTCGCCGGATGCACCACGATGTTCGTGAGCAGCATAGGCCTGTTCTTGCACTCCCTGTTCCCTCGCCAGTGCGCCTTCAGTGCTGGACCTGCGATCCCTTTGGAGTAGAGTCAACGGACGGTGCATTCGGAGCTCGCCTTCCGATGACAGACCGATCGCAACGCAAATTGTCAGCCATCCTGGCGGCCGATGTCGCAGGCTATGGTCGCCTCGTGGATCACGACGAAGAGCGTGCCGTCGGTGCTCTCAGAGAGCATCTCGATGCAGTTCTCCCAATCATCGCCGATTATGGCGGGCGGGTTATCGACACCGCCGGCGACGGTATCCTCGCTGAGTTCCCCAGCGCTGTCAGGGCGACGGAAGCAGCAATTGCCATTCAGCGGCGGGCTGAGGATCTTGACGCCGATGTGCCGGCGGGCGAGAGGATGCGGTTCCGAATCGGCATCAATGTCGGCGACGTGATGGTGGAGGACGGGAAGCTTTTCGGCGACGGCGTCAATGTCGCGGCGCGTCTGGAACAGCTTGCGGAGCCGGGCAGCGTGCTGATCTCGGGCACCGCTTTCGACAATCTGCAGGGCAAGATCGATGTGCCGCTCGACTTCGCTGGCGAGCAACACGTTAAGAACATCTCTCGGCCCATTCGAGCCTATCGTGTGAGGATGGGCAAGGTGGGGCCGTCCTGGCACCGGTGGGCGATGCGAGGTCGCGCCCGATGGCGCGAGGGAACAGCAGGCCTGATGACGGTTGCCCTGCTTTTGGGCGTCGGCTGGTGGCTGCAGCCAGGGGAGCCTGCGCTCGCCCAGCCATCGATTGCGGTGCTGCCTTTCAGCAATCTTGAAGGCGACGCGGCGACCGGCAGGTTGGCCGATGGTCTTACCGAGGACATCATCACCGACTTGTCCCATGTTGCCGACCTCAAGGTGATCGCGCGCAATTCGACCGAGGTCTATAAGGGCACGGCTGTAGACGTGCGAAAAGTCGGTCACGACCTCGATGTCGCTTATGTGATGGAAGGGTCACTCCAGCGCGACGGCGATCAAATTCGGGTCACGGCGCAATTGATAGATGTCGCGAATGGTGCTCACGTCTGGTCGCAGCGTTGGGACCGGCCGGCTGGCGACGTGTTCGCCATCCAGACCGAGATCGCCGACCATATCGTCGGCCAGTTCGAGATGACGAATGGACCGGTCAAGAGTGCCAATCTCCTCGCGGCGCGTCGAAAGCGCCCGACGAGCTTGACGGCCTATGAACTCAATCTCCTGGGGGTCGAAAAGCAGCTGAGCCCGACGCGCGAGAGCATCGACGAGTCGATCGCGATCCTGAACAAGGCGATCGCGGCCGATCCGACCTATGCGCGGGCCTGGATCAATCTTGCCTGGGCCAACATGGTGTCTGCAAACTACGGCGCCGACCCGACGGCAGCAAACAAGGCCGCGCTGGCCGCGGCCGAGCGCGCCGTCAGCCTCGACTTTAACGATGCCGAAGCCCATGCGGTTCTGGCCAGCGTGGTCGGCAACCTCAACGACCTGGGTCGCGCGAAGTCCGAGTTCGACATCGCGCTGCGCCTCAATCCCGGATCCTTTGCTATCCTCACCTACTACATCTCATTCGCTCCCGACTTTGGGGAGATAGAACGCGGGGCTCAATTGGCCGACCAAGCCATTCAACGCAACCCCAACTACAAGCCGTGGGCGAGCGGCACGTTTCGCTTTGTCTATTTCATGGCTCACCGCTGCGCAGACGCTCTACATGTGATGGAACGCCAGACACCGGATAACTACACCCAATGGGCGTGGGTTCAACGGGCCGGATGCTTGGCCGAATTGGGACGGACCGACGAGGCAAAGGCAACAGTCCAAGAAGCTCTGAAGCGCTATCCCACCCTATCGATCGAGGAATCCGTCAACCGGGTCGGCCCCGACGACGCCATACGGCAACGCCACCTCGAGGCAATGCGCCTCGCAGGCTTCCCCGCCTGCGCCAAGCCGGATCAACTCAACGGCTTCACAAATCCGTTTCGCCTGCCGGAGTGCGCCGTACAAGCCAAGCCATAGCGAGGAATTCCAGGCCCGAAAGGGTGTTGCCATGTCTGGACAGCGCGGCTTGACGGCATCCGTGGGCAGGCGGCCCTGGCGCTTTCTTGGTCGTTGTCAACGGTGCCCATGATTTTGTACGAGCCATCACGAAAAAGCTCCTGCGCGAGATCGCGGCAAGATAAAATGAGGCAGGTGCTCGGCTGAACGGATGTTGAGCTTGCTCGATCAGGGGGGAATTGCGGAGACGACAATGGCACCCAGCCACATCGCCGACCCAAGTGGCAACGGTGTTTCGCACAGCCCCGGTCGAAACCGACCGCGCGAATGTTTCCGTTCTTAAGTCTGCTCTCGCACTTCAATCGTTCTATGGCGGACCATCCGTTAACGGCCCTACTTCTGCCCTTTCCGTGGGTCGTTCCGATTGCCCGGGAGCGGACGCTTCGAAGTTCCGCTCAGGGTCAACTTGAGACGTCGACGGAGGTGAAAGCCGCGGTCAATTTTGGGTTTCGATAGTCCAACGCCGCCATCGTGTTTTTGGCAAGGACCAGCTCGACAATGAATTCGCATAACGGTTGTTATGACCGGTCCCCTGTCGATCAGAAGCCGCTATGCTGCAACCCGAATTATAGTGTCTTGAACCAGGCGCAAGTATCGGGTGTTGCGGGCCCCCGCAACCACTTCTGTCATAACTCACTCGCCATCCAGGTCTGATCACCTGGATGGCGTTCTGCGTTTACCGCTGCGGCCACGTCGGCGAGGCCTGTGCAAGTGGACGCGCCGCGAGTTGCGGGTAAGCGCTACGTCGTCCCCCTCGTGCGGCGCATGATGTGAATGTGCCAAGAAACCTGCGAACGCGAGAGACGGAGGACCCCCGTGGGAGCAGACGGCAAAATGGACGCCCATTTGGACGTCTCGACAGTTGGCTACGCAGGCCGGCTTGAGGTTCTGGAAGGTCCGACGGGAGGGCGGGTTCGTTCGGAGGCCGACAGAACGCGGATTGCGGCCGAGAGCCTGATGCCGGGGGTGCAGGTGGCGGCTGTCGCTCGCAAGCATGGCGCGACGCGCTGGCAGGTCTACGATTGGCGTCGCCGCCTTCGTCAGGGGCAACTGGCACTGCCGGAAAGCATGGCGCCGATGTTCGCGCCGCTGATGGTGGAAGAACCATCGGTGCCCGAGCGAACGATGAGGCCAGCGAGATCGACGCCGGCTAAGGTGGAAATCGTGATCGACGATATGGTCATTCGAACGGCGGTTGATCTTGAGCATCTTCCGCAGGTGATCCGTGCGGTACGGGCCTCGCGATGATTGTGCCGGGCAGCGATCTGAAGATCTACATGGCAACCCGTCCGGTCGACTTGCGTTGCGGCCTCGACGGGTTGGCCGCGGCGGTGCAGGAGATCCTCGGCCTCGACCCGTATTGTGGGTCGGCCTTCGTCTTCCGGGCCAAGAGGGCTGACAAGATCAAGATTTTGGTCTGGGATCGCACCGGACCGGTGCTGGTGCACAAGAGGCTCGAGAGTTCGAAGTTCGTCTGGCCGCAGCTTCGCGACGGCGTGATGCGAATGTCGCCGGCGATGTTCGCGGCTTTGTTCGAAGGGCTGGATTGGCGGCTGGTTCGCCCCCAGGGTCCCCGACGTCCGCAACTGGCCGGATGAATGCGGCACAGTGACTCAGACACGTTGCCCGGGATGGCATTCTCGGAACTCATGTGCTTGATTTAGCATATGAATCTGATTTGCAGGCCACGAAATCGGGGCCGAAAATTGGGCGTTGCTCTCTTCTGTCGTGGCCACCTGTAGGCTCAACGACGTCAACCCGGTCGCCTACCTCGCCGAAACCTTCGACGCCATCATCAACGGCCATCCCCAGAGCAAGATCGAGGAACTCATGCCCCGGCGATTCCGGAAAACGTCAAGCCCAAATCCATAGGTGATCGGCGAGGCGCTTACTCACCAGCTCGTGCTTCTGATTGACGATCTGATCGAGCCTGGACGTGAACAGGTCACGCTGCCCACCGTCCCGCCGTTCCTTCGGACGCATCCAAATCCCCGCCCATTTTGCCGGAAGTCCCCGCACATGCGGGTGGAAACCTGAAAAACAGAATGCCTCAATATCAAATATATTCAAGCAATATCAGCAATTTAGACGTTCTTCACGGACGACTTTAAACCTCAGTCGCCAAAAAACGCATCTTGATCATCACGGAGCTGCTATTCGAAGCTGCCGGCTGGATCAAGTTCTCGGAATGCCGCCTGTCAGTTCTGCGATTTTCCTGGTATGAGCCACAGCGGCGCGCGCGCCGGTCGTCTTGGTCAGCAAGTCTAGCGTGTCGTCTCCATCTTCGCCGACCGCGGTGAGCGCCTGATCCATATAGGATTGCGCATTGGGATCACGCTGGATCGCTTTCATCAGCAGCATCAGTTTGACGACCGTGCGCAGCGTCATTGCCTGCTTTGCTATAGTCTCCCACACGAAGCGCGGCCAGAACGTCCAGGGATTTGCCCGCGGCAGACTAGGCCTCCGCTCCGATGGATGCTTCAGCCGCAAGATGCCGTCCTGTAGGGGATGCACTTTTTCGATGCGAACCGTCGTGCTAAATCGGACGAGTATTTTTACAAGGCTCCCGAGTGATTGCCCGGTCGCTGCAGCCCGGCGCAGCAGCGTCTCCATGTGCTCCGGCGTGTAATAAAGCGCCCAGGCTTCGCGATAAACAGCCTCCCACTCAACCTTGCTCATCTTCTGATGAGCGGCGCAAACATGTTCGAGGTCATAGTTGTTGAGATCCCGATCCATTGCCACACCACTCTTCCAGAGGATCTGATGATCCTCCGAACCGGGCAACGGTGTCAGGTTGAAGAACTCCAGAATGTCGAGCGGCAATTCCTTCTTGATGATTTCAATGTCCCGACGAATGGTTTCGGGCGTATCGGCCGGAAAGCCGAGGATATACCCGGCAATCGTCATGATGCCCTGCGCCTTCCATGCCAGCAGCATCGTGCGGTATTCGGTGATCTTGTTCTGGCGCTTCTTTGCCGCAATGAGATTGTCCGGGTTGACGTTCTCCAATCCAATGAAGACTCGCGTGACCCCGGCCCGCTTCGCTTTCTCGATGAAGTGTGGGATCTTATGGCAAAGAGTATCTACCTGGATCATCAAGCCTAGTGGGATCGAGTTGCCTTCACGCAGTTCGATGAGGCGATCGAAGATCGCCTCCCACTGGCGGTTCCGCGCGAAATTATCATCGGTAATGAAGAACTTGTGGATGCCGTGCGTCCAGTTGAGGCGCACCAGCTCTTCAACGTCGTCCGCAGAGCGGTAACGCGATTTGCGCCCCTGCACGTTGATGATCGTGCAGAAAGAACATTGATATGGGCAGCCGCGGCCCGCGTCGAAACTTGAGCTGAGCCCAAGGGTGCGCGCCACATATCGCTTTGGCAGGAACGGCACTGGTGTGCCTTCGATTGCTGGCAGATCCGTTCTGAAATCATAAAGCGGCGCGAGCTCGCCCGCCGCAGCGTCGCGTAACACCTGGTCGAGCCGGCCCTCTGCCTCACCGGCAAATATCGCGATCCCCATCTCCCGGCAAACATCGAGCTCAACCGCATGGCCATCGAGCATCGACAGACAGCCCGACACGTGGAACCCACCGATGGCGACCTGAATACCCGCGGAACGAAGCGGCCTGGCGATGTCGAGCGCGCGGGGATATTGATTCGACTGAACGCCGACGATGGCAACCAGCCCAAAACCGCCCCGTTGCCGAATACGCCCGATGATCCCAGCGACATCTACCCTTGTGTTCGTCTCGTCGATCGCCTCGATTTCAAAGTCCACATCCGCCCCGAGCACCCGTCGCTCAGCACAATCGGCGGCGATGCCGTATACTGCGGCCAGCGAATTCGACGGAATCATCGCACGCCACCAACGAATGACGTACCCGTCATCATCGTAGTGCGATGGTTTAACCAGGATGAGTTGGAAGCGCCGGTTCACGGTCATGGTCGACTGAAGCACGATCTGTCTCCGGTGTCGATTTCGCGAACAAATCGATTATATACAGATATATGAGTCACATTATATTAAAAAGCTCCTTGTGTCGGGAAAACAAAACCACTGGGCAATAATACACTTTAGTTATCGAGAAATACTGTGATATTTGCGCTGACACCAGCGCCTAGCAAAGAACTGTAGGCCCATTTTTGCTTTGGATGCCGCAGCCGTGAATTGAGCTTCGATTATCGGTTAAGCACGTCGCGGCTCCGGCTATTTTCTAACCTCGTCAACGGGCCATTTAGGAAATTGCTCAGAAAGATCCGAGGTACTGGAGGCTCTTCGTTGTGCCTCCCATGGGCCGGATTCGCATAATTTAAGAGGTTTCGTGACGCCTTTGCATGCGTGTACAAGAACGAGCGGCTCGCCTAGTCATTGCTAAACTCCCGTCATTGGACACGTGAACGTGCCAATCCGACGGGGTCAGCCAGCGCCCGGGAAGGGGGGCTACTACCGTCCGCTAAGGCGCGCGGCCACTACCGCGCGAGCGGTTTAGTGCAACGTCATTTATGTCTTACCCGCGCTTGCTGCATGTTTTCACGAGCTGCGTGCAAGATCGTGAGTTTGAAGTCTCTTCCTGCACGCCAGGGAAAAACGGAGGTCTTCACCGGGCTCAACATAGGCCGCAAAGAAACCTCACAAGTGATCGGACTTTCGTAACGAAATGCGAATTTCGCGGAGAACGTGCGCAGGGGCTATTGTGAAGAGGAGAACGGCCACCACCAACAGCGCTGCGACTCCCTTTTCGTGAGGTAGTTCGAAGAAGGCCAATGCAAACGCGACCATGATCAGCATCGTGGTGACGATCCCGGATGAGATCGCCGGAAACACCGCCAGGTTGACCAGTCTTGCCCGTTCCTCCAGGCGTGGAATATCCGCCTTTAAGGTGAGGATGGCCGATGTCTCACCTTGCATGGTGTTTATGGCCCGAGAGCGATCTAGTATCCGCTCCAGCCGACTGACGAGAACCGAGATCAGTCCCGCTACAGCGCCCCGTAGAAACGCAGGAGCCGTTGATTGTGCGATCACTTGGGAAATCTGACTGGCGGAAGGTGCATCGAGCGGCATGTGGTGAAACCTCGCGGCAAGGAGGAGACTTCGGTCACGGCACCAGCGTTGGATGCGGCTTTGCTGTTCTTGACTGCTCGGCTGGCGTCACCTCAATTTAGCAGCGATCCGGGCCGCGAGATCGCCAAGCGCATCGCTCATTGCCTTCACGGTTGCAGGCGTAGTTGCGTCGGCCGGACGCCGCGTTATGTGCACTGACTGAAGCGACGACAATGCTCGACCGTTCCGGCGAATGCGCCACTGCACATCGAGTACAATAGTGCCGTCAGCGTCCGCGTCGAAGCGGGAAAGGTCGAGCTCGATGCTCGATGTCTCGTCTCCCGTCAGCGTGCGGCTAGTCGTCACGATCGACCCGCGCGGCAAGCGTTGGGTGAGATCCTGAGCTAGCACCCTTTGCACCATGTCTCCCAGAGGCTCGCCCCATCGCTCAAACTCTGCGACGCCGAGTTCGACGGCGCTTGCTCGGCGCACAATCTGAGGTCGGTCGAGATATTTGGGTATCCCGACCGTCGCCACTGAAATGGCAACAGAACGTCCGGCCACGGGAGCGCCCCTATCGAGCGCAGTCATGGTGTAAATCTTCGCATTCTGGGAGGCACATGACGTCAAGCAGATGGCGCAAAGAACGCGCAGGGCAAAGCCGCGGGGGAGTGCGGATCTTCTCATTGCTCAATCTTTCTTGCCCTGGATCAAAGCCTCAGGATGCTGTTCGAGATAATCGGACAGGACCCTGACCGAGCGTGTTGCGTCCTCTATCTGCGCCATGAGACGGGTTAAATCACGCTTGAAGCCCGAATTGTTGCCATAGCCTTGATCGAGCGAGCTAATGGTCCCGTTGACGCGCTTGACGGCCTGCTCGGCCGCGACAATGAACGGCGATATCTTTTCCATCGCTGGAGACAAATTGGTATTGGCGTGATCCAACAGGTTCTGGGCCGAGGTTAGAGCGCCCGAAAGGGAGCGCAGAGATTCTTTGATTTCCGGCGACGCAACTACAGTCTGGAAGGATTGGAGTGTTGAATCGGCTTGGTCGACCAGCTTGTCGAGAGGCAGTTTAGAGATCCGGTCCAGGATGCCGTTGATCGAGTTCAGTACACTGTCAAATTGGTTGGGGATGGAAGGGATTACAGGGTAGCGCTCGCCGGTGCCAAGCTCCGCGTATGGCGCCTTTGGATCGATGTCGAGTGAGACCACGGCCTGCCCGGTAATAAGGTTCCCGCTTTTCACTTGCGCTCGAAGTCCGCGGCGCACCAGCGCGCCGACGAGATTGCCGGTGCCGAAGTTCTTGTCCTCGCCCACGAGTTGGATCCGTTCCGGCTCTAGTTCGATCACCACAGGAGCGCGTAGGGCGTTTTTCGAAACATTATACTCCAAGTGAACATCGGTGACCTGACCCACCTTCATACCATGCCATTCGACTGAGGCGCCCACGGCCAGGCCGCCCACAGAGCCGTCGAAATAAACCACATAGGGCAGCCGGATGCTGTACTGCGCCTCATCGGCACTCGCGTGGTCTGTGAACAATTTGAAGGAGCTGCCGGCTTTCGCCGGCCTGCCAAAATGGGCGCTATCTGGAGTGTCGAAGGCAATGCCACCAGCCAGGACGGCCTGCAAGGATTCCAGCTGAATCTTGAAGCCCTGAGCGCCTGTCTCGATCGAAATCCCTGAGGCATTCCAAAAGCGCGTCCCGCCGTACACTTGTACGTCAAAGGGAGCCCGAACAAAGGCCCGGATCGTCACGCCGGCAGACAGATTGGAGGAATCGAAACCCATGATCTGGCCCACTTCGACGTCACGAAAATAGATCGGCGAGCCTGGTCCAACCGAGCCAATCTGATCGGCCTTCAGAATGAATTCCGTTCCTGGAACGTCCGCCCGGATCACGGGCGGCTCTTCAAGCCCGGTAAAGTTGAGCTGCTTCTCTCCTTCTCCAGGGTCGAAATCGATATAAACGCCGGAGACGATCGTAGACAGGCCGCTCAAGCCATTGCTCGCCGAAAGGCGCGGCCGCACCACCCAAAAGTGAGTATCCTGGTGGAGCAGCCGCGCAGCTTCTTTTGTCATTTCGGCCGTGACCTCGACGTGGGTCAGGTCTTCGGACAAGGCGATCGATTTGACGGTACCAAATACGACGGCCTTGTGCTTGATCAGCGTCTTGCCGGCCTCCAAGCCGTCGGCCGTACGGAAGGTGATGGTGATCGTTGGGCCCCTTTGGGAAAGCGTCACCCAGCCAAGATAAAGCGCGATCACCGCTGCAACGATCGGGATGATCCAGACTGGCGACAGGCGACGCTTGCGCTCGATGGAGGGTTTGGCAGCGTGGATGGCATCTCCTTGAGAGGAGGCTGGGCCAGGCTCTGTTTCAGTCATTGACTGCGCCTTCCGCGATTTGCTCCAGCTGCGTCCCACATCAACCGCGGGTCGAAATTCATCGCGGCGATCATTGTGATGACCACCACGCTTGCGAAGGCAACCGCTCCTATCCCGGGTTCGATAGTCGCGATCTGGCCGAGCTGCACCAGCGCCACGAGGATCGAGATCATGAAAATATCGATCATCGACCAGCGGCCTACGGCCTCAACGATGCGGTACAGCACTGTGCGATCATGCAAGCGGCGAGCCATGCCGCGCTGGGTGGTGATTAAAAGGATGATCAGGCCGATCAGCTTAAGGACAGGCACCAGGATCGATGCGAAGAATACCAGCGCCGCGAGTGGCCACATTCCTGCGTCGGCAAGTTCGATGACCCCGCTGATGATCGTGTCGGGCGCGCCCCGTCCGAGCGATATGACCGTCATGACCGGAAAGATATTCGCTGGCAGGTAGAGAATGATCGCTGAAGCGACCAAGGCCCACGTCCGAGATACGCTGTTGGGTTTGCGATAATGCAGCGCCATGCCACATCGTGGACAGTCGTCGTGGGCACCAGGTTCTACATTCGACACCAAACCGCAGGTATGGCACTGGCAAGTGGGGCGGCGGCTGTCGGTCTTAAGTGGTGAGGGTACCAGTCCCCGTCTTTCGAAGGCCCGCCAGACTGTTTCGTTGTCGAGGGCGCCGCCGGCGGCGATCATTGTGAGCATCAAGGCACCCAGCGAAAGCAGCCCAGCTCCAACGGTCACGCTGGCCAGGTCGATCAGCTTCGTATAGGCGACGAAGACCCCGAGCATATAGACCTCGATCATCGCCCAGTGGGCAAGCAGGGTCGCAAAGCGGTAGAGATCCGGTAGCCAGCGCGGGGGGCGTTTGAATGTCAGGCAACCCAGGACAATGAACAAGGACCCGAGCCGCAATCCAGGCGCAACGAACATAGTGAGGGCTACAACTGCAGCCAATTCCCACAGACCTTGATTGTAGAGCGCGAAGATTCCGGTGACCAAGCTGGCCGCGTGGAACTGGCCGGATATCTCCAGGGAGATGAAGGGCAGGAAGTTGGCCATCAGGAAGAAGACCAATCCGGCGCAAGTGTAAGCGAATGCATTATTGAGCGAGGTGATACGAAACTTGTGCAAGGTCGCGTGACAACGGCTGCAGTGCGCAGTGGTGCCGTCCTCCAAAATCGGCACTTCATGCAGGAGGCCGCAATCATGACACTCCATGACTTGCGGCGTGTTGCGAGGAGGCGCCAAGAGTGCAGCGGACGATGGTATTGTCAACTTAAGTCCTTCTTGTCCAGGATCTTGGCAATTTCAGTTCATGTGGAATGCCTCGCAGGGGCCTTCTTGATCGTAGTGAAGCTAGGTTCAGAAAGAAAATTGGCCCGTTCGATCTGTCTGGCGATTAAGTTGACAATGCCGGCCATGACACCCTTCATGTCGCCCGCAATCACGGACCTGAACGGCTCCTTGTTCGCCCACTCCGGGTGCTTCGGCGCCAAGCGCTTGATCTCTTCGAGAGCAAACATAAGCTGGATATAAGGCGGCTGTTCGACCCAATGTGTGCCATCATTGTCGAAGGTCGCAATGCGCGCCTCCGGGGCGACGAAGTCTGGGCCGCCCTCTTTCGTCACTCTAGCGACGAAGCTGATGATAGACGTTTTTGTCGCACCTTCGCTCCATGACGGTAGGGGGTCGGACTGAGTGAAGGACACGGCACAGAGCAACGGCTTTTCATGGGCGGCGAGGCCGGCTTCAATCCGAAGCCGTGCATCACGAGACGGGCAGCAAGTTGTGAAGCCGTCCGTCTCGAAGCTCACCTTGATTAGTTACCCCTACCCTTTGCCGCAGCCTGGGCTTCTTCCATCCGCTTATCCATCTCGGCTTTCACGGCGTCAAGATTGAAGCTCGCGCCTTTCTGCATGGGCGGGTAGTCGATAAAGGTCTGGAGTTCCTTCCCAACCACCTCCTGGACGAAAACGAAGCGCCAGAATTGATACTTGAACCAGTCGAAATATTGCTGAGCGCCATCCTACGTCCCGTTGTTTGGCCAGCCTGTTCTTTCGAACGGATCGAGTCGCAGATTGGTGACGTAGGGCACGTCGGGATGGGTCTTTTCGCCGACCCAGCCATCGGGCTGATCGATGAAGCGGAATTTATAGTCGTCGATGCGCACCGCGCCGACGGTGCTTTCGCCGAGATAGAAGATCTCATGACGCGCGGACGGCCCCTAGCATTGATCGCCTAGTAATACCGGTCGAGATTAGTTTATGCATTCCGTATCTCCCATAAAAGACTAATCTTTCAGGTTGGCCATACCCTTGTCGTTCAACGGCAGACGCGGCGCCCGTTAACGATTGCACATCTTGGACGAACAACCGGGGCCACGGCGACTGGCTTGCGGACGACAACCGCACCGCGCGGACCCGCGCACCCTGCTCTGACAACGCCGCGCGCGCACACCACGGCATTAGCCGATGTAGGCGCGAACGTCGCCGCAGATGCGGCAAGGCACAAGGTGATCAGGATATATCTCATGATTGAGATCCTTAGGTTTGAAAGGAATAAGACTGCAAGGACTGCCGTTATGGCGAAGTAAGTCTTGGAATCGAAATTCCCCGAGCCGCTTTCTCGCTCGGAAAGCAGGACCCCACGGCAGCTTGAAATTGTGGCCTCGCTTCGCCTCAATAGCAAGGAGGATAGGGGTAGTAGCCACAGGCCGGTGGTGGGGGGGCATAATAGGGATCGGCGACGGCCGCTCCGACAGCCGCGCCCACGACAGCCGCGCCAGCCACGGCGCCGGCGCCATACCATGCGCCATGATAGACCGGTGCATGCCAGTAAGCGCCGCCACCGTGCCAAGCGCCTCCGCCGCGCCAGGCATCGCCATAGCCGCCCACATGCGCGAAGCCCCCGCCGTACCGTCCGCGGACTGCGAAGGCGTCAATAAACACGGCTGTCGGGCCGGAACCTCCGGACAACTGGCCTTCCAAGACGTCAACGTCGAATGTGAGAGTGGTTCCCTGAAGGGTGGGCTTCTTAAGCGTCACGACCGCATCATCGACATCCGAGCCATCGCCGCCGAGAACCGACACAGTCGCGTTGGGCGGATCGATGGCGAAGTTGTTCTTGCCTTCGTCCCACTGCATGATGAACTGCTCGGTGGTCACATGGCCAGCCGCCCGCACTGGCCGATCGGCAAACACGATCGCGTTGGTCGAAACGCCCGTCAGGATCAGCTTGCCGCCCTCCAGTTTCGCCCCGTTGGAGTTGATGACCGCAAGCGAGGGCACAGGAGCCGTGGCGGTGACTTCTCCGATTGTCTTTTGCAAAGGAATATGCGGCTTCTTGACGACGTCCTCGGCGCGGGCGCCCAGGCTTGAGAGTGCGAGACTTCCGCCTATAAGTAACAACTTAATTGCGAGGTTTGTCATTGCCATGTCCTTGTTACTACGCGGGAATGCGAAGAAAGCGCTATGGCCAAACGGAGCGACAGGATGATCCGTCAAAGACCTCTACGGTGTACGAATATTCATTTCGGAAGATATTTTCCGATATTGATGACCTGAACGCGACGATTGATAGGATTTTTGGGGTTCTTACTGTCCTGAAGTGCCTCTTCGCCGAGGCCGACGGCTTCGAGCCTGGCTTGATCCACCTGAAAAGTCGTGACCAGGGCCCCGACGACGGCATCGGCCCGCGCTTGGCTGAGCTTCATGTTGTCCGCTCGATTGCCGGTAGTGTCCGTATTGCCGGTGACGACGAACTTATAGCCGCCGAGGAGGGGATGGTGCAGAGCATCCGCGATCGCGCCAATGGTCGCGTAGGATTCGGGCCTGATGATCGCGGAGTTCAATGCGAACTGAATCTGCACGTTGATCTGCGACAGGTTATCCAGACGAACGCCCATGGGTTGCCAGCTCTGCGGAATACCGGGATTGTCCTTCATATGCTGGAGCGCGGCCTGCTGGATGATTGCTCCGCTCAGCCCACGAGGAGCGGCATCCGCAGCCTTCGTCAGATTCTCTAGCATCTGATCGCCGCTGATCGTGCTCTGAGCCGAAGCTGCGGTCGCGAACGCACCCGAAACTGACACAAGGACGAAGAAGGCGATGGCAAAACGGCTGAGAACGGGCGTCATGATCTTGGCTTTCCTATTGTCATGTGACATCGCGTTTAGTTCCAACCGGCGTCTGCCAACGCCTGCTTACAGCTGGTGCTGACAACGCGTGTGGAGGCATTCAGGCAGCTCAGGAAATGCCCATTGCCATAGGCGACGCCGTTGCAGTATTGGCGTGCGTCAGCTTTGCAGACCTGCGGGACAGCCGCTTGGGCGGCGGCACGTTTGGCGAGCGAATCCGAAACCGCCTTATAGTCGGCGACGCATTGCGGATTGAGCTTGGCCTGGGTCTTCATGAGGCAATCGCGGAGCGCGCCTCCGCCCATATTCACCTTCGCGCAGAACCTCGTTATGTCCTTGCCGCAGCTGCGGGCAATCAGGGCGCCAGCCTCTGAATAGCTCATCGTTTGGGCCGAAGCGACCCCCGGGCCTCCAGCCGCTATCAGCGCCCCGGCGAGCGCGATCCCTATCAATTTCATCGCCTGTCCTTACTTGATTTGATCTGCCTAGGCCTATGCCAATTCATATTCGTTCTGGGGCGAGCTAAATCTTGAACATAGTTCACGGGATGGCTGGAAAGATCATGCAGAATAGAAAGCTTGCCACGACGGTCTCTGACGCAAGCAAACATAACTATGTGGTGGCCCGAACACGCAGTTAAACTTTAAAACGAGCCTGCCATTTTTAATCCCAGTGCTACGACTCACTTCAATTCAATACCTAACTTAATGCGATCATCCTTAAATATTATAGCCATTGCTTCGATAATTTTCTTTTCGGGATTAGCCTTGCAGTAGACGATCACCTGATGTTCGACCTCGCGGCCCTTCTTGAAATCCAGAAAGTGCTTATGGGCAAGACCGTTGTACCAACCGCTATACCAGGCTGTCAGCGCGTCAGCGTCTTCCTGATAGGTGCCGGCAAGCTGAGCGCAAGTCAGCGTCTGAACGTCTAGGAAGCCATTCGCATCGACGTAGTCTGTCAGAGGTTTGGGAGTCTGCGCGAAAGCGCTTGTTGAGAAGAATCCGACAAGTGCGGTTGCAGCTAGTAAAGTCTTGAGCATGGTTCACCTACATTTGAGGATTGAAAGACGTTTTAAGACCTGTGAAGTTGCGATGAGGGATGCAAGTGGGATTTATTTATACGAGGCCGGAAAGATTACCTTCCAGTTATTTTTCATGTCGACGACTGTCCAGCCCTTCGCCGTTGCCTCGTCCAGCGCCTTGTCGAGCGTGCCGATCTTGGAGTTGCGGTCATAGGCCCATTCGCGCTCGGCATCGGTGTGGTGGACCAGGGCCGCAAAGCGGGCGCCATCGCCGGCCGCGGTCCGAGAAACATGCGACGGGCAAGCAGGGGAGACAAGGCAAGCATGTCGAGCTCCGGTTTGTAATCCGAGGCGACCGAGCCCTGCGGCCTTCGAAAGCGGCCAAGAGGATCGGGCGCAACTGGTTCGGAGATATTTCCAAAAGAAGGGCGGGGACCGTTGGCCCTCGCCACTAGGGTCTCGGGAAACCGCTATTCGTGATTTCCGTGTGCCGCCTGCTGCGCCTGTTCGATCTTCGCCTTCAGATCGCCCACGCTGAACCTCGCACCGGCCTGCATCGGCGGATATTCGATGAAGGAGGGAAGGTACTTGGCGGTGATCTGGGCCGGGATCTGGAATCGCTACATCTCGTGCTTGAAGGAGTCCCAGTAGCCAACCGAGCCCTGCGCGAAACCATTGCCCGGCCAGTTCATGCGTTCGAACGGATTATGACGAAGATCGGTCAGAACCGGCATGTCAGGGTCAGCCCAATCGCGAGCACTCCTAGCGACTTTCCGGGGATAAAACGCTTCGGCATAATTTCTCCTCTCTGATGCGGGCAAGTGAAGACCTGGAGACTATTGAAGAAGACAAGCGCCATGGCGTCGTAAACATTACGACATCCCAAAGAATCTACGCTTGAGTTAGTCAATTCAAAAATACGAACGGCGCCAATGACAGTCATCGGCGTCGGAGTGAGCTTTGCGACTTCGTATTTTGGTCAATTTTAAGGCAGGTATGTGTTTATGACATCAAAAAGGATGAGTGTCATTGTTAATTTCGGCCAAGATTATAAAATAAATTGCTTGCGGGCCCTGTCAGAGCAAATTGCCGAAGGTGGCGGCGTCGGGTAGGGAGCGAGGATGGCGCGCCCCAAACTCAATCCGTTTCGCTATTTCAATTCGTCGCCAGACGTGATCCGCCTCGCGGTAATGATGTACGTTCGCTACCCCTTGTCATGGAGGAATGTGGAGGACCTGCTGCATGAACGGGGCATCGACATCTGCCATGACACCGTGAGATTTTGGTGGGACCGCTTTGGTCCGTTGTTCGCTGGCGAAATCCGCAAAAGGCGGGTGAGGGCTGGAAATTTCAGCCGCTGGCGCTGGCACGTCGATGAGGTTTTCGTGAAGGTCAACGGTAAGCCCCACTATCTCTGGCGGGCCGTCGATCACGAGGGCGAGGTGTTGGCGTTCTTCGTCAGCAAGACGCGGGACAAGGCCGCCGCTTTGAAATTCCTCAAGAAAGCCATGAAGCGCTACGGCCGTCCCGAGATCATCGTCACCGACGGGTTGCACTCCTATGGTGCGGCCATGCGGGAGATCGGCAACCTCGAACGCCGCGAAATCGGTCGCTGGGAGAACAATCGGGTCGAGAATTCCCACCAACCCTTTCGACGACGAGAGGCGGCGATGCTCCAATTCCGCAGGACGACGACGCTTCAGAAATTCGTCGTCGTCCACAGTCAGATCCACAACCACTTTAATTCGGAGCGTCACCTCGTCAGCCGGGAAATCTACAAACAGAGACGCTCGGCTGCCCTGGCCGAGTGGCGGGCTATTGCGGCCTAAACCGAGGTCCGTTTTGGCCCTCTTGCACCTGGCCGAGACCACTTGGAGTTAGCCTGACAGCACCAAGGGGGTGCGGGCCCCCGCAACCAATACACAGAAAACCCCAAGCAAACTCGGCGAGTTGCTTGGGGTTTTCTTTTTCTTCACCGGAGGCAAAAAACTCTGCCTCAATAAAATCAATAATTGAGTTTTGGGCTCAAATCGTCAGCAACCAAGCCATGATACTTGTTGCGAGCCATGACAGGCCAGAACCGTCAATGCACCCAAGATTAGAAAGTTGCCGGATGCATTTGGTGACGACCGCTCACCGATCGATAGCGAGACCGTGAACGGCATGTGTCTTCCAATCCGGGCGGCAATGTGAGATTTCTTCGATCGATGATCCGTTCCTGGTTCCGCCATCTGCTGCCCATCCTTGCGATTGTGGGCATGGTTCTTGCGCCCCTCGCTGCACCCGCCGGTGCTGGCGTGCTGGTGGCGGGGATGGCTGTGGCCTCACCAGGGATGGCGATGTCGGGCGACATGCCCTGCTGTGCTGACACTCATCAGAAGCACATGCCGGATTGCGGGAGGACGATGTGCCCGGACGTGGCTATCTGCATGGCCAAGTGCTTCGCGAGCGGTGCGGTTACCGTCGCGCCGCTTCCCGCGCCGTCGCATAGGACGCGATTGATCGGACTGTCGGCCCAAGCCCAGCTGACGGGTCTGGCGCCGCCTCCGCTGATAAGACCTCCAAGAACCTAGATTCTCGTCGTCGTTCTGTGCGCGGCTTGGCGCCGCCACGGCCTTGCTCCGCCCATCGGGCGGAGCTGACACCCGAATCCAGGTATTTGCATGTTTGATTTTCCTTCCACGCGCGCCCTCAGCGTCGCGCTCGTCGCGCTGTCGTTGAGTTCCTCCTTCTCATCCGCCCTGGCGGGAGCGGGTGATTACGAGTTCCAGCTCCTCCAGCCCGAAACGCAGGCGGGCAACGATGCCGTCGTCGCCGTCCGGCTCGTCGACAGGCGCTCCGGCAAGCCGGTTTCCGATGCCGTGATCTTTGCCTCGCGCATCGACATGGCGCCGGCCGGCATGGCGGGGATGGCCGCGCCGATCGAGGCAATTCCCTCCACCGAACCCGGCATCTATCGCTACAAGGCCCGCCTGGCGATGGTGGGGGACTGGCGTCTCTCGCTGGCCGCCAAGCTCCAGGGTGAGGCGGAGACGGTCCAAAGCCAGCTGACCTTCAAGGCCACGCCATGAGCTATCGGATCGCTTCGACGATCCTCACCTTCGCCGCGATTACCGCGGCGGGGGCTGGAGGATATTATGTGGGCCAGAACGGCCTGCGGTGGCCGGATGTGACGATCTCCGCTGCCCAGGCTACCCAGGCGGCGGCTGCCGCATCCGGACCGGCGGTCTATTATCGGGATCCCGACGGCAAACCAGCCTATTCCGCCGGACCACGCAAGACCGCGGACGGCCACGATTATGTGCCGGTTCATGCCGACCAAGACATCAGCTTCGACGAGGCGTCGGGTGAGGTGGTGGCGCCAGCGGTAGCCATCACGAAGGCGGCAAGCTCGGCGGGTGCCAGGCGCATCCTCTATTATCGCAACCCGATGGGCCTGCCCGATACTTCGCAGACGCCCAAGAAGGATTCGATGGGGATGGATTATATCCCCGTCTTCGAAGGCGACAGCGATGACGGCGATACCGTCAAGGTCAGCCCCCGCAAGCTGCAGCGCACAGGCGTCCGCACCGAAACGGCACAGAGCCGCGTCCTGTCGCTGCCCGTGCGCGCCTCCGGCACGATCCAGCTGGACGAGCGGCGCATCTCGGTGGTGGCGACACGCTCCGACGCCTTCATCGACCATGTCGAGGACGTCACGACAGGCGACCGCGTCAGCAAGGGCCAACCCCTGCTGCGCCTCTATTCGCCCGATATCGCCGCCGCATCGGCACAATATCTGTCCAGCCTCGGGGCCCAGGGCTCGCGGCAGCGCCTGGAGAACCTCAACGTTCCCGCCGAGGTCATCGACGAGATCGAGCGCAGCCACAAAGCCGCGACCTCGATCGTCTGGACGGCGCCACGCAACGGCATCGTCACCCAGCGCAACGTTGTGGAGGGCATGAAGGCCTCCCCCGGTGATGTGTTATTCCGGCTCGCCGATATATCGACGGTATGGGCGCTCATCGATGTCACGGAGCGCGACCTGCCGATGATTGCGGTCGGGCAGGCGGTGACGGTTCGCGCGCGAAGCTTCGTCGATCGGAGCTTCGCGGGCAAGGTCGCGGTCATCTATCCACAGGTCAACAAGGAGACGCGGACCACGCGAGTGCGGGTCGAACTGGTCAACCCGGAGGGCATCCTGCGACCCGACATGTATGTCGACGCCGAGATCGCCACCGGCATCCAGACGCCGGTCACCACCGTGCCGGTGAGCGCCGTCATCGACAGCGGCTCGAAGCAGGTCGTGATCGTCGACAAGGGCGAAGGCCGTTTTGAGCCGCGCGCCGTTACGCTTGGTCAACGCAATTCGGATTTCGCGGAGATCAAGGACGGTGTGGCGCCAGGCGACAAGGTCGTCGTCGCCGCGAACTTCCTCATCGATGCGGAAAGCAACCTCAAGGCCGCCTTGCAGGGCTTGGCTGCGTCGGGAGACGGCAAATGATTGCGTCCCTCATTACCTGGTCGGCCCGCAATATCATGCTGGTGCTGATCGCCGGCCTGTTTGCGGTCGCCGGCGGTGCCTATTCGCTGGCCCATCTGCCGCTCGACGCCATCCCCGATCTGTCCGATACGCAGGTGATCGTCTATACCGAAGATCCCGGCCAGGCCCCGCAGGTGGTCGAGGATCAGGTCACCTATCCGCTCACCACCGCGATGCTCACCGTACCCAAGTCCAAGGCGGTGCGCGGCTTTTCCTTCTTCGGCGTCTCCTTCGTCTACATCATCTTCGAGGACGGCACCGATATCTACTGGGCCCGCTCGCGGGTGCTCGAATATCTCAACGCGGCGGCCACGCGCCTGCCGGCGGGCGTCTCGCCGACGCTGGGCCCCGACGCCACCGGCGTCGGCTGGGTTTATCAATATGCGGTCACCGCCGAGAACCAGAGCCTGGCGGAGACGCGCAGCACGCAGGACTATGCGCTGCGCTACGGCCTTGCCAAGGCCGACGGCGTGGCGGAGATCGCCAGCGTCGGAGGCTTCGTCAAGCAATACAACGTGGTCGTCGATCCCCAGAAGATGCGCGATCTCGGCATCACGCTCGACAAGGTCCGCGAGGTCATCCGCGGCAGCAACACCGATGTCGGCGGGCGCACCCTCGAACTGTCGGGCTTCGAGTTCATCGTGCGCGGCAAGGGCTATCTGCGCGGCGTCGACGATATCGGCAAGATCGTGCTCAAGGTCGACAACGGCACGCCCGTGCTGCTCAAGGATGTAGCGCGGATCGAGCTCGGGCCAGACGAACGACAGGGCATCACCGAGCTCAACGGCGAGGGGGAGGTCGCCAGCGGCATCGCCCTCCAGCGCTCCGGCTCCAATGCGCTCGACGTCATCGACAACATCAAGGAGCGCATCGCCGCCCTGATGCCGAGTCTGCCGGAGGGCACCAGGATCGTGCCGGTCTATGACCGCTCCAACCTGATCCTGTCAGCCATCGAGACGCTCAAGCATACGCTGCTCGAGGAAAGCATCATCGTGGCGATCGTCTGCATCGTCTTCCTCCTGCATATCCGGAGCGCCCTTGTCGCCATCCTCATGCTGCCTGTCGGCATCCTGATGGCCTTCGGCGCCATGCGGCTGCTCGGCCTCGGCGCCAACATCATGAGCCTGGGCGGCATTGCCATCGCCATCGGCGCCATGATCGACGGCGCCATCGTGATGATCGAGAACGCCCATAAGCATCTGGAGCGAGCAGCGCCGGATAGATCCCGGGCCGAGGTGCTGATCGAGGCGGCGCGCGAGGTCGGCCCATCGCTGTTCTTCAGCCTGCTGGTCATCACCGTGTCGTTCATGCCGATCTTCACGCTTGAATCGCAGGAAGGGCGCTTGTTCGGGCCACTGGCCTTCACCAAGACGTTCTCGATGGCGGCGGCCGCCATCCTGTCCATCACGCTGGTGCCGGTGCTTATGATCCTGTTCGTGCGCGGCAAGATCATTCCCGAACACATGAATCCGATCAACCGTGCGCTGATCTGGGTCTACCGGCCGCTGATCCGCGGCGTGCTCAAGGCCAAGACGCTGACTATTGTGCTGGCAATCGCCGCGCTTGGCGTCAGCGTCTGGCCTCTCGGCAGGATCGGCACCGAGTTCATGCCAGCGCTGAACGAGGGTACGCTGCTCTACATGCCGACGACCTTGCCGGGCATCTCGGTGACGTCGGCGGCCCAACTGCTGCAGACGCAGGACCGCATCATCAAGGGCTTCCCTGAGGTCGCCTCCGTCTACGGCAAGGCCGGGCGGGCCGACACCTCGACCGATCCCGCGCCGAGCGAGATGTTCGAGACGGTGATCAACCTCAAGCCCAAGGATCAATGGCCGCCCGGGGTGACGACCGACAGCCTGACCGCCGAGATGGACAAGGCTCTCCAATTCCCGGGCGTCTCCAATGCGTGGACCATGCCGATCAAGGCGCGCACCGACATGCTCGCCACCGGCATTCGCACACCGGTCGGCATCAAGGTCCTTGGCAGGGACCTTGGCGAGATGGAGAAGGTCGCGCGCGAGATCGAAACCGTGATGCGCAACGTGCCCGGCACCTCCAGCGCCTATGCCGAACGCGTGGTCGGGGGCTATTATCTCGATATCGTGCCGGATCGAGATGCGCTTGCCCGCTACGGTTTGATGGTCGGCAACCTGCAGGACACGATCTCGATGGCGCTCGGCGGCGACGCCGTCACCACCACAGTGGAGGGTCGCGAACGCTATACCATCAATGTTCGCTATCCGCGCGACCTGCGCAGCGATCCGCAATCCATCGCCCGCGACGTGCTGATTTCGATGCCGAACGGCGGCACCGTACCCCTCGGCGAAGTCGCCAAGGTGGAACTCGCACGCGGCCCGACCTCGATCCGGACAGAGAACGGCCAGCTCGCCCTCTATATCTATGTCGACATGCACGACCGCGATCTCGGCAGCTATATCGCCGATGCGCAGAAGGCGGTGGCCGACAACGTTCACTTTCCGCCGGGCACTTATGTGCAGTGGAGCGGGCAGTTCGAATATCTGCAGCGCGCCGAGGCCAAGCTGAAGATCGTTGTGCCCGTGACGCTGATGATCATCTTCCTGCTGCTCTATCTGAACTTCGGGCGGCTCACCGAAACCCTGATCGTCATGCTGTCGCTCCCCTTCGCGCTGGTGGGCGGGCTCTGGCTGATGTGGTGGCTCGGCTTCAACCTGTCGGTTGCGGTCGTCGTTGGCTTCATCGCCCTGTCAGGCGTCGCCGCCGAGACCGGCGTCGTCATGCTGATGTATCTCGACCAGGCACTGAACGAGATCCGGGCGGAGCGGCAGGCCGCCGGCCGCGTCTTCACGCGCTCTGATCTTAACGAAGCGATCATGCTGGGCGCCGTCGAGCGCGTGCGGCCGAAGATGATGACCGTTGTCGCTATCATGGCGGGTCTCGTGCCGATCCTGTGGAGCACCGGTACGGGATCCGAGATCATGCAGCGCATCGCGGTGCCGATGATCGGCGGCATGGTCTCCTCCACCTTGCTGACGCTCATCGTGATTCCAGCAATTTATAGCCTGGTCAAGGGATGGGGGCTGCGATCAAGTGCTCCTGAATCTGCGACTGGAGATGTCCCAAATTTCATCGCAGCTGAATGACGACAACAAATGACATCGCAGCCGATGAAACGCGTTTCCCCCGTTGCGCTGCCAATGATCTATTAGAGCAAGATGCATTCAGGCAGGAGCGGAGTTTCGGATCAACTCACTGGTAGCAAATGCATTTTGCGATTCTTGGTGATTCGATCTGAAAGTAAAATGCCCTACCAGGCATGAATGATCCAATATGCCTGTCCTAGGGGCAGGCACCCAGTAAACGCGAGAATATCCCTGATGTTCAGGCTCCGGGAGATGTCGTCACGATAGATTTCATTGCCGATTGAGTTGGTTAAATGGAGCTCATCGGCGAATGCCGGTCTCGGTGGTGGTGAGCCCCCGCAACCATATACACAACGTGAAAGCCCCCGGGCGGCCCCAACCGCACGGGGCCTTTCGCCCTACGTTGGATCCGTTTGATCGCTTACGCGCCCCTGCTCATTGAGCTCGTGTTCCACATCCATCAAGACCCAGGGGTCCACCAGCAGGCCTTTGCGCTCGTAGCCGCCATGTCAATCGAGACGAGTCAGGAAGACAAAGGCTGAAACTTACCTATCTGCGGGTTCAAACTGCTCAAAAAGGTTCAGCCGGCTCTCCCATCCCGTGCCGGTATCCAATCCGAGAAAAAGGCGGGTCTTCCTGTCGGTTCCCTGGCTGGCGGATCGTCCTTGGAGCAAACGGCGGTTGTAACGTCCGGTCCGAGGCCCGCGATCCAACCGCTGACGTCAAGCACCCTGACCGGAGACAGATCCATGACCGCCGCTGCTACCCGAGCCCCCTGGAAGACCGCCGCCACCCTGCTCGCCCGCCTGATCTTCGCGGCGCTTTTCATTATGGCCGCCGCCTTCAAATTCTCCAATATCGAAGGCACCGCCGCTTTCATCGCGGCAGCCGGCTTTCCGGCCTCGCTCTTCCTGGCCTGGTGCGCGGCGTTGTTCGAATGCCTGCTGATCCTCGGCTTCCTCACCGGCGCTTTCTTTACGGAGACCGCACTGCTCGCGGCCGTCTATGTGCTCTTCCTCGCCTTCTCCTTCCATGGTCCTGGTCGCTGGGCGGGTAATCAGGCGGAGTTCGGCTTCTTCGTCGATCACTTCACTTTCATCGCCGGCCTGCTTTTCGCCGCCGTGCATGGGCCGGGACGTGTGCTCGCTCTGCGGTTTGGCCTGATCGGCAGGGGCGACGAGGAGCAGACGGCCTGAAGAGGCATCAGGCGGAACAGGCGTTCGCCTTCAAAAAAAGCGATAGAGCGTTTTACTTTCAGATCGAATCACCAAGATTCGCAAAATGCGCTTGATACCAGCAAGTTAATTTCGAAATTTGCTCCTACCTGAACGCATTTTGCTCTAGAACTCGGTGGCGTAGGTCCCGGATTGGAAGCCGGGGCCGATGCGCTCAATCCGTGCTGGAGGCGAACCACCACCAACTGCGCTTGCTGCGCGAGGCAAGTTGGCTTCCTGAGCGCGACAGGCTCGGCACCACGGCGAGCTTGTTGACCTCGCCGTTGCGGTAGGCGCGCAGAAAGCGGCTGTAGTCCTTGAAGGAGACGCAGCCATTCGAATCGCCGCGCGGCCCAAGCATATAGGTATGGGCGAGCAGGCCGACGCGGCCATAGACATTAGCCCCGTCCGCAGGTGTCAGCCGCAGCGCCGCGACGCCATGGAACAGTTGCTCGCGCGGCGAGAGATCATAGGTGTGTGGCGGTGTCGCGCCGCGATTCTTCATATGGACGGAGCCGGGGTCGTCCAGCAGGCCGCCCAGCCCCGAATGGGCTTCCAGCTTCTCGCCATTCGGCAGGTAGACCGTATGGGCGGCGATGTCATAGACAGCCGTGCGGTTGCCGAAGCTCGGCAGGGAGATGGCGGGTGCGGAAGGCGGGGCCGGCGCCTGGCGCCTCTCGGCTGGATCCAGCGAGGCGAGTACGGGGCCGGGACGCCGGACCGGGCTCGCCGGCGGCAACGGCACCGGGGCTGCCGGCGGTTCGGCCTCCGCCAGCGTCACATCGCGCACTGGGGGCAGGGGAATGGTATCGGGAAGGCTGCCTGTTACGGTGGGATCATCAGCTTCGGCGTCCGCCGGCGCTTGAGGCGCCTGTGTCTCCGGGGGCGCCGGATTGGCGTTTACCGCCGTCACCGTTTGGATGGTGGGCGTTGCCAGGTCGGAGTCATTGGCATAAGGCGTCAGGCTCGCCAGCACCGGTCCCAGCGAAGGCGTGAGCTCGTCGGCCCGCCGCACGGGTACGCCGGGCGCGATCTCCATGCCGTTTCGGACCACGGCCGGCATGCTGCCATCGGCGCTCGCCATCGGGCCGGGCGTGGCGGCATTGTCGTTCTGGTTCGCCGCCACGGTCTCCTCGGCGATGATGCGGGCGGGATCGTCGGCCACCAGTGCTGACTCCGGCAGCCGGTTGGACACCATCACCATCTTGGGTGCGAAGGGGTCGGCGACACGCAGGTTCGGGCTTGCAGACAGCGAGGTGGCCACCACGGAGGGGGCAACCAACGTGATCGTCGTCCAGGCCGTCGCAACTGCGCCAAAGCTAATGCCGCCGATGAGCAGCCAGCGGAACCTCATTCGGCGCGGCACACGACCATCAGAAGAAGCGACGTGGCGGGACGCACGAACATAGGTCATAGAACTGATTTCCGGGACAGTCTCACGAGGGTGTTCGCCCCGTGAAACCATCGGCTGAGCGTCAAGGTCGGCTGCTGCGAAAGGCGGTTTTGCGCGCGGCCAGCGAAATTCCAGTCACGATCGGCCCTTAGCCGACTTGGGGAAGTGTGCCCAATCTTGGTAACCAAACCCTTTACGTTGCGTGCGAGTTTGGGGCGCGAGGGCAATATCCCGGTAACCTCTCGCCGCGGACGCTGGACAGGAGGGCTGGATGGCGCAAGGTTTGGCTAATCCTTCCTTGCCCAAACGACAGAATTAACCATTCGAGGAAATTTCATGCCCGGCATCGCCTTGAACCCAGGCCTGCGCGTTCTCGTCACAGCGGGTGCCTCCGGCATCGGCCGTTCGATCGCCGATCTCCTGATCGAGAACGGGACGAGGGTGCATGTCTGCGATGTCGCCGAACATCACCTCGCCGATTTCCGCGCCGCTCATCCCGGGCACGGCGCCAGCATCTGCGACGTCTCCGATGAGGCGGCCGTGGGGAAGCTGTTCGACGAGGTGCGCAAGGGGCTCGGCGGCCTCGACGCCCTCATCAACAATGCCGGCATCGCCGGGCCGACGGGCGGTGTCGAGGACATCGCGCCAGCCGACTGGCGCCGCACCATCGATGTCTGCCTCACCGGGCAGTTCCTCTGCACGCACCACGCCGTGCCCCTGCTCAAGCAGGCCGGCAATGGCGCCATCGTCAACCTGTCCTCGGCGGCGGGGCGCCATGGCTATGCCTTCCGCACACCCTATTCGGCGGCGAAATGGGGCGTGATCGGCTTCACCCAGAGCTTGGCCAAGGAACTGGGACCTTCCGGCATCCGCGTCAACGCCATCCTGCCCGGCGTCATCCGCGGGCCGCGCATGGTGGGCGTCATCCGGGCTCGCGCCGGGCAGGTCGGCGAGAGCTATGAGGCGATGGAACAGGAATATCTCAACCGCATCTCGCTGCGCCGCATGACCGGGCCCGAGGATGTCGCCGCCATGGTGCTCTTCCTGCTCTCGCCGGCCGGCATCAACATCTCCGGCCAGTCGCTAGGCGTGGACGGCAATGTGGAATCGCTGTGAGCACGCTAGGCGCTACCCCCGACGCCCATTTACCTCGCGAATGAGATCGATGAAGGCGCGCAGGCCTGCCGGCACGAGGCGGCGGCCTGGGAAGTAGAGGCTGAGGCCGGGCCCCGCCGGGGTCCACTCCGCCAGCACCTGTATGAGGCGGCCAGCGGCCAGGTCGTCCTTCACCGACCATTCCGACAGATAAGCAAGGCCGGCACCGGTGAGCGCGGCTTCCCGCATCAGGCCGGATTCGTCGAGGATGAGGGAACCCGGCACGTCGAGCGTGTAGCTCTCGCCCTGCCGTTCGAACTCCCAGCGATAGAGGACTCCGCTTGGCCAGCGCGCACGGATGCAGCGATGGCCCAGCAGGTCGGGAGGGACCGTGGGCTTGGGCCTGTTCCTGAAATAATTGGGCGAAGCCACCACGGCGAAGTTGAGGTTGCCGCCGAGCGGGACGGCGATCATGTCGCCGGGAACGGAATCGGCCATGCGGATACCGGCGTCGAAGCCGCTGCCGACGATGTCGACCAGCCGGGCTTCGGTGACGATATCGACCGTCATATCCGGATAACGCTTCAGATATTCGAGCACAATCGGCGTGAGGATCTGGCGCGCCGCGTTCACGGAGCTGTTGAGGCGCAGAATACCCATCGGCTTGGCGCGGTGCGTGTTGACGCCTTCCATCGCGCGGCGGATTTCGGCCAGCGCGGGCATGATGGTCTCGACGAACTGCTCGCCTGCCGCCGAGAGCGAGACGCTGCGCGTGGTCCGGTTGAACAGGCGCACGCCGAGCCGGGCCTCCAGGCCGGCCACGGCGTGGCTGAGGGCGGAGGCGGACATGCCGAGTTCCTCGGCCGCGGCCCGGAAATTGCCGTAACGGGCCACCGCCGCAACGGCCTCAAGCTCCACCAAGCCGCTTTTGTGCATTGTCCCGATTCCTGCATGACGCAATGCAGGTTTATCCCGCTTATCGGATTAATCCTAGAAGCTTAGATCAGCGGCATGCCGGCCCCGAGGTCGGCGCGCCAATCGCGGGGCAAATCCCGCAGCTTAGGAGTCCATCATGTCGACGGTCTGGCTGATAACCGGCAGTTCCCGCGGCCTCGGGCGTGCCCTCGCCGAAGCAGTTCTGGCCGCTGGCGACCGGCTCGTCGCGACGGCACGCGATCCCGGCCAGCTTCACGATCTCGCCGAACGCCATGGCGACCGTGTCCGTCTCGCGGCGCTCGACGTCACCGACGAGCAGGGCGCAGCAAAAGCAGTTGCACTGGCGCTCGAAAGCTTCGGCCGGCTCGATGTCCTCGTCAACAACGCCGGCTACGGCAATGTCGCGCCCACCGAGGACACCAGCCTTGCCGAGTTCCGCACCCAGATCGAGACCAATCTTTTTGGCACCATCATCATGACCAAGGCCGCGCTCCCTATCATGCGCCGGCAGAGAGCGGGGCATATCATCCAATTTTCCTCCGTGGGCGGGCGTATCGGCGCCGTGGGCCGCGCCCCCTATTCCGCCGCCAAATGGGCCGTCGAGGGCTTCTCGGAAGTGCTCGCCAAGGAGGCTGGCCCACTTGGCGTGAAGGTCACGATCATCGAGCCCGGCGGCTTCCGCACCGACTTTGCCGGTGCATCGACGCAGCTCCATGAAGGCCATCCCGATTACGACACAACCGTCGGCGCTGCCGTCCGCTTCCAGCGCAGCTTCAACGGCGCCCAGCCGGGCGATCCCGCCAAGGCCGCCCGGGCGATCATCGAGATCGCTGCCTTGGACGAGCCGCCCCTGCGCCTGCTTCTCGGCAGCGATGCCTATCGCGCGGTGACGGAAGCCGAGCGCACGCGCCGCGAGGCGGACGAGGCCTGGCGGTCTCTTAGTCTCTCCACCGATTTCGATCCTGACTCCTCCAACTGAGTTCCTGATACCGCGTTCAGGGCTGTCGGCTGTCAGGCATCATGTCCAGAGACAGCGACGCTCCGACCTCCATCCGGATCCTGTCGACCAAGGCGGCCGGGCCTTCGAGGGCCAGACCCGCATTGGTGCCGGAGGTGAGGGTAACCTCCTGTCCCTCGATCGTGAAGCGGAGGGTGGAGACCTCCTGGCAGCCGCCGATGTCCCAGGAGCTGGCGCGCGTCTGCGCCTTGTGCCCGCGCAGCACTGCGAGGACCCCGGCTCTCAGGGCTTCGTCGTGCTCGCGTCCCAGGATGAGGCGTTTGGAGCCTGAAATGGCTGGCAAGACACGATTCCCTATCGGCAGGTAACGCCGATTAGCCGCGAAAGGGCTGTCTTGTCCAGTCAGCTTACGGATTTTGCACGAAATGCGCTCGCATGAAGACGATATAGGCCTCTTCCATTATCTCGCGGCGGGGTCTTCGTGGCGCTGGTGCGTGCGTTCAACGCGCGGGCGCACCGATGAGATCTTGCCTCTCCTCGGAGGCCTGCCATTTCGGCCAGAGTTCCTCGATCGCCTGGCTGCGGCCGGCGCTGAACTCGGGAAGGGCGGAGGGGCCTTCGCCCGCGCTGTAGCGCGGATCGGAAGCCGGCGCGACGACCACAGGCGCACCGCCATGCTGGTCCAGCGTCACATCGACGATCCAGCCGCCAACCTCGACCCAGGCATGCGCTTCCCAGCCTTGCGTGGTCTGGAAGCCATAGGGGCAGTCATCGGGTCCGTCGGGCAGCAGCCGCGGCGTGCCGGAGCGCCACGTCGCCGGCAGCCCGAAATCCTCCCGCATCACCTTCTGCAGGAAGACGCTCGAGCGCGTGTCGGTCCAGCGCGAGGGCACCGCCGGCATCTCGCCCCAGGCCCTGTGCCATTCCAGCCAGGCCGGCTCCAGAAACCGCCGGACCGCGCCGGCAATGCGGATAAGCTGCGCCTCATCGACCATGGGAGGATTGTAGGCTGGCGGTCATGCTTGCGAAATAGATATTCGCTGCTTTCCTGATATCGATACGCCGACGTGAGACTCTTTCAAACGATCGCCGGCACCCCGCGCGGTGGCACCGAGAGGATGGCGGCGAGGGTGTTGAGGCCCTGGCGCAGAGCTTCCTGGCTGGGGGCGGCGCCGAGGGAGATGCGCAGGGCCGGCGGCGGCGCGGCCACGGCGAAGGCTTCGCTGCCGACGATGGCAAGGCCCGCCTTGCGGGCGTCGGCACTGAAATCGGCCTCGGCCCAGGCCCTGGGCAGGCTGAGCCAGAGATGGTGGGCGTTGGGATCGGCGCGAAAACTGAAGCCGCGCAAGGCTTCGGCGGCGATGGCCTGGCGTGCCCGGTTCTCGCGGCGGATCGAGGCGGTGAGCCGCGCCATGGTACCGTCCTTGATCCAGATGGAGGCGAGGCCGGCCATCAAGGGCGGCGCCATCAAATTGGTGACGCGGGTCTGCGCCGTTACCTGCAGGGCGCCGGCCAGGCTCGGAGCCATGACATAAGCGAGGCGCAGGGCCGGCGTGGCGCATTTCGAGAGGGTGGCGATGTGCCAGGTGCGCTCGGGCGCGATCGCGGCAATCGGCGCCGGCGCCGCCTCGGGCAGGGCGCCATAGGCATCGTCCTCGATGAGGGCGACGTCGTAGCGCCTGACGATGGCGGCGAGGGCCTCGCGGCGCTCGCGGGGCAGGGTTGCCGTGGTGGGATTGTCGAGCGTCGGCACGCAATAAAGTGCCGCGGGCGGTACGATCCGGCACAGGCGTTCGAACTCGTCGGGGATCAGCCCGTCCTCGTCCGCAGCCACCGGCACCAGGCGCACGCCGCAGCGCGCGGCGACCGAGCGCAGGCCGGGATAGGTCACCGTCGGGGCCGCCAGCACGGCGCCGGGCGCCATCAGGGTGGAGACCACCGCGAACAGGGCCGCCTGCGACCCCGAGGTAACGACCAGCCGATTGAGATCGACGAGGCCGAGACGTGGCTCGAGGAAGAGTGCGCCGGCGGCCCTGTCGGCCGGGGCGCCGGCATTGTCCTGGTAATGCAGCTGCAGCAGGGCATGCGGGGAGGCCAGCACGGTGCCGATACCGTCGCGGATGGCCTCGCGCAGCAGAGCGTCTGCTGGCTGGGGCGGCATGTTCATGCTGAGATCGATGAGGGGCGAGGCGTCGGGGCCTGGCGGCTCATAGCGCGCCGGAGGTTCATGGCGCGGCGCTCTCGGGGCGCTGACGAAGGTGCCGCGCTTGGTGTTGCCCTCCACCAGGCCCTCGCGGCGAATCTCGTTGAAGGCGCGCGTCACCGTGGTGAGGTCGACGCCGAGCGCCTTGGCGAGCTGGCGCTGCGGCGGCAACTGCGTGCCGGGCGCGAGACGGCCGGCCTTTATGTCCGCGGACAATGCCTGCGCGATGGCGAGATATTTCGGTGCGTCGCGGGCGAGGGCAGAGGGCAGCCAGAATGCCGCAACAGAATTGTCTTGCATTTGTATGCCTACAATAATACATAAGTGGCATCGATTGGTGGCGGTCGGCGGGCAATCAAGCCGTTTCTGACACCAACAAACGAATCTCAATGCAAGATAGTGGTATTTGTATGGAATATCAATCCATACATTTGACGCGTGCAGGGCAAGGGAGCCTCGCCATGACCGAACAATCAGCAGCCGAACAATCCATCTGGCGCGTCGGCATTCGCGGCCGCTGTCCCCGTTGTGGCCGCGGCAAGCTCTTCAACGGATTTCTCAAGCTCGCGCCGAAATGCAATGCCTGCGGGCTCGACTATTCCTTCGCCGATCCGGCCGACGGCCCGGCCTTCTTCGTGATGATGACCATGGCCTTCCCGGCCACCGGCTTCGGCATGTGGATCGAGCTGAGCTACGACCCTCCGCTCTGGGTGCATTTCGTCACCACATTGCCCTTCCTGCTGCTTTCCTGCATCCCCATCCTCCGGCCGATCAAGGGCGTGCTGGTCGCAAGCCAATATATCAACAAGGCGGAGGAGGGGCGCCTTGTCCAGCCGGACGAGACGCCGCCCGCGCGGGTTCAACTGGCGGGACGAAGCTGACCAGACTCGATCGAGAAGTTATGAGAACCTCGACTTCTTGTCATCGCCGGGCTTGTCCCGGCGATCCAGGGAGGCGCGACGGCTGGATGCCCGGGTCAAGCCCGGGCAGGACAAAATCTGCGACTCCTTCCACTGTGTTGCGAATTTTAGTCTGGGCTCATAGGCTCGCGCGATCTTTTCGTCCTGCGTTTCAGGCTGGTCCGACTCATGTATTCGTCCCCTGCCGTGCCGGTCTCCCCGCGCGATTTCCATGACCGGATCTACCAGGGCAAGGTGGCCCGCTTTGCGGATCTCGCGCCGATGCGCGATCTGGTGGCCTTTACGCGCGGCATGCTGGAGGAGGTCTTCGCGCCGCATGCGCCCGTGGAGATCCACCGCCATCTCCCACACGACAGGCAGGTCGAAGTCTTCGCCGAGATCGAGAAGAACTTCGCGCGCTCCGATACGGTGAAGCGGCTGTGGGCCGGGGTGTTCGAGGCTGCCGGGCTCGACCCCACGCTGCTCGTACGCGACCGCCTGCATCTGCGCTTCCAGCCGCATCAGGATCCCGCCGCCGGGCTGCCGCGCTCGCGCAACACCTCGACCGTCGCCTTCCATCGTGACACCTGGGGCTCCAACCTGTACGCCCAGACCAATTGGTGGACGCCGGTCTATCCGATCACCGAAGGGCGCACTTTCGCGCTCTATCCGGACCTGTGGACGCAGGCCGTGCCCAACACCAGCGCAAGCTTCGACCTCGAGGCCCTGCTGGCGCGTGCCAGGACGGAAGGGCGCCATTCGCTGGGCGCCGACGACGCCATTCCACATCTCGCCGAGGCTGTCGATGTCGGCCGGGTGGAACCGGTGGTGATCGAGCCCGGCGAGGTCATCGCCTTCTCCTCCGCCCATGCCCATGCCGGCGTCGGCAACACCACCGGCCTGACGCGCATCTCGCTGGAGACGCGCACGCTCTGGATCGAAGATGTGCGAGCGGGCCGCGGCGCGCCGAATGTCGACGGCCACGCGCCGTGGATGGCACCCGGCCTGTTCCGCCGCGCCAGTGACGGCGAGAAGCTGACGGCGCTGCTGGGGTGGAGGGAGTTGGAGCCGTATCGGCGGGGGTGAGGGGAGGAGGGGCTGGCGCTTTTTCCGCCGTTGTCTCGTTTCCATGCCGGTCTGAAGACCGGCACACCAAAAGCGCCCGTTGACAAGCGGTCCTACGCCTCTCCCGTCGCCTCGCGCCGCGCCCGATGCCCGCTCATCGCATCCCCTGCCCCCTGTGGCAGCCTGGCCGAGACGGGTGCCGCCAGCAGCGAGACCGCCGTCACCACCAGGAACGCCACCGAGAAATCGGCGAGCGTGGTGCCGGCATGGCCGAAGGCGAGGCGCGAGCCCGTGAGTACCAGCGCGCCGGTGCAGATACCGAAGGAGAGCATCAGTTGCTGGAAGGTGGTGTAGAAGCTATTGGCCGACGAGGTGCGGTTCGGCGGGATGTCGTCATAGGCGATGGTGTTGTAGGCGGTGAACTGCAGCGACATCGAGAAGCCGCAGACCATCAGCACCACGAAGATGCCCCAATGCGGCCAATCCGGCCGGAACAGGGCGCAAGTGGCATAGAGCAGGCTGGAGAACACCGAATTCCAGATCAGCGTGGCGCGAAAGCCCCAGCGCTTCAGGATGGGCCTGGCGGCGGCCTTCATCAGCATCGAGCCGCAGGCGGTCGCGAAGGTCATCAGCCCGCTCGCCACCGGCGACAGGCCGAAGCCGATCTGCAGCATCAGCGGCAGCAGGAAGGGCTGTGCACCCTGGGTGATGCGGGAGAGCGAGCCCGCCACCACCGAGATGCGGAAGCTCCGGATCCGCATGAGCGTGAGGTCGAGGATCGGCTCAAACCGGTGCGGTCGGCGAGCATAGACGATATAACCAGCCCCGCTCACAACGCCGATGAGGAGCAGCGCCACCGCCATCGGCGCTTCCTCCAGCGTGCCGCGGCTGGTCATCTCGAAGCCGAACAGGAGGCAGGCGAGCGACAGGCCCGAGAGCACGAAGCCGGCCATGTCGAAGCGCTCGCGCCGGCCCTCTTTGGTGTTGGGGATGAAGAGCTGGATGAAGATCAGGCCGATGAAGCCAATCGGGATGTTGATGTAGAAGATCCAGCGCCAGTCGAAATAGCTGACGATGAAGCCGCCCACCGGCGGCCCGAGGATCGGGCCGATCAGGGCCGGCACCAGCAACCAGCTCATGGCGGAGACGAGGTCGCGCTTGTCCACCGTGCGCAGCAGGATGAGGCGCCCCACCGGCACCATCATCGCCCCGCCTGCGCCCTGCAGCACGCGCGCCGCCACCAGCATCGAGAGGCTCGGCGCCAGGGCGCAGAGGATCGAGCCGAGCATGAAGATGACGACGGACGAGGCAAACACCGTGCGCGCGCCATAACGGTCCGCAATCTTGCCGCTGGCGGGGATGAGCACGGCGAGGCTGAGGAGATAGGAGGTCAGCGCAATGCTCATATGCGCCGGCGAGACCTGAAAGGATTTTGCCATGGTGGGCAGCGCGGTCGCCAGGACCGTGGCGTCTAGCTGCTCCATGAACATGGCGCTGGCAATGATCAGCGCGGTTGTTCTGAAATTGGGCCGAGCCATCTGAGGCATGGCACCGAAGGCTAACTCCGACATGGAAATGACAATTCGTGCAGCGACCTGCCCAAGCGGCAGGCCTTGAAGGAAACGGTCCGATTCTAGTTCGGGAAGGATGGATAAATCGTTATAGGCCCGCTTTTGGCCTGAGGAAATGGCGAAATTAGGGTGGCAGACAAAAAATTGGGAAGTGACTGACGGGCAGGTCAGCACCGCACACCCTTCCGCAAAAGCTGAAACATAAAGACGCCCGCAGCGCTTCCCGCTCAATCCACCAGATCGACCGGCTTCAGCGCGGGATAGAGGTCACCTGGACCGGGATTGCCGTCGGGCGAGCGTCCGCCGAGATGGGTCATCACGCCCCATACCGCGTTGAGCGCGGTCTGCACCGCGCCCTCTACCCAGGCCGGCGTCCAGCTCACGCCGTCACCGGCCATGAAGATACCACGCTGGCTTTCCGGCAGGTCGGCCTGCATGAAATGGCCGTACATGCGGTGGTTGTAGCGGTAATGCCCCGGCAGCGCGCCCTTGAAGGCGCCGAGGAAATTCTCGTCCGCCTCCCAGCTTACGCAGATCGGGCTTCCGATGATGTGGCCGGCGATGTCCAGCCCCGGATAGATCTTCGACAAGGCCGAGAGGGCGAGCTCCACCCGCCGCTCGGCCGGCAGTGGCAGCACCTTCAGCGCGTCGGTCATCCAGGAATAGGACAGGCAGATCACGCCCGGCCTGTCGTCGCCATTGTCGAACAGATAGGTGCCCCGCGTGATGCGGTCGGTTAGCGTCATCGACATCCGGTCGCGGCCGGTATCCGGATCCTTGTCCTTCCAGAAGGGACGGTCGACCATCACGAAGGTCTTGGCGGCCTGCATGTAGCGCGTGCGGTCGAGCGCCATCCAGAGCTTCTGATCGAACAGGCTCTCCTCGGCGTCGATCGAGGTGGTGAGCAGATGGCTCTGGCAGGTGACGACCACGGCTTCATAGTCGTCGCGGTTCCCCCACTGGTCCATCACCGCAAAGCCGCCCTTGCCGTTATGGGCGATCGCCTGCGCCCGGCCCCTGGTGGCACCGGCATTGAGCCCGGCCAGCGTGGTGCCGGCGGGCCAATACGTCAGCTTCTCTGGCGCTTGTCGCCAGATGCCCTGGGCGACCTGCTCGACGCCGCCGACCACATAGCGCTGCTCATCGTCGAAGCCGCCGAGATTGACCCGGAGAATCTCAAGCATCGAATTGGGGAAATCGGAATCCCAGCCGCCGGTGCCGAAGCCCACCTGCCCGAACACCTCGCGATGGCGGAAGGAGAGCTTGCGGAAAGCCTGCGAGGACACCACGAAATCATAGAAGGTGCGCTCGTCCCACGCCTGGACGATCGGATCCCAGATCGCCTTGATGCGCTGGGCGTCGCGCGCCCGCATCGCCGCTTGCAGGGCGGAGAACTGAGCGCCGTCCTCCAGGGCCTGGTGATAGGCGGCGGCGACCTCCCGGTAGAGCGGCGGCAGGTCGTCCAGCGTGCGGGCGTAGAGGGTCTCGCCCTCGAGATCGATCACCGTAGAGCCGGCGGCCGGTGTGAGTGGATTGGGAAAGGGCCGCGTTTCCAGGCCGAGCAGGTCGACATAATGATAAAAGCCGCGCGAGGACACCGGAAAGCGCATGCCGCCGAGCTCGGCCACGATGCCCTCCGTGCCCTCGAAGCGCTGCGAGCGCAGTCGCCCGCCGAGCCGGGCCGATTCGTAGAGCACCGGCCTGAGGCCGAGCCGCATCAGCTCATAGCCCGCCACCAGCCCGGCCGCCCCGGCGCCGATAATGGCAACGCGCGCGCCATGCTTCTCGGCCGGCACCGCACCGAGCCCGGCGGGATGGGCCAGCCAATCGTCATAGGCAAACGGAAAATCCGGCCCGAAGGCGCTGATGGCATCGCTTTCGTCGTTGGGCATGGCTGTTTCCCCGCTGGGCATGATCGGCGCCGAAGGGGCATGCACCATCATGCGTGAGGGAGGGGATAGGCAAGTGCGGCGATTCGGGGGAGGGGGTTTACCGTGGCGATGCCTTTGGCCGCCCCACCGGCCCGGCTAGCCACGCCGCGGCCTTGCAATGCGCGGCGAGACAATCGCGATGGAAGCAATAATTCTCATCGCTGAGGAAGGTGCACTGCCGGCGGCCGATCTTATATTATAAGATAATAGATTATCCGGCCATCTCGAACCGAGATTTGAATTACTCAATAGCGTCGAAAAAGTTGACTTTTCGGAAGGGGGATCGCCGTTTCTGGCTTGATTTTTGCGCGTATCGAGAGCCATAAGCCTAGTCATCAGGAAGGGCTCTTCCCTTCCCGAGCCAGGAAACCATGTTGCAGATCCTCGTCGCCCCTTTTGCGTTTGCTTATGACGCCCGCATTCTACCGGCCTTTGCGCCGTGCCTGGAATCGCGCGTCCGCGGCGGCGTGATGCATGAGGGTTGCGGCAGGGATACGCTGTCAACGTTGAATGAAGCCGCCGGAAAAGCGGTGTTCAGTCAACACACCATATAATCCGGCGGCAGGGCAGTCCCCTCCGCCTTGATGGCAGGAGGGTTTGTACGCCCGTATCATCCAGATCAGTTTTCGTCGTGCGCCCGATCGCGCGCCTCGTCACGCCCGTATCTGGCCACGCGCCGCACATTCTCTTGTCATCTTCCTGTTTTTTCGTTGCCGGACAACCGTCCAGCTAGACCAGCCAACGGGGCTGGCCGGAGGCCTGACAGCGAAAGCCGAACCAAAGCCTATCCGCCGGCCGGGCAACCGGTCATCCCATTCCTCCAACCCGCCGTCACCCCAGGAGTAAAGTGTTGAGTCATTGAGGTCGTCATGTCATCGCATCCTGCGCTCATCTTGAACGCCGATTTTCGGCCCCTGAGATATTTTCCGTTGTCGCTCCTGTCCTGGCAGGATGCGCTGCGTGCCGTGTTTCTCGACCGCGTAAGCGTGGTGGCGGAATATGATGCCGTGGTTCGCAGTCCCTCGACGACGATGCGCCTGCCTTCGGTGGTCGCCCTGCGCGATTACCAGAAGGTCGACCGCACGGTGCCGTTCACCCGGTTCAACCTGTTCCTGCGCGACGAGTTCAGCTGCCAATATTGCGGCGAGGGCTTCCAGGCCCGCGACCTGCAGTTCGAGCACGTGATCCCGCGCTCCAAGGGTGGGGCGACCTCGTGGGAGAACATCGTCGCGGCCTGCGGCGATTGCAACGCGCAGAAGGCGGATAGAATGGACATGAGGCCGATCCGCAAGCCGGCCCGGCCCTCGCCCTGGGATCTGCTCGAGGCGAGCCGGCGCTACCCGCACAACTACCTGCATGAGAGCTGGGTCGACTATCTCTATTGGGATAGCGAGCTGGTCTCGTAAGAGAGGCGCCTCCGCTAGAGCAAAGCGTGTTTACACGCAAACGCCCATTGCTCTAACTCTTTGTTTTAACGCGTCTTTGCGATTCTTACCGATTCCGTCAAATCGCAAAACGCTCTCGGCGGAGGCGCCATTTTTGTCAGTAGCGGCTGTGGGTCGCCTCCCTGACCGCTTGCAGGCCTCCAGCCGCGTCCTGGTTGCCGGCCGCCGCGAGGGTCTCGAACACCCGTCGCGCTTCCGTGAGACGCTGGAGGTGGTAGTAGGACCAGCCACGCAGCAACAGGAGATCGGTCTGCTCGGGTGCCAGCGTGGCCCGGGTGTCGAGCCCGATCAGAACCTGCGCATAGTGGCCTGCCTGGTAATCGGCGAGGATGCGCTGCGTGAGGATGGAGAGATTGAGGTCACGCGCCCGTCCCGCCTGCAGGGGCGCCTGCGTGGAGGCGGTCGCAGCCTGGGAGGTCAGGCCCAGCCGGAGATAGGCCAGCGACAAGCCATAGGCCGCATCCTGCCGGCTTTGTGCCGAGCCCCCGGACAGCGCGCCCTGGAAGGCGATCACGGCTTCGGAGGGGCGATCGAGCTTCATCAGGCACCAGCCGCCCGCGAGACCACCAGGGCAGCCGCCGCGACCCGGAGAGGGGACGGCAGCAGAGGCAGGGCCGCCGCGCCGCGGACGCCGGGAGGCGTTGCGCGGAGCCGGCGCCTCGGCCTGCGGCTCCGCCATCGCCACCGGCTGGTCCATAACGGATTGGACAGGGGTGGGCTGGACAGGGGCGGGCAACGGGGCCTGCATCGCTGCCTGGGGCGCCGGTGCTGGCATGGGTGCGGCCTGGGGCAGAGGAGTGGGGCTCTGCGGCGTCGGGGCCGTAGCTGCGGGCGCAACCGGCATGACCTGCTGGGTCGGACTCTGGACCGCCTGCGGGGTCGGGAAAGTTTGCGGGGCTTGGAACGTCTGCGGGGCCTGGAATGTCTGCTGGGGTGGCACCGCCTGCATACCCGTGCGTGCCAATTCCCGCGCGGCGGCTGGGTCGACGAGCGCCCGGATGCGAAGCGAGCGCTGGCCCCAGGCATTCACGACGCTGCGCGCCGCATCGCGCCTGTTCATGGCCAGGTTGGCGATGGCCAATCCGAAGGCCGAAGGTTCATCGTCCGGATTCCAGCTGAGAGCAGCCGCGAACCAGCGAGCCGCCGTCTCGTCCTGCCGGTAGAAATGCGAATACCAGCCGAGCTGCTGCGCCGCGGCGGGATCGCGCTGGGTCGCCACTGCGGTGACGAAGCGGGAGAGCACATCCGTCGCCAGCACCGGTGGCGGCTGCTGGGCGAGGAGATTGGCGATCGTCGCCATATAGCTCTTGCGGGTTCCGTCATTGGTGTCGTGCCAGGGGGCGAGGATGGCCTCTGCCTCGGCCGCACGCTTCAGGCTGATCAGGGCAAGGGCGAGACCCTCGGCCGCCGGGGCGGCGTTCTGGTGCTCATAGGACAGGCGATACCAGTGCTCGGCCTGGACGGGATCGCCATGCAGGCGGAAATAGCTGCCGAGCAGTAGAGCATCGGCCGGGGAATTGCTGGCGCCGGCAACATCCTGGAGAAGCTTCAGGTCGGCCGGATCGGCGCTGGCCTTGGCGTCGGCGGCCCCGGCCGCGATAGCGTTGCGCGCCAGCCCTTCGCGGATCGAGTGAAACTCGTCGCCGTCGGTACCCGTATGGCCGAGCGCGAAGAGCGGCTCGAGATCCTCGCGCGGCAGCAGGGCCGTCGCCTTCTGCATGGTTGACAACCGGTCGCGCGGATCGGTGCATGAGGTGAGGATGTAACGATAGGCGTCCTGTGCCCGCATGGCGCGATCGGTCTGCGCGAAGGCCTCGGCGACGCGCCAGAGCACGTCGACGTCGCCGCAGGTCAGCAGGCTCGGTGTCGTCGTCGCCAGCTCGATCACCGTCATATGTTGCTTGAGGTTCGAGGCATTCACCAGCCGTTCGCGTGTCTCCGCGACAGAAAGACGGTCGAGGAGGTCCTTCGGCGGTGCCCAGCCCGGCTCCTTGGCCTGGCGTGCCGCAATGGCGGCGCGGGCCGCGGCGAGTTGGCCCTGCGTGTAGAGCTGCCAGAGGGCGTCGAGCTGCGGATCGGAGACCGGCGTCCCCTTCAGGGGATCGTCGGGCGGCACCCAGTCCGGATAGAGCGAGCGCAGGCGCGCGATCTCGGTGTTCAGGCGCTTGGTATCGCCCTGTCGCGCGAAATAGCGCAACGCCGTCTCGTCGACCGCGGGCTTGACCGCCGGTGCCGCTGCCTGTGGCGCCGGCGCCGCCTCCGGCTGGGTTGCCGGCGCTGGTGCAGCCGGCGCTGGTGCGGGCGGCGCGGCGGGGGCGGCCGGGGGCTGACCGTTGCTGTCGCTCCTCGGCGTGAGGATCTCCGCCGCCTGGGCAGTACTCGCGGTTACGGGGGCACGCTGGACCAGGGGACGGCTTTCACTCGAAGGCCGGTAGACGTTGCCCGGCTGGTTCCATAGGCCGACGATCTGCCAGGCCACGCTGCAGAACAGTAGCAATCCCAGGACGATGGCGAGGAAGCCGGGCGGTCTCACAGGCACTCCGGATAATGTTGCGCCACGCCGGCGAGGGCCAGCAGATAGAGCGTGGCGGGATAATAGACATCGAGTTTCGGCGAGCGCAGCTCGGCCGGGACAGGCTTGCGCTCCAGGGCGCATTGCAGCACGGCCCCGATCATGCGGTAGCCGGGATCGTCCATGGTGCCGGCAGGCTGGCCATCTTCGAGATTGACGATTGCCGGCGCTGCGCCGCCGTCGCCCCAGGCCTTGGCGAAGGGTTCGAGCAGATCCCGGTCGCTCACGCCGGCACGCACCAGATAGAGTGGAATACGCACGGCGTCATAACTGAATCGTGGTGCGAAACCGGAAGCCAAGGCAGGCTTGGCGGATTTCAGCGAGATCCAGTCGGCTGGCAGCGCTGCGCTGCTGAAACGCGCTTCCCGTACCAGGTCGTGCCCGCTGGCGGCCAGGGCCTGCCAGTCGGCATTGGGCGCCAGATGCGCAAGCACCGGCAGCGCCTCGAAGATCCAGTAGGAGAGATTGACCACGGGGCCATCAGGCCGGTCCTGTGCACCGAAGCCTTTCACGCCCGGCAACAGAATGGTGCGGCTCTCGGCGCGATGCACGAGCCGCTGGCCGATCGCGGCCGCCATGGTGCGCGAAGTCTCGGTCCAGGAAGCTACCTTCCACAGATCGCCGCCCAGAGCGAGGGCATAGGCGATGAGGATGTCGCCGTCGGCGGCGTCATTGATGTCGGTGACATGCGGCTTGCTGTCGGGATCCCAGCGCCAGACCGCCAGCCCGTCGTCGCGCAGCAGCAACTCATTGTGGGTGAAGGTCCAGATGCGCGTGAAGGTCTCGCGATCCTCCGCGAGCACTGCGAGCAGGAGGCCGTAGCCCTGGCCCTCGCTGTGGCTGATATTCTTGTTGGCGGTATCGACGACGCGTCCGTCCAGCGTCACGAAGCGGTCGCGCCAGGGCTGCCATTGCTGGGCTGTCAGCGTGCCCGGCCGGGCCGGCTCGCCCAGTGGCGCCGCATGGCCGGGGCCGAGCGGCAGCAGGGACGCCGCAGTCATGGCCAGCGCAGCCAGCAGGGGGATAGGGCCGGATCCGCGGCGCCTGGTCATGGGGAACTTCTCCGGCCTATGCGGGACAGGAACAAGGCTGTTGCAAGGCCAAGCAGCAGGCAAGCGGCAAAAAGCAGGACGGCGAACGCCAGGAGGTTTTCCGACAGCCAGTTCGCCGCGACCAGGCGCAGATTGGTGAAAGAAACGGGTTGGGTGGGGATGAAGGAGAAGGTGGTGACGGGTTGGGTCTGCACCTCGGCGACTCGCGCATTGTAGGTCACCAGCCTGCCGCTGAGCTGGAACCATTGCGGGCTGGCAGTGAAGGTGGTTGCGCCTTGGCGCAGGAGGTTCTCGGTGGGAGCGGTGATCAGCGTCCAGGCCTTGTCGCCACTCGGGCTCGGGCCTTGGGCGATCATCACCGTGGCATCGCGCGAGGGATGATAGGGAACATCACGGGAGGGCAGGAAGCGCAGGGTCTGGCTGGAGACCTGGAAAGTGCGCTGCAGCCAGTCCTCGAAGGCGCTGACATTGCCTTGCCAGCCGCTCCCTTCCGTCGACAGCGTGTCGCGCCAGCGATCGAAGGTCTCCTGCGTGTCGGACGGTTCGCTGGCGGCCACCGGAAGCGTCGGTGCCGTGGTAGGCCCGAGGGTGTTGCCGGCCACGACCGGGCCTTGCGGTACCTCCTCGCGGGCCTTCCAGCCGCTGCGCAACTGCTCGTCGAGGTCGAGCTGTGCCGGCACGGGGTCGGGGATTGCTGGGGCGGGGGCAACGAAGAGCGTGTTGCGATTATCGAGTGAGGGCGCATCGAGATCGAGTTCGATCAGGCGCCCCGCCGCGACCGCCATGCGGGCAAGCAGCGTCGCCGCCGCCGACATCGTATCGGCGTCGAAACTGCTGAGCACGAGCGCCACCGGATCGGTGGAGGAATTATACGGAAAAGCCGTGCCCTGGAGAGCCGCAAGATTGGGCAGCTGCGCGATGCGGGCGTAGCCCGGCATCACGAACTCGCTGCTGTCGAACAGGGCGAAGCGGTTGCTGCCCTTCGTCGGCCCGGTCGCGCATTCGAGGTCGGCGTTGGTGTGGAGTTGGGCCTCGAAAGTGATGCGGTTCGGGCCGGGCTGGAAATGGGTCATCGGAATGCGGATCGGCAGGTGCCGCAGGATGTCCCCGCCGCTGGTGCTCATCGGCGTGGTCGCAGCGATGTCGCCGTTGACATAGATGTCCATGTGGCTGCCGGGCAGCACCTCGCCGCTATAGGCCGCATCGAGCAGCAGGGTCGCCTCGCCCGAGGAGTCCGCGTAGAAATCCGAGGGCATGCCGATCTGGAATTCGGTCTTGAAGCGGCGGCCGGCAAATTCCTGCGTGCTGACGCCGAGATCGGCGAGCTTGAGGTGGCTCGCCTGCACGAGCAGCGGCGGATTGGGCGCAAACCAGCGGCTGGTGTCTAGCACGTCGCGGGCGCGCCCCTTCGGCCTGTCGGCCAGGCTTGCCACGGCATCGACGGCCTGCGAGACCGCGGCAGAGGAGGGGCCCGAGACCACCAGGGTGGAGGAGCCGAGGGCGGGGTCGTCGACGAAGGTCACGATGGGGCGGGAGGCCGCATCCGCCGGCAGGCCCCGTATCATCGGGCGCAACTCATCGGCCGTGCCGATGGCCGCCGTCACGGTGCCGGGATCGACGGGTTCGTCCGGGCGGGCCATGACCGAGATGCTGAGGCTCGGCATGGCGATCAGGACGGCCGCGGCCTGGGAGAAGCGAAGCACGGGACCCGTCAAGGTCTTACGGCCGAGGGAAGGCATGAGGATGCGCAGATGCGCGAGCCCATTGGAATCAGGGCCGATGGCGGCAAGATCCTCGACGCGTGACAGGCGTGCCGCCGCCGGAGCGCGGAAATGAAGTGCCGTCGCTGTGCTGTCGATCTCGGTGCGCAACTCATAGGTGGAGCTGATGGTGCAATCGGTGCGGTGGCGCTGGACGATCTGCAGGCGGAAGAGATTGGCACCAGCCTTCAGGAGACCGGCAGGCAGCTCCGCCGACAGCTTGCCGACCTCGTCGGTGGCTGCCACCGGCGCGTCGAAGATGGCCTGGTTGTTGACGAAAAGAGCAAGGCGCGAAGTTTCCGGCGCCACCATCACGGCGGCCTTGTAGCCGAGCGTGAGCGTGGCAGGGCTCGCGGCCTGCTCCCCGGTCAGGACGACATTCCAGGCCCGGCTGTCGATCTCCCCTTCCAGGACGAGGTGGCGGAAAGGCAGGATAGGGCGATCGAGCGGGCTGATCACCGCCTGCTCCACCTTGGGCGGGCTGGGCGTGGATGGTGTCGAAGCGGCGGGTGCGGGAGCAGTCTGTGCGGGCTCGGGTGTGGCAGGCGGCGGCATTGCAGGCCGCGCAGGTATTTTGCCGCGTTCCGGTGTCATGTCGAAGGGAGACGCCGAGTCCTCCGCCCGCAACTGGGGCAGGCCTGCCAGCATCACCGCCACGGCAAGAAGGGTTGGGGCGAGGCGCCTCATGTAGGCTCCCCCGCGCTTTTCTGGGGCGCCACGCTTGCCGCGCGCGCCGGTACCGAGGCCCGATAGAGGTAGACCAGGCCCCTGATCGTTTGCTTGAGAGCGAGGGCGTAGAACCAGATCGTGCCACGCACCAGGCCCGGATTGTAGCGGCGCCCCGCCTGGAAGGCCGTCCAACGATCCGAATTGGCATAGAGCAGATCGGCAATGAGGCGGTAATGGACCGGCTCCGTCGTCACATAACGCACGCCCACAGTGGTCGTGCCGGCATTGCTGTCGATCCTCCGGACGACGACCGGCAGTTCGGGATCGCCATCCAGCTTCGTCAACGGGGTGAAGCGGATGCGCAGATGGCTGTCGCGCGACAGGCCCTTGACGGGGCCGACCAGGCGGATGCCGGCGCCATAGGCCGAGACGTTCTCGATCATGGCGCTGACGGTGGTTTCCCCGAAAGTCAGCTCGCACCGCCTGTCCGCCTTCACGCGCTGGGTCGACTGCCGCTCGCCACGCTCGCAGACCACGCCGAGCGCGCAGCCGGCGAGCAGCACGTTCAGGATATTCCACAGGCCGACCACCACGGTCACATCCGCCTTGTAGGGCTGTTCGATGAACCGGAAGATCGTCATGGCGATGCCGGCGAGCATCACGCAGAAGAAGGCGAAGAGCGGCCAGGCGATCTCGGACAGCCGGCTCTCGGCGACCGAATCGTCCTTGGCGGTCACCCGGAAGGTTGGCTTGGTGGGATGCATGAGCACCGAGATGAGCGCCGGCAGGAGATAGAGTGTCTGCGCATATTCATAGAGCTCGGAAACCCAGGGCCAGCGATACGAACCATAGAGATAGTTCTGCATCATCAGGTTCACGAGCATGTATGAGAGCGTATAGGATAGAAACTCCTGACCTGATGAAACGAAGATCTCCAGATTGAAAAAGAGGTAAAACATCGGCGCGATGAGAAAGATCAATCTCGCCACCGGGAAAAACCAGAACAGGATGCTCGACATGTAGCATATGCGCTGCGAGATGCTGAGTCCGCGCTTCATGAAAGGGCGCTGGAACAGGAAGATCTGCACCATGCCCTGTGCCCAGCGGGAGCGCTGGCCGATGAAGCTGGCAAAGGTCGCCGGCTGCAGGCCCGCGATCAGGGGCTTGTCGACATAGATGCTATGCCAGCCGCGCGCATGGAGTTCCATCGCCGTCTCGCAATCCTCGGTGATGCTGCGCCCCTTGAAGCCGCCGGTCTCGGCGAGCGCCGCACGGCTGAGGGCGGCGGCCGAGCCACAGAAGAAGGAGGCATTCCACTTGTCGAGGCCGCGCTGGATGATGCCGTAGAACATCTCGTTCTCGGACGGCATCTTCAGGAAGGTGCGCAGATTGCGCTCGACCGGGTCCGGGTTGAGGAAGAAATGCGGCGTCTGGACCATGAACAGCTTCGGGTGGTCCTTGAAGAAGCCGATGGTGCAATGAAGGAAGTCGCGGGCGGGGGCATGGTCGGCATCGAAGACGACCACGATCTCGCTGGAGGAGTGGGCAAGGCCATTGTTGAGATTGCCGGCCTTGGCGTGTTCGTTGCGGGCGCGGGTGAGATAATGCACGCCCAGTCCGGCGCACAGGCTCTTCAGTTCGGCATGGCGCTGCTGTGCCTCCGTTGCCGATTCGATGTTCTGGGCATTGCGCTTCTGTTCGGTGCCACCGTCATCGAGCAGGTAGACATGGAGTTTGTCCGGCGGATAGTCCATGCCTTTCGCCGCCGCCAGGGTCCTTGCCAGGAGTTCGCTGCCTTCGTTGTAGCTGGGGACGAAGACATCGACGCTGGGCAGTTCCTCGTCCTTGAGTCGCGGCGCCACGCGCGAGGGCAAAGGCGACGACACCACGAACAGCGACAGCGCCAGCATGCACACGCAGTACATCTCGGCGAGATAGACGGTCAGGCCGACGATGAAGTTCTCCGGCTGGTTGATCGGCGGCAGCGTGCTGGTGGTGCGCCAGTAGACATAGCGCAGCACGATGGAGGTGCCGAGGGCAAGGGCGACCGGACGCCAGATGCCGCTCGGTTTGAATACCTTCAGGAATGCCATGGCGATCACCACCGCCGTGCCGGCGATGAGGTGGGCCTGCTGGCTGATCGGCAGGGTGACCAATATGAGGACGAAGACAGACGCGAGCGCCCAGAGCAGGGCGACGAAGACCTTGGTCATGGCTGCGCTCCCTGGGGCGGCGCCGGAATCACGGGTGGCGGCGGGACAGCTGGCGCTCCGGTGCCGGGAGCCTCGACTGCTGGAGGCGGGGGAATCGTCACACCATTTCCTTCAGGCGGGTTGCCGGGCTGGGTGGTTGCGGGTGCCGGTTTTGCGCTTGCACGCACGGGCCTGCGCGCACGCTTTGTGCCGGTTCTTGCGGGGCCGGCCGGCGCGGGCACAGCCGAGGCGGGGGAGGGCCCCATCGGAGCACCGGCGGCGCCAAGATCAGGGGACAGGGGGCGCGGCGCCTGGGACCAGTTGCCGCTCGACAGGGAGGCATTGACATGCAGCCCCATCATGGCGGCGACGAGATTGGTCTCCGTAGCATTGGGCTCGCACAGGCGCAGGCGGATCGAGATGGTGGCGCGCCGGTTGAACAGGGAAACGTCGAGGTCCGGTGTCGCGATGCGCTGCCAGGCATAGATGCACGATTCCCGCGCGGCCCGGCCGAGCGCATAGCCGAACGGCCCGTACTGGTTCTGCACATAGGTGAGCGAGCGGTGCAGCGGCACCCCCGGCAGCGCCGCCTCGGCCTCGGTGGTCAATTGATCCTCGCTGAGCGAGCGATCCGCCAGCGTACTTTCGGCGCCGGCGTTCTCGTTGCTGATGCCGAAGATGTCGACACGCAACTGGTTCTGCCCTGGCGCAGACCCATCGGTTGCAAGCGCGATGGTTTGCCGCGTGGCATTCGCATAAGCGGTCTGGAGTACGGAAACGACGGCCGGTGTGCTCGCACCCAGTGAGACGAAGGCGGCCTCCGGCGGGACCGTCGTGACCGATGATCCGGATATGATCGTGCGTGGCGCGCCGCAGCCAGACAGAGCGAAATTTGACCCTACGGAAAGTAGTATTGCAAATCTACATGACCATCTGCGTATTTTTTGTGCACGATTGGCGCGCTGGATTGGTAGAATTACCAAAGGATGGCTCGTACCCCGTCGAGACAAACCTGTGGCATCGGCGGGATGCTCCATGAATATACCATTTCACGCAATCGAACTGTGACTCCTGAAGTCAAAAGCTAACAAAGGCTTCACGTCAATATCTTTGTTTGATTTGGGCATACCAATAATTTGGCTGACCATGCGTCAGTTGTGAATATTAAAAATAATATCGTTTGGAATTTTTCTGTTATTTTTAATTTTATCAAACAAATAAGATCTTCTAGAGATGAAATATGTTCTTCTTTATGATATAGAAGATGGCTCTCAGAAAGAATGTATTCTTTCCAGGATATTCCCTACCGGCATCGGTAGCAGGACGAGGAGGGAGTTCTTGGCAGGAAGCATCCGGACGTTTCGGATGCTTTTCCTCCAGTTTTTCTTTTGGGTCTGGGTGGGCTGATGCCTACGTCTTGCGAATAGGGTGATCGGCCATATGGCGTAGGACGGAAGTCGAGCTAACTTCGCTCAGAAGTGCGGCGCAGCCCGTGACGGCCCAGGATGGATAGTCAGGCCCATTCCCTTGAGAAAGACACCCGTCGCTCCTGTTGAAGACTGCGCAAGGCCGGCCCTGTCACGGGACTTAAGTTGCTGCGTGACTTGCGGCCCGGCTGCGACAGAGGCCGTCGTGGCTTCCGAGGCAGGTCCAATGCCGTCGACTCGTCGTCACAGGCGGCTTTTGCTCCTTCCCCTCTAAGGTGCTCGCGCGTCGATCAGCCCCTGATGCTTGAGGTCGCTCCAGAAGGCTTCGGGGATCTCCCCGCCGAGCAGGTTGACATTCTCCCGCGCCTGTTCCGGCGTCACGGCTCCCGAAATCACGCTGGCGACGATGGGATGGCGCAGCACGAACTGGAAGGCGGCAGCCTTGAGCGGCACCTTGTGGGCGGCGCAGACCGCCTCGATCTTCTTCATCTTCTCGATCACCGGCGGTTCGGCCGGCATGTAGCGGTAATAGGGCGTCGGCACGCTGGTGCCGGTGGCGAGGATGCCTGAGGCGAAGGGCGCGCCGATCACCACGCCGACGCCGCGCTCCTGGCACAGCGGGAACTCGTGATCCAGCGGTCCCTGGTCGAGCAGCGTGTAGGGCATCGCCACCAGGAAGAAGTCGATGTCGAATCGCTTCAGCATTTCCGGGATGGTACCGAGATCGTTGACACCGGCGCCGATGCCCTTGATCTCCTTGTAGTGGCGCAGAGTCTCCAGCGCCCGCCAGCCCGAGCGCTCGAGATCGATGAAATGCTGGGCGACGAGATCGGCCGAGCCGACATGGCGTACGTCGAGGTCGTGGATCAGCAGGAGATCGAAGGTATTGATGCCTGTTCGCATCAGGCTCTGGTCGTAGGAGCGCATGATGCCATCATAGGTATAGTCGAAGCGCTCCTGGAACTTCAGGCCGCCGGCCCAAAACGGACCCTTGAAGTTTACCGGATCCTGCGGCCGGTCGAAGACGCGGCCGACCTTGGTCGAGAGCACGAACTCGTCCCGTGGGCGCTGGCGCAGATTGGCGCCGAAGCGCAGCTCGCTCATGCCGCGGCCATACCACGGAGAGGTGTCGAAATAGCGCATCTGGGCGTCCCAGGCCGCGTCGAAGGTGGCGCGCACGTCGGCTTCGTCGAGATGGGCGAACATGTCGCCCATCGGCCCGCCGCCGAGACCCACGGGCGTGAGCGAGACCGACGTGCGGCCGAGCCGGCGCGGTGCGGCATTGCCTGGCAAGGTGGGCAAGGTCATGGTTTCCATCCCTGAACGTTCGTCGTTTTGGAGAGTGATTTGTCAGACAATGGTAGCGGCAAAAGTGGCGCTGTCCAGAGCCGGGACGACTCAGGGCGCTCCGTGTTTCCATCCCCGCTCCGAGGCAGTGGGAATGGCTCATGTTCGATTATGAGGCTGAGTATCAGCGCCTGCGCGCGGCGGGCGGGCCGGGATGGGCGGTGGTGCCGCAGCCCGATAGGGCTTTGCGCCTTCTGAACAGGCTCGACCAGCTAGACCGTGCGGGCATTTTCCCACCGCCACCGGCGTGCGTGCTGGAACTCGGCTGCGGCAATGCCCGCACGGCGCTGGCGATGGCCGAGCGCGGCCATTCTGTTTGGGGCATCGATATCGCGCCGACCGCCATCGCCTGGGCCCGCGAGATCTTCGCCGAAGCCGGACAGACGGGGGACTTCCAGATCGGCCTTGCCAGCGCCATGCCCCGTTTCTCGGCCGGGCAGTTCGACGCCGTGATCGACGGCCAGTGCCTGCACTGCCTGATTGGCCCCGACCGCACCGCCTGCCTCGCCGAGGTGCGCCGGATCCTCCGGCCACACGGGCTGTTCTTCGTCAGCAGCATGGTGGCGCCGCCCAAATCCGCCGAGGCGCAAGCCCGCTTCGATGCCGGACGCGGCTGCCTCATGCGGGATGGCGAGTCCTACCGGACGCTCAAGCCGCTGGCGACGCTGACGGAGGAACTCGCCACGGCAGGCTTTGCCGTCAAGGATCAGGCGCTCGGCATCAATCCCTGGTGGGACCATGCGATGCTGGCCTGCCGACGGGTCGCGCGAAAGCAATTATCCTATTTATCTCTTTAATTATGGTATATTTGATATCGGATTGATGGCCGGAGGCCGTTGCGAAGCTCTGCCTGGTTTGAGAAATTCATAGACAAAAAGGTCATCGGCGTCTCTGGCGCGGGATGGAAGCGGCGGAGGCTTATGCGCTGATGCCGGCTGGCAAGGCGGGCGAGGTCGTGATCGAGTATCTTGCAAATGACTAGTCAAAGCAGCGACATCAGGCTGGAGAACCAGGCGCTGATCGTCGATGTCGCACCGCAGGGTGGGGCCCTCTGGCGCGTGCTGGCGAAAATCGACGGCCGGCAGGTGCCGCTGCTGCGTGCGCCGCCCCAAGGCGAGGAGCGCAATCCGCTGCACGCCGCCAGTTTCCCGCTCACGCCCTTCGGCAATCGGGTGCGTGGCAACCGCTTCAGTTTCGAAGGCCGCGACTACGATCTCATGCCCAACATGCCCTGGGACAAGCATTACCTGCATGGCGATGGCTGGACGACGCGCTGGGAGGTCGCCGAGCGGGCGCCGAATTTCCTGCGGCTGAGGCTCGAAGCCCATCATGCGCCGGGTACGCCTTATGTTTACGAGGCCGAGCAGACCATCCGTATCGAGGGTCACGTCCTCGAGATGGCGCTCAGCGTGAACAATCGGAGCGAGGCAGCGCTACCCTTCGGCTTGGGGTGGCACCCCTATTTCCCGCTGACCCCCGGAACCCGGCTCACGGCGATCGCCTCCGATTATTGGGAGGAGGATAGCGAATGGGTGCCGACCGTGCGCAAGAGGGTGTCGGGCGATATCGTGTTTGCGCAGGCTGCGCCCCTGCCGCGCCGCTGGGTGAATACGTTGTTTGAGGGCTGGGATGGCAAGGCTGAGATCGCCTGGGCGGAGGGCGGCCTGAGCCTCGAGATCGAAGCCGATCCCTTGTTCGGGCGCTATCTCATCTTCATCTCGGATCCGGCATTCGATCCCGGCTACGCCCATGAGTTCTTCTGCTTCGAGCCGATGAGCCATAGCGCCGACGCGCATCATCATGCCGATGGCGGCGGGCTGAAGCGCCTCGCGCCGGGGGAAGGGATGGCCGGAAAAGTGAGGATGAGCTGGATGAAGGCGTAACTGGGAGCGCCACATGTAGCGTCCTTCGGTGTGCCGGTCTTCAGACCGGCATGGAACCACCGGCTTTGGTCGCTCTATCTCCTGCAGACGCCTCGTTACCAAGAGCGGACAAGGACGTCCGTGCTCCCAGCCTCTCCCGCGCTGTCCTCACCACCGACTCCGTCACCTCTCGCAGCCCGCTCTCCACCGCCCGGCTCCAGTGCCAATAGAGCGACACGAGCAGCGGGTGACCCGGCATCAGTTCAACCAGCCGGCCGGCCGTCAGATGCTCGCCCACCAGCGAGACGGGATCCATGCCCCAGCCGATGCCGGCCAGCGCGGCGTCGACGAAGCCGTGGGAGGAGGGGATCCAGTGCGTGGATCTTGCCACGCGCCGGCCGAAAACCTGCGCGATCCAGATATCCTGCAACTCGTCCTTGCTGTTGAAGGTGAGGCAGGGCGCCGCGGCGATGGCCGCTTCGCTGACCCCGTCCGCGAACCAGCGCCGCATGAAGGCGGGGCTCGCGGTGGCCACATAGGTCTGAGCGCCGAGCGCCCGGCTGCCGCAACCCTGCACCGGGCCAGGCGCGGTGCTGACTGCGGCGCTCACCTCGCCTCGCCGCAGCCATTCGGCCGTGTTGCTTTCATCGTCGAGCACGAGGTCGAACAGCCGTCCCTCCAGGCCGGCGAGGGCAGGCAGGAACCAGGTCGCCATGCTGTCGGCGTTGACGGCGATGCGGATGGTCGGCACCCGGCCGACCGGCAAGACATCGCCGAGATCGGCCCTGAGCGTATGCTCCATCAGGCCGATCTCCTCGACATGCCGGCTCAGCCGGCTGCCTGCCGGGGTGGCCGTGCAGGGCTGGCCGCGGATGATCAGGCTGGTGCCGAGCCGCTCCTCCAGGAGCTTCACGCGTTGCGAGATGGCCGAGGGCGTCACGCCGATCTGCTGGGCCGCCTTTTCGAAGCTGCCGGTGCGGATGACGGCCGCCATGGCGTCAAGCAGGGCATAATCGAGCATCGATTAGATTCTCTAAACTCGCGTTAGGTTGTTTAATTTCTCTAAGCGCGCTGCTTGGGCTAGTCAAATCCCGTCTTCCAGAGGGATCGTCATGTTCACCGCTGCTTTTTCCGGCTTCCTGCTCGGCCTCAGCCTCATCGTCGCCATCGGCGCGCAGAACGCTTTCGTGCTGCGACAGGGGCTCAGGCGGGAGCATGTGTTCGCGGTCTGCCTTGCCTGCGCGTTGTCGGATGCGGTGCTGATCAGCATCGGTGTCGGCGGCTTCGGAGCGGTCGGCATCGCTGTGCCCTGGATCGAGCCGGTGATGCGATATGGCGGCGCGCTCTTCCTGGCAGCCTACGGCCTGCGCAGCTTTCGCGCGGCGTTGATGAGCCAGGGCGGCCTGTCGCCCTCGGACGCGAATGCCCAGAGTCTCGCGCGCACGCTCGCTACCTGCCTCGCCTTCACCTGGCTCAACCCTCATGTCTATCTCGACACTGTCGTGCTGCTCGGCTCCATCTCCACGCAATATGGCGGGCAGAAGCTCGCGTTCGGCGTCGGCGCGGGCACGGCCTCCTTTCTGTTCTTCTTCTCGCTCGGCTATGGCGCGCGACTGCTGCGGCCGGTGTTCGCCAAGCCGGGAGCATGGCGGGCGCTGGATGTGCTGATCGGCATGACGATGTGCGGGCTGGCGTTGAAGCTGGCGGTATGACTGGGAGCGCGGACTTCCAGTCCGCTCTTGAAACGTGGCGTTTGAGAGTGAGGAAGAGCGGACTGGAAGTCCGCGCTCCCAGTCACTCCTCGTCCCTCAGCCGATAGCCGATCCCCGACTCCGTCTGGATGATCCTGGGGTTGGCGGGATCCCGCTCGATCTTGGCCCTGAGCTGGCCGATGAACACCCTCAGATAATGCAGGTCGTCCCCATGCGCCGAGCCCCACACCGAGGTGAGGAGCTGGCGATGCGTGACCACCCGCCCGGCATGGCGCACCAGCATGGCGAGGAGATCATATTCCTTCGGTGTCACGCGGATCGGCTCGCCGTCGCGGCTGACCAGGCGTTTCAGCGTGTCGATGACGAGGCCGTCGCTCTCGAATTTGGTGGCGGCGCCGCTGTCCTGCGCCTTGTGGCGCAAGGCGGTGCGGATGCGAGCGATCAGCTCGCCGATGCCGAAGGGCTTTTCGACATAATCGTCGGCACCGAGGTCGAGGGCGGCGATCTTTTCGGTCTCGCGATCGCGGGCGGACAGCACGATGATCGGCACCTTCGACCATTCGCGCACGCGCGTGATGATGTCCTTGCCGTCCATGTCCGGCAGGCCGAGATCGAGGATGACGATATCCGGCGCCGAGGTCGCGATCAGCCGCATGGCGTCGGCGCCATTGGCGGCGTCCGTCACCTCATAGCCCGCCGCCGAAAGGGCAGGCTTGAGGAAACGCTGGATCTGAGGCTCGTCGTCGACAACCAGGACACGCATGAAGGATTAGGCTCAATCTCTTTCGGGGGGTGGGTCTTCAGACCCGCCTTTCTTGCAAACGACGTGGTTCCGGCGGGTCTGAAGACCCGCCCCCGATCATGCCCCGACCGGCAGGCGGATGACAATGCGGGTGCCGCGCTTCCTCACGGCCGGACTCTCGGCCGTGATGGTGCCGCCCATCGCCTCGACGAAGCCGCGGCTGATCGACAGGCCGAGGCCGGTACCCGCCGCGCGGCCATCCACCTTGCCGCGGCGATAGAATTTGTCGAAGATCTTTTCGAGGTCCGCCGGCGGGATGCCCCTGCCCTGGTCGGTCACGGTGACCACCACCTCTGCGTCCTCGCGCCGGGCGTAGATGGTGGTGGGTGTATCCTCGCCGCCATATTTATGCGCATTGTCGATCAGGTTGAACAGGACCTGGCCGAGCAAGGTGGAATCGCCGCGCACCGGCGGCAGCTCGGACGCGACGCTGACCTCGACCGCCCGCTCCGGGAAGGCTTTTCGCGCTCGTTCCACCGCCGCGCGGACGACGTCGGGAACATCCACCCAGTCACGCCTGGCATTGAGGGCGCCGGCCTCGATGCGCGTCATGTCGAGCAGGTTGGAGACGAAGCGCGACAGGCGGGCGGCTTCCTCCTCGATCGAGGCGAGCAGGTCGTCGCGGCTTTCCGGGCTCATCTTGCGGCCGAATTCGCGCAGGCTGGTGACGGCGCCGGTGATCGAGGAGAGCGGGGTGCGCAGGTCATGCGAGATCGAGGAGAGCAGGGCCCCGCGCAGCTTCTCGCTCTCCTCCAGCGCCACGGTGCGGGCATTCTCGCGGGCAAGCTGGGCGCGGTCGATGGCGATCGCCGTCTGGTCGAGGATGGCGCCGAGCACGCGCTCCTCGGTCGGGCTGAGGGGCGGGGCGTCCTTGGGCTGCTCGAAGCCGAACACGCCGACGGGGCCGTGCGGCGCCATGATCGGCCGGAACTGGAAGCGCAGATTGGGCAGGGTCTCCGTGCCCTTGCCGGCATTCTCGCGCTTCTCGAAGGCCCAGCGCAGGGCCGTCATGTCGGTGGAATCAAGCACGGTGTCGGGCGGCCAGGCGGCGGAGACGGTGAGTTCGTCCTCGACCGGGATGGCGATGGCCACCTGGCCGTGCAGTGTTGCCTGCGCATGGGCGACGCCGGCCCAGACCACGTCATCGACGCTGGTGATGCCCGAGAGCTTGCGCGAGAATTCGTAGAGCGCTTGTAGATTGGTCGCCCGCCGTCCGGCGCCCTCGGCCCGGTCGCGCACGCGGCCGGCGAGATCACCGGTGGTGACGGCGACGATCAGGAAGATCACCAGCGCGAAGAGTTCATAGGGCTGGGCGACCGTGAAGGTGTAGATCGGCTCGATGAAGAAGAAATTATAGGCGAGGAAGGAGAGCACCGCCGCCACGATGGCGCTGAGCCGCCCGACCGTGAGGGCACAGACCAGCACCGCCATCAGGAAGAGCATGGAAAGATTGGGCAGCGGCGTGAAATGCCGAAGGCCGACGCCGATAGCCGTCGCGGCTGCGACCGAGCCGACCGCCACACCGATCGTGCTGAGCAGCGGCGGCATCTCCCATCGGCGCCCTTTTTTCCGCGTCGGCGGCGTGTCGCTCTCTCCGTCGGTGATGACGCAGATGCCGATATCGCTGGACTGGCGCAGCAGCGCGTCGGGCAAAGAGCGTCCGGTCAGGCGCTGCCACCAGCCGGCCTCGCCGCGGCCGAGCACGATCTGCGTGGCATTCTCGCGGCGGGCAAGGCGCAGGATCTCGCCGACATAGTCATGCCCGCTCACGCGCTGCGTCTCGGCGCCGAGCCGTTCGGCAAGGCGGAATGTCTCGTCGAGCCGGGCCATTGCGGCGGCATCGGCTGCATCCTGGCCGGGGCGCTCGACGGTGACGACCAGCCAATGGGCGTTGAGCCCGTTGGCGAGGCGGCTTGCCGTTCGCACCACCTTTTCAGACAGCGTGTCGGGACCGATGCAGACGAGCAGGCGGTCCGCGGTCTCCCAGGGGCCCTCGATGGCGTTCTGCCGGAGATAGGCGATCATCTGGTCGTCGACGCGGTCGGTGGTGCGCCGCAGCGCCAGCTCGCGCAGGGCCGTCAGGTTGCCGGGCTTGAAGAAGCCGTCGGCGGCGCGCTTGGCGTTTTCGGGCAAATAGACCTTGCCGGCCTCCAGGCGCTGGATGAGTTCAGCCGGCGTGATGTCAACCACGATCACCTCGTCGGCCTTCTTGATCACGCTGTCCGGAACGCTCTCGCGCACGGTGACGCCGGTGATGCGCGAGACCACGTCGACCAGGCTTTCGAGATGCTGGATGTTCAGGGCCGTCCATACGTCGATGCCGGCGCCGATCAGTTCCTCGACATCCTGGTATCGCTTGGGATGGCGGCTGTCCGGCGCATTGGTGTGGGCGAGTTCGTCGACGATGATCAGCTTCGGCCGGCGGGCGAGGGCGGCATCGATGTCGAATTCGTCGAGTTCGCGGCCGCGATAATCGATCATCCGCCGCGGCAGGATCTCCAGCCCCTCGATCAGCGCCGCCGTCTCGGTGCGGCCATGGGTTTCGACGACGCCGATGACCATATCGACCCCGGCATCCTTCTCTCGCCGGGCCCGGGAGAGCATGGCGTAGGTCTTGCCGACGCCCGGCGCTGCGCCGAGGAAGACGGTCAGGCGTCCTCGCCCCTCGCGGCCCGCAAGGGCGAGCAGGGCATTGGGATCGGGTCGCTTGTCGGGTGGTGGGTGCATTGGAACCTTAGAAAGTCCGTGCGCTCTTGCCTTTCAAAGCACCTCAGACACTGTATGAGCGAATGGAACAAATCCTGCTGCGTTAGCGCTGCCCCTCACCTCTATCCTCTCCCCGTAAACGGGGCGAGGGGACACAATCGTCGGGATTTATTGGTTAGCGTCTCATCTCGCCCAACCGTTGGGCGAGATGAGTGCTCTGAGGACAAAGCGCGGCATCGAAGTCCCCTCGCCCCGTTTACGGGGAGAGGATAGAGGTGAGGGGCAGCGCTAACCTCTACAAGAATGGTGCCAAATTAGATTTCACTCGATCGTCTCACTTCGTCGTTGTTGCATCAAGCGCGAGGTTGAGCGCGAGCACATTCACATGCGGCTCGCCGATAACGCCGAACAGGCGGCCGGAGGTCTGGGCGTCGAGCACGCTCCTCACCTGATCCCCGGGCAGGTTGCGCGCCTTGGCGACGCGGGCGACCTGCATGGCGGCATCGGCCGGCGTGATATCGGGATCGAGGCCGGAAGCGGAAGTGGTCACGGCGTCGGCCGGAATGTCACCGGTCACGCCCTGCTTGCGCAGGTCGGCGATCGAGGCCGTGACGCGATCCACGAGGGGCTTGGCGGTCGGTCCGAGATTCGAGCCGGTGGAGTTGTCGGCATTGTAGGGCTGGGCGATCGTCTTGGTGGCATCGTTCGGATCGGTGCCTGTGGTCGCCGAGGGGCGGCCCTGGAAATATTTGTCCGAGGTGAAGTTCTGGCCGATCAGGGCCGAGCCTACCACCGCTCCGTTGCGGCTCACCAGGCTGCCATTGGCGGCGGAGGGAAAGGCCACCTGGGCAACGCCGGTGATGAAGTAGGGATAGATCCCGCCGCACAGGATGGTGAAGAGAGCCATCATCACGATGGCGGGGCGAATATGAGTCAACATGAGTCTGCTCCTTTGGAGCGGTAAAACGAGGTTGCCTTGGAGGGCGAAAGCCCTCCCCGCGAAGCCGGGGAGGGGCAAGTGCGATATGCGGGCCAGCGATCGGCATCGATCGGACAGGGCCAGCCAGCGAGCGACACTCCATCCGTCCCGCATGCGCGCCTCCTCACACAAGGTGCAGCGCGGCCACGACGAGGTCGATGGCCTTGATGCCGATGAAGGGCACGATGATGCCGCCGACGCCGTAGACCAGCAGGTTGCGCCTCAAAAGAGCCGCGGCGCCAACCGGCCTGTAGGCCACACCCTTCAACGCCAGCGGGATCAGGGCGATGATGATCAGGGCGTTGAAGATCACCGCCGAGAGGATCGCCGATTGTGGCGAGGACAGGCGCATCACGTTCAGGGCACCGAGCGCCGGATAGGTCGCGATGAACAAGGCCGGGATGATGGCGAAGTATTTCGCGACGTCGTTGGCGATCGAGAAGGTGGTGAGCGAGCCGCGGGTCATCAGCAATTGCTTGCCGATGCCGACGATCTCGATCAGCTTGGTCGGGCTGGAGTCAAGGTCCACCATGTTGCCGGCCTCGCGGGCGGCTTGGGTGCCGGTCTGCATGGCGACGCCGACATCGGCCTGCGCCAGGGCCGGCGCGTCATTGGTGCCGTCGCCGCACATGGCGATCAGCCGCCCGCCGGTCTGCTCCTTGCGGATATAGGCGAGCTTCTCCTCAGGCGTGGCTTCGGCGAGGAAGTCGTCGACGCCGGCTTCGGAGGCGATGGCGGCCGCGGTGATCGGGTTGTCGCCCGTCACCATCACGGTGCGGATGCCCATGGCCCTGAGCTCGGCGAAACGCTCCTTGATGCCAGGCTTCACCACGTCCTTGAGATGCACCACGCCGAGGATGCGGCTGCCATCGGCGACGCCCAGCGGCGTGCCGCCGGTGCGGGCCACACGTTCCACCGCCTGGCGAAAGGCGGGTGGAGCGGCTTCCAGCGTGGTGCCGGCGAACTTCACGATCGAGTCGACGGCGCCCTTGCGGACGGAACGGCCGTCGATGTCGATACCCGACAGGCGGGTCTGCGCGGCGAAGGGGATGGTGGTGATCTTCTTGCAGGTGAGATCAGGCTCCCTCAGGCCATAATCGCCCTGGGCGAGCGCGATGATCGAGCGTCCCTCCGGCGTCTCGTCGGCGAGGCTGGCGAGCAGCACGGCGGAGGCGAGCTCCTCGTCGCTGATGCCGGGCACGGCGATGAATTCGGTCGCCATGCGGTTGCCGAAGGTGATGGTGCCGGTTTTGTCGAGCAGCAGCGTGTCGACGTCACCGGCAGCCTCCACGGCGCGGCCCGAGGTTGCGATCACGTTGAAGCGGATCAGGCGATCCATGCCGGCGATGCCGATGGCCGAGAGCAGGCCGCCGATCGTGGTCGGGATCAGCGTGACCAAGAGGGCGACCAGCACGGTGATCGAGACCACTGTGCCCGAATAGCCGGCGAAGCCCCAAAGCGTGACGACGGCGATCAGGAAGATCAGCGTCATGCCCGAGAGCAGGATCGACAGGGCGATCTCGTTCGGGGTTTTCTGGCGCTCGGCGCCCTCGACGAGGGCGATCATGCGATCGATGAAGGAGGAGCCGGGCTGCGTGGTGATACGCACCTTGATCCAGTCGGACAGCACCATCGTGCCGCCGGTGACAGCCGAACGGTCGCCGCCGGATTCGCGGATCACCGGGGCCGATTCACCGGTGATGGCGCTTTCGTTCACCGAGGCGACGCCTTCGATCACCTCGCCATCGCCGGGGATGAGGTCCCCGGCTTCGACGATGACGACATCCCCCATATTGAGCTTGGTGGCGTCGATCACCTGGTAATTGCTGTTGGCTGCGGTCGGTGAGGCCAGGCGCTTGGCCTTGAGGTCCGACTTGGTCTTGCGCAGGCTTTCGGCCTGCGCCTTGCCGCGCCCCTCGGCGACGGCTTCGGCGAAGGTGGCGAACAGCACGGTGAACCAGAGCCAGGCGGCGATCTGGGCCGAGAAGACGATGCCCTGGCCGATCACGAGGTCACGCAGGCAGAGCACGGTGACCAGGGCCGCCACCACCTCGGTGACGAAGATCACCGGGTTGCGGACGAGGAGCCTGGGGTCGAGCTTGATGAAGGCATCCTTGATGGCGGGCAGTACAATGGCCGCATCAAAGAGAGAGGGGGCAGTGGGTTTGGATGACATGATTGCCATTCCTCAGAAGGTTGTGCCGGCGAGCATCAGGTAATGCTCGACGATGGGTCCCAGCGCGAGAGCCGGGAAGAACTGCAGGCCGCCTACGATCAGGATGACGCCGACGAGGAGGCCGACGAAGAGCGGCGTATGGGTGGGGAAAGTGCCGGCCGAGGTTGGGACCTTGGTCTTGGCAACCAGCGAGCCGGCGATTGCCATCACGGGCACGATGTAGCCGAAGCGACCGAGGACCATGGAGATGCCGAGCGTGGTGTTGTACCAGGGCGTGTTGGCCGACAGGCCGGCGAAGGCCGAGCCGTTATTGCCGGTCGCCGAGGTGAAGGCATAGAGGATCTCGCTGAGGCCGTGCGGGCCGGCATTCTCGATCTGCGAAATGCCGAAGGACGCCATGGCGGAGATCGAGGCGAAGCCGAGGATGCAGACCGGCAGGATCAGCACCGCCAGCATGGCGTATTTCATCTCGCGAGCCTCGATCTTCTTGCCGAGGAACTCCGGCGTGCGGCCGACCATCAGGCCGGCGATGAACACGCTGAGCACGACGAAGACGACCATGCCGTAGAGGCCCGAGCCAACGCCGCCGGGCAGAACTTCGCCGAGCTGGATCAGGAACATCGGGATAAGGCCGCCGAGCGGCGTGAGCGAGGCGTGCATGGTGTTGACGGCGCCGCAGGACAGGCCCGTCGTGGCCGCCACGAACACAGCGGACATGGCCTGGCCGAAGCGGACTTCCTTGCCTTCCATGTTGCCGAGGCTTGGATCGACGCCGAGATGGGCGAGGATCGGGTTGCCGAACGTCTCAGCCCAGTAGACCGCGCTGACGCCGGCGATCAGCACCACGGCCATGGCCGAGAGCAGCGCCCAGCCCTGGCGGCGGCTGCCGACCATCTGGCCGAAGGTGTAGACCAGGGCCGAGGAGATCGCGAGCATGGAGAAGATCGAGAGATAATTGGCGAGCGCGCTCGGATTCTCGAAGGGGTGAGCGGAATTGGCGTTCAGGAAGCCGCCGCCATTGGTGCCGAGCTGCTTGATCGCCTCCTGGCTGGCCATCGGGCCGATGGCCAGCGTCTGCTTGGCGCCCTCCAGCGTGCCGACATCGATAGTGCCGAGCATGGTCTGGGGAATGCCGAGGGCCACGAAGGCGATGGCGACGATGATGGCGATCGGCAGCAGCACATAGAGGGTGCAGCGGGTGAGATCGACCCAGAAATTGCCGATCGTCGTGACGCCCGAGCGGATGAAGGCGCGGGTAACGGCGATGGCAAGGGCAATGCCGGTGGCGGCCGAGACGAAATTGTGCACGGTGAGGCCAGCCATCTGGCTGAAATTGCTCATCGTGGATTCGCCGGCATAGGACTGCCAGTTGGTGTTGGTGACGAAGCTCACCGAGGTGTTGAAGGCGAGATCCGGCGTCAGGTTGGGAAAGCCTTGCGGGTTCAGCGGCAGCCAGACCTGCAGGCGGAAGATCGCATAGAGCGAGGCAAAGCCGGCCGCGCTGAACACCAGCATGGCGATGGTGTAGGTGAGCCAGTTCTGTTCTTTCGCCGGGTCGATGCCGGACAGGGCATAGAAACCCTTCTCGACGGGAGCCAGCACGGGAGAGAGGAATGTCCTCTCACCGGTGAAGACACGGGCCATGTAGGCGCCCAGTGGCTTGACCACTGCGAGGACCAGGGCGAACAGAAGGATGATCTGAAGCCATCCGTTCAAGGACATGGAAGTTCTCCAAAGGGATACGGGCCCTCGCAGCACTTGGCGAAGGCCCGGGGCGGGCGTGGGAAGCAGGAAGCGGGGCCGCCTTCCCGAATGCGGCGGCCCCGCTCCCGTCGCGCGTCATCGCGCCGGCGCGGGGGCGGCCGGCGGCGCAGGGCACGCAAGGCGGGAAACGAATGGGCTAAAAGCGCTCGGGCTTCAGTAGCGTGGCGACGAGATAGGCGCCGAGGGCGAGCGCGACGACAAGGCCGAGGATGGGATCGAACATGGGTCCTCCTCACAGCCTGTCGAGGGCGCGGGCATAGAGGACAAGAACGAACAGTCCCCCTATGCCCAGCGCCACATAAGCAAGATCAAGCATGGCAAACTCCTACGCGGTTGGGCGTGAGGACGGTGTGCCACCAAAGCGCGTCAGGGTTCGATTCCGATTGTGGGGCGGGGATATAAGGGAAGTGTAAGGATGCGCCAGGATCTGCATGCCCTCCCTATCCTCCAGCGTTCCGTTTCCCAGAGCAGGCGAGACGCCTGCCCTTTCCCATCCCCACATGTCCCGTTTCCCAGAGCAGGTCACCGCCACAACCATCACGATGGTTGTGGCTGAGGTGCCTGCGATCCCGGGAAAGTCCTCACCCCTTCGGGCGGGCGTAGCGGGTGGCTGACAGGGTTTGCGACACGGCCGAGACTTTGTTGTCGCGATAGCCGGCCTCCCGCATCACCCGCCTGACCGGCGCTTCGCCGAAAGCGGCGTGCGGTCCCTTGCCATGCACGATCCAGATCGGGGCGCCGGCTGGCAGGGCTTCGTGGAAGGTCACGGCTGTCGCCAGCTCGGTTGCGCTGGTGACGATGGCAAGGCTGAGTTGTGCTGCCTTGGCATCGGTGGCTCGGGCATCGGCAAGTGCCTCGATCAATGTGGGCTCCGTGGCCTCGCCGATCACCAAGACTCGGGCCTCCTTGCCGATGCCGAGTTTCTGAGCGAGGGAGGGCGGCGGGGTGGCGAGCTTCTTGGCCCAGCTCGTGGCGAGATCGGCGCCGAGCGCCAAGGCGAGACTATCCTCGCCTACCCGGAAATGCAGCTCCTCGCCCTCGGCGCCGATCTCGCTCATCTCGGCAATGGCGAAGCGGCCCTTGAGCCCACCGCGCAGGATCAACTCGCGCGATTCCAGCAGCGCCTTCACCTCGGCGCAGCGTCCGTTCCAGCGGCAGGGCACGAGGGCTTCGCGTCCCATTCCAGCCTCTGCTCAGAAGTTGTTCTTGCGTTCGCGCAACTCGGCGAACACCGTCGCCGCGTCGGCGCCGTCCAGGCCGACGGCCTTGGCCACATCAGGCACGTCGGCGCGCAGGAAGGGATTTTCGCGCTTTTCCGCGCCCAGCAGCACGGGAAGGGTGAATTTATGCTCGGCGCGCTGCGCCTCCACTTCCTTCGCACGCCTGGCGAGATCCCCGTTGGTGGGATCGACCGTCACGGCGAAGCGGGCATTGGAGAGCGTATATTCGTGGCCGCAATAGAGCGCGGTGTCGTCGGGCAGAGCGCGCAGCTTGAGGAGCGAGGTCCACATCTGCGCCGGCGTGCCCTCGAACAGGCGCCCGCAGCCGAGCGAGAACAGGGTGTCGGCGGCAAAGAGCAGCTTCTGCTCGGGGAAATGATAGGAAATATGGCCCACCGTATGGCCGGGCGTGTCGATGATGCCAGCGGTCAGCGTGCCGACCGAAACGCTGCCGCCTTCCTCGACCGTCTCGTCCACCACCGGAATGCGGTGCGCATCGGCCTTGGCCGCCACCACGCGGCAGCCATAGGAGGCCTTCAGCGATTCGATGCCGGCGACATGGTCCTCATGGTGATGCGTGACCAGGATATCGGTGAGGCGCCAGCCGCGGCGGGTGAGGGCGGCTTCGATCGCCTCGACCTCGGGCGCGTCGATGGCGGCGGTGCGGCCGGTGTCGGTGTCGTGGAGAAGCACGCCAAAATTGTCGGTGCGGCACAAGAAAAGTTCGATCAGCGCGCTCATTTTCACTCTCGCTTGTAAGGGCAGACCCTTCTAAGCGATCAGGCGCGCGAGGTCACGCAGGGAGTGTGCTTCGCCAAGTCACAATGAAGAAGTCACAATCCGGGAGCCTTTGGGAATGTCTGGCGAAACTGTGGTGATCGGCGATGGGCCTTTGACGATCGAGGCGCTCACCGCGATCGCGCGGGGGCGCCGGCCGGCTGCGCTATCGACGACAGCACAGGATCGCATCAGGGCGGCGCGCTCGGTGATCGAGAAGGCCATTGCCGACGACAAGCCGGTCTATGGTCTCACCACCGGGCTCGGCGCCGGCGTCGATACCCGCCTCTCGCCGGACGATCTCGCCGCCTTTCAGCGCCGTGTCGCCTTCGCCCGCGCCGTCGGTGTCGGCGGGGAGATGCCGGCCGAGGAGGTGCGTGCCATGATGGCCGCCCGCATCGCCGGCATGAGCGTCGGCCAGACCGGCGTGTCGCTGGCAGTGACACAGGCTCTCGTCGATGCCCTCAATGCCGGCTTCCATCCCATCGTGCCCTCGATCGGTTCGGTCGGTGCCGCCGACCTCGCCCCGCTCGCCCATATGGCGCTCGCGCTGCTCGGCGATGGCGAGGCCGAGATCGGCGGCGAGCGCATGGGCGGCGGCGAGGCGCTGAAGCGTGCCGGCCTGCAGCCCGTGCCGATCGGCCCCAAGGACGGCCATGCCCTTGTCGTCGCCAATGCCGCCTCGGCCGGGCGTGGCGCCCTGGCGCTGGCCGATGTGCGCCTGGCGCTCGATACGCTCGACCGCGCCGCTGCTCTCTCGATGGAAGCCTTCGGCGCCAATATCTCGCCGCTCGCCGAGGCGGTGAACGCCGCCCGTCCGGCGCCGGGCCAGCTCGAGGCAGCTCGGACCGTCTATGCCCTGCTGGTCGGCGGGCCGCTCGGCGAGAACAAGGCAAGCCGGCGCGTGCAGGATCCGCTCTCCTTCCGCTGCGTGGCGCCGGTACATGGCGCGGCGCGCACCGCTTATGCCGAGGCGGAGGCGATGGTGCTGCTCGAGCTCAATCATTCGGGCGACAATCCGGTCATCGTCGACAGGCAGCTGAAATCGAATGGCAATTTCGACATGACAGGCTTCACTTTGCGCTTCGAGGCGCTGTCGCAAGCCCTGTCCCATGTGGCGACCATCTCGGCCCAGCGCGCCCTCAAGCTGATGTCGCCTGCCTATTCCGACCAGCCGCGCTTCCTCACGCCCATGGGCCAGAGCCGCACCGGCTTTGCCACGCTGCAGAAGGCGATCAGCGCGCTCGAGGGCGAGATCCGGGCGCGCGCTCAACCGGCAACGCTGGCCCTGCTCCACGCCGCCGACGGCGTCGAGGACCATGCCGCCAACGCGCCCGCTGCCGTCACCAAGCTCGCCGAGGCCGCCGAGCGCCTGCTCTATCTCGCCGCCTGCGAGATGGTGGTGGCGGCCCAGAGCATCGACCTGAGGGGCAGCGTGCAGCTCGGCCAGGGCACCGCCCGCATCCGCGACTTCGTGCGCGCCCATGTCGACAGGCTGGAGGAGGATCGACCGAGCGGGCCTGATGTGTCGCGCTTGGCGGAAGCGATCTGGGCAGGGCAGTGGGGGTAGAGGGCGCGACGTGAAAGCCTCCCCCACGAAGCTGGGGGAGGTGGGCCGGCGAAGCCGGCTCGGAGGGGGTGTGGCCAGGATAGAGCGCGGGAGGCATCGATCTGAGTCCGTTTTCCGAGCCTCACTCCGCCCACACCCCCTCCGTCATTGCTTCGCAATGCCACCTCCCCCAGCTTCGTGGGGGAGGCCGAGTCGCGCCCCTTCATTCAAGGTCGGTTGACGCTCTACTTGTCCGACCATACCATCCCACGCCATTGCAAGGCCGCGCAGACGGTCCGAACAGGTGAGGCGACCCCATGCTCGACTATCCCATCGTCGACACCCATGTGCATCTGCTCGATCCCACCCGGCTCGGCTATGCCTGGACGCGCAATGCACCGGGGCTGAGGCCGAAGGCTTCGCCCGCCGATCTCATGGCCGCAGCCTCGCCGGTCGAGATCGAGCGTTTCGTCTTCGTCGAGGTCGATGTCGACGAGGGGCAGTATCTCGACGAGGCGGCCTGGGTGTCGGACCTCGCCGCCGCCGATCCGCGGCTTGGTGGCGCCGTCGCCTGCCTGCCGCTGGAGCGGGGCGCTGCCATCAAGGCGGATCTCGAAAAGCTGGTCGCCTTCAAGCCGGTGCGTGGCGTGCGGCGGCTGATCCAGAACCAGCCCGATCCCGATTTCTGCATCCGGCCTGATTTCATCGCCGGCCTGAAGCTGCTGGCGCCGCACGATCTTTCCTTCGACATCTGCATCTTCCATCATCATCTGCCCAACGCCGTCCGCATGGTCGAGCAGTGCCCGGAAATCCGCTTCGTGCTCGACCATATCGGCAAGCCGGCGATCAAGGCGGGCGAGTTGGATCCCTGGCGCGCCGATCTCAGGCGGCTCGCGGCCCTGCCGAACGTGCATTGCAAGATCTCGGGCGTGAGCACCGAGGCCGATCACCGCAATTGGACCCGGTCCCAGATCACGCCCTATATCGAGCACGCATTGGAGACTTTCGGCTTCAATCGCGTGATGTTCGGCAGCGACTGGCATGTGCTGGAACTCGCCGGCACCTACCCCGACTGGGTGCATGTCGTCGACGAGATCACGCATGGCTGCTCGCCGGACGAGCGGCGCAAACTGTTCCGCGACAATGCCATCGCCTTCTATCGCCTGACGACCTGAGAGCGATGATGCCGGGCCAGCCGGATCTGCAGACGGGCGGCTACAGCATCGAGGCCATGCGCCTGCTCGCCCGCTCGGCCCTGCCGCGATTCGTCTTCGATTTCGCCGATGGCGCCGCGGAGGACGAATGGACCCTACGCCGCAACGAGGCGGCCTTCGACGATTATGTCTTCCTGCCCAAGCCCCTGAACGGGGCGGGGGAGCGCGACCTTTCGATTACCTTGTTCGGCCACCGGCTCAGCATGCCGCTGATCCTGGGGCCGACCGGTCTTGCCGGCCTGTTCTGGCCGCAGGCCGAGCAATGCATCGCCCGCGCCGCCGCGGCCGCCGGCACGGCCTTCTGCCTCAGCCATGGCTCGGTCTGCACGCTCGAGGATGTGGCTGGGATCGGCGCCTCGCCGCGCTGGATGCAGGTCTTCATCTACAAGGATCGCGGCTTCACGCGCGAGCTCGCCAGCCGGGCCGAGGCGGCAGGCTATGACGCTCTGGTGCTCACCACCGACAACCAGGTGCTCGGCAAGCGCGAGCGTGACCTGCGCAACGGCTTCTCCATCCCGCCGCGCTTCGGTCCGCTCGATGTCGCCGGCATGGCGCTCAAGGCGCCCTGGCTCTGGCGCATGCGCGAGGAGCTCCAGCGCATCAATTTCGGCAATTATGTGCGGGATGGCGAGAAGGCCGACATCAAGACCCTGGCCGCGCGCATGCAGTCGCTGCTCGACCAGGGCATGAACTGGGCTGATGTCGATGCCCTGCGCGCGCAGTGGCGGGGACCGCTGATTCTCAAGGGCGTACTGCATCCCGACGAGGCGCGCGAGGCGCTGCAGCACGGCATCGATGCCGTCATCGTCTCCAACCATGGCGGACGCCAGCTCGACGGCGCCATCGGCTCGCTCGACGCGCTGCCTGGCGTGGTCGAGGCAGTACAGGGCCGCATGCCCGTGCTCGTCGATGGCGGCATCCGCCGCGGCGCCGATATGGTGAAGGCGCTCGCGCTCGGCGCTACCGCCTGCCTGGAGGGGCGTCCGCATCTGTGGGGCGTCGCTGTCGCCGGCGAAGCGGGTGTCGCCCACGTGCTCGAAACCTTCCGGCGGGAGATCGACCGCGTCATGGGCCTGTGCGGCCTGCGCAGCATTGCCGACATCAAGCCGAGCCTCATCCGCCGAAGCTCATTTCACTGAAGATTGGGATATTGGACCATGATCGAAGACCCGCCGCTCCTGCAGATTCGCCGCAATTTCCCGCGGCCCTCGGCCGAACAGGTCGCCGCCTTTGCCGGCGTGCAGGCCGGCTTCGTGGTGGATGCCATGAACGGGCGCGGGGCGGTAAATTACCGTATCAAGCCGATCACCGTGGCGCAGTCCTTCCACGGCGTGGCTCTGCCCTGCCACACCGGCGCCAACGACAATCTCGCCGCCTTCGGCACCATCCTGGCGGCCCAGCCCGGCGATGTGGTGATGTGCGCGGCCGACAGCTTCCACGAAGTGGCGGTGATCGGCGACCTCATGCTCGGCATGATGAAGAATGCGGGCATCGCCGCCTTCGTCACCGACGGCCTGGTGCGCGACCAGATCGGCCTCAGGGCCGTCGGCCTGCCATGCTTCGCCGCCGGCGTGACCCCAAACTCGCCCGTGCGCAACGGCCCGGGCACCGTGGGCTTTCCCGTGGTGGTGGGCGGCGTCGCCGTGAGTGCCGGCGATATCGTGGTGGGTGACGAGGATGGCGTGGTGGTGGTGCCCTTCGCGCGCATCGAGGAAACGATCGCCCGCCTCGCCCTAGTAAGGGCGGCGGAGGCGGATTTCGATGCGAGGGTGAAGGCGGGCCTCAAGGTGCCCGGCTTCATCCAGGCCATGGTGGATGCGGGGCGGTTCAAGGAGGTGTAGCTGGGAGCGCGTTTCCTGGGAGCGCGGACATCACAGCGACATGCGCGTGCATGTCGCGATGTCCGCTCTTGGAAACGACGTGGATGAAAGAAAGGGCACAAACCTACGGTCGCGCCCCTTTCTCACGCCGAAGTGGTTCGAGAGGCGGATCGTCCGACACTCTCTTGAGTGTCGTAGGGACGTCCGCGCTCCCAGTCACTGCGCGATGATCTTCACGCGGTCGCCCGGCTTGATCGGCGTGTTGTCGTCGAAGCCGTTCAGCACGAGGAAGCGTTCGAGCTGGTCCTGCGGCTCGATCATGCGCGCCGCCAGGGACTGCAGGGTGTCGCCCGCACGCACGGTGACGATGTCGATGTGCTCTGGATGCACGTTGCGCTGCTCGTCCGGAGTCATGTGGCGGAAGCTGCTTGCCGTCTGCTGGAACAGGGCATCGGTGGAGGCATCGAGGTTGCGGGCGGCCAGGATCAGGCGATAGACGTCGCCGCCGAAGCGGATGGCATAGAGGCGGAAGCTCCAGTCCTGCCCGCGGGCAACCGCCGTGGCGGCTTCGTTGCCGTTGATGTTGAGCGTGGTGATCGAACCGGTATCGACGCCCGAGATCCAGCCCGAGCCGAGATAGGCCTGCAACGACTGGCCGTCCTTGGTCTTCACCGTGTCGAGACGCAGCGCCCTGCCATTGCCGTCGATGCCGAGAATGGCCTGCGGCGTGTTGTCGAGCGTGAAGCTGGGCGGCGCGGTGAAGGTGAAGGCGAGGCGCGGCTGCCAGAAGACGCGGCCCTGCACATAGCCCTGGCTCGGATCCTCACCATAGGTGAGGCCATCGATCACCGAGAGATAGCCGAACTTGTCATGCTCGCCGGAGCCGGGCTGGCCATATTGCGCCGCCTCCTCATTCGCCTTGGCGATACGCTCGGGTGTGGAGGGATGGGTGGAGAGGAAGTCCGGCGTGGTCGGCCGGCCCCGCGCCTCCACCTGGCGGCGCATCGAGGTCAGGAAGCGGGAGGCGCCATAGGGATCGAAGGCCGCCTTGGCGATGGTGCGGATGCCGATCTCGTCGGCGGCAAGCTCCTGCTGGCGCGAGAAGGCGGCGAGACTGCCCTGGCTCGAGGTCGCCAGGGAGGTGTTGTGCAGCATATCGCCGACGCCCGAGACGAGCTGGGTGTTGCGCTCGGCATCGGCACGCGCCTGGGCATGGCGGGCGGAGACATGCGCCATCTCATGGGCGATCACCGCCGCGATCTCGGCATCGTCATTGGCGAGCGCCAGCAGGCCGCGGGTGACGAAGAGCTTGCCCGAGGGCAGGGCGAAGGCGTTGATGGAGGAGGCGTTCAGCACCGTCAGCTTGTAGGGGATGTCGGGCCGGTCCGACTGCGCGGCGAGGCGCTGGACGAGATCGTCGAGATAGCGCTCGAGCCTGGCGTCGCGATAGGCGCCCCCATAGGCCGCGAGCACGCGCGCGCTCTCGCGCTCGTCCGCGTTGGGCGGAGCAATCACGCGCGGGGCTTCCGCCGGCAGCGAGGTCGGTGTCGTGGCGCTTGCGGTCTGCGTCACCGATGGATCGTTGTCGGAGACTGAGGCGCAGGAGGCAAGGCCGAGCGCCAACGCAAGGGTGCTCAACTGCGCCCAGTTCCGATATACTGCCCCACGCCCGACCCGTATCCCGCTCAGCACCCCGATCCTTTCATGGCGACACCGGCGCGACCTGTTCGATCGCCGCCGGCTCGGTAATTTCGATACGCGGCCCGTCCCGCATGGTGACGATACCGCGCGCCCTGATATGGCTGCCCTCAAGGACAGCGGCGGAAAGACCGCTGGCTTCGAACCGTGGCCATTGTTTGGCGGGAATCGCCAAGGTCACGTCCTCCCGCCAAATTTTGCCGAAATCGATCCACACGGTCGTCTTCGTCACTCCAACATGCAGCACGCGTCCCGCCACAATGGCAAAGCCATCGGCATGGCGGGCAACGGCCTCTGGAGCCGCCGCATCGGCGACTGCATAGCCCGGATCGGCCCAGAGGCCAAGCCGCGCCCGGCGGGCATTGTCCTCTGCAGTCATTAATTCTGTGTAACAGGCTTCGTCCCCGATGGCCGGGCGGATGCGCGCCAGCCCCCTCGCGGCAAGATCCGATGCAAGATCGCGGCCATCGATATAGAGAGCGCCGCGCAGGGCGCCATGGCGGTCGGGCCCCGTCGCCGCGATCAGCGTCGCTGCGGTTCCGGCCAGGGGTGGCAGGCGCAGCGAGGCCTGGTCGAGACCAGCCAGGCGCACCTCTCGCCCGTCGGCGAGAACGAGATGGCCGTCCGCATTCGTGTCTGAAATCGTCACGCTTTCGCCAGACTGCGCCTCGATTGCACAAGGATCGCCCAATGCCGGCGTCGCCATCCCCCAAAATGCCACAATAGCGAACGAAATGCCTATTTTTTGTGCAGACCTTGCGAGCATCCCTGATTCCAAAAGCGGCAGTTGAGGTTTTTCGTATGATTTTTCATGGTGTTAGCACATTGGCACGCGGTTGGCACGCCACTTGAAAGGGCGGGGCAGGCCGTGACGCGACTTTCCTTCCGAAAGCTCGTCTTGCGGTGAAGCTCGTGTCCGAGGTCGGAGTAACCGGTTCTCGAAGGGGATAGAACAGCATGAAAATAGTGATGGCCGTCATCAAGCCGTTCAAGCTCGAGGAGGTGCGCGATGCACTTACCGCCTTGGGCGTGCACGGTCTGACCGTGACCGAGGTCAAGGGTTACGGAAGGCAGAAGGGGCATACGGAAATCTATCGCGGCGCCGAATATGCCGTGAGTTTCCTGCCGAAGCTGAAGATCGAAGTCGCCGTTCCCTCGGAACTGGTGAGCAAGGTGATCGATGCGGTCACCGCGGCCGCCAAGACCGGCCAGATCGGCGACGGCAAGATCTTTGTCACCCCGCTCGAAACCGCCGTGCGCATCCGCACCGGCGAGCGCGATGGCGACGCCCTCTGAGACCCGCTCCCTGGACACCCACTGTACGAGACAGGATTTCCGCTCGATGACACTTTCCCGATCCCTCAAATATGCGGTGCCAGCGCTGATCGCCGTCAGCCTGCTGATTGCGCTGCCTGCCTTGGCTCAGACGGCCCCCGATGCAGCGGCAGCTGCTCCGGCCGCGGCGGCCGCCGCGCCGAAGATCGATACCGGCGACACGGCCTGGATGCTGACCTCCACCGCGCTCGTTCTGATGATGACCATTCCGGGCCTGGCGCTGTTTTACGGCGGCATGGTGCGCGAAAAGAACGTCCTGGCCGTCCTCGGCCAGAGCTTCGCCTGTACTGCTCTCGTTACGGTGCTCTGGATGGTGATAGGCTACAGCCTCGCCTTTACCGATGGCGGCTCGCATCAGTCCTGGCTCGGTGGCTTCTCCTATGCACTGCTGCGGCCGATGGGCCTGAACGCCACCAGCGCGCTCGCGCCGACCATTCCTGAGTCGGTCTATATGTGCTTCCAGATGACCTTCGCGATCATCACGCCCGCGCTGATCGCCGGTGCCTTTGCCGACCGCATGAAGTTCTCGGCCTTCCTGTGGTTCATGGGTCTGTGGCTGCTTCTCGTCTACTGCCCGATCGCCCACTGGGTCTGGGGCGGTGGCATGCTCGGCTCCTCTGGCGTGCTTGACTATGCCGGCGGCACCGTCGTGCATCTCAATGCAGGTACGGCCGCTCTCATCTCCTGCCTGGTGATCGGCAAGCGCGTCGGCTACGGCACCGAGAACATGGCGCCCCACAATCTCGTGCTGTCGCTGATCGGCGCCTCCCTCCTGTGGGTGGGCTGGTTCGGCTTCAATGCGGGTTCTGCCGTGACCTCGAACGTCAATGCCGGAATGGCCATGGCTTCAACCCAGATCGCCACCGCTGCCGCTTCGCTGGCCTGGATGTTCGTCGAATGGATCGTGGCCAAGAAGCCCTCGATCCTCGGCATGATCTCTGGCGCCGTCGCTGGTCTGGTGGCCATCACGCCCGCCTCCGGTTTCGTCAACCCGACAGGTGCCCTCCTCATCGGCATCCTCGCCGGCATCATCTGCTACCTCTCGGCCGTGCAGATGAAGAAGGTGTTCGGCTATGACGACGCCCTCGACGCCTGGGGCGTGCACGGCGTGGGCGGTGCGCTTGGCGCCATCCTCACCGGCGTCTTCGCCTCCAATGCCATCAACTCGGCCGGCAAGGGCTGGATCTATGACGGCAACTTCGCCCAGATCGGTACCCAGTGCTATGGCGTGGCGGTTTCCTTCGTCTACTGCGCCGTTGCCACCTACATCATCCTGAAGGTCATCGACCTGACGATCGGCCTGCGCGTCTCGAAGGAATTCGAAGTCGAGGGTCTCGACATCAACCTCCACGGCGAGACCGTGCATCACTGATCCCTCGGATAGTCAGCTATCCAGACAGGAAGGCCCCGGCGCAAGCCGGGGTCTTTCGACGTCCAGGCCAGGGGAATGGCTGCCCCGATCCCCGCCTGCACAGGGAAAATTCGGGCTGGCATTAAAATTAATGCGGCGCCGGCTCATTCTTCATGTCGGACTGGTTAACGGCATTGTCTAAAATACGACAGGACGGGTCGTATTTAGAGCAGTGGATTTTCGGGGCTTTTCACCCCCTCAATCTCCAGATTTTTGCGATAATTGTGCGTGAAACCTGCTTTACCTTGCGGTCAAAGCCAAATTTTTAGGCTCGCCTTTCCCTTAGGAAAAATGACACGACGTCGCTCTGCTGTCATTTGATGTCGTTTGTAAGTCTCTTGCACGGGAGGTTGCAAGCCACGATAGTGGGCGAGTTAACGCCCGGGCAAACGGGCGAAACTTCCATTCAGGCGAGCCGCAGGGAACCACAGATATGACGGGTAAGAACTTTACGCAGCAAGGGTCGGGCCTGATCCTTGACCGCCGCGAACTCATGAAGAGCGCCGCGGCCCTCGGATTGAGCTTCGGTGGCCTGGGCGCGCTGAGCAGCTCGGCCATGGCTCAGGATACTCCCAAGAAGGGCGGCACCCTCCGCCTCGGCATGGAAGGCGGCTCGGCTTCCGACAGCCTCGATCCGCGTACCTATGCCGATTCGATTCCGATCTCCTATGGCTACCAGATCTGGAATGGCCTGGTCGAGATCGGCGCCGACGGCAGCGCCACCGGCGAACTGCTGGAAAGCTGGGAATTCAAGCCCGGCGCCAAGGACTGGATCTTCAACGTCCGCAAGGGCGTGACCTTCCACTCCGGCAAGACGCTCGATGCGGATGACGTGATCTACTCGCTCAACCTGCATCGCGGTGACACCAAGTCGGCCGCCAAGGACCTGCTGTCCTCGATCACCGACATCAAGAAGCTCAGCGCCAACCAGATCCAGATCACGTTGTCGGACGGCAACCTCGACCTGCCCTTCAACCTGTCCGACTATCATATCCTGTGCGTGCCGAACAATTTCACGGACTTCTCCAAGCCCGACGGCACCGGCGCCTACAAGCTCGAAACCTTCGAGCCGGGCGTGCGCCTCGTCACCAAGAATTCCGGCCATTACTGGAAAACCGGCCGCGGCAATTTCGATGGCATCGAGCTGCAGTACATTCCCGATGCCACCGCCCGTATGCAGGCCCTGCTCGCCGGCCAGGTCGACGCCATCAACCGCCTCGATGCCAAGACGATGGACATCATGACGGCCTCGCCGGATACCAGCGTCGTGCAGACCAAGGGCACCGGCAACCGCTTCGCCTTCGTGGCGCTGTGCGACAACGATCCCTACACCAGTGCCGACCTGCGCATGGCCCTGAAATACGGCATCGACCGCAAGAAGATCGTCGACACCGTCTATATGGGCTACGCCACCATCGGCAACGACACGACGGTCTCGCCTTCGAACAAATACTATGCCAAGGACGTGCCGCAGACCCCCTATGATCCGGACAAGGCCGCTTCCTATTACAAGAAGGCTGGTTCGCCCAAGATCGAGCTCAAGGTCTCGGAAGGCGCCTATTCCGGCGCGACCGACGCCGGCGTGCTCTACCAGGAAGCCATGAAGCAGGCCGGCATCGACCTCACCGTCACGCGCGTCTCGGGTGACGGTTACTGGTCCAACGTCTGGCTGAAGGATCCCTTCTGCGCCGTTTACTGGGGCGGCCGCCCGACGGTCGACCTCCAGCTCTCGCAGACCTTCCTGTCGTCAGCCAACTGGAACGACACGCATTGGAAGCGCGAGGATTTCGACAAGGTCGTCATCGCGGCCCGTGTCGAAACCGACGATGCCAAGCGTACGCAAATGTACTCCGAGGCCCAGAAGATGATCCATGACGATGGCGGCATGGTCTGCTACGCGGTCGGCGATTATCTCGACGGCTATTCCAAGAAGGTCATGGGTACCGCCCCGCATCCGCGCTACGACATGTGTGACCAGCGCATTGCCGAAAAGGGCTGGTTCGCCTGATAGTCAAACCGGGGGGTGCGGCGTATCAGCCGCACCCCTTTTCCTTTCAAGACGAAGGTCGAACCGCGGGCGGGGGGAACTGCTCCGTGAACGCGCCTCTATTAACAAGTTCGGAAAGGACGCCGCTGTGGGACGTCTCATTGCTTGGCGCATCATACAGGGGGTGGTGACGCTTTTCGCCATTTCCTTGATCATCTTCCTGTTGACGCTTGCCCTGCCTGGCGATGCCGCCACTGCGGTGCTCGGCCAGTCCGCCACTCCTGAAACCGTCGCCGCCTACCGGCACGATGTCGGTCTCGACCTGCCGGCGTGGCAGCGCTACCTGGCCTGGCTGTGGAACGTCCTCACCCATTTCGACTTCGGCAAGTCCTATACGAACCAGCGCGTCATCGTCGAAGATCTCTGGCCGCGGTTCAAGAACACGATCTGGCTCGCCGGTTTTGCGACGCTGCTTTCGGTTCCGCTGGCCATCATCACCGGCGTGACCTGCGCCATCACCGAAGGGCGCATTGCCGACCGGGCCGCCAATATCGGCGCGCTGGTCGCCATCTCCATGCCTGAGTTCTTCGTCGGCGGCATCCTCATCCTCTTCCTGACCGGCAAGGGCATGTGGTTCGCCCCGACGGCGAGCGTCACGCCGGAAATGAGCCTATGGGCGCGCGCCATCGCCACCTTCCTGCCGGCGGTGGCCATGACCTGTCTGGTCTGCGCCCACATGATGCGCATGACCCGCAACTCCGTGCTGTCGATCATGTCGACGCCCTATATCGAAATGGCCTTCCTTAAGGGCATGACGCGCAGCCGCGTCGTCGCCCGCCATGCCTTGCCGAATGCGGCCTCGCCGATCATCTCGGTGGTGGCGCTCAACATCGCCTATCTCGTGGTCGGCGTCGTCGTGGTGGAGAAGGTGTTCACCTATCCCGGCGTCGGCCAATACATGATCGACGCGGTCAGCAAGCGTGATATCCCCGTGGTGCTCGCCTGCGGCATGCTCTTCGCCGCCGTCTTCATCATTCTCAATACGATTGCCGACGTGATGGCGATCATCCTCAACCCGCGTCTGCGGCACCCACGGTAAGAGGGCAGCATGAAAATCTTCGGACACAAAGCGCCGCTCACTGCCGTCATCGGCCTCGCCATCATCTTCATTAATATCGCGGTGGCGCTCATCGGGCCCCTGCTGGTGCCCTATACCGACACCCAGATCGTGGGCAAGATGTTCCAGGGCATCTCGCACACGAGCTGGCTCGGCACCGACAAGCTCGGCCGTGACATCTTCACCCGCCTCGTCTATGGCGCGCGGCTCACCATCGGCATCGCTCTCATCACCACGCTGCTCTCCTTTGCCATCGGCATTACCACCGGCCTGATCGCTGCGGTGACCGGCCGTTGGGTCGACATCTTCCTCTCCCGCCTGTGCGACATCATCCTGTCGATCCCGTCATTGATCTGGGCGCTGATCATCCTCGGCATTTTCGGCCAGACCCTGACCTCGCTGGTGCTGACCCTCGCCTTCCTCGACTCCACCCGCGTGTTCCGCCTGGCGCGTGCGCTCGGCATGAACCTCGCCTCGCTCGACTTCGTCGAAGTGGCGCGGCTGCGCGGCGAAGGCCTGATGTGGGTGGTGCGGCGCGAAATCCTGCCCAACGCCATGGCGCCGCTGATGTCGGAATTCGGCCTGCGCTTCTGCTTCAACTTCCTGATGATTGCGGCGCTCTCGTTCCTCGGTCTCGGCGTGCCGCTGCCGCTCTCCGATTGGGGTGGCATGGTGCGCGACGACATGCAGAGCCTGACCCTGTCCAAGGTCATCCCCACGATCTCGCCCTCGGCGCTCTATCCCGCCGCCGCGATTGCACTTCTCACGGTCGGCATCAATCTTGTCGTCGACTGGTTCCTGTCGATCGATGCTCGCCCGTCCGGCGCGCAGGCAGAAATGTAAGGGGGCCAAGATGGCAGACACCAAACCCAACTCCGCGCCCTCGACCGATCTCATCCTCGAGCTCGAAAAGCTCAAGGTCGAGACCATCACCGGCCGCGTGCTCGTCGACAATGTCGACGTCACCCTCAAGCGCGGCGAGATCCTCGGCCTCATCGGTGAATCAGGCGCCGGCAAATCGACCATCGGCCTTGCATCGATGGCCTATGCCCGCGCCGGCATGCGCATCACCGGCGGTTCGATCAAGCTCGACGGCACCGAGCTCCGGGCCTCCACCGCCGCTCAGCGCCGCAACTTCCGTGGCAAAAGCATTGCCTATATCGCCCAGAGCGCCGCTGCTTCGTTCAATCCTTCCATGACCCTCATGGACCAGGTTTGCGAAGCACCGGTGATGCATGGAGTGATGACGCGGCCCGAAGCTGAAACCTACGCCAAAAAGCTCTTTCGGACCTTGCAACTGCCCAACCCCGACACCATCGGCGAACGTTATCCGCATCAGGTGTCGGGTGGCCAGCTGCAGCGCGCCATGGCTGCCATGGCGATGAGCTGCCGTCCGGACGTGATCGTGCTCGACGAGCCGACCACCGCTCTCGACGTCACCACGCAGATCGAGGTGCTTGCCCTCCTGCGTGACCTCATCCGCGAATTTGGCACGGCGGGCCTCTATATCACCCACGACCTCGCGGTTGTCGCGCAGATCGCCCATCGCATCATGGTGCTCAGGCATGGCAAGATGATCGAGGTAGGCAGTGCGCAGCAGATCCTGGAACAGCCGAAGACCGACTACGCCACGGCGCTGGTCAACGAGAGGCGCAATGCCGAGCACCTCCAGCTGAGTGCGCCGGTCAATGTCGAGCAGCCCGTCCTGTCGATGACGAATGTCACGGCAGGCTATGGTCCCGTGCCGATCGTCAAGAATGCCTCCTTCAAGCTCGCCAAGGGCGAGACCCTGGCGGTCGTGGGCGAATCTGGCTCGGGCAAGAGCACCATCGCCCGCATCGTGGTGGGGCTGCTGCCGCGCTGGGAAGGCGATGTTTCCCTCAATGGCAAGACCTTGCCGCCGGCGCTCCACCAGCGCAGCAAGGATATCCTGCGCCGGCTGCAGATGGTGCATCAGCTGCCGGACGTGGCGCTCAATCCGCGCCATACGCTGGCGCAGATCATCGGCCGTCCGATCTCATTCTACTTCAATCGCTCGGGAGCGGAGGTCCGCAAGGGTGTGCTCGAGTTGTTACGCAAGGTCGGCCTGCCGGAAGACTTCGCCGATCGCCGCCCTGGCCAGCTTTCGGGTGGCCAGAAGCAGCGAATCTGCATCGCCCGCGCTCTGGCAGCCGAGCCGGAAGTGATCATCTGCGACGAGCCGACCTCTGCGCTCGATCCGCTGGTGGCCGAGGATGTGCTCAAGCTCCTTAAAAAGCTACAGGACGATCTCGGCCTGTCCTACATCTTCATCACTCACGACCTCGGTACGGTGAAGCGCATCGCTCACCGCACGGCGGTGATGCTGAGGGGTGAGATCATTGCCCAGGGCCCGACGGCCGAGATCTTCTCGCCACCCTTCCACCCCTACACCGAGAAGCTCATCAGCTCGGTGCCCGAGATGGATACGCATTGGCTCGACAGCATTCTGGCCAGCCGCAAGGGCCAGATCCTGGTCTGAGCGGAATGATTAAGGGGGCCGGTCTTCGGACCGGCCCTTTTTATTTGAGTATATTTTTTTACATTTGGATATTGCGATGACCGCCGTCCGTATCATCGAACATTTCTTCATTCCGCTCTCCGATGGCACAAAGCTGGCAGCACGGCTTTGGCTGCCAGAGGATGCCGAGGCCACGCCCGTGCCGGCCATCCTCGAATATATTCCCTACCGCAAGCGCGACGGCACGCGCGGGCGCGACGAGCCGATGCATGGCTGGTTCGCCGAGAATGGCTACGCCGCCATCCGCGTCGACATGCGCGGCTCGGGCGAGTCCGACGGGCTGATGGACGACGAATATTTGCCGCAGGAGCTCAACGATGCCTGCGAGGTGATCGCCTGGCTCGCCGCCCAGCCCTGGTGCTCCGGCTCGGTCGGCATGATGGGCAAGAGCTGGGGCGGCTTCAATTGCTTGCAGGTCGCGGCGCTGCGCCCGCCGGCGTTGAAGGCCATCATCACCGTTTGCTCCACCGATGACCGCTATGCCGATGACATCCATTTCATGGGCGGCACGTTGCTCAACGACAATCTGTGGTGGGGCTCCATCATGCTGGCCTACCAGGCCCGCCCTGCCGATCCGGCCCTGGTCGGCGAAGCTTGGCGGGCGCAATGGCTGGAGCGGCTCAACCACGTGCCCTTCTTCCCGGCGCTCTGGCTCAGTCACCAAAGGCGCGATGCCTATTGGCGGCATGGCTCGATCTGCGAGGATTTTTCCGCCATCCAGTGCCCGGTCCTCGCAGTGGGCGGCTGGGGCGACGCTTATACCAACGCCATCCCGCGCCTGCTCGAGGGCCTGCAGGTGCCGCGCCTCGGCCTGATCGGCCCCTGGGCGCATATCTATCCGCAGGATGGCGTGCCCGGCCCGGCCATCGGCTTCCTGCAGGAAGCGACGCGCTGGTGGGACCATTGGCTGAAGGGCCGGGATCGCGGCATCATGGCCGAGCCGATGCTGCGCGCCTTCATCGAGGAATGGACCCCGCCCGGCCATCGCGATCCCGTGCCCGGCCGTTTCGTCGGCGAGATGAAATGGCCATCGCCTGAGATTGCCCCGACAACGTTCCATCTGGCGCCGGGCGTCCTGACGGCAGTGCCCAGGTCGCCGGCCGAGATCGCCTTCACCTCTCCGGCCTGGACGGGATCGACCTCGGGCGAATGGATGGGCACCGGCGTCACCGGCGAGGAGGCGGCCGACCAGCGCCATGACGATGCCTTCTCCTGCTGCTTCGACAGCGAGGTTCTGACGGAACGTCTGGAACTGCTCGGGGCGCCGGAGATCGAAGTAGAGCTTGCGGCAGACAGGCCGGTGGCGCAGCTCTGCGCAAGGCTGTGCGATATCGCGCCCAATGGCTCCTCGCGCCGCATCGCCTATGCCGTCTTCAATCTCACCCATCGAGACAGCCATGCCGAACCGGAGGCGCTCGAGCCCGGCCGCTTCTACCGCATCCGCCTCAGGCTCAGCGACTGCGGCTATGGTCTCGCCCCCGGCCACAAGATCCGCCTGGCCCTGTCCACTGCCTATTGGCCGTTGATCTGGCCGGCGCCGGAAGCGGTGACGCTGACGCTGCGCTGCCCGGGCGAACTGCGCCTGCCGGTGCGTGCGAAGAAAGTGGAGCCCGATGTCGTCTTCGAGCCGGCGATGAGTGCGGCGCGGGCACCCACAACCAAGGTCGCGGACGGGTCGGTGACTCGGACCACGGCCCTCGACCTTCTCACCAACACCGCTGCCTATGTCACCCATGGCGAGGGCGGCCTGTTCGGCGAGGGAGTGCTGCGCTTCGACGAGATCGACACCACGCTCTCCCACAGCCTCAGGCGCGAGCTGACCATCAAGGGCGACGACCCGCTCAGCGCATGCTATCGCCTGACGGAAGACTATGAGATGGGTCGCAAGGGCTGGGACATCCGCGTCGAAGTGAAAACATCGATGCAGGCAACGATCACCGACTTCATCCTGGAAGGTGAGCTCAAGGCTTTCGCCGATGGCGAGTTGGCGGCCGAGCGCCGCTGGCATGAGAAGATCGGCCGCGATCTCCTCTGAGCAAAACGTGTGCAGGTTGAAACGCTCTTTTTGCTCAACGCGTTGGAGGCAGAGGCATTTTGCGTTTCTTGGTGATTTGATCCGAAAGTAGAACGCTCCGACCGCAATTGCGCCTTGAGTATGCCGTATAGGATTCATAGCCATCCCATCGGGTTCAACCCCTGATGGAATGGCCGACATGACCCAAAGCGTTTTTGCGATTTGGCGGAATCGCCAAGAATTGCAAAGACGCGTCGAAACATTGAGCCAGAGCAAAGCACCGCTTCCGTCTGGCGCTTTGCTCTGGGTGGTCACCGAGAACTGCATCAAATGCAAATATATGGAATGCGTGAGCGAGTGCCCGGTCGATTGCTTCCGCGAAGGCGAGAACATGCTCGTCATCGATCCCACGCTCTGCATCGATTGTGGCATCTGCGAACCGGCCTGTCCGGCTGATGCGATCCGCTCCGATGCCGAGCGAGGGCTGGAGGCCTGGGTCGGAATGAACGCGCGCTACGCTCAGGTCTGGCCTGAGATCACGGTGCAGCGCGAGCCTCTATCCGATGCCAAGGCGTGGGACGGCAGGCCCGGCAAGCTTGCACCGTTGTCGCCGCATGCGGGCGCCGGTGATGCAGGACAGGCCGGGTAGGGGACAGGTACGAGGGGCCGAGTGTGGTGGAGTCTTGTAAAGCCTGTACCGCGACGAATGGCTGCTCTGTGCTGGCGTGCCTTGAACCCTCGCCCCAGTTCGGCTACGCACATTTAGCAAGATTATAAACTTTCGGGATTGTCTGGCATGACCTACGTGGTCACTGAGAACTGCATCAAGTGCAAATATATGGACTGCGTGGAAGTCTGCCCGGTGGACTGCTTCTACGAAGGCGAGAACTTCCTCGTCATTCATCCCGACGAATGCATCGATTGCGGTGTCTGCGAACCCGAATGTCCGGCAGATGCGATCAAGGCCGATACCGAGAAGGGCCTGGAAGCTTGGCTCGAGCTGAACGCGAAATTCGCCCAGTCCTGGCCGAATATCACGGTCAAGCGCGAAAGCTTCCCCGACTCCAAGGAGTGGGACGGCAAGCCGGACAAGCTTGAACTGCTCTCGCCGGAGCCCGGCCAGGGCGACGCCTGATCTACTGCCGCAAAGGGGCGTGGTGGTCTGTGATCGCCGCTCCCCCTTCGGTCTCCATCGGTCCCTGGGTGCAAGGGAGGGTGTGACGCATCGGACCCTTCCGCCGGTGATGAACTCCCGGTGCGATATTGAGATCGAACTGAGAGTTCGATCGGCGGTGGCTGAATAAATCGATACCCTATGAGCCGGCTCGTCACTTTTTGCATAGCGGCTATTCGCAAAAAACTCGACACGTAAACCCTAACAAGCGCTTTAAGTGCCGATTTTATATGCGAAACCGTTGATTTTTGCCTATTTTTGGTATATATAGCTCAAATGGGTCAGAGAGAGACCGAGTTACCCCGCCGCCGCTCCGCACAGGGGCAATTTTTTTGTGCTCAGCTTCAAGGGATCTCTATCTCGGGGCGTGGTCAACGCGAAGAGATACATGGAATTTTTTGACCATCCTCAGTTCGACTTTCCTCGCGGCGGCTTTTGAGCTTTGGCCTGGTTTCAATGTCGAATGATGTTAACGGCTGCAGGCTGTGTCTGCCCGTGATTTGATGCGGCTGCGCTTTGTCGTGGACCGCCATAGATAGGAGCGTTGAGAAGCGTCATGACGACAGCGAAGAAGACGTCCACGAAGCAGGGTTTCAAGACTGGCGAGAGCATCGTGTATCCCTCGCATGGTGTTGGCAAAATCGTGTCGATCGACGAGCAGGAAGTTGCAGGTTTCAAGCTTGAGCTGTTCGTGATTTCCTTCGCCAAGGACAAGATGACTCTGCGCGTTCCTACCACCAAGATCGCTTCCGTCGGCATGCGCAAGCTGTCCGAGCCGGCTATCGTCGCCAAGGCGCTGGAAACGTTGAAGGGCCGCGCCCGCATCAAGCGCACCATGTGGTCGCGCCGTGCGCAGGAATATGAAGCGAAGATCAATTCGGGCGACCTGATCGCCATCGCCGAAGTCGTGCGCGATCTCTATCGCTCCGACGCCCAGCCTGAGCAGTCCTATTCCGAGCGCCAGCTCTATGAAGCGGCCCTCGACCGTATGGCGCGCGAGCTTGCCGCCGTCGACGACCTCACGGATTCTGAATCCGTGAAGGTGATCGAGGCCAATCTTGCCAAGGGCCCGAAGCGCGGTGGCGCCAAGGAAGCTGACGCCGATGCGGATTTCGAGGATGCCACGGAAGAGGAAGAGGCGGCGTAAGCCTCGCTTCCTTTCAGAACTTCGAAAAACCTCGCTTCGGCGGGGTTTTTTATTGCCGACCGTCAGGGGCCACTGCTGGCGGCGCTGGCGCGCCCGGCCGGCAGCCAAGTCTGGTGATCGATCGTCGCGCCAGGCGCGGCATGATGGCTGCGAAAAAGCCCTTTGACTGGAAAGACTTGCGCCATCTGGCTCAATCGCTGGAACGCGCTTGGCGCCGTCATGAAGGCATGTGTGGCAGGCTTTTTCTTCCGCTACGTCATCTGCGCTGCTTCGTGACGACCGCTTTACTTCAGCCGATTCACGCTGAACTCACACCCTTGCGGCTAATCGAGTTACAATACTGGGGGGCGATGTCGGCGTGAGCGTCGTCGCACAGCTTTGTCTAGGCTTTGTGCGACAATCGCCGCCGACGGAATGACGACGCCGTCAGTGCGTGGGCAGTCCGGGCTGCCTGATGAGTTGGAAGGTCGGATCGGTGGCCGAGCGTGCTGCCCGCCGCCGAATCCGCGTGCTTACTTGAATCAGGAGCTTGAGCGATGACCATCCACCGATCCATGAGCCAGCGCAAGGATGTTCCGAAGTGCCGGCCTTTCTTCGAAATGATCGACCTGAAGGAGGACAAACTTCCCCAGGCGCGTCCGCCGAAGCAGTTTGCACCGGATCCCGTGGCGAAGACCTGGACCGTACCCGAACTGTGCGAGGCCTATGGCTGGCCGAAGGGCCTGGAAGGCGGCGGCGTGATTGGCATCCTGGCCATGGGCGGTGGCTACCAGCCCAGCGACCTCGAGGCCTATTTCGAGGGCATCGGGCAACCGATGCCCGAGGTAAAGAATATCGTGATCAATGGCGTCGGCAACCGCCCCAATCAGCCTGTTAGCGAGGACTTTGATCCGGATGTGGAGATCGCTCTGGACATCGAAGTGGCCGCTTCCGCCTATTATGTCGCGACCGGCCAGCCCGCCAAAATCCGCGTCTACTGGACGGACATGGATCTGCGCTCGATGGCTCCTGCGATCCAGAAGGCCGCCGCCGATGGCTGCTCCGTCCTCTCGATTTCCTGGGGCGCTCCCGAGAATGCCTGGGAATGGTTGTTCTGGAAGTTCGGCCAGAATGTCGCCGTGCAATTGGAGGCAACTCTCATCCGCGCGGCGGCGCTGGGCATGACGGTCTTCGCAGCCGCCGGCGACCGCGAAGCCAATGCTGGCGAAGCGCAGAAGACGGTGAACCTGCCGGCCGCCTGCCCGCATGCGGTGGCTTGTGCCGGCACCAGCAAGACGCGCGACAAGGAAGTCGTCTGGAACAACGATCCGGGAAAGATCAATGGGATCGGGACAGGCGGCGGCTATTCGAGCCTGTTCTTCCCACAGGCCTGGGCCAGGGGAGCCCCCGTCGGCATTGGCCGCATGGTGCCCGACGTGGCGGGGAACGCCGACAAGAATACCGGCTACAGGATCTTCGTCCATGGCAGTGAGCGGGTAACCGGCGGCACCAGCGCTGTCGCTCCCCTTTATGCCGGCCTGTTTGCCGCCTTCGCTAAGAAGAGCAACGGTTTCGTCAACCCGATCCTGTGGGCCAATCGAGATTGTTTCCAGGATATCACCGAGGGCAACAATGACGGCTACGTGGCCACGATCGGTCCCGACCCCTGCAGCGGTCTTGGTGTCCTGATCGCGCATGAGCTGGCGAACCTGTTCACGACGCAGGACGCGCCCGCGCCCTACAAGGCATAGTCGCCTCCGGGATCGCTCCCTTTCAGTCGGCGGTCCCGGACTATCCCAGCCTTCCCACCAAGGCTCTTGCCACCCCACCGAGATCCCTGCGGGCTGGACCGAGCAGGGTGAAGCCGGCGGACCGCATCAGGGCGGCCACGTCTTCTTCCTGCCCGATGCCGAGCTCGAAGACGAGGATGCCGCCCGGCGCCAGAACGCGTGGGGCAGCCGCCGCAATGGCACGATAGGCATCGAGGCCATCCTCTCCGCCGTCCAGAGCGAGCCGCGGATCGTGCTCGCGGACTTCACGGTCGAGCCTGGCGATGTCGGGGGAGGGGATATAGGGCGGGTTGGAGACGATGAGGTCGAACGCGCCGGCGATATCGCCCATCCAGTCCCCCTCGGCAAAACGGGCTCGCGCGGCAACGCCATTGTCCTCAGCATTGAGCCGGGCGATCGCCACGGCATCCGCCGCCTTGTCGATGCCGAGGCCGGTTGCCTGTGGCCGTTCGCTCAGCAGGGCGACGAGGATGGCGCCCGTGCCTGTACCGAGGTCGAGCAGGCGATAGGCGCCCTGCTTGTCCGGCAGCACGGCAAGGCAGGCCTCGACGATGGTCTCGGTATCCGGGCGCGGCGAGAGAGTGGCCGGGCCGAGCCGGAAGGCAAGGCTCCAGAATTCACGATTGCCGAGGATGCGGTCGACCGGCTCTCCCGCGAGGCGCCGGGCGATGAAAGCGCGGGCCTTGGCAATGGTTTCCGGTGCGAGCGCTCGCTGCGGATCCAGGGTGATGGCGTTGGCAGGAAGGCTGGCAGCCTCGGCCACCAGCCAGCGGGCGTCGAGCTCGGGCGTGGGCAGGGACGCAGCCTGAAAGGCGGCGAGAGCCTCGCGATAAAGGGCGCCGAGGGTGGTCATGGTCGTCCTGGGAGCGCGGACGTCCCTCCGACACTCGGAGAGTGTCGGACGACCCGCTCTTGGAAACGTTGTGCTTGACGCCAAGCGAAGAGCGGACGGGGACGTCCGCGCTCCCAGCCACGGCGTTTCCCGCGCAAATCCTTCACTGCTTCGCCTCGCTGGCGGCCAGTAATCTCGCCTGGTTCTCGGTCACCAGCGAGTCGACCACCTCGCCCAGCGCATCGCCCGTGATGATCTGGTCGAGCTTGTAGAGCGTCAGGCCGATGCGATGGTCGGTGAGACGCCCCTGCGGAAAATTATAGGTGCGGATGCGCTCTGAGCGATCGCCCGAGCCGACCTGATCGCGGCGGTCGGCGGCGCGCGCCGAATCCACCCGCTCGCGCTCGGCTTCGTAGAGACGCGCGCGCAGCATCGCCATGGCCTGGGCACGGTTCTTGTGCTGGGAGCGTTCCTGCTGCACGGCCACCGCGATGCCGGTGGGCAGATGGGTGATGCGCACCGCGCTGTCGGTGGTGTTGACATGCTGGCCGCCGGCACCCGAGGCCCGGAAGACGTCGACCTTCAGGTCCTTCTCGTCGATATGGATGTCGACATCCTCGGCCTCCGGCAGCACGGCGACGGTGGCGGCGGAGGTGTGGATGCGCCCGCCCGCTTCCGTCACCGGCACGCGCTGCACGCGATGCACGCCGGATTCGAATTTCAACCTGGCGAACACACCTTTGCCGCGGATCGCCATGGCGGCTTCCTTGTATCCGCCCATGGTGCCCTCGCTTTCCGACAGCACCTCGGTCTTCCAGCCCTGCAGATCGGCATAGCGCTGATACATGCGGAAGAGGTCGCCGGCGAACAGCGAGGCTTCGTCGCCGCCGGTGCCTGCCCGCACTTCGAGGATGGCGGATTTCTCGTCCGCCGCGTCCTTGGGGATCAGTGAGAGCTTGATGTCGGTCTCGAGCCTGGCGATGCGCTCCACCAGGGCCTTGCGCTCTTCCTCAGCCATCTCCGCCATTTCGCCGGCCATGGCAGGCTCGGCGATCATCGCTTCGACGCCCTTGAGCTCTTCCTGCGCGCCTTGCCATTCGCGGACGGCAGCCGCCACCGGATCGAGTTCCGACAATTCGCGCGCCAGGGCGACATAGGTCTCGGCGTCCGGGCCGGACGCGAGCTCGGCTTCGACGAAGTCGCGGCGGCGGAGCAAGGCATCGAGGCGTTCGAGGGGGAGCATGGGATGGTCCTGGGAGCGCGGACATCTTGTCCGCTCTTGGAAACGGCGCGCTTGGAGAGAAAAGAGCGGACAGGATGTCCGCGCTCCCAGGCTATAACGGAATACCGCGTTGGTCGGCGAATTCGCGCAGCGCCTGGCGCAGCGGCTTTTCGGCACCGGGCGCGATATGGCGCTTAACGAGATCTGCGACCTCGGCCGCCTCCGTCTCCAGCAGCATCGCCTTCACCGGCCCGATGGCGGAGGGTGTCATCGAGAGCTGCCGGAAACCGAGGCCAATGAGGGCGAGCGCCTCCAGTGGCTTGGAGGCAAGCTCGCCGCACAGCGTCACGGGCACGCCGGCCTCATGCGACTTGTCGGCGATCATCTTCAGAGCGCGCATCACCGAGGGTGAGAGCGTGTCAAAGCGGCCGGCGACACGCGCATTGCCGCGATCGACCGCATAGAGGAACTGGAAGAGATCGTTCGAGCCCACCGACAGGAAATCGGTGCGCTCCAGGATTTCGTCGAGCTGGAACAGCAGGCTCGGCACCTCGACCATGGCGCCGAGCTTGACGAGATCGGGCAGGGGCTTGCCGTGGCGGCGCAGGAAGGTGATTTCGCGCTCCACCACGCTGCGGGCCTGGTCGAATTCCTCCGCCGCGGCGATCATCGGGAACATCACGCGGAGTTCGCGCCCGGCGGCCGCCTGCAGCAAGGCGCGCAACTGCGAGCGCATCAGGCCGGGCCGGTCGAGGCCGAGGCGAATGGCGCGCCAGCCGAGCGCCGGGTTCTCTTCCTCGATCTGGTGCATATAGGGCAGCACCTTGTCGCCGCCGATATCGAGGGTACGGAAGGTCACGGGCCGATCGCCCGCCGCCTCCAGCACTGCCTTGTAGAGCTGGTATTGCTCGCCGGTGCGCGGGAATTGCGAGGCGATCATGAACTGCAGTTCGGTGCGGAACAGGCCGATGCCGTCGGCCCCGCTTTCCTTCACATGCGGCAAGTCGACCAGCAGGCCGGCATTGAGGAAGAGGCCGATATCGCGCCCGTCGCGCGTGCGGTTGGGCCGGCTGCGCAGGGCCTGGTACTGCTCCTGGCGCTTGGCGCGGAAGCGCACCTTCTCGGCATAGGCATGCTCGACATCGGAGGCCGGGCGCACCTGCACGTCGCCGGAGGAGCCGTCGACGATGATGGCGTCGCCCGGCTCGACCAGGTTGGTGATGCCTTCGACTTCGCCCACGGTGGGGATGCCGAGCGCGCGCGCCACGATGGCGACATGGCTGGTCGGGCCACCCTCCTCGAGGATGAGGCCGCGCAGGCTGTCGCGCGAGTAGTCGAGCAGAGCCGCCGGCCCCATGGAACGGGCGACCAGCACGGCGTCCTTCGGCATCGCCTCGGCCGGCACGTGATGGCCATCGCCGGTGAGCTGGCGCAGCAGGCGGTTGGCTAGGTCGTCGAGATCGTAGAGCCGCTCGCGCAGGATGGGATCGGCGACGCGCTGCATGCGGGCGCGGGTGTCGGATTGCACGCGCTGCACGGCGGCCTCGGCGGTGACGCCGGTGGCGATGACCTCGCGCATCTTGGCGATCCAGCCGCGGTCCTGGGCGAACATGCGGTAGGCTTCGAGCACGTCGAGCGTCTCGGTGGCGCGGGCGAGGTCGCCGCGGTCGAGCATGGCGTCGATGGAATCGCGCAGGCCCACGATGGCATTGTCGAGCCGGTTGGTCTCGCGGCCCACATCGTCGGCGATCAGCGTCTTGATCACCACGCGCGGCTCATGCAGCACGACATGGCCGAGGCCGACGCCCTCGGCGAGCGATGCGCCGGTCATGTGCAAGGCGCGGCGGCTGGCAAGGTCGGCGCCCGGGCGGGCGAGGGCCTGCAACTCGCCCGAGGCGATCATCTCGGCCAGCACCATGGCGACCGTGAGCAGCGCCTCGATCTCTTCTTCCGAATAGACGCGCTGCGCCCGGTTCTGCACCACCAGCACGCCGAGCGTTTCGCCAGCGCGCAGGATGGGAACCCCGAGGAAGGCGTTGTAGATCTCTTCGCCCGTCTCCGGCTTGTAGGAGAAGGAGGGGTGGTGCTGGGCGTCGGAGGTGGTGACGGCCTCCGCCTCCTTGGCCACCAGGCCGACCAGGCCTTCGCCCTTGCGCATCATGGTCAGATGCACGGCGTTCGGATTGAGGCCTTCAGTGGCATAGAGTTCGAGCGTGCCATCGGTGCGCAGGACATAGACCGAGCACACCTCCGCGACCATGTTCGCGGCGATCAGCACCACAATCTTGTCCAGCCGCTCCTGCGCCGAGACGGGTTCCGCCGTCACCTCGCGGAGCCGTTTCAGGAGCAGGCGCGGACCGCCGATCGCGCCACGCATACAATGCCTCCATCAGGGTCGTCGACAGACCCCTGAGCGTTTTGTGATCTGCCGGAATCGGCAAGACTCGCAAAACGCGTCAAAACCAATAGCCGGAGCAAAATGGCGTTTCCACCTAAACGCGTTTTGCTCCAAAGCATACGATGAATCGGGAGCGTGCTTCGTTCAAGATCTCAAACGAAGCACGCCTTAACTTTTTGTCCTGTCGCAAGTTTTTCCGGAAAATGAAAGAGTTTTTCCGGCCCTGACTGGCGAATTGCGCCAGGATAAAAATCAATCAATCAGGCCTTATCGAGGCCGTAGAGCGTGTGCAGCGTGCGCACAGCAAGCTCGGTATAGACGGCGTCGATAAGGACCGAGATCTTGATCTCGGAGGTGGTGATGGCGCGGATATTGATGCCGCGCCCGGCGAGAGCCTGGAAGCAGGTGGCGGCCACGCCGGCATGGCTGCGCATGCCGATGCCGATCACCGAGACCTTGGCGACATCCATATTGGTCTCGACATTGTCGCACTTCACCGTCAGGCGGGCCTTGTCGATGACGTCCTTGGCGCGCTGGAACTCGGCCTGCGGCACGGTGAAGGTCATGTCGGTTGAGGCGCCATCGGCAGAGATGTTCTGCACGATCATGTCGACATTGATGTTGGCGTCGGCCAAAGGCACGAAGATGGCGGCGGCGACACCCGGGCGATCGGCGACGTCGCGCAGGGTGATCTGCGCCTCGTCCTTCGAATAGGCGATGCCGGTCACGACCTGCTGTTCCATGATGTCTTCCTCGTCGCAGATGAGGGTTCCGGGATTGGGATTGGCGGGATCGTCGAAGGACGACCGCACATATGTCTTAACCTTGTGCACCATGGCGAGTTCCACCGAACGCACCTGCAGCACCTTGGCACCGAGCGAGGCCATTTCGAGCATTTCCTCGAAGGCGATGCGGTCCATGCGCTGGGCCCTGGGCACGATGCGCGGATCGGTGGTGTAGACACCGTCGACATCCGTATAGATATCACATCGCTCGGCTCCAACAGCGCCGGCAATTGCGACCGCCGACGTGTCGGAGCCGCCGCGGCCGAGCGTGGTGATGCGCTGGCTGACAGGTTCGATGCCCTGGAAGCCCGAGATCACCGCCACCTCGCGCGCGGCAAAGCCCTCGTCGAGATTCTTGGAGGGGATGCCGGAGATCCGGGCCGAGCCATGCGCGTTGGAGGTCTCGATCGGCACCTGCCAGCCCTGCCAGGAGCGGGCCTTGATGCCCATCGAGGTCAGCACCAAGGCGAGCAGGCCCGAAGTTACCTGTTCGCCCGAGGCGACGATGGTGTCGTATTCGCGCTGGTCGTAGAGCGAGGTCGCCTCGTTGCACCAGCCAACGAGTTCATTGGTCTTGCCGGTCATGGCGGAGACGATGACGGCGACGTCATAGCCCGCATCGACCTCGCGTTTGACATGAAGCGCCACATTCTTGATGCGTTCGACGGTGGCGACGGAGGTGCCGCCAAACTTCATGACAAGACGGGGACGCGAACTGCCGGACATCGGCCACTGGGCTCCGATCAACTCTCGAACGCTTATCGGGGAGGGCGCTCTCGATGGGTTACGCCGCAGGAGCACGGGCCGGCAAATCCTGCCGGCAGCGGACACCCTGCATGAGGCGAAAGGGCGCGAACGCCAGGGGGCGTCCGCGCCGCGGGGTGTAAGCGAAAGGGGCGGGGAATTCAAGCAAAAGCGGTAGGGGGAGCAGCACGGCAAATGGGGAGGCGCCGCGCAAAGCCTCCCCCACGAAGCTGGGGGAGGTGGCCGAACGAAGTGAGGTCGGAGGGGGTGTGGTCAGAACAGAGCGCATGAAACGAAACGAGGCTTCCGCTTCCCCTGCCCATTCCTGGCCACGCCCCCTCCGTCACGACTTCGTCGTGCCAGCGCACACGCAGTGTGCGCGATACCCCCAGCTTCGTGGGGGAGGCTCTCGCGGCGCTTCTATCCCCTCAATTCTCCAGCAGCGAGGTGACGCGGCGTATAGTCACGCGGCGGTTTTCCTGCTCGGGCTCGGGCGTGGGGATCTTGAGATAGCGCTCGCCCAGGCCCGCCGTCGCGAGATTGTCCGGCGAGATCACGTAATATTGGGTAAGTGCCTGCTTCACCGCCTCGGCCCGCTCCTTGGAGAGGCGCAAATTGTAGGCGTCGTCGCCCACCGCATCGGTGTTGCCTTCGATCACGAAGACTTCGTTGGGATGGGCGGCGACGATGCGCTCGAGAATGCGGCCGACGCGATCGAGATTGGCCATTTCCTCTTCGCGGATGAAGGATTCGTTGAAGCCGAAATGGATGGTGTCGAGTTCGACGCTGGGGATGGCCTGGCGCACGGTGGGCTGCGCCATCACCATTTCGGGCTGGGCGAAGAAGTCGGCGCGGCTGTAGCGGCGCGGCAGCGGGCGCAGTGGCCGTGAGGCGAACTGCTCCTCGATCTCCTCGTCATCGACTTCGGCCGCCCAGATGCTCTGCTGGCGCGGGCCGCGCGGGGCGACATCCATGTCGAGGCGGTAGCCCGGGTCGGGCCGGCGCAGGCGGTCCTGGCGCTGGCCGCGATCGCTGATGAGGCGCCGGCGAAGCTCTCCGCGGTCGTCCTGCAGATATCGCGCGAAGGCCTGGCGGTCGTCGGGGCTGTAGCGCTGGTCGTTGGAAGCGTCGCGATAGACCAGGATGCGGCGGTTGAGCTGGTCGATGGTCAGCACATTGGAGGGGCGGCGGTCGGCCAGGATCGCGGGAATATCCTGGGTGGTCGGCATGCCCTCCTGGAATTGCGGGCGGCCGAAGGGCGAATTGCGCCCATTCTGGGCATTCTGCGGGCCACCATATTCCTGGTCGGAGACGCGGTTGCGGAGAGCAGCGCGGGCGCCGTTGAGGCGTTCGATCAGAGCCTGTTCGGTGCCCGGCGAGAGATTACCCCCCGCAAGGGCGCCACGATACACGTCGAGCCGCTGACGCAATTGCTGATTGTTGAGACGGTCGGGTGGCGTAGGATCGTTGAGCAGGCCGAGCGCGCGCTGTTCGGCGACCGGGTTGACCGGAGCACGCACGAAGTCGCTCTGGCCCTGCGGCATGGCGCCGCCCTGCTGCTGATTCTGGAAGCCACCCTGGCCCGGCAGGTTGCCTTGACCGGGGAGGCTGCCTTGACCAGGGAGGTTGCCTTGACCGGGAAGGCGGTTGCGCCAACCCTGGCCCTGCTGCGTGCCATCGTCCTGTCCCTGATCCTGGCCGGGGGCGGCGCCCTGGCCTGCCGGACGCTGGCGGCCGGGAAGGAACTGCGATCCCGGCTTCTGGCCCTGATTCTGCGGCTGGCCGGCCGTGTTGGGCGTGGCCTCCGGCTGGGGGGTGTCGGGCTGTCCCTGCTGGTTGGTACGGTCGCGGTGCTTGCCCTGACCCTGACCTTGACCCTGCTGCTGGTCCGGCTGAGCCTGCGGCTCGCCCCCGATCGCGGGGGAGGCGCCACCCTGCTGGCCCTCATTGGCTGGGCGCTGACCCTTCTGGCGCGGCGGCTTGCCGGTGCCGGGCTGCTGCCCGTTGTCAGGCTGCGCATTGTCGGGCTGTGCGTTGTTTTGGGCCGGCTCCGATGTGGCGGGAGCGGCCGTTTCGGCGGCCGGCGCCGGCGTCTGGCGCTTCGGCTTGATGGCGGGCGCGCCGGCACCCTCATCGGCGGCATTGGGCGCTGCACCAGCGCCATCCTGCTGGGTTGCATCCGGCTTCTGGCGCTTCGGCTTCATGGCGGGTGCGCCAGCGCCCTCGTCGGCGGCGCTGGGTGCTGCACCGGCGCCGTCCTGCTGGGCTGCATTCGGCTTCTGGCGCTTTGGCTTCATGGCGGGCGCGCCGGCGCCCTCATCGGCGGCATTGGGTGCTGCACCGGCGCCGTCCTGCTCGGCCGCCCCAGGCTTCTGGCGCTTCGGTTTCACGACAGGGGCGCCATCATCGGCGGCCGCGGGAGCGCCGCCGGCATCATCCTGCGCGGCTGGCTTCTGCCGGCCCTGCCGCGGCTTCAGCGGAGCACCCTCCGGATTCTGTGATTCGTCGCCGGCGCCCTGCTGCTTCTGCTTGTGGCGCTTGATCACATCCTCCGGCGAGGCCTTGCCGGGCGCCTCGACCGTGGGGGTCTGTGTATCCTGCGCCAGCACGATCGCCGTGGGAGAAACGGCAAGCATCAGGGTTCCGACCAGACCGATCAAATTTTTGCGCAGGGACATGGCAACCTCTCTTGTTGGAGCGCCATAATCCGGATTGTGGCTGAACCGAAACTGAACGCGGAACGGGTAGCGCCATCTTTCCAGGCCGCAATGCCTCCTGAATTGAACAGTGTTCAATTTCAAGACGGCGCGCCTCTCGCCGAGAATCAGCGATCGATTCGGGTCGATAGAATGACCGAGGTGGAGGTGCGCTCCACCCCATCGAGCGCGCCGATGCGGTCGGCCAACTCGTCGAGCTCACCGACGGAACGGGCCTCGATCTCCGCGATCATGTCGACATTGCCGCTTACCGAATGGAGCATGCGCACGGCGGGAATCGCGCGCAGGCCGGCCTCCACCTGGCGGATCAGTTTGGGCAGGATGGTGAGCAGGACATGGGCGCGGATGAGGGCGCCGGTGTGCTCCTCCGACAGCCTCAGCGTGTAGCCGATGATCACGCCGCGCCGTTCCAGCCTCTCGATCCGGCTTTGCACCGTCGTCCGGGAAACGCCGAGCCGCCGCGCGATCTCGGCCGTGGAGGCACGGGCGTTCTCGCGCAGGATGGCAATCAGGGCGTCGTCGGCTGCCGTCGTCATAGTGACGATATAGCTGGCTTTGTTATGCAGGGATAGCTCGGCACATCGTCGAAATGACAGCTTCGATTGGACGAAGGCCGAGAGTATCCTGTGACGGGCGATTCGCAGGGGAGAGGCGGCATGCGCAGGATCGTGGTTGCGGGTTCAGGCAAGATCGGCTCGACCATCGCCGATATCCTGGCGGTGAGTGGGGACTACAGCGTCACCGTGATCGACCACTCGGCGGAGCAGCTCGACAGCGCCGAATTGTCGGGCGCGGTGATCCGGCGCGAAGTCGACATCCGGGACGAGGAAGCGCTCGACGCCGTGCTCACCGGCGCTTTCGCGGTGCTGAGCGCGGCGCCCTTCAACCTCACCACCCGCATCGCGGAGGCCGCGGCGCGGGCCAATGTGCATTTTCTCGATCTCACCGAGGATGTCGCCTCCACCCGCCGGGTGCGCGATCTCGCGGCCTCGGCCGAAAGCGCCTTCATCCCGCAATGCGGTCTGGCGCCCGGCTTCATCTCCATCGTCGCCAACGATCTCGCCAAGCAGTTCGACACGCTGGATTCCATCCGCATGCGCGTCGGCGCCTTGCCGCAATACCCTTCCAATGCCCTCAACTATAATCTCACCTGGAGCACGGACGGTGTCATCAACGAATATTGCGAGCCCTGCGAGGCGATCGTCGACGGCCACCGCGTCGAGATGCCGGCCATGGAGGAGCGCGAGGAATTCTCGCTCGACGGCGTGACCTATGAGGCCTTCAACACCTCGGGCGGGCTCGGGAGCCTCTGCGAGACCTATATGGGCAAGGTGCGCACGCTGAACTACCGCACCATCCGCTATCCCGGCCACGCCGCCATCATGAAGGCGCTGCTCAACGATCTCGGTCTTCGGCACCGGCGCGAGGTGCTGAAGGATATATTGGAGAATGCGCTGCCGGCCACGGTGCAGGATGTGGTGGTGATCTTCGTCACCGTCAGCGGCAAGCGCCACGGCCATCTCGTGCAGGACACCTATGCCAACAAGATCTACAGCCGCCGCGTCGGCGCCCAGTTGCGCAGCGCCATCCAGGTGACGACGGCCTCCGCCATCTGCGCCGTGCTCGACATGCTGGCCAAGGGCGAACTCCCGCAGCGCGGCTTCATCCGCCAGGAGGATATCGGGCTGGAGGCCTTCCTGGCGAACCGCTTCGGCGGTGCCTACGCGCAGGCGGCGGGGCGGTAGGGAAGGTGAGATAAATTCTGGGGCGAAGGGCGCGACGCGAGCGCACACAAC